>NZ_JAPFPY010000050.1 GCF_026240945.1 Mycolicibacterium sp. J2
CCCATGTGAGCATGAGAAAGCGGGCCTCCTTCGATGGAGCAACTGGCGTCAGACACCAGCAGCTTCGAGGGAGGCCCGCCCTTCTCGGCGGAGCCACACGGGTGGGGAATTTCGATGAGCGTCAGTGGGGAATTTCAGTGAGCGCGGTCACGGCTGCCGTTGTTGCGACGGCCAATGTGGCGGTGACGAGGGACGGGACGGTGAGCATGGGGCTGTCCTTTCAGGAGGGATGAACTCAGCCTGGCTGTTTCGTCCTCCCAGGACAGCGGTGCTGACCCGCCATCTTTGCGGGGGTTATCCCCTGCGCCGCGCGCCGTCCTGTAGATAGCGCTTCCGGTCGTCCTCGGACAACCCGCCCCACGTGCCGAATGCCTCCTGGAACGAGATGGAGTACTCGCCGCATTCGCGGGCCACCGGGCAGGCCGCACAGATCGCCCTGGCTCGCTGCTGCCGGTTCTTGCGGGCCCACCCTCGTTCGCCGTCGGGATGGAAGAACAGGCTGGGGTCCTCATAGCGGCATCGGGCATGCAATTGCCATTCCCGTTCCTGGCGTCGCCGTACCGATGGCGTCTCAGGTGCTGTGACTGCGCCCATTGTTGCGATTCCTAGCTGTTGCCGTGCATTTCGAAAAGTGACCGCGGTCACCGTCCGGGCATGACGCTAACGGCCGCTCCCGACTATGTCCAGACAAACAAACATAGGGGTATGTCAGCGAGTGGTGACATACCGTTCGGTTTGTCGCCACCGTGGAGTCACAGGGGGTTCAGGATGCGGTCGAGGAATTGTTTGGTGCGGTCCTCGCGGGGGTTGCCGATCACCTCGGACGGTGGACCCTGCTCCAGGATGACGCCCCGGTCGGTGAACAGCACCTGGTCGGAAACCTGCTTGGCGAACTGGATTTCGTGCGTCACGATCACCAGCGTCCAGCCCTCCACGGCCAGTTCCTTGATCACCGAGAGCACTTCGCCGACCAGTTCGGGGTCCAGCGCGGAGGTGGGCTCGTCGAACAGCACCACCTTGGGCTTGAGCGCCAGCGCCCTGGCGATTCCGACTCGCTGCTGTTGACCGCCGGACAGTTGGAACGGGTACTGGTCGCGCTTGTCGGCCAAGCCGACCTTGTCCAGCAACTCCAGGGCCTCGGTTCGGGCCGTGTCCTTCGGCCGCTTCTGTGCGATCACCGGACCCTCGGTGACGTTCTGCAGCACCGTTTTGTGTGGGAACAGATTATGGCTCTGAAAGACGAAACCGCTCTGCGCGCGGTATCGGCGCAGCTGATCCTTGGCGACCGGTTTCGCGAAATCGATTCGCTCGCCGCCGACCTCGATGACACCGGCGTCCGGGAGGTCGAGTCCGGCCAGCGTGCGCAGCAGTGTCGTCTTACCCGAGCCGGACGGTCCGATGATGGTGGTAGCGCTGCCGCGGGCGACTCTGAACGAGACGCCGCTGAGAACCTTGTTGTCGCCGAACGCCTTTTCGACGCCATCGGCCTGCACGCGGTAGTCGGTCACGTCCTCGGTCATCGCGCCACATACCTTTCCAGCCGGTGTTCCAGGCGGCTCTGGCCGAACGACAACACCAGGCAGATCACCCAGTAGTAGACGGCGGCCGCGGTGTAGGTCGAGAAGAAGTCGAAGGTGGGCGCACCGATTTCCTGAGCCTTGCGGAACAGTTCGGTCACCAGGATCACCGATGCCAAGGAGGTGTCCTTGACCAGTGAGATCAACGTGTTCGACAGCGGCGGCACCGCGACCCGGGTGGCCTGCGGCAGGATGATCCGGCGCAGCGATCCGGCATAGCTCAGGCCGATGGTCTCGGCGGCCTCCCATTGACCCTTGGGGATGCTCAGAATCGCGGAGCGGATGATCTCGGCGGCATACCCACCCACGTTCAGGCTGAAGGCGATGACCGCGGCGGTGAATGCCGGCAGCGTGACCCCGAACTTCGGCAGGCCGTAGAAGACGATCACCAGCTGCACCAGCAGCGGGGTGCCGCGGATGATCGAGATGTAGAACCGGGCGACGTTGCTCAGCACCACATTCGAGGACAGCCGGGCCAGCGCCACCGCCAGCGCGATGACCAGCCCGACCACGAAGCTGATGATGGTCAGCGGGATGGTCGCGGTGATCGCGGCCTTGGCCAGCGGCCACAGGTTGTCCAGCACCAGTTGCAGTCCCGATCGAACGGCCGGTGCCGGCCCGCCGTGTTGCGCCTGCCGGCCCGCCGCACCGGTCGCATCGGCCTTGAGGTAACGCTGCGAGATCTGAGCAAGGGTGCCGTCGGCGCGCAACTCGTCGAGTGCGCGGTTGAGCTCGGGCAGGTAGCCGCTGTTCTTCCGCGCGGCCAAGCCCTGCTCACTCTTCTCGCCCGTCTGCGCCGCGATCTTCACCGAGGTGTCGCCGGTCTCGGCCAGGTAGGCGTACACGGCGATACTGTCGTTCACCGTCGCGTCGATGCGGCCCTGATTGAGCAGGGTGATGGCCTGTGCGAAACCTTCCACCGATTCCACGTCGGCGCCGGCGTCGCGGGCCACCTTGGCCCAGTTGCTGGTGCTCGACTGCGCGGTGGTCTTACCCCTCAGGTCGGCAAGCGATTTGATGGAGGTATCGGCCGCGCGGGTGACGATCACGCCCTCGCCCACCGAATACGGTTGGGAAATATCGTATTTGGCTTGGCGCTCCGGGTTGATGGTGACCTCGTTGGCCACCACGTCGAACCGCTTGGCCTCCAGCCCGGCGAAAATCGAATCCCATGGCGTCTCGACGAATTCGACCTTGACGCCCAGCTTCTCGCCGATCGCCTTGGCCACGTCGACGTCGTAGCCGGTGAGCTCACCGGACTTCTGGTCGTGATAACTGAACGGCGAGTAGGTGCCCTCGGTGCCCACCCGCAGCACGCCGGCCGACTTGATCGGATCGGCAGTGACCTTCTCGGTGCTACATGCGGCCAACAACGAGCCGAGCAGGACAACCATCGTCAGCGCCACGCGCAACCTGGCAGGTCGTCGAAGAGGGGAGCTCACCGGCGCAACCTAGCAACCCGCTGCGAATAACCCAATGGTTTCGATCAACCAGGCTGGTAAATCCAGGGTTCGGTAGGCAGCGCGACGGCATCGAAATCGGTGAGCATCTCGGCCGGTGTGGCGCCCGAAAGACCGAGCGACGCCGCCATCTGGCCGAGCGCGCGCTGCACCCCGATCTCGGCGAGGGTGACCGCCCCGTCGCGCTTGGCCAGCCGCTTGCCTTCGCCGTTGAGCACCAGCGGCACGTGCGCATACACCGGAATCGGGTGGCCGAGCAACTGGGCCAGATAAGCCTGCCGCGGTGACGAGGACAGCAGGTCGTCGCCGCGCACCACCTGGTCGACGCCCTGAGCGGCGTCGTCGACCACCACGGCCAGGTTGTAGGCGACGACGCCATCGCCGCGGCGCAACACGAAATCGTCCACCACACCGGTGTATTGGCCATGGAGCAGATCGGTGACCGTGTACTCGGTGACATCACTGCGTAACCGCAGCGCCGGTGGCCGATCTCCCCTGGCACGGTGCGGGGGTAGGTCCCGGCAGGTCCCGGGGTAGGCGCCCTCTGGAGCGTGCGGTGCACGTGGCGCAGAGAGGATATCCTTTCTGCTGCAATAGCATTCGTACACCAGGCCGCGCTCGATCAGCCCGGCGATCACCGCGGCATAGCGATCCCGGTGACTGCGCTGGTATTCCGGCGGCGCGTCCCACGTCAGGCCGATCGCTGCCAGATCGGCGATCTGACGCGCTGCGACGTCGGCGAAGGTGCGATCGTCGAGGTCTTCCACGCGCAGCAGGAATCTGCGTTCGGTGGATCGGGCGAACAGCCAGGCCAGCAATGCGGTGCGCAGGTTGCCGATGTGCAAGTCGGCCGACGGGCTGGGCGCGAACCGGCCGGCTGCTGTCATGCTCGCCAGGTTAACCCGGCGTGGTCATGCCACCAGCGCGAGTCGCTCCCTGGCCTGCTCGACGCACCCGGCCCAGCGTTGCGCGCCGGGCACATGCACCCCGGACTTGCCGGGAAAGGCGCTGGTGATCACCAGATCCGGATGCAGGGCTGCCAACACCTGCAGGCTTTGTGCCAGCGGTTCCGCGTCGCTGAACGACGGGATATAGCCGGCGACCCAGGTCCCCTCGGCGTCCAGCATGATGGTGTCGCCGGTGAACAGGTAGGTCTGGCCGTTGACCCCGGGCACCAGATAGCAGGTGCTACCCGGCGAATGGCCGGGTGTGGGGATCACCTCGATACCGTTGCGGTCGACATGCCTGCTTGCGAGCGGGACATCGACATGGGCGTGCATCCCGATCTCGAGCAGCTCGGTCGCTGGGGCATGCAGACGCGCGCCGAACCGTTCGCGGATGGACCGCAGCATCGGGCCGGCCTCATCGCGGTGCGAGAGGTACTGGTGGGCCACTCCACCGAGGGCTTCGAACTCGGCGAAGTCACAGTCGGTCTGGGTGCTGTAGAACAGGACATTGCCCAGTTCGCCGCCCGTCCACAGGTACGCGTGGGTGGTGAGTCCGGGAAACGGCCGGTCGATGCTGGTTTCCCACAGGTCGGCGCGGATCTGTCGCATGGGTGCCTCCTCGCTGCAATGGCTACAGCCTTCAACATCAACCGCGGTTGAGGTCAAGCGATTTTCTGGGTGATGCCCGCACCCCGCAGTTGGGGTCTAGAAAGAGATATGCGCACGCCACCGCCCGTCGTTCCGCCGATCAAGCCGATGCTCGCCAAGGCCGTCGCCGCCATCCCGCCCGATGCGATCTACGAGCCGAAGTGGGACGGCTTCCGGTCGATCTGCTTCCGCGACGGCGACGACATCATGTTGGGCAGCCGTAACGAGCGCCCCTTGACCCGATACTTTCCCGAACTCGTCGACGCCGCCAAGGCCGAACTTCCCGAACGCTGCGTCATCGACGGCGAGATCGTGGTGACCACCGAGTCCGGGCTCGATTTCGAAGCGCTGCAACAACGTATCCACCCGGCGAACAGTCGGGTACAGATGCTCGCGGTCAAGACCAGGGCCTCGTTCATCGCCTTCGACCTGCTGGCGGTCGGTGACCAGAGCCTGATGGAGCAGCCATTCGAGCGACGGCGCGCGCGGCTTGCCGAGGTACTGGACCGGGCGGGTGCGCGGTTCCATCTCACCCCCGCGACCACCGACCTGGACACGGCGCACCACTGGTTCGACGAGTTCGAGGGCGCCGGTTTGGACGGGATCATCGCCAAACCGGCCGCCCTGGGCTATCTGCCGGACAAACGGGCGATGTTCAAGGTCAAACATCAGCGCACCGCCGATTGTGTGGTGGCCGGGTATCGCCCGCACGCATCGGGCCCTGACGCTGTGGGCTCCTTGCTGCTGGGACTGTACAAAGACGACGGCGCACTGGCCTCCGTAGGTGTGATCGGGGCCTTTCCAATGGCCACCCGGCGAGCGTTGGTCGCCGAATTGCAGCCGCTGGTAACCGATTTCGAGCACCACCCGTGGAACTGGGCGGCGCAGGTGGCCGCCGACCCCGAGCTGGCGCGCCGCTACGGCGGCGGCTCACGGTGGGCGGCCGGGAAAAATTTGTCGTTCGTCCCGTTACGGCCGGAGCGGGTGGTGGAGGTGCGCTACGACTACATGGAAGGCGAAAGGTTCCGCCACACAGCGCAATTCAACCGATGGCGGCCCGACCGCAACCCGGACTCGTGCACTTTTGCTCAGTTGGAACAGCCGGCACACGTCGATCTGCGGCGGATCATCCCCGGGTTGGTTTAGGCCTCGCCTGCCGGGGCCGAGCCCTGCATGGCGGCGTCGGTCTGGTCCGCGTCCAGCGCATCGACCTCAAGAGACTGGCGATCGTCCCGGTTGCGCATACCCTCCAGCAGCAGCGCCACGTAGCGGCGCCACAGCTCGGGCTGCACATGCCCGGCCCATTCGCTGACGGTGCCCGCCAACAGGCCCATCACCGGCATGTCGGTGTGCTCGATATCGGGCCGCAGGTGGCCGTCGTCGCGCGCTCGCTTGACCAGTGCCGACACAACCGGAGCGAGGCGGTCGCGCGCGCAATCGACACCGTAGCCACCGTGCGCCCTGCTGTACACCATCTCGCGCAGGCCACGATCGGTCGCGGTCAGTTCGCACATGTGCTGAACCCACCAGACGAAGCCGTCCCATGAATCCTCATGCTCGAGCGCCTGTTCGGCGAGGGCGACGATCTCCGCGATCCCGTCTTCGAAGATCGCGTCGATGAGATCCTCTTTGGTGGAGAAGCGGCGGTACACCGTCCCGACGCCGACATTCGCGTGGTGGGCCACGTCGTTGAGCGTCGCCTCCATGCCTTTGACCGCGAACAGCTCACGGGCAGCGGCCAGCACGCGCTGCCGATTGCGCTCGGCGTCCTTGCGCAGCCCGCGGCACGGCTTGTCACTCACCCACCCCACATTAGTGATGTGCCTTACGTATGCCAATAAGCGGATTGACTCTATCCACTTAATAATCTTAGATTGCCTTACTGGTCTCCCGCCGTTGATGACCTGCGGCCGTCACATTCCGGAAAGGCTCGACCTTGATTGCGGTACTCAAGCGCGTCTGGCTGCCCGTCCTCATGGTGGTGGCCGTGGCGATCGGTGGGGTCAGCGTGTCCTATCTGCGGTCGGTGTTCGGTTCCGACGGCGCGGTGGTGACGCCGGTCGGTTCCGACACCGCCGAAAAGTTCAACCCCAAGGTCGTCGTGTACGAAGTCTTCGGCACCGGCACCACCGCAACCATCAATTACATGGACCTCCAGGGCCTTCCGCAGCGCACCCAAGCGGCCCTGCCCTGGACCCTGCGGCTGGAGACGACCATCCCGTCGGTCCAGCCCAACCTCCTTGCTCAAGGTGACGGGCAGTCGATCGGCTGCCGCGTCACCGTCGACGACAAGGTCAAAGACGAAAAGACGGCGACGGGCGTGAACGCCGCGACGTACTGCCTGGTGAAGGCCGCATGACCATTCTGAGCGACGACACCCCGACCGAAGCCCTGCCGCCCGCCGGCCACGCCGCCCGGCCGTGGCTGCCACGCTTCATCCGCGCGTTTGCCATCCCGATCGTGCTGGGCTGGCTGGTCATTGTCGGGTTGCTCAATACCGTTGTGCCGCAGCTGGAAGAAGTCGGCAAGATGCGCGCGGTGTCGATGAGCCCGAACGACGCGCCCGCCCTCATCGCGACCAAACGGGTCGGCCATGTGTTCGACGAGTACAACACCAGCAGCTCGGTGATGATCGTGCTCGAGGGCCAGGACAAGCTCGGCGCGGACGCGCACGCCTTCTACGACGAGATGGTCCGGACCCTGCGCGCGGACACCAAACACGTTCAGCACGTTCAGGATTTCTGGGGCGACACGCTCACCGCCGCCGGCGCGCAGAGCATCGACGGCAAGGCCAGCTACGTCCAGGTGTATATCGCCGGCGACCAGGGTGAGGCGCTGGCCAACGAGTCTGTCGAAGCCGTCCGGCACATCGTCGAGACCACGAAGGCGCCGCCGGGTGTCAAGGCCTACGTGACGGGGCCAGCTGCGACGACGACCGACCAGAACGCGGTCGGTGACGCCAGCATGGAAATGATCGAAATGCTGACCTTCGCCGTCATCACCGTGATGCTGCTGATCGTCTACCGGTCGATCATCACGGTGCTGATCACCCTGTTCATGGTGGTGGTCGGGCTGTCGGCGGCCCGCGGCATCATCGCATTCCTGGGCTACCACAACGTTTTCGGGCTCACCACGTTCGCCACCAACATGGTGGTGACCTTGGCGATCGCCGCGGCCACCGACTACGCGATCTTCCTGATCGGCCGATATCAGGAAGCACGCAGGGCCGGTGAGGACAAAGAGTCGGCCTACTACACCATGTTTCACGGCACGGCCCATGTCGTGCTCGCCTCGGGCATGACCATTGCCGGCGCCACCTTGTGCTTGCACTTCACCCGGCTGCCGTACTTCCAGACCATGGGCATCCCGCTGTCGATCGGCATGACCATCGTGGTTGCCGCGGCACTCACCATGGGGCCGGCGCTCATCTCGATCCTCACCCGGTTCGGCAAGGTCCTCGACCCGAAGCGGATGGACCGGGCCCGCGGCTGGCGCCGCATCGGCGCGACGATCGTGCGGTGGCCGGGTGCGGTGTTGGTGATGGCGGTGGTGCTGGCGCTGGTCGGTCTGCTGACACTGCCCGGCTACCACACCACCTATAACGACCGGATCTTCCTGCCTGCCGATATTCCGTCGAATGTCGGTATGGCAGCGGCCACTCGGCACTTCTCCGAAGCCAAGATGAACCCGGAACTGGTGATGGTCGAGGCGGACCATGACATGCGTAACCCGGCCGACTTCCTGATCATCGACAAGATCGCCAAGGCGATGGTGCGGGTGCACGGTATCGCCCAGGTGCAGACCATCACCCGGCCCGACGGCAAACCTATCGAACATGCCTCGCTGGCCTACTCGATGAGCCAGAGCGGCACCGGCACGCTGATGAACAACGACTATCAGCAGACGGTGCTGGACAATACGCTCAAGCAGGCCAACGAACTGCAGACCACCATCGACTCGCAGGAGAAGCTGTACAGCATCACCCTGCAACTGGCCGATGTCACCCGCAAGATGGCAGACAAGATGGCCAACACGTCGACCGACATCAACGACGTCCGAGATCACCTGGCCGACTTCGACGATTTCTTCCGGCCGATCCGCAACTACCTCTATTGGGAACCGCACTGCTACGACATCCCGATGTGCTGGTCGGTGCGGTCGATCTTCGACGCGCTGGACGGCATCAACAAGATGTCCGACGACTTCCAGGACATCGTCCCGGATCTGAACCGGATGGCCGAACTCACGCCTCAGATGGCCGCCGTGATGCCCGCGATGATCCAGACGATGAAGAACCAGAAGCAGTACCTGCTCAACCAGTACCAGGCGCAGAAGGCCCAGCAGGATCAGAACATCGCCAATCAGACCAACCAGACGGCGATGGGGCAGGCGTTCGACGCCGCGCGCAACGACGACAACTTCTACCTGCCGCCGGAGGCTTTCCAGACCGCGGACTTCAAGCGGGGTATCAAGCTGTTCATGTCCCCGGACGGACATGCGGTGCGGTTCACCGTCTTTCACCAGGGTGACCCGTTGAGCGAGGAAGGCACCTCGCATATCGAACCGCTGAAGATCGCGGCCGCCGATGCCATCAAGGGCACACCGCTGGAGGGCTCGACGGTTTATGTCGGCGGTACCGCGGCCATGTACAAGGACATGCAGACCGGCGCCGACTATGACCTGCTCATCGCGGCAGTGGCCTCGTTGATCCTGATCTTCCTGATCATGGTTGTGCTCACCCGTGCGGTGGCCGCCGCGGCCGTCATCGTCGGCACGGTGGTGCTGAGTCTCGGTGCCTCCTTTGGCCTTTCGGTGCTCATCTGGCAGCACATCGTCGGTATCCCGCTGCACTGGATGGTGCTGCCGATGTCGGTCATCGTGTTGCTCGCCGTCGGCGCGGACTACAACCTGCTGCTGGTGTCGCGGATGAAGGAAGAGATCCACGCCGGATTGCACACCGGCATCATCCGCTCGATGGCGGGAACCGGTTCGGTGGTCACCGCCGCCGGGCTGGTGTTCGCCTTCACCATGATCTCGATGGCGGTCAGCAAGCTGATCGTCATCGGCCAGGTCGGCACCACCATCGGTCTGGGCCTGCTGTTCGACACGCTCGTGGTGCGCTCGCTGATGACGCCGTCGTTGGCCACCCTGCTCGGGCGGTGGTTCTGGTGGCCGCTGCGCGTTCGGCCCCGGCCGGTGCCGCAGCCCTGGCCGAAACCGCGGGAAACCGCACCCGACGCCGCACGCGGGTAGCCGGCGGCGCGCCCGGTCGTGATGACCTCGGCGATGACATTGCCCACCGGCGCCGGTCTACGTGAGTATGGAACATGTGGACCTGCCCGTGCTGCCGCCGGTCGAGCCGATGCTGGCCAAGGCCGTCGACGCGGTACCCGTTGACCCGGGGGTCTGGTCCTACGAGCCGAAGTGGGACGGTTTCCTTCACTGAACTTGTCAATTCCGACAGGCCGCTATCTGGGGGCGGTTACTGCCGGTGGGGGTGGGGTTGTTGGCGCACGTTGTGGCCACCAGCTTGCTTCGCGGAGGAGTGTGGCGATGGCAGGCACGGTGAGGGTGCGTACGAGGAAGGTGTCGAGCAGGAGTCCGAAGCCGATGATGAGGCCGGCTTGAATCATGATGGCCACGGAGCCGACCATGAGGCCGAACATGCTGGCGGCGAAGATGAGCCCGGCGGAGGTGATGACGGCGCCGGTTTTGGCGACGGTGCGCAGCACTCCGACGCGGATGCTGGGTCCGGATTCTTCGCGTAGCCGGGAGACCAGCAGCATGTTGTAGTCGGCGCCGACGGCGACGAGGATGATGAACGCCAATAGGGGTACCGGCCAAGCAATTTGGTGTCCCAGAATCCATTGGAAGATCAGGACGCCGAATCCGATCGAGGCGAGATAGTTGAGCAGGACGGTGCCCAGTAGATAGATCGGTGCCAGGAGCGCGCGGAGCAGTAGCACCAGGATGAGGCCGACGATGACGGTGGTGGCCATGGCCAGTTGGGCGAAGTCTGCCCAGAGGAATCGTTGGATGTCGGAGTTGACGGCGGGGAAGCCGGCGACGGAGACGGTGGCCTCAGTTAGTGAGGTGTTGGGGCGCGCGGCGTTGGCGGTGGTGGTGATCCGGTGGGCAAGCTGCATGGCCTCGGCGCTGTAGGGGTCGTAGCTGGTTTCGATCATGAACCGTGCTGTTTTGCCGTCTGGGGAGAGGAATTGTTTGGCGACGTCGGTGAATTGGCGGTCCTCGAAGGCATTGGCGGGCAGGTAGAAACCGCTTGCCGAGTCGGAGTCCTGGGCAGCGCGTGCAGAGTTCTGGAGTTGGGTGGCGATCTGGCTCATGCCGGAGAGCATTTCGATATTGCTGTCGGCCAGGGTGCGCACACCGGTGGCCAACGCTTGGGCACCGGAGGCGAGTTGGCCGATCCCGTCTTGGAGGCGGCGCAGCTTGCCGGCCAGATCAGCGGGGTTCCCCAGCGCCCCGAAAGCCTTGTCCAGTGAGGTGACGGCGTTTTGGACGGTGGTTAGGGTGCCGGCGACAGTGGCGTTGCCGGCGGGGTTGTAGCGGTCGCCGAGGTCGGCGATTTGGGTGAAGAATCCGTTGTCGCGCAGGGTGGTCAAGGTCTGTACTTGGTCGCGGATCTGGGCGCATTGGGGTGTGGTGGCACACCACGGCGATGTGTTGAGGGCACCCACGAGCGGGTCCAAGGTGGTGATGGCGTGTTGTGCTTGGTCGGCCAGGGGGCGTAGGCCGGGGCCGGCTTGGATGGCCTGATCGACCGCAGGGGCCGTTGCTGAGAGTTGTTGCAGCAGTGGACGGAACTTGTTGACCTGCGTGCCGGCGGATTGGGCTTGCGTGAGGATGCCCGCCAGGGGGGTCAGGGCGGTGCGCACGGTGGTGTCGAGTTGGGCCAGTCCGCCGGCGAGTTGATCGGCGCCATCGGTGAGCTTGGTGAGGTCGTCGCGGCGGGCGTTGCCGTCGGCGACCGCGCCGGCCATCTTGTCGCCGATCTGACCGTTCTGCCAGGCCAGTTGCGCTTGATCGAGGCGCTCCCCGGTGGGGCGGGTGACTCCGGAGACTTTGGTGACACCGGGAACCTGGGAGACGCGGGAGGCCATTTCGTCGAGGTCCGCCAGTCCCTTGCCGGTGCGCATATCGGTGGGGTTCTCGACGACGAGGAATTCGGTGATGACGACGTCTTTGCGGAAGTGGCGGTCCAACAGTTGGTAGCCCTGGTTGCTGGCGGTGGTGGCGGGTTGGCCTTTGCGGTCGTCGTAGCTGATTTTGATGGTTGCGGCCACCGCGGACAGCGCGAGCAGGATGACGAGGCTGACGATCAGCAGTGGCACCGGGCGGCGCACCACCGCTACGGCGACGCTGTTCCAGTAGCGGCGGGTGCGATCGGATTTGGGTTCACCGATACCGCGTTTAGCTGCCAATGCCAGCACGGGCGGTAGGAGGGTGACGGTGGCCAGGAAACCGAACAGGACCGCGATGGCGCACGCCGGGCCGAGGGCGGCGAACACGCTCAAGCGGGCGAACACCATGGCCAGGAAGGCCAGGGCCACGGTGGCGGCGGAGGCCAGGATGACGCGGCCGATGCTGGCAGTGGCGTGAATGATGGCCTGCTCGGCCGGCACCTGGGCGCGGCGCTGCTCGTGGTAGCGGCTGATCAGGAACACGGTGTAATCGGTGCCGGCGCCGAGCAGGATCGCGGTCATGAACGCGACGGTGAATTGCGAGACCGGCATACCCATCTCGCCCAGCGCGGACAGGACGCCGCGCCCGACGGCCAAGCTCAGCCCGATGACCAGCAGCGGCAGCAGCGCGGTGAACACCGATCGGTAGACAATCAGCAGGATCAGCGCGATCATGGCGGCGGTGGCGATCGAGATCAACAGCAGATCATGCTCGGCGGCGGCGATCATGTCACTGAACGTCGCCGGCGGCCCGGTCACCTGCGCGGTGGTGGACGAACCGGCGAACACGTCTGCAGTGATGTCACGCACCGCCTTGACCGACTCCGCAGCGGTCGGGTCACCCAGCGTGCCGGCCACTCCCACCGGCAGATACCAGGATGTGCCGTCGGCGCTGACGGCCTGGGTTCGGGTGACCGGATCGGCCAGCAGATCCTGCACCAGCAGGACGTGCTCACTGTCAGCGTTCAGCCGCTGCACCAGCTGGTCGTAGCGTTGCTGGGTCGCCGGGGTCAGCCCGGCAGGGTCTTCCATGCCCACGAACAGCATGGTCTTCGAGCCCTGCTCGTTGAAGGCGGTGCTCATCCGCTCCACCGTTTGCAGCGACGGGGCGTCGCGCGGAATCAAATCCACCGACTGCTGGCGCACCACCGTTTCCAGCTGCGGGAACAGCAGCGCCAAGACGATCGCGGCGCCGATCCACACGCCGATGGTCAAGACTTTGTGCCGCACAGTGAATCGTCCCAACGCGGCAAGCCGGGCGCTGTATTCGCGGCCGGATGCGGGATCGGCGGGAGTCTCGCGCCGGGCAGCGCGGAGTGACGGTGGTGCCGAAGAGCCTGTCGTGCGGTCGGTCACCGAACCCCCTAGATGATCAACGATACTGTCAGTATCGTTACGCTACATGATGTAGCGAACCTCGGATAGTCCGATGGGGTCGGTGCACGGTGGGGCTTATCGGTTCACGATGTTGGCGTCATCGGAATCGGGGATGTCGTGTCGGACCACGCGGACACGCCCGTGCGGTAGACAGGCCATGTAGCCGTGTCGCTTGCCGTACAGCTCCCATGCGGTGAACTGCTCGTCGGGGTCGACGTCGATGCGGTGCCCGCGGGAAAAGCTCAGGTGCAACCCTCCGTCGTCGCTCGACCAGGCCTGGGTGCACACTGCGCCGGCCAGGTTCAGCAGCGGGCGCTCGTAGACCGAGATCTGCAGCGGGTTGATGAGGACCGTCTCGGCGGGAAAGTGATCTGCTGCGGGCAGAGTGAGCAGCAGGGGGTGCGAGATGACGACTTCGTTGTAGTCGTCCAGGTCGAGCACCAAGCCGTCGCGCACCGAAACCCGTTGCACGACACAATCTTCGATCCACTGGGTGTACATGGCCTTCTCCTTCGACGCACCATTGAGTCGCACCCTTAAGAGTACGGCAGGTATCGCTGCGATACTAGAAGTATCGTTACGGTTTCTCTGTGTGCGCAGCGCTGTCGAGTAGCCGCTGGGTTGCGCGGTCGATGCGGTCGCGGGTCTCCTCGGCGGGCACCCGCGCGCTGATGAAGGCGAGCAGGTTGGCTAGCCAGATGTCGGAGATGATGCCGGCGACAACCAGATGTGTCGGTGTTGGTGGGCCCGCGCTGAGGGTGCGAGCCAGCAGCGTGCGGATCGTTGCGGCGGCAGAATCGAGTTCCGCGGCGGCGCGGGTGTCGGCCACGGCGAAGGCCCTGGTCATGGCGTCGGTCAGCAGCGGCTCGCGCTGCCACCGGTCGTGCAGGTGGGTGGTCAGTCGCTCCAATCGCTGCCGCGGTGTGCCGGCACCGGTTGTCCAGTTGCCGGCGACGTCGAGACGCTGAAATTCGCGATTCAGCGCCGCTACCAACAGGTGGGTTTTGGCCGGGAAATAGCGGTACAGCGTGCCCACGGCAATACCGACGTGCTCGGCGACCGTCCGCATGTGCACCGCGTCGTAACCGCCGGTGGCAGCTATAGCCAGGGCGGCATCCATGATGGCCTCGCGACGACGGTGTGAGGCACACGAATGTGTCATCCCCGCTGTGTCGACCTGATCGGCAGCCGAATGCTGCTCGACGAGCCCGGAGGCTGTGCCGCTCGCCTGGGCGCGGGCGACGGTCATGGCGTGTGATCGCCGCCGCGGCGGGAGAATTGCTCGAGGATCTCCCCGAAACCGCTGATATCGCCGTGGGCGGCGAAGTGTGCGGCATCAACAACGATGAATACGGCGCTCGCGGTGAACCGGGTGGCCCCTTCACACGTTCCGGTCGCTGCGACATGCAGCGCCCGGCCCTCGCGGGCGCTGATGTGCGCGGTGATCCGGTGGGGCCGGTGCAGCGGCACCGGATGCAGATACTCCACCGTCAGCGAGCGCGTCACCGCAGGAGTGCCGGCAATCCACAGCGTGAAGCCCAGCACGTCATCGCACGCGGCGGCGACTGCCCCACCGTGCGCCAGGCCGGGGGCTCCGATGTGGCGCTCGTCGAATGTGACATCGGCATACACCGAATCCGCACTGCGGTAGACCTCCACGTGCAGGCCGTGCGGATTGTCCGGGCCACACCCCATGCAGGTCGGGGTGTGTGATGGCAGCCGTTCCGACGGCGCCGCATGATCTGACACAAGCACACTCCAGATACCTTTAGTTTCGGTGCGATACTGATAGTACCACAACTGCTAGACTTCCGGGTGCGACATCGTCGAAATCGACCGCCGAGGTGACCCGTGAGCGACAGCAATCAGCCCTCCCTGCCCGATGATGACGACATCGACCCGCGGCGGATTCGGTCACGGAATCGACTATTGGATGCTGCGGCAACACTCTTGAGCACCGGAGGGGTTGAGGCCGTCACCATCGATGCCGTCACCAAAGCATCCAAGGTGGCCCGCACCACGCTGTATCGGCATTTTCAGAGCTCGTCGCATCTGCTGGCTGCCACATTCGAGCGGCTACTGCCGCAGGTAAGCACACCAGCACCGACCAGCGGTTCCCTACGCGAACAACTGATCGAGCTGCTCAGCCGCCAAGCCGCCCTGTTCAACGACGCCCCGCTGCACGTCACCACCTTGGCATGGCTGTCACTCGGGCCGACCGGCGCCAAAGACGAGGCCGAGAACAGTCACGCATCCGGGGCGCTGCGGGCCCGAGTCGTCGACCAGTACCGTCAACCGTTCGACACGATCCTCACCAGCTCAGAAGCTCACGCCGAACTCGGCAACATCGACCGCGACCTCGCGATCTGCCAACTCGTCGGACCCCTCGCATTCGCACGCATGACCGGCCTGCGCACCATCACGCGCGAGGACTGCACAACCCTCATCGACGACTTCCTCGCACCCCATCGCAGAGCCGCCACCCCCGCAGACGTAGGCGAAGTCGTCTGAACGGACTCACAGCGACATCGCCGGCGGAAGCGCTCGCGACGGTCGCGTCAACCTCGAGGTCTAACACAAGACATCGCCTCACTGCGGTCGCTGATCGGCTAACGGGTTGTTGCCATGCGAAAGCCGTTGACGCGCTTCGGATTGTCGAAAACGGAGGTGCTTGATGCTTTCCTCCAGCGCGGCGACCTCGCCGAGCCAAGCGCGGTCCTTCGCCTCTACGAGGCGCAGTTCGGCATTCTCGGTCATCTCGTCGATGCGGCCCAGTTGGGCGGGGTCAACCCGCAGAAACCGGCATCGGGTGCAGGCGTGCTCGTGAACGCAGGGTGTGCCGTAGGGGCGGTGACACTCCCCGAGCGCTACCCGACGCAGCAAGAAGTGTTCTTCGAAGTCGGCCCACTCGTCGTCGTCGGCGACCTTGGCCTCCTCGAATGGCCGCAATTGCCGGCGGCGTTCGATGAACGCCTGATGGGCGGTGACGATGTGCTCGGGAAACACCGCGGTGTAGCCGCGGGTGGTATCGAGGTTGAGGTGGCCGAGCAACGCGGCGGCTATGTGCAGAGGCAGGCCGTTGTTGACCGCATCGGTGGCGAACAGGCGACGGAAATCGTGTGGCGTGAAGTGCACGGGACGGCCAGCATCGTTTAGCCCGGCGATGGTGGCGAGGTGGGTCAGGATCTGGCGCACATAGTGCCGTCCCAGCACCTCGTGGCGGGTGCCCAGGGGGCGCGCGAACAGATGCGGGAACGGTTCGCTGTGGACCTTGTCATTGGTGTCGTAGGCGATCGACAGCGGCACGTGATCCTTGCCGGCCTTCGCGCGACGCAGCACCTCCAGAAGCACCCCCACCAGTTCCGGGGTCATGGGGATGAGTCGTTCGCAGTCGGTCTTGGACGGCACAATGTGCAGCAGCGGCACCAGAGTGGCGGTGGTGGAAGCGGTGTAGTGCCGCAGCGACAGCTGGGTCAGCTCAAGAAGTTCTTCGATGCGGATACCTGTGTGACGCAGGGTCTCCACGACCGCCCAGCCCCAGAAGCCCTCCTCTTCAAGCGCGGTTACGTCGATGCGCTGAGCGCGACCACGGATCCAGGTCGGTCGTTGCTGCCCGGGCGCCAAGTACGCCCAAATCCGCGCGTGGACGTCCGCCTTCCGTCGTTCCGGCGGGCTGTGCCGCACGAAGGTGGAGCCGTCGACGATGAACTCTTCGTCGTGCACGCAGACCAGGGCGCGCTGCAGCATCGTCGCGGTGCGGTCCTTATGCGAGGTGGCTGTGGTCAGTAAGGCCGGCAGCAGCGGTGTCAACATCCGGGTGCGGTCCTGCATCGTGGCCTTCTGACGGCGTTTCTCCTTGGCCGCCGCCCGGCTGAGGGCACGCGGCACCGGGCACGGCGCCACCCACACACCCCAGCGGACCGGGTCATCGTGCGACCACTCGGCCAAGTCGCGATACATCCCGCGGACCGCGAACAGGATCGAATGCACTTCGCGTCGCGGCCGGCCGTCAAGTGTCACCGCCAAGCGTTCCCGCCACGCCGTCACCACCTCGGCCGATATCGCCAAGTCGGCCTGACCGGGATTGATCTGCAGAATCTCCCACCAGAACAGCCTGGCCAATCGATAGGCCAAGCCTTCCAACGAGCTGTAATCCATGTTGGGCTGAAGCTCTTCGAGGTAGCTCACCAGGACATCGCGCACACCGGAGGCAGGGATGCCGTATCGGTCGACCAGCGTCGCGGCGCTGTGCTGGCGTGAGTTGCCCCGCGCCGACCACGTCGCCCTCAGCGTGGGTGCCTCCCCGGCCAAAGGGCCCAACGCGACCAGCAGCTCCCAGATGAGGTGTTCGCGTCGCTGCCGTCCCGAGGTACGGACAACGTCGGCGTAAAATAGCAGATCGTCACCGCACACCTCGGCGATGGTCTTTCCGGTGCGAATCATCACCCGCGCCAACGCCTTTTCGGCGTCTGCCTGATACTTGGGCACCGCTTCCTGGTAAGCAGGCAGCGTGCGTAACCGCTCTAAATCCGGCCCGCCGTTGTAGTCGAGAAACCGCCACAGGTTGGCTCGCTGCTTGGAGTCCAACAGCCAACTATATGAAGGCCGTAGCGCCCGAACCCGCAGCAGCGCATTGATTCCCATGAGCGTGGGTGACCAGTGATCGTAGCGCGGCAAAGCGTCATGCTCGAACCAGGTGCGAGGTGCGGCATCGTAGCCACTGGCCAGCCACCGCTGCTCCCACGTCCGCCCGGGATACCGAGCCAGCACGCCAAGCACTGCTCGCGTTCCTCGAACGATCGGCTGCAGCTGCTGGGGCGCCAGGGCTTGGTGAAACTCGGCCACGAAATCGCACAACTCCGTGACGGTCAGCGACTGTATCGCCGCACCGCGGGCATGATCGGGCAGCGGCGGGGGCGCATGGTTGGCGTCATACCCCCACAGAGGACGTACCAGGCCCGCCGGGCCGAATCGGCTGTCCGCCGGGATCGCTTGCAGGTGAGGAGAATCGGGGCGCGACAGCAGCTGGACCTGTGGGCTCATCGCGCGTCGCGTCGCGGCGGCCTGCTGACGTGCCGGTGACCGAGTGTCCTCGGCGCTCAACGCGGCAGTCCCAATAATTCTCGGACCGCCGCGGCGTCATAGGCCGGTTCGATGGTCGCCGCGTCGACCTTCGGTCTGGCGTGATGCTCCAACACCTTGCCGATCAGATCTTCCAAGCGCGGCTGCGTGTAGATCTGTGTCGTCGTCACGCTTGCGTGGCGCAATACGGTCTGCACGTCGACCAGCGTGAACGCGGGGTCAGCCAGCATCCGCGCAGCGGCGGTATGGCGGAAGTCGTGCAATGACCAGTTCGCACCCAAGCTGATATTGGCGCGGCGCAGCACCGCGCGCATGGCGTGGTAGTTCAGCGGTGCTGGGCGGGAGCGTCGGGTCCACCACACCGGAGCGCCAGGCTCGATGGGCGGTTGCTCGGCCAGATAGAGCGCAAGCCACACGAACGAATCCACCGACGCCGGAACCGTCTCCCGCGCGCGGCTACCCTTACTGGTTACCGTGATCGTGTATCGGCCGGCATCCAGATCGCCGTGACGCAGGCCCAACAGCTCCGACGCGCGGACGCCCGAGGACAGATAGAAACTCACCAACGCTCGGTCGCGGTGACTGCGCAGCGCGTTGAACAGAGCTGCGGCAGCGTCATCAGGGATCGCCCGCCACACCGGCCGGGGTGTCTTCTGCCGATAGTTCGCGCGCCGGAAGATCGCAAAGTCTTCCATCGGGTTGTGGTGAGCATGCGGCCGACCACCATGCCTAGCACGCTGTGCAGGAACGGGATTCGCCAACGGACCCAGGCCAGCAGCACAGGCGTGCTCGTAGAACCCGAACAGCACCGATAGCTGATGGTTGATGGTGCGGGGCGCGTACTTGCCCGACAACTCCGTCTTGCCGGTCACCGGGTTCACCGACCCCGGCGGCGGCCCATCTGGACGTCGGCGCAACCGCTGCGGATTAGGCGCCGCCCGAAGGTGCTCAACGAACGCCCGGACATCGACCCGCTCGGCGCGCTCCCAACTGATCAGGCGCCCGTGCAGAAATCGGAACCACCGCAGCAGGTCGAACGCGTAACTTCGAACTGTGAGTGGACTGCAATCCGACGCCGCCATCTCCCGCAGATACGACATCGCCCCGAGGTGCTCGGCGTCGGGAAAGATCACCCGCCACGGCAGGCCGGACTCGGCTGACTCCACCCGACCCACTTCGCCCATCCCCGGATCCTCCGCCCGCTGCACCCACCCCACCAGCAGGCTCGCCGAAGTTCAGTCAACTAGACGGGCCCTGGCCTTCCGGGACGGCGACGACGTCGTGCTCCAGTCGCGGAACGGTAAGGAACTGGGCCGGTACTTCCCGGAGCTGATCGAGGCGCTGCGCGACGAGCTCGTCGATCGGTGCGTGCTGGACGGGGAGGTGGTGGTACCCAGGACGGTCGGGAGCCGGGTCCGGCTGGACTGGGAGTCACTGAGCCAGCGCATCCACCCGGCCGCCAGCCGGATCAAGCTGCTTGCCGAGCAGACCCCCGCCCACTTCATCGGATTCGACGCGCTGGCGCTGGGTGACCGCTCCCTGCTCGCCGAGCCCTTCCGGGTGCGGCGAGCGGCGCTGATCGACGCGGTCGCCGAGAAGACTTGGTGCCATGTCACCCGCACCACCGAAGACCCCGCGCTGGGCGCCGCATGGCTGGACACGTTCGAGGGAGCGGGGCTGGACGGCGTCATCGCCAAGCGGTTGGACGGCCCCTATCTATCGGGTAAGCGTGAGATGGTGAAGGTCAAACACCATCGCGACGCGGACTGCGTCGCCATGGGCTACCGAATCCACAAGAGCGGCGCGGGCCTCGGATCGATCTTGCTGGGCCTCTACCGCGACGACGGCGTGCTGCAGATGGTCGGCGGCGCCGCCTCGTTCACGGCCAAGGACCGGCTCAAGCTGCTTGCCGACCTCGAGCCGCTGCGTGAGGGCGACGAGGTTCGCGAGGGTGACCCGAGCCGGTGGAACTCGGCGGCCGACAAACGCTGGATCCCGGTGCGACCGGAACGGGTGTGCGAGGTGGCCTACGACCAGATGGAGGGCTACACCGCCGGCAGCGACGAGACGGCATTGCGGTTCCGGCACGCGGTGAAGTTCCTGCGCTGGCGACCCGACCGGGATCCCACCAGTTGCTCGTTCGCCCAACTCAACGTGCCGTTGCGATATGACCTGTCCGACGTCCTGAGGGGGAACTGACCATGGCCACGCCCGCCGAAGAACTCGACATCGACGGTGTCGCGGTCCGCCTGACCAACCCGGACAAGGTGTATTTCCCCCGCCCCAGGTACACCAAGCGCAACGTCGTCGACTATTACCGGTCCGTCGCCGACCGGATGGTCGCCCTGCTCAAGGACCGGCCCACACATCTGCAGCGCTTCCCGGACGGTATCGAGGGCGAGGAGATCTACCAGAAGCGGGTGCCGCAGAAACACCCCGACTATCTGCAGACCTGCACGGTGACATTCCCGTCCGGCCGGACGGCGGACGCCCTGAAGGTCACGCATCCGTCGGCCATCATCTGGGCTGCGCAGATGGGCACCATCACGCTGCACCCGTGGCAGGTGCGCTGTCCGGACACCGAGCACCCCGACGAATTGCGGGTGGACCTGGACCCGCAACCCGGCACCGACTTCGCCGACGCCCGGCGGATCGCCGTCGAGGTGCTCAAGCCCATCCTCGACGAGCTGGGCTACACCGGATATCCCAAGACCTCCGGCGGCCGTGGCGTGCACGTGTTCATCCGGATCAAGCCCGAGTGGGATTTCATCGCGGTTCGCCGGGCCGGTATCGCCCTGGCTCGCGAGGTGGAACGGCGCGCGCCGGATGCCGTCACCACCTCGTGGTGGAAGGAAGAACGGGGCGCCCGGCTGTTCATCGACTACAACCAGAACGCCAGGGACCGTACCTTCGCCTCGGCGTACTCGGTGCGCAAGACGCCGATCGCGACGGTGTCGATGCCGCTGACCTGGGACGGGCTGGCCCATGCAGATCCCGACGACTACACGATCGCCACGGTGCCGGACCTGGTGGCCGAGCGGGACGACCCGTGGAGCGGTATCGACGAGACCGCGCACTCGCTGGAGCCGTTACTGGAGATGGTTCGTGCCGACGACGAACGCGGACTCGGGGACCTGCCCTATCCGCCCAGTTACCCGAAAATGCCCGGCGAACCGCCGCGGGTGCAGCCCAGCAAGAAGGTCGCCGCCCATTGGGACGCCGAGGGCAACCCGGTCACCTGAGGCCGCTCAGCGCAGCGGGACGACTCCGGCGCTGACCAGGACCGGCTGAGTGCCCTCCAGCGATTCCAGATGCGAGGCCGCGCTGGATGCCGCCGCCACCGAGCTGAACTCGACCGCACCCAGCAGCAGCAGGGGCCACAGTGCCCCGGCGGCGGCGCTGAGCGCGAACTGGTACGGCACCGGCTCGTGCTCGGTACCCATGCGCCTGCTGGCCACATAGATGACCACAGCGCTGAGTGCCCAGCCGATCAGGTAGGCGGCTATTAAGGTTTGGACCACGTTGTCATCCCCCTTGCCAGGCGAGCCGACTGTTGCCTTGTGCACAGCTGCCCGCCGCGGGTCGTTAAGCCAAATGTAACGCCGGGATGCGGACCGGGAAAGTCCCGTGCGACGCCTGTGGGACGGAAAACCAGCAGGTCAAGGGCGTTCAGGTAATCTCCAGCAACGCTCGGAGCGATTGCCCGCGCAATGAGCGACAGGGCCGCCGACGCGCCGCGCAACGTTTGGTCTGTGCTGCCGAGGGCTCCGCTGGTGTTAGCCGGGAGGCGGTCGGCCGTCGCCGCGACCCACATGTGCGCCGGAGTGTCGTGCGCTCAGACGGCCCGGGGAAAGCCCCGGCGGCCCCGGGCGGCAGGCCCACGGCAACGCCGGCGCGGCACGGTGTCCGCCGGCTGCGTGCGCAGCCGGGCGCCGGACGGCTGCCGTGAACGGCGGGCCCCGGCTGCTCAACCAACAATCCACCCGACCGCCGGCGCGTTGAAAGACGCTGAGCCAGTGCCAATTTCAAGATCATTCGAGGGGCGGCGGTATCGGTCGACGGCCCGGACGGCCGCGGGCCGTGGAATCGGCACGTACCGGGGTAGTCGGCCTCGGCGTGCCGACGCGCCGGAAGTGCACGGTCACTGGCGCCCGGCAGTCCTGGTGGCCGCTCGGTGCGTCGGTGCGCGCCGCGACCGATTCGGCTGTGCGCCGGGCCTGGCGCTGAGCGGGTGAAGTGGAGGCGTGCTGCGGTGGCGGTGGCACCCGAATTCAACGTCGGGTGACAAGAATGGCTATTTTGACGAATGCGTCACACTTTGTCGCCAACGCTTGTGTGAGCAACGTTGATGCCACGTATATTACGCGAACGAAAATTCTGAAAAGTTTTTCGGCCGGACGGCGTGGCTATGCAGTTTCGCGGCGCGCCGCGTGCGGCGCGGGTCAGTCACCCGCATTCAAGGTGGCCTTTCCGGTCCGATGCTGACCGGCCCGGTCGATCCACGTCATGGCGATGACGTCGCCGGGATAGTGCCGATCGAGCACCGCGGTGAGCTCCGTGGCGGAGTCCAGCGGGGTCCCGTCGAGGGTCAGCAGGACATCGCCGTTGGACAGGCCCGCCAGGTCGGCGGGCCCGCCACGCATCACCTCATGCACCAGCACCCCGGGGAACGCCTCATGCTGTTCGGCTGTGCTGACACCGACGCCCAGCAGCGTCGGAGGGCCGATATGGACGGTCGCCGACGGGGTGCCTGCACGAATCTGGTTGGCGATCGGCAGCGCATCGTTGATCGGGATGGCGAAGCCCTCGCCGCCGGGGCCCATCCGGAAGTTGACCGAGGCGGCCGTGGTGATGCCGACCACCTGGCCGGCGCTGTTGACCACCGGTCCGCCGGAATCACCGGCCCGTACCGGCGCCGCGATCTCGATCAATCCGTTCATCTGATTCGACGAGCCGGTGAGCTCGTCCTCGGCGCTGATGGTGCGGCCGAAGGCACTGACGGTCCCGGTCTCCTGGGTCAGGGGGGCGCCGGAACCGCGTGCATTGCCGAGGGCGACGACGGGATCCCCGATGGCCAGCTGCGCGGAATCGCCCAGCGGCGTGACAGGTAGTCCACCCGCGCCGCGCAATTGCAGCACGGCGATATCCCGGCCGCGGTCAAAGCCGACGATATCGGCGGCGAACGACTGGCCGCCCACCATCGCGTTGATGGTGTCGGCGCCCTGGATCACGTGGTAGTTCGTCAGGACCTGGCCGTTCGGGTCGACCACGATGCCGGTGCCGGTGCCCATCACGTGCTGGTAGTCCACGGTGGTGTCGATGCGCACGACGGAAGGTTCGACCGCGGCGATGGCTCCGGTCAGATCGGCGGGTGCCGCGATCGCGGGAGCGGGCGGGGCGACCACCAGCACCGCAGCCAGCATGGCGAACAGGGCCGTCAGCCACCGTCGAAAGTGGAACGTGCCCATTCGCCGCCTTCCGGAGCGCCAGAGGTGTTCCCTCAATATTGACGGTGCGACCGGAAACTGTCGACGTATCGACACGCTGGCGGTCAGTCGTCGACGGCTACCCCGCCGCGCGTTCGACCGCGTCGCGCTTTTCCGGCGGGCCGGCGGTTGCGCAGCTTGCTCCCACCGACCTCGGTCTGGGTATCGGTATCGTCGGCGTCCTCGTTACCGCCGACGGAATCCGTGTCGGTCGCGGTGGCTTCGCCGGTGCCGGAATCCCCACCAGGTACCGCGGGTTCTTCGTCCGCGGCCGTCTCGACGGGTTCGGATGTGTCCGAAATCTCGTCGTCACCCTCGTCGCCGGCGCTCTGACCACGACCGCGACGCGACTTCTTCTCGGATTTGGGCTTGAGCGGTTTCGGTAGCGGCGGGGGCAGTTCGGCCACGAAGGCCAGATAGAACGAGAACGCGCCGAGCAGCGCTATGGCGGCGGCCGCCCCGTAGATGCCGAAAAGCCACTGGCCGGCGGTGTCGAGGCTCAGCCAGATCTCACTGATACCGGCGCCCGCGATCAGCAGGCCGGCCAGCACGTGCGCCGCCATCGACGACACCCGTAACGACAGTGCCAGGGTGGGCGTGCCCAGTTCAGGCTTGCGGGTGCGCGACCACGTGAAGAAGACCGGTAGCGCCGTCAGCGCCACGACGACACCGCACACGATGCGCAGCGCGGTGCCAAGGGTGTGGGGCAACTGCCCGGTCAGCTCGAACCAGCGCGGCAGGACGAAGAAGAAGTACAAGGCGACCGCAAGCACGAGAGACGCTGCATGCCACAGCACCGCGATACCTCGCCGCATCGTCCTCCTCGGGTCGGTGGGGCCGGGGCGCGCCGGCGGCGATCGTCTGACGACGATGAGCCGGCCGCGCCCCGGGCCCGACAGCGGAGGATAGGGGATTTGAACCCCTGAGGGCTGTTAACCCAACCCGCGTTCCAGGCGAGCGCCATAGGCCACTAGGCGAATCCTCCGTCGGCCATGGTAGCCGACCATCCGGGCCCGCCGAACCAACCGCCTGTCTCACCGACCCCCCGGTCGCCCCGCTGCCGCCCGCGCCGAAGGACTACACTCACTGTCCGGACCCCGCGCGGCGTCCATCCTGTGAACTCCCCCAGGGCCGGAAGGCAGCAAGGGTCAATGGGCTCTGGCGGGTGCGCGGGGTCCCCTCATGTGTTTGGTCGGTGGCTTGTCTGGCTTCTCTTGAAAGGCGCGCCGTGTCGTTTGAGTCCCTCGGCCGTGACGAACTGGTCGCCCAGCATGACCTGCAGCAGCAGAACTACGCCACCTTGCGGGCCAAAGGGCTGGCCCTCGACCTCACTCGCGGTAAGCCGTCGCCGGAGCAACTGGATCTGTCCAATGCGCTCCTGAGCTTGCCGGGTGACACGTATCGGGACGCGGACGGCACCGACACCCGCAACTACGGTGGTCTGCACGGTCTGCCCGAGTTGCGGGCCATCTTCGGTGAACTGCTCGGCGTCCCGGTGCCCAACCTGATCGCCGGTAACAACGCCAGCCTGGAGTTCATGCACGACGCGGTGGTGTTCTCGCTGCTGCACGGCGGCGTCGACTCCCCGAGGCCCTGGGCCGAGGAACGCGCGGGCGCGGGCGTCAAATTCCTGTGCCCCAGCCCGGGGTATGACCGCCACTTCGCCATCACCGAGAGCTACGGCATCGACATGGTGATGGTGCCGATGCGCGAGGACGGCCCCGACGTCGACCTGATCGAGGAACTCGTCGCCGAGGACGCCACGATCAAGGGCATGTGGTGTGTACCGGTGTACTCCAACCCGACCGGAGCCACCTACTCCTGGGAGAACGTCCGCAGGCTGGTTCAGATGCGTACGGCTGCACCGGATTTCCGGTTGTTCTGGGACAACGCCTACGCCGTCCACACCATCACCCACGATTTCGTCAAGCAGGTCGACGTGCTCGGGTTGGCCGAGGCGGCGGGGAATCCGAACCGCCCGCTGATCTTCGCGTCCACCTCCAAGATCACCTTCGCCGGGGCGGGGGTCAGTTTCTTCGGTGGTTCGCTGGGCAATATCGCCTGGTATCTGCAGCATGCCGCGAAGAAGTCGATCGGGCCGGACAAGGTCAACCAACTGCGTCACCTGAAATTCTTCGGTGACGCCGACGGGGTGCGTCTGCACATGCAGCGGCATCAGGCGCTGCTGGCGCCCAAGTTCGCGTTGGTCGCCCAGATCCTGGAGGACCGGCTCGGGGAGTCGAAGATTGCGTCCTGGACCGACCCCAAGGGCGGCTACTTCGTCAGCCTCGATGTGCTGCCCGGTACCGCCAAGCGCACCATCGCGCTGGCCAAGGACGCCGGGATCGCCGTGACCGCGGCGGGCGCGGCGTTCCCCTACGGAAAAGACCCGGAGGACAAGAACATTCGGATCGCGCCCAGCTTCCCGTCCGAACCCGATCTGCGCGAAGCCATCGACGGGCTGTCGACCTGCGCGCTGCTCGCGGCCACCGAGTCGCTGCTGGCTCGTGATTAGGCTCGTGGCCCGTCGGACCCACTCGGTAGCCTGCTGACCGTGGCGCTCTACCGGAAGTATCGACCCGCAAGCTTAGCCGAGGTCGTCGGCCAGGAGCATGTCACCGCGCCCCTGTCGACGGCACTGTCGGCGGGGCGCATCAACCACGCCTACCTGTTCTCCGGACCCCGCGGCTGCGGCAAGACGTCGTCGGCGCGCATCCTGGCCCGCTCCCTGAACTGCGAGCAGGGTCCGACCCCGACGCCGTGCGGCGTCTGCGATTCGTGTGTGGCGCTGGCCCCCAACGGGCCGGGCAACGTCGACGTCGTGGAGTTGGACGCGGCCAGCCACGGCGGTGTGGACGACACGCGGGAACTGCGTGACCGCGCCTTCTACGCCCCGGCCCAGTCGCGCTACCGCATCTTCATCGTCGACGAAGCCCACATGGTGACCACCGCCGGATTCAACGCGCTGCTCAAGATCGTCGAGGAGCCGCCGGATCACCTGATCTTCGTGTTCGCCACGACCGAACCGGACAAGGTGCTACCGACCATCCGGTCCCGCACCCACCACTACCCGTTTCGGCTGCTCGCGCCCAAGACGATGCGTGGCCTGCTGGAGCGGATCTGCACCCAGGAGGGCGTCGAGGTCGACGATGCCGTCTATCCGCTGGTCATCCGCGCCGGTGGTGGGTCACCCCGCGACAGCCTGTCGGTGCTGGACCAGCTGGTGGCCGGTGCCGACGGGAATCGAGTGGTCTACCAACGAGCCCTGGCGCTGCTGGGGGCCACCGACGTCGCCCTGATCGACGACGCCGTCGACGCGCTCACCGCCGGCGATGCCGCGGCCCTGTTCGGTGCGGTCGAGTCGGTGATCGACGCCGGGCACGATCCGCGCCGTTTCGCCACCGACCTTCTCGAGCGATTCCGCGATCTGATCGTGCTCCAGGCGGTGCCCGACGCCGCCGACCGCGGGGTGGTCGACGCGCCCGCCGACGTGTTGGAACGGATGCGTGAGCAGGCCGCCCGGCTGGGTTCGGCGACGCTGGCCCGCTACGCGGAGGTGGTGCATGCCGGGCTAGGGGAGATGCGCGGGGCCACGGCGCCGCGCCTGCTGCTGGAGGTGCTCTGCGCCCGGTTGCTGTTGCCGTCCGCCAGTGACACCGAATCTGCTCTGCTGCAACGCATCGAGCGTATCGAGACCAGGCTGGACGTCTCGGTCCCCACGGACGAGCTGACACCGGCGCCGCCCACACCGGTGACTCGGCAGTTCGTCCGGCCCAGCCGTGCCGAACCGGCGTCGGCGGCCGAGCCCGCTGCACCGGTCGCCCCGGCTCCCGCGCCCGCAGCGCCGGCCACCCCGGTTCCCGCGCCGGCTGCCTCGGCGACTCCGCCCGCCCCGGTCCCACCGCCTGCCCCGGCGCCTCGGCCGGAGCCGGTCGTTGCCGCCCGGCCCGAACCCGAACCCGAACCCGAACCCGTGCGCGCGGCAGCGCCGCCCGCACCGGCACCGCCGCCTGCGGCGCCGAGCCCGCCGGCGCCCGCTGCGGCCGCAGTCGGCGAACCCGACGCGGCAGCCGTCCGCAGCATGTGGAATACCGTGCGGGAGAAGGTGAACGGCCGCAGCAAGGCCCTCAACGCCATGCTGGCCGATGCGATCGTGCGGACCGTCGAGGGCGGCACCCTGGTGCTCAGCCACCCGGCACCGACGCTGGTAAAGCGGCTCGGGGAGACGAAGAACGCCGACATCATCCGTGAGTCGATCAAGGACGCGCTGGGCGTGGACTGGCAGATCCGGTGTGTGCCCGATACCGGGGAAGCCGTGGCGGCAGGGACCGGCCCGGCTGCGGCGCAACCAGATCCGGCGGCCGAAGAGGAACGCATGCTCGCCGAGGCCAGCAGCGACACCTCCGAAGTGGTGCGCCGCGACCCCGAGGAAGTGGCGATCGAGTTGCTGCAGACCGAGCTCGGCGCGCGCCGAATCGACAAGAGCTAGCGGTTACGGGGTCCACCACGGCCGCAGCGGCAGCCCGCCGTTGTCGCCGTGCTCGTCGAGTTTGACCGCCAGAACCTGGTGCAGCTGAACGACATTGGACTCGAAACCCCACCGCGATCCGGCCATGTACAAACCCCACACCTTGGCGGTCGCCAGCCCGACCTCCGCGACAGCCTCATCCCAGTGCTCGACAAGGTTGCGGCACCAGTCGCGCAGCGTCATCGCGTAGTGCTGGCGCAGGTTCTCCTCGTGCAGCACCTCCATACCGACATCCTGGATCTCGGTGATGATGCGCCCGGAGCCGGTCAGTTCCCCGTCGGGGAAGACGTACCGGTCGATGAAACCTCCGGCACTCGCGCCACTGCGGTTGTCCGGCCGGGTGATGCAGTGATTCAGCAGTAATGCGCCCGGGCGCATCTTGGACTGCAGGAACCGGAAATACGACTGGTAGTTGGCCACCCCGATGTGTTCGGTCAGTCCGATCGAGGACACGGCGTCGAAGTCCGCTTCGCGCACATCGCGGTAATCGCCGTGGCGGACCTCCGCGAACTCGGAAAGGCCCTGCTCCCGGATGGCGCGCTGAGCCCAGCCGGCCTGCTCGGCCGACAATGTCACACCCAGCGCCTTGACCCCGCGGGCGGCGGCGTAGCGGACCATGCCGCCCCAGCCGCAACCGACGTCGAGCAACCGGTCGCCCGGCTGCAAGCGCAGTTTCTCGAACACCAGCCGGTACTTGTTGTCCTGGGCCTGCTCCAGGGTGGCGTCGGCATCCGGGTAGCACGCGCAGGTGTAGGTCATCGACGGGCCGAGCACCCACTCGTAGAAGGTGTTCGACACGTCGTAGTGGTGGTGGATGGCCTCGGCGTCGCGGGTTTTGCTGTGCCGCAGTCCTTCTGCCAGACGCCGCCACCGCGGCAACGCCTCCTGCGGCGGCGGCGCGATCGGCAGCAGATGTTCGACGCCGATGGACGCGACGATGTTGGCCAGCACCCGAGCCGGGGGCCGCTTGAAATCCATCTTGTCCGACAGCGCCCGGATCACGTCGTACGGGTCCCCCGGGTGCACACCCTTGATGTCAAGGTCACCCGCGACATAGGCCCGCACCAGCCCGAGCTCACCGGGGGAGGTGGCCAGGTAGGTGGTGCCCCGCGGGGTCTTGAGGTCCAGCCCGACAGCGGCGTCCGCGGGCCCGGCGGCGCTGCCGTCATAGGCGGTGAACTTGAGGGGAAGATCACCCCCAGTGAAGATCTCCAGGATTTCGGCAAGCGTCAGCTTGCCGGTGGGCGGAGTCGTGCGGTCTTTGAATGTGGTCATCGTCTTTGCACCGCCTTCGCATACAGATCGAGCAGCCGAGAATCGGGGTCGTAATTCTTCTTCACGGTCCGGTAAGCCTCACCACCGTAGAGCTCGTCGAAATCCTCGGCGGAGTAGAACGAGTCCGAGTACAACGATTTGTGCCCGTCGAGTTCGCCGACCTTGCGCTCGATCAGCTTATTGGTGTGGCCCTCTTCGGGCCCCACCGGGACCGACGACCAGAAACCGATGTTGACGTAGGTGTGGTGCGGCCGGATCGGATAAAGCGGCCATTCGGTGTCCCCGCGTAACCGCAGCGGGCACAACCAGATCGGTTCGATCGGCACGTTCGTCAGGAACCAGTCCAGATATTCGGCGCACCGTTCGATGGGCACCTCGACGTCCTGCACCACCCGTTCGCGCGGTGGCCTGCCGTTGCGCTTTTCGATGCGGTCGGCGATATCGAACCGCTGGTCATAGCCGACCAGCTTCCAGTAGAAGCTGCTGCGCCGGTAACGGCGCGGCCACAGCCGACGCACCACCGGGTGCTGCGCCCCGAAAGCCCTTGAACACCAGAACCAATCGGTGTCCCAACGCCACAGGTAGTCGTGGATGGTCAGCCGGTCGTGCTTCTCGCCGTCGGGGTGCTGGATCGAGCGGTAGTAGATCTGCTGACCGGTGTAGTCACTGACCGGGCCAGGCGTGGCCGTCTGCATACCCAGGCACAGGTAGCTCTCGTCCGCGCTGAAGACCACGCCGTCCAGGTAGTCGACCGCTACGCCGTCATGGCCCCCGGTCTCGATGATCCGGTCCATCGCGGCGACCAGATCCTCGATCGCGTGGAAGCGCAGGTGGCGCAGGCTCACGAACGGCTTGACCGATTCCAACTCGATCTTCAGTCGCACCGAGTAGCCGAGCGTGCCATACGAATTGGGGAAGGCGTGAAACAGGTCTGGATGATCCGTTCGGCTCGCCGTGACGATATCTCCTGCGCCGGTGAGGATGTCGAGCTCGAGCACCGATTCGTGTGGCAGCCCGTTGCGGAATGACGTCGACTCGATGCCCAGGCCAGTGACGGCCCCGCCGAGGGTGATGGTCTTGAGCTGGGGCACCACCAGTGGCGCCAACCCATAGGGCAACGTCGCCGCCACCAGATCCTCGTACGTGCACATTCCGGCCACGTCGGCGGTGCGCGCGTCGGGGTCGACACCGATCACACCGGTCAGTCCGGAGGTGTCCAAACCCTTGACGACGCTCTTGGTGCGAGCACGGAAAAGGTTGGACGTGGGCTTGTTCAGGCGCACGGTGGCGTTCGCGGGGATGGCGCGGTAACTGTCCAGCAGCCGCTGCACCCCTGCGGTGTGGGCCCCCTGTGCGTCGGTCGCGGCAACAGACACACATATACGCTAGTCCTCGGTCGCCCACGATGCGACCGCACGTGCTGGTGAGACGACAGGAGTTTTGCGGTAATGGGACAGGTCAGCGCATCCAACACCGTCTTGATCAACGCGGCACCCGACGCCGTCCTCGCGGCGGTCTCCGACTACCAGACGGTGCGGCCGAAAATCCTGTCTTCGCACTACAGCAACTACCAGGTGCTCGAAGGCGGACAGGGCGCGGGCACCGTGGCGTCCTGGAAACTGCAGGCCACCGAGTCGCGAGTGCGCGATATCAAGGCCACCGTCGACGTCGCGGGCAAGACCGTCATCGAGAAGGACGCAAACTCCACGCTGGTGAGCAACTGGACAGTGGCGCCGGCGGGTACCGGGTCCACCGTGACCCTCAAGACCTCGTGGCAGGGCGCAGGCGGTGTCAAGGGTTTCTTCGAGAAGACCTTCGCGCCCTTGGGCCTGCGCAAGATCCAGGACGCGGTGCTGGCGAACCTGAAGAAGGAACTCGAGGGCTAGCAGCTAGCGTGCCCCGGCGGCCAGGTAGGTGACGATGCCGCGGACGATGGCGTCGGCGTACTTCTGGCGGCCCGTGTCGGACTCCATCAGCGCCGAATCGGCCGGGTTCTTCATGTTGCCGCACTCGACCAGGATCGACGGGTACTGCGCCAGGTTCAGCCCGGCGATATCGGCGCGGGCGTCCAGCCCGCCGGAACCGATGTAGTTCGCCGGCGGGATACCCGAACCCTGCATCTGATCGCGCATCACCTGAGCGAACTGGACCGCGGGCCCGGCCTGGGCGGTGTTCAGCGGAGGCGACGAGTACAGCACGTGGAACCCGCGGCCGTTGGCCGGACCGCCGTCGGCGTGGATGCTCACGATGGCGTTGGGCCGGATGGCGTTGGCCATGGCCGCGCGCTCGTCGACGCAGGGTCCCAGCGCGTCGTCGTTGCCCCGGGACATCGCGGTGCGCACCCCGAGCTGGGTGAGCGCGGCCCGTACTCGCAACGTGGTGTCCCAGTTGAAGGTGTGTTCCGGATAGCCGGAGTTGGTGCTGGTGCCGCTGGCCTGGCAGTCCTTCGTGCCGCCCCGGCCGGTGGGCACCTGGCGGCTGATGGACGCGTCGTTGGCGCCGTTGTGGCCGGGGTCGAGGAACACGATCATGCCCGCGATATTCGCCGGGGCGGCAGCGGCGGGCGGCACGGTCGAGGACGTCATGGTGGCGGTGCCGGCGACGAGCAGGGCCGCGGCCAAGACACGCAAACTGTTGGGGACGTGCACGGCGCCACCGTAGCGGCGGCGGCGACTAGTCTTGAAGGACAAACCGCCGTCGGCTCGCGAGTGAAACCAAGTCGAGACCGGTACGCAACCAAGCCAAGACGCAAGGGGACGACATGCAACCCGGCAGCCCGCCCGATATGTCCGCGCTGCTGGCGCAGGCCCAGCAGGTGCAGCAGCAGCTGATGGAGGCGCAGGAGGCGCTGGCCAACGCGGAGGTGCACGGCCAGGGCGGCGGCGGTCTGGTGCAGGTCACCATGAAGGGCAGCGGTGAAGTGGTGGCCGTGGCCATCGATCCCAAGGTGATCGACCCGCAGGATCCCGAGACACTGCAGGACCTCATCGTCGGCGCGTTGGCCGACGCCGCCAAGCAGGTCACCATCCTGGCGCAGTCGCGGCTGGGTCCGCTGGCCGGCGGCCTGGGCGGCCTCGGGTTGCCCGGACTGTAGAGGCACCCGAGTGTTCGAGGGCCCCGTCCAGGATCTGATCGACGAGCTCGGCAAGCTGCCCGGTATCGGGCCGAAAAGCGCGCAGCGCATCGCCTTCCATCTGCTGTCGGTCGAGCCGCCGGATATCGACCGGCTGACCGCGGTGTTGGGCCGGATCCGCGACGGTGTCACGTTCTGCTCGGTGTGCGGCAACGTCTCCGACGAACAGCGCTGCCGCATCTGCAACGACCCGCGCCGCGATGCCGCCCTGGTGTGCGTCGTGGAGGAACCCAAGGACATCCAGGCGGTGGAACGCACCCGCGAGTTCCGTGGGCGTTACCACGTGCTCGGCGGTGCGCTGGACCCGTTGTCCGGGGTGGGCCCCGACCAGCTGCGGATCCGCGAATTGCTCAACCGGATCGGCGAGCGGGTCGACGGTGTCGACGTCGCCGAGGTGATCATCGCCACCGACCCGAACACCGAGGGCGAAGCGACCGCCACCTACCTGATGCGGATGCTGCGCGATATCCCCGGCCTGACGGTGACCCGGATCGCCTCCGGTCTGCCCATGGGCGGAGACCTCGAGTTCGCCGACGAGCTGACCTTGGGCCGGGCCCTGGCCGGCCGCCGCGCCATGGTCTGACCCCCTCCCGCCCAAAGCGGGCGGAAGGTGGCTTAGCCTCGATCCACTGATGAATTGGCTGTTCAGTGGGTGTCGGAATGAGGAAAGTGCCCTCTGAGCTGTGATGATGAGTGTTCTCTACGCACTTATCGGCACAACTTCGGAAAGGCACTTCCGGTGCAAGTGTCCCACAGGTTCAC
>NZ_JAPFPY010000051.1 GCF_026240945.1 Mycolicibacterium sp. J2
GGACACCCCGCGCAGCGTGTTGTAGGTCAGACCGTCCTCGATCATCACGGTGATGGTCGGATCGCGGCGTAGGTTCACCGCCTTCTGCGATTTGGCCTTGGTCTCGAACCAGATCTCGCCGTCCAGCACGGCGTACCACATGGCCACCAGGTGCGGGCGACCGTTGGGCAGCACGGTCGCCATGGTGGCGGTGCGGCTGCGCTCGATGAACTCCGCGATCTCGTCATCGGCCATGACAATTTTGGCGCGCTGATTCTCTCCCATGGTCAATCCTTAGCAGGGCTGCGATCGCAGGCGCGGCACCGGGTACGGCTCAACGGACCGCCGCGGCCCGCAGGGTGTGTGCGGCGGCGCCGAACATCGTGGCCTTGATGGCGCCCAGGGTGCCCGGGTCTTTTCCTGCCAGCGGTCGCAGGATGTCGAGCGCGGCATCGTCGACCGCACCCTCGGCGGCGGTGACGTCGACGATGGCATGGTTCTGGGCGTCGGCGCCGCCGAACCGCCGTCCGGTGGTCATCGATGCGACGGCGGCCTGCGGGGTGAGTTTGGCCTGGATGAGCGCTGCCATGCCGTCGGTGAACGGGATACGGATGTCCACCTCGGGAAGGCAGAAGAAGCCGCGGTCGGTGCGCATCACCCGGAAGTCGTGGGCCAAGGCCAGCATCGCCCCGGCGCCGAAGGCGTGCCCGACGACGGCGGCCGCGGTCGGGATGGGCAGCGTGAGCACCCGGGCCAGCAGGTCTTGCACCTGCCCGACGTACCACTGGGTCCGATCGCCGTTGGCCAGCAACCAATCCAGGTCCAGCCCGTTGGAGTAGAACTTGCCGGTCGCCGTGGTGAGCAGGGCGGCAGCACCATCGGCGAGCACGGAGTCCAGATGGGCGTTGACGATGTCGAGAAACTCTGGACCGAAACGGTTTTCGTCATCGCCGAGGTTCAGTACCGCGATGTTTTCGGTGTATTCCAGAGTGGTCATGGCTGACGTCCTTTGCGTGTGTTGGGTGGGGGTCCGATGTCGAGCACGGCACGCACCGCCGCACTCAGGTGCCGGCGGGCGGTGGCGCTGGCCAACCGGTCTCGGGTCAGCAGGATCGCGGTCGGCAGGTCGACGACGCATTCGGTGATGGTGTCCGCGGCGGCGCGGTCCCTGCGCTGCCACAGCCCGTCGGCCAGTCGCACCATGGTGGCGACCAACCGGTCCTGCAGTTCGCGCAGCCGGTGGGCCAACTCCTCGGGCATCTCGGCGTCCAGGATGTCCTCCCGCCGCACGGCCAGCACCAAGCGGCAGGAGGCCGGGAACTGGTCGGACAGCACCCCGGGCGCCCCGGCCGCCGCGATGACGGCCTCCTTCGGATCCGCGGCCTGCTCGATCAGAGTGTTCTGGACCTGCAGGAACCGCTCACCGGCGCGCAGCCAGGCGCGCCCCAGCAACTCCGAGCGCGACGAAAAGTTGTGGTACAGCGCGCCATTGGAGATACCCGCGGCACCGGCCACCGCGCGCACGGTGACCGCAGCCACGCCGCGTTCCACGGCGAGGGTCTCGACGGCGTCGAGCACGGCGTCCGGGTCGTACACCCGTGGGCGCGGCATGCCGTCACCATAACAGAGCGATTGCTCTGTTATGGTGCGGTACGGGGCTGTGAGTCTCCTGGGCAACCGGTAGCCTGCGGGGTATGCGGGGAACGTCATGAGTGCTGGCCTGTTCGGACTGCTCGACGACATCGCCGCACTGGCGCGGTTGGCAGCCGCATCGATCGACGACATCGGCGCCGCGACCGGCAAGGCGACGGCCAAGGCGGCCGGCGTCGTCATCGACGACACCGCGGTGACCCCGCAGTACGTGCACGGCATCACCGCCGACCGCGAGCTGCCGATGATCCAGCGCATCGCCATCGGATCGCTGCGTAACAAGCTGGTCTTCATCCTCCCGGCGGCGCTGCTACTCAGCCAGTTCGCGCCGTGGCTGCTCACGCCGATCCTCATGCTCGGTGCCACCTATCTGTGCTTCGAGGGCGCCGAGAAGGTGCTGGGCCGTTTCCTGCACCACGGCAGCGCCGAGGACCACGGCAGCGCAGCAGGCGCGGTCGACGAGAAACAGATGACCGCCGGGGCGATCCGCACGGACTTCATCCTGTCCGCCGAGATCATGGTGATCGCACTCAACGAGGTGGCGCATCAGCCGTTCATCCCGCGACTGATCATCCTGGTCATCGTCGCGCTGGTCATCACGGCGGCGGTGTACGGCGTCGTCGGGGTCATCGTGAAGATGGACGATGTCGGCCTGAGCCTGGCGCAGCGACAGTCCCGCTTCGTCCAGAAGGTGGGCCGCGGCCTGGTCGCGGGGATGCCCAAGGTACTGGCGGTGCTCTCGACGGTCGGCACCGTGGCGATGCTGTGGGTTGGTGGGCACATCCTGCTGACCGGCACCGACAACCTCGGTTGGCATGCGCCGTACGGACTGGTGCACCACGCCGAGGACTTCGTGCATCACGCCGTACAGGGCATCGGCGGGCTGCTGGCCTGGTTGACCAACACCGCCGCGTCGGCGGTTGTCGGGTTGGCTGTCGGCGCCCTCGTGGTCGGCATCGTCCAGATCCTGCCGTTCGGCAAGAAGAAGCACGCCTGAACTTGTCGGGACTCGGCTGGACTCGGCTCGACTTGTCACAGGCGGCGCCTAACCTTCGCCCATGACGTACTGGATCAACACGGTGAGCCGCAGTCACGTCGAACGCGGGGTGGCAGGCGGCTTCACCCAGGCCAACCACGGCAAGCCGCACGCGCTGCGCCGGCTGGCCCGCGACGACCTGATCGCCTTCTACTCACCGAAGACCGATTACCCGACCGGCGAGCCGCTGCAGGCGTTCACCGCGCTCGGCCGGGTCTGTGATGACGAGCCCTACCAAGCCGACAACGGTCACTGGCGGCGCGGGGTTCAGTTCGAGCCCTGCACGGCGACGCCGATCCGACCGCTCCTCGACCGGCTGGAGTTCATCGTGGACAAGGATCGCTGGGGTTACCGCTTCCGGTTCGGGCTGTTCTCGATACCGCCCACCGATTTCGAGGTGATCCGTACGGCGATGACCGCTGCCCTCAGTACGGCACAGCACTGAGCATCAGGTAGGCCAGACACAACAGCGCGTTGAGCGCCACCAATGTGATCGCGACGAAGATCAGCAGTTGCACCATGGCGGCACGGGCCCGCCGCACGGTCGCCTGCTGCCGCTGGTGTTCGATTTCGAGTGCGGTGAGGGCGAAGCGGATATCGGTCACCTCGGCGGTGGAGGCGGCGCTACCGGCGACCAGGTCCCGGAGCCGGGCCGCGGTGATGGTGACACCGACACCGGAGAACTGCCGACTCCAGTGCCGCGCCTGCCGTCTGCTCAGCGTCTGCGGCCGCCCGTACGCCCGGTCCGGAACGACGCCCCATTCGCCGGCCCACACCGGGAATGACACCCATCCATGCTAGGCCGGTTTCGCCTGCGGGGGAACAACTTAACCGCCCGCGGTCACGACTTTCAGGTCCGCCAGCGCTTCGGCGAGGACCTCGTCGAACTCAGGATCGTCCTCGGCTCGGATCCACCTTTCGAACGTCACCTTGAACATCGCAATGCCCACCTCGGCGGCGAGCCGCGCCGCGCGGTAGTCCAATCCCCGCTCGTGCAGCGCATCGGTGAGCGCGGTGGCCAGCGTGGCGAGCTTGATCAGTTCCCGTTCCTGCAGGCCGGGATTGGCGTCGATCACCGCCTGCCGACGACGAGCATTGTCCCGCCGTGGCCCGATGATGGCGCCGGCCGCGCGCACCGCGGCGGCTACCGCATCGATCGAGGACACCTCCGGTGCGGCTTCGGCCACCGCGGCCACCATCGACGCCGTGAGCGTCGCCTGCCCGGAGAACAACACCTCGCGTTTGTCGGTGAAATGCCGGAAGAAGGTGCGCTCGGTCAACCCGGCACGGTCGGCGATCTCGGCGACCGTCGTCGCGTCGAATCCTTGCGCGGCGTAGAGCTCCATCGCCGCCTGCTCGAGGCGGCCCCTGGCGTCGGGCTGCCACCGGCTCACGAACGAAATCCTATCGCGCCGGAATGACAGCGACTGTCATCGAGTTACATCTGATGACAGCTACTGACATCACTGGAGGTTCACATGCATGTCTTCGTCACCGGAGCATCCGGATTCATCGGATCGGCCGTGGTCGCCGAACTCCTGGCCGCCGGCCACGAGGTGACCGGCCTGGCCCGCTCAGCCGAATCAGCCGCGGCGATCCGCGCCGCGGGGGCGGTGCCTCATCGTGGTGATCTCGCGGACCCGGACGGATTGCGCGCGGCCGCCGAGACCGCCGATGCGGTGGCGCACCTGGCGTTCCATCACGATTTCACCGACTACGCCCGCGCCGGCGAACTCGATCGGCAGGCCATCACCGCCTTCGGCGAGGCGCTCGCCGGATCGAACCGGCCGCTGCTGGTGACCTCCGGGCTCGCAGCGCTGGGCACCGGACATCTCATCACCGAATCCGATGCCGCGACCCCCGGGATGCCCCGACAGTCCGAGGCAGCGGCGCTCAGGTACGCCGAACGCGGGGTGCGCGTCGTCGCGATCCGGCTGTCCCCGACCGTGCACGGCAGGGGCGACCACGGCTTCGTACCGCGACTCATCGAGATCGCCCGCGAGACCGGCGTCGCCGCTTACCCGGGCGAGGGTGCCAACCGGTGGCCGGCGGTGCATCGCCTGGACGCGGCGCGGCTGTTCCGGCTCGCGCTGGAGCAGCCGGCGGGCGCACCGGCCGGCACCATCCTGCACGGGGTGGCCGAGGAGGGCATCACCAGCCGGGTCATCGCCGAGGCGATCGGCAGCGGGCTCGGCCTGCCGGTGCGCCAGGCCGAGTCCGAACACTTCGGCTGGCTCGGGGCCTTCTTCGCCATCGACATGGCCGCCTCCAGTGAGCGAACCCGAAAAGCCTTGGGCTGGAATCCGATCGAGGTAGGCCTGTTGGATGACCTGGTGCAGGGCCAGTACTTCGACTGACTCGAGAACGGACCAGGCCGGCCCCCCACCATCGGGGGACCAGCCTGGCTCTCGAGAGGGCTGCAGTTAGAACAGGTCGGCGTTGGCCACCTTGGTCCACGCGGCGACGAAGTCCTTGACGAACTTCTCCTTCGCGTCGTCCTCGGCGTACACCTCGGCCAGCGCCCGCAGCTGCGAATTCGACGCGAACAGCAGGTCGACGCGGCTGGCGATCCACTTCGGCGCACCGCTGGCGCGGTCGGTGCCGACGTAGGTGCCGTCCTCGGCCGGCGTCCACTTGGTGGCCATATCGGTCAGGTTGACGAAGTAGTCGTTGGTCAGTTGACCCTTCTTGTCCGTCAGCACACCGAGCTCCGACCCACCGTAGGTGGCACCCAGCGCCCGCAGGCCGCCGACCAAGACCGTCATCTCCGGAGCGGTCAGCCCCAGCAGGTTGGCCCGGTCGATCAACCGGTACTCGGCGGGCAGGCTCTCACCCTTGCCGACGTAGTTGCGGAAGCCGTCGGCCGTGGGCTCCAGGTAGGAGAACGACTCGACATCGGTTTGGTCCTGGGTGGCGTCACCGCGGCCCGAAGTGAACGGCACGGCGACGTCGAACCCGGCGTCCTTGATCGCCTTCTCCAAGCCCACCACGCCGCCGAGGACCACCAGGTCGGCGAAGGACACCTGCACACCCGCGCTCGCCTGGATCTCCTCCAGCTTGCGGATCACCTGGGCCAACTCCTCGGTCTCGTTGACCTCCCAGCCCAGCTGGGGCTGCAGCCGGATGCGGCCGCCGTTGGCGCCACCGCGCATGTCACTGGACCGGAACGACGACGCCGCCTTCCACGCGGTGTCCACCAGCTGCTGGACGCTCAGGCCCGAATCGGCGATGGCCGCCTTGAGGGTGGCGACATCGGCCTCGCTCAACGGGGTTCCGGCCGGCACGATGTCCTGCCACAGCCAGGTCTCCTTGGGCACGAACGGCCCGAGGTAACGCGCCACCGGACCCATGTCACGGTGCATCAGCTTGAACCAGGCCTTGGCGTACTCCTGGGCCAGCTCCTCGGGGTGATCCAGCCAGCGCCGGGTGATCTCACCGTAGATCGGGTCCATTCGCATGGACAGGTCGGTGGTGAGCATCGACGGGTGGGTCTTACCGGTGCCCTGGGCCATCGGCACCGAGTTCGCCCAGCCGCCGTCCTTGGGCTGCCACTGGTAGGCGCCCGCGGGACTCTTGGTCAGCTCCCACTCGTTGCCGTACAGGATCTCCAGGAAACTGTTGTCCCACTTGGTCGGTGTGTGGGTCCAGATCACCTCGAGGCCGCTGGACACGGTCTCGTTGCCCACGCCGGAGTTGCTCCAGCCCAGACCCGCCTGCTCCAGCGGCGCAGCCTCGGGCTCGGGGCCGTTCTCCACCTCGGTGGCACCGTGGGTCTTGCCGAACGTGTGACCACCGACGATCAGCGCGGCAGTCTCGATATCGTTCATCGCCATCCGGCCGAAGGTCTCCCGGATGTCGATGGCCGCGGCCACCGGGTCCGGCTTCCCTTCCGGCCCTTCGGGATTCACGTAGATCAGGCCCATGTGGCTGGCGCCCAGCGGGTTCTCCAGCTTGGTCCGGTCGCCATTGGCGGACGCGTAACGTTCCTGCGAGCCCAGCCACTCATGCTCGGCGCCCCAGTAGATGTCCTCCTCGGGCTCCCAGTAGTCCTCGCGTCCGAACGCGAACCCGGCGGTCTTGAACCCCATATGCTCCATCGCCCGGTTGCCGGCGTACGCGATGAGGTCCGACCAGGAGATCTTCTTGCCGTACTTCTTCTTCAGCGGCCACAGCAGACGACGGGCCTTGTCCAGGTTGACGTTGTCCGGCCAGCTGTTCAGCGGCGCGAAGCGCTGCATGCCGCGCCCGGCGCCACCGCGCCCGTCGACGACCCGGTAGGTACCGGCGGCGTGCCAGGACATCCGGATGAACAGTGGGCCGTAGTGCCCGAAGTCGGCGGGCCACCAGTCCTGCGAGTCGGTGAGCAGTGCGTCGAAATCGCGCTGGAATGCCTCGAAGTCGAGCGTCTTGACGACCTCGCGGTAGTCGTAATCCTCATCCATCGGATCGATGGCGGGCGGATTCTTCTGCAGGATCTTCAGATTCACCGCATTGGGCCACCAGTCGCGGTTGCTGCCGCCTTCCACGGGGGGCTTGATGCGCATCGGACAACCGCCTTCGGCGGGCTCCGTCTGGGCTTCACCGATGGGTGGGGACGTTTCGGACATATCGTTCCTTTCCGGGGCTGTCGGACTGGGTAATGATGATCAAACTGGCTGTGCCAGAGCACAATCGGGGCAAACGCCCCAGTAGATGACCTCGGCCTGCTCGATCGCGAAGCCGAGGTCGTCGGAGGCCGTCAAACACGGTGCCTCCCCGACCGCACAGTCGACGTCGGCGATCACACCGCACACTCGGCACACCACGTGGTGATGGTTGTCCCCGACCCGGGACTCGTAACGTGCCACCGACCCGGAAGGCTGGATCCGGCGCACCAATCCGGCCGCGGTCAAGGCGTTGAGCGCGTCATACACCGTCTGATGCGAGACGTCGGGCAGGTCCGCCCGCACCGCACGGATGACCGTGTCGGTGTCGGCGTGCGGATGACCGTGCACGGCGGTCAAGACCGCCACCCGGGGACGGGTCACGCGCAGAGCGGCGTCCCGCAGCATCTGCGTGAACTCCTCTGCCGTACCCACGTGAACGAGTCTCACTCGTTATCTGGAATTAGTCAAGAAAAACGTTTGGGGTGTGTCCGGTGACTTCCGGGCAAAGCGAAAGCCCCGGCCATCGGCCGGGGCTTTCGGTGGTGAGTGTGGAGTTGTCAGTGCGTCATGCGGTGCGAGGATCCGCCCCGGATCGCCACATACACGGCGATCAGGCCCGCCGCGACGGCCACTCCGACGACGAACGGAATGACCTCCCAGCCGCCGTTGGCGTTGTGGTAGCCGAATTGATAGGTCAACCAGCTGCCGATGAGTGAGCCCAAGGCGCCGAGCACGATCGTCATGATGACGCCGATGTCTTGGCGGCCCGGCATGACAAGCCGAGCCAAGGCGCCGATGATCAGCCCCACGACGAGAGCGCTGATGATGGTCCCGATCATGGTCCTACTCCTGTTCGTACGGTGCACCCCGGTGGCGCGCGTAGAACGGGATTGCCCGCTGCGCGCGATCTTCAAACCGGCCCGGCGCCGTCGAGTGGCTTGCGTTCGGTCAACCGCGCGGCGATTTCCTTGACCGGCGTGTTGGACTCCTGTGAGACCCGGCGCAACAACTCGAAGGCTCGCACGGCATCGACGTCGAAGCGTTCCATGAGAATGCCTTTCGCCTGCCCGATCAGGTCCCGACTGGCCAGGGCCGACTCGAACTGCCGCTGACGGTTGACCGCCACCAGGGCGACAGCAGCATGGGTGGCGAGCATGGCGCCCAAGGCCTCCGGCTCGGCCGTGAACGACCCGGTCCCGAAGCCGAACAGATTCAGCGCGCCGCTGTCGACTCCCTCCGTATACAGCCGGAACGACATCACGCTCAGCACGCCCTCGGATACCGCGATCTCGCTGAATCGCGGCCACCGCCCGTCGTGGCGCAGATCGTTGCACCGCACGATGACGTCACGCTCGGCGGCGTCCACGCAGGGCCCCTCGCCGGTTTCGCGTTGCGCGCGGTCCAGCGTCTTGGCGATGTCGGAAGTACCTGCCAGCGAGTTGAATTCACCGTTCTCGATCAGCAGGATGCCGGCACAGTCGACCCCGTCGATCATGGCAACCGCAGCCTCGGTCAGCTCCGACAGCGTCTCGTCGACCGGCTTGCGTCCGTCCACGGCGGTGCCGGCCAGATCCGCCATGGCGGCCGCCAGTGCATCGTCGTAGCTGTGCGTCATGTGCACACCCTCTCACTAACCGCCCAACGTCACGTGCGGACTGACACCGTAGGTTTGCCGGTAGAGCACCGCGAACCGACCGGTGTGGCTGAATCCCCATCGACGGGCCACCTCGGACACCGTCGTCGCACCGCGATGGGCGGCCGCCAGGTCACGATGGGCACGCTGCAGCCTGACCCGCCGGAGATGCTCGGTCGGCGTCTGGCCGAGATGCTTGCGGAACAGGTACTGCACCGCGCGCGGCGACAGGTGCACCGCACCGGCGATCTCCTGCACCCCGATCTCATCCCCCGCATTCTCGGCGATGAAGAGCAACGCACGACGCAAAGACATCGGTAGGCCGGGATCATGCAGAGCAGGCACGTTCGCCGCATCGATCTGGGTGAAGCAAGACAACACCGCCGCGGCCAGCACCCGGCCCGACGCCCCCAGTACCGGGCGCGGGCTGTCCGTGATCAACGTCTGCAGGACATAGTTGACGCTGTGGGTCCACGCCGCCGCGAGCCCAGGGGTGGCCGGGGTGGGCTCCAGCGCGCGCAGCGAATCACCGCAGCTGGGCAGGAAATCGTCGGCCGTCCGCTGCAACAACCATGGTTCCACCGTGATCACCTGGACGGCGCCGTGCTCGACCTGCAGCGACCAGCCGCGCTCCACGTGGGCCAGCACCGGCACACCCGGCTGCACCGCCACACCTCCCGGCAGCCGGGCCACGCCGTCGAGCAGGGTTCCGACGGTGACCCCGGCCAGCGGCGCGGCGCTGATAAGAGCGCGCCGCGAGACGGTGATCTCGTCGATCGCAAAGCCGACAGCGGCGCGGCGCAGCCGCCGCGGTCCGTTTCCGGGAAGCAGGCCCTCGACACGCAGAGCGTCGTCGAGGTGGGCAGGATCGGAGCCGGTCGGGGCCGTCGCCACCCGCTCGATCGCCGGTGGCGCTGCGATGGCGCTCACGCCGTTCAACCCGTTCACGTTTTCGGTCCGCTCTGACAAGTCTGGGCCTGTTGACGCCGCCCCTGCGCGTCGATGGCGCACAGAACCGGGTCGGCTTTTGCTCAGCCGGACCGAGCCAGCATACCGCCCACCGCCACTGCGGGTTTTACCGCGGCAACGTCGGGTACCGAACGTGTAGACCGGTCGCGCGCCCAGCACGCGAGCCGGTCGAACGGAACCGATGAGCACCGACGCAGAAAGCGGGGCGGGTTTTGACCGACCACAACGGACGGCGAGGCACGGCGGACCAGTGACCATCGCCCTTCGCATCGACGGCCCGGCGCCCGGACGGAGCGGGGAGCAGCCCCTGACGTGCGCCGGGACACTGGACGGATCCACCTACCGCAGGTTGCGCGATATCGTCATCAATGCCGCCCTCGAAGAACCGCCCATCGTCATCGTCGACGTCAACGCGCTGCACGCACCCGACGCGTCAGCTTGGTCGGTGTTCACCAGCGCCCACTGGCACGTGCGTACCTGGCCGGACGTGCCCATCGTTCTGGTCTGCTCCGACCCCACCACCTGTGACACCCTCCGCCGCACCGGAATCACCCGCCACGTACCGGTGTATCGCACCGTGGCCGATGCACGCACCGCTTGCGGAACGGGCCAAAACCGGCGCCGGAAAAGAGCTCGGGCCGAGCTGCCCGCTGGATTGGGTGGCGCGGCCAGGGCCCGCAGACTGGTCGAGTACTGGCTGACCGACTGGTCGCACACCGCGATGATCCCCGTGGCCGCGATCATCGCTTCGGAGTTGGCGGAAAATGCTCTGCTGCACACTGATTCGGCGCCTTGGCTGATCATCGAATGCGACGGCGACCAGATCACCGTCGCCGTCGAGGACGCCAGCCCGGTCCCGGCTCAGCGCCGGGAACACCCGCGGTCCGGCGCTAGCCCGGTATCCGGGTTGGCGGTGGTCTCGGCGCTGAGCCGGAGCTGGGGCTGCCTGCCAACGGTGTCGGGCAAGACGGTGTGGGCTGTGCTGGGTCCCGAGAACGCATTGTGACCACGGGGCGCTGGTCCGCATCGACGTGCTCGAATAGTGCTTCCGGCGTAGTGGGCTATCCACGCAACGAAATACCGACGCGCACGGTTCGTCGCAACGCCGCCGTCCGTTCTACCGTGACGCCGTGGTCGACGACGAGCCGGCAAACCGGACGCCCCACGCGGGCAGCTTTCGTTACCTCGCCGCTTCCGATACCTGGGAGTGGTCCGACGAGGTGGCGGTGATGCACGGTTATGAACCGGGCTCCGTGACGCCGACGACGGAACTGATGCTGTCGCACAAGCATCCCGACGACCGCACCACGGTGGCCGAGCTCATCGAGAACGTTCGCCTGCATGGCGCGGCGTTCAGCAGCAGGCACCGCATCATCGACACGGCGGGTCGCATCAGGCAGGTCGTGGTCGTCGGTGATCGCATCGTCGGCACCGACGGTGCGCACGCCGGCACAGCCGGCTTCTATGTGGACATCACCGACGGCTTCCAGGCCGACATCCAGCAGGAAATCACCGCCGAACTTGCGGCGATCACCCAGCGCCGGGCGGCCATCAACCAGGCCATCGGCATGCTGATGCTGCGGTACGGGCTGAACCCCGAGCAGGCCTTCCGCGTGTTGACCACGCTGTCGCAGAACGCCAACGTCAAACTGCGCGATCTCGCCGAGCGGTTGGTGCGCCAAGCCGAGGACTCCGCGGCTGCCCTGCTGACGGACGCGGGCTCAGCGGTTTTCGACGAATGGCTCAACGCCGCCGGTCGGCCGCCGCGACCCGATTCGATCAACGGCGAGCCGGCCGCGCAGAGCTGACGCCGAATCAGGCGGTTCTGTTGTCACCGTCCGGGCCGGCGAACTGCACGATGGGCACGTGCAGTTGGGCCGCGGCGAACGCCTGCTCCAGGGACGCGGTGGTGGGCACCTGGCCGGCGAGGTCGAAGCGGCGCAGCAAACGCCGAACCGCCGAAGACGGAATCACCGTCCACCGAGTGTCGGCGAGGGCGCAGCGGCCGTCGAGCAGACGCAGCGCCTCGAATCCGGAGACCGACAGGTACCGGACGCCCCGCATATCCACGATCATCGAACAGCACAGCATCGCCCGGTCCAGCGCCGCCTCGACGAAGGTGTCGACGTTGGCCGCGTCGATGACACCGCCGACGGTGACCACGGTGACGGCGGGGTCGTACCACTGGGTGTCGATGCTGAGGACGGTGTCGGCGCGAACGGGTGCGCGGCGGCGCCCGTGGTCCATGGTTCGCGTCTGCGCCATATGCCACTTCCTGACTTTCGGCGACGCGCGGGCGGTGACTCAGCCGCCGGTCCGCACGTCGAGTGCTCACAAGCAAGCTGTTGGCTCAACCGCCTTCATCATAGTGAGCTGGACCACAGAATGTGACGGTCCGCGTTCAGCTGTTCGGTTTGCGGATGCCCGATGGTTCGGGCGCTGAGCTGGAAGGCGTACCCGGCCCGCACACTTTCTTCGTTTGCCTACGCGCCGCGCCGCGGCCGCTCAGCCACGTCGTGTCCGACAAACGAAACTCCGCGCCGGTAGTCTGGCTGCGCATGCGGCACAGGTCACAGAAGAGCACCGGAGTGACAACTCCCATCACTCCACGATTCTCCGGATAGTTAGCGCTGCTACTATATTTGTGCTATGGGTCGGGAAGCCTTGAGTGGCAACATCGTTGAAAATGCCGCGGCGAGCATTGAGGATTACGTGCGCGCCGACGGCACCATCGTCATACCCGACGGTCTCACGCTGACCTCTTTCCTGGACCGCAACCGGGCCATTTACGGGGACGCCCCGTCCTACCGCTTCCTGGACTACTCCCAGGACGCCGACGGCCGGGTCGTCGAGCTCAGCTGGAACGCGCTCTGGGCCAAAGTCGGCGCCGTGGGCGCACGGCTTCAGCAGGTCACCACCCGCGGGGACCGCGTCGCCATCCTGGCCCCGCAAGGTGTCGACTACGTGGCGGCGTTCTTCGCAGCCATCCACGCCGGCAACATCGCCGTGCCGCTATTCGCGCCAAGCCTGGCCGGGCATGCCGAGCGGCTGGCCGCCGTGCTGGCCGACGCGAAACCCACCGTCGTGCTCACCACCACCGCCGGCTCCGAGGCGGTGCGCAACTTCCTGCGCACGCTGCCCGCCGCCGAGCGGCCTCGGATGATCGCCGTGGACGCGGTACCCGATGCCGTCGCCCACACCTTCACCCCGGTGGAGCAGAACACCGACGACATCGCCTACCTGCAGTACACCTCGGGATCCACCCGGACCCCGGCAGGTGTGGAGATCACCCACCGCAATGTGTGCACCAACGTGCTGCAGATGATCCTGGCCGGTGATCTGGACATGAGCATCCGCAGCGTGAGCTGGCTGCCGCTGTATCACGACATGGGTCTGATCATGATCATGTTCCCGGCGTTGTGTGGCGCGCACATCACCCTGATGGACCCGATGGCCTTCGTCCGCCGCCCATACCGATGGATCAAGGCCCTGGGCACCGAGTCGGCCCACGGGCGCACCCTGGCCGCTGCCCCGAACTTCGCGTTCGAGCTGGCCGCCGAACGCGGACTGCCGCCGCACGGCGACGAACTCGACCTGTCCAACGTGGTGACGCTGCTCAACGGCTCCGAGCCGGTGACCATGTCCTCGATCGAGAAGTTCACAGCGGCCTTCGCCCCGTACGGCCTGCCGGCGACGGCGATCAAACCGTCCTACGGCATGGCCGAGGCAACGCTGTCGGTGGCCAGTATTGCGCCGTCGGCGGCGGCCGCGGCGGTCTACCTGGACCGCGCCGAGCTCAACGAGGGCCGCGCCGTGGTGGTCGATGCCGACGCCGAGGGTGCCGTCGCGCATGTGTCGTGCGGACAGCCGATTCCCAACCAGTGGGCGGTGATCGCCAACGCCGACGGCGAGGAGCAGCCCGACGGTGTGGTTGGCGAGATCTGGTTGCACGGCAACAATGTCGGGCGCGGCTACTTCGGCCGGGCCGACGAAAGCCTGCGGGTTTTCGGCAACAAGCTGCAGACCCGGCTGCGCAACGGTAGCCACGCCGACGGTGTGGTGGACAACGGATTGTGGCTTGCCACAGGCGATCTCGGTGTCTACCTGGATGGCGAGCTGTATCTCACCGGCCGGATCAAGGACATGATCATCGTGGACGGCCGCAACCACTACCCCACCGATATCGAAACCACGGTCAGCGCCGCATCCCCGGCGGTTCGCTCCGGGTATGTGGCCGCCTTCTCGGTGCCGGGAATATCCGGTGAGGAATTGGTGATCGTGGCCGAGCGCGCCGCCGGGTCGGGGCGGGCCGAGCCGGGCCCGATCGTCGAGGCGATCCGAGCCGCGGTGGCACGGAGGCACCAGGTGCGTGCCGCCGACATCCGGATGGTCGCCGCCGGGGTCATCCCCCGCACCACGTCGGGCAAGCTGGCCCGCAACGCTTGTCGCACCGAATATTTGGCCGGTAAGTTCGACCGCTGAAATTGATTGCCAATTTGGCTATTTAGGCTTCTCGGGCGCCGACCGATAGCTGTCAGGTGCGGTGCCCCAGCCGCTGACCACCTCGACGATCTTGACATGTCCGTTGTCCGCGTGACCCGCGGTATCCTCGCGGGCTCACTTCTGACACGAATATCCCTGGGAAGGATGCGTAGCCAGTCGTCGTAGACTTGGTCGCATGGGGGAGGCGATGCGGACAAGTGACGAGGGACTGCGCGACCTCGCTGAGAAGTGCTGCTCTGTAGCCGCCGCACTCGCATACAGCGCCGCCGATCAAGCGATCGGACTGCCTTTCCAATCCACCACCTCAGCAGTCCACCGTGGCCACGAGCTGGTGGCGGCAACTGCTGATGGTCTCGCCGCACGAGCGACTTCGGTCGGCGCGAAGTTGAGCATCGCCGCCGATCTATACGCCCAGACCGACCGTGAATCCGCGGACCGAATCACCGGTGCCGGACCGTCCATCAAGGTCTGAGCGTGGCCGAGCTCAGCAACATGGGCGACCTGACCCGCTCGCAGATTGTCGCCTACGAGACGGCACATCTGGAGGATGCTGCGCTGCGGTGGGCAAAGACCGGCAATGAGTGGGAAGACCACTTTTCCGCCATTCACCAGGGCACCTTGGCCCCCGGTGGGACAGAGTGGGAAGGCGCGGGCGCCGACGCCGCTCAAGACGGCACCTTTGCAGATCTCGTGAAGGTCCGCGGCATGGCCGATCATCTGTATGCCGCCGCCGCTGCGGCGCACAATGGCGCCGACGACATCAGATGGGCCAAGCACCAGGCGCTGAGTAGGATCGCAAACGCGGAGGCGGCGGGTTTTCTTGTTGGAGAAGATCTTTCGGTCACAGATCGGTCCGTTACTCCCCTGATGGGACAGGCGCGTGCACTGCGCCAAGCACAAGCCGAGGCCTTCGCTGCCGACATTCGCTCTACCGCCTCAAATCTCGCCGCTGTGGACAACGCGGTTGCCCGCAAAGTAGTTGCGGCACTAAGCCCCTTAAGGCAATCGGGCTTCGCCGAACCAGCAGATGACGGGTCTATCCAAGCTGTCGACTTCAGGGAAGCACCGCCGCCGTCACCGGCCTACCCGATCAATGACGTTATCGCTGAAGCCACCGACTTGGACGGAAACCATGTAGTGATGCGTCGGGGATACTACGACGCCACAACCGGGAAGGGGTTCGGTTGGGACAAAGCCTACTGGAGACACGGTGTCGTCAACCCCAACGTGTTTACAGACCTGATCTCGCATAGCCGGCCGATCTCCAGCGACGGTGGCACACTCGTCTACGAAGTGCCCATCAACCGTGTCCACTGCACATCAGGGACCTTCGGGATCGCCAGTTGCGACGACACCGGAGAAAGCGTCACGATGAGAATCGTCGTGAATACCAACCCGAGTGTGGATGTGCCCGGTGGGGGACAGAAGGGACTCATCTCGATGTACCCCCGTGCAGGAGGAAGCGGAGTGGTAGAACTCGGACCGAATTGGACCTGGACGCCGCCGTGGGTGAACAACAATGTGCCGATCAACTGAGCCCAGCGAACGGCACAACCAGTTTGCCGATGAAGTGTTGCAGAACCTACTACGACGTATCGAAGTGGAGAACGCCAACAACGCTAAGGCTGACGGCCTCAGTAGCTACGTTTTCAGAGTTTCGCACGCGTGGAGCAGTGGGCCATTCATCCACGTCGTGTACGAAGCCGTTCCTTTGGGAATCACGTGGGGTCTCGCTCGCGACACCAGGGAATCTTTGATCGATTCCGGTCCGTGGAACGACACCGACAATCCGGCCCTTTACTATTATCTGCTCGATTTTGAAGAAGGCTGGCCTGGCCCATTAGCACCGCAGCCGGACGAGGACCCTGACGTCATCCGTTGGCGGGGAGACCTGCACGAGAGCCTTCCAGGGCGGGTTTCCACTCTCGACGAATCTTGGAGATACACGCCGCCTCCCGCGGCAGGAGAAGCTGGGTCTACCGAACAACCACCGACTGTCACGCCACGCAGATATGGAAACCGACTTTAGCCCTTCGCAACCAAGCTCAGTACCGACCGAACACCAGCGCGGCGTTCACGGCGCCGATACCGAACGAGGTGCTGACCGCGCACCGGTAGTCCCCGCTGCGCGGCTGTCCGGCCACCACGTCCAGATCGAATTCCGGGTCGAGCTGGTGCAGGTTGCGCGTCGGCGGAATCACGTTGTCGCGCAAGGTCTGTACCGTTACTATCGCCTCGATGGCGCCGGTCGCGCCCATGGATTGCCCGAGCGCCGCTTTCGGGGCATACACCGCCGGGTGGTGGGACCCGAACACCGATCGGATGGCGGCGGCTTCCGAGCGGTCGCCGTCCCGGGTGCCCGTCGCGTGCGCGTTGACATGGTCGACGTCGGCGGGCGTCAGGCCGGCTGAGTGCAGCGCGCGCTGGATCGCTTCACCCTCGGACTCCCCCGTCGGGTCGAAGGTGCCCTCCTCGGACGGGTCGAAGCTGAGGCCGTAGCCCAGCACCCACGCAAAGATCTGCGCACCACGTGATTTCGCGTGCTCCTCGGTCTCGAGCACCAGTAGCGCGCCGCCCTCGCTGAGCACCGTCCCGTCCCGGTCGCGGTCGAAGGGTCGACACGCCCCTTCCGGGTCGTCGTTGCGGGTGGACAGCCACCCGGCGTTACTGAAGGCCGCCAACGGCGTTGCCTCGATCCCGCTTTCCACTCCCCCGCAGATCGCCATATCGGCCTCCCCGAGCGCCAGCAGGCGCCAGGCTTCCCCGATGGCCGCCGTCCCCGCGGCATCGCCGACCATCGGGGTGATGACACCCGCTTTAGCCTTGCGTTCCAGGCCTACTGCCGCGGCGGCCGCGTTGGGCATGTGCATCTGGACGGTCAGCGGTGACGCGGCGCGCATGCCGCGAACCTGCCAGTTGTCGTACAGCTCGACCAGGTCGTGGGTGGTGCCGTAGCCCTGGCCGATCGCCACCGAGAGCCGTCGGGTGTCGATGTCCGGGGAGCCCGCGTGCGCCCAGGCGCGGCGGCCCAGCAGCGTCGCCATCTGAGTCACCCTGGTCATCCGGCGGGCCTCGACGCGGTTGACCTGGCTGGCAATGTCCTCGCGCAGCGGTCCGCCGATGTGCACCGGCAGCCCGAACTGCTCGATGAACGGATACTCCAGCTTCTCGATACCGCTGGCGCCGGCCAACAACGCCGCCCAGGTCTCCTCGGCGTCGGCGGCGATCGCCGTCGTGGCGGCGAAACCGGTCACTACGACATCGTGAAATCGGACGTTTGTATTCAACGCCACGTTGCCCTCCCCAGGCAGCTTCACCCGGCCACACACCACTGTTCGCGGGTGCCGGGCTACAACGGCGCGGCCACGGGCTGGACCGCATGTCACCGGCAGGCTTGGCACCCGCCATCGCACGTCGAATATGACGTTAGCGCATATCCACAGCTGGCACCCAGGCTCCGGGCACAGGTTCCGCCGCTCGACCGACGGCAGTTCTCATCCGACCACCGGCACACCGCCGCGGTATAGTGGTGCCCGTCGCGAAAAGCGATCGGTCCCCCGGTCGTCGATACGGTGCTCAGACCTTCGGTCTCAAGCCGCCCAGCGTCTTTTCATCAATGGCTCGACACTCGTCGGGCCTTGACCGAGGAGCGCTGAATGTCATCCATAGCCATTGTCGGAGCCGGCCTGGGCGGCCTGACACTCGCCCGCACACTGCATCGTCGAGGCGTCACCACCACCGTGTACGACGCTGACGAATCGGCCACGGCCCGCAGGCAGGGTGACCTGCTCGACATCCACACCCACACCGGGCAGGCGGCGTTGCGCGACGCCGGCCTGTTCGACGAGTTCCGCACCCTCATCCGCGCCGGGCATGATGCCAAACGCATCACCGACCGTGACAGTGCCATCGTGTTCGATTGGCCGGGAAGCCCTTTGGGCACCCGGCCCGAAGTGGACCGCGGCGAGCTGCGCGCCATGCTGATTGCCTCGCTGCCCAGCGGCACCATCCGCTGGGGCCATAAGGTGACCGGTGTGGTCAGCGCTGCCGGGCAGCGCCCTCAGCTGACCTTCGCCGACGGCTCGTCGATCAAGGCCGACGTAGTAGTCGGCGCGGACGGTGCCTGGTCGAAAGTGGGGCCTTGACCCCGAGTGTTGGACACGCTGAATCCCGCAAGATTGGCGGGGGAAGCGAGATGATCGGTCCACGATGGCAAGGAAAAATTATCCCGACGAGTTCAAACGGGACGCAGTCGCGCTCTACCGAGACACCGACGGTGCGACGAT
>NZ_JAPFPY010000052.1 GCF_026240945.1 Mycolicibacterium sp. J2
CGATCACCGCCGAAGACCGCGACGCCGCCGAACTCTTGGCCCGCCGCGACACCCTGCGCGCCACCCAGCAAGCCCAGTTCAAACCACGCCTCCGCACCCACGACCACAGCCGCGAACACACCCGCGACCACGGCCTCGACCTCTAAAGCGGGCAATCTGGTGAGGCTGGGCACCGCAGAACGTCACCCTGCTGCGGCACCATTCACCTATGGCTGAGCACCCAGAACGCGCCACCGACTCCACCTCTTGGGACGATCCTGGCGACCCGCACTACTTCGCCCGCACGATCGCGGCATCCGCCGCCAAGCGCGACAAGATCATTGAGGACGTGGCCCGCAGCGCCGGTCCGCATGACGACATCGACTACCTGACCAAACGTGAGCTATACCGTGCCGGCCTTATCAGCGCATCGGAGCTGCACGCCACCGGCTCCCCCGAACTGCTGCCTGCCGGCTGGTACACCTACTACGTCGATGCCATCAACGAACACTGCCCCACCCGGGTCTTCTCACGCGAGGAAGCAGGCCAGGACGCCGCCGACCTCTACGAGCGTGGATACCGGTGGATCGCCGTTTTCAGCCAGAACACCGGCCCACGCGGGGACCGCACGTTCCTCGACGTCCGCAGCTTCGCCGCGGCCGCGATGACCGAGAACGGACAAACAGCCGAAGAAGAAGCGCTCGAAGAGATCGCGGCGATGGGCCTGAACCCCGACGACCTTCCCAAGGACGTCTTCATGCCGCCCCGGCGCGAGGCGACCGCCCCGATACCACTCACCCTGCCACCTGGGGCACCGCTGCCCGGTTGGTACCCCGATCCCGCGCAACGCTTCCACTATCGCTGGTGGGACGGACAGCGCTGGACGCACACAACGGCCACCAGCGGCCGAACCTACACCGACCCGATCTGAAAACCCCAGCGACATAGAGAGATACGGTCCGGACCGACACGATGGCACGAACTGGAGACAACTACAGCGGTGCGCGGTGGCCCTTCGCCGCTCGCCGGCCGTACGCGCCAAGCCAGGGCACAAGGCCCGGTGACGAGCTGCCGAAGTGCCCCGCGTGCGGATGCCGATACATCACCCGGCGCGGGAGCCAGAGGTGCTTAACCCTGCCGGGGGTGCCGCGGTGTGAACGGGACGGGAGAGCTCGCGGACCACTCCTGGAGGCCTCGGACCTGGCCCACCTCAAGAGCATCACCCCCGACGGCGAAACCAATGGACCACACGCTCACCAAGGAGCCCTGATATGCCCATTACCGACGTGGATCGACACCTGAGGGGAACATCGCGATGACCCCACACAGCTCGCCGGCGGACCTTCCTTCTGCGCATAGCGGTTCTGTGGTCACCGCCCTCACCGCCGCAACCTCGGCCGCCCACGCCGCCGTTGAGCGGGCCCAGACCGTGGCCGACCAGATTTTGGGGCTCAGCGTGCTGTCGCTTCGCCAACAGGGCTACAACGATCGGTTCATCGCTGACCGCCTGCGGGTAAGTACAGAGCGCATCCGTGAGGCTCCCCGAGGGGTGTCCATGTTGATGGGCACTGAGGAAGAACGGCTACGTGCCGACGTCAAACAGCGGTGGGACCAGGCTCGGCAGGCCCTGACGTGGGTTCAAGAGGAGCGAGTCGAGTTCAGTCGAGATGTCGTAGGCCGCTACAACATTGACATCTCCGAATCGCAACCGCTGACGGTGCATGCCTTGGACCTACCCGGCGCGGAATTCGTGAACAGTGAATCCGGCGAGAGGTTCCTGGTGTACTCGCTCCAACGATGGAAAGGCGTGCCCACCGGCACGCCGGGAGCATGGAGCGGGCGGGGCTCCTTCGTCCTCGACTTCTTGACACCGGCCGGTGAGCGCATGACCGTCCCCGCGCAAGACTGGTTGGGTCTAGACCCAACCGCTACGGAGTTCACCTCGGACGCGGGAAACAGCGGCAGCGATGAGGCTTTCGACAGAATCGTGGTCGCGTTCCGGCGCAGATACGGTGCCCTGCCTCCCCATGTCGAAGCCGCCGGGTTACAGCTGACCTACCGCCACCCGCAGTGATGCAACCACATCGGTCGGGACAGGTCTGCCGACCAGCCTCTGAACGACAGAAAGGATCAACCAGTGAGCGACTCGACTGATCCGGACGCAACCTTTGAGATGGACCCAGACGCCGTAATCATCGAAACGGCAAGGCTCATGGTGCTCGCCATGCGGGGGCTGCTGACCTCGCGCCGGGCAGCGCAGAGCTTGCCTTCCGATGCAGGCCGCGAGGTTCTGGCCAGCCACGCCCACATCCTCGCGCAGTGGCAAAGCGAGCAAATAGCCAACCTTGCAGCGAATTTCGCCCTAGCACTTGAAGTTCGTGACACATTCGGCTCCGGGCGCCAGCGAATCGACGACCCTACCGACGCCGCATTGTGGAACAACAAATGGTTCGTGTGGTTCAAGGAGTTCCAAGAAGCAGTGACGGCGCTCTAGCCGCCGGTGACGCGCGCAGGCCAGCTGTTAAGGCACTACCGGGCGCGCGTGGTCTGGACCAGGGCCGTCCGCGCACATTATCTGTAACGGGTTGTGGGGTGTGTAGGACTGTCACCCACGTGGGTTTTAGATGGGGTTTTCTCGTAGGGGACACTGTTATCTGTAACGGTGTCACCGACGTTGGCTCGCGGTGGGTGTTGCTGTGTTGCGGAGGCGGTGCAGTTCGCCGTGTGCGGTGGCGAGGGCTTGTTCGAGGGTTTTGTTCTCGGCTTTGAGTTCGGCGATCTCTGTCTGGTAGCGCTGCTTTTGGGTGCGGAGTTGTTCGCGCAAGGCGGTGACGATGCTGGATTCGGTGTCGGGCTGGGGTGTCGTGGGTGCCGGGTTGAGGGTGGGTTTGGCTGATTCGGCGTGGATCTGGTCGAGCAGGTTGCTGTGGTTGTAGACGCTTTTGCGGGAAACCCGTGCGTGTTTGGCGACGGTTTGCGGGTTGATCGTGAGCCCTTTTCGGCGCATGTCCTTGATCGCTTTGGCGATCTTGTTTTCGGTGGCGGCGTAGCGCTTCTTGGCGTGGGCGACGATCGCGTCGGTGGAGCGCGGTGTGGTCATTGCTCACCGGTGCGGGGTCGGCTGGCCTTGTCGAGGGCGGATTGGTGGGCTCCGCGGGTTTGGATCTGCAGCAGCGGCAGTCGTTTGCCTGTGCCTGGGCCGGCGACGGAGTTGTCGGCGGTGGCGGCGAGGCGGTCGATGATGGCATGCAGCGAGTCGATTTCGCGGTGTCGTTCGATGATCCAGATGTTGTCGTCACCAAGTTCGCGGCCGGCGCGTTGCCGGTATTGGTCGCGCCGTGTCGCGATGAGCGCCTCGGTCGCGGCGAGCTGGGCGCGCAGTTCGTCCAGGTGTGTGGTGTCGGTGGCGAAGTGCCCGCAGCCCAGGCAGGCGTTGCCTTTGTCGCATTGTTTGAGCGGGGGCAACAGACAGACCCCGTTGGGCAGGACGCGGTCGGTGCGGGCGGCCAGCTGGGTCATCTCGTAGATGTCGTGCGGGGTGATGTCGATGTCGGCACCGTGTGCCCCGATCTTCTTGTGTTTGAGGAATTCCGCTTCGGCGGTCGCGGCCAGCGTGGCGGCGTAGCGGGCGGTCATTTCGGGGCTTTTGTGGCCGAGGTAGCGCTGCACGACGTGGAACGGAACGCCATCGTTGAGCAGTTCGGTGGCCCGGGTGTGACGCAGCCTGTGAGTTTGGGTGAATCGCAGTGCCCGCCCGGCGCTGTCGGTGAGGGTGTGGCACTTGTCGAGTTTGTCGAGCATGGCCCGGTAGGTGGTGTAGGAGCGGGGCCGTTGCCCGCGGTGCTGATTCTTCAGCCCGAGAAACAGGTATTTGGATTGCAGCTGAGGGTATTTGGTGGTGAGCCATCGTTGTTGCTCACCGATGATGTCGACGATGGCTTGCTCGACCAGGATGGTGGGGACGATCCCGTCGACTTTGGTCTGTTGATAGCGCAGCCGCGCCACGAACGCCCCGTTGTCGGGTTCGGTGCCGACGGGCCGGTCCTGGCCCGGGATCGCCTCGAGCGGGTCGTAATCGAGCATCAAGATCTCCGAGGCCCGCCTGCCGGTGAGTGCTTGCAGCAGCCAGATCCGGGCGGCTTGGGGGTCACCGAGGCCTGCGAGGACCGAGAGGTCCCCGTCGGGGCCGGTGAGCACCACTTTCTGTTTGGGTTCTGCGGCCAAAACGTCGAGGTAGGCGAGCATGCGTTGCAGGTCGGCGGTGGAATGCCAGGTGAGTTCGCGTGCGCGGCGGCGGTGTTTGGGGGCGTTGATGGGCGACCATAACGCCGTGTGGGTCAGGGTGATGTCGCGCCAGCGTGCCGTGGCGGTGGCCGTCGCTGCCTCGGCGGCGTGGTCGTGCATGAACGTGTAGAACGACTGGGTTTGGGCTTGCAGGCTAGCGACCGTGTCGGAGGTGAGCCGCTCGGAATGGGTGGCGGCCTGCGGTGAGCGCAGGTAGTCGAGGTAGTCGAGGAACACCGTGCGCAGCTGGTCGGGGTCGGTGCTGATCAAGGGGTCTTGCAGATGACCTGCGGTGGTGGCGAAGTGGCCCAGCTGCGAGCCGAGGTTGCGGGCCCGGTCAACGACCGAGGACCAGGTGAGCAGGTCGTAGGTCAGGGCGCTGCGCAGCCAGAACCGCAGGCCTTCGCGCAGCCAGTCTGGGGTGATCCCGCGCAGCCGCACCGTCTGGTCGTGGCAGGGTTCGTGCGGGCGTTGCGGGATGCGGGGATCGGCGCGCAGATCCCAGATGTCGTGGGCCCACCACGGGGTGTCGGTGCACGATACCGACACGTTCAAGTGCAGGTGTTCGATGAGGTGGCTGATGTTGCGCCGCGATCCGGGTGAGGGCAGCCGGTTGTTGCGGCGCTGAAAGCTCAACGCGGCCTGGCGGATCAGCTCGGTGGGATCGAGCTCGGCGATACTAGTGGGCGCAGCGCCGGTGCGGGTGGTGTGCTCGGAGATGGCCGCGGGCAGGGTGCGCACCAGCCACGCCAGCAGCGACGGCTCGATCTTGCGCAGCTGCTGATCCCAGCACCACCACACCCACCAAGCGATTTCCTCGGCGAATCGCGGTGGTGCGGCGGGGGTGAAGTCGTGGGCGGCCCCGGCGCGGTTGCCCCGCAGGTAGAACTGGTTGCGCAGGAACACCTCCTGGAAGGGTGCGGTGTCGATCGGATAGACGGGCTTACGCCACTGCCCGGGCACTCGGGCCCATTGGGACTGCCAGGAACTGACCGCGACCGGGGATGAGGCCGCGCCCCGGGGCGGCGGTGGGTCCATCGGTGTGGTCACGGTGTGAGTCCTTTCCAGCCGGCCACGTAGTTGCGCCATTGGGCCAGGGTGCGCATCTCGGCGTCCTCGGTGACCCACCCGTAGGTGGAGAGGGTGGTTTGGATGTCGGCGTGGCCCAGGCGGCGCATCACCACGTGTGGGGCCGCGCCGGAGAGCAGCAGCGCGGTGGCGTGGGTGTGGCGCAGCCAGTGCGGAGACCACCCCTGTGGCAGCGCCCCGGCGGCGCGGCTGGTGACCGAATCGACTTTGGCGTAGACGGTTTCAGGACGCGTCGGCGCGAACGGTGTCCCCGCGGTCAGGTTGACGAACACGAAATGAGTGGTCAGGTCCGGCACTGCCAGATCCGCGCCGTGATCGATCAGATGCCACACGTAGGAGGAATACAGCGCCTCCAGGTCGTCACCGATATAGACCCGCCGCGGGGAGAGCGTCTTGCCGCGCGCTCCGCGGGGGTGGTCTTGGCGCGCGGCGATATCGATCCACGGGGTGCCGCCAGCGCCGATGTGGAAATCGTGGTGCCGCAACGATAATGCCTCCCCCAACCGCATCCCCGTTTCGGCCAGCACCGCGAACAACAAACGGTCGCGCAGCCCCGATGCCGGCCCGGACCACTCATGGCCGGTTTGGGTGGCGCAGCCATCGAGAATGAGCCCGACCTGGGCGGGCAGCAGCACCGGGGTGGCGGCGCGATTGCCGCGGCGCACCGTGTAAATGGGGCGGTCCTTGGCCGGCCGCGCCGCACCGACCCCGGCCAGCATCGGGATGTAACGTGACCGGCCACGTTTGCCGCGGCTGGTGTGCAGCCGCTGATACGGGCCGACGAGCCCGTGGGCGTCGGCGTGGTAGCGGTAGCAGGCCAGCACCGCCGCGGCCCGCAACGCGGTGCTGGCCGCGCCGAGCCAGCCCTCGGGGGCGCCGATGCGGGCGGTGCCCGGCAGGTCCCCGGTGCGCAGATAGGCCAGAAACTGCCCGAACAGGCTGGTGCTGATCTCACGCCAGTCGGTACCGGTGTGCTCCAGCACCGTCCACCAGGCCGCCAGCCCCGCGGCGTAGGCCTTCACCGTGTTAGGGGAGGCCTCGTCGTCGCGCAGAAACTGCAGGAACTCCTCGGCCGGGTCGATCGGCAGAAAATCCGGACCCACCACGGTGAACGTATCGGTGTCCTCGGCCAGGGCGATGCGTTGCGTGCGTGCCATCGCCGATGTCCCACGAATCCGTTCAGGCTTGCCGGCGCGACCGGAACCGCTCCGAGGCCGCCACCACCACCGTGTCACCACGGTCGGTGCCGCCCACCGGGGCCAGCGCAACATCGACCCGCGCCGGCCGCGGCGCGCTCGCCCCGCGCTGTCCGGCTAGGATGTCGGCCAGCAGATCGGCCGGGAAGATCAAATCCAATGCAGCCAGCATCTCCACCGACGTCGCGCCGTAGCAGGCCTCGACCCACTTGATCAGCAGCCGCGGCTGCTCGGGCAGGCGGGCGTCCCACCCAGGTTCGGTCTTTCCCCAGGTGCGCCCGGTCTCGGAGTTGATCCGGGTGTAGAGCTGGCGCTGCAGCATCGCCGCGCGGTGCTCATCGATCAGCTTGGATTCGCGCAGATGCATGATCAACGCGCCCAACGAAATTCCCCACTTCAACTTCACCGGCATCAGATGATTCAGGGTCGGGGCATCGGTGATCTCGGCCGCGATCGCCGCCGCCGGCGCCAAGAACTCCGACGCGAACCGCGACGCCTCGTTCTCCTGGTCATCGCTGACCTCGCCATGGCGGTGCAACACCAGATGGCCGATCTCGTGGGCGACCGTCCAGCGGCTGCGTTCCCAGGAGTCGATACTGCGCATCAACACCAGTGGGCGTTGCCGGAACTCCCCGGTCCGCGCCGAGCAGCCCAGATGCTTCTCGGTCAACCCACCGGCGGGTTCCTCGTCTTGGGTGTCCCAGTCGATGCGACCCGTGGAGCGAGAATGCTTGGTGCGCAACACCACCGGAACCCCGGCCGCTTCCAAGTCATAGGTCAGATAGCGGATCGGCTCGCACGCCTCGCGGCCCAGCCACGCCCTGGCCTTGGCCGCCGCGGTGACCACATCGGTGCCCACCGGCAACGGCTCCAGCGCCACCACGGGCCCCTTCTCCACGCCGTTGAGCTGATCGACCAGATCACCGACCACGTTGGCGAACACCGCCAAATACTCCTTCTCGGTGACCGTCGTAGCCTTGGGCGCCCGGAACAGCAGATCCCGCGCTGCGACCCGTGACACCGGTGCAGTGGTGAAAAACCGTGCCGGGAAACGCAACAACGCGACCAGCGCCTCGAACTCGAGGGCGTCCAAGGTGGCGGTCTCGGCCTGCTCCAGACGCGTCTGGCGCGGGGAACGCCACCCCATGTGCTCCATCACCGCCGTGGCGGTCATCTGCCGCAGCACCCGGGCCTGGCGGACCCGTGCGCCGAACACCTCGACCGTCATCACCGACCACCTCGTCCCCGGTAAACCCCGGCCGGTACCCCGCACTCATTTACGCGCCCGGATCCCCAGTGTCGGTGGACTTCTTGCCGAAAATCTCGTTGAAGTCCCCGTCGGGCTGGTAATCGGTGACTGCCTGCTGCTCCTCGGCCGCCGTCTTGGGCCGGATCGCCGGCGGCAACGCGGTGAACACCAGGATCCGCTCGTCGTTGGTGTTCAAGTCGGCCACCGCGGCCAGGATCGCACCCGCCACCGACGCCTTGTCCGGTGTCGGCCACCAGTAGACGATCAACTCGTATTCCTGCTCCAAGCCCGGCGGCCCCATCACCGGTTCGGCGGCACCGTCGTCGAGGAACAACTGCACCCCCGGCTTCGCCGCAGGTGTGGCCTGCGGCAGAAACAGCGCCAGACCGTCCACCACGTCGGGTGCCAGCTTGCGCACCCTGGCCATGGCCATATTCGAATCGCCAAGCCGTACCGACGTATTGGACCCCGAGGTCATCCGCAACGTGGAATCCGGGCCGCAGGACGCGCTCGTGGGCACCTCTCGCGTCGACTCGCCGGTACGGGTCAGCGCATCCATACCGTTCATCGCCAGCACGGTCGCCCGCACGTCCCCGCAGAGCATGCCCCCGGGGATCTGACGCGGGTCGGGAAACCGCCGCGCGTGCAGGGCCACCACTTCGTCGTAGGCCGCTTCGATCTCCCCGAGCAGCCGGGCGAAGGCGGAGCGATGCTGCTTCATCAGCCGCTCGACCAACTCCTGTAGGTCCATGGCTGAAATATTGCACGTCTATTCCTACATCGTCACGGAGGCGCGCCGTGTGTCGCGTGGACGATTTCTGCTGGTCAGGCACCTTCGTAGTATACATGTGTAAGAGGTGAAATGCTGTGCAAACACGGCCATTTCGACTGGTTTTAGGTGGTGCGGCGGTGTCGAATCCGCTGCAGTGAGCCGCCCCGAGCGAACCGACCCTGCGACGCTGCCGGGCGCCGAAGTCAGGGCCGCGCAGGCATCGAACACGTGTGTGAGTGTGACAGGTGAGACAGGTGTGATTGGTCAACCGGTGAGTGCGTGTCGCTCGACGCCGTCCGCATTCTCGCCGGATTCCTCGCGCCGACCGCGGATGCGCCTGGGCTTGACGTCACCGAACTCTCGGCGATCACAGCGGCTTCGGTGGTGCGACGGCAGCGCTGTTAGTAATCCCACGGCCCGGGGCCCATCATGCCCGGTCCGTACTGTCCAGGACCCCACTGTCCCGGGCCCATCATGCCTGGCCCCCACTGTCCCGGGTCCATCGTGCCCGGTCCGTATCCGCCGGGACCCATCATGCCCGGTCCGCCGTATCCGCCGGGGCCCGTCATGCCCGGTCCGTATCCGCCGGGACCCCATGGTCCGGGTCCCCAGCAATTGGGGTCCCAGCCGTTGGGTCCCCAGCACTGGTCCCATGGGCCCTGGACCGGCAGTGCGGGCCCGCTGGTCGATGAAACCCCGCCTGGGGGTTGTGCGAGGGTGGTCGTCTCGCCGCCGCTGAGCCCGATTGCGACCGATCCGGCTAGCGCGAGGATGGTCGCGGTGGTGATCGTTGCACGTCTGGTGAACATGGTTCGTCTCGCTTATTTGGGTGGGCTGGTGACGTCGAGTTCGGCATACATCCCGGCCCAGTAGTGGCCGGCGATGTTGCAGATCAGCTCGTAGCGTCCCGGGGTCAGGGTGATGGTGGTCCAGCCGGTGCCGCCAGGGCCGATGCCGTATTGGGGTGACTGTTCGTCACCTTTGTCGGCGCCGCAGGTGCGGGAGGCCTCACCTAGGCTGCCGGCCTCGTCGACCTTGCCGTCGGGACCGGTGACACGCCATCCGGGGTACTGGCCCTGTGCCAGGGGCAGCACGACGAGCTCGTGGCTCAACCCGCCGGTGTTGAGTACCCGAAACGACACCGGTCCCGCCGGAACGGAGGCCGGGGTGACGACGATGCGCATCATCCCCATGCCCGGCCATCGGTAGCCGGTTTGCCCCGGGCCATTCGGGCCGTTCCAGCCCGGCCCCATCATGCCGGGGCCCATCATGCCGCCGCGGCTCATCATGCCCGGGCCCATCATGCCGCCGGGGCCCATCATCGCTCCCATGTCGGCGAGGGTGACGTCGACCACCGCACCGGGTAGGGCGGGCGCGGAACAGGACGGCGGCGGGGCGGCCGGGTACCGCCAGGGGCCCATCATGCCCGGGCCCATCGAGCCCGGACCCCAGGCGCCTGGGGCGTTCGGGTAGGGGGCGTTGGCGACCGGTGTTTGGCGGCCGAACGGCCCGCCGGGGTGCCAGATCGCGGTGGTGGTGACCCCGAGGATCACCGATGCGATCGCGATGGCCAAGATCAGCCAGAGACGGTGGGAGCGCATCGCGGTCAACGGTGTTCACGCAGCAGGGTCATACGCCGCTGATATTCGTCTTCGTCGATCTCGCCGCGGGCGAAGCGTTCGGCGAGCAGCCCTTCCGCGCGTGCCGGCCCCGGTCCGGGCGGGTGCGCGCCGGTGTGCCGCGGACCGGTCAGGTAGCGGATGGCCAGGACCACGGCGGTGATCACCGCCGCCCAGAACAGCACCATCAGCACGGTCATCAGGATCCAGCCACCGGAGCCCATGCCGCCCCAGCCCCAGCCGTCATACATCATGGTCGTGTCCCTTTCGCCTGAAATACCAAGCCCCGCACCGGGGGCTGCTCAGGCCAGCCTGCTCGCGCAGTGCCGATGCCAGGTAGGGCCGATGGTCCTCAATGATCGGTGTCTTTCGGTATTACCAGCTAAAACACAGTATTATCGTCCAATGACGATGGATAGTGCGGGTTGTCTGGCCGGACCGGCGTCGGGTGTGGATGCGGCGGTGGCGTTGTTCCGTGGCCTCTCTGATGGCACCCGGTTGGCGATCGTGGGCCGGTTGGCTCACAGGGAGGCCCGGGTGGCCGACCTGGTTGCGGAGTTGGGGTTGGCCCAGTCGACGGTGTCGGCGCATGTGGGGTGTCTGCGCGAGTGCGGTCTGGTGGCGGGCCGTCCGCAGGGACGGCAGGTGTTCTATTCGTTGACCCGCCCGGAACTGCTCGATCTGTTGGCGGCGGCCGAAACACTGCTGGCGGCCACCGGCAACGCGGTCGCGTTGTGCCCCAATTACGGCACAGGCAGCGCATCGGGGTCTGCCTGTGAGTGACACCTGCTGCGGCCACGACGACCCCGGTGCCGAGCGCGATGAGCGCGAGCGGGGCCCGGAGAAACTGTGGCAGGTCAGCGAGATCCGGGCTGCCGCGCTGGCCGGGGTGCTGCTGCTGGCGGGTCTGATCGTGGGCTGGGCTGGCGGACCCGGGCCGGTGACGCTGGTGGCGGAGGCCGCGGCACTGGTGATCGCCGGTGTGACCTTCGTCCCGTCCACGTTGAAGCGGTTGGTGGCGGGCAAGATCGGTGTCGGCACGCTGATGACGATCGCCGCTGTCGGTGCGGTGTCCCTCGGTGAGGTCGGCGAGGCCGCGATGCTGGCGTTCTTGTTCGCGATCAGCGAAGGCCTCGAGGAGTACTCGATCACCCGCACCCGCCGGGGCTTGCGGGCGCTGCTGTCGCTGGTCCCTGCCGTCGCCACGGTGCGCCGCGGTGGGCGCGAATACCGGGTCGCCCCCACCGAACTCGCCGTGGGCGAGGTGATGGTGGTCAAACCCGGGGAGCGCATCGCCACCGACGGGGTCATCACCGCGGGCCGCAGCGCGCTGGACACCTCGGCGATCACTGGGGAGTCGGTGCCGATCGAAGCCGGCCCCGGTGATGCGGTGTTCGCCGGCTCGATCAACGGCACCGGGGTGCTCGACGTGCAGATCACCGCCACCGCCACCGACAACTCGCTGGCCCGGATCGTGGCGATTGTGGAGGCCGAGCAGGCTCGCAAGGGTTCCAGCCAACGCCTGGCCGACCGGGTCGCCAGCCCGCTGGTGCCGGCCGTCATGGTCGCCGCGGCGATCATCGCCGTGGCGGGCAGCGTGGTCGGGGATCCGCGGGTGTGGATCGAACGGGCGCTGGTGGTGCTGGTCGCGGCCTCACCGTGCGCGCTGGCGATCGCGGTGCCGGTCACCGTGGTCGCCGCGATCGGCGCCGCGAGCAAGATGGGTGTCCTCATCAAAGGCGGTGCCGCGCTGGAGGCATTGGGCCGCATCCGTGGGATCGCCCTGGACAAGACCGGCACGCTGACCCGCAACCAGCCCACCGTCATCACCGTGGTACCCGCCGACGGGGTTTCGGGCGGCGAGGTGATGGCGGTGGCCGCCGCGCTGGAGGCCCGCAGTGAACACCCGCTGGCCGCGGCCATCCTCGCCGCCACCGATCAGCTCACTCCGGCCCGCGATGTTGAATCGGTACCCGGTGCCGGGCTGTCCGGGTGGCTGGACGGGAGTCTGGTCCGGCTCGGGCGTCCCGGCTGGATCCAACCTGGCCCGCTGGCCGAGGTCATCGACCGGATGCAGCGCGCCGGGGCGACCGCGGTGCTCGTCGAACGCGACGGCGCCGTGTTGGGTGCGGTGGCGGTGCGCGACGAACTGCGACCCGAAGCCCCCGAGGTGATCGGTGGGCTGCGCGCCCACGGCTACCAGGTGGCGATGCTGACCGGGGACAACGAGCGCACCGCCCGGGCGCTGGCCGCCGACGCCGGCATCGACGACGTGCACGCTGACCTGCGGCCCGAGGACAAGGCCCGCATCATCGAGGAACTGCGCTCCCGGCGGCCCACCGCGATGGTCGGTGACGGCGTCAACGACGCCCCCGCCCTGGCCACCGCCGACCTGGGCATCGCGATGGGCGCCATGGGCACCGACGTCGCCATCGAAACCGCCGACGTCGCCCTGATGGGCCAAGACCTGCGCCACCTGCCCCAAGTGCTGTCCCACGCCCGCCGATCCCGGCGCATCATGCTGCAAAACATCGGCCTATCGTTGGCGATCATCACCATCCTGCTGCCCCTGGCCCTACTCGGTGTCCTCGGCCTGGCCGCCGTGGTGCTCGTGCACGAACTCGCCGAAATCGTCGTCATCGCCAACGGCGTCCGCGCCGGGCGCACCCAACCCCTAGCCGGGATCCCGCAACCACACGGCCGGCGGGTGAGCACCCGCCGCGCGACAGCACAGATCGGAAACGCCGCACACCGCTGAGCAGGAAAGAGACAACGATGACCAAACTGGCACTATCAACCACACTGCACACCTCCTTCGACGACGCGGTCACGCGAACCCGAAAAGCCCTGGCCGACCACGGGTTCGGGGTGCTCACCGAGATCGACGTGAAAGCCACCATGAAGGCCAAACTCGACGTCGACATGGCCGACTATCTGATCCTGGGAGCCTGCAACCCGCCCCTGGCGCATCAAGCCGTGCTCAGCGACCCCGAGATCGGGCTGCTGCTGCCCTGCAACGTCGTCGTGCGCGCCGACACCACCCACGGCAACGACACCGTCATCGTCGATGCCATCAATCCCGCGCTGATGGCCGACCTCAGCGACGCACCCGGAGTAGCACAGGTCGCCGAACAGGTCACCACCAAACTGCAAGCCGTCATCGACGCACTCGACCACACCTAACCCTCCCCCGGCCGCGTTCGCCGCGCGAACGATGACAAGTGCGTGCTGCTGGGGCGGTAGGCCACCGGCCACGCTGTTGGAGAACACCCGCAATCAAAGGCCGACCTGCACTCGTCAGGCCGGCTAATCCGATTGTCGTCGACGGCAACCCCGATCCGGAGGCGTGTTTATGCCGCTTGGATATCGCCGATGCCGTCGAATTGACCGAGCTGCTGCAGTTCGTCAACGACTGGCTCGCCTCCGACACCGGGCGCCTCGACGCATCACTGACCCACTACGTCGGTCATCCCGGCTGCACCGCCGATGAACTGCGCGCCGACCTGGACCGGTTCATCTTCCTACTCTGGCAACGACGGCGAACCACTCTTCGGACGCGCATAGCAAGAAGCACGCCGCCGATGCCCTAACGAGGTGGCTCCACCACCCTGTCGCAGCACAGCGGTAGGGGCTTGGTGCAGCCCAACCCGCGGGGTGAAAGGGCTACCGCTGAGGCGTGGTTGGGACGGCCGGAGTTGTGGTCGGCGATGGCTGCTGACCGGGGCCCATCATCCCGGGTCCCCACGATCCAGGCCCCATCATCCCGCCCGGTCCCCACGATCCAGGGCCCATCATCCCGCCGGGTCCTCCGGGGCCCATCATCCCGCCGGGTCCTCCGGGGCCCATCATCCCGCCGGGCCCCATCATCCCGCCGGGCCCCATCATCCCGCCGGGCCCCATCATCCCGCCGGGGTAAGACATTCCGCGCCCGTCGCGGTAACCGCCGCCGTACTGCTTTCCGACGAAGAACCCGGAGAAGAAGATCACCGCGACGATGAACACGACACCAGCAACGATGCCCACCCATGCCGCGCTCTGGGTGAGCCTGTTGGGACGGTCCGATCCAGGCGACAGCTCCCCGCGCCCCTGCTCGGTGGCCACCGCGGTCGGTTCAGTCCGGGATTCGGGCGTTTCGGTCATGACTCGATCATGCCGATGCCACCCAGGCGATGAATCGAAACGCCGCGTTCTTCATCGAATCTTCACTGAACCACTAGCTCACCAATACCGATCGACGATGCCCCGGATCGATCTGGAGATCATGGGCGGTCGCCATGAGCGCTACGCAGGAGCGTTCACTTCAGTGGCGCCTGACTTCTGTCGACCGCCCATTGGACAACAGATCTGTCACGCGGGGATCCAAGTCAGACCCCTGACACACGTCCTACACATGCGTACGGATTAGCAGACCTACCCGGTCGGTAGTACACATGTAACTTACGTGCCTACCAGCGGCAGCGAACGGTTTCACAGTTCCCGTTACAGATAAGCGGTCGCCGCGGTAACGACACAAGGCTGACCGCGGCAACCGTTGGGCTCCCGCGGCCAGCCTCGCTGACCGTTCGTTCTTATGCTGCGGCGGCGTGCTTGCCTGCAGCGTGACGGCCGCCACCGGTGGTGTCATGTGACGACGCGCCGCCGCTGTCGCTGTTCGACGTGCTCTTGTGCGAGTCGCTGTCGTCGCGGCGGTGGCGGCCGCCGGATTCGGAGGACGACTTATCGGTATCCGACGAGGCTGCGGTGGTCGCACCTGCGGTCGACTGTCGCGGCGACGCGGCGTGGCGGCCGTAGGTGTCGGCCGTCTTGTCGGTGGTGGATGCCGCTGCGTTGGTGGCGGGTTTCGGTTTCACGGTCGGCTTGGCCGACGGCTCCGGAGACGTTGAGTCGGCGGCATTGGTCTTCTCGGAAGGTGTTGGGGCCGAGCTGGTATCCGTGCTGGGCGTGGCCGGTGCCTGGTCCCCTCCGGATGCTTGCGCCGCGGTGGTGGTGTCAGTTCTTGGTGGCACGCTCACCGTCTCGTCGACGTCGGTAGGGGTGGCGTTCTCGGGCTTGGTGGTCGCACTGACCGGGGCCGGCGCTGGCCCCGATGTGGCCGCCAGATCAGCGGTGACGGGCGTGCCGTTGGCCTCGCTGGTGGCGGTCGGCTTGACGGTGACCTCTGTGTTGGCGGTGCTCAACGTGACGGCCGTCGCGGTCGATCTTGACGAGGTGACCGATCCTGCGATCGCGTGGCCGACGTCGATCGCGGTGGCGATCGCGTTCAGGGTCGTCTTGGTGGCCAGAGCGGCTGCCGTGACGGCTCCGGTGACGACGGTCGCCAGATTGTTGGGCAAGCCGGCAATCAATGGCGAAAGGCCCGCAGCGCGCAGCAATCCGGACGCCGCCGTCGCCATCCCGGAGACCAGGGAGTTGACCGCCTGAGCGCCGGGACCGGTGAGGTCTGCGGCGAAGCGGAAAGGCATCGAGGCAAACCCCGTGACGGTACTGGCCACCGATCCCGCGGTGCTCCCCACCGCGCCGACCAGGATCGACACGGCGCGGGTGTAGCTTCCCAGGCTCAGTGGTTCTTGGCCGATAGCGCTGATCGCCTTGATCACCGCGCCGGGTGTGCTGCCGCTGCCCAGCCACGTTCCCACGATGGCGTTGGCGCCGCCGGCCACCAGCCCCAGTGTGGACACTCCGGCGTTGGTAACGGCCGAGGCGATACCGTCCACGCCGGCGACGACGGCACTGACTGGTGCCGAGACGATGCCCTGGATGGCGGTGAGGGTGCCGTTGATGAGCGTGATGTCGGTGACCGTCTTGCCGGCATCGAGAAGACGGTTCACCATGTCGAGCGCGTTGGTGACCTGCGCGGTGACACCGTGGACAAGATCGTTGACCAGGTGCAGTCCTGTCGTGCCGAGTTGGCTCAGTCCGGTGATGCCGTCTTGCAGGGCCAGGCCCGCTGCGCCGAACGGAGTATTGAGCAGGCCGATGTAGCTCGATGCCGCCAGCGGGTTGTTCACAACGCTGGCCACCGCTTGTGCCACCGTCCCCACGGTGCCGGTGATGGCCGAGGTGAGCAGCTCGGCGACCTGGCCGGTGGTCAAGGTGATGCCGTCGCCTACTGCGCTCACCGTGTTCGTGAGCTGAAGTAGCGCACCGCCGGAGGACGCCTTGAGTGCGACGAGGACGGCTTTCAGGGTCGGGCTGCCCGCCGACGCCGCGATGAGCTGGTCCCACAGCGAGGTGTTCAGCCCGGACGCGGTGCTCAGTGCGCTGGTGAGGGTGTGGCTCGCGTTGTCGACGAGCGCGGTGACGGTAGAACCAGCCGCTTCCAGGGCGGCATTGAGGTTCGCGGTGAGGGCGGCGACATCGCGCGGGGAGATCGCCGCGGCGAGGTGCACTTCGGACACGCTCACCTGGGGCAGGTGAACCGGCACCCCGAGCGGGTGTTGGTTGGTGGCGATGACCGGACTCAAGGCGATGGCGCCGGCCATGGTGAACGCGATACCGGTTTTGACGAAGGGGCGGACGGACAGTTCCACAGGAGCCTCCACGGGCTGGTCAATTGGACACAAATTCGCGGCGAAACCGCAGGTGAGACGTGCGCAGCGGCACCCCCCCACGGCCAATTTTACGTTAAGCAACTACGCTATAACACTGCGCTAAAACACTACTTCTACGCATTACAGTGGCGGTGCGATGAGTCTGTGCGGTTATGAGCGACACCCGGATGGCCGCCGCATGAGCCGACGCGTTCTGCGCGGCTTCGACGCTGCCGCGTTCGCGACCCTGCGCCGCGAGCGGGGATTCAGCGTCAGCGATCTGGCGCGGCTGTCCGGGACATCGCTAGGCACCATCCACGCCTGGGAGGCCGGGCGGCGCACGCCGCAGATCGACATCCTGGCCGCGGTGATGGCCGTCCTGGACGCCCCGATCGACGCCGTCGTACGCATCCAGGAAGACCAGCGATTCCCCGGTGACTGGCGGGTCATGAAAGGGCTCACCCAGCCGCAGCTGGCCGCGCAGGCTCAGCTGTCCACCGCGGCGGTGCAGCGGATCGAACTCGGAGAACACCCGCTGTCGGATGCCAACGCCCGCACACTGTCTGGCCTGCTTGGCATCAGCCCAGAGGCCTATCGCGACGCCTACCATCGTGCCCGCCAACGCCCGCCCGGTACGTCCTGCTGACCTGCTGACCTGCTCCCTTTAGAGGTCGAGGCCGTGGTCGCGGGTGTGTTCGCGGCTGTGGTCGTGGGTGCGGAGGCGTGGTTTGAACTGGGCTTGCTGGGTGGCGCGCAGGGTGTCGCGGCGGGCCAAGAGTTCGGCGGCGTCGCGGTCTTCGGCGGTGATCGG
>NZ_JAPFPY010000053.1 GCF_026240945.1 Mycolicibacterium sp. J2
CCGCCACCGCCTGACCAACCGCCGAAAGGCCCGACCCGAACATCACAGGAAAAGCTGGGTAGACCAGCAACTACCGACTGCCCACGATCTGGGGCCATGACAAAAATCAGCCCCAAGAACCTCAACAGGGTCGATCCACGGATCGAGGCTAAGGTTAGGGCGAGCCGAAACCTAGTCCGGTGGGGGAGTGCTGAAATCGTCACGCACCTCGCGGGCAACGGCAATGGTGACTCCAATCCTGTCCCGGTGCTGATGGTAGTTCGGGTAAGTACTGCCGTAAAACGAGTCGAACGACCGTGTGCCTTTTGGCGCTACTCCGCGGTTGCATAGGCACGCTGCACCGCCGCGGCTAGGAAGGGTGAGCCGCCGGGGTCGGCAACCGTGGACCAACGATCAATGCTGTGCAGACCATTCCACGATGTGCTCGTAGGCGGCCCGGTCTGCGGGGGTGGTGGCCTGGGCGAACACCAGGACGATGTCTTCGACGACGTAACTGTTGGCGGTGTCCCCGGCGTAGCGTTCGGCAGGACCGCTCTGGGCGAACGTGACGATCGAGACGGGGTCCGAGTCGACTGCGCCGGTGCACTGCAGTCGTGCGCATGTCGTCGCCGTGACGTCGTGGGCGTTGGGTATCGGCATGCCCGATCGCTTGATGGTGTCGGCAATGCCGTTGGCGGACAACTGGTTCAGCGGCACCCCGGCTTCTGGCGGCGCCGGTGTGGCGCCGGCGGCCTGATGGCTGGCGCACGATGTCAGCGCGACGGCCGTCACGGCGATCATCATCGTCGGTTTCATCGCACTGCCTCCGTAACTGCCGACCATAGTTGTTCCCGTTCAGTAGGATTGAGCACCGGCGCAAAGGTTACGACGATGTCGTCCACCACCCGCAAACCGCGCGGGTGTGCATACGCTCGTGCGGCCGAGGCCGATGCGAACGAGGTGACCTGAACCGTGTCGGTGATCACCGATTGCCGACATTGCGGGTTGTGGCACGCTTGGTCGGTAACGTCCAGGGCGTTGGGTGCGGGTAGCCCTCGTCCGCGCAGAAATCCGATGATTGTCCATGGCGATATCTGCTTCTGCGCTACGTGGCCGAGTTGTTGGACCGCCGGTGCCGTCGTCGTCGGTGCCGAAGCCGAAGACGATAGGGCGCCGTGGGGCGCCTGGCCGGCGCAGGCGGCGGCGATCGCCGCGAAGGCGACTGGGACAGCAGCTCTTAGGATTTTTTGCATGTCTCGTAGGTGTTGATCAGGGCTTGTTCGGTTACCGACGGTGGGTAGACGCGGTCGGTGCAGCCACCGGTGGTGATGGCGATCGGGCCGGTGGCACGGCCGTCTCCGTTGATATCGCCCTGAATGTGATCGGTCGCGGTGTACAGCGTCGGTTCCGGCAGCGCCGCGACCAGTGGTAGATGGCGACGCGCGAGTTCTCCCGCGTCAGCCCGGTCATGCGAGTCGGTCTTCTCGCTCACCCAGACCGGGGCGCTGACCCGTCCGCCGATGGTCAGCTTGCTCTGGTGGGGAATCGCCTGGTCGGCATTGATCTGTGCCCACAGTGCCAGCTCCGCGACGCTCGGATAGCGGTGGCTGGATTTGATATCGGCGGGATGCTCGACTCCGGCGCCGACTGTCCAGGTCAACGATGCCAGCTCGGGATACCGGTCGGTCAGCGTGGTGATCGCAGCGGTGGTGTCACGGTAATCGGTGGGCTCCGCCAGCTGAATCGAGCCTGTGTTGGAATGGCCCCATTCTTGGATGGGTTGGCGCCCGCCGGGATGGGTAATGGTCGCCCGCAGGGTTACCGAAGCGGCCGGAAAGTCGTGGCGCAGCCGCGCCCAATCCCTGGCTTGGCCGATGATCTGGTCGTCGTTGACGATCGGCAGGCGCCCACCGTCGACGGCGAAAACATTCCAACCGCGGTGGGCGTCGAATTCGGTTCGGTAGCCGGTGAAGTCGACCTCGCGCAGTCCACCCAGATACCGGGACACGATGGCCGACAGCTCTTCGGGGCTTATGTCGGCAACCGTCTCGGCGTCGATCACGAAGTTCACCCGGCTTTGGTTGGGAAGGTTGGTGGCCTTACTGCTGACTGCGACCACGCCCGGCATGCGGCCGATGTCGGCGGCCAACCTCGCGACCTCTATGTGCCGGTCCGGTGGATGGGCCGAGCATCCGCTCAACAGCACCGCAGTCAGGGACACGATCACCACCCCGATACTTCGAGCGATCACCCGCGGCCCTCGGGGACAAAGCGGATGAACGGCACTCTGTTCAAGCCCGAGGGCGGGTGGACGTGTCTGACGATCTTCACGTCCGTGTCCCTTCTCGTGCGAGTGCTGGCCAACCCGATCGTAGTGCAATAGTTGCAGTATGCAATTTTGAGTGCCGCGCCGACGCGTGGGCGCTCCTCCGGTACTGTGGCGCGGGAGAGGGGCCTGGAGTGAGCGCAAAGGGCAGGACGATCGTCGACGAGTCCGCCGAAACGTCGGTTGACGCCATCACCGATGCGCTCATCACGGCTTCCCGTCTGCTCGTAGCGATTTCGGCCCGCTCGATTGCCGAGGTCGACGAGTCGATCACCATTCCGCAGTTTCGGGTACTGGTCATCTTGTCGACGCGCGGCCCGTCAAATCTGTCGACCCTGGCCGGGCTGCTCGCCGTGCAACCGTCCACGATCGGCAGAATGGTCGACCGTCTGGTGACTGCCGGGTTGTTGGAACGACGCCCGCACCCCCAGTCCCGTCGCGAACTGATCGTGGAGCTGAGTGCCCGCGGTCGCAAGACAGTGCGCACCGTGACCATGCGACGCCGCAGCGAGATAGCACGAGTGGTGGAGGCGATGCCGGTTCGGCAGCGACACGGTCTGGTGGAAGCGTTGACCGCGTTCACCGCCGCCGGCGACGAACCCGCTGCCGATGTCGATTTCTGACGTCCCTGGCTAGCTCGGCTTCCCACGGGCCACCGCCAAGGCGGCGGCCCGGTCGGTGAGCAGGTCATAGATCGGACGCGAACGCAGCGCGACGGCCACCAGGAACGCGCACGCGCACGCGCCCAACATGGGCGGAAGTTGATTGGTGGTGCCGGTGAGTTCGGTGGCCAGGATCAGGCCCGTGATGGGCGCCTGCACCGTCGCGCTGAAGAAGGCGGCCATACCGATCAGGGCAAGCGCCGCCGAATCGGGCGGGGTCGCATCGAGTTGCTCTGCGGCAAAACCGATCAGCAGTCCGGTGTAGGCGCCGAGCACGAGCATCGGGGCGAACAGCCCACCAGGGGTTCCCGCAGCGTAGGACGCGGCGCCGAGGACGAAGCGCAGGGCCAGTATCCCGAGGACGGCCCCGGCCGCTCCGTGCCCCAACAGGGCTTCCTGGGTGAGGTTGTCGCCACCGCCGGCCAGGTCGGGAGCGCACCACACGAGAACGCCGACGGCGGCACCGATCGCGGCGGCCCGCGCTTCGGCGGGCCATCGGCTGGTATCGGCGACGTGCAGCCCGAACATCAGCGCCTTGTTGTAGAGGACGCCGAGCACGCCCGCGGTGACCCCGACGGCCAGCACCCAGCCCGCATTGCTCATCTGGGGGTCGTGCAGTGCCGGCATGCGAAATTCGGTGCCCGAGTGCACGAATGGGTACGCGGCGCCGAAACCCGACGCCGAGGCGATGAGCGTGGCGATGGTGGTGCGCGGGTCGAATCGCTTGACGAGTTCTTCGAGGACGAACACGCCACCGGCGATCGGGGCGTTGAAGGCCGTCGCCAAACCGGCGGCAGCGCCTGCGGCTGCGAGGACCCGAAGATCGGACATCGGGCGGCGCGTCACCGAGGCGACGATGACGGCGATCGACCCGCCCATCTGAACCGAAGGGCCTTCCCGGCCGAGCGCCAGGCCCCCGCCCATCGACAACAAGCCGCCGACGTACTTGATCGGCAAGATCCGAAACCGGCCCGGCTCGGCCCGACCGGCCACCACGGCCTCGACGTGCGGAATCCCGCTGCCTTCGGCTTGCGGTTCGAGTCGGCGCACGAGGGCGGCCGCCGCCGTGACCGAGGCCGTGCAACCCAGCACGACGAGCAGAAACCCCCACCCGCTGCCGTGCGCCCACCCGCTGAGCGCCGTACGCCATTGCGACAGATAGCTCAGCGCGACCCGGAAACTGCCGGCAGCCAGTCCGGTCAACGCACCGACCACGGCAGCGGCCAGGACGAAACCGATCAGGCTCTCGGCACCCTCACCTTCGGTGTCGACCGGACGTGAGGTCGGCATCCGCCACCCGGTGAAGATGCTGCGCAGCCAGCGCGCCGACGTCGGTGAGCTGTCATTCACGCCTCTATCTCTATCTGGTCGGTGAACACGGCGGCAACCGGCCACACCTTCGGCTGCGGAGGATAGGCTCGCGCTGTGCTGCACCTGCGTGTCATCGCACCGGAGCATCTGCGTGAGCCGATCCTGGACGTGCTGCGGGGCGAGGCGGGCGTGGGCAATCTGCTGCTGTTCCCCGGCGCGGCGCTGGCGCCGCCAGGCGACGAGATCACCGCCGACATCGCCCGCGAGTCGGTCAACGACGTGATACGGCGGCTCAAAGAGCTCGACGTCCAGCATCAGGGCGCCATCACGCTGCACGCGCTGGACACCGTGTTGTCCACCCAAGCCCATCGTGCCGAGGATGAGGCCGAAGGCGACGCCGCCGACGCGCTGGTATGGGACGAATTGATCGCGCGCACCCGTGACGACTCCGCGCTGACGATGACCTTCCTGCTCTTCCTCATCCTGGCGTGTCTGCTCGCCGCTGTGGGCGTAGCGACGGATTCGTCGGTCACGGTGGTCGGTGCCATGGTCGTCGGCCCGGAATTCGGACCGCTGGCCGCCTTGTCGGTGGCGTTGGTCCGACGACGCGGCGGGCTCGCGCTGCGCGCGCTGCTTGCCTTGGTGGTGGGTTTTCCGGTGGCGATGGGGATCACGGCGGTGGCGACGCTCGGCGCCGAAGCCATCGGCTGGATCACCCTCGACACCGTCGCCAACGTCCACGAAGTCGACTTCATCTACCAGGTCGGGCCCGTCTCGCTGGTCGTCGCGCTGCTGGCCGGCGCGGCAGGCATGCTATCCCTGGTGTCCGCCAAATCCGGTGCGCTCATCGGGGTGTTCATCTCGGTCACCACGGTGCCCGCAGCGGGCTTCGCGGTGGTGGCCGCGGTGCTGGGGGACTGGTCGGTCGCCGGCCGGTCGGCGCTTCAGCTGCTGGTCAACCTGGTCGGCATCGTCATCGCCGGTGTGCTGGTCCTGGTGCTGCGGCCGAGCCGGTCGATGATCCCGAGGTCGGCACAGAACATGTCCTAGGGCGCCTCGTCACCGACGATGCTCAAGGAAGCGCTGCGCGTTGGCCGAAGTTACTGCCCGCCAGTCGATCTCCGGGTCGGCATCCAGGGCGGCAATCTGCTGACCTACCGCGAACGCCGGCGTCCAGCAGGAGTCACTGCCGTAGAGGATGCGGTCGGCCCCGACCACATTGCGCAGGACGGCGGCCTGGGTCGGCATCGGTTTGCCGGCGGTGTCGAACCACATGCGGCGCAGGTGTGCTTCGGTGCTCAGGGGTCCCGGTGCACCGCCGTCGCGTGCGGGCCACAGGCTGCGGAACATCTCGATGCGCTCCGCCAGCAGCGGCAGGGCGGCCCCACAGTGCGGGATCAGAAAGCGGATCTGCGGATAGCGGGTGACGACGTCGGCGAAAATCAGATCGGTGATGGTGCGCGTCGTCTCGAACATGAACTCGACCATCGGGGCGGGCCGCCCCAGGGCCACGGATTCTGCGTCCGGTGGCGAGGTCGGGTGGACGAACACGATGGCTTGCCGCGCGTCGAGGCACTCCCACAACGGGTTCAGCGACGGATCGCCGAGATAGCGCCCGCCGCTGTTGCTCATCAGCACCACACCCACCGCGCCGTGCCGATCGGTCGCACGCACGGCCTCGGTGACTGCGGCGTCGACATCGGGCAGGGGAAGCGTTGCGAGAAAAGAGAACCGCTCGGGGTGTGCGGCGACCGTCCGGGCCGCGAAGTCGTTGACGTGGCGCGCCAGTGCGGCGGCATCGGCAGTGAACGACACGCCGGGGGAGGACACCGACAGGAGTGCGTGCCGGATCCCGTTGTCCGCCATCAGGGAAAGCTGCTGTTCGACCGTCCACGACGGCCATTGGGGCATCCCGTCGGGATGCTCGATTCCCTCGGCGATCGCGGCACCGACGTAGTCCTCGGTGACGAAGTGCGCATGCACGTCGAGCCATTCGGTGCTGTTGGGTCCGGTCACCGTGGCTCCTGCGGCCGAAACCTGGGCAGGTGGGGCAACACGGTGTCGAGGTGACGGCCGGCCACCATGACGGTGCCATCCGGGCGTACGGCGGCGGCGTCGGCCCGACCGCGAGACAGCCATCTCGCGAGCTCGGTGCCGTGGTCGGCGACGACCACTCGTGCACCCCTGGCGTCGATGGCGGCGTGTTGATCACTACGCGGTGGCGTCGTGGTGATCAGCGCGAAGCCGCCGCCTTGGACATCGTCGAGGCGCTGACCGTTGGCCAACAGCGCATTCGGGGCGAGGTGGCCGGCCAGGCCGGGCCGCAAGGTGCGGCGGGCGCCGACGAGCGCGGAGCGTCGCAGCGCCGGAGTGGCGCCGTCGACGAGCTTGGCACGCAGGCCGGGTATCAGGTGCAGTCGCGGGGCGATCACCCGACGGAGTGCATCCCCGAGGCGCCCGCCGGCCGTCATCGCCTTACCCACACCCAACGCGGTGGCGATCATGTACCGCGCGTGCGGTTTACGTTCTGCTTCATAGGAATTCAGCGCGACGTCCGGTAGGTCGCCGCGCAGTACGCCGGCGAGCTTCCACGCCAGGTTCATCGCGTCACGCAACCCGGCGCACAAGCCCTGTCCGATGAACGGGGGAGTGAGGTGCGCGGCGTCACCGAGCAGGAAGATCCGTCCGCTGCGCCACCGGTCGGCGATGCGAGCTCGGAAGGTGTACTCGGCGACCCGGATCAGCTCCAGGTCGCGGTGGTCGATACCGGCTATCCACGGGCCGATCAGCGGTGTCAGCGCCGACAGGTCGGCGAAATCCGACGCGTGCTCGGTGGGCAGCAGCCGGAATTCCCACCGATACCGGGTTGGCCCGATCCGCATGTACGTGGCCGCGCGGACGGGATCGCAGACTTGGTGCACACCCTCCCATTGCGCCAGCTCGGCGGCGGTGGCGATGTCGACCACCAGCCAGCGCTGGTCGAAGCGCCAGTCGGTCATGGTGACACCGATGCGGTTGCGCACCAAGCTGTTTGCCCCGTCGCAACCGAGCACGTAGTCGGCGTCGACAACGTGCTGGGCGCCGCTGTCGCGGTCGGCGTAGGTAACGCGCACCCGCCCGCGGTGGTCGTCGGTGATGTCGGTGACCTCGACGTTGCCGCGCAGTACGACGCGCGGATAGTTCTTCAGATTGGTCCGCAGCAGGTGCTCCAGGTCGGGTTGGTCGTACATGTTGGCCTGTGGATACCCGTGTACGCCGACCTCGGTGGTGCGGCCGAACTCGGCGAGCACGTGATGGGTCTTGTCGAGCAGGCGCAGTCCCAGCGCCGGCCGCGAGATGGCGGCGAACTCGTCGGCGATGCCGAGCCGCGCCAGAATGCGCATCGACTCGTCGTCCAGGTGGACCGCGCGGGGCTGCGGGTAGACGCCCTCCCACCGGTCGAGCACCAGCACGTCGACACCGTAGCCCGCGAGGAGGGTCGCGGCCGTGATCCCGGTAGGCCCGGCCCCGACGATGACGACGGGAACGGTCATCCGTAGACGACCGGCGTGCGCTGGGTGCCGAGATCAATCGTCCCGTCGTCGGTGGCCACCCGGGCCTCCACGATGTCACCGTGCTGCAGGTATTTGCGGTTACCCGCCTGGCGTTTGAAGAACGCCTTCCACTTCACCGCCGGGGGGAGCAGTGCCCCGATGAGCTCGATCGGCTTGGGCGGCGCGCTCAGTGCCGTGCCGGCGGGTGTACCGGTGAGCACCAGGTCGCCTGCGGAGAGGTCCTGGAACCGGGTCAGCGACTGCAGGGCCCGCAGCGGCCGATACAGCATGTCGCCCTCGACGAGCGCGTTTTGCCGCTGCTCGCCATTCACCGACAGCTGTAAGCGCAGATCCCCGAAGCGCGCGAGTTCCTCGGCGCTGAGCAGCACCAGCGCCGGCCCGACGGGAGTGAACGTCGGATAGGACTTGGCCTCGTAAAACTGCGTTTGGGGCAACTGGATGTCGCGCGCGGACACGTCGTTGGTGACGACCAGTCCGGCGACGACCTCGGCCAGGTCGGTCTCGGTGATCGACGTCCCGACCGGCACGTCCCGGCCGATCACGAGCCCGATCTCCACCTCGTAGTCGAGGAAGCGGACGTGGCCGGGTTTGACGATGTCGGCGAAGGGACCGCTGATGGAGGCCGAGGATTTGCGGAAGAAGGTCAGCGGAATGGTTTTCGGGTCCATACCGGAGTCGACGACGTGTGACTCGAAGTTGGTCATCTGCGCGATGACCCGGCACGGCGTCGTGACCGGGGACCGCAACTGCAGGCCGTCGACGTCGACGGTGTCGCCTGCCGCCGCGCCCGCCGCGGCCTCGATCGCCGCCCGGTCGGCCAGCAGCTCACCGGTGGTGCGGGCGGCGGTGTGAATGCGGTTGGTGCCGTTGGCATTCTGGACGTACCAGGCGTCGGCGGTACGCAGCACGGAGATGGTCACGAGGTGGCTACTTTCAACAGGCCGAGGAGGCGGTGGACGTCGAACTCGTTGTCGCGGCGCAGCGCACTGATCATCGACAGTGCTTCAGCGCGAGCGGATCGCGGGCTGGTGCCCAGGAAGTCTTTGGAGACGGGCGGACCCCACTGCGCGAGACCGGTGGCGGTGAACGGCGCCCATCCGGGTTCCAGGGTGTTGTCGAACATGTCACCGTCGGCGAAATGCTCGACCAGGAACCCGTCCGGGTCGCGCCAGTAGTCGAACAATTGGCTGCCCTGGATATGACGACCGATGCCCCACGACCGGAAGTAGCCGCGCTCGGCGAGGTACTCGCCGCCGGCGGCCAGGGCGTCCAGGTCGGCGACCTGATAGGCCGAATGCACATAGCGATTGGCCGGTCCCAACGCCATGGCCAGGGTGTGGTGGTCGGCCGGCGTGGCACCGCGGTCGCAACGGATGAAGCTCATGGCGGGTCCGCGGTCGCGCTGACCGGGGAAGTACAGGAAGTCGCTGACGATCATGCCGAGATTGTCGAGATACCAATCGAGCGCCTGCCGATAGCGCGTGGACTGCAGCACCACATGGCCGAGTCGTTGGACGCGGGCGGGCACCCGCAGCGGGCGTTGCGTCGCGTTGATCCGTGGGATGTCGTGACCGGTGTTGGTCACCAGCGGGCGTTGTGACGGCAGTGCGGGCAGCTCCCGCATCCCGGCCACCACCCGCACGGGGATGCCACTGGGATCGAGCAACTCGGCCACCAGGCCGCCGGTGGTCTCGGGGAGCGGGCGGGTGGGGACGCCGGCCACTTCGGCGAGCTTGAGGACGTCGAGCTCATCGTGGGCGGCGAAGGCGACGCCGGTGAAGCGGCTTCCCGAACCCCGCCGGATGATCACACACGCGGCACCGGGCTCCGTTCCACGCAGCTGCAATTCGTCCGGTGTGCTGATCGACACCTGAAAGCCGAAGGCCCGCGCAAACGCCTCCGCGCGCACCAGATCGGGCTTCTCGAACTCCAGCCAGGCGATATCGCGGACCTTGATCACCGGATTGCGGGACCGGCCGCGATGTTCGCCGCGGCGGGCCCCGTGCTCACTGTGGAGGTCCTTGTGGACGTCGACGTTCACGGGGCGGCTCCTAACTGTCTGACGAAATCGTCACACACGACGGCAGCATCAGTCAAGGAATCTGACGAATTCCTCAGTCCTGAGTCAGGGGCCTATGATGGCGTTCACCGGATACCGCGAAGGAGTCCCATGACCGTCGACGATGCGCCGTCCGCCAACCGAGTCGAGCGGCGCAAGCAACGGACCCGCGCGGCCCTGATCAAAGCGGCGCAGGCGTTCATTGCCGAGGGGAAGCTCAACGTGCCGATTCTGGAGATCACCCAGGCGGCCGATGTGGGGATGGGCTCGTTCTACAACCACTTCACCAGCAAGGAGGAGCTGTTCGATGCCGCGGTCATCGACACCCTCGATGCGCACGGAGCTCTGCTCGACGAATTGACCGCCGCGATCGACGATCCCGCCGAAACCTTTGCATGCAGCTTTCGGTTGACGGGTCGACTGTTCCGCAGCCGCCCCCGGGAGGCCCAGATCCTGCTGAACAACGGTCCGTCGTTGATCAGTTCCGACCGTGGCGTCGCGCCGCGGGCCCGCCGCGATATCGTCGCCGGCATCGAGGCAGGCCGCTTCACCATCGAGGATCCCGAGCTTGCCTTGGCGATCGCCGGTGGCGTCTTGATGGGTGTCGGCATCCTCGTCAGGGACCATCCCGATCGCGACGATGGTGCCACCGCCGATCTGGCCACCGAAAACCTGTTGCGGGTCTTCGGCTTACCTGTCGACGAGGCCCGTGCCATGTGCCGCAAACCCCTTCCCGACCTCGGTTCGTTACGGGACGTCAGGGCGGGATCAGCCTGACGGGACGTCGTTCGACACGATCGGCCGTCGTCATCCACTTTGATTAGCTGTATTCATATATGAAATCGCAACATCCAGTCGGGGGGAGGATGGTGCCGAGCCCGGGCGGCTCAAATATCTGACGCACGAAAATGGTCAATATGATTTCCCTAATCGCACGTCGGCCTATCCTCTGCTGATATCGACCTTCGGGTCGTGAACACAAGGAGGATCGTCGTGCGAATACGACAACATTTCCTCGTCGCGGGAGTTATTCCCTTGGCCCTCGGTGGCGTGGGTGCACTGGGCGCACCCCAGGCGGCTGCCGGCTGCACCAGTGCTGGTTACGCAACGGTCTGCGCTCAAGGTGATGTCCGCGGAGGTGGGCCGACTCCACCGTCGGTGGTTTATCCCTCGTATTGCGCAGACCCCTGGTATTGCGACGACGACTGGGATATGGACGTGATCTGGGACCCAGGAATTGACATAGGTCGACCGGGCGTACCCGGACGGCCGGGGGGAATCGGGCCGCGTCGTTAGATAAAGCCGATTGGTGCTGTGCGCAGTTCGAACCGCAAAGGAGTTTCACAACATGGTTGTTCGTAGCCTGGTTGGCGCCGGTCTGGTAGCCAGTGCACTGATGATGGGAAGTTCCGCCACCGCTGCCGCCGATCCGCCGAACTGCACGGCCGCAGATCTGGCCGGCGTGATGTCGGGTGTATCGGCGGGGACGTCTGCCTATCTGTTCACCCACCCGGACGTGAATGCCTTCTTCACCGGACTCAAAGGTAAGACGAGGGAGGATATGCGCACGGCCATCAAGGCGTACTTCGACGCGAATCCGCAAGTGAGCGACGAGCTGAGGGCCGTCCGGCAGCCCGCGGCTGATTTCCGGGATCGCTGCAACACCGCGGTTCCCGATATGCCCATGGGGTGACCGGCACCGGAGTTGTCGGTGTGAAAATCGCCGGCGGAGAATGACGGTTCGTCGGCCGTCTGGAGTGTCGATATCCGCAGCCGCGGATTCCGATATGAGCCTGCGTCAATTTTGCCGCTCGGCGGAGTCCGACTCAGCGGAATCGCTATGTGTTCGCCGTGAATCATGTGTGCGCCGGTAGTTGACATGTGAAGCACTGTGTACCCGCTGGTAGCCTGCAAAGGCAATCCAACAGATGGGGTATTTTCCATGGCCGAACGTGTCGTCCGCCAACTAATTGACGACTTGGATGGTTCCGAGATTCCGCATGGCGGCGGGGAGCGTATCGAGTTCTCGCTGCGCGGAGTCGAATACCAGATCGATCTGACTGCCGGCAACATCGCCAAGCTGGACAAAGCACTGAAACCGTATATCGATGCGGCGGTAAAGGTTCGTGGCGGGCGTTCGCGCCGGACGGTGAAATCTATTTCTACCAACGGTGGCGGTAGCGCGAGCGGGTCAAAGGAACAGCTCGCGGCGATCCGTAAGTGGGCAAGGAAGAACGGGTACGAGGTGTCTGATCGCGGCCGTATCAAGGCCGAGGTCCTCGAGGCTTTCGAAGCCGCTCACTAGACTTTCGCCCCCGAATGCCGTGGCATTCGGGGGCGAATAGTCGTGCGGTTGGTTTACTCCGACGTTGCGGTGCCCGTCGACGCACCGGCCGTGGCGCTCGATCGGCTGTCCGAGGTCGCAGCCGGGGTACCGGAGGTGGTCTCCGGCGCCTTCGGCTTGGTGTCGCGCTTACCCTTGATCCCCGCCTTCGGCTTCACGGGCTTGACCCCGCTCGGGCTGGTCCCCGACTTCGCGCCGGGCCGGGTCACCTTGTCGCCGGTGGTGTTGTCCGAGGCCGGCTTCGGATCTGCCTTCGAGTCAGCCTTCGTGTCCGTCTTGGGCGTCGTGTCGGTCTTGGGATCAGACGTGGTACCGGACGCGGTGTCGGTCTTCGGATCGGTCGTGCTGGCGGGCGCCGTGTCGACCTTCGTGTCGGATGCGGTAGCAGGCACTGTGTCGGTCTTCGTGTCGGCCTTCGGATCGGCCTTCGGATCGGACACAGTGGCCGCCGTCGGATCGGTGGCCGGTTCAGTGACCGCCGGTTCCGTGACGGTGCCCTCGGTACCGGCCGTCGTCTCGGCCGCCGGCACGGTGGCCGTCTCGTCCTTGGCCGTCACGTCGGAAACCTTTGCCTCCGTGGTCGACTCGCTGGCCGTCTCGGTGGCCGCTTCGTCGTGCTTGATCGCCTCCGGTGCGGCATCGGCAGCCGTGGTGTCCTTCGCCGTGACCGAATCCGCTGTGACGGCTGCGGTGACCAGACCGGTGGCGGCTGCGGCGAGCTTGGCGCTTGCCGCGCTCGACGTGGTTTTCACCCCGAAGATTCCGCCGAGCAGGTTCTTGACCACATTCACCACCGTCGTCAGCGCCATCGGCACGAAGTTGACGATATTGCTCACCACGCTGGCCACCGCGGTGACGAGCTGTTGCACCAATCCCCCCAGACCCGCTGCCGGAGTGCCCGGCGTGGTGGTGGGCGGAGTGGCCCCGGTCAGCTGCAGGATCAGCTTCCGGATGACGTCCGCGGCCGCCTTGGCGTTCCAGTTGTAGTCGAAGAGCCCCAGGTGATCTTCCTTGGTGGTGCTGTCCTGCGGACCGGTGTCCTTGGCGTTGTAGATGAAGATCGGACCACCGTTGAGGAACTTCTGCCACGCCGTGATCATGTCCTCCAGGTACTGAGCCTGCTTCGCCTGATCCTCGGGGGTTCCGGTCATCGTCGGCTGGCCGTATTCGCTGATCCAGATCTTCAGATCGGAGTCGCCCTTGACGTTCATCAGAGCCCGAATGGCTTGCAGCTGAGCCAAAGCCGAGGTGCCGGGCCAGGTATTGGCCGGTCCCTGGCTGAACATCAGGGTGTAGTTGTACGGGTGGAAGGACAGGGCATCGAAGTAACCCTTGGCCCCGTTGGCGTACATCTGCGTGATGAAGCTGACCGGGTCCAGTGACAGGTTGCCGATGGTCAGGCCCGCACCCACCACACCGCCGATGACCTTGATGTCCTGGTTGGTGGTTGCGGCCACCGCCTTGATGGCGGTGTAGGCCTTCTTCAGCATCTCCGTGTAGGACGCCGCGTCGACCGGGTTCCATTCGAAGATGGCGTTGGGTTCGTTCCAGATCTCGTACGCCGAGGGGCCTTGACCCCGGATGGTGGACACGGGATTTGGATTAAGCAGCTTCTGGCAGCGTAGCGGTTGTGTGGGTGTTTTCGTAGCTGGCCGGGCTGGAATAGCGGCAGCGGGAGTGCCTGCGTTTCAGGTTGTAGCGGACCAGCCAGCGG
>NZ_JAPFPY010000054.1 GCF_026240945.1 Mycolicibacterium sp. J2
GCCTGACCAACCGCCGAAAGGCCCGACCCGAACATCACAGGAAAAGCTGGGTAGACCAGCAACTACCGACTGCCCACGATCTGGGGCCATGACAAAAATCAGCCCCAAGAACCTCAACAGGGTCGATCCACGGATCGAGGCTTAGGCGCCGTGCCAGCGCAGCAGGTCGGCCATGGTGGGGTCCACCCCGAGGCTGTCCCACGCGTTGTTCAGCGACCAGTGGCCCAGTACGCCGGTGAAGTGTTCGGCGGCGCTGAGCGCGTGGGTACCCGAGGCCAGCGCCTTACGCCGGCCCGAACCGGTGACTCGTTCCATCCGCTTGTCGTATTGACCGGCCACCCATTCCAGCTGCTCCAAGAACGGCGTCGGGTCGATGCCGTGTTGGCGCACGAACTGCACCAGCACGTCGTCATGGGTGCGGGCGTGGATCGCCTCCTGACCGATGAAGCCGATGATCTGCTCGCGTAGCCGCTCGTCGCGCACGTACTCCAGCGAATCGGTCAGCAGCTTGGCGAACCAGCGCTCGGCCACCGGCAAGAACAGGTTCAGCGTCGTGGCCGCGTGTGAGCCGTACGGATCACCCGGCATCCAGTGCAGAGGCGTGTTCTCCCAGTTGAACCGCGCGTCCCTGGGGCGCAGCGCCACTTCTTCCGGGGCGAATTCGTCAATCGGGCTCGTGTTGACGAGCCGCTGCTGAGTCACGACGGACCTCCTTGGGGGGTGACTGTGACACACGGTTCCCCGCGTCGAGGGCGTTTGAACATTTGCTGTGTATTCGGTGCGCAAACGGACGCGGATTGGTCGTATTGCGGATCGTCGCGACGTACGCAGCCCTGCTCGGGGACGCCAAGTGTCGGGTGGTCGAGCGGGTCAACTACCCTGTTCGCGAAGCGCGCGGGCCACCGGAGACGACTTGTTTCGTCCTGGCGTGCCGTGCTGCCACCGAAGACGCAAACAGGAGTAACGCAGTGAAAAGCACGGTCGAGAAGCTGAGCCCCACCCGGGTTCGGATCAACGTCGAGGTTCCCTTCGCCGAGCTGGAGCCGGACTTCGACCGGGCCTTCAAGCAGCTGGCCCAGCAGATCCGGCTGCCCGGCTTCCGGCCCGGCAAGGCGCCGCGCAAGCTCCTGGAGGCCCGCATCGGCCGCGGCGCCGTGCTCGAGCAGGTGGTCAACGACGCGCTGCCGAGCCGCTACAGCGAGGCGGTCACCAGCGCCGAGGTTCAGCCCCTCGGGCAGCCCGAGATCGAGGTCACCAAGCTCGAGGACAACGCGGAGCTGGTCTTCACCGCCGAGGTGGATATCCGTCCGGAGATCGAGCTGCCCGACCTCGGGTCGCTCACGTTCACCGTCGACCCGATCGAGGTCGGCGACGACGAGGTCGACACCGAACTGCAGAACCTGCGTGCCCGCTTCGGCACCCTGACTGGTGTCGAGCGCCCCGCCGCCGAGGGTGACTTCGTCTCGATCGACCTGTCGGCCACCATCGACGGCGAGGACGTACCCGAGGCCAAGACCGAAGGACTGTCCCACGAGGTCGGTTCCGGCCAGCTCATCGAGGGCTTGGACGAGGCGATCATCGGTCTCAAGGCCGACGAGAGCAAGGTCTTCACCACCACCCTGGTCGCCGGCCCGCACGCCGGTCGAGAGGCCGAGGTGACGGTCAAGGTGAACTCGGTCAAGCAGCGTGAACTGCCCGAGGCCGACGATGAATTCGCGCAGCTGGCAAGCGAATTCGACACCATCGACGAACTCAAGGAGAACCTCGTCGAGCAGGTGCGCCGCGCCAAGCGCATCCAGCAGGCCGAGCAGATCCGCGACAAGGCGCTGGAGACCCTGCTCGCCGAGGTCGAGGTGCCGCTGCCCGAGGCGATCGTGCAGGCCCAGGTCGACGACACCCTGCACAACGCCATCCACGGCCTCGACCACGACGAGAGCAAGTTCGAGGAGTCGCTGACCGAGCAGGGCAGCAGCCGTGAGGAGTTCGACGCCGACAACCGCAGCAATGCCGAGAAGGCCGTCAAGACGCAGCTGCTCATGGACGCCATCGCCGACAAGCTCGACATCCAGGTCGGTCAGGCCGACCTGACCGAGCGGTTGGTGCTGATGTCGCGCCAGTACGGGCTTGAGCCGCAGCAGCTGCTGGGCTTCCTGCAGCAGAACAACCAGCTGCCGGCCATGTTCGCCGACGTGCGGCGCGGGCTGACCATCGCCGCGGTGGTGCACGGCGCGACTGTCACCGACACCGACGGAAACGTCATCGACACCGCCGAGTTCTTCGGACCGTCCGGTGGTACTGAGGCTGTCGAGGCCGAAATCGAGGGTGACGACGAACCGGCCGCGGCCGAAGCCGAGGACGCGACGGAAGACGACGCCGAGAAGGCCGAGAAGAAGGCAGCCAAGAAGGCCAAGAAGAAGGCCGAGAAGAAGGCTGAAGCCAAGGATGACGACAAGGGCGACGACGCCGACGAGTGACGCTGTGAGCGAACGCGCGCCCTCTCGGGCGTGCGGTTCGCCGCACGTTGGTTAATGTCGGTGAACGAGTACGACAACTCGAGAAAGCAGGTATCCAGCCGTGACTGACATGCGTTCTGGCGCGTCGGGGCTCAACCTCATCGACTCGGTGTATGAGCGTTTGCTCGCCGAGCGCATCATCTTCCTGGGCACCCAGGTCGATGACGACATCGCCAACCGGCTGTGCGCGCAGATTCTGCTGCTGGCCGCCGAGGACCCCACCAAGGACATCCATCTCTACATCAACTCGCCGGGTGGATCGGTGACCGCGGGGATGGCCATCTACGACACCATGGTGCTGGCACCCTGCGATGTGGCGACCTACGCCATGGGTCTGGCAGCGTCGATGGGCGAGTTCCTGCTCGCCGCGGGCACCAAGGGCAAGCGGTACGCCCTGCCGCACGCGCGGATCATGATGCACCAGCCGTCCGCCGGCATCGGCGGTAGCGCGGCCGACATCGCGATCCAGGCCGAGCAGTTCGCGTTGACGAAGAAGGAGATGAACCGGCTCAACGCCGAGTTCACCGGCCAGACGTTGGAGCGGGTGGAAGCTGACGCCGACCGCGACCGCTGGTTCACCGCCAAGGAGGCGCTGGAGTACGGCTTCGTCGACCACATCATCACCAGCGTCAGCGTGAACGGCGACGGACCAGGAGCAGGTATCAAATGAACCCGATGCAATCGCGCTACATCCTGCCGTCGTTCATCGAGCACAGCAGTTTCGGCGTCAAAGAGTCCAACCCGTACAACAAGCTGTTCGAGGAACGCATCATCTTCCTCGGTGTGCAGGTCGACGACGCCTCGGCCAACGACATCATGGCCCAGTTGCTGGTGCTCGAGTCGCTGGATCCCGATCGCGATATCACCATGTACATCAACTCGCCCGGTGGCTCGTTCACCTCGCTGATGGCGATCTACGACACCATGCAGTACGTCCGGGCCGACATCCAGACCGTCTGCCTCGGGCAGGCCGCGTCGGCCGCGGCGGTGCTGTTGGCCGCCGGCACCCCGGGCAAGCGGCTCGCGCTGCCCAACGCCCGGGTGCTCATCCACCAGCCCGCCGTCGGCGGGGCGATCCAGGGGCAGGTCTCCGATCTGGAGATCCAGGCCGCCGAGATCGAGCGCATGCGCAGCCTGATGGACAGCACGCTGGCCCGGCACACCGGTAAGGATCCGGCCGTCATCCGCAAGGACACCGACCGCGACAAGATCCTCACCGCCGAGGAAGCCAAGGAGTACGGGATCATCGACACCGTGCTGGCCTACCGGAAGCTGTCGGCGCAGAACGCCTAGATCCACACGTCGAGATTGCCGTTACGGTGCGAACGTTCGAGAAGGACGCGCCGTAGCGGCAATTTCGCGTTCCGGGCAGGGGCACTGCTCAGTAACTGAAGGTGGTGGCTCCGTCGCCGATCCACTCCCACAGCTGCACCGTGCCCCCCGCTTCCGCCCCGGCGATGAAGTTGCTCGAGTCCAGGTGCTTGGACTGGACGCAGATCGGGCAGACCAGGTAGCGCCCGCCGGCCTTCTGGTAGCGCTCCAGGAGGTCCGACAGCGGCGGGCAGCCGTCACAGGCGGTACCGACGGCCACCCCGGGCACGGCCAGCCGCACGGCTTCCTTGGTCAGGAACATCATGGTCGGGCGGCCCGATTCGGCGGCACCGACGGCGACCAGGAAGGCCACCGTCACCTTCTCCGCGTCCTCCAGGCCGGTGGTGAGACTGATGGCGGCTTTGTTCGTGGTGTTTGTCATGAGCTGATCGTCGCCCACGCGGGGTCCGCACATGTCGGACTTTCGCGCGATTCGTCGGGTGGTCGAGAGTCTGCTGGTGGGGCTACCGAGAGCCATGGGAAAGGTGCTGCAGATGAGTCTGCGACGGCACCAGGCATGGCTGTGATCTCTGCCTTTGTCGGTGAGCACGCACGGTATCGTGGAACGCGGCGAAGGCACCTTCGATGACTGCGTTTCCGTTACACCGGCGACACGCCAGGGACACGGTCCGCGCGCCGACGGGTGCCGAGCCGCGAGGAGGGATATGTTCTCCTCCACGCGAACAAATACCACCCACGCGATTCGGTGTTATCGGTCGCAACGGGATGGAGCGAACGGGTAGCGTCGGGTGAACACCCGGGGCAGCCCACCAAGCGGTGTTGCAACCGAAGGCCAACAGGAAGTAGGACCCACCCACATGGCGCGCATTGGAGACGGCGGTGACCTGCTGAAGTGCTCGTTCTGTGGAAAGAGCCAGAAGCAAGTCAAGAAGCTCATCGCAGGTCCCGGTGTGTACATCTGCGATGAGTGCATCGACCTGTGCAACGAGATCATCGAAGAGGAACTCGCCGACGCCGACGACGTCAAACTCGACGAGCTGCCCAAGCCCGCCGAGATCCGCGAGTTCCTTGAGGGCTACGTCATCGGCCAGGACACCGCCAAGAAGACCTTGGCCGTTGCGGTCTACAACCACTACAAGCGCATCCAGGCGCAGGAGAAGTCGCGCGATTCCCGCGCCGAGCCGGTCGAGCTGGCCAAATCCAACATCCTGATGCTCGGGCCCACCGGCTGCGGTAAGACCTACCTGGCGCAGACGCTGGCCAAGATGCTCAATGTCCCGTTCGCCATCGCCGATGCCACCGCCCTCACCGAAGCCGGTTATGTCGGTGAAGACGTGGAGAACATCCTGCTCAAGCTGATCCAGGCCGCCGACTACGACGTGAAGCGCGCCGAGACCGGCATCATCTACATCGACGAGGTCGACAAGATCGCCCGCAAGAGCGAGAACCCGTCGATCACCCGCGACGTCTCGGGTGAGGGTGTGCAGCAGGCCCTGCTGAAGATCCTGGAGGGCACGCAGGCCTCGGTGCCGCCGCAGGGCGGCCGCAAGCATCCGCACCAGGAATTCATCCAGATCGACACCACCAACGTGCTGTTCATCGTCGCGGGTGCGTTCGCCGGGCTGGAGAAGATCGTCTCCGATCGCGTCGGCAAGCGCGGCCTGGGCTTCGGCGCCGAGGTGCACTCCAAGGCCGAGATCGACACCCAGGACCACTTCGCCGAGGTCATGCCCGAGGATCTGATCAAGTTCGGTCTGATCCCTGAGTTCATCGGCCGCCTGCCGGTTGTTGCCTCGGTGACCAACCTGGACAAGGAATCGCTGGTGCAGATCCTGTCCAAGCCGAAGAACGCGCTCGTCAAGCAGTACACCCGGTTGTTCGAGATGGACGGGGTGGAGCTGGAGATGACGCCCGAGGCGCTGGATGCCATCGCCGACCAGGCCATCCACCGCGGCACCGGGGCCCGCGGACTGCGCGCCATCATGGAAGAGGTCTTGCAGCCCGCCATGTACGACATCCCCAGCCGCGACGATGTCGCCAAGGTGGTTGTCACCAAGGAGACCGTGCTGGACAACGTCCTGCCGACCATCGTGCCCCGTAAGCCGTCGCGGGCCGAGCGCCGGGACAAGACCGCCTGACGCCGATCTAGCGGCGAGGAACGAGCCGCGTTGAGAAGTCAGGCCATTGAGCACCGCCTAGCTCTTCGAAACCGACGAAATGGCTGTGTTCCACACCGGAACGCAGCCATTTCGTCGTTGTGGAGCCCGGTGTTCGGCGATGACCTCGTCCACCAGTGCCGCGATTTCGGCCACCCCGTCCCGTCGGTCGAACGCCACCGCAAGCTCACGAGCTCGGCGCAGGTAGCGGTCACTCGCCAGGATTTCCCGGACCGCCGCGCCGACGGCAGCTGCCGACGGTGTGCCGGTGCGCAGGTTGATACCCGCCCCCGCCCACTCGACCCTGGCGGCGACCTCGGGCTTGTCCTCGGTGTTTCCCGCGACCACCACGGGCACACCCGCCGCCAGGGCGCGCTGCACCCCGCCGTAGCCGCCGTTGGTCACCAGCACGTCGACTTTCGGGAGTAGCAGATCATGCGGAACGTACTCGGTGACCACGGTATTGGCAGGCAACGGAATCCCGATCCGGTCCACCGGCCGACCTCCGGTGCTGACCACCACCGTGACATCCGCATCGGCCAGCGCGGTGATGGCAGGCTCGATCAGGCGGGACAGATCGGCGTTGTCCACGGTGCCCTGGGTGACATGCACCACCGGACGATCTCCGTCCAGGCAGTCCCACCATGCCGGCGGCCGGAACTCGGTGGTGGGCATCGGTGTGACGGCGCCGACGAAGCGGACGTGAGCGGGCAGATCGGTGCGGTGGTACTCGAACTCTGGCACGGTCGGCACGATCAGCCGGTCGGCCAGGACGCCGGAGTCGAGCACGAAAGCGGCAGGCTCGGGCAGACCCAGGGCGTCGAGCATCGCCGCAAGCGAGCGGTGAGCCGGCCGTAGCAGCACGCGCTGCGCGAGCAGGTTGAGGATGCGGTTGCGCAGCCGGCCGGATATGCCCGATCGCGGGAGCAGGCCCATGCCGCTCGGGGCGGTATCGCAACTGGTGAGAAGCAGGGGCGTGGTCGTATAAGACAGGACCGGCGGCCGGTCCCGACGGCCACCGAGCAGCATCGGCAGGACGCCGAAGAAGAAGGCGTCGGCGAGCACCGCATCGAAGGTGTTGGTAGCCAGGGCATCTGCCAGGGCTGCGGCCTGATACGGCAACGGCCGCACGAAGACATGCCTGATGTCGAGGTTCACCCGTCGGATCCCCGAGGTTTCGGCGCGCCCGGGCAGGTCGGCATCGAGTGCGCTGCCGTCGAAGTCGGCGACGCTGGGTAACGGCAGCGCCTCGGCACCGGTGGCGCGAATCGAGTCGGCGTGCCAGGCTGAGGTCAGCACCGTGACGCGGTCACCGCGCAGCACCAGGCCGCGAGCGACGTTGAGCAACGGGCCGATATGGCCGACGGGTGGGCACGAGGCGATGAGGATCGTTAGCATGCCCTCGATGCTCGCCGCGGGTGGGGCCCGGCTGCTTGGAGATTGGCTGGAGAACGGGGGGAGATCTCAGCGGGCGTTATCGGACGCGGTCGGGGCGGGTGTAGACGTTCATCGACTCACCGCGTAGGAAAGCCACCAGGGTCAGCCCGGCCTGCGCGGCCAGATCCACCGCGAGTGACGACGGCGCCGAGACGGCGGCGAGGATCGGGATTCCGGCCATCACGGCCTTCTGGGTCAGCTCGAACGAGGCTCGACCGCTGACCAGAAGTACGGTGCCTGACAACGGGATTCGTCGGGACTCCAGAGCCCAGCCGATGGCCTTGTCGACGGCGTTGTGCCGGCCGATGTCTTCGCGGACCACCAGTTCGGTGCCGTCGGTGTCGAACAACGCGGCCCCGTGCAGGCCGCCGGTGGTGGCGAACACCTTCTGCGCCTTGCGGAGCTTGCCGGGCAGCGCGCTGAGCACCCCCGATGCGACGGTGGTCGGATCGTCGCCAGGGGAGTGCCGGCTGATCAGCCGTACCGCCTCCAGCGACGCCTTCCCGCACACCCCGCACGAGGAGGTCGCATAGAAGTTGCGGGTCAGGTCCACGTCTGGTGCAGGCACACCGGGGGCCAAGGTGACGTCGAGCACGTTGTAGGTGTTGACGCCGTCGTCGGTCGCGCCTTGGCAGTAGCGCACCGTGGCGATGTCGTCGCGGTCGCTGACGATGCCCTCGGTGAGCAGAAAGCCCTGGGCCAGTTCGATATCCGAGCCTGGTGTGCGCATCGTGACAGTCAGCGGGGCGCCGTTGACCCGGATTTCCAACGGCTCTTCGACGACAAGGGTGTCCGGTCTGGCCACCACCCCGTCGGCGGTGCGGTGGCTGATCGGCCGGCGGGTGGTCACCCTACCCATGATTCCAACCTGACGACGACGGCCTTGGACACCGGAGTGTTGGATCGGGCGGCCGTATGATCCAGCGGCACCAAGGGATTGGTCTCCGGGTAGTACGCTGCGGCGTTACCGGCCGGGGTGGAGTACGCCACGATGCGGAAGTCCTCCGCCCGCCGCTCCTGGCCCTCGAACTCCGAGATGAGGTTCACCCCGTCCCCGTCGTGGAATCCGAGCGCCGCGATATCGGCCGGGTTGACGAACACCACCCGCCGGCCGCCCTTCACGCCACGGTACCGGTCGTCCAGGCCGTAGATCGTGGTGTTGTACTGGTCATGGCTGCGCAGCGTCTGCAGCACGAGCCGGCCGGGTGGCACCGGTACCCACTCCAGCGGGTACACCGAGAAGTTCGCTTTGCCGGTGTGGGTGGGGAATTCGCGGGCGTCGCGGGGCGGGTGCGGGAGCTGGAAGCCGTCCGGCTGCCGCACCCGGGTGTTGTAGTCGGTACAGCCGGGCACCACGTCGGCGATGGCGTCGCGAATCAGGTCGTAGTCGGCGTTGAACGCCTCCCACGGCACCGGGTGATCGGGGCCCAGTAGCGTGCGGGCCAGCTGACAGACGATGGCCACCTCGCTGCGCACCTGGTCGCTGGGCGGGTGCAGGTTACCGCGCGACAGATGCACCATCGACATCGAATCCTCCACCGACACCAGCTGTTTGCCGGCCCGTTGAAAGTCCTTGTCGGTTCGGCCCAGCGTCGGCAGGATCACCGCGGTGCGGCCGTGCACCAGGTGGCTGCGGTTCAGCTTGGTCGAAATCTGCACCGTCAGAGCGCAATTGCGCAGCGCTGCCTCGGTGACGGCGGTGTCGGGCGTGGCGGAGACGAAATTGCCGCCCATCCCGATGAACGTCTTGGCGCGGCCGTCGCGCATGGCGCGGATGCCGTCGACGGTGTCGTGGCCGGGCTTGCGCGGGCTGGTGATGCCGAACCGGGCGTCCAGTGCGGCCAGGAATGCCTCGGGCATCTTCTCCCAGATGCCCATGGTCCGATCGCCCTGGACGTTGGAATGTCCGCGCACCGGGCACACGCCGGCGCCCGGCTTGCCGATCATGCCGCGCATCAGCAACAGGTTGGTGGCCTCGCCGATCGTCGCCACCGCGTGCCGTTGCTGGGTCAGGCCCATCGCCCAGCAGATGACCGTTCGTTGAGACCGCGCGAACATCGCTGCCACCCGGCGTAATTGGATCTCGTCGATCCCGGTCGCCTCGGTCACCACGTTCAGGTCGACGGCGCGGGTCTGGCGTTCGTAGGCGTCGAAACCGGCGCAGTGGGCATCGACGAACGCGCGGTCCACGATGGTGCCCGGTGCCGTGTCCTCGGCCTCCAGGAGCAGCCGGCCCAGCCCCGCGAACAGCGCCATATCCCCGCCGATGCGGATCTGGACGAACTCGTCGGCGATCGCGATGCCGTGTCCGACGACGCCGCGCACCTTCTGCGGATCCTTGAACCGCATCAACCCGGCCTCGGGCAACGGGTTGATGGCAATGATCTTGGCGCCGTTGCCTTTCGCCTTCTCAAGCACCGACAACATGCGGGGATGGTTGGTGCCAGGGTTCTGCCCGGCGATGACGATCAGGTCGGCATGCTCGACATCGTCGACGGTGACCGAACCCTTGCCGATGCCGATCGAGCCGACCAGCGCGGTGCCCGAGGACTCGTGGCACATGTTGGAACAGTCCGGCAGGTTGTTGGTACCGAAGCTGCGCACCAGCAGTTGGTACAGGAACGCGGCCTCGTTGCTGGTGCGCCCCGAGGTGTAGAACAGCGCCTCGTCGGGGGAGTCCAGGGCAGTCAGCTCGTCGGCGATCAGCCGGTAGGCGGCATCCCAGTCGATCGGCTGGTAGTGCGTCGAGCCCGGCCGCAACACCATCGGCTCGGTCAACCGGCCCTGCTGGGACAGCCAGTACTCGGGTTTCTCGGCCAACTCGGCCACCGAATGCCTGGCGAAGAAGTCGGCCGTCACGCGCCGTTTGGTGGCTTCCTCGGCGACGGCCTTGGCGCCGTTCTCACAGAACTCGGCGAGCTTGCGTCCGCCGTGCTCCTCGGGCCAGGCGCAGCCAGGGCAGTCGAATCCGTGCCGCTGGTTCAGCCGGGACAGGGCGGCCAGCGTGCGGCCCGGTCCCATCTGCTCCAGGCCGCGCTGCATGCTGACCATCACGGCCTTCACCCCGGCGGCCTCGTGCTTGGCGGGGGTGACCGAGACGTCGCGTTCGTCGTAGTTCGCGTCGATGTCCTCGGTGCTGGTCATACCTTCCAATCTAATCCCGGCAGCCGACCGCTCGGCCACGATGACGGCGGCCGGTATTTGGTATTTGACATGCAGTGATAGCCGACGTCTATCGTCAACCGATGGCCGGAGATGTGTTGTTGCAGCACCTGGACTATCTGCTGGCGCTGGCCGCCGAGCGGCACTTCGGCCGGGCCGCCGCACGCTGCCACATCAGCCAGCCGACGCTGTCGGTGGCGATCCGCCGGTTGGAGCGCGATCTCGGCATCGTGATCGTGCAGCGTGGCCGCCGTTTCGAGGGCTTCACCGAGGAGGGGCAGCGGGTGGTGGCCTGGGCGCAGCGGATCATCGCCGAGCGTGATGAGATGCTCGCCGATCTCGACCGAATGCGCGGACGGTTGACCGTCACCGCACGCCTGGGTGCCATTCCGACAGCGGTGCCGGCCAGTCCGTTCATCACCGCCGAGTTCCTGCATCGCAATCCGGCCGCATCGGTGCGTATCGAGGCGTTGTCATCGCGTGAGATCGCCCGGCGGCTGGCCGATTTCGAGATCGACGCCGGGTTGACGTACCTGGACGACGAGGCGCCGCCGGGCACCCGGTCGGTCGAGTTGTACCGGGAGCAGTACGTCCTGATCGCGTCGGCGGATCATCCGATCGTCGGCCGGCCGGAGGTGAGCTGGGCCGACGCCGCCGGTTTGGAGTTGTGCGTGCTGACCACCACGATGCGTAATCGCCGCATCCTGGACGCAAACATGGCAGCCGAGGGGGTGCACTACCGTCCCGTCGTGGAGGCGGATTCGGTCGATGCGTTATACGCGCACCTGACGCATGCCCGGCGGGCCACCATCGCGTCGACCGCCTGGCTGCCGCAATTGGGTGTGCCCGCAGGTTTCGTCGCCCGGCCGATGGTCAAACACGGCCCCAGCCCGGCGATCGGGTTGGTGGTGCTCGACCGCGCCCCGGCTTCCATCGTGGCGGCGGCCCTCGTCGCGGTGGCCGAGGGGATCGACCTCGGCGCGCGGATCGACACCGCGACCCGATCACTCTGACGTCGCGGACCCGGGGACGGGCGTGTGACGCAGTCAAGGCCCACGTGTTCCCGTGCCGCCGGCGGCGCGGTCGGTGCCGGCGCTGCCGGGTGTTGGTGTCGCCATCCGACCGCGCACGGTGCGCCGGTCCCGCTCGACCGGTCTCAGCAGCAATTCGGGCCGGTGCAGATAGTTGATCCGCTGTTGCCCCCGGTCGAGCCACGGCGGCGCCTGCCATTCGACCTCACCGCGCCGGTTGATGGTGGTGGTGTAGCCGCTGTCGCGGTGCACCATGCGATTGTCGGGCCCGCACGCCAGCGCCATCTCGTCCACGTTGGTGTTGCCGCCGTGTGCCCAATCGGCGACCGCATGATGCACTTCGCTGCCGTAGGCACCGACGGTGCAACCCGGTTTGGTGCAGCCGCCGTCGCGCGCGATGAGCATGATCCGCTGTGCCCGCGACGCGGTACGGCGCGCCCGGAACAGGGCGAGGGCCGACCCGGTGGCCTTGTCGAACACGGCCAGATGATGGTTGGCATGGGCCGCCATCCGGATGACATCCCTGATGGGCACCTTGGTGCCGCCGCCGGTGACACCGATCCCGGCGCGCGATTCCAGATCCTGCAGGGTGGTGCGGATGATCACCGAGACCGGTAATCCGTTGAGCTGGCCGAGATCACCACTCATCAGAGCGATCCGCCCGATGGCGATCAACGCGTCGTGCCGGCGCTGGGCCGGGGTGCGGTGGTCGCTGTCGATCTGCGCCTGAGTCGGGGTACCGGAGATACACGGTTCATCGTCGGCGGGGTTGCACATGCCCGGCGCCGCGAACTTGGCGAAGAGCACTTCCAGCACCGCCGTCGCTTCCGGAGTGAAGTTCGCGCTGGCCGGTGTCATCGCATCGCGGCCCTGTTTGCCCATCGTGAATCCGCGCTTGCGTTCGCGCTCGGCGTCCTCTGGCACGGGTCCGTCCTGATCGAGCAGGAACAGGCGCAGCTCGGCGGTGTCCTTGAGTTCCTTGGGGCCCACGCCGGTGGCGATGCGCACCAGGTCGACCTCGAACTGCTCCCGGGTGGTGGTGTCGACGAATCCCGGCAGGCGATCGATGACATCGCGCAGCACGTCGACGTGGCCACCGTTGATGAGGCCGGCGGCTTGCGCGGCGGCGACGGCGGCCAAGACCGGCGGCAGTGGCTCACCCGTCAACGAACGACGCGGGCCCAGCTCGGCGGCCTCGGCAAGGCGCCGACCGGCCTCCGCCGCGGACAGCCGCCAACGAATGCGCAGCAGCGCGTTCCAGGACTTCGCGCCCAGCTCGTGAGGGGTGCCGTCGGCTTGCAGCTGCGCCAGCATCCGGTGCGACTGGGCGGGCAGACAGCAGGTGAGGTTCTCGAACTCATCCATCAGGTCCAACAACTCGGCCCGTGTGAGCGCCTGGAGGTCGCACGCCGCCAAGGACTCGTAGGCGGCGCGTAAGGCCGCCATGGCCTTGGATGTGGTGGCCTCGGATGTGGTGGCGTTGGATACGGGCGCCGACATGACTCGAACATACATTCGACCACCGATCCACTGACTCAAACTTTCTGTCAGGGTCGCCGGAGAATGATGGTGACACGTCCCAGAAGGAGTGTCAGATGGCCAGATCGCGGAAGGTGAAAGTCAGCGCCGAGGAGAAGACCCGTTTGGTTTTGGCGGTGTTGGCCGGCGAGAT
>NZ_JAPFPY010000055.1 GCF_026240945.1 Mycolicibacterium sp. J2
GCGACCACGTACGGCACCACCGCATGCGAGTCCGCCGCAAGCAGGCGGCGGGCCAGGAGTCACAGGAGTCGCCAAGCGCTCCAACATCCAGGCCCGCCAACACCCACCCTACGAGCCAACACGTCGCTTGACATCCATTAGGAACTCAAGCTGCTGTTTGCAGCGCATCGGGTCACGTCGGCGGGTTGGCAATGCGGGCGGCGACGTAGTCGGCGTTGTCTCGGGCAGCCAGGGCGCCCCATCGCGTGGCCGTGGTAATCGATAAGCCGAGCAGTTCGGCGAGGACCGGGGCCGGTAGATCGCCGGCCAGTGCGTTGAGTGCCGACCCGCGGCCCGGGCGTACGAAGATGCCGGCTTTCTGGTTCAGTGCGGTCGCCAGACGGCCGGGATAGGCATGTGTCCCGGGCCGGGCGCCAGGGAACAACCATCTCGGACGGCCCGGTTGGGTGTCTGACTGCTCGCCTGCGCTGCGGGTGGCCAGCTCGGCGGTCAACGCGTCCAGTGGGGGTGGAAGCAGGACGGGTTGCTTTCGGAGCACTACGAAGGTGTCAGTGTCGGTGGTGGTGACGTCGTCGACGGTGAGTTCTGCTATTAGAGTGGGGATTTGGCCGTAGAGCAGGACGAGCGCGCCGGCCACTCGTAGATGCAGGGCGAGGTTGTCATCGCAGAGGCAGCGTCGTAGCAGAGTCCAGCGCTGGTCGTCATCGAGGACGTGTTCTGCCAGTCCCTCCCGGCCCAGCCACCGGACGTGCAGGGCGGCGCTCAGGCCGCGGGCGTGGGTCCAGGTTAGGAAGTCCCGAAGGCGGCGGCGTGTGCTGGCTCCAGAGGCGATGAAGGTGTCGACGTCGTGCTGGGTGACCTGGGCGAGGGTGCGGTCATTGCTGTGGAGCCACGCTAGGAAGTGGGCGGCGGTCTCGATGCGGGTTCTGGCGTACTTCGGCGTGCTCGCGGCAGTGCCCAGGCGTGCGGCCCGACGTCTGGTCCGCGGCAGCACCGACCACTGAGCATAGGTGCGCAGCAGATGGGCATCGGTATGCGCCAGGCCGGTCAGGAACGTCTTTAGCCACCCGTCCAAAGGCTCCAGTGCGTCGTCTCGGGGCTCCAAGGCGCCGGTGTGCACCAAGACGACACGGAGGTGCTCGACCGGGGTGCCCGGCGGGAGTTCGTCGAGCACCTCGTGGGTCAACCCTCGATGCTCGGAGACGAGCTCAGCCAGGGTGCGTATCCATTGCGAACCGCGCAGCATTTCCAGGGTTCGTTGCGGCGCGTTCTCGTCGATCAGGAAGCGCCAGACACCCTGCAGTTGGTCGTCGATCTGGCCGTCGGTGCCGCCCAAGAGTTCGCGGACCCGTGCCCTGACGGTGCAGGCCAGGCACCGGGTGCCGCCGACGAGAAGGTCGACCTGCCCGCAGTCCCCGCATGTCCAGTTGCGATCGTCACCAGAACAGGGTCCGCAGACGCCGTTCCCGCCGTCGTCGACCCCGACGAGGGTGCTCACTTGCCTGCACGTGGTGCAGGGCGCCAAGTGTCGTCGCAGCTGCCGCATGCACGAGCCGCAGACCGCTCCCCTGGGCAGCATCGCCGCGACGGCCTTCGTACCCTCACAGATCACGCATGGTCGGGGACGGCGAGGCCCGCGCCGGCACGTCGAACAGACCGGGCGCCCGGATGCCATTCCCCGATCGCACGGCCTGAGGCGCCCGCAGCCACTGCACGTCACGGTCGGTGGCACCCAGCAGCGATGACAGATCCAGGTGTCAGTGCCCCGATTGGCTACTCGGGCGTGAATCGTGACGCGCCCGCACTGGTGACACTGACGTGATCGGCCACGTCGGTAACAGCCGGGGCAGATCGGGCCTCCATCGATGAGCGCGTGGGTGCGTTGGTTCTCTTTGCCGCATGACGAACAGGTGGAGAGCTTGCGTGGTCCGCAGTTTTGGCAGAACGGGTTGCCGTCGATCCGGTAGGCGACCACGGTCTTGGTGCCGCATCGGGTGCATGCGCTGCGGCGGGTGGGGTCACGACGGTCGCAGCGCGTGCATACGGTGGCGCCGTCCTCGTGGCGGGCCGGTGACCTCAGCTCACCGCAGCGCCCGCAAACCTTCAGATGGGTTCGGCGGTAACAGCTTCCGCAAATGCTCGCCCCGTCCCGGCGATAGGGCAACCGTTTAAGCGCGCCGCACCCGTGGCAGCGTACGCGTTGGACGCCGGGATGCTCTGCGGCCAACGCGTCCAGCAGGGCCCGCAGTGCGGCCGGTCCGGTGGCCGCCCCGGATGTCAGCGCGTCGGGGTGCGACCGCAGGTGCCGCAGCAAGCCGTCAGTGTGAGCCGCCGTCAGGTTAAGTTCCTCGACCCGGGCGCTTAACCGTTCGCGGTCGGCACCGGGCAGCCGGTCGGCCAGCAGCGCCGAGATGTCCGCTGCGCTGTTACCCCGATCCCGCGTCACGTACCGGGGTCACGATCCTGCAGGGCGGCGGATGGTGGTGCGGCGCACCGGTGGCGGTACGCTCGGCGGCGTTTGTCCCACCGACTTGGCGACTTGGGTGGTCGCAGCGGTGATCTCGATGAGGTCCTCCACTCCGACGTCGAGGATGTCGCACAACGCCGCCAGAGTGTCGAGGCTCAAGCGTCGGGGCTCGGTGGTGACGAGGCGGAAGACCTGCTCGCGGGACAGGTGAATTCCGCGTTCGGCCAGGAGCGGGACCAGGTCGGTGGTGGCGTACATGTCGCGGGTGGCCATGAGCTTGCGCAGATTCCACTGGTAGGTCATCTTTCTCATGACTCGTCCCTTTCCCATAGCTTGGACTGTCTGCTCAGTGACCGGCGCAGCATCCGGTTGCGGTACTCGTCGGACACGCCGGTGTAGATGGCGGTCGTGGCGGCGTAGGTGTGTCCGACCTGAGTGGAGACGAACTTCTCCGGATAGTCGAATTCGATCAGGTGCGTGATGTAGGAATGGCGCAGGCAATGGAGATCCAACACGGGGTCCAACCCTGCGGCGTCGCGCGCAGTGCTGAACGCCTCGTTGATGCGCCGCATCGAGATCCGGCTGGCGCGTTCGGTGACCCATAGCGCGGGATGGGCACCGACAGCGAAACCGGGCCTAATGTCCTCGCGCCATTGCTCCAACACCGGGACGACCCAATCCATCTCCGGAACTGTGAGCACGGTGCGCCGCTTGGGTGCACTCCCCCGCGACGACTTTCCCCACCGCACGAACAGTGCACCGTGGCGGCCGAATTCGGGAACCTTGGGGTTGTGCCGGGTGTCGGCCAAGTCCAAACCCCAGGCCTCTTGGCGACGTAACCCGAACGCATAGATCAGCTTCAGCAGAGCCGCATCTCGCATGGCCGCCAGGCCGCCCTTGCAACCCCGTGCTCGGATCTGCTCGGCGCGGCCGTCGGCAGCGTCGAACAACCCTTGTATTTCGTCGTAGGTCAACGGGCGCCGCCGAGGGTCTCCCTCGTAGTTGGTGACGTGCACGATGGTGTTCCATTCGTGCAAGATCTGGGTGGGCGCGACTCCGAAGCGCTGCTGGCATTCAGCTGTCCAGCCGTACCGGGGATCCGTGAGGTATTGCAGGAACATTCGCAGCGTTGTCTCGTACAGGCGCGCGGTGGACACCACGATTGGCTTGGTGCGGTTGCGGCAGCTGTCGATGAACGCTTCTACGTCGGCGCATTCCCACTGCCACGGGTACTCGTTGGCGAACTCGGCGACACGGCGCGCCAACCGCAGCCGCGACGTGATGGTCGCCGGCTTCAAGAAGCGTGTGCGTTGTTGCAACGCCCACCCTTCCAACATAGCTTCGAACACCGCAGTCTGAGGGTTCAGATGGGCGACGCCGGGCACCAGCACGAGGTGCGCTGCACCCGCTAGCTCTGACCCTTCAAGCACGTTGCATATGATGCAACATTAGGAAGTCAGATGCAACCGCTAGTTGAGCTGGTCGAACCTGCACTCCTGTGCCAGCATGAACCTCGGGGAAACGCCCAGTTGTGTTGCAATCTCGGGGTTAACGACGACCTGACGTATGCGGCGTTTGATGCAACTCCGCTCAGTTTCGGCCGTACCCGTCGCCGCCGATCGCGCCGGTGAAAATCCAGCAATCCGCGGCACCCGGGCCCCGCACGACCGCAGCCTCAAACCGGGCGATCTCGGCGGCATCACGAAGCGGGTCAACCACCAGCTGTAGTGGTTGCGAGCGCCGCCGATCTGTCCTCACCGTGCGTTCACGCTAACCCGTCGCCGGCCACGTCTCGTCCGGCGCGCCGACGACCCGCCCCTGGGGCGCCGTGGTCGAGGCTCCCCCCGGCTCCTCCGCGCCGTCATGCACGCTTGCACCAACCGCCACAACGTCGCCCTCGCTGCGCTCGGCGTTCTCGGCGCCGTCCTTACCGCCGGCTTCGGCGAACCGAATCAACTCCCGCAGCGCCTTCTCGCCCACCCCGGTCAGCCGGGCGATGTCGCGCAGCGTCTCCCCCCGATCGCGCAACGCGATCACCGCCCGCCCGGCGCTCCGGCGATGCTCGGCCCGCTTGCCGTCGGCCTGCTCTTTCAGGCCGGCAATCTTGGCGTCCAGCCACTCATCCACCGCGTCGACCCGTTCCCGACTGGAAAAGAACACCGCCAGGTCATCGGCATTGCGTGCGGCCCGTTCCAGCACTTCCTTCTGCGAGGCCTTCACCGCTTCGCGGGCGGCCCGCACCGCTGACTTCGATTTCGACACTTTGTTCGTCATGGGGCTCAACCTAAAACCGCCACCATCCCTACAGCACCGCCCCAACCACACCACTTACACACTTCCGCTTTTCACCACATCCGCACGTCACCCACCACATCAGCCCTCCCCAACCGCCTCCCGCACCACCAACCCCGCCCTCACCTGCGACCTCCGGTCGCCTTTCTCAGCCCATCACACCTAGTGCATTCAGGTCACGAAACGGTAACGGCCCGCACGGAGGGAAGCTTGGGGCGGTGCTAAACCGCGCACGCCGTTCGTAGCGTTTCCGGTGGTGATCGCGCGGTGATGGGCTTACACAAATTGACCGCCGGAGACGGGTACACCTACCTGCTCCGGCAGGTCGCCGTCGCCGACGGCACTGACCTGGGCCGGGCCAGCCTCACCGACTACTACTCCTCCAAAGGCGAGACCCCCGGACGCTGGGTCGGCAGCGGCCTGGCCGCCCTGGGCCGACCGGTCAGCCGCGACCCCGCCGACCCTCTCGTCGAGCAGCTCTGGGGGGTGCCCGAAGGTTCGGAAGTCACCGAAGATCAGATGAAGGCACTCTTCGGGGAAGGGCTGCACCCCAACGCCACCAAGATCACCGAACACCTCACCGGCATCGGGGTGTGGGTCGACGGCGCGCACGCCGCCGCCAAGCTCGGTCGCCCATTCCGATTGGGCGCCAACGAGAACGACTTCACCCGCCGCCTGCGTGGTGCCTACAGCGCCTACAACGAGACCATCGGTCGGGCCTCCAACGCCCCGCTCGACCCGGAAGTGCGCGCCGAAATCCGCACCACCGTGGCTGCGGACATGTTCGTCGAACGCTACGGGCGCGCCCACCTCGACGAGCGGGAACTGACCGGGTTTATCGCCCGGCTCTCGCGCCTGGACACCACCGCCGTCGCCGGATACGACCTGACGTTCACCCCGGTCAAATCGGTGTCGGCGCTGTGGGCGCTCGCCCCGCTGGAAGTGGCCAAAACCATCGAGGACTGCCACCACAAAGCAGTCGCCGACACCCTCGCATTCCTCGAATCCCAAGCCTGCTTCACCCGCATGGGCACCAACGGTGTGGCCCAGGTCGACGCGGGCGGTTTCATCGCCGCCGCGTTCGATCACCGCGACTCCCGCGCGGGGGACCCGAACCTGCACACCCACGTGGCGGTGAGCAACAAAGTGTGCGCGATCGGCCCCGATGGCATCCCCCGCTGGCTGGCCCTCGACGGCCAGCCGCTCTATAAGGCCAAGGTGTCGGCATCGGAGTTGTACAACACGTTGTGCGAGGCCAATCTGATCGCCGAACTCGGGGTCAGCTTCGCCAACGACACCCCCGAACCGGGTAAGCGCCCGGTCCGCGAAATCGTCGGCATGTCACCGGAACTGATCGAGGTGTGGTCCTCCCGACGCGCCGCCATCGAGCACCGTGTCGGGCAACTCGCCAAGGACTTCCAGCAGGTCCACGGCCGTGAGCCCAGCTCGGTGGAAATGCTCGCGTTGTCACAGCAAGCGACGCTGGAAACCCGCGCCGCCAAGCACGAACCACGGTCGCTGGCAGAGCAACGCCACCAGTGGCGGACCGAGGCGATTGAGGCCCTGGGAGGCCATCGCCAAGTGGACGCGATGGTCGCCGCAGTGACCTCCGGGCGGGCTCCGCGCGAACGCGTGACCGTCACCGACGAGTGGATCGCCGAGCAGGCCGCCACCGTCATCACCACAGTCTCGGCGTCACGGTCGACATGGCAGATCAACCACGTCCGCGCCGAGGTCTCACGGGTCCTGCGCTACACCGACTGCCACGATGCGCCACACGTGGCGGACCGCATCATCGCCGCCGCGTTGGGCACCCACAGCGTCGCGTTGACGACCGCCGCCGACACCGAAATGAACGAGCCCGACGTGCTGCGCCGCCGCGACGGCGCCAGCGTCTACACCCGCCACGACACCGCCGTGTACACCAGCGCCGACATCCTGGCCGCCGAGCGCCGAATCCTGCACACCGCACGCCAATTCGGCGGCCACGTCGTCGACGACGACAGCATTGGCTTGGCGCTGCTGGAAGCCCACGCCCAGCACGGTGTGGAACTCAACGACGGCCAACAAACCCTGCTGCGCGAAATGGCCACCTCCGGGGCCCGCATGCAGTTCGCGATCGCCCCCGCCGGCACCGGCAAGACCACCTCCATGGCCCCGCTGGCGGCTGCATGGATCAACAGCGGAGGCAACGTCATCGGCCTCGCGCCGAGCGCATCGGCGGCCGAAGTGCTGGCCGCCGACCTCGGCGCACCCACCGACACGATCGACAAACTGATGCACCTGGCCGGCCTCGGCGGTGGACCCCCGCCGGCAGCCGACGACCCCGCCCGCGCATGGTTCGACAGCATCGGACCGCAGACGCTGATCATCGTCGACGAAGTCGGAATGGCCTCCACCGCAGGCCTGGATGCGGTCACCGCCGTGGCCAACGCCACCGGCGCCAGCGTGCGTGGCATCGGGGATGACAAGCAGCTCGCCTCGGTGTCCGCAGGCGGTGTACTGCGCGAGATCGTGGCCGAACACGGGGCGCTCACCCTGTCCGATGTCGTGCGGTTCACCGACCCCATCATCGGGGCTGCCGAAGGCGCGGCCAGCCTTGCGCTGCGCGACGGTGACCCCACCGGTATCGCCTTCTACATCGACCACGGCCGCGTCCACGTCGGAGCCGAACGCGCCGCCGCCGACATGGCCTACCACGCATGGTCGGAGGCGATCACCGCAGGCCGCGACGCGCTGCTCATCGCGCCCACCAACCCGATGGTCGCCGAACTCAACGAACGCGCCCGCCTGGACCGACTGCGCCGAGAACCGCACCCGGAAAACACCCGCACCGTCACCCTGTCGGATGGTTTGACCGCCAGTGTCGGGGACCGCATCCTGACCCGCGACAACGCCCGCTGGCTACGCCTGCCCACCGGCGGCTGGGTCAAAAACGGCCAGCTCTGGATCATCACAGACATCGACGACCAAGGCCGGATTTCAGTGTCCCGGCTTACCGGCGAGGACACCGAATCGGTGATCCGACTGCCGGCCCGCTACGTCGCCACCAACACCACCCTCGGCTACGCGCGCACCATCAACGGCGCACAAGGATGGACCGCGCGGCACGAATGCCACGTCGTGGGCACCGACTCGATGACCCGCCAACAGCTCTACGTCGCGCTCACCCGCGGCAAGGCCGCAAACCACATCTACTTCTCCACCAGCGAGGCCGACCCGCACAACATCCTCACCCCCAAAGCCACCCACCCACCGACCGCGGTGGACATCCTCTCAGCCATCCTGCGCCGCGACGGCGCACAGATCTCCGCACACGGCGTGCAGCGCGCCGAGGCCGACCCGTTCACCCGCCTGGCGCGCGCGGCCGACATGTACACCGAGGCCCTGTCCAGCGCCGCCGAACAGCTCGCCGGCACCGACACCATGGCCCGCATCGACGCCACCGCCACCGCCCTTCGCGCCGACATCACCAGCGCCGAAGCGTGGCCGGTACTGCGGCGCAACCTGGCCCTGCTGGCCCTCGACGGCCACGACCCGCAGGAAGCGCTGGCGCACGCCGCCCAGCGCCCGCTGGGCAACGCGGGAGACCCAGCCGCCGTGCTCGACTGGCGCCTGCCCACCCCCGACAACTCCGCCCTCGATATCGTCGGCCCGCTGCGCTGGCTGCCCTCGATTCCGGCCGCCGTGGGCGACGATTCTGCGTGGGCGCGCTACCTATCCGCGCGCGCGCAGCTGGTCGAAGAGATCGCCGAGCAGATCCGCGAGCAGGCCCGCGCCTGGACCCCGGCCACCGCGCCGGTGTGGGCGCGGCCGCTGGCCGGGCAACGACCCGGGTTGCTCGCCGAAATCGCCGTCTTCCGCGCCGCCCACGACGTCGACCCGGCCGACACCCGCATCACCGGACCCACCCAGCACGCCAACCGTTCCGCGTCCTTCCAGGCCCTGCTGCACCAGCGCCTGGACGCCGCACTGATCAGCGGAGGGCACGGCGCAAAACGGTGGCGCACCCTGGCTGAGAACATCGACCCCAACATCACCGCCGACCCGTTCTGGCCCCGACTGGCCACCCACTTGGACCAGGCCGCCCGCGCCGGAGCTGACGTCTCCGCGCTCGTCGACGAGGCGATGGCCCGCCACGGCGCACTGCCCGATGAGCTGCCCGCCGCCGCCTTGTGGTGGCGCCTGGCCGGCACGCTGGCCCCGGCCATGCTCGACACCGCCAACGAACGCCTGCGCCCGCCGTGGACGGTCGAGCTGCACCGCATCCTGGGCAGCACGGCCGCCGAAACGATCACCGGTGACCCGGCCTGGCCCGCGCTGGTCGCTGCCGTCAACGCCTCGGACTGGCCGCCGGCCGACCTGCTCGCCGCGGCCGCGGAATACCTGCTCGACGCGCTGCACGACGACGCGATCCGGCCCGACGAATACGCCCGCGTCCTCACCTACCGCGTCGAGCTGCTCACCCACTACGCCGCCGACCTCGACACCGACATCCCCCACCCCGCCGACGGCCTCGGACACTCGCTGCACGAGCCGCCGCACCACCCCCTCGACCTCGACGCGCACGGCGACCCCGGCGAAGACGAGTACCTGGGCTACGACTCCGAATTCGACGACAGTCTCGGGGATCTGGACTTCTACTCCCTGCTCACCGAACGCCCCTCGGTCACCCCGGATCTCGACATCGACATCATCGAGCTGCGGTCCCGCTGCGCGGCTGCTCGGGCACGCGTCCGCGCCCTGGCAGATGCGGTGCTTTCTGCGCGCGGCGGCCCGGCCGAGCAGGCCGCGGCCGCGGAACTCATTGCAATGCACCGCCGCCACGTCGAACAGCGCCCCTACCAACACGACGCGGCGCACGCCCACGCCGACTGGGTGGCCGCCGAATCGGCCTACGAGGGCCAGCAGTACCGCATCACCCAACTGGAAAAGCTCATCGCCCGCGCCGAGAGCGAGAACGACCAGGACCTCGCCCAGGCCTACCGCGAGCGCCGTGGTGATCTGGCTGCTGACGCCGCCGACCTCGGTGGGGCGGTCGTGCGGGCGCGCGCCGAACGCGACGCGGCCACCGCACGGCTACACGCCGTTGCCGGTGGACCCGAACGCGTCGTCACCGCTGAGGACATCGAAGCCCGCCGCGCGGTGGCCGTGCACGCCGATATCGCCGCACTCAACACCGCCCGGGCCGAAGCCCGCGAGCTGGACAACCAGCTCAGCCGGGCTGAGGCGCGCACCGCCCGTAGCTTCGCTGAGAACCCCGCACGTGAACGTGAGCAGCAACGTTGGGCTTCGGTGACCACCGAACGCGATCTGATGGTGTTGCGTGCTGAGGTGGATTTCGTGGAGGCAGCGGGGTCGCGGTCCCCGGCCACGGTGTACCCGCCCCCGGCCGCCGACCGTACCTGGGAAGAGCTCGACGATCCGGCCCGCGCGGTGGTGGAAACCATCACCGCCA
>NZ_JAPFPY010000056.1 GCF_026240945.1 Mycolicibacterium sp. J2
CGCACCGTCGGTGTCTCGGTAGAGCGCGACTGCGTCCCGTTTGAACTCGTCGGGATAATTTTTCCTTGCCATCGTGGACCGATCATCTCGCTTCCCCCGCCAATCTTGCGGGATTCAGCGTGTCCAACACTCGGGGTCAAGGCCCCACCTCGCCGGCACGAAGGGCTTCGAACTATCGGCTCAATTCGTCACCTACCTGGGCTGGCTCTACGCCTGGGGCGCCCCACTGACCCTCATCGGCGAGGACGCCGACCAAATCCTGGACGCCCGCCGCGAACTATCCCGCATCGGCATCGACAACATCACCGGATCCGCCGCCGGAGACATCCGAACGCTCGCCGACGACACTCCGCTGTCCTCCTACCGGGTAGCCGACTTCGCCGACCTCGCCGAGGTGTACGGCGTCGAGGACCTCACCGTCCTCGACGTCCGCCAGGCCGGCGAGTTCGACGACAGCCACATCGCCAAGGCGATCAATATCCCCCTGCACGAACTGATCGGCCGCCTCGACGAGGTGCCCCGCGGACAGGTCTGGGTGCACTGCGGGTCCGGCTATCGCGCCTCGATCGCCGCATCGCTGATCGAATCTACGGAGCGCACCGTCGTACTCGTCGACGACCAGTTCGACAACGCCGCCGATGATCTGACGACGTAGCCGGTCGATGGTACTGCCCTGCAAACACATTCGAGGAGTTCCGTGTCGGTCGTCCGATCGCGACCACTGATCGTCACCGTTGCCACAGCGGCCGTCGTCGTACTGATCGCCGCGATGCTCGGGTGGTGGGCCGCCACACGTCCTGTCACCGGAACGCCCACCGCTGCACCCCCGTCGCCGGACCCCGCGCGGGTGACGATCGTGCCCGGTCGCGACGCCAGCGGCGTCGACCCCCTCAGCGCGGTGCGGGTGACCGCGGCCGACGGCACCCTCACCGACGTCCGCATGACCAACGACGGCAACGCGCCCGTTCCCGGCGTCCTCACGCCCGACGCCCAGACGTGGAAACCCACCGTGCCGCTGGGATACGGGAGGACGTACACGCTCACCGTGGCCAGCCGCGGACTCGGTGGCGTCCCGGCGACGCAGACCTCGGTCTTCACAACACTCACCCCGAGCAACCAGACCAAAGCGACGTTGACGACCACCTCCGGAGCGGCGCTGACCGACGACGGCACCTACGGTGTCGGCACCGTCATCGTCGCCCATTTCGACGAACCGATCACCGACCGTGCGGCGGCGCAGAAGCGTCTCGCCGTGACCACTGAACCCGCCGTGCAGGGATCGTGGTTCTGGATCGACGACCAGAACGCGCACTGGCGTCCACAGCAGTACTACGCGCCGGGAACGAATGTGACGGTCGCGGCGAACATCTACGGGGCCGACCTCGGCGGCGGCCTCTATGGCCAGGAAGACGAGCGGGTGTCGTTCACAACCGGCGCCTCCCACGTCTCGATCGCCGACGACGCCACCAAGACCATCAGCGTGTACGAGAACGGACAACTCGTCCGCACCATCCCGACATCGATGGGCATGGGCGGCACGGAAACCGTTGGCGATCAGACGCTCTCGTTCTGGACACAACCCGGTACTTACACTGTCATGGACAAGGCCAACCCGGTCATCATGGATTCCTCCACCTACGGCTTGCCGATCAACTCGCGCCTCGGCTACAAGGAGGCGATCAACTACGCGGTGCGGCTGAGCAACGACGGCATCTACATTCATCAACTCGACAGCACCGTCTGGGCGCAGGGCAACACGAACGTCTCGCACGGTTGCCTCAACGTGAACTCCGACAACGCGCAGTGGTTCTACGACTTCTCCCAACCCGGCGACGTCGTCGAAGTCCGCAACACCGGCGGCCAACCCCTCCAGGTGTGGCAGAACGGAGACTGGAGCCTGCCCTGGGACCAGTGGCTCGCCGGGAGCGCGGGGGAGTGACTCAACAACCGAGGCCGCAACTCGAAAAGCCTGTGGGCGAACTTGATGCGCGGCGCTAGCATCGACAGGCAAATCAGGAGGTCAGTAGTGGCGAAGCGGGTCGTAGTCAGCCAGGCGGCTGTGAGAGAAGCCGCCAGGCGGTCAACGAGGGCGTCGTACGCCTTGGAGGGGCGTGTGGTTCCCGATGGCTTCGTGCGAAGTGCGGCCAGCGCAGCGATATCTGGACGAGCTTGGTCAGGGCCGCTTGCGGCATCAGGAGGAATTCGCGCATCGCTCGTCGAACCTTGAATCCCAGTAATTCCGGGCACTCAGTCGTACGTCGCCAGGCGCCTGCGAAGCGCGAGGTTCTCTCCGTGAGCCACCGCCAACGCATCCTTCAGTCGTGTGACCTCGTCGCGGTGCTTTCTGCGCAACTGTTTGATCTGTGCCGACAGAGCACGTACTGCAGCCGAGGTGGTCGGTGGCTCATCGGCTTCGCCACCTGAACCGGTGGGACGAGACCTGGGAACGCGTAGTTGTTCAATGCGTCGCCGGAGTTCTGGCTGGCGGTACAGAAAATCGGTCGAGACACCTGCCTCGCGAGCAACCTGGACGAAGTTGATTGGCGCGCCGCGCTGGGCCAGAGCGGAAACGGCGCGGTCAGCGCTGATGACCGCGTCGTCGTGACGCTTGCGCGCAGCATCGCGCAGATGGTCAGGCATCTTTCTGATCCGTGGGCCGCTGAGCCGATCCCGCACCACGCACCGCGCGATCGGTGATGTCGGTGATGGAAAGCAGTATGCGATTCAACGACGCGATTTCTTCGCGGCGTCCCTGTAGCCAGATGTTTTCGTCGCCCATTGGGCTGCCGTACTTCGTTACGAAGGCCTCCTGGCGAATGCGGACCAGACTCTCCGTCGATTCCAGTTGGCGCCGCAGTTCGGCGGAGTGCGTAACATCGGTGACGAACTTATCGCAAGATAGGCATGCATTGCCCTTGTCGCACAACAATTTTGGAGGAAGAACGCACCATCCATTCGGGAGCACCCGATCAGCTCGCTTGTCGAGCTGAATCAGCTCGTACAGATCGGAGGCTTCAACGTCTACGGTTCGGCCATCGCGCTTCACCTTCTTGAACTTCAGAAACTCTTCTTCCATCGTCTGGTCGCGCGTTACTGCATAGTGAAGTGTCATCTCCGGCGTGACGTGACCGAAGTAACGCATTACGACGTGCAGCGGCACACCGGCGTTGATGAGGTTCGTCGCTGCCGTGTGTCGGAAGCGGTGAGTCTTGCTGATCGCTACTCGACGCCCCGCGGAATCCTTGATGTCGAGCCTATCGGCCAGTCTCTTGAGCGTCTGATGCAGAGTGACCCGTGGGTAGGGCGCAATGCCGTTCCGATTGGTTCTCCTACCCAAGAACAAGTAACGCGGCGTTGTATCGGCGATAGCGCCCATATCGATCATCAACTGTCGTGCAACGTTCTGTTGACTTCTGATGATCGCCACGAGCTCGGCGTCGATCGGAATTGAATTATGTTGTCCTGCATCAACTTTAGTCTGCTGATAATGCATACGTGCGACGAAGCCCGTGCCGTCCTCATCAAGTTTCCTTCGTCGGCGATGCTGAAGCGGAATCAACGGGTCGAAGTCCATCATGAGTACCTCGTTTATCCTGCGCCCGGTCCTGATGAGCAACATCAACGCATGAAAAGCCTGAATGTCGCCGAAGCCCCCATCCTCCTTCGGGCGCGCGAGGAGTTCGCTGCCTTCGGCAATCTGCTCGACGACCGCATCTTCGAGAATCATGTCCTCGCTGGACTTCTTGTTGGTCAGGCGCGGCTTGTCGTCTGGTCGAAACAGTGCGGTGTGTTCAGTTCTCAAATTCGCCCAGTCCTTGTGGGCCTCCGCTCCTTCCTCTCGGTGGTCGTACATCCACTGGAAGAATCGTTCGATCGTGACCATGATCTGCCGCCGAGGGTTCTTCTTCAGAGGCTGGCCGGCACTGGGTCCATTGCCGGTGATGCGATACGCCAAGAGCATGTCGCAGAAGCCTCGTATGAATGGCCGAAGTTGCTGTGGCTCGGCAGTCAGAAGTGGTCCGTGATCCCCGTAGCGATCGATGTATCGCTGAAACCACTTCAGATTGTTGAGTCGGGTCTTGACGGTGCTCCACGTCATCGTTCCACTCGAGAGGTTCGCGGCGAGCCAGAGTTTGGCTCCTTCGCGCAGCCACTCACTGGTGAGATGACTGAAATTAACAATGTTGCGGCCGTGGGGTTCATGAGGACGTTGTGGAATCCTTTTGTCTAGGAGAGGGTTCCACACGTCCAGCTCGTACCAGGTGCCTTTGTGGTATGGGTACACAAGAAGATCGTGGAACTCTCTCAGGCGAGCCAGAGCGTGTCTGTCGTTGCTCGGACCGAGATCGCTCCCATTCATACGCGCGATCTGTGCCTCACGGATCCACTCCTCGGGACTGAGTGCCAGAAGCGTAGGAGCCACGCGTCCGCGTTTGCTGCCGTGCGTTGTCGCCGCTCGCAGCAGGCGCGTCGTCGCGTTGTACACGCTTGGAAATATGAACCGACCTAGCTCAACCTCGCGGTGTACCAACCAGGCCAACTCCCAAATCATGGGCTGCGGCAATCCACGGAAGTTGAGGTAACAGGTAGTGAAGCGGGGTGTCTCGGCCTTTACCGGGAGGCTGCCGGTTATCTCCCTTCTTACGGCGCCCCGATAGGGCGACGGAACGTCGTTTTTGCCGAAGTGGTCCACGCGGCATTCGTCGGGTAGCGACAGCCACATCTGTTCGGCCACAGCGGGGTCAAACAGATCAGCGATGGGCAGCCGAGGATCGCGGCGCGCATTGCGCTTCGGTGATCGCGGATAGACAATTGCTTGATCGCTACTGGCCATCGGCGTTACTCCATCCCGTCACCACGTCTCGCCAGTTAGCTAGCGCTTCGAGTTCGGCGTCTTCGGTGACGTGTCCATAAGTGTCGATTGTCGTTTGGATGTTCTGATGGCCCAAGCGCCGGCTGACAACGTGAAGTGGAATGCCGGAGAGTAGCAGCGCTGACGCATGCGTATGCCGAAACCAGTGTGGCGTCATCGCTGTCGGCAGATCGTGCACCCGGCGTTTGACACTCCGCAAGTGCGCGTACACGGATTCGGGACGCAACGGCGCGTACATCGTCCCGCGCCGCGTGTTGCAGAAGATGTAGCCGGAGTCCCAGTCGTCGATCGCTGCATCGCCCCCGCGGTCGCAGAGCCACCAGACGTAATCGCCGTATAGGCGGTCCAGCCGGCTCCCGATATGTATCGTGCGCCGTCCAGTCTTGGCGGAGAGGCCGTGTGGATGGGGGCGATCGGTGACCTTAACGGTCGCGGTTGAAGCCTTCCCCGTTATCCAATCTCGGTGCTGCAGTGCTAGGGCTTCGCCCAGGCGCATTCCCGTTTCTGCGAGGACCGACCACAACAGTCGGTAGCGAAGGTCTCCGTGCCAATCACCGGTCGCGCTCGAAAACGTGGCCTCGGCATTGAGGAGGTGCCCGACCATGTCGGGTGTCAGGATCGGAAGGTCCCGTCGAGGCACCCGAACCTTGACTGCACTCACCGAGTGGGGCCGTCTACGGGCAATGTGTTCGAGAAAGGAATGGCTCTTCCGAAATCGCCCACTAACCTGGCGGTACAGAAACGGGGCCACGTCGTTCCCGCACCCTGCGTGATACCGGTAGAAGCTTGTAACGGCACGGAGTCGGAGTTGGACAGTGCTTTCGGCGACCACTACTTCTCGATTGAGTGACGTGACCTCAGGTTCGAATTCGTTGTGCCGCAATGCGAAAAGGAACCTTCCGAAGTCTCGGATGTCGACCGACTCCCAGCTTCGCGAGGTGTTTTCGAGATACGTCCACCATTGTGCAAGCCCCTTGGCGTACGCCTTCACGGTGTTCGGGGCGAGCCCGCCCTGACGGCCGAATTCGAGATAACTCTCGATCGGTTCGACCACTGCGAACGACTTCGACACGACCGTCCAGGTCGACTCGCCGCCGATCACCACGCGTTGCGTAGCCGCCATTCCGACACCTCCTGGTGGCGAAACTTAGACAACAAGTTGGACACGCGGTGTGAACGCTGTCGATGACAGTGCCTACGGGCCACGGATACGCGTGCCGCCGACATGCGAAACGGCCCCTGAGAGAGCTACTCGGCGACATGGATGGCAGTGACGGCCAGTTACGGATAACACATCGTCCCGCTGGCATTGGCCTGGGACCTGGGCGCCCGGGACTGGCCGCAGGCGCGGCGGCTGCGCTTCGCCAACGACCCGGCCAACCTGATAGCCGTTGCGGGACAAGCCAATCAGGACAAAAGTGATGCCGAGCCCGCCCGCTGGATGCCGCCCAATCATGCGTTCTGGTGTCAGTACGCGGTGCAGTTCGCCGCGGTCCTGCGCGGTTACGGGCTGCCGGTGGATGCGCCGTCGGCCGCCGTGCTGCGCGAGGCGGCCGGCACCTGCCCTGCCGGCTGAGCGGTTACGGCGGGAAGACCTGCTTGATGCTGCCGTCCGGATTGACCTGCATGAAACCGGTGCCCGGGGCGGTGGAATGCACGGCCAGCTCCAGCCCCCCACCCCCGGAGCCTTCCCCCGTCGCTTCGCTCGCCCCGGAGCCTTTCCCCGTCGCTTCGCTCGCCCCGGAGCCTTTCCCCGTCGCTTCGCTCGCCCCGGTGCCCTCCACGATGAGATACACCCCGGTCCCGTCGGGCGCACCGAGTTTCTGGGGCGCATCGGCCAGCGTGGCGGCCACCCCGGGCACGTCGATGGCGCCGAGGTCGGCGAGCACGTCGAACGAACTCGTGCTGGTCGGCGAACCCCATTCCTGCCAGCCGTCGCCGCGGTAGGTGTAGCTGTGCTCGACGTGGGAGTTGGTGGGGTCGGCGCGGTCGATGATCGCGTAGGTGGGATAGACCACCAGTTGGTATCCCATGGTGTCGGCGAACTTGGCGCGGATGGTGTCCAGCAGCGCGGCCAAGCCGTCGGCGGTCTGCAACTGCGACGGCTTCTCCGCGGCCTGGGTCGCCGTCGGCGCCGGGGATGAATAAGTTTGGGAGGCAGGAGATTTGGAGCTCTCCGCGGTGGACGTGCGTGACCCGGCGGTGGGCGCGGCGACCTGCTGTCCGGAATCCTGCGACCGCGCGTTGAGCACCAGCACGACGGCGACCGCGGCGACGCCGAGCATGCCCAGCAGACGATCGGGATGAGGATCGCCGGTCCGCGCCACCACGGCTGCGTGGTGGGGGCGGGTTGCCACGGCGGTGCCGGCGCGGCGGGCCACTGCTGGTGGGACATCGGTGGGGCGGCCGGATAGGGGACCGGCGCCGGGGGCGGTGGTGGTGGCCAACTGCCCGCGGCGGTCGGTTGATCGTGGGCGGCGGGCCCTGGTGCGGCGGGTGCGGTCAAGGCGGCGCGGGCGGCCGCGGCCAGATCCCTGGTAGTGGCATAGCGATTGTCCGGGTTCTTGGCCATCCCGGTGGCGACGACCTGATCCATCCCGGGCGGCACCCCGGGCCGCAGCGTCGACGGGCGCGGCGGCGGCAGGCTCAGATGGCCGGCTACCTGGCGTTCCATGCTGTCGCCGGGAAACGGCTGCACCCCGGTCAGGCATTCGTGCAGCACACAGGTCAGGGCGTAGATGTCGGCCCGGGCGTCCGAGCTGCCGGTGGACAGCCGCTCCGGCGCCATATAGGCCAGCGTGCCGATCGTCGAGCCGGTGCTGGTGAGCTTGGTGGCTCCGGCCGTGCGGGCGATGCCGAAATCGATCAGGTAGGCGAAGTCCTCGTCGGTCACCAGGATGTTCGACGGTTTCACGTCGCGGTGCACCAGCCCGACCCGGTGCGCGGCGTTGAGTGCCGCGGCGATCTGCTCGACGATGGCCACGGCGCGCTGGGGCGACAGCGGGCCGTCCTGCAACAGCTCGTGCACGGTCTTGCCCTCGATCAACCGCATCGTCACGTACAGCCGGCCGTCGATCTCGCCGAAGTCGTGGATCGGCACGATGTGCGGCTCGTCCAGGCCGGCCGCCATCTGGGCCTCGCGGCGGAAGCGTCGCTGGTAGGTGTCGTCGTCGGCGAGGTTGGCCGGCAGCACCTTCAGGGCGACCACCCGGTTCATCGTGGTGTCGAAGGCCTGCCACACCTCGCCCATGCCGCCCCGGCCCAGCACCCTGACCAGCCGGTACCGACCGAACGGCGTTCCATCCACGGGCTAACCATAGGAGGCAATCGGCTCGGCTGCCAGCAATCGCTCAGGGTGCGGTGTCTTCGCCTTTGGTGCTGTAGCCCTTGGTCATCCAGTACACGGCCCGGTCCAGGGTGGGCAGGATGTCGGTGATGGCGATCTCGCCGGCGGCGTACCGGCCGATCAACCCGTGCACCAGGCTCAGCAGCACGGCATCCAGGTCGGCGATGAAGTCGGCGTCGACCCCGGCGAGCAACTCCATGCCCGCGGGGACCACGACGTCCAGGCCCCGGCGCAGCAGCCGCTGGCCACCCGGTGCCGAGCGGGCCCGGAAGAAGGCCCGCAGCATTCCCGGATGCTTCTCCCACGGCTCGAAAATGGTTCGTAGCAGGTGCATTTGCGCTTCGTAGAGGGACTCGTCGGGGGCGCGGCGGTGCGGAGTGATGCCGGCGTAGCGGTGTTTCTCCAGCCAGGCCTCCAGCGCGGCCAGGATGAGCTCGTCGCGGGTGGGGTAGCGCTTGTAGATGGTGGCCAGCGATGTCTTGGCCCGCCGCGCCACCTCGCGCAACTGGACGGCGTCGTAGCCGTCGGTTTCCAGCATGGCCGCCACGGCGCCCAGGATCGGATCTACTCCGGGATCGTCCACGAGAACCCCCTTGCCGCTGCTGAGTAACCAGGTTACCGTACCTGGTGTAACACGGTTACTGGGCAATGAAGCGAGGGATCGATGGGCACTCTGGACGGCAAGGTCGCGTTCATCACGGGGGTGGCACGCGGCCAAGGGCGAAGCCACGCGGTGCGGCTGGCCGCCGACGGTGCCGACATCATCGGCGTGGACATCTGCGCCGACATCGGGCCTTGACCCCGGATGGTGGACACGGGATTTGGATTAAGCAGCTTCTGGCAGCGTAGCGGTTGTGTGGGTGTTTTCGTAGCTGGCCGGGCTGGAATAGCGGCAGCGGGAGTGCCTGCGTTTCAGGTTGTAGCGGACCAGCCAGCG
>NZ_JAPFPY010000057.1 GCF_026240945.1 Mycolicibacterium sp. J2
TCCTACCGGCTACGCGATCACCACGCCGCCGCGGAAACCCTGCGCCGAACAACCACCGGCACCCACCAACAACTACACTGACCGCTGCTCACAGGTGAGGAATTTCGGCGAGCACAGCCGGGGATTTTCGATGAGCGCGGTCACAGACGCCATAAGGGGATCGGGGTCTGGGTTTGGTTGCGGTTGATGATTGTTCCGTCGGTCAGGAATGGTCCGTCGCTATGTTGCGGGGAGAAGTCGAGGTACTGCTCACCAGCAGGAGATAGCCCGGAAACTCGGACTGCGGTATCGCGTAGCGGGATACGAATGTTGTGATCGATCAGAGCAGTGGCGAGCACCCCGTGGTCGGTGACCTCGACGGACTTGACTCGACCGATGGTGACACCGCGGACTGTGACGTCCTGGCCGGCCAGCAGCCCTCCGGATTCGGGCAGGTCCACCTTGACTGCGATCTGGCTATCCACCGGATTGAGCCGCAGGGCGCCGAACGCCAGATAGGACACGCCGACGATTATCAGGGCGACCTGCCCGAGGACGGAAAGCGCCAGGCGGTGGGATACGCCACCTTGAACTACGCGAATTGCCAAGGCCGCCACTGGGTTCAGGGTGGTGCGGATGCTCATGGCGGCCCCCAGATTCGGTCGCGATCAGGTCCCCAGATTCGGTCGCCGAGCTGGGTCAGGACGAACCTGACCGATCCGACCATGTTTTCCCAATTGGCGCGCTTGGGGCCGGTGAATTCGGGGTCGCCGTTGTGGTTGATGTCGGGAATATGGCCGAGGGCGAATTGCGGCAGTTCGAGGTCGGCGGCAACCGCGTTGCTGCCGAGCAACTTGAGCGCTGCGGGCAGGAACCTCATAAGGTTGGCCATCGTCATCCGGGGGTCGGTGGCGGCTGTATTGAGGGTCGCCGACAGGGTGTTGAGGTCGTGGATCCAGCTGCGGGTATTGGTGCTTTGGATTGCTGGGAACTTCTGAAGTTGAGAGGAGACTCTGCCGATCTCGTTGACGAGGTTGACGATGGCAGCAGTGTTCTCCGCGAGCGCTACCAGCGCTGGTGTGGAGGAATCGAGGGCCTCGTCGAGGGTATCGCGACGGGCGTTCAATTCGTCTGCCAGCCTTGCGGTCTGATTGAGCACGTCGCGGATTTCGCCTGAGCGTTGGGCCATGGCGGCGACCAGGTCGCGTGATTCGTGGATCAGGCTGTTGAGCCCTTCTCCTTGCCTGCCAACCGCTCCGCCGACACCGTTGAGCACGCGCGTCAGATTCCGAATCACTCCTCCGTTGACGAGCATCGACGTGGTGGCCAGCACCTGTTCGACCGTCGCAGCGGCGGTGGTGGATTGCTGCGGAATTCGGTCCCCGGCGCCGAGTAGCGCCGTGGCTGTGGACTTCGGGGTTGGCGGGGTGAGGGATACGAAGATATCTCCGAGCGGTGTTGCCGAGCGAAGTTCGGCTGTGGTTCCACGGGGAAGCCGCACCCCGGCCAGGATGCGCATCTGTACTAGGGCCGTGTAGTCGCGGGTGCTCATACCGACTACCTCGCCGACGTCAGCGCCGTTGACCCGCACCTTGGCGCGATTGGGTAGGTTGAGTGCGTTGGAAAATTCGGCGTTCAGTTCATAGCTCGGTCCACTGAGTCCCGGGGCGGGAAGCGGGAGTTGCTCGACGCCTACCGAGCATCCCATCACGGTCGTCGATAGCAGGGTGCCGATTGCGATCTTCTGTCCTATCTTCATCGCTCTCCCAGCTTCGTCAGTCCGCCGAGCACGGTGGTCATGCCGAAGTCAGGGCCCAAGTCTCGAATGGATCCGGTGCGGCATCCCAGCTGCCGCAATCCGAGAATGTTGCAAACCTCTTTGGTCATCGAGCTGTCGAAGAACGCATTGTCGAAATGCGTGCCTATGCGCACCATTCCGTTTTCCATATCAATGGTTGATGCGAGATTATCGATCGCCAGCGGCGCTACATCGAAGACCTCAGCAAGCTCGCGACGGTAGTCCATAAGGGCTCGGCTCAGCCGTGTGGTGCTGTCGAGCCCGGCCTTGAGGTTGCCGCTGTTGGTATTCAGGAGGTTGTTGAGGTCATCAACCAGCGCGTTGAGTCGTCGGCCGGTGTCGCCTTGACCCACACCGTCGGAGGCTAGTAGGTCGCTGAGCTGGTGCACGTATCGGCCGAACTCACGAACCTGTCCCTCGTTGCGCGCCGCGCCGTCCGTGAGCTTGCTGAGGTTTGTGGTGATGGCTTCGAGGTTCTGCTTGGTCGCGGTCCCGCCGTCTGCTCCCGTGCGCAAGGCCTCCGAAAGGCGTGCCAGGGCGTGTTTGATCTCGGGTCCGCTGGAGGAGGTGATCGCCGAGGTTGCCGACATCAGGTCCGCCAAAGGTCCGCCGCCTTGGTGATCGCCGCCCATGGCCCGGCCGAGCTTGTCGACCATCTTCAGGACCCGGTCGAATTCGATGGGGGTCCTGGTGTTCTGCAGACTCAGCACTGCGCCTTGCGCGAGGACGGGACCGCCGGAATAGGCCGGCGTTAGTTCGACGTGACGGTCGGTGAGGATCGAGGTGCCGACGGTGACCGCTGTGACGGCTGCGGGCACGGCGGTGCCCGGGTTGATCTCGATGCCGACGTCGACATGGTCGCCGCGAGCGTCGATTGAGGTCACCCGTCCCACCGGCATGCCTAGTATCGACACGTCGTTGCCGACGTACAGGCCGATCGCGTTGTCGAACTGTGCGGAGAACCGCAGTGGATCGTCGGAACTTTCGCGGAATATGTATGCGCCGCCGACGGCCAGCACCACTACTGTGAGCAGCGCCGCCAGGAGTGGGGGTTTGCGTCTCGTTCGGGGTCCCCGGCTCATTCGCAATCCTTGAAGTACTGGTAGCGGTCCGGCCACTTCCACTGTTCGGCCCGTCCACTGATGGCACACATCCAGGAATCGACCATCCAGCCAGCAGGCAACATGAAGTCCAGGAAAGGTCCGGATCCGGTGGCGTTAGCCGCATTGCGCATTGCTACTGGCATGATCTGGAACAGGTTGCGCAGCAATTCATCATGGTCGCCTAACATCGCGGTGACCTGCTTCAGATCTGCGAGCATCTTGTCGATATGGTCGTGATCGGCACCGACGATGGAGCTGGCGGCGTTGACCAACGTGCTGGCCGCCTCCAGTAGCCGTTCGACGCTGGCGCGGCGCCGGACAATTGCGCCGGTCAGTTCCCGGCCCTGGTTGACCAGTGCAGCTAGGTCTTCCTGCTGGCTACCCAGGATGCTAGCCACGGTCGCAGTACTGCGGAGCAAGTCGGCGATCTGGCCACGGCGTTCGGTGATGATCGTGGACAGGCTCTGCACATTGGTGAGAGCATCGGGAAGTACGTTGGACAGGCCGCCGAGCTGCTTTGACACCAGCTCCATCGAGGCGGCGAACTTGTCAGCGTCCACGTCCTCGAACGTCGCGGTCGAGTCCGTAAGAAGTTTCTGCAGGTCGTAAGGGACCGTGGTATTCGCCAGCGGAATCCGATTGTCCGTCAGGACGCGTTTCCCTTTTGGGTGCAGTTCGACGTAGCGCGATCCGAGCACCGTGGTCAGTTTGATGGCGGCCTTGGTGTCGATGCCCAGCCGCACGTTCTCGTCCAGCTTCATGGTGACAATGACGCGGTTGCTGGCCAGCGTGGTGGCACTAACCACGCCGACCGGAACGCCAGCGATGCTGACCTGGTCACCGGTCCGCAGGCTGGCGGCCTGCAGGAACTCTGCAGTGTAGGTGCGCTTTCCGAGGTGCAGCGAGCTCAGGATCGTGGTCACTGCAACGACGGCGGCCAGGGTTAGCAGCGCGATGGTGCCGATTAATGCTTTGTTGCGGTCCTCGAGCGTGCGTGCTCTGCGTTGGTCGCCCTCTGCGGTCGAGGCATTGCGGCGCTGCAGAATTCGCCGCCACGCGGGTTGGGTTGCGCTCGTTCCGTTCACTTGCTTCACCTGCATTTCGCCGAGTACTTGCGTTGTCCACCGGGAGTGGCTGTATTGACGATCGTCGGAATGATGGGCTTGAGGAAGTTGAATACTGTGATGTTGAAGTCGCAGGCCATGCCATTTAGCGCGGTGGAGTCCCCGGTGACGCGAGATAGCCCCTTGAGGAGGGCGGGCAAGTTTGACCCGAGTGTGGCCCAGCTATCTTTATTGGCGACCATTGCGGACAGCATCCCGGGTTCGCGGCTGAGCAGGTCGTGCAGATCGGGCTGTGCTGCTGTCGTGATGGCCGAGAGACGGGAGATCACCGTCGCAATCGAGCTGGTCGCGTTCACCAGCTCGTCACGGTGTGCGTTGAGCCCGGCGATCACCGAGCGCATCTGGGTCAGCGTGGTGTGAAGTTGGGTACCGCGGGAGGCGAGGTTTTCAGTGACGGCATTGAGGCTGTCGATCACCCGGCCAAGGATCTGGTCTGGGCCGGCGAGTGACTGTGCGAGTTGCGAGGTCTCCGAGACGAGTATCACGATGTAGTCGGAATCGCCTTGCAGCGCATTGATTAACGCGTTGGAGAGGTTGCCGCGGTTCGTTGGATCGAGCAGCGTGAACATGGGCTCGAAGCCGTTGAGGAGATTGGTGACGTCGAACGAGGGCTCGGTGTGATCGACGGGGATCGCGGCGCCGTCGGCAAGCCGTGCGGGCTGGCCGAAGTCGGCCAGGGTCAGGCCGATGTAGCGCTGTCCGATGATGTTCTGGTAGACCACCGAGGCCTTGGTGTTTCCGTAAATCGGCTGATCGCGCTGGACTCGAAATCGGACGGTGGCCAGGGTGTCTTCGCCTGAGGCGGGGTTGTCGAGCGTGACCGAGTCGACTCGGCCGACTCGCACACCGGCAACCCGCACGTCAGAGCCCTCGCGGAGCCCGGTGACATCGGTGAATTGTGCGGTGTAGGTATAGGTGTCGCCCTGAATCTCCCGGCGCAGTGTTACCAGGATGGTCCAGGTGAGTGCCAGGCAGGCCGTCATGAAGACGACCAACCAAATCAACTTGCGGGGGTGGGCTTTCATGGTGATCCTGGGATCTGTTCGGCCGGCGTGGGAGCAGGCGATGCTATAGCGCCTGGTGCAGGTACCTCGGTGGATGGTGCAGCCGGGTCGCCGCTGGGAGTGGGAGTGAAAGCACCGGGCGTGGGCGCGAATTCAGCAGGCGCGGGCGGGACCTGAAGGACGCTCTGCAGCACGGTGTCGGCTGGGTTGAGCTGTTCCGGAAGGGCGATTTCGTCCGGTGGAACGGAGGCGCGTGGGTCGGGCAGACCGTGCGTATCCACAATTGGGGTGGTGTCCGGTGCGGTGTCGCAACTTGGGCCCCGTAGATTGCCATACACCGGGCAATCTACTCGCGTATAGAGGCGTAGCGGTGCCAGCGCAACGACCAACTTTAAAGTGATCGACCTCTTTTGGCCGGTGCGGGTCCAAGTTCGTTGAAGAAGCCGTCAATGACGTTGTTCAGGCCCACGGCGATAGCCGGGAACTTACCCGCGTTGTCCGCGAGCACTCCCACCACCGGCGTGAAATTGGTTGTTATGCCGACCAATTGATCCGTGTGGTGGTCCATTGCGGTCCGAAGCGTGCCGGCGGTGTGGTTGGCCCTGGTCAGCACGTTGGTGAGGATCGCGTGCTGCTCGGCGATGGTGCGCATGGGTCGCACCGAATTCTGCAGTGAATCCAGCAGCTCGGGTGCGGTGTCTCCTAGTGCGGTAAGGGCTGAGTGCCAGGTTTGCAGTGTGGGCGGTCCAGAGTCGTCGGCGCGCAGTTGGTTCATCTCGGTGACTATGCGGTTCAGACCCCGCGCCGCTGTGGTCAGTTCGGGTCCTTTACCGGCGGTGGCATCTGCGATCGCGCGTAGCACGCCGAGCGTGTGATCGGTACCGGGTCGGCCGACCGCGGCGACCAATTCGCGCACCTTGGCCAGTGTGGTCTGGAAGAGCTGGGTCGGCAGGGTGGTGTCTTGTTGAACGATGTCGCCAGCCTGGATCGGTCGTCCGTCGCCATTGTTCACAAGTTGCACTGTCGACACCGCAAATGCGTTCCCCGGGACGATGCGAGCGGTTACTGTGTGGGGGATATTCGCGCTGAGCTCGGGGCGCAGGTCGATGTTGACGATGTTGTCGCCGCCGTTGAACGCGGGTATGACTGAGCGCACCGCACCGACTAAGACGCCGCGGTATTTGACGTCTGACTTGGCAGGCAGTCCGTCGCCGACGCTACGCATGCTCGCAATGATCTGGATCCGGCGGTCGAGGTATCCGGTGGACTTGGCGAACATCAGAGATCCAACGACCGTGCAGACTGCGATGAACGCCGCTGAGGCGATCAGTAGGGTGCGTTCGGAGGGGCCGCGTCCGTCCGGTTCGAAGTGGTTCGACATCAGCCTCCGAGCCTCCCTCCGACATCGACGGCCCAAAATGCCATCGTGAGCGTCATGTTGGTGACGACCATGAGCGTTATGCTGGCGCGCATGGCTCGCCCGGCGGCGATGCCCACACCCTGCGGGCCGCCGGAGGCATAGAAGCCGTAATAGCACTGCACCGTCGACATGATTGCCACGAACACTGCGACTTTTACTACCGCGAAGAACATGTCGCGGCCAGACAACATCAGCCCGAAGTAGTGCAGGTAGGTGCCAGAAGGTTGGCCGCTAGCCAGGTACACGACGAACTGGCAGACGAGAAAGTTCAGGGCCAAACAAATGACGAACAGGGGAATCAAGGCGAGTGCGGATGCAATCACGCGAGTGGTTACCAGATAAGGAATGGGTCTGATTGCCAGCGAATCGAGCGCATCGATCTCCTCGGAGATCCGCATTGAGCCGAGCTGTGCGGTGAAACGACAGCCAGCTTGGATCGCGAACGCCAATGCCGCCATCATTGGCGCCAACTCACGGACGGTCGCTAACGCGGTCAACAGACCGGTTGCTGGGCCCAGGCCGAGCAGGTTCAGTGCGTTGTAGCCCTCGATTGCGACTACCGCTCCCGCGGCGGCGCCAACGACCAGCACGACTCCCGCTGTGCCTCCCCCGACGACGATTGAACCGTTGCCCCAGGTGATATCGGAAGACAGACGCAAGAATTCACGCGGGTATCGCTTGATCACCACCGGGATGCCTGCCAGCGTGCGGAAAAAGAACGCAACCATGTGGCCGTTTCGGGACATCGAGTAACGGGCGCCCTCGACGACGGCGCCGAAGCTGCGGCAGACCAGAAGAATGCAACTGTTGATCACGTCAGAAACTCGTCTTCGGGAATAGCGTCAGATAGATCTGGCTGATGAGCACGTTGGTCAGGAGCAGCAGGAGGATGGATTGCACAACAGCGGCATTCACCGAGTTCGCTACCCCGGCGGGGCCACCGTTGGCGTCCAGTCCCTTGTGGCAGGCGACAATCGCGACGATCACGCCGAACACAATGGCCTTGATCAGGGTGAGGATCAGGTCGTCAACCCGGGCGAAGGAAGAAAAGGTCGTGGTGTAGCTGCCGGGGGTGCCGCCTTGCAGCATCACCGTGAACGCATATCCGGCCAAAAAGCCGATGAAGCAGGCGAATCCAGTGAGGGCCACCGAGATGATCACGCTGGCGGCCAGGCGGGGGACCACCAGCCGCCGTATCACCGAAATACCCATGACCTCCATCGCGTCGGTCTCGTCGCGGATTGTCCGAGCGCCGAGGTCGGCGCTCATGGCCGAACCCACGGCCGCGGCCATGAGAATCGCCGCGACCAAAGGTGCTCCTTGCTTGATCACGGCCAGCCCGTTGGCCGCGCCGGCTAATGCCGTGGCGCCGAGTTGTCCTGCTAGCAAGCTGAATTGGACAGCAATCGTGACGCTGATGGGTACTGCGATGAACAGTGTCGGGACCACCGCCGTGCGGGCCATAAAGACCGCCTGTTCAACGAATTCCCAGAACGGGAATCGCCCCCTGGCGAGATCTGGAGGTTGTCCCGAGTTCCGTGGAACTTCGGTGGCGGCCCGGTGAGCATCAGGCTGCGCTCACCTGATCATTGTGCACGACGGGTCCGACAGATTGGGCGAACTCACGCTCAAGAGCGGCGCGCAGTGCCGCGAGGTGCAGGT
>NZ_JAPFPY010000058.1 GCF_026240945.1 Mycolicibacterium sp. J2
GCCACCGCCTGACCAACCGCCGAAAGGCCCGACCGGAGCAGACAGGAAAAGCTGGAGCAGACCAGCCGATACCTGCTACCCACAACCGAAATCGTGGCAAGAATCAGCCTCCCTACACCTCAGCGGGGCCCATCCACGGATCGAAGCTTAAGCAGTTGTGACAGATCTCGCGAGTTGAGGGGACTGCCGTCGCGGCGATAGCTCTTCCAGGGTGATTCGTCCATGTTTGAAAGGAACTTGAGAATCTGGTCTGTCTTTAGCGCTGGCTTGCCGTTGTCTTCCATGAGGGCCTTGCCGTTCCTTGATTGATAGATTCGGTACAGGTCACCCAGCAGGAGCACGCCGTTGCTCGTCGCCTCCCCCATGTCCCGCAATTCCGCAAGTGCCGCAAGTGCCGCATTTTCGCAGGTCAAAGGCCAGTGCCCGGCCGCAAATGATGCGACAGCCAGCAGCGCCTCCCAGCAATCGGCCGTGCGGTCGGCGACCCCGTCTGGCATGTCTGGCCACACCATCGCGTACTGGCTACCGTCCCACAGCTCTTGTTTGACCTGGAGCGCCCACCGCTGCAGCTTCGCGCTCAAAGCCTTGGCCTTCGGCTCGTCCTCGCGGATACGCCACGGCTTGACTTTCTCTCCTGGCGCCCGGCGCTTCATAGACACCACCACCGCTCGGCTCATGATGGTGTCCGGGAGATCGTCCAGGCCGGCAAGTCCCACGGCTCCATATGCCGGGAAGTCCACGACCTCTATGTTGTTGCCCTGAACCACACATCGCGATGATGTGCCGCTGCGCCGGTGTCCGGCGTTGATCACGCCGCGGATGTCTTCGTGCTCTCCAGCCTTGGGGCCGAAGATGGTGTCGACCTCGTCAACCAATAAGGTGGGCCGGTTTTCGGGTTTGTCTCCCAGTTTTCGGATCAGCGCCGCCGCACTCATGTTGAGGGCAATGAACCCGCGCAGCACCAAGTGCTCGCTGACCTCCAGCGCTCTTGTTTTGCCGCTGCTGGGTTCTGGCGACTTGAAATAGATGCGTGGTGTGGAGTCCCACAGGTCCATCAGATGCGTGTGCGCAATCCAGAGGGTGTGTGCGTTGCGCATCTCTTTACTGGGGTAGATGACGTACTGGCTAAGGAAGTCATCGATTTCATCCAGTAACGCTGCGCCGTCAATGGGGCCGTCGTCTTCAGTGACGACGCTGTCGTTCGGGTCTGGCATGATTTTGGTCATCTCCTCGTGACGGCGTCACCCGCTCTCTCCCTTCACAGTTGAGCGGGCGGCGTCGTCTCTGTTAGTCAGGCTTCACCGCCTTCACGTACCGGGACTAGTGAGTCGACGCACAAAGCGTCCGCGACTCAGCCCTCCAGCCGTTCACCCGCCAGCCAGGCTTCGACATCCTTGTGCGCGTAGTAGATACGGCCGTTGATCTTGGTACGTGTCAAGGGTTTCTTGCCCTCGTATGCCGCCGTGATGACCGAGTGCTCGGTGATGTGCTTGAGACCGCGTGCGTGTGCGATGGCGACTACCTCCGCGCGGTCATAGAACTGCTGTGCAGGCGCAGACATTCCTACTCTCCTCTGGATGCCGGGCCGGGCTGAATGCCCCCCGCCCTCAACGAAATCTGAGGTTAGCCGACCAACGGGCGCCAAGCAGCATGATGGGGCCGGAATATATTGAGCCCCAGATGATTACAGGCCCTGTATTGACCGCATCGGGCCCGGCGGCTGCCATGAGAGCCGAAGGTGCGCCAGGCTCTTGCACCGTTGCAACCCGTTAGGAGCGGCTCCAAGCTGCCCCGGACTACTGCAACCCCGCTTTGGGCGAGCCGCGAAGCGGCAAGCGTCTTGCAGCCCCACCTTGGCGACCGAACCAACCAAGCTCCGCGCGGGCAATCGTCAAAGCAGGTGATGACAGATGATGAACTCAAATGTAGTGTCCTCGTCGTGCCGCTTTGACCGGTGGCACCACGGGCACTGTCAGCGCCTGCATTCACGAGAGCTGGACGCGTGGGATGCAAATGACTGGACGTTACGCAACGGCCTGTACGTAGCAGCTGGACGTACGCGAGGCACGCGAGGAGAACGTGGTCCATTTCTCACCATCCGGTGAGGGTGTGGTTTTCTCCTCGAAGGGTTAGCAATGTCCATCGATCATCAAAGTCACGATTCTGAGCAGCATTCCGAGTGGGAAGTCATTGACGTTCCACGTGGCGCCTACATCAGTTGGGGCCAGAAAGTTGGCCAACAAGTCACCGGCCGGGTGTTGGCTTACGGCACCGACACCGGCAAGGACTTCAACGGCAAGGTCTGCCCGTCGATCACTATCGAACTCACCGAGCCAGCGGATTCAGTCAGCAGCAAGGGCCGCGTCCAGCATGATCGAGGAGAGACGGTTCAACTTGACGTTGCCCAGGAGTCCCTGAAACGCGCCCTCGATGCCGCCAACCCGTCGACCGGCGATCTGGTCCAGATCACTTTGGAAAACCTGGTCAAGAGGCCCAACGGTGTCGGCAAGGAGTATGGCATCAAGATCGCGCGTCGCACGACCGAAGTCGAGGTCGTGAATCTTGACGATACCGAGTTCTAGTCACGCTCGGCTCTGGCCTACGTGCAGATAGCACTTGGCCGCCCAGGCGGATGAGCGGGGGCCATCTGGGCGGCCAAGTTCGCTGCGCAGCAGTCAGGCCCGTAGCTGCGCGCATCCGGTCTAGGGGATCAGATTCGCTGGTCGCGACTGATCTGCACCATGTGCTGCGGCGGGTGATCTTCCGAAGCCTCGCGACCGCGATAGCGGCCGCCCTCCGAGACAGGGGCATCCTCAAAACCACGAGGAACAAGACCCGGCCCCCAATCGAATTCGGAAGGCCCGTCGGAGTACTCATTTGGGTCCAACGGCGGAGTCGGATGATAGTTATTCATCTGGCGACTCCGTTACAGTCCCGACCGCACGATCAACGGTGCGGTGTACTCAGTGTCCTCGGTGAGCTGCGTGACCACAGCTGCGCCACGGTGGCGCGTGCCAACTCCGAAGCTGCGGCTGTAGAACGAGTCCTGCAGCGGGTAGCCAGGCTGGCTACCGCCGAGCTGTCGGAATCCCTGGTACTGCCGGTTCGGATGTTGCCTGACTCCAACGGCGTTCGAGGAAGCACCTGGCCCCGCCGTCGCGATGGTCGCAAAGTATCCCTGCGGGCAAAAGTTGGATTCCACGATCCACAACGGACCGTACTTTCCCACAGACTGCAGACCGAAAACAGTTCCAGGCGGCTGAGAACCGACCAGCTGGCCGCCGCTGGCGATGATGAACGCGGGCTGGTTCTCCGCCGGAATAAAGTCCCACTTCGCCGTAACACCACTGTTTACCACACCGGCGCGAAAGCTCTGAATCACCTCGGAGTCATTGGGATTGACCAAGCAGATCAGCTGTTCGTTGCTGTCGACCAATCCGTACCCGTGCTCCCGGATATGACCGATGGTTACCTCGAGGTCACCGGAATCGATTGTGGTACTTCCCGATGGAAGGTAGTGAGTGTGATCGCTGGTGAAGGTCTTGCCTAGCGTAGGCGGAGGCGTGAGACCGTCTTTACCGTTCCACAGCGAGTAGCAGGTGTGGCCTTGCTCGTTCTGTTCCGGCTCAGGATCGAACAGACGGTTCAAGATTCGGCGTGTGACAGTTGTCGTATCGCTGCGCAACGCTTCGTCCAGCACAGCACGCACCTGCCGAGCGTCAGCGTCACGAAGAAATCGCCACGTGTACCTTGCTGCTCGGTCAAAATCGAGGAAGGTGTACCCGAGCAGCAGATAGCCGCTCGGGGGCCCCATGGACTCCGGCTCGCCGAACTCACTGGCCAACTCGAGCTCGGATTCAATGAGCCCCTGCGGCACGGCATCTGCGACGCTGGTGTGCCAGTACGAAATCAGGTCTACGATCTTGGACTGTTCGGCATTCCACTTACCGAGCACATTCTGCATCTCGTCCCAGATGGTGTTGAGATCGACACCATCGGCCGTCTGTGTCACTCGCGGGAGCACGTCCCCATGGGAAGCGTAACCTGCCTCGGCGCCGAACGGCATCATGGAAAGGGCCTGCATAACATCAAGATTGGTTCGCGGGGTTGCGAGAGTAGTCATGGGAATGTCTTCCGGTTAGGCGTCGCTGAGACCGGCCTACCTTGCGAGCTGGAACTGAAAGGTGTGCCCCGACAGCTCGCAAGGTAGCGGTGCGGTTCTGGCTTCGCTCGCCCTTTGCGGACTTCGGCCAGGTGACCTCGGGACGACTTACACGCGTGACGCGATGCCCGTGAGTCACATTATGCCGCACCATTTTTCGGTCGGCTCGGTCCGACCGCAGGCCGCGCCGCCGTGCGTCGAGTGAGCTAGAATTGCGTCGAATGGCGCTCCCTTGCAGGCCATTTCGGAGACGACTTCCTCGAAGGGCATAGCTGTGTCTAGACCGCCTCAATCTCCCGTAGCGCCGTCAGAAAAGGCGCATCCGCTGTACCTCGACGTTGATCAAGCCGTTCAATACCTTCGCGATATCGGCCTGGTCACGGTCACCGCCGATACTATCCGCACCCACGCGTATAGAACCGGAAAGCTGCCCCGTCCCGTCGTGATCGGGAAGCCACGCCGCTCCTATTGGAGGCGAGAAGATCTCGACAAGCTGCTGCAGGCCCTGTGATGCCGGGATTGCCTGAAGCTCAGGTGCTGTGCGTCGAGCCGAGCCCGGACTTGTTGCGGTTTGACGTGCTCTGCCCGCATTGCCGGCAAGTGCACCACCACCAATGGAACGGTACCGATACCCGGTTTTCCGTTCCCGCATCTTGTGATCCCGGCCAGCGATACCGCGTGCGGTTAACCCAGGTGCACACCACCCGCGATGACCAAGCCATCGATGTACCCGTACCGAACTGGACCGAGTGAAGGGAAAACCAATGTCCGAACTTGACGAAACGTGGCAGAGGATCGCGGCGGCGAACGCAGCTGCCGGGGTCGACTTCGACCTATCCGTGGCTGAACGCGATCAGTTGGAGGCGCTGGCCGACGACTTGAATCGGGAGCTGCTGCGTTTTCCTGTCATCTACGCGTGGCCCACCAAGAATGGTTCGCAGCTACAGTTCTGGTGCAAATACTGCAAGGACCACCACTACCACGGTAGGCACCTTGGTCCGTCGCGCATCGACGCGATCGAGCAGTGGGACGCCGAAGACAACTGGGTCCCGCGTGCGGATGCGGTGGTGCCTCTCCAGCTTTGGCAGCGGCACCTGCTGCAGTTCGCTGGCTGCCAGCACCACAACGGCCGAGGGTTTTGCACATGTCCGGCTGGCAGCGGTGATGGCCACCGTGGACCGCACTGTGTAAACCGCACCGCCGAGTACTACCGCCGGGGCTACATCCTGTACGAAGTGGAGCCCAACGACGCCAGGGCCAAACGCAAGCCGGGCCGCAACCGTTCCTAGGGATTAAGCGCTAGCCATGCGTTCGTGGCTCAATCGGTACGCCAGGTGCCGCAACTGTTGGTCATGAACACCAGGCGGTGGTTGCCGTCGATCTCACCTGTCAGGGAGTTGACATCGCCATCGGATTGAATATTCACCGAGACCTTCTCGCCCGCTGCTGCGGTGCCGCTGTCGAGAATCCAGCCGTCGCGATACGGGGCCACGGACCGAATCGACCACTGACAGTTTCCGGTTGCGGTCGCCTCGTAGACACCCCAGTTCTTGCCATCGGCGCCGCCGAGTTTGAAGGTGCCGTTGCCTGCCATCACAGAAGGCGAGTTCGGATCGGGCGGCGCTGCCGGGTTTTCATTGCTGTTCGCAGCGAAGATGGCCACGCACGCCCCCAGAGCAAACAAACCGAAGACCAGGGCAAACACGCAGCCAATGATCCATTTCAGCATTTTCGTTGCCCGGTCGTCATGCGACCCTCCACTCAGATCTCCAATTCAACACAGCCTCACTGGCATTCGCAGGGGCAGAATCGGAAATATCCTAAATTGGGATATTGCACGTGGCAAGGTGCGCTTGCTACGTGGAGAAGTCGCTCTACTCGGAGCAGTACCAGCAGCTGTGCGCCGTGCTGCGGGAGCTGCGCCGAGGAGCCGGGCTGACCCAGGTGGAAGTTGCCGCGCGGCTCGATGTGCCCCAGTCCTTCGTCAGCAAGTACGAATCGGGCGAACGCAGACTAGATGTCATCGAACTCCGGCACGTGGCCGAAGCAATCGGCACCACCGTGGAAAACATAGTTTCCCGTCTGAGCTAACCGTCTTTGCGCCGACACTCGCGCCGCAGGTGCTCGGTGTCGGACCATTCCGACATACTGGCCCCGTGCCCGATGATTCCGTGCAAGTTCAAGTGCGCCGCCTGGTAAACGAAGCGTTGGACAATTTCGACTCGCCGGACGTGACCACAAGTTCACTGGTGCGCAAGGCGCAGCGAATCGCTGTGCTGCGACTCGATTACGCGAAGCAGCTTGCTTTCATCCTGCAGACCACCGATATGGCCAGTGATGTCGAATCGAAGGACCGGACGCCGCTACCTATCTTTATGCAGGTGAGGGCGCAACTCGCCACCCTATTGGGCGCCGATGAGGAGATTCTTGAAACCGAACGCCAGTATCAGAGCGTTATCCGCACGCGCCGTATAAAGGGCGGGAATTGGAGCGCTATATCGGTCTCGCAGCTCGAGGACAATCTTCGCGCGCTGGAACGCGCTTACGACGATGCGGAACCACCGCCGAACCTCACGCCTATCGATGCCGCGTTTGCGGCTGAACGTGCGGCTAAGCTTCGATCCGTGGATGGGCCCCGCTGAGGTGTAGGGAGGCTGATTCTTGCCACGATTTCGGTTGTGGGTAGCAGGTATCGGCTGGTCTGCTCCAGCTTTTCCTGTCTGCTCCGGTCGGGCCTTTCGGCGGTTGGTCA
>NZ_JAPFPY010000059.1 GCF_026240945.1 Mycolicibacterium sp. J2
GCGGGTAGAGCCTTTTCCCGGAAGGTTGGCCTGCGACAGATAGGCAGTCGCCCGGCGCAACACTTCGTTCTCCTGCTCCAACAACTTGATCCGCCGCCGCGCGTCCCGCAACTCAGCAGACTCGCCGGTGCTCTTGCCCGGCTTGGCACCCTCGTCGATATCGGCCTGGCGCATCCACTTGTGCAAGGTCATCGGGTGGACACCGAAATCGGTGGCGATCTGCTCGATCGTCACCCCGTCATCGCGGTTGCGGGCCACGCGCACGACGTCGTCGCGGAACTCACGGGGATAGGGCCTTGCCATGGGGACATCCTTCCAGCCCGCCCACGCAGGGCAAGCCAACTCAGATGTCACCTACTCGCGCAGCAGACCCGGTCGCTCCGATCCAACTTGTAACGATTGCTTAACGTCTGGTGGTGACTTGCGATCCGCAGCTGTTGGGCTTGTCCAGATTCGTCGGCCAAGGAAGGTAAGGTTCGATCCGTGTCGACTGGGACCCAGAAACCTCGCAAGAACAGTGGTTATGGTGTCCGGCTGGTACGCGGCCCGTTCATCAACCTCCCCCCGCATCGAGACCATACCGACGATGTCGAAGTATTCCTTCGCTACACCGAGCGCCTTCGCCGTCAAGGTGCAAAGTTGGCCGCCGACTTCTTCAGTGGCGCCGGTGGTCTGAGCCTCGGGTTGGAGAAGGCTGGGTACAAGGTCGTCTTCGGTGCGGACCACGAGCCATTCGCCAACCGGACTCATGCTCACCATTTCGGCGGTATGTCAGTCGACTGGGATCTAGCAGACCCTGGAGTCGTCGGGGAAGTCGCGGAGTTATGTAGAGCGGCCCGCGTGGATCTCATCGCAGGTGGACCACCGTGTCAGCCCTTCTCGAAGGCAGGCCGGTCGATGATCCGTCACCAAGTCGAGTCAGGCTTGCGCGACAAGCACGACCAACGGCGAGATCTGTGGCTGTCCTATCTCGAGATCATCCGCGTAGCGAAGCCGCGCGCTGTCATAATGGAAAACGTTCCCGACATGGCGCTAGACCGCGACATGTTCATCCTTCGCAGCATCGTTGAATCCCTAGAACAGTTCGGATACAGCGTCGAGGAGCGCGTCGTCGATGCTTGGCGGTATGGGGTTCCGCAGTTCCGGCAGCGGCTGATCTTGGTTGCCATCAAGGGCAAGATCAAATTCACCTGGCCGTCCGAGGTTCGGCAGAAAGTCACCGTATGGAATGCGATTGGCGATCTTCCGGAGGTCGTGGGTGGCTGGCGGCCCGTGGGCGGCGCGGAGGGGTGGTCCGAATACAGCGGTCCGCTCACTCACTTCCAGCGGGAAATGCGCTCTGGAGTTTCCGAAGCGGACACGGGGAAGGTCTTCGATCACATCACGCGCCCTGTCCGTGACGATGATCGCGAAGCCTTCGAAAGCATGACCCATGATACGAAGTACACGGATCTGAGCTCCGAACATCAGCGGTACAGGGGCGACATCTTCGACGACAAGTACAACCGCCTCAACGAGAATGACCTATCTCGAACGATCACAGCGCACATCGCTAAAGATGGGTACTGGTACATCCACCCCCGCCAGAGTCGCACTCTTACAGTTCGCGAAGCAGCCCGACTCCAGACCTTTCCCGATCACTTTCGTTTCGACGGGCCGCCCTCCGCGGCTTTCCGTCAGATCGGCAATGCGGTTCCGCCGCAACTGGGCTTCGTGATCGGGGCAGGTGTCCTTGAGTCAATCGCGCGGGCAGACGATCCAGGCATCAGCACGCGCGAATTAAGCATCGAGATCTCCAGCTGGTTCAGACAACGGGGTGAGGGGCTAACGCTGCCTTGGTTGGCTGCCTCGTCCCGCTGGGAGGTGGTCGCTGGGGAGGTGCTGCTCGACCGCGCATCTCCACAGGTCATTCGTCGACTGTGGCCGATCGTCCAGAAGTTATCGCCCTCGCCGAAGCGGCGATCGGTTGACGCCGACCTCCTCGAAGGTTTGATCGACATGTCGCGGACTGTCGGGCGCCTCAACCGAGCCGAGGCGATTGCGGCTCTGGCTTCGCGCGTCCACGAGTCGTCCGGGATCTTGGACGGCCCAGCCGAGGCGATCAAGAAGTCGACGGCGCTTCCCGACTCCGTGATCGACCTTGCGACCTTGGTGGTTCCGGGTGTTTCCCGTGGCCATGAGGACGAAGGTCTTGAAGAGCCGGTTCTAGTTACGAAGGGCGTACTCCGGGTCGCGCGGCGATTCCAGGCGAGTCCTGTGGACCGCAAGAACAAGATGACGGATGGTCGAATGGCGGTGGCGCGGATGATCGGCTTTGGGCCCGACGCTCGACTTGCCCATCTCGGCCTCATCGAGCTTGCAAATAGCCTGTGCCGGCCTGAAAATCCGGCATGTGAGGAATGTCCGCTAACCGCGCACTGCGCCAAGGACGGCTTGTGAATTGCTCGCCTAAAGGATGATCAAAGCCCAAGGGCCCCAGCTACATCGGGATCTGATCGGCGCAGGGCGGATGCAATTTTCTTGAACGCCTTGTATTCGCCTGCTTCCAATGCGGCAGCCTGCAAAGCCAGGCCGATCTCCGCTGCTTCAGCGAGCTGATCGTTTCCGCCTTTAGGCTTGTCTTCGGACGGCTTGGAGCCAGCCGATTTTCGGTAGACCTCGTCGGCGATCGAGCACATCTCGTTGATCGGCCGCTCAATCATCTGTCGCAATTGCGCCGGGATTGAGACGCGCATCTTCGCGACGTTGATGTTGAAGGCGGAGTCGAGGTCAGTGTCGAAATCGACACTGGCACGTGCGAGTTTGGTGTGCTCATCAATGCCCCGGATGCCGAACCAGCCACCCCACTGAACCAGACGGTCGGCACGGTAAGTGTACAAACCCTGTTGGCGGTTCCACTTCAAAGGGCCTGAATGTCTTTCGAATTCGGCATGAGTGCTGAAATGGTCGCGACCCGGGAGAACGTACCTACGCAGGGTGACCGACCCGGTAGTGTCACCGTGCTGTATCTCGAAAACCTCTTCAGCGAGTTCCTTAGTCAGCCTCTCACTTCGTGCGAACGGATCCCACGGTTGCAGTTTCTTTCCGTTCACCGTGATAGCCACGGGACCCGCCTTGGCTTCGTCGGCCAAGAACCTGTGGAAGACCATAGAGAGGTGCTGAGCGGCCTTGTCGGCAATCGTCTCGAACCGTCTGCGCGCCCAGCCGCCGGCGGCATTGCGTGATGGCACGACTCGGTCGAGCTTCTCCCAGACAACCACTGTGCCGCAGCCGTCCTCGAGCAGTTTGCGGGCGCTGTCGATAACCTCGGTGCGTTCCGGCTCGACGATCAGCCAGTCATCGAATTCGATCACGAGATCGAGGTCGAGTTGCCTGGTGAGGATCGGCCGTCGGACACCTTCTTTGCGCGTGAGAACGGTGAGCGATCGTCCCTGCGATAAGGACGCTGTCTTGAGTCCAAGTCCGTAGCGCCCGAGGTCACCGCGGCCATAGTCGCGGCGGCTCCCGAAGCGCATGGCTTCTGTGAGTCCGTTGACTGTCATGCCTCGACCGTTGTCCGCGATGAGGACTCTGGAATATTCGGCGTCAAACTCTACGAGAATGTCAACTTGCGTCGCGCCTGCGGTGATGCTGTTGTCGACCAGATCGGCAATCGCTGAGCTGAAGTCATATCCGATGTCGCGTAGCGAGTCAGTCAGGCGAGCTGCCGAAGGCGCAACAGCAGTCATGCGTGCCACATCGTCCCCTTTCTAGTCCGAGTCCAGGATCTCACGACGGTCCGACATCGGCGGTTAGGCGGCTCCGCCAGAGTTCATTGATCGCCTTGGCTGCGGCCGCTGGATCCTCATGCTCCCAGACGTGGACCGTGATCCAGCCCAACTGTTGAAGCTCACAGTCGTTTCGGCGATCTCTGGCGACATTTGCGTCGAGTTTGTTAGCCCACCATTCCGCGTTGTTCTTTGGCGCAGTGCCGTGATGGGGACAGCGGTGCCAGAAGCAGCCATCCACAAACACGGCAATGCGGGCTCGGGTGAAGGCGATGTCGGGTTTGCCGGGGAGCGTTTTGAGGTGGGTGCGGTACCTCATGCCGCGACTGTGCAACTCGCGTCTGAGCGCCATCTCCGTACCGGTATCCCGGCTGGGCATAGCGCTCATTTGGCGGCTGACCAGTTCGCTGAGCGGGGTCGGTCTACTCGGTGGCTTAGCCCTGCCGGCCTGTGTCGTTGCCGGCTTTGTGGATGCCGCAGAGACGCGTGTCACTTCACTGCCTCCTGCTGTTCAGTTTCAGGGCTCCTCTGCGGGGTTGATGCCGGCGGCCACGAACGATCAACCGCGCTCGCTGGCTCCGTAAGGACGTAATAGGTTCCTCTGCGTACGCCACGGCTCGCGAGCATGCCATCACGGACGAGACTTTGCAGTACCTCACGGGCTTCCCCGGATGTGATGGGTACTAGCTCACGCAAGCTCGTGTTGGTGACTCGGCCGACGCCTCTGGCGATTGCGAGCGCTCTGCTGGTTGCGACATCGAAGTCGGGACATACTTCTTCCGCCGATGCAGGGCTCATGATCGCTTCGTCGGTGATTGTCATACGGTCGATGACCGTTACGCCCGGGCTGACTGGGGGCAGTCCCCGGCTGCTCGATGAGGCGTCGTGGCTGACCGCTTGGCGGTGCCGTCCCGTACTGCCTGACTCGCTGCCGGCGAGTCCCTCGGCCGCGGCTGTGAAACAGTTCTCCACCATCGCGCGCAACTGATCGTCGTCCAGAGCTTGGAACGCCACTAGGGGCGTGAGGCGAAGAAGTCTCTTCATCGCTTCGCGCATGAGCTGCATGCGCGAGTCGGCTGCGCCCTCATGAACACGATCGAGGAACTCGATGGCCACCGTCCGCGCAAGGCGCTTATCGCTGGAAATCGTCGGGCGCTCCATGATGTTGACGAGTTCATCCTCGCCCAATTTGGTCAGCTCGATGCCCGGGCCAAGAATCTCGGCGCGCCACCAGAGCCTTCGGAAAGTGTTGCGATTGACGTTCCCGATGAATCGGCGTTCGTCGGCGTTGACACCGAATCGCCACACCGCCACGTCGAGAAGCCAGCAGCAAGTGAGGTAACTCCAGACTTCCTCGTGGGACGCTTCGTTCGCCGACATTGGAAGGGCCTCGTGAAGCAGCCTGGCCGCTCTGCCCTCGAAGACGGGCGGCTCGACGATGCGATTTGGCATCCCGTGCTCGTGCGCGAGCTCGATTATGTCGGTACGCAATTGTTCGAGCTGACCGTTGTCGATGCGCTGACCTCCGACGGGCGTGTAGGTGATCGTCGGAGTGAGATCGGGCATGCTGCTGGCGATTTCAGCTATTCCATTGCTGAGGTGGTTCTTGAGTAACTCAGTGGCTGAGTGTCGGGCGATCCGCGGCAAGACAATCATGCGAGGATTCCGAATCTGGCTTGGATCTCTGCATTGACAAGGGCTGCATCCTCATTAAAGCGGGAGCGCATCGAGGGGATCGGCTTACCTGGCCAGCAAAGTGCTATCAGTTCGAAGATCATGCGGCCGACGGTGCCTTCTTCATAGCTTTCCGGGTCTTCCACAAATCTGTCGTTCCGAAGTGCCCCGGCGATGAGCGACCTGGCGACATCGAAGGTGACGAATGACCGGAGTACCGCAGCGCGCGGGTCCGAGCTGCCGGATCTCAACATGTCGGGGATCGACTCGTGGCCTGAGTTGACCAGCAGCCGCAGACCTCCCAGCACGGGCGCGTCCAAGTCGGAGGGATCCCATTCAAGAAACCACGCCGCATCATCGGGGCAATTGTGAATGGCTTTGAAGTCGGCTGCGGTGATGGGGAACCGAGCGGCTCCGCCTTCGACGGCGAGGTTGGACTCCTCTTCCCATAGGATGGCTCCGATTCGTCGTGGAGAAATGGGTGAAGGTTCTTCTCCGGGGTAGCGGAGGACCAGCCGTGTACGCAGCGTCAACCGGCCCCCTGCTTCGCTACCCGGCACCGTCAGTGCCACGGCTGTCCGGACCTTCCCACGGAGGTTCCCTAGCTCGACGACTGTCCCCTCACCCGTGATGCGGGTTCTGTTCGAGGACCACGTCGCCACCAAGGCGAATGCTGCGTGTTCCGACACCTGGCAGGCAGCGCGAGTTTCATCCAGATCGACCTCGATGATGCGCACCAGATCGAGTTCAACAAAGGGGTCCCAATGATCGAGTCGATCACCCACTTCCGATCCGTCGGTGAAGCACCACGGTTGGGCAGCGACGGAGGTCTCAGGCGGTAAGAGATAGGGGACTGCTTTCGGTGTCTTCACACGCGCTCCACCTTGAGGTCGACGCGCATCATTTCTTCCCGGAGAGCGACCTCCACAGTCCAAGGCCCGTCGGCGTCGTCAGGCCCGACGATGATTGCCGCCGAGGTGTACCGCAGGCCCGAGGGAGCAATCCAGGCGTGCACCGTTGGCGGCTCGTAGCCGAGCGGTGGCTCTGCTTCCACCTGGCCGCCGTCGTTCGTCATGACCTCCACAGTGGCCCCGAGCTGGACGCGGTTGCCTTTGGTTCGGAGTTCAAAGGGATATCCGATGACGGCAGTTCCGTCTGCCGAGATCGCGGGGCTGGGCATTCCTCCCGTTTTGGTCTGAGGGGGCGGCATCGGCTTCAACGGTCTTTGAGTTGCTGAACCGTCCCGAGAGTCAGGTGCTTTCCCGTTCACATCCGTACTGGGGTCCTTCCCGCCGGCATCAGTGGCGGTAGCGTCCACCCAGACGTCTTCCGTGACCGTGTCCACGTCCTTTTGGCCCGGTGCGCGGCGCCGCCGTTTGGTCGGTGGGCGTTGTGTCTTCGGTCTGCGGGCTCCGGGGCCTTCCTGGCCGGGCATTAGCCTCGATCCACTGATGAATTGGCTGTTCAGTGGGTGTCGGAATGAGGAAAGTGCCCTCTGAGCTGTGATGATGAGTGTTCTCTACGCACTTATCGGCACAACTTCGGAAAGGCACTTCCGGTGCAAGTGTCCCACAGGTTCACCG
>NZ_JAPFPY010000006.1 GCF_026240945.1 Mycolicibacterium sp. J2
ACCGCATCGTCGGGTACTCGATCGACTCCCGAATGAAGTCCCGGTTGGCCACCACAGCGCTCAGTAGTGCGGTAGCACGCCGCGGTGATGTGGCCGGATGCATAGTCCACACCGATCGTGGATCTCAGTTCAGGTCAAGGAGATTCGTCCATGCACTGGGCCGCTATGAGATGGTCGGCTCGATGGGTCGAGTCGGCGCGGCCGGTGACAATGCGGCCATGGAGAGCTTCTTCGCGCTGCTGCAGAAGAACGTGCTCGATCGCCGCCGCTGGAGCACCCGAGAAGAGCTGCGGATCGCGATCGTCACCTGGATCGAGCGGACCTACCATCGGCGCCGACGCCAGGCCGGACTCGGACGGTTGACCCCGATCGAATTCGAAGCAATCATGACCACACCGGCCAGTCAGGCTGCGTGACCGAAAACTGTCACCTGATCGTGCAGCAGACCCGAGCGCTCTTTCGCTGCTGCGCAGCATCACTCGTAGATCCCCTCCACATACCAGCGGCGCTGCCGGTAACACAGCAACATGGCGGGCCCCGGGTCGGTGCGGTCGCCGAGCAGCACCTGCGCCCGTGCGGTTCGGCCGGCGCGCGCCGAGCCGGGATCCCACCACCGTTCGTCGACCGGCCAGGGGCCGGCCCACCACTGCAGCGTCGCGGAATGTCCCGGTGATCTCAGCTGGGCCGGGACGGCGGAGAACAGTCCGCGAGCCGTCACCCGCACCGGATCGCCTTCTGTGTCGAGCAGTTCCACCGGGTCGTCGAGCAGGACCGCAGGCGCGGGCGCGGGTAACTGTCCCGGCCACGGCTGGTCCGGGTCGGCCGCGGGCACCGGTTCGTCACCCAGAGCCGTGAAGGCGATGCGCTCGGCGGGCCCGCGCCCCCCGCTGAGCACCGGCACCTGCACCGCCTCCGGCCCCAGTAGGCCCTGCACTCGCACCAGCGCACGCCTGGCCCGCAGCCGGTCGTCGTCACCGGAGGACCCCCACAGCGGCAACTGCAGCGCACCGGCCGACACCACCTCCACCGGATGCAGCCGCAGCGTGGTGATCGGTCCGGTGGGCCCCGGTCCGCCGAGCGAACGCCGCGTGAGCCAGCCGTCGAGCTGCCAGCGCACCCGATCGGCGGTGGCGTCCTCGGACAGCGGCTCGGCGCACCGCCAAACTCGGTGCAGCTCCTCGCCGTTGGCGGTGACGGCTTGGATGGCCAGCCGGGTGCAGCCCACACCGGCCGACTCCAGGCTGCGGTGCAGCTCGCCGGCCAGCGACCGGCCGGCGAAAGCCGCCGCGTCCACCCGGTCGATCGGCGGATCGCAGTGCATCACGGCATCGAGGTCACGTTCCGGTTCACGTCCCGACGGCCCGCGGGACGACTCGCCGCAGGCGAATCGGTGCGCGACGATCGCATCCGCGCCGAACCGGGAGGCCACATCGGTGCGGGACAGTTCGGCGAACTGTCCGATCTTTCGAATTCCCATGCGCCACAACAGGTCGGCGAGATCTTCTCGCCCGGGTGACGCCAGGCTCGGTTCGGTGGCCAATTCCCGGATGGACAGATCGGACAGGAATGGCGCATCTTCCCCCGGCTCGACGATCCGGCCGACGCGCGCCGCGAACACCGCTGTGGCCAGTTGGTCGGCAATCCCGGTCTGGCATTCGGCCCCGGCCGCCGCGACCGCGTCGACCAACCGTTCCGCCGCGGCATGCTCGGATCCGAAATAGCGGGCCGCGCCGCGCACCGGCATGACCAGCAGGCCGGGCCGCAGCACCTCCGCACGGGGCACCACCTCGTCGACCGCCGCCGTCACCCCTTCGAAATGCCGGGCGTCGCGGGCCGGGTCGGCGGCGCTGACGTACACCTGCGGGCACCGGGCCTGGGCCTCCCGCCGGCGCAGACCGCGCCGCACCCCGGCGGCCCGCGCCGATGCCGAACACGCGATGACCCGGTTGGCCAACGTCACCGCGATCGGATCGGTGGCGGCCAGACCCGCGGCCGCGGCCGCGGCCACCGCGGGCCAATCCATGCACCAGAGCGCGAGAACCCGGGACACGCTAGCCACCCACGGCGCGGGCCAGTCCGGGGATGCGGCCGCGGCTGCGGGTCACCAGCCGCACCCGGCCGATCCGCCCGCACCCGGGCACCGGTCCGGTAGCACCCGCGCCGATCACCTCATATCCACTGACGGCCGCATCCAGCCGGGCCTGTGCCCCCGGCCAATCCCCACCGGTGACCAACAGCGTGCACCCCTTCTGCCGGGCCCGCGCCGTCACCGCTCGGGCCCGGGTCGCCGGAACCACCCGGCCGGCCAGGTCGAGAACCACCAGGTCCAAACCGTCCAGCAGGACCGCGGCCACCTCGACCGGATCGGCACCGGGGTCCGGGATGACCGCGATCCGGCTCAGATCCGCCCCCATCTCGGCCGCGGCCAGCAGACAGGCCCGGGGTTGCCCGACGATGGCGGCATGCCCGCCGGCTGCCGTCACCGCGGCCACCATGCTCAACGGGAGCGACCGGGCCCCGGTGAGTACGGCCGCAGTCCCGCGCGGCAACGCCACCGGAAGCCTCCCGGCAAGGGATTCCGGGATTGTCAGCAAACTTTCCGACTCGGGTTCCGCGGTATCCGCACGCACCCCGCCCCGACTTCGGGAGCCGACTCTGGCCGAGACTTCGGCTATTCTTCGCCTCAGGTGTTCAACCTGGTCATCGCGATTTATGCGCTGCGCGCCCAGGTCGGGAGTCACTGTCACAACAGCACCTCCCGCACCATCGGTTTCAGCCGTATTCGAACGCATGTTCGATCGCTCGAGTAAACACTTCTCCGGAATCACCGTCAAGCGCAACCCGACGGCCTGCCCCAACTCCCGCGCAGCCTCGCCGACGCCTGGGTAGGCCACGGGGCGAGGCCCTGTGTAATGCCTGTGCGGCCACCTGGGCGCTGCGCTAAAGTCTGGGCACCAGACCCCGCTTCGGGAGGGGACTGATGCACGGGTGCACAGCGAATCACCAGGTAAGATGGCCGTGAACCGTGCGGGATCGACAACGATTCCCCGAAGGCCGGCTCATACACCACTCGGGGGAGAGGTAAGGACCGCATCATGAATTCACATCTGACCCGCCGTGTCTCGGCGGCCATCGGGGGCGCTGCCATCCTCGCGATGATCGGCTTCACTGCCGCCTGTAGCTCCGAGGAGAAGAAGTCTCCCGAGACGTCGACCACCACCACGACCACCACCACGACGGCCCCGTCGGTCGAGCCCACCGAGAAGTCGATCAGCCCCTCCGGCGGTAACAAGTTCACCCCCACGGTGAAGGCCCCGCCGGCGCCGACCGCCATCCCCGGGGACAACTGACCCGCCGATACGAGTGAGCCGGGCCCGCAATGCGCGGGTCCGGCGCCTCGAACGTGAACCGACACCACACGGGTATCGCCCACTGGCTACCGGCACTCCTGCTCGCCGGTGTGCTGGTCTTTGCCTCTGATCTGCCGATCAGCCGACATCTCTTGGGGGCCAACCTCATCCAGGGGCCCTACGCGTCGCTGCTGGCTGCCTCCACCGACCTGGGTCCGGCCCGGCCACAGCAGATCCAGCTGACGGCGGCGCTCACCGGTCATCAGCGTCCCGACGATCTGATGAACTGGACCCAGGCCCGGGGACTCACGGTCTCCTGGCGCCCCAGTGACGACTGGGCCATCGTCGAGGGCAACCCCGACGCCATCGCGCGCGCCTTCGACGTCACCGTGCACGACTACCGGGGCAAGCAGGGTCAGCAGTTCTACGCCTCACCCCAGCAGCCCCAGGTGCCCGAGGCACTGCGCGGCGAGGTCACCGAACTCGGGCGGATCCTGGGCTACACCCCCCACCACGTGTCCCGCCCCGATATCGCGCTGGATGTCCCCGACCGCGGCCTGACCCCGACTGCCCTGCTGACCACCTACAACGCCGACAAGCTCGTCGCCGACGGCTTCACCGGTAAGGGCACCACGATCGTCATCTTCGCGTTCAGCGGTTACGACCAGAAGGATCTCGACACCTTCGCCAATCTGTTCACCCTGCCCAGGTTCACCCCGGAGACGTTCGGTGACCCGCTCCCCGTCGCACACGGCGAGACGACCATGGATCTGCAAGTGGCACACGCCGTTGCACCCGACGCCCGCAAGGTCGTGGTCAACGCCCGGCCGACGGTCCAAGGGGACGGCGCCTACCAGAAGATCGGCAAACTGTTCGAAGACGTCGACCGGGCCTACCCCGGTGCGATCTGGAGCCTGTCGATCGGCTGGGGCTGCGACAAGTTGCTCACCGCGGCAGATCTGGCCCCGGTGCGGTCGGCGCTGCTGACCGCGCAGTCCCATGGCACCACCGCCTACAACGCCAGCGGCGACCTGGCCGGGCTGGAGTGCAAGGGCGGCACCGACTGGGACTCGGTGCCCGGCCCCGACGATATCGGCCTGGATTCGGTGTCGTCGATCCCCGAGATGACCAGCGTCGGCGGCACCACACTGTCCACCGACGACCGCGGCACCTGGTTGGCCGAGCAGACCTGGTTCGACGTCCCGCTGTCGCAGGGCACCGGCGGGGGCGTGTCCGCCCTGTTCGACCTGCCGCCGTGGCAACGCGCCGCGGCCGGTCAGGTACCCCCGGCCCGCAACACCGGCAAGCGGATGACCCCCGACATCTCGGCGGTGGCCGATCCGTTCACCGGCGTCAAGATCGTGCTGGGCGGCGACCTGGTGATCGGCGGCGGCACCTCGCAGTCCGCCCCCATCTGGGCCGGGCTGACCGCGATCATGGACCAGTATCTGCTGGCCAACGGAGGCACCCTCATCGGCGAGATCAACCCCCTGCTGTACCGGATCGCGCAGGGCGCACCCCGGCCCGCCTTCCGCGACATCACCCTCGGCGGCAACGCCGTGGATATCGCCACCCCGGGTTATGACCTGGTCAGCGGACTGGGCACCCCCGACGTAGACAACCTCGCCCGCAATCTGCTCATCGCACAACGAGTCCAGGCCTGATGACCACCATCGACGACACCGGAACCTCCTCCCCAGCACCGGGAATGGTCGAATGCCCGGTCTGCCGGGTCGACGTCCCCGCCGGCAAATACTGCGGACTGTGCGGGGTCCCACTCGCCGAGCACGAAGCCGGTGACGGACCACATTGGCTGCGCGCCAGAACCTTCAGCGCCGCGCCCGGCCAGCACCTGCTGACCCCGTCGGTCACCAGTTCACTGTTCCCGCACCTGTCCCCGCGCTCACGCAAGGCCTTCCTCCTGGGCCTCGGGCTGCTGCTGGTGGCGCTGACGCTGGCGACGGTGTTCCGGCTGCCCGCCGCACTCATCACCGTGGCCTCCCTGGGCCTACCGTTGCTGTTCCTGATGTATCTGCGGGAATCCGATCTCTCCGAAGACATTCCGCGCAGCACCCTGGCCTACACGGCGACACTCGGGATCGGTCTCGGTGTCATCTGGGTGCTGCTCACCGGCGCGGCAGTGGCCCGGGCCTACGGGGTACCGCTGGGCGCCGGGATCGCCGGCGCGCGCATCATGCGCGACGGCCTCGGTATCCCGGTAGGCGCGATGATCATCATGCTGCTGCCCGCTGTCGTGGTGCGGCTGACCCGTCCCGGGGTCCGCGAAGCGCTGGACGGCTATGCCATCGGCGCCCTCGGTGCCCTCACGTTCACCGGCGCCGCGACACTGACCCGGCTGGCTCCGCAGTTCACCACCGGCATGGTGGCCCGCGCCCGGCCGCTGGACGGGCTGTTGGTCGAGGCGGGGATCCGCGGGGTCGCCATGCCCATCACCGCTGCCGCCGTCGGTGGATTGATCGGTGCCGCGCTGTGGTTCACCCGACCACCGTCCAAGGCCGGGAAGAACCGTGGGTTCGTCCGCGTCACCCTGGTGTCGATCGCCGTGGTCGTCGTCGCCGTCTATGCGGCGATCGGCCTGATCGACGTGGTTCGCGTCCCGCAGTGGCTGCAGCTGGCCGTCCATCTGACCCTGTCCGCGCTGGCGCTGCTGGCGCTGCGCATCGGCCTGCACCTGGCGTTGCTGCACGAGGCACAGGACGATATGCGAGCCGACGAGCCACTGCTGTGCACCGAGTGCAACCATGTGGTGCCCGATGCCCCCTTCTGTGCCTTCTGCGGTGCCGCGATGCATGCGTCCTCGCGCAAATCCCGCAATTCCCGCCGCCAGGAACGCCCGATCCGGCTCGCCGAAGAGCAGGCCAGCGGCCCCATCGTCGTCGGGCTGGCGCCCGGGTATTCCCTGCACGCCGGGACCTTCGCCGCTCCCCCGCCGCACAAGACGTCCTTCCGCTGGCTGGCCTTGGTGCTGAGCATCACGATCCTGGTGGTGGCCGCCGGGCTGGTCGGTCTGTCCGGCCTGCTGACCAAACCGTCGGCCCGGTACGTGTGCCCGCCGGACTGCGGCCGGCCGCCGATGGGACAGCCGGTGACCATCAATCCGCGCTTCACCGCCAGCGACGGCTCCTTCTCGGTCTCCTACCCGTCCCCCGATTCGGCCTACAAGGTGACCACCACCGACAACAGCGTGACCGCGGTATTCGAGGCCAGTGACGGCGGCACCCTGCGGCTGTTCAGCGAGCCGGCCAACGGCCGGTCGCCCCGCGATATCGCCAACGCGTTGGTCAAGAAGACGTTCCCCGACACCAAGATCGCCTACGAGATCCCCAATGCGATGGTCGGATACCAGCCCGGCTACGGCCTGGTCGCCGACTGCTGGCCGCAAGGCGCCATGAGCAGCTACACCCGGATGCGACTGGTGGTGATCGCAGCCGTGAAGAACGATGTCGCCCTGGTCGCCGGGGCGGTCGGGCCGTACCACGCCTTCGGCCCCGACTTCGGCTCGGGCAAACCCTCGGCGGTCGGCTTGGAGATCGCGCTGGACATGGGCAAGTACGTCAACAGCTTCAGCTGGCGGGGTGACCCGCCGCGCTGAAACCGGTGGCGCTCATTCCCATTCGATGGTGCCCGGCGGCTTGCTGGTGATATCGAGCACCACCCGGTTCACCTCGGGCACCTCGTTGGTGATCCGGGTCGAGATCCGCTCCAGCACGTCGTAGGGCACCCGGGTCCAGTCCGCGGTCATGGCGTCCTCACTGGACACCGGGCGCAGCACGATGGGATGCCCGTAAGTGCGACCGTCGCCCTGCACGCCGACCGAACGCACATCGGCCAGGAGCACCACCGGGCACTGCCAGATCTGGTGGTCCAGCCCGGCGGTGGTGAGTTCTTCGCGGGCGATCGCATCGGCACGGCGCAAGGTGTCCAGCCGGGACGCGGTCACCTCCCCGACGATGCGGATACCCAGACCGGGGCCCGGGAACGGTTGACGCGCAACGATTTCCTCCGGCAGACCCAACTCCCGGCCGACGGCCCGCACCTCGTCCTTGAACAGCAGCCGCAGCGGCTCGACGAGTTTGAACTTCAGGTCCTCGGGCAGGCCGCCGACGTTGTGGTGGCTCTTGATGTTCGCGGTGCCGGTGCCGCCGCCGGATTCGACGACGTCGGGGTACAGCGTGCCCTGCACCAGGAAGTCGACGTCCCCGCCGGACACGTCGACCGCGTCGCGGACCGCGCCCTCGAAGGCCCGGATGAACTCGCGGCCGATGATCTTGCGCTTGCCCTCCGGGTTGGTGACGCCGGTCAGCGCCTCCAGGAAGCGGTCGGCCACGTCGACGGTGACCAGCTTGGCCCCCGTCGCGGCGACGAAATCGCGCTGCACCTGGGCCCGCTCCCCCGACCTCAACAGGCCGTGGTCGACGAACACACAGGTGAGCCTGTCACCGATGGCGCGTTGCACCAGGGCCGCGGCCACCGCCGAGTCCACCCCGCCGGACAGCCCGCAGATGGCGCGGCCGTCGCCGATCTGTTCGCGCACCGCCTCGATGAGCTGGTCGGCGATATTGGCCGGGGTCCACGACGCGCCGATGCCTGCGAAATCGTGCAGGAACCGACTCAGCACCTGCTGGCCGTGCGGCGAATGCAGCACCTCGGGGTGATACTGCACGCCGGCCAGCCGGCGGGACCGGTCCTCGAAGGCGGCGACGGGCGCCCCGGCGCTGGTGGCCACGACCTCGAACCCGTCGGGCGCCGCAGTGACGGCGTCACCGTGGCTCATCCACACCGGCTGCGACGCCGGCAACTCCGAATGCAGTTGCCCACCGGACACTTTCAGTTCGGTGCGACCGTATTCACTGGTGCCGGTGTGCGCCACGGTGCCGCCGAGCGCCTGGGCCATGGCCTGAAAGCCGTAGCAGATGCCGAACACCGGCACATCGATGTCGAACAGCGCGGGGTCCAGCTTGGGCGCCCCCTCGGCGTACACGCTGGCCGGCCCGCCGGAGAGCACGATGGCCTGCGGGTCGCGAGCCTTGATCTCGTCGACCGTCGCGGTATGCGGGATCACCTCCGAGAACACCCGCGCCTCACGGACCCGCCGGGCGATCAGCTGCGCATACTGCGCGCCGAAGTCGACGACCAGGACGGGGCGAGACTGCGATGAGCCGCTTGCGCGAAGAGCGTCTGCCGAAGCGTTTTCCACCTGAACAGTCTAAGAGTTAGGCCGCCGCGCGCCCGGTTGGCCTCCGCCCGAGCTCAGGATCCGGTCCATCTGGGCATCGACGACGTCGCGCAGCTGCGCGTCGGTGACGTCGTCCAGTCCGGTCGACGAGCGCAGGAACGGCTCGAACAGGCGCCAACCGAGTTGCAGGGCAACGGCATTGGCGACCGCCAACCGGGCGGCCCGGTCGTCGTCGCCGTAACCGGGCCGCACCTTCTGCAGCAGTGCGGCCATGTTCGGGTACCTGGTCTGCAGCTGGCCCACCGGATATCCGTCCAGCAGGGCCCTGGCCAGCACGCGGATGTGCCGGCCGGTGGCGTGTTCCATCTCGGCGGCGGACGCTCCGTCCGACATCAGCGCCATCAGGCCGGCACCCAGATATTCCAGCACCGCGCCGACCAGGCGTTCCTTGGTGCCGAAGTGGCGGTACACCAGGCCGTGGTTGACCCGGGAGCGGGCCGCGATGTCGCGGATCGAGGTGGCCGAGGGTCCACGTTGGGCGAACAGGTCCGCCGCGGCATCCAGCACGGCGGCCACCACTTCGTCCCGGCCGGACGGTGGCGAGCTTGTAGTCACCTGACTACAGTAGCGGGTGTAGTCACCTGACTACACCCGCTCCGCACCCCTCGAAGGACCGACATGAGCATCACCGTCACCCAGCTCGGCAGCCGTATCGGCGCCCGCATCGACGGCGTCACCCTCGGTGGCGACCTCGACGCCGCCACCGTCACCGCCATCCGCACCGCCCTGTTGCGCCACAAGGTGGTGTTCTTCGGTGACCAGCACGATCTCGACGACGACCGCCAGCAGGCTTTCGCCGGGCTCCTGGGCACCCCGATCGGCCACCACGCCTTCAAGGGCGCCGGCGTGATCGCACCGATCGATTCCGATTACGCGAAGGCCACCCGCTGGCACACCGACGTCACCTTCCTGCCCGACTATCCGGCGATCTCGGTGCTGCGGGCGGTGACCCTGCCCCGTTACGGCGGCTCGACACTGTGGGCCTCTACCGCGGCCGGCTATGACGCGCTGCCGGATGCGCTCAAGCGCCTCGCCGAGAACCTGTGGGCACTGCACAGCAACCGGTACGACTACGCCGCCGCCCCGGTCGACGAAGCCACCGAGACCCAGCGTGCGCTGCGGGAGATGTTTGCGAAGCCGGACTTCCGCACCGAGCACCCGGTGGTGCGAGTGCATCCCGAGACCGGAGAGCGCACCCTGCTCGCCGGTGATTTCGTCCGCGGCCTGCTCGGGATGGACAGCCACGAGTCCCACACCGTGCTGGATCTATTGCAGCGACGGATCACCCTGCCGGAGAACACCATTCGATGGAACTGGGCGCCCGGTGACGTCGCCATGTGGGACAACCGGGCCACCCAGCATCGCGCCGTCGACGACTATGACGACCAGCGCCGGGTGATGCACCGGGTCACCCTGGCCGGTGACGTCCCCGTCGACGTGTACGGCCGGCGCAGCCGCGCCGTCGGGGAGGGGACGGAACGCCAGGCCGGCTGATCTCACAATCGGGACAAGTATGAGATGGGCCGGAAACGGGCATGGTGGACTAGATATATCCACTAAGCGAAAGCGAGGCCGCCATGCTGGGCCTGCCCGAGGGCGTGCACGCCTGCCTGTTCGACCTGGACGGCGTACTCACCGACACCGCCAGCGTGCACAAGCGGGCGTGGAAGACGATGTTCGACGACTATCTGCGCCGGCGCGACGGTGACTCATTCACCCCGTTCGACATCGACCACGACTACCTCACCTATGTCGACGGCAAGCGCCGCGAGGACGGCGTGCGCGCCTTCCTGAACAGCCGCGGCATCGACCTGCCCGACGGTGACCCCGATGATCCGCCGGAAGCCGAAACCGTCGCCGGTCTCGGCAATCGCAAGAACGAGATGTTCCAGCAGGTGCTGCACACCGACGGGGTCGAGGTGTTCGAGGGGTCGCGCCGTTACCTGGCCGCGGCTGCCGGGGCAGGACTCGGCGTGGCGGTGGTGTCGTCCAGCGCCAACACCCGAGAGGTGCTCGAGGTGACCGGGCTGGCCCGCTACGTCGCGCAGCGCGTCGACGGCGTCACGCTGCGCGAGGAACACCTGCCCGGCAAACCGGCGCCGGATTCGTTCCTGCGCGCGGCGCAACTGCTGGACGTCGAACCCGCCGCCGCCGCCGTCTTCGAGGACGCCCTGGCCGGTGTGGCAGCCGGTCGCGCCGGAGACTTCGGCTGTGTGGTGGGGGTCGACCGCGTCGGCCAAGCCGACGAATTACGCTCACACGGGGCCGATATCGTCGTCAACGACCTGGCCGACCTGTTGCGGGACGGCCGATGATCACCCACGACGCCTTTCCCGTCGAGCCATGGCAGATCCGCGAGACGCGGCTGGATCTGGACATGCTGGCCCAGGCGGAATCCATCTTCGCGCTGTCGAACGGGCATATCGGGCTGCGGGGCAACCTCGACGAGGGCGAACCGCACGGCCTGCCGGGGACCTATCTGAACTCGTTCTACGAGACCCAGACACTGCCCTACGCCGAGAGTGGGTTCGGGTACCCGGAGGCCGGCCAGACCATCGTCGACATCACCAACGGCAAGATCGTGCGCCTGCTCGTCGACGACGAACCCTTCGACGTCCGGTACGGCGAACTCATCGAGCACGAGCGGGTACTGGATCTGCGGGCCGGCACCTTGGCGCGGGTGGTCCAATGGCGTTCGCCGGCAGGCCAACAGGTCAAGGTCACGTCGACCAGGCTGGTGTCACTGACCCAGCGCAGCGTGGCCGCGATCGAATACGTGGTCGAGGCTGTCGATGAATTCGTCCGTCTGACAGTGCAATCCGAGCTGGTCGCCAACGAAGACCAACCGGAGCGATCCGATGATCCCCGGGTGGCCACCCGACTGGAACATCCCCTGCAGGCCGTGCACCACGAACACACCGATACCGGCGGCCTGCTGGTGCACCAGACCGCTTCCAGCGGACTGATGATGGCCGCGGCCATGGATCACGAGGTCGACGTCCCCGGCCGGGTCGAGATCACCACCGACTCCCGACCCGACCTGGCCCGCACCACGGTGATCTGCGGCCTGCGCCCCGGCCAGAAACTGCGCATCGTCAAGTATCTGGCGTACGGCTGGTCCAGCCTGCGCTCCCGCCCGGCCCTGCGCGATCAGGCGGCCGGGGCGCTGGCCGGCGCCAAGTACAGCGGCTGGCAGGGTCTGCTCGACAGCCAGCGAGCGTATCTCGACGAGTTCTGGGACGCCGCCGATGTCGAGGTGTTCGGCGACCCCGATTGCCAGCAGGCGGTGCGGTTCGGGTTGTTCCATGTCCTGCAGGCCAGTGCGCGCGCCGAACGCCGGGCGATCCCCGGTAAGGGCCTCACCGGTACCGGTTACGACGGCCACGCGTTCTGGGACACCGAGGGTTTCGTGCTTCCGGTGCTCACCTACACCAAACCGCATGCCGCGGCCGATGCGCTGCGCTGGCGGGCGGCCACCCTCGAACTGGCCAAGGACCGAGCACGCCAGCTCGGCCTGGCCGGCGCCAGCTTCCCGTGGCGCACCATCCGCGGCGAGGAGTGCTCGGCCTACTGGCCGGCTGGTACGGCGGCCTGGCATATCAACGCCGATATCGCCATGGCGTTCGAGCGCTACCGCGTGGTGACCGGTGACGACAGCCTGGAACGCGAATGCGGGCTGGCGGTGCTCGTCGAGACGGCACGGCTGTGGCTGTCATTGGGGCATCACGACCGGCACGGGAAGTGGCACCTGGACGGCGTCACCGGCCCCGACGAGTACACCGCCCTGGTCAGCGACAACATCTTCACGAATCTGATGGCCGCGCACAATCTTCGGGTGGCCGCCGCGGCATGCGTGCGCCACCCCGAGGCCGCTCATGCGATCGGCGTCAGCACCGAGGAAACCGCCGCCTGGCGCGATGCGGCTGCGGCGGTGCACATCCCGTTCGACGACGAGCTCGGCGTGCATCCGCAGTGCGCCGGCTTCACCAACCTCGCGGAGTGGGATTTCACCGCCGAGACCCAGTACCCCCTGTTGCTGCACGAACATTACGTACGGCTCTACCCGACCCAGGTGCTCAAGCAGGCCGACCTGGTCCTGGCGATGCACTGGCACAGCCACGCCTTCTCCCCCGCCGAGAAAGCCCGCAATGTCGACTATTACGAACGCCGCACCACCAGGGACTCGTCGTTGTCGGCGTGCACCCAGGCGGTCATGTGCGCCGAGGTGGGACATTTGGAGCTGGCCCACGACTACGCCTACGAGGCCGCGCTCATCGACCTGCGGGACCTGCATCACAACACCCGCGACGGCCTGCACATGGCGTCACTGGCCGGTGCGTGGACGGCGCTGGTCGCCGGATTCGGTGGACTGCGCGACGACCAGGGCATCCTGGCGCTGGATCCGCACCTGCCCGACGGCATCACCCGGCTACGTTTCCGGCTGCGCTGGAAGGATTTCCGGCTGACCGTCGACGCCACTCACCACAAGGTGACCTACGGCCTGCGGGACGGGCCGGATGCCAGGCTGATCATCCGGCACGCCGGCGCCGATCTCGAACTCACCACGCAGAAACCGACGACCGTCGACGTGCACCCGCGCAAACCGTTGCTGCCCGCACCGCCGCAGCCCCTCGGCCGCGAACCGATGCGACGCCACCTCGTCACCGAGTGAACGTCACCGGATGAGCGCCCCCGGTCAGCCCGCCGAGCTGACCGGGGTGATCGGCAACCGCCGCAACGCACCCGGCGCGTCGGCAGGCACCACCGGACGCACCGGCGGGATGGGCGACAGCCGCTGGTAGGGCTCGCCCTGCGCCGGCCGCTGGTCCTGTTCGCCCTTGTTGGGCCACAGCGACGCCGCCCGCTCGGCCTGCGCGGTGATCGAAAGCGACGGATTCACACCGAGGTTCGCCGAGATCGCGGCGCCGTCGGTGACGTAGAGCGTCGGGTAGTTGTACACCCGGTGATACGGGTCGATGACACCGGTTTCGGGGCTGTCACCGATGGCCGCACCGCCAAGGAAGTGCGCGGTGAGCGGGATGTTGAACAGCTCGCCCCACGTGCCGCCGGCCACCCCGTCGATCTTGGCGGCGATCCGGCGGGTCACCTCGTTGCCGATCGGGATCCAGGTCGGGTTCGGCTCGCCGTGGCCCTGCTTGGAGGACAGCATCCGCTTGCCCAGCGGACCGCGCTTGGTGAACGTGGTGATCGAGTTGTCCAGATGCTGCATCACCAGCGCGATGACGGTGCGCTCGCTCCAGTGCTGCGGGTTGAGCAATCGGATCAGGTTCTTCGGGTCCTCCCCGGCCTTGGTCAGGAACTGGCGCCAGCGCGGGATGTCGCTGCCCAGCGGTCCGGCGCCGTCGGTCATCAGGGTCTGCAGCAACCCCATCGCGTTGGACCCCTTGCCGTACCGGCACGGCTCGATGTGGGTGTCGGCGGTCGGGTGGATCGACGAGGTGATGGCGACGCCGTGGGTGAGGTCGCGGTCCGGGGAGACCGTCAGCGTCTGGGCGCCGACGATCGATTCGGAGTTGGTCCGGGTCAGCACGCCCAGACGCTGCGACAGCTTGGGCAGGGTGCCGGTGTCGCGCATCTTGAACAGCAGCTTCTGTGTGTTGTACGTACCGGCCGCCACGATGAGGTGGGTGGCGGTGAACGTCTTGCGCTTACGCCGCACCTTGCTGCCGGTGCGGGCGGTGCGGATCTCCCACAGCCCGTCGGGCCGCTGGCTGAAGCTGGTCACCGTCGTCATCGGGTGCACCTGCGCGCCTGCCGATTCGGCCAACCCCAGGTAGTTCTTCACCAGGGTGTTCTTGGCGCCGTGCCGGCATCCGGTCATGCACTCGCCGCATTCGATGCAGCCGGTCCTGGCCGGACCGGCACCGCCGAAATAGGGATCCGGGACCGTCTTGCCCGGCGCTTTCTGCCCGTCCGGGCCGAAGAACACCCCGACCGGGGTCGCGACGAAGGTGTCGCCCACCCCGAGGTCGTCGGCGACCTCTTTCATCAGCCGGTCGGCGTCGGTGAAGGTCGGGTTGGTCACCACGCCGAGCATCCGCTGTGCCTGCTCGTAGTGCGGCATCAACTCCGACCGCCAGTCGGTGATGCCCGACCACTGCTTGTCGGCGAAGAACGGCTCCGGCGGCACGTAGAGGGTGTTGGCGTAGTTGAGCGATCCGCCGCCCACCCCGGCGCCGGCCAGGATCATGCAGTTGCGCAGGAGGTGGATGCGCTGGATGCCGTACATACCCAGTTGCGGCGCCCACAGGAAACGGCGCAGGTCCCAGGAGGTCTTGGCGAAATCCGCATCGGCGTAGCGCGGGCCGGCTTCCAGGACTCCCACCCGGAAGCCCTTTTCGGTGAGCCGCAGCGCGCTGACGCTGCCCCCGAAACCCGAGCCGATGATCACGACGTCATAGTCAGGCTGCATGTGACCAGTATGACGCTACCGGTAGGTAACTTCTAGACAGGAAGGCCTAACTTGTAAAGGAAAGTCTCGGGCCGCACCCTGCCTCACCCGCCGACGGTCAGCCCGACCTTCTGGAATTCCTTGAGATCGCAGTAGCCCGCCTTGGCCATCGACCTGGCCAGTCCGCCGACCAGATTCAGCGAACCGAACGGGTCGTCGGACGGGCCGTCGAGCACCTGCTTGAGCGACGGCCGTTCCCCGAGCGCCACCTGCAGTAGCGCGCCGCGTGGCAGCGACGGGTGCGCCGCGGCCGAAGGCCAGAACCAGCCACCACCGAGGGCCTCGTCCGCAAGGGCCAGCGGGGTGCCCAGCACCACGGCATCGGCACCGCAGGCGATGGCCTTGGCGAGATCGCCGGAGGTGTGGATATCGCCGTCGGCCAGCACGTGCACGTACCGCCCGCCGGTCTCGTCGAGGTATTCGCGTCGGGCCGCGGCGGCGTCGGCGATGGCGGTGGCCATCGGCACACTGATACCGAGCACCTCGTCGCTGGTCGTCACGCCGTGGGTGGAGCCGTAACCGACGATGACGCCGGCGGCACCGGTACGCATGAGATGCAGCGCGGTCCGGTGATCCAACACCCCGCCGGCGACGACGGGGATGTCCAGTTCGGAGATGAAGGTCTTGAGGTTCAGCGGCTCCCCGTCCTGGGCGACCCGCTCGGCGGAGATGATGGTGCCCTGGATGACCAGCAGGTCGATCCCGGCGGCCACCAGCGCCGGGGTCAGCGCCTGCGCGTTCTGCGGGCTGACCCGCACCGCGGTGGTCACCCCGGCCTCACGGATCCGTGCCACGGCGGCACCGAGCAGCTCGGGATCCAGCGGGGCAGCGTGCAGCCGCTGCAGCAGCCGAATGGCTGCCGACTCGTCGTCGGACGTGGCTGCGGTTTCCACGACCTGCGCGATCTTGGCCTCGACATCGGCATGCCGCCCGATCAGTCCCTCGCCGTTGAGCACGCCGAGGCCGCCGAGGCGGCCCATCTCGATGGCGAACTCGACCGACACCAGGGCGTCGGTGGGGTGCGCCACCACCGGGATCTCGAATCGGTAGGCGTCCAGCTGCCAGGCCGTGGAAACGTCCTTGCTGGATCGGGTTCGCCGCGACGGGACGATGTTGATGTCGTCCAGTTCGTAGGTGCGGCGGGCGGTTCTGCCCATGCCGATCTCAACCATGTCGCGCATTTGCTCGTGAATCCCTAACCGCTAGCGGGCGTAGTAGTTCGGCGCTTCGACCGTCATGGTGATGTCGTGCGGGTGGCTCTCCTTGAGCCCCGCGGCCGTGATCTGGACGAACTGCGCCTGCTGCAGGTGCTCGATGGTGTCCGACCCGGTGTATCCCATGGCGGCGCGCAACCCGCCGGTGAGCTGGTGGATGACCGTCGACAGCGGGCCCCGGAACGGTACCCGGCCCTCGATGCCCTCGGGCACCAGCTTGTCCTCGGAGAGCACGTCGTCCTGGAAGTAGCGGTCCTTCGAGAAACTCTTCTGCGTGCCGCGGCCCTGCATGGCGCCCAACGAGCCCATGCCGCGGTAGCTCTTGAACTGCTTGCCGTTGACGAAGATCAGGTCCCCGGGCGATTCGGCAGTGCCTGCCAGCAGCGAGCCGAGCATCGCGGTGGACGCGCCGGCGGCCAACGCCTTGGCGATATCGCCGGAGTACTGCAGGCCACCGTCGGCGATCACCGGCACACCCTTGGGCGAGCACGCCGCGACGGCCTCGAGGATCGCGGTGATCTGCGGGGCCCCGACACCGGCGACCACGCGGGTGGTGCAGATCGAGCCGGGTCCGACCCCGACCTTGACCGCATCGGCGCCGGCCTCGACCAGCGCGGCGGCCGCGGCGCGGGTGGCCACGTTGCCGCCGACCACGTCGACCCGTTCGCCGACGACGGATTTGAGGCGGCTCACCATGTCCAACACCAGTCGGTTGTGCGCGTGCGCGGTGTCGACGATCAACACGTCCACCCCAGCGTCGACCAGCGTCATGGCCCGCGTCCACGCGTCATCACCGATGCCGACGGCCGCACCGACGAGCAGCCGGCCGTCGCTGTCCTTGGTGGCCAGCGGGAACTGCTCGGTCTTGACGAAGTCCTTGACCGTGATCAGGCCGGTCAGCTTGCCGTTACCGTCGACGATCGGCAGCTTTTCGATCTTGTTGCGCCGCAGCAGGCCCAGCGCGGCCTCGGCCGAGACGCCTTCCTGCGCGGTGATCAGCGGCGCCTTGGTCATCACCTCGGCAACCGGCTTGTCCATGTCGACCTCGAACCGCATATCGCGGTTGGTGATGATGCCGACGAGTGAACCCTTCTCGTCGACGACCGGAAGACCGGAGATCCGGAACCGGGCGCACATCGCGTCCACCTCGGCCAGGGTGTTGTCGGGCGAGCAGGTCACCGGATCGGTCACCATGCCCGCCTCGGACCGCTTGACCGTCTCGACCTGGCCGGCCTGCTCGGCCACCGAGAGGTTGCGGTGCAGCACCCCCATACCGCCGGCGCGGGCCATGGCGATGGCCATCCGGGATTCGGTGACGGTGTCCATCGCCGAACTCACCAGCGGAACCTTCAACCGGATCCGCTTGGTCAGCTGACTCGACGTGTCCACATTGGCCGGGACGACATCCGAGGCGGCCGGCAGCAGCAGGACATCATCGAATGTCAGCCCGAGCATCGCGATCTTGGTCGGATCATCGCCACCGGTGGACACCGGTACGGCGAGGGGGATGCTGCTGCTTTCAGCAATCGACATGGGTGGAGCCTCCAGGAACCAACAGGCGTGGATCTAAAGGGCCATCTTATCGGCACTGACCTCGATGCTCGTGACTACACCCGCCGGGTCTCGCCCAGGGCGAACGGCTGGCGCGGATGTGGCGGGGCTGCGTAGGCTAGACGCGTGCGCGATGACTTCCCGCCGGGGCTGCCGCCTGACCCGTTCGCCGATGACCCGTGCGACCCGTCGGCCGCGCTCGACGCGATCGAACCCGGCCTGCCGCTCGATCCGCAGGAGCGAAGCGCCGTCGAAGCCGATCTCGCCGATCTGGCCGTGTACGAGGCCCTGCTCGCCCACAAGGGAATTCGCGGGCTGGTGGTGTGCTGCGACGAATGCCAGCAAGACCACTATCACGACTGGGACATGTTGCGGGCGAACCTGCTGCAGCTGCTCGTCGACGGCACCGTGCGTCCGCACGAACCGGCCTATGATCCCGAACCCGACGCGTACGTGACATGGGATTACTGCCGCGGCTATGCCGACGCCTCCCTCAACGAGGCCACGTCGGAACCCGACGGATACCGCTGATCTCCTGATCCGCCCGCGCGGTGCGCCGCGTCGGGGCGGTCCGTGCCGTCAGTGCCCGCTGGGCTGCCCGACAGGCACCGTCGTCGTCACCACGACCTCCGGCGACCGCTGCTGTGGCGGCTGTGCTTCTTTGGTGGCCTGCACCGTCTCCTGAGCGGGCGCCTGGGTGCGCGCCGGCGGTGCGCTCGGTTCCTGCTGTTGCACCGACGGTGCCGCCGAGGGCGGCGCCTCCGCTGCCGGGGCGACCGTCGTCGTGGTGGCCGTGCGCGCCACGGTCGGCTGGGTCGTCGTAGTGGTCACAGTCGTGGTGGTGACGGTGGTCGCGGTCGTCGTCGCGGTGGAGGTGCTCGGGGCGACCGTCGTCGTGGTGGTGCTGGGTGCCACGGTGGTGGTGGTCGTGGCACTCGGGCTCACCGTGGTGGTCGTCGCACTCGGGGAGGCCGCTGAGGTGGTGGCCGCTGAGGTGGTGGCCGCTGTGGTGGTATCCGTCGACGGTGCCGACGTCGTGGTACCGGTCGTCGGCTCCGACGTGGTGGTGGAAGCGCCGGCGCTGGGCGATGTCGTGGTCTGCGACGGGGACGTGGTGGTGACGGTGACCTCGGATCCGGGTGTCGACGGCACACTGGTCACCTCGGGCGGCGTCGACACCGTGGTGGTGTCGGTGATGACCGGCAGCGGAAGCAGCGTCAACGGTGAGGACGGCAGCTCGGGCATCGGTTGCCCCGGCGGCGGCAGCGTGGCGGCCGGATCCTGCTCGACGACCTTGTAGGTCAACGCATTCCACTGCTGGATGAGTTCGGATTTGCGCTCGACGGTCTCGACGCTCTGCACCTTGGTCGACAGTGCGGTCAGCCGCTCCTGGGCCTGGTCCCACTGACCGTTGTCGATGAGCTGCTGTACCTGCTGCATCTCGGTCTGTGCGGCCAACACCACCGCGTCATCGCGGGTCTGGCGCTGGTCACCGAACAGCATGGCGTGCAGACCGTAGAGCCCGTCACCGGGATCGGCGCTGTACACCATCGACGCGAAGCCGCCGAGGCACAGCACCGCCGCTGCGGCGGACCCGATGACCGCCAGCGATCGCCGGTTACGTCGCCGTGAGGAGAAATCCAGCGCGTTGCGCAGCGCGGACTCGGCCTCCAGCGGCGGCAGCACATGGTCGATGGGCACCTGCCGCACGCCGTCGCGCCAGCCGGACAGCAGGAAGGCCAGCTCGGCGTCGGCGCGGTCGGTCGAATAGACCGGCTGCTCGGCGGCCAGCGCGTCGAGGAACTTGTCGGCGCGGTTGATGTCGTTGAGCGAGGGGTCGCCGCCATTGGCGGTCCAGCGGCCGAAATCAGGCATAGTCGCCTCCGACCGCGGTGATCTCGGACTTCAGCTTGGCCAGCGCCCGGTGCTGCGCGACGCGCACCGCCCCCGGCGTGCTGCCCACCGCTTCGGCCACCTCTTCGGCACTCATCCCGACGACGACACGCAGGATGATGATCTCGCGTTGCTTCTCGGGCAGCGTGGCGAGCAGGCGGTCCATCCGCGCCGAGGCCTCGGAGTCCAGCGCCCGCTGTTCGGGTCCGGCTTCCCCCGAGAGCCGCTCCGGCACCACATCGGTGGGTTCGGAGCGGTTACGCGCCGATGCCCGGTGGGCGTCGGCGATCTTGTGCGCAGCGATGCCGTACACGAAGGCCAGGAACGGACGTCCCTGATCCTGGTAGCGCGGCAGCGCCGTGATGGCGGCCAAGCACACCTCCTGCGCAATGTCATCTGCCGATAGACCACTTCGTTCTGCTGACCCGATCCGCGCCCGGCAATACCGGACGATGATCGGGCGGATGGTCTCCAGCACCACCCGAAGCGCGTCCCGGTCACCGGCCACCGCATCAGCGACGACAGCATCGAGACGTTCTCCCGAAATTGTCATCGTGGGTGATATCTCCAGCGTTACGTGAGGGACACATCCAGGCAGGGTGTGCGTCAGATAAACAGTAACGATCCTGCGGTGCCGATCCGCTTCAGCGACGCGTCCACACGCCGCCTCTGCGTCGCACTGTATCGGCGGCGGCGTCCCGAACGGCCGCGACGTGCGCGGGCGCGTGCACCGTACTTCCGATATCGGCGAGCAGGCAGGCCAGCGCCCATCGCAGCGGAACCAGCCCCAGCCGTTCGGTCTCGCCGAAGGCCTCGTCGGCGACACGGCGGGCGTCCGGGAGCCGCCCCCCGCTGCACAAAGCGGCCGCCAGCACCACGGCCGATTTCACCGCATGCCGCGGTGAACCGGTCAATTCAGCCAGCTCCGTCGCCCGCTCGGCATGGCCGACGGCGAGGGTGCCGGCACCGCCTGCCATGTTCAGTTCGGCCGACACCCAGTGCAGCCGCACCGGCAGCCGGGCCGGTCCCGACCCGTCGATCAGCCGTTGCGCCCGTTGCAGCAAGGTGGCCGAGAGCGCGAACCGTCCCACGCCGAGGGCATCGGCCGCCAGCCCGACGAGCGCGTCCGCGCCGGCCTCGAGGTCCTGGCCGGCCACTGCCCAGGCCCGGCCGTCCCACCCGCGGGCGAGGTCGTGCCCGCCGAGCTGGCGCAAAAAGGACGCACGGGTGCTGTAAGCCAGGGACAGCAGTGGCTCGGCGCCGGGGTCCGGCGCGGTGTGGGCCGCGATACAAGCAAGGTCGGCCAGGGCACTGGCGTAGCGCCCCTGGCCACCGGCCGCGACGGCACGCAGCCACCGATCGCGCTGTGAGGTCGGCGCGGGCAGGGGCCAACGGTCCGGCCGGGGGCCGAAAGCGGCCTCGGCCAGGCACGTTGTCGCGGACGTCATCGAATCGCGACGCTATCAACGCCCCGGGCGCGGCCGCAGCGCGCCCCGAGACGCGTGATCAATGCAACCTTGGTTAACACTTGATGGTCACCATGTTTCCGTCAGATCAACGACACCCGCGGTACCGGATAAAAGTAAATTCGGCGAACTGCGGAAATACGCATGCGTGTCCGCGCGGCGCCGTTTCTTGAACACTCTTCTCGTTGCATGCGGGTCGCATTGATGAACGTGATGTAAATTCTCACGCTGCGGCTATGTGGTTACGCACAGGACCTGGCTATTGACCTTTTTTCGGTAGCCCTTCTACGTTGTGTGCACACGAGTGGTCATCGGTGACAAGTGCTCGGATCGGTTCCGCGACTCACGCACCTACGCGTTCGCGAATTGGGTGTGAAGAGAGGGGTTTTCCACATGCCACAGCCGCAGCAACTTCCCGGACCAAATGCCGACATCTGGGATTGGCAAATGCAAGGTCTCTGCCGGGGTGTCGATTCCTCGGTGTTCTTCCATCCCGATGGTGAGCGCGGCCGGGCGCGCGCCCAGCGCGAGATGCGCGCCAAGGAGATGTGCCGCAGCTGCCCGGTGATCACCCAATGCCGCACGCACGCCCTCGCGGTCGGCGAGCCCTATGGCATCTGGGGCGGCCTGAGCGAATCCGAGCGCGAAATGCTGCTCAAGCGCGGAATCCGCCGCACCGCCTGAAATACCAGCCGACGGAAAGCCTCGCCCGCGCATCCGGGCGGGGCTTTTCTGCGCTCTGAGCCGGGCGTGCGATGGTAAGCCTGGACCGTCCGCACGCGTCCCCGGCAGCCAGGAGGTCTCATGCCCACCGATCCATCGACCGAAGGCACCGTGATCGTCACGGAGACCGGCGCGGGAACCTATACCCAGGAGATCATCGCCGGGTCGCACCGGCTGACCGCCGACGAGCCCCAGCCGGTCGGCGACGACGACGGCCCGACCCCGTATGACCTACTGCTCGCCGCGCTGGGGTCGTGCACGTCGATGACGGTGCGGATGTACGCCGATCGCAGAGGATGGCCCCTGGAGCGCGTGCGGGTCTCGCTGCGCCATTCCCGCATCCATGCCAAGGACTGCGCCGACTGCGAAACCACCAAGGGATGGATCAGCCATATCGACCGGGAGCTGGAACTGATCGGCGACCTGGACGACGCTCAGCGCCAGAAACTGCTGGACATCTCCGAGCGCTGCCCGGTTCATCAGACGCTGACCGGCGAGGTGCGGATCGCCACGGCGCTGCGCTAGCGACTCACCGGAGCCGATCAGAACACCCGGCGCGGTACCAGCACCACGCGCCAGCGGTCCGGATCCTCGAACGTCAACGCGCCCAACTTGGTCCAATACGGATTCTCCGGTTCGACCGGCTCGTGCCCGGCGGCCGCAAGGCGCTCGACCACGTCGTACATCGGAGCCTCACCGTGGAAGTACAGCACCAGCAAGTTGTCCAGTGTCGGTGCCGGACAAGGACTTCCGTCGACATGGGTGGTGAACTCCAGGTGGTACTCGGTACCGGGTAGGCCCAGCATGACACCGGAGTAGCCGTCGTGGTCCTCAAATCGGTAGATGACAGGCAGGCCGAGGTGATCGGCGTAGAACCGCTGCACCTGCGCCAGCCGATCGGTGGGCCGCGCGACGCGAATCTGGGCGAGATCGATGGTCATGCCCGCCAGTGTCCGACCTCAATGGCGGTTGAGGTCAAGTCGGCCGTCGCGGTGCGTCGTTACCGGAATGGCCCCGAAATCTCGGAATCGCCTGGGCAAACTCTCAGTTCCGTCTCAGTCACCAACGGAAAATGGTGGTTAAGCAACTGTGCTCGTTGATGATCGAAGAAAGTGATGCACACACCACGATGACAAACCCTGAGCGGCAACCCTTTCAGTCTCCCGATCCGAATGCTCCTCTGACCCAGCCGATTCCACCCGTCCAGGACTGGCGGTACGCCACCCAGCAACCGGTGCCGCCCTTCTACCAGCGTGTCCCGCACGCCAATACGGCGCCCGCAGGCCCCAAGCGCCCGCGGGTGGCGTTGTTGGCCGCCGGCGCTCTTGCCGTCGCGGTGGCCGGTGGCGGGATCGGGGCCACCGCGGCCTGGATGGCCCATCCGCAGAGCCCCGCCGCCCCGCACGCTGTCGCCGCGCCGGCCAACGGAGCCCAGGTGCCGGCGTCGAAGCCGGCCGCCTCGAACGCGCCCACCGGTTCGGTCGAGCAGGTCGCGGCCAAGGTGATGCCCAGTGTGGTGAAACTGCGGATCGACATGGGGCAGGGCGAGGCCGAGGGCTCCGGTGTGGTGCTCAGTCCCGACGGCCTGATCCTGACCAACAATCACGTCGCGTCGGCCGGTTCGGAGGGGTCTGACGGTGCTCAACCCGCCGCGATGGGCAGCAACGGGGCCGGTGTGACAAGGACCGTGACCTTCTCCGACGGTCGGTCGGTACCGTTCAGTGTGGTCGGCACCGACCCCACCGGTGACCTGGCGGTCGTGAAGGCCGAAGGCGTCTCCGGTCTGACCCCAATCGCCATCGGCTCGTCCAAGGACGTCAAGGTCGGCGAGCAAGTGGTGGCCATCGGGTCACCGCTGGGCCTGCAGGGCACGGTCACGACCGGCATCGTCAGCGCGCTGAACCGGCCGGTGGCTGCCGGTGACGGGTCGGGCGGCGGCCAGGCTTCGGTACTCGACGCCATCCAGACCGATGCGGCCATCAATCCCGGCAACTCCGGCGGTGCGTTGGTGAACATGAAGGGCGAGTTGATCGGGATCAACTCCGCAATCGCCACGCTGGGTGCCGGACAAGGCGGTCCGGGCGGCGGTGGGGGCGAGAGCGGTTCGATCGGGCTGGGCTTCGCGATTCCCTCGGACCAGGCCAAGCGCATCGCCGACGAATTGGTGTCCACCGGCACGGCCAGCCATGGAGCGCTCGGCGTGCAGCTCAGCGCCAACCCGTCAGCGGGTGACGGGGCCGCCATCGCCGGAGTCGCCGACGGTGGACCGGCCGCGGCGGCGGGAATCCCGGACGGCGCGGTGATCACCAAGGTCAACGATCAGGTGATCGACGGGCCCGAAGCGCTGGTCGCCGCGGTGCGTTCGAAGGCGCCCGGGGACAGCGTGTCGTTGACCTACCTCGATCCCTCTGGCGCGTCCCAGACTGCCCAGGTGACGCTCGGAAAGGCGTAAGCACCAGCTGATCCACCCCGACCGACGGCCGCCGCAATGCCCCCTCCCCCTCATTGCGGCGGCCGTTTCTGTCATACGGACTGATGAGCAGACGGCGCCGACGCGCCGAGTTGCCGCACCACGAAATCCGCGGCCTGGTCCGCCATTCCGTTGTCTTTGTAGGCGCTGTGCGCGGCCCGGTCGAGGCTGATGCCCGGCGAGCACACCGGGTCACCGGGCGCGCACAGTTCGAGCGTCTTGGCCTGATAGCGACCGCCGATCTCGATGGGCGGCGCCTGCCGATCCACGAGACCGAGGAACAGCGGCGACGGGGTGCCGAACAGCACGACGGCATCGACATGCGGCGCCACCGACGCCGGCATCGGACCGGAAAGGCCCGCCGGCAACACGAATCCGGCCGGCACGCTGTCAGCGGTGGTGTAGGCCGCGACCGCGGCGCCCTGCGAGTACCCGCCGAGCACGATCTTGGTATTCGGGCATCCGGCGGCCGTGGACTCGATGGTGTCGGCGGCGTCGGCGACGCCTTGGGCGGCCGCTGCGAAATCCAGTGACGCCGGGTAGTTCACCGCGTACGGACTCACCGATTCGCCGGGTAACCGGGCGGTGAGCGCGTCGACGAAGGCCTGGCCGGTGGCGCCGACTCCCGGTGCCTCGAAGGTCCCGCGGGCGAAGACCACCTGCACGTCCGGACACGAAGGGGCGGCGGTGGCGGTTGCCTGCGGCCCCAACAGGGCCGTGGCGGACAGGCCGGCCGCGACGAGCGTGGATCCGGTGATGAGTTTCATGGTGGGACCTCTCGGTGGTGGCGCGCGGCTATGTGGTGGACCCAGCCTCCCGTGCCCGGGGCGGTGTACGCATCGCAGCTGGCAACAAGCTGTGAGTACCTGCTACCCGGTAGCGCAGACGGCGGCCAGCCAGGATGACCCGCGGGCCGGCTCGGGTCGACGATGGTCACATCACCGACCACCACGAAGGAATCGACATGAAGGTCAACGTTTTTCGAGCATCGGGCATCACCGCAGCCGTCGTCGCAGTGGGTATCGGACTGGCTCCCGTCGCCGCCGCAGCGCCCCAGCCGGTATGCGATCGGGCGGGCACCACCTGCGCCGGCACCGGTGACTACAGCGCCAACTTCAGCGAACCGGTATCGCAGCCGGACCCCTATGGCTTCCTGTTCTGGCAGCAGCCCTAGTCCCGTTTCCGCCAACTATCGACAATATCGCGCCAGCTGGAATGTTCGTTCATCACAACAGGTTTCAACGATCAACACAGTATTGACCACGAAGGAAGATGATCACCATGAAGAAGTTCGGAGTCGCCACCCTGATCGCCACCGGCATGACCGCCGCCGTCCTGGGCCTGGCCGGTCCAGCCGCGGCCGCCACCCCCGTCGGCCCGCACTACAGCGTCGACAACCAGGACGAGGTGAACACCACCAACGGTTTCGTCGACCAGGCGTTCTGACCGACGCATCGAGACGCCCCCGGCCCACCCGGCCGGGGGCTTTTTCGTAAGGTGATCGCGTGCGGACGCGACGCATCGGCATCGGCAGCGCCTCGGTGCTGGTCACCGAGGACAACGACGTGACCGTGGCACGCGGCATCCGGTACGCGACGGCCGAACGGTTCGCCGTCCCGCAGCCGGTACCGGCCGACGCGAGACCGATCGACGCAACCGTGCGCGGCCCCGCCTGCCCACAGTTGCCGTCCCGGCTGGAGTTCGCCACCGGCCCGGTGGTCGATGGCCTCCCGTTCAGTGAGCACTGCCAGGTTCTCAGCGTCACCGCACCGACCGGTGCCGCGCGGTTGCCGGTGATGGTGTGGTTTCACGGCGGGGCCTACGTCTCCGGTGGCGGCGAATCGGCGAAATACGATCCGCACGCGCTGGCCACCGAGGGGCAGGTCGTGGTGGTGACGGTCACCTACCGGCTGGGCGTCTTCGGATATCTGAACCTGCAGGATCCGCAGACCCAGAACCTGGGCCTGCGTGATCAGCTGTGTGCGCTGCGCTGGGTTCGGGACAATATCGCCGCCTTCGGCGGGGATCCGGCCCGGGTGACGATCTTCGGGCAGTCGGCGGGCGGCGATTCGGTGATGGCCCTGATGATGTGCGAGGAGTCCGCGGGCCTGTTCACGCGTGCCATCCTGCACAGCGCCCCGCTGGGCCTGCGGGCCGATCGATCGAAGTTGGCCGCCGCCATGCGCGATGCGGCGATGACGTCCCTCGGCAAGGTTTCGGCTCATGAAGCCGGTATCGAGCAGCTCCTCGACGCGCAGGTCGCCGCCGCGGCGGCCGCCCGGCGGTTCGGCCGGCTGGGGATGATGCCGTTCGCTCCCCTCCTCGGCATGGCGCCGTTGCCGCCGGCCGGTGAGATCCGGGAGCGGATCGCCGACGCGGCGTCCCGAGTCGACATCCTGGTGGGTTACACCCGTGACGATGGGCGGCCGTTCTTCACGATGGACCCGCGGACCCGCCGCCTTTGCCGGCTCGGCCCGCCGGGCGCCCTGCTCGCCGCAGCCGTCGGGCGTACCTTCACCAGGCAGGTGTTCGGCCGCCCCGCAACCGAATTGGTCGACGACTGGGCACGGGCGGGGGGACGTTCGGCCAGTTTCCGTGTCGACTGGGCTCCCCCCCAAGCGCCGCTGGGCGCCTGCCACTGCATCGAGCTTCCGCTGCTGCTCGGATCACCGGCGGTGTGGGCGGACGCGCCGATGCTCGGCCCCGATCCCGATCCGATCGACGACACGGTGGCCCGCCGGATGCGGACGCTGTGGAGTGGATTCGCCCACGACGGTGTCGCCGCGCTGGAAACGGCCTCGCTGACCATCGGGTGATCGCAGACTGAGGCGTCATGCCTGTCGGTTCGGGGCCGCCGGCCAGGAGTCCACACAGTCGTTTCTCAAGGGCGATATCACCGGCGATATCGCCCTGCTCCGGTGCGGACGCATGCTGTAACTCGGGCGGTGGATATCCCGACATACCGGCAGTAACCCAAGGGGAAGGAGTGTCGATGGCTCACCGTTGCTACCGCGCAGTGGCCACCGCGATGCTGGCGCTGCCGATGGCCGTCACCGCTGCCCCGGCACAGGCCGCGCCCCTGCCGGACTTTTGCACGCCGGCGGCGGACGACATCTGCACGACCCGGTTGACGTCGGTGACGGCCGACGCGGTCGACGGGACGATCACCGGCACACCGATCGGCGGCGCAGCGCCGGTAACGCTTGCCGGACAAGGCGACGCGTACCTGAAATCCACCGGATTCGGCGCCACAGCCCCGGAGCCCGTGCAGGACTGGGATGCGACGATCGACCGGGTCAGCGGTCTCAGCGTCGACCCCACTGACCCGAGCTGGTACGGCAACGCGAAGACGCGGGTGTTCCTGCCGAGAACCCTCAACGAGTTGGCCACCCGGTTTCCACCCGACATCCTGGTGGTCCGGTTCACGCCCGATGACAGCCAACCGGGCGTGTTCCGGCTGGTATCCATACAGCCGACAGCCCGATAACGACAACACCCACGGGCCGCACGTCATAGTGTTGAGCAGACAATCACCACGTGCCGCAGTCAGCACTGCGGTGGGGGAACGGGGGGAAGATGCGAAAACAGCTCGTCATGGGAATCGGGGTGGCGGCGGTGCTCGCCGGGGGTTTTGTCGGGACACCGCTGGCCTACGCCGATGATCAGTCATTTCTGAATGAACTGCGCGCCAACAACTTCCCGGGTCTGACCTTCGCCGGCCAGCAGATGCCCGACGCGGCCGTCATCGCGCAGGGCTACATGGCCTGTAATCGGATGCATCTGGGGCAATCGGCCGATGATCTGATCGCGCAGGTGAACCCAGCGGACGCCACCATCGGGCGCATGTTGGTGCGCGCCGCGCAGCACAACCTGTGCCCGGACACGTTGTGACGCTCATCTGAGTTCTCGGGCCGATAGCGAAAACACCCCCGGCCCAAGCGGACCGGGGGTGCTTCGCGACGCGACGAACTAGTGCGCGTGGCCGTGATGGCCGTGGCCGTGATCTTCCTCCTCGGCCGGCCTGTCGACGACAGCCGTCTCGGTGGTGAGCACCATCCGGCCGACCGACGCGGCGTTGAGCACCGCCGAGCGGGTCACCTTCGCCGGGTCCACGATCCCCTCGGCGAGCAGGTCGCCGTAGGTCAGCGTGGCCGCGTTGAAGCCCTGGCCGTTGGGCAGTTCGCTGACCTTGTTCACCACGACCGAGCCATCGAGCCCGGCATTGGTGGCGATCCAGTACAGCGGGGCCGACAGCGCCTTGGCGAACGCCTCCAGGCCGATCAGCTCGTCGCCGGACAGTGAAGACCGCAGGCCGTCGAGCGCGGCGCCGGCCTGCACCAGCGCGGCACCGCCTCCGGTGACGATGCCCTCTTCGACGGCGGCCTTGGCTGCCGCGACCGCGTCCTCCACGGCCTCCTTGCGCTTCTTCAGATCGGTCTCGGTGGCCGCACCGACCTTGATGACCGCCACGCCGCCGGCCAGCTTGGCCAGCCGTTCCTGCAGCTTCTCCCGGTCCCAATCCGAATCGGTGTTCTCGATCTCGCTGCGCAGCTGAGCGATGCGCCCGTCGATGTCGGCCTTGGTGCCGCCACCGTCGACGATCACGGTGCTGTCCTTGTTGACCACCACACGCCGGGCCGAACCGAGCACCTCGAGGCCGGCCTCACGCAGCAGCAGACCCACATCGGGGTTGACGACCTGGCCGCCGGTCACGATGGCGAGGTCGTCGAGGAACGCCTTGCGGCGGTCACCGAAGAACGGCGCCTTGACCGCGACGGCCTTGAGCGTCTTGCGGATGGCGTTGACCACCAGGGTGGACAGGGCTTCACCCTCGACGTCCTCGGCCACGATCAGCAGCGGCTTGCCGGCCTGAGCGACCTTTTCCAGCAGCGGCAGCAGGTCGGGCAGCGAGCTGATCTTGTCGCGGTGCAGCAGCACCAGCGCGTCTTCGAGCACCGCTTCCTGAGAGTCGAAGTCGGTGACGAAGTAGGCCGAGATGAAGCCCTTGTCGAAGCCGACGCCCTCGGTCACCTCCAGTTCGGTGTGCAGCGTCGAGGATTCCTCGACGGTGACGACGCCATCGTGGCCGACCTTGGTGATGGCCTCGCCGACCAGCTCGCCCACCTCTTCGTCGCGCGACGACACGGTGGCAACCTGCACGATGGCCTTCTTGTCCGATACCGGGGTGGCGGCGGCCAACAGCGCCTCGGAGACCGCGTCCGCGGCCTTGGAGATGCCCGAACCCAGCGCGATCGGGTTCGCACCGGCCGCGACATTGCGCAGGCCGGCCTTGACGATGGCCTGCGCCAGCACGGTGGCGGTGGTGGTGCCGTCACCGGCGACGTCGTTGGTCTTGGTGGCCACCGACTTGACCAGCTGGGCACCCAGGTTCTCGAAGGGATCCTCGAGGTCGATCTCGCGGGCGATGGTGACACCGTCGTTGGTCACTGTCGGCCCACCGAAGGCCTTGGCCAGCACCACGTGGCGGCCGCGCGGGCCCAGGGTCACCCGGACGGCGTCGGCAAGCTTGTCGACACCGGCCTCCATGGCCCTGCGCGCAGTCTCGTTGAATTCGATCTGCTTGCTCATGAATGTCCTTTAGGGAGAAGAACGCATACCGCCCCGGATATCTCCCGTACGCATACGGGGATCTCCGGGGCGGGACACGAGTGCTTGTTACTTGGAGACGACAGCCAGCACGTCGCGGGCCGAGAGGATCAGGTACTCCTCGCCGCCGTACTTGATCTCGGTGCCGCCGTACTTGCTGTAGATGACGGTGTCGCCCTCGGCAACGTCCAGGGGGATCCGCTTCTCGCCATCCTCATCCCAGCGGCCGGGGCCAACTGCGACGACGGTGCCTTCCTGCGGCTTTTCCTTGGCGGTGTCGGGGATGACCAGACCGGACGCGGTCGTGGTCTCGGCCTCGTTGGCCTGAACGAGGATCTTGTCCTCGAGTGGCTTGATGTTCACGCTCGCCACGATGGAGCCCTCCACTTGTTGGGTATGAGTCCGGTTACCCGGGTCCTCGGTTTTCCAGGTGTTCGGCATACGTCCGTGCCCTCGCTCCGTCGTCGCGGGTGCCGGCGCTGGGGCTGGCCGCTGCCACCTAGCACTCTATACACGCGAGTGCTAGCACTCAAGGATGGGCTCTGATTACCCGCCCAGGGGTGGGGCCGGCGGGTTCGACGATCGCGCCCCGGCGGCAAAAACTCCCAGCGATCTGCCAGGAAACCGGTCCTACGGTGAAAATATGACGGGGGATGCAGTTCTGGGGGTTTCGCCGGAGGACGTGCAGCGGGTATCGGCGGCCGTCTCGGCACATGCCGATGAGCTGGTCAGCGGACTACGAGCACTGGACACCGAAGTGTCCGATTTCGTGGGCAGCGGATGGACAGGGTTGTCCAGCGGGTCCTTCGCTCAGTCCTTCTGGCGCTGGCACGAGGGGGCGATGCAGGTCCACGCGGGCCTTGCCGAGATGGCCGACCTGCTGAACACCGCGGCCACCGCTTATCGACGACAGGATGACGCCGGCGCCTCGGCCTTGTCCGGCGACGCCGGGGGTCTGTGAGATGTCCGATGAGTTCGGAGTCAGCACCGATGAGTTGATGGCGATCGTGGCCCGGATCGCCGACTTCGAGAAGCGGATCGAGGCCATGATCGCCGACGTCGACCGGCAGGTGGCGGGTCTGCACGCGACCTGGCACGGCACCGGGGCGTCGGCACAGGCCGACGCGCACCGCCGCTGGACCGAGGGTGCCCAGCAGATGCGGGACGCGCTGAAGGACCTGCACGAGGCGGGCGCGAAAGCGCACCGGAACTACACCGGCGCGGCGCGGGCCAATCTGACCATGTGGTCGTGATCCGCGATGGCACCGCCGATTGTCATCGACCCCAAGGCGCTGGACTCGGCTGGTCAGACCATGACCACGCAGGCCGGTGACCTGGCGAAGGCAGTTCACGCGCTCAGTGGCGCGCTGGCCGGTTCCGCCGGCATGAGTGGCAACGATCCCGCCGGCATCGTCCACGGGCGCGCCTATGACACGTCGGCCAAGTCGCTGCTGGAAGCGATGATCGATCTGACCAACGGCATGGCGCGCACCGGTGATGCGGTGCGAACCAGCGCGGTGAACTATTCGCTCGCCGAAGTCGCGTCCAACACGCACGGCAATGGTGGACCGCCACTGCCGGCGGTCACACCGACCCCACCGGCCAGCGCCTCCCTGCCGCCGTCGGCGCAGGGCAACTTCGACAGCGCTCCCCCGGGTTGGGCGCTGGTCGAGCCGTTCCTCGGCATGATCTGGCCAAACGGCGACTCCGGGCGGCTACGCGCGGCGGCCGAGGCCTGGTCCACCGCCGGCTCGGCATTCCTGGCCACCGAGGCCGAGATGATCAGCGCATTCGGTGTCGTTGCGGGGCAGCATATTCCAGAAGGCGCGAAGATCGGCCAAGCCGTCAACGCCTCGAGCACCAACTCGACGACCCTGTTCAACCAATGTGTCACCGTGTCGTCGAATCTCACCGACTACGCCGCGAAGATCGACGCGGTGCACGCCGCGATCCTCGACCTACTGTCCCGGGTCGTCAATCCGCTCACCGGGATTCGCGAGGTGTGGGACCTGCTCACCGGCGACGACAACGACGAGATCAAGAAGATCGCCGACGACATCCGGGTTGTGATCGACAACTTCAAGGCGGAGGTGTCGGCGCTGGCCCAACTGCTGGCTCCCATCGTCGCCGCCGCCGAGGCCGTGATCTCGGCGATGGGCCAGTACCTCAAGTTGGAGTTGGAGCAGTTCGGCGACGCCGCCTACAACGTGCTCGCCGATGTGGTGAACGGCGCGGCGAGTTTCGGCAATGCGGCCCTGCACAATCCGCTCGATGCGGCAGCGATGGTCGGCGGCGCCGCGATGATGGGACTGGGCGCCGGGCTCGAGGTGCCCGGCACGCTGCTCGACGCCACCGGCGTCGGCGCCATTGGTGGTGTTCCCCTCAACCTCGCCGGTGCCGGACTGATGGTCGGCGGCGCCACCATCGCCGGTGGTGGCGCGCTGGACCTGTCCCAGCATGCCGCCGAGAACGGTGTGATCGTGATGCACGCTCACATCGGGCGCCCTGGTGAGGGTGTCGATCGGGGCGACGGGCGAGACCCGTACGGGCACATCACCGGGCGGCAGGGCGGCGGGTATGCGCGGCAACGGGAGGCCGAGGGGATTGAGCAGTACAAAGATGACAACCCAGGGCGTTGGGTCTCGACCGAACAGCGCAAAGCCACCGTCGAAGGTGTGCCCAATGGCCGGTTTTACGATGGTCTCGCCCGTAAGGGCGACGGTACCTACGAAGGTGTCGAAGTGAAATCCGGCGGTGCTAGTTTGACCCCTGAGCAACGGGCGTTCGATGCCGCAGTCAATGCAAACAAGACCAACGGCAACACAACTCCCGCCTATGTCACGATTACGAACGAAGCTGGAGTGGTGGAAACCGTAGAGGTCACTTCAACGCGAGTTGTGGAGGTTCCAGGCGAGTGAGCAAGCAAGAAAGTGCGTTCGTCTTGGCGTCGAATAAGGCCAAGATGCGGATGAGCGACTTTCCCGAGGAGATTCCCGGGCAACTCGCTGCGGGAATCAATCGGCTCGGCTCCCGTGGTTACACCCTGTATTCGATCTATCCGGTCGGCCCGGAAGTTCCCTACGACGAGTTTCCGCACCCCACCGAGTGGATCCAAACCACCGGCATCGCCCCCGACCGGCTCACCGTCGAAATCAAACAACGCGACAACACCGGAGTTCATCGCCTCTACACCATCGGCCACCCCGAAGCCGCCGCAGAGACCGCCGAAACCGAAACCATCCACAACGGCGACAACGAATATCACGTCCGCCCCGCCGAAGTCCTGACCGCCACCGAAGCCATCGACCTCTTCCAGCACTACTACGACACCCACACCATCCCCACCGGCTGGCACCTGCGCGAACAACCCGAATTCTCCGACACCACAGTCGAAGAACACCTCACAAGCCAAGCGGCAACAGGTCCTGACACGACGGCGCGTGGCCGAGCACCGATCGCAGACAAGGGCTCCAAGGCGCAGAAGGCTCGGCAGAAACCGCGAACGAGCGAGTGAGACTCGAAAGACCAACACATGTGTTGAAGTCGAACCGAGCCTCGATGTGGATGAGCGAGTTCACTGAGGAGATACCAGGCCAGATCACCGCCGGTATCACTCGCCTGGGCGACGGCGAGTACACCTCTTACTCGATCTATCCCCTTCCCCCTGACGTCGGAATCTATGACGACGTTCACCCCACTGAGTGGATCCAAACCACCGGCGTCGCCCCCGACCGGCTCACCGTCGAAATCAAACAACGCGACAACACCGGAGTGCATCGCCTCTACACCATCGGCCACCCCGAAGCCGCCGCAGAGACCGCCGAAACCGAAACCATCCACAACGGCGACAACCAGTATCACGTCCGCCCCGCTGAAGTCCTCACCGCCACCGAAGCCATCGACCTCTTCCAGCACTACTACGACACCCACACCATCCCCACCGGCTGGCACCTGCGCGAACAACCCGAATTCTCCGACACCACAGTCGAAGAACACCTGAAAAGACAAGCGGGAAAATCCACGAGGCCACCCACGGGACCATGAGACGAGAGCGGCCCACTCATATCCAGAAAACCAATCGCGGTTCCGGATGGATGAGTGAATTCACCGAGGAAATCCCCGGACAGATTGCGGCGATCATCAATCGCTTGGGCGACAGCAAGTACACGTCGACCTCCATCTATCCGCTCCCACCGGACGCGGCCTATGACGACGACGTTCACCCCAGCGAGTGGATCCAAACCACCGGCATCGCGCCCGACCAGCTCACCGTCGAAATCAAACAACGCGACAACACCGGAGTGCATCGCCTCTACACCATCGGCCACCCCGAAGCCGCCACAGAGACCGCCGAAACCGAAACCATCCACAACGGCGACAACCAGTATCACGTCCGCCCCGCTGAAGTCCTCACCGCCACCGAAGCCATCGACCTCTTCCAGCACTACTACGACACCCACACCATCCCCACCGGCTGGCACCTGCGCGAACAACCCGAATTCTCCGATAAGGATGCCGACGAATCCGGCTGAGCGACAGTGGGTTAGCGTCCGTAAGCCGCAGGGTCGACATTGAGGTGGGCGGACACGTCGCCCACCATCTCGACATCGACCAGACGCTGTGTGAAATACCAGCCGTCGGCGGCACGGGCGAAGGTGTCGGCATAGCGGCCCACCACGATCGGCTGCAGTGGCACCGTCTCGGTGTGCTGGACCACCACGAAGGTGGACCGCGCCGTCGCCGCATCACCGTCGACATCGATGATCGGGTTCAGCACCAGATGGCGAGTGCGTGGGCGGTTGCCATGCTCAGGGTAGCGTCGCGTGGTCATCGCGAACAGACCGGCGATGTTCTCGGCCCCCGACACGGAACCGGAAGCCGGTCCACCGAACGAGGCGCGTCCCAGCAGTATCCCGACGCCGTCGAAGTCGCCCGCATCGATCAGTTCAGCGTAGGTGTAGAGCAACTCGGCGATGGCCGTTTTGTCTCGCGGATCATCCGGCATCGGGTCACCCTAACGCACTGGCCGGCGCAGCGGTCCGTACTTGTCAGACCCTGGTGCGACAATGGGAATATGTCCACCGCCGCAGCGTCTTTGGAACCCAAAGAGCGGCTGGAAGGGCTCTTCGACGAGGTCGGCGAACTCATGGGCCAGCGCAACTCCATCGACAGCCGGCTCGTCGAGATCGTTGCTGAGATCGACCGCGACGAACTGGCCGGCATCACCGGCGCCCGCTCCCTCAACGCACTGGTCGCCTGGAAAACCGGCATGTCCGAACGCAACGCCGAAATCATGGTCGCCGTCGCACACCGCCTCGACGACTTCCCCCGCTGCGCACAAGGCATGCGAGAAGGCACGCTCTCGCTGGATCAGGTCGGGGTCATCGCCGAACGCGCCGCCGACGGCTCCGACGCCCACTACGCCGAACTCGCCCTCTCAGCCACCGTCAGCCAACTACGCACCGCCATCAACTTCGTCCCCCGCTCCCAACCCAAAGGCAAAACCGAACCGACACCCCAGATCACCAAAACCGAACACGGCGAGCACACCACCTACCGCATCACCCTGCCCCGGCTGGAAGCCGCCACCCTCGACGCCGCACTCACGTCCCGCCACGACACCCTGGTCGCCGACCACCCCGGCGATCAGACACCGTTTCCCACCCAAGTCGATGCATTCATGAGTCTTGTCCAGGCCGGCTGGGACACCGACACCGCCGCCCGCCCCCACGGTCAACACAGCACCGTCATCGTGCACATCGACGTCGACCAACCCGCCGCCCTGCACCTCGGGCCGATCCTGTCCGACGCAGAGCGCCGCGAACTGTTGTGCGACACCACCTGCGAAGTGTGGTTCCAGCGCGACGGCCGCCCGATCGGCGCCGGACGCAGCACCCGCACCATCAGCCGCCGACTCCGCCGCGCCCTGGAACACCGCGACCGCCACTGCGTCATCCCCGGCTGCGCATCCACCCGAGGATTGCATGCCCACCACCTCATCCACTGGGAAGACGGCGGCCCCACCGACCTGAACAACCTGGTCCTGCTTTGCCCCCACCACCACCGCCAGCATCACCGCGGCGAGATCACCATCACCGGCCCCGCCGATCACCTCGTCGTCACCGACGCCGACGGCGACCCTCTGCACGGCGGGTCAGTCGCCCACTCTCCCACCACGCCGCCACCGACCGTCGGCCCCTACAAAGGACCAACCGGCGAACGCGCCCAATGGTGGTGGTACAACCCATTCCAACCGCAACCACCACCGCCGCCGGATTAGGCCACCTGCCCCTTGACCACCGGCAGGCCCGGATCGCTGGCCACCGCCAGCGAGGACGGCGGCGCTCCGGCATCGATCAGATGCGCGGCGAACGACGCGATCATGGCACCGTTGTCGGTGCACAGCCGTGGCCGCGGCACGCGAAGCGTCAAACCAGCTGCTGCACAACGCTCTTCGGCGAGCTCCCGCACCCGCGAGTTGGCGGCCACCCCGCCGGCGATCAGCAGCGTCGACACCCCGAGATCGGTCGCCGCTCGCACCGCCTTCGCGGTCAGCACATCGGCCACCGACTCCTGAAATCCCGCCGCCACATCGGCAGCCGAAAAATCGGCGTTGCGCTCCAAATAGCGAGCCACCGCGGTCTTCAGGCCGGAGAAGCTGAAGGCGTAGGGATCGTCGCGCGGTCCGGTCATCCCACGCGGGAACACGATCGCGGTCGGATCGCCGGTGCGGGCCAACTCGTCCAGCGGCCGTCCGCCCGGGTACCCCAGGCCCAGCAGCCGGGCCACCTTGTCGTACGCCTCCCCCGCCGCGTCGTCGACGGTGCTGCCCAGTTCCACGATGGGCTCCCCCAGCGAGCGCACGTGCAGCAACTCGGTGTGCCCGCCAGACACGAGCAGCCCCACGCATTCCGGGAGCGGGCCATGGTCGAACACGTCGGCGGCCAAGTGCCCGCCCAGATGGTTCACCGCATAGAAGGGCACGTCCCAGGCCGCGGCGTAAGCCTTGGCCGCGGCGACGCCGACCAGCAACGCACCCGCCAGACCGGGGCCGATGGTGGCGGCGACCACGTCGGGCCTGCTCACCCCGGCCGCGGCCAGTGCCCGGCGCATGGTCGGGCCGAGCGATTCCAGATGGGCGCGGGAGGCGATCTCGGGCACGACGCCGCCGAAGCGGGCATGCTCGTCGACACTGGAGGCGACCTCGTCGGCCAGCAGGGTGACCGTGCCATCCGCCAGCCGTGCAATACCGACTCCCGTTTCGTCACAGGAGCTTTCGATGGCCAAGACGATCATCTGGGATCTCGCTTCATCGTGTAGGCGTCGGCGCCGCTGACCTTGTAGTACCGCTTACGCAGTCCGACGGTGACGAAACCGACGCTCTCGTAGAGGTTGATCGCCGCGTCGTTGTCGGTGCGCACTTCCAGGAACACCACACCGCGGTCGGCGAAGTCCAACAGATCGGCCAACAGCATCCTGCCGATCCCGTTGCCCTGGTAATCCGGGTCGACGCCGATGGTGTGGACCTCGTACTCGAACGGCGGGATCCGGCCCAGCCGGGCGATACCGGCGTAGCCCACCAAACGGCCACCGTCGCGCGCGGCCACGTAGTGGTTGTGTTTGACCTCCAGGGCCTGCAGGAACGCCGACGGCGGCCATGGATCGTCACCGGCGAACAACTGGGCCTCGAGTTCTGCGCACCGATCCGCATCCAGTGGGGTCAGCGCGTCGATCACGGTCACGCCAAGCCCCGTTCGGCCAGTGACTTGGCGTCCGGACGGCGCAGGTACAACGGCACCAACGGCTCGGGTTCGGCGGTCCAATCGGCAACCACCGCAGCCAGTTCGGCGGACGACGGGTATTCCGGACCGATCACCGGCAAGCCGAAAGCGGCGGCGTGCGCAGGCGAACCGGCCACCGCGTCCAGTCCGTCGACGGGCACGTCGGCGGCGGCTTGAACCTCGGGGCCCACGACGCGCACCCCGTCGCGGTAGCGCGCCCAGTAGACCTCACGGCGCCGGGCGTCGGTGACCACCAGAACCTCGCCGCGGGTCGACCGGCCGATGGCATCCAGGCTGCACACCCCGAAAACCGGGATGTCCAGCGCATGCCCGTAGGCCGCCGCCGTGGCCATCCCCACCCGCAGACCGGTGAACGGGCCCGGCCCGCAGCCGACCACCACGGCATCCAGGTCAGCCATCGATCTGCCGCTGGCGGCAACGGCGGCAAGGACATTCGGGGTCAGGCATTCGGCGTGGGCACGGGCGTCGACGGTGATCCGCTCGGCCAACGTCGTCACCTCGTCGCCGACGAGGACGACGCCGGCCGTCACGGCGGGGGTGGCGGTGTCGATGGCCAGTACCAGAGTCATAACCTGCTCCATTGCCAGGTCGCGGTGCGCGCGTCGGTGTCGGTGTCACGGTCCAGTCGGACATCCAGATGGTTGTCGGACAACCGCTCGGCCAGCCCTTCACCCCATTCGACCACCACCACCGCATCCTCCAGGTCGGTGTCCAGATCCAGTGAATCCAGCTCCCCGAGAATGTCATCGGTCTGATCCAGCAACCGGTAGATGTCGACGTGGATCAGCGCGGGCGCACCGGCCCGGCGGGCCGGATGCACCCGGGCCAACACGTACGTGGGTGAAGTGACCGGCCCGTCGACGTCCATGGCCCGGGCTATTCCCTTGGCCAGCACGGTCTTTCCGGCACCCAGCGGTCCGGACAACACCACCACGTCGCCCGCGCGCAACTGCGCCCCCAGCCGCACCCCCAGCGCCATGGTGTCGGCTTCGGTGGCCAGCACCGCGGTGCCGTCTTCGCGCTCAGCCATGCCGGGCTCGGTCCTTCAGCCGCCGGGTCAGGGCGACAAGCCGCGACGGCGTGGCCCGCTCCACCAGGCGCACCAGCGCATCGTCGATCACCTCGGGTTGCTCCAGCTGCACCAGGTGACCGGCTCCCTCGACGATCACCAGCTCCGATTTCGGCAGTGCCACCGCCATCTCCTGCGAGTACTCCATCGGGGTAAGCAGATCATGGTCGCCACACGCGATCAGCGTCGGGATCTTGGCCAGCGTCGTCAATCCCTCCCGCTCATCGTGCACCTCCAGCGCGTGCAGGAAACCGACCATGGTCGTCATCGGGGTCTCGTGCATCATCCGCTGGGAGAACGCCACGACACTGCGGCTGACCTTTTCGTCCCCATAGGACGCGGCACGCAGCACCGGACCGAGCACCGAACGCGCGGCACCGCGTCCACGGTTGACCAACCCGGGGGCGTACCGGACGGCGAAGCGGGCCGCTTCCAGGGCCGGATTCTTCAGGATCTCCCCCAGCGGTGAGCGCGAAACCCCTTCGGCGGCAGAAGCTATCAGTGCCGCACCGACGATCCGGCCGCCGTACTGCTTCGGGAACTGGCGGGCGTGCGACAGCACCGTCATGCCGCCCATGGAGTGCCCCACCAGCACGACGGGCCCGCGGGGCGCCATCACCGCCAGCACCGACTCCAGATCCTGCCCGAGCTGCGGAACGGTGAACGTGTCAGGCGGGGCATCCCCGGACAGCCCGTGGCCGCGCTGGTCGTAGAACACCATGCGCACCTGATCGCCCCACTGCTGCGCCAGCCGCGCCCGCTGGAAGTGGAACGCGCCCATGCGCAGACAGAATCCGTGGGCGAACACCACCGTCAGCCGCGCGTCGGGTGGGCCCACCTCACGCACCGCCAGCGGTATACCGTCCGGCGTGGTGACCACGGCGCTGCGGTCGGCGTGCAGGAGTTCGAAATTCTCGTCCACATAGGGGTCGTGCGTGCGTGGTCGCCTGCCGACCGACCGCGCCACCGATACCCCGGCCACCGAGCCGACCGCCGCCAGTCCGGCGAGGCCGGCCAGCCAGGGCACCTTGCCCCGGTCCGGGTGCGACGGCCGAACGTCGTCGTCGGTCACCGGATCAGCCCGCTTCGCCCTTGTAGACCCGGGTGACACGGCCCCGCGGGCTGGTGACCACCTCGTAGTTGATGGTGCCGAGCAGGTCGGCCCAGTCCTGGGCCGTGGGTTCGCCGTTGTCCCCCGGGCCGAACAGGATCGCGTCGTCGCCGACGGTCACGTCGGTTGCGCCGGGGCCGAGGTCGACCAGGAACTGGTCCATGCAGATCCGGCCCACGTTGCGCCGACGGCGACCGTTGATCAGCACCTCGATCCGACCGCTCAGCGGCCGGTACACGCCGTCGGCGTAACCGATGGGCAGCAACGCCAGCGTGGTGTCGTGTGGCGCCACCCAGGTGTGCCCGTAGGACACGCCCTGCCCGGCCGGCACGGAACGCACCAGCGCGACAGGGCATTTCAGCGTCATCGCGGGTCGTAGCCCCATATCGCCGAGCTCAGGGATGGGGCTCTGCCCGTAGAGCGCGATACCGGGCCGGACCATGTCGTAGGCCAGGTCGTGGCGCGTCATCGCGCCCGGCGAACTGCACAGGTGGGCGATCTCGAAGTCCACTCCGGCCGCCCGCGCCGCGGCACGCATGGCGTCGAAGCGCTGGGCCTGCCGGTCGGTGGCCTCCGGGTGGGCCGGGTCGTCGCCGTTGGCCAGGTGGCTCATGATGCCGCGCAGCCGCAGTGCGCCGTCGGCAGCACCCCTGCCCAGTGCCGTCAGCACCGCGGGCAGGTCCGCCGCGGCCACCCCGTTGCGGGTCATCCCGGTGTCCACCTTCAAGGTCACCACCGCGGTCACTCCGGTGCGCCGTGCCGCGTCCAGCACGTCCTCGACCTGGGCCGGCGAGGACACCGCGATCTGGACGTCGGCGGCCACCGCAGGCCCGAAGTCGGTGCCCGGGGTGTGCAGCCAGGACAGGATCGGTGCGCTGATGCCGTCGTGGCGCAGGGCAAGCGCCTCGTCGACGGTCGCCACTCCGAGCTCTGCGGCGCCCACGGCCAGCGCTGCCCTGGCCACCGGCGTCGCACCGTGCCCGTAGCCGTCGGCCTTGACCACCGCCATCACCTCGGCGGAACCGGCGTGCTCGCGCAAAACACCCACGTTGTGGGCGACCGCATCGAGATCGATGAGGGCCTGTGCGCCGAGAACATCGGTTGTCTGCATCGCCACCATTTTCGCATGCCCGCGAACGTGAACCCGTTTGCGGAGACCGCCCGAGACCTCGATCACAAGGGCACGTTCGGCGGCGCACCGTCACAGTTCAGTGTGCGAACGGCTGGACCTCGTCGAAGTGCCCGTTGGGCTTGAGCTCATCGAGATGCCCCAGGGCGGTGATGGTGTCCTCCTTGAGGGCGCGGGCCAGGTCGGCCGAGAAGCCTTCCCGCACCACCACCCGCAGCACCGTGACGTCCTCGGCGCCCTCGGGCATGGTGTACGCCGGCACCTGCCAGCCGTAGGCCCGCAGCGCGTGCGACACGTCGAACTCGGTATAGCCCGGGTCGCCCTTGAGCCGGAAACTGACCACCGGGATGGCCGACCCGTCGGTGATCACCTCGAAATGCTCGCTGGCCCGCAACTGGTCGCCCAGCCACCGCGCGGTCTGCGACAGGCACTGCATCACCTGGGTGTATCCGGCGCGGCCCAATCGCAGGAAGTTGTAGTACTGGCCCACCACCTGGTTACCGGGCCGGGAGAAGTTCAGGGTGAAGGTCGGCATGTCCCCGCCGAGGTAGTTGACCCGGAACACCAGATCCTCGGGCAGGTGCTCCTTGTTACGCCACACCACGAATCCGATGCCCGGATAGGTCAGCCCGTACTTGTGACCGCTGACGTTGATCGACACCACCCGCGGCAGCCGGAAATCCCACTGCAGGTCAGGATGCAGGAACGGCACCACGAAGCCGCCGCTGGCCGCGTCCACATGCACGGGAACGTCGACCCCACCGTCGGCAGCCAGCTTGTCCAGGGCGGCGCAGATCTCGGCGATCGGCTCCAACTCGCCGGTGAAGGTGGTGCCCAGGATGCCGACCACGCCGATGGTGTCCTCGTCGACCGCCTCCACCACCTGCTCGGGCGTGATGACGTAGCGGTCCTGCGCCATCGGCAGGTAACGCGGTTCGACGTCGAAGTACCGGCAGAACTTCTCCCACACCACCTGCACGTTGGAACCCAGCACCAGGTTGGGGGTGCGGGTCTTCCAGTCCTTGCCGACCTTGTCCCGCCACCGCCATTTCAGGGCCAATCCGGCCAGCATGACCGCCTCGCTGGAACCGATGGTGGACACCCCGACCGCGGTGGCCGGATCGTCGTCGCGCAGGTCCTCGGCGTGGAACAGGTCGGCCACCATGGCCACACAGCGCGACTCGATGGCGGCGGTGGCCGGGTATTCGTCCTTATCGATCATGTTCTTGTCGAACGTCTCGGCCATCAGCTTGTCGGCCTCGGGTTCCATCCACGTGGTGACGAAGGTGGCCAGGTTCAGCCGGGAACTGCCGTCGAGCATCAGCTCGTCGTGGATGAAGCGGTAGGCCGCCTCGGCCTCCATCGAGTCGTCGGGCAGCCGCAGCGACGGCACCGGGTCGGTGGACAACCGCCCCGTGTAGGCCGGCGAGATGGACGGTCCTGGTGTGTGCCGTGCTGGCATGGGTGTCCCTTCTAGAGTTGCGCGACGGATGAACGGATATGGGCCAGAATGCCTTCCGCGGAGGTGGGCACCGCACGCGGGCCCGGGTCGGCGGCGGACAGTCCGGCAGCGCGGGCGTGCACGTACGCCGCCATCGCGGCGGCCTCCGTCGGCGGCAGGCCGGAAGCCAGCAATGCGCCGATGATCCCGGACAGCACATCGCCGGAACCGGCTGTGGCGGCCCACGATTGGCCGGCGGGGTTGAGATAGGTGGTGGCACCATTACTCCCCGTCGCTTCGCTGGTCGCTTCGCTCGCCCCGGGCCCGGCGATGACCGTGACGTTGCCCTTGAGCAGCACCGTGACGCCGAGTCGCTCGGCCAGTTCCCGTGCGGCGGCCACCCGGTCCGGTCCGACCGGGTGCCCGGCCACTCGTTGATACTCCCCGGCGTGTGGGGTGAGAACGGTTGGTGCGGAACGGTTTTCCACCAACTCCGGGTGAGCGGCCAGCAATGTCAAACCGTCGGCGTCGACGATGACCGGCAAGTCGGTGCTCAGCGCGAAACGCAACGCCTCAATGGCGGTCTCGTCGGTGCCCAGCCCCGGCCCGACGACCCAGGATTGCACCCGGCCTGCGGTTTCGGGCCGGGCCGCGGCGACCACCTCGGGCCAGTGCGTCACGACGTTGGCGGCCGCACTGCCGGCGTAGCGCACCATGCCCGACGTCGCGGCCACAGCCGCACCGGTGCACAGGATGGCAGCACCCGGATAGGTGGCCGAGCCGGCCAGGATGCCGGTCACACCCTGGGTGTACTTGTCGTCGTGCGGCCCAGGCACCGGCCACCGGGCGGCGACGTCGGCCGCCTCGAGCTCCCGCACCGCGCTGGGCGGCAAGTCCAGCCCGATGTCGACGAGTTCGACGCGCCCGCATGCGCCGAGCGCGTGCACGGGTTTGTAACCGCCGAAGGTCACGGTCAGTGTGGCGCCGACATGGGGCCCGTCGGCGGCACCGGTGTGGACATCGATGCCGCTGGGGATGTCGACGGCGACCACTGGTGCGGCACTGGCGCCGAACACCGCGGCCGCCTCGGGCCGTAGCGGGCCGCGGCCGGAGATGCCGACCACACCGTCGATCACCAGATCCGTCGCCGCCGGGATCTGCTCTACGGTGCGTCCGCCGGCCCGGCGGAACGCCGCGAGGGCCGCGGTATGGGTGTGCTGCGGGTTGAGCAGCACGGCGCTGATGGCGACACCACGGCGGCGCAGGAAGGTGGCCGCCCACAGGGCGTCACCGCCGTTGTCGCCGGAGCCGACCACGGCGCACACCCGACGGCCGGAAACCGCACCGCAGCGGGCACGTAACTCGCCCGCGATCGCCGCCGCCAGTCCGTAGGCGGCGCGTCGCATGAGCACACCGTCGGGCAGTGCCGCCAACAGCGGCGCCTCGGCGGCCCGGATCGCATCTGCGGTGTAATAGTGGCGCATCGGCTCCCGTCCGCTCGATTTGACCGCGCGCCAACACGTTACGCGTCGCAGCGATCATGCGGGTCCAATCCCGGCCGCGCGCGTCGCACCGCGGCGCTAGAGTCAGCGCTCATGACGTACGGCTACCAGCCGTTCCCGGCTCCTCCGCCGGTGCCGCGACCGCGGTCGGGTATCGACCTCGGGGTATCGGTCACCCTGCTGGTACTGACCTATGCCGGCGGGGCCGCGGCCGCCGTGCTCGGCGTGTTCATGATGGCGTTCACCGACTACTGCCCACCGGCCACCTGCGATATCGACACCGGCGTGATGAGGGCGATGACGGGCTTCGGTGTGGCGGCACTGGTCGCGCTCGCCGGGACCGTGGCCACCATCGTGGCACTGGTACGTCGGGCGCGGGGTTGGCCGTGGGCGCTCGGCACGATGGTGGTGTGCGGGGTGGCGTGCGGACTGGCACTGGCCGGGTATGTCACAGCCGTGGGCGGCTGATCAGGCACCAGCCGTGGGCGGCTGATCAGGCACCAGCCGTGGGCGGCTGGGTCGCGAAGACCACCTTGTCACCGCCGTCGCGTTTCGCCTCGAACATGGCATCGTCGGCGCGGGCGATGAGGTCGCCGAGCAACCCGACCGGATCGTCCCCGGCGGCGAACCGGGCCGCCGATATCCCGGTCGCCCCGACGCTGGCGGTGACCGCGAGATCGGTGTGATCGGCCAGCGCCGCGCGCAGTTTCTCCGCCGTCGACTCCGCCTCGCCAAGCGCGACGAGGTCGACGACGACGAACTCCTCGCCACCCACCCTGGCCACCAGGGCACTGCCGGACACCACCGCTTCCAGCCGCCGGGCGCTGCGGACCAGCACCTCGTCACCGGCGGCATGCCCGTAGGCGTCGTTGATGCCTTTGAACCGGTCCAGGTCGAGGACGGCCACCAGCACCGTGCGCTCGCCTTTGAGACGACGGCGCACCAAGCCGTCGATGTGCATGGACAGCCCGCGGCGATTCAGCAAACCGGTCAACGGGTCGGTGGCGGCCTCGTTGGCATCGGTACGCAACACCCAGATGGCGAATTGGACGGCCGCGGGCGCGAAAGCCAGCGCGATACCGGCCAGGGCCCTGGCCAGCACCAGGGCGATATCGCCGTGTAACTCGGCCCCGATCCGCACCGCGACCGCGACCATCGTCAGCACACACCAGAAACTGTGCAGGACAATTATTTTCGGTCCGTCGAAGAACACGATGTAGAACGACACCAAGGTCAACGCACTCAGCGCAAAACTGCCCGACAGGGCCCGGGTGTCCAAGAGCGACACCAGCAGGATGCCCACGTCGAATCCGACGATGCGCACCCGCGAGAGCAGCCGCGACGGCCACGGCGCCAACCACCAAGCCAGCGCACCGGCGAACGTGCACGCCGCGAATGCCAGAGCGGCGGCGCGCGCATACAGCGGTGACGGCGCGACGGCGGACAACTGGCTGACCACCACCACGCAGCCGATCACGGCCGCGGCGGCCCCGATCAGCACTCGGATCAAGCCCGACAGCGACCGCTTGGCGAAGTATCCGACTTGCCCGTCATAGTCCACAGGCGTGGTCCACCACTGCACCAGCGCATGGCCGACGGCGCGGCGAGCCTTGGCATCTAGCAGCAACCCGTTGCCCTCACGGAGTCGACGTCGGCGGACGCCTAAACCTAGAGCAAGCCGGCACTTCCCGGAAGAGCCGGCGCGAGACTAGCCCGCGGCGCCGACGGCGACCGTGCTGGGCTCGACCGTCACCTTGATGGCCTCGCCCTTCTGCACGATGTCGAAGGCGTCGAGCACGTTGTCGATGGGGATGTGCCGGGTGATGAGGTCTTTGACCGGCACCTGACCGGTCGAGATGTACTGCAAGGCGCGCTTGTTGTGGATCGGTGCCGATCCGTTGGCGCCGTGGATGTGCAGCTGGCGGTAGTGCACCACGTTGGAATCGCAGGTGATGGTGGGGTTGGTCTTCGGCAGGCCACCGAAGAACGAGATGCGACCGTTGCGGGCCGCCATCGCGATGGCCTGCTCCTGGGTGATGTTGGCGGCGGTCGCGGTGATGACGACGTCGGCGCCGCGCCCGCCGGTCAGCTCCATGACCCGCTCGACCACGTCGACCTCGGCGCCGTTGATCACCTCGTCCGGGGAGACCGCGTCGGCCGACATCTGCAGCCGGGCGGCGTTGACGTCCACCAGGTATACGGGTCCGCACTTGTGCACACCGCGGGCGATGCGGATATGCATGCAGCCGATCGGTCCAGCGCCGAACACCACGACGGTGTCGCCCTCTTCGATGCCGAGCAGATCCTGGGCGTTGATGGCGCAGGCGAACGGCTCGGCCGCCGAGGCTTCGTCGTATCCGACGTTGTCCGGAATCCGGTTCAGCCCATCGACTTTGAGTACCTGACGCGGCACGATCATGTATTCGGCGAACCCGCCGTCGTACTGGTAGCCGATCGATGTCTGGTTCTGACACACCGCCATCCAGCCCTTGCGGCACTCATGGCATTCGCCGCACGGTACGGCGGCGATCACCTGCACGCGGTCGCCGGGTTGCCACTCGGACCCGTAGGTGGCATTCACGTCGGCGCCGACCTCCACGATCTCACCGGCGACCTCGTGACCGAGGGTGCGCGGCGGCGTCAGGTTCTGGTGCCCGTTGTGCAGGATCTTGACGTCGGTGCCGCAGGTGGAGCAGTTGCGCACCCGGATCTTGACCTCATCGGGCCCGCATTGCGGTTCCGGCACGTCCTCCAGGCGGACGTCCTCAGGCGCGTAGTAACGCAGGGCTTTCATGACGGTCCTCCTGTGTCGGGGGTTACATGCTGACCCGACTCTACCGGAAAACGGTCATAACTCCACACATTTTTGTGCCCACTTGCGTCTGATTGCTTGCAATCATGCCCGGTTGTGCGGTTAACTTGCAGTCATGTGACCGGCGTCACCACGCGTCGGCAGGCACCGAGACAACCCGGAGGTCACCATGTCCCTGGTCGAAACCCCTGCAGCGCCGTCCGGCGGGGCACCACGCGGCGGCGCCCGCGTGCGGGTGCAGAAACTGGGCACCGCTCTGTCGAACATGGTCATGCCGAATATCGGCGCATTCATCGCGTGGGGCTTGATCACCGCCCTGTTCATCAAGGCCGGCTGGCTCACGGGCATCTTCCACAACCTGCAGGATCCCAGTGGCTGGGTCGCGAAGATCGGCGGTTGGGGCGACTTCGACGGCGCCGGGATCGTCGGCCCCATGATCACCTACCTGCTGCCGATCCTGATCGGCTACACCGGCGGGCGGATGGTGCACGGCAACCGCGGTGCGGTGGTGGGCGCGATCGCCACCATGGGCGTGGTCACCGGCGCCGACGTGCCGATGTTCATGGGCGCGATGATCATGGGCCCGCTCGGCGGCTACTGCATGAAGCGGCTGGATGCATTGTGGGAGGGCAAGATCCGGCCCGGCTTCGAGATGCTGGTGGACAACTTCTCGGCCGGCATCCTCGGGCTGGTGTTGGCCGTCTTCGGGTTCTTCGGCATCGGACCGATCGTCGAGGCGTTCACCAAGGGTGCGGGCAACGCGGTGAACTTCCTGGTCGACAACGACCTGCTGCCGCTCACCTCGATCCTCATCGAGCCGGCGAAGGTGCTGTTCCTCAACAACGCCATCAACCACGGCGTGCTGACTCCGCTGGGCACCACGCAGGCGTTGGAAACCGGCAAGTCGATCCTGTTTCTGCTGGAGACCAACCCCGGGCCCGGCCTCGGTGTGCTGTTGGCGTTCATGTTCTTCGGCCGGGGCGCGGCCCGTGCCTCTGCCCCGGGCGCGGCGATCATCCAGTTCTTCGGCGGGATCCACGAGATCTACTTCCCTTACGTGCTGATGAAGCCGAAGCTGATCGCGGCCACCATCCTCGGCGGTATGACCGGCGTCTTCATCAATGTGCTGTTCGGTTCGGGGCTGCGGGCCCCGGCCGCGCCCGGGTCGATCATCGCGATCTACGCCCAGACGCCGGGCAGCAGCTTCCTCGGCGTGACGCTCGCCGTGGCAGCCTCGACCGCGGTGTCCTTCGCCGTGGCGGCCCTGCTGCTCAAGACCGACCGCAGCACCGACGAGCCGGATCTGGCCGCCGCGACCGCCGAGATGGAGGCCCTCAAGGGCAAACGCTCCAGCGTGGCGTCCGCATTGACCGGTGCCGACCCCGGCCGGATCAGCAGCATCGTCTTCGCCTGCGACGCAGGGATGGGATCCTCGGCGATGGGCGCCTCGGTATTGCGCAAGAAGGTGCAGGCGGCGGGCTTCGGGGACGTCAAGGTGACCAACCAATCGATCGCCAACCTGACCGACACCTACGGGCTGGTGGTCACCCACCGCGACCTGACCGACCGCGCCCGGCAGCGCACCGCCTCGGCCATCCACGTATCGGTCGACGATTTCATGAGCACGCCGCGCTACGACGAGATCGTCGAGCTGCTGCAGCAGACCAACGGGACGGCCACCACCACTCCAGCGACCACCGCCGCCGCGGAGAAGCCCGACGAGCCCACCGAGACCGGTGCCGACGTTTTCGGGCTCGAGTCGATCGTGCTCGACGGTTCGGCCGGCAACGCCCACGACGCCATCACCGAGGCCGGGCAGTTGCTGGTGGCGGCCGGGGCGGTGGACCCGTCCTATGTCGATGCCATGCACGAGCGGGAGAAGTCGGTATCCACCTACATGGGTAACGGCCTGGCCATCCCGCACGGGACCAACGAGGCCAAGGGCGCCATCCGCAAGACCGGGATCTCCTTCGTCCGCTATCCCGAGCCGATCGACTGGAACGGCAAGCCCGCCGAGTTCGTGGTCGGTATCGCCGGCGCGGGTGATGACCACATGGCCCTGCTCACCCGGATCGCGCATGTGTTCCTGGACAAGGAGCAGGTGGCCCGGCTCCGTGCGGCCGGCACCGCCGAGGAGGTACGCGCCGTCCTGGGCGCGGGCGCCTAGGTGCTGGCCAGGCTCCCGCTCTCCGATCAGAATGGCAGCCGTGGATTCAGAGACCCGCCAGAGCCGCATCGTCGAGTTCGCCAGGACCAGGGGGCGGGTCGAGGTGCAGCCGTTGGCCGAGGAGCTTGCGGTCGCGTCCGAGACCATCCGCCGGGATCTGAAGGTGCTGGCCGGGCGCCGGCTGCTCAAGCGGGTGCACGGCGGGGCCGTCCCGCTGGAGACGGCGGCCTTCGAATCCACCGTCGAGTACCGCAGTCAGGTCGATCTGGCGCAGAAGCACCGGATCGCCGCCGCGGCGGCCAACCTGCTGCACGGCGCCGAAACCGTGTATCTGGACGAGGGATTCACCCCCCGGCTGATCGCCGAGAAGATCTCCGGGCGGGAGTTGACGGTGGTGACATCGTCGCTGCTGGCCGCCGAGGCGCTCGCCCACAGTGACACCGTCACCGTACTGCTCCTCGGCGGCCGGATGCGCGGCAGAACCCTTGCCACGGTGGATCATTGGGCGGTGGAGCGGCTGCGTACGCTGGTGATCGACGTGGCGTATCTGGGCACCAACGGGATCACCGTCGAGCATGGCCTGACCACCCCTGATCCGGCGGTGGCCGCGGTCAAGCACACCGCGGTGGCCGTCGCCAGCCGCCGCATCCTGGTCGCCGCCCATTCGAAATTCGGCCAGACCAGCTTCTGCCGGTTCGCCGAGGTGGCCGATTTCGAGTCGATCGTCACCGGATCCGAACTGTCCAGTACCGAAGCACACCGCTACGAGGCGTTGGGGCCCAGCGTTATTCGAGTCTGACCGGCGCGCCGTTGTGCGGTCTCGTGCCCAACTCGCCGGTCCGGCGGTATGACACCGCACACTTGCGGCGCATCACCCGTCGACGCCGTCCCAGAACCGGTGCGCACGCGCGGCGATCTCGTCGGGGAACTCCCCGGTGATGGCGTGTGACGCCGATGCCCACAGTTCCACCTGGCCATGCCGCAACGTCGCGCGTGCGGTGTCCGCGGCGCGGCGGCCGTCGTGGATGACGCTGCGCCCGGCGATGAGCGCCAGCACGGGTACCTCCAGCGCGGCCAACTGAGCCCGGCTGAATCGGGTGGGCGCCGGCTGGTGCAGCTCGAAATCGGCTGTCCCGGCATCGATGAGCGCGGCCACCGGGCTGTCCTCGTCGACCTCGGCACCGCCGGTGATCCAGCGTAGGATCCGGCGACGCAGCCACTGCGGCGTCCCGGCCAGACCCATCGGGGCGAAAGCCGCCATCGTGCGAAGCGGTATCGGCGCGAAAGTCAGCACCGGATCGAGCAGCGTCAGTGACGCCACCCGCGCCGGCTGGTGCACGGCGTAGTTGACCGCGCTCCAGCCGCCGAACGACACCCCCAGCAGGTGCACGGAATCCAGCCCGAGGCCGGCGAGCAGTTCACCGAACCACCACGCCTGATCCCCCGGGCCGGTCATCGGCAGCTGCTGCACGGACAGCCCGGGTTCGCCGAGCAGATCCACGCAGTACACGGTCCGTCGCGCGAGCAGACCCGGCAGATTATCGGCCCACATGGGCGTGGCGGCATTGCGGCCGGGCAGCAGCAGCACCGGACGCCCGGCGGGACCAGCGAACCGGTAGGCCCGCACCGTCCCGAATGTCGTTGGCACGTCGAATGTCTCACCGGCACGGGGCAGCGCCGCCAGCGCGGCGTCATAGGCCCGCAGGTAGTGGGCGCGGGCGGACTCGCTGCGCCAGCGGCCTACCGCACCCACTCGACCCGGCCGCTACTCGACGGTCACCGACTTGGCCAGGTTGCGCGGCTTGTCCACGTCGTAACCACGCGCCTGGGCCACTCCGGCGGCAAACACCTGCATCGGGATCGTCGACAGCAGGGGCTGGTAAAGCGTTGACACCGCCGGGATCTCGATCAGGTGATCGGCGTACGGGGCCACCATGTCGTCGCCCTCTTCGGCGATGACGACGGTGACGGCCCCGCGAGCCTGGATCTCGCGGATATTGCTGAGCAGCTTGGCGTGCAGGGTGGCCGAGTTCTTCGGCGACGGCATCACCACGATGACCGGGAGATCGTCCTCGATCAGCGCGATCGGTCCGTGCTTGAGCTCGCCCGCGGCGAACCCCTCGGCATGCATGTAGGCCAGCTCCTTGAGCTTGAGCGCACCTTCCAGCGCGACCGGGTAGCCGACGTGGCGGCCCAGGAACAGCACCGCAGACGACTGCGCGAACCGGTGCGCCAGGTCGGTCACCGGATCCATACACGTCAGCACCCGCGCAACCCGGTCGGCCATCGCCTCCAGGTCGTGGTACTCGCGGGCCACCTCGTCGGGATACTTGGTGCCCCGCGCCTGCGCAAGGGCAAGGCCGACAAGGTAATTGGCTGCCACCTGAGCCAGGAAGGTCTTGGTGGAGGCCACCCCGATCTCCGGCCCGGCCCGGGTGTAGAGCACCGCGTCGGCTTCCCGCGGAATCTGGCTTCCGTTGGTGTTGCAGATGGCCAGCACCTTGGCCTTCTGCTCCTTGGCGTGCCGCACGGCTTCCAGCGTGTCGGCCGTCTCGCCGGACTGCGAGATGGCGATCACCAACGTGCTGCGGTCCAGCACCGGGTCGCGGTACCGGAATTCACTGGCGAGCTCGACCTCGACCGGCAGCCGGGTCCAGTGCTCGATGGCGTACTTGGCCAGCAGTCCGGAGTGGTAGGCGGTGCCGCACGCGACGATGAAGACCTTGTCGACGTCCCGCAGTTCCTGGTCGGACAGCCGCTGCTCGTCGAGCACGATGCGGCCGTCGACGAAGTGGCCGAGCAGGGTGTCCGACACCGCGGCGGGCTGCTCGGCGATCTCCTTGAGCATGAAGTAGTCGTAGCCGCCCTTCTCGGCAGCCGACAGGTCCCAGTCGATATGGAACTCCCTGGCCGGGGCATCCGCGCCGGCGAAGTCGGTGACCTTGTAGCCGTCGGCGGTGATGACGACGGCTTGGTCCTGACCCAGTTCGACGGCATTGCGGGTGTGCTCGATGAAGGCCGCGACATCGGATCCGACGAACATCTCGCCGTCGCCGACCCCGACGACCAGCGGGGTGGACCGGCGGGCGGCGACGATGGTGCCGGGATCGTCGGCACTGGCGAACACCAGCGTGAAATGGCCTTCCAGCCGGCGCAGCACCGACAGCACGGACGCCACGAAGTCACCGGCGGTCTCGCCGCTGCGGTGCGCCCGGGCCACCAGGTGCACGGCCACCTCGGAGTCGGTGTCGCTGGCGAACTCGACACCGTCGGCCTCCAGTTCGGCGCGCAGCGCCGCGAAGTTCTCGATGATGCCGTTATGCACGACGGCGAACTTGCCGCTCGCGTCGCGGTGCGGGTGGGCGTTGCGGTCGGTGGGCCTGCCGTGGGTGGCCCAGCGGGTGTGTCCCATCCCGGTGGTGCCCGCCAACGCGGCCGCGTCGGTCGACCGGGCCTCGGTGATCGCTTCTTCCAGGTTGGCCAGCCGGCCCGCGCGGCGGCGCACGACGAGCCCGCCGTCCCCATCGAGCAGGGCGACCCCCGAGGAGTCGTAGCCCCGGTATTCCATCCGGCGCAGCGCGTCGACCACGATCTCGCAGGCGGGGCGCCGTCCGACGTAGCCGACGATTCCACACATGGTTACCCAGGGTAGTGCAGCGACGGGTCTGCCCCGGCCGCGTGCCCGCGCGCTAGGGTCATCCCGTGGCCGGCACCAAGAAACTGTTCGCCGCGCTGACCCGGCGCGGCCCGCATCGCGTACTGCGCGGCGACCTGGCCTTCGCGGGCCTGCCCGGGGTGGTCTACACCCCTGAGAGCGGGCTGGGGCTGCCCGGGCTGGCGTTCGGGCACGACTGGCTGACGGGCGCCGGGCGCTACGCGGGCACGCTGGAGCACCTCGCCTCCTGGGGCATCGTCGCCGCGGCGCCCGACACCGAGAAATCGCTGGCCCCGTCGGTGCTCAACACCGCCGTGGACCTCGGCACCACGCTGGACATCATCGCCGGCGTGCGGCTGGGCCCCGGCAAGATCAGCGTCCATCCCGGCAAACTGGCCGTCGCCGGCCATGGCTTCGGCGGTTCGGCGGCCGTCTTCGCGGCGGCCGGGATGCATAACAAGGTCGCGGCGGCGGCCGCGGTGTTCCCCGCGGTGTCCAGCCCGCCGGCCGAGCAGCCGGCCGCCGGTCTGCGGCTGCCCGGGCTGATCCTGCGGGCACCGTCGGACGGCACCGGCATCCGGTCCAACGCCGACGCCCTGTCCGGGGCCTGGACGACCGCCACCACCCGCACGGTCGCCAAGGCCGAACCCGGCGGCCTTGCCGAGGGCAGGCGGTTGGGCAAGGTGGTGGGCCTGCCCGGTGCCGACAAGGGCACCCAGAAGGCGGTGCGGGCACTGCTGACCGGATATCTGTTGTTCGTGCTCGCCGGTGACAAGACCTACCGGGATTTCGCCGACCCGGCGGTCACGCTGCCCAAGACCGTGGCCCCGGACCCGGACGCGGTGGCACCGACCCTCGAGGAGAAGGTCGTAGCCCTGCTCAAGGGCTGATGTGCCGGAGCCCTGCTCAAGGGCTGATGTGCCGGAGCCCTGCTCAAGGGCTGATGTGCCGGGGCCCTGCTCAAGGGCTGATGTGCCGGAGCCCTGCTCAAGGGCTGATATGCCGGTATTCGCCTTTGTGCCGTCTCATCCGCATCCACCGGCGAGTCGCGTACGACGCCGCACACGGCCGCCTTTCTGCGCACATGCTGGGAGCGTCCGGTACCCGGGCTGCGCTCTGACCCCAACGTGACGCACGCCTCATGATTGGGACGGACAACGCGTCGTTCGGTAGGCTCTCCTCAGCGGCATCGTCTGTTCTGCCTTTTGCCGCTTCGCTTCGCCGGAATCACGCGCAGGCGAAGGTCGATTTTCTTCGATCGTCACACCGAGCGCCGCGGAAACCACCGCGCCGGGCAGGACGACCACACACGACCTCTGGAGTTCATCCGTGTCTACGTTCGCCGACCTCGGCCTGCCCGAAGCCGTCGTCACCACCCTTGCCGGTAACGGCATCACCTCCCCATTCCCGATTCAGGCTGCGACACTGCCGGATTCGCTGGCGGGCCGCGATGTGCTGGGCCGCGGCCGCACCGGCTCGGGTAAGACTTACGCGTTCCTGCTGCCCCTGGTGAGCCGGCTGGCCGCCAACCCGGTTCCGCGGCGCCCCAAGACTTTCCGCGCCCTGATCCTGGCCCCGACCCGCGAGCTGGTCACCCAGATCGACGCCTCGCTGGCCCCGCTGGCGCAGGCGACCGGTCTGCGGTCGGCCACCATCTTCGGTGGCGTGAGCGCCAACCCGCAGATCGACAAGCTGCGCAACGGCATCGATATCGTGATCGCCTGCCCGGGCCGGTTGGAGGACCACGTCAAGTCCGGCCACGCGGACCTGTCCGGTGTGCAGATCACCGTGCTCGACGAGGCCGACCACATGGCCGACCTGGGCTTCCTGCCTCCGGTCAAGCGCCTGCTTGACCGCACCCCCAAGGACGGTCAGCGGCTGCTGTTCTCGGCCACTCTCGACAACGGCATCGACGTCCTGGTGGACCGCTACCTGCACGACCCGGTGGTGCACAGCGTCGATTCCGAGCAGTCACCGGTGACGGCGATGTCGCATCATGTGCTGCATGTCGACGGTGCGGCCCGGTTCGACGTGCTGACCGACCTGGCCGCCGCGCCCGGTCGCACCATCGTCTTCGCCCGCACCAAGTACGGCGCCAAAGGCCTTGCCCGCAAGCTGAATTCGCGCGGCGTGCCCGCAGTCGAGTTGCACGGCAACCTGTCCCAGAACGCCAGGACCCGCAACCTGGCCGCCTTCTCGGATGGTTCGGCCACCGTGCTGGTCGCCACCGATATCGCCGCGCGCGGTATCCACGTCGACGACGTGAGCCTGGTGGTGCACGCCGACCCGCCGGTGGAACACAAGGCGTACCTGCACCGCTCGGGCCGCACCGCCCGCGCCGGTAACGACGGCACCGTGGTGACACTGATGCTGGACGAGCAGGTTTCCGATGTGCGAGGCCTGACCCGCAAGGCGGGCATCAAACCGACCATCACGAAGTTCAGCGGCACCTCGCATCCGGTGCTGCAGGAGATCGCGCCGGGTGAGCGGACTTTCAGCGGTCCGATCGCACTGGCCGGTGCGGAGCCTGCCGCGACGCGGGCGCCGCAGCAGCCCGGTCGCCAGCCGGGGCAACGGTCCGGCCGACGGGGCACCCGCTCCGGCGCCAACCCCGGTCGCAGCGGTCACGGCTCTTCCGGCGGCAACCGTTCCCGCCGGGGCGGCGCCGGCCAGCCCCGCTAGCCCGCGCGGGCCAGCCCGATCCGGCCCGACCGTCGACGCGGCGCCCGAAGGAGTCGGTTATGCCGACTCTTCGTCGATCCCACGACGATTCTCATCGCCGAGGATCACGCCGTAGAGAAAGCTCCTGATCCGTTCCGCGAACATCTCCTTGACAGACAGCTCATTTGCCGCGACCGCCTCGGCAAGGTGCGGATGCGCGTCGGCGTCGATACCGGGGAAAAGGCTGCGAGCCCCCGCAGGCCGACGCATGGGTTCGGCCATGACAGCACCGATGCACAACATCTCGATGCCATCGAGAATCTGCAGGTGCAGATGGACCGGCACGCCGGAATCAGCGAGAAATCGCGCTGCGTCCTCGAAGCTGTCGATCAATACCTCCCGCGGGAGATGCTCGACCAGGATCGGGGCAGCGTTACGGTGCCGCAGGACCGACTGACGGAAATTCAATGCCAGACTGACGAAGTACTCCGGCCAGTCCGGGCCGGGCTGACGCCTCGGCTTGATCACCGACTTGCCCGCGATGTGGCGGGCGATCGCCGTGAGGATCTCGTTCTTGTCGGCAAAGTGGTGGTACAGCGAAGGTGCCCGAACGCCAAGGTGTTTGGCCAAGCGGGGCAAACTGAATGCCTCGAGTCCCTCGGTGTCGATGATCTCGATCGACGCCGCGACCGCCGTCGCCCGGGTGATCAACGGTGTGGACGGTCGCGCCATGCCATACTCCCCGGTGTTTAACCTAACGATGCTCGTTTAGCATACAGCCGAACGCGACGAGGACGGGTGCTCCGTGCCGCCGTCGGGAACGCACGCACGACCACCGGCTAACGGCCACCTAACCTAAGGACGCCAGTTTTTCGGCGAAATCGTAAAAAGGCGGCCGGGCTACCGCGGCGAGCGGCCGACACCCAGGCGTCGGCGCCAGTCGTGAGCGCCCAACAGCCGGGCGGCCCTGGCGATGATCTTCGACCTGGCGGGTATGACCGGATACCACAACGGCTCGGACTTCAGCGCGAACCGCTCTTCGACCACCGACTGCTGGCGGCAGTACTTCAGCACACCGTGCGCCCCGCCGAACCGGGTGCCCAGGCCGGAATTCTTCCAGCCGCCCATCGGAATCGGCATCTGGAACGTCGCCACCAAAGCATTGTTGACCGATACCGAGCCCGCCTCGATCCGTCGCGAGAGCCGGTCCGCCCTGGCTCGGTCACGGGTCCACAGGCTGGAGCTGAGTCCGTACTCGGAGTCGTTGGCCAGCGCGATCGCCTCGTCTTCGTCGCTGACCCGCATGATGGCCAACGTCGGACCGAAGGTCTCCTCTCGCATACATCTCATGGTGTGGTCCACGTCGACCAGCACGGTGGGCTCGAAAAAGTTCCCCTTCGGGCTGCGGTGACCTCCGGTCAGAATCAGCGCACCCTTGGCCAGCGCATCGGCGACGTGGTCGGCGACGATATCGACCTGCGCCGGCGTGACCATGGCGCCGATGTCACAGGTGAAGCTGCCCGGCTGGTCCATACCCTGGCGAAGGGCCGACACTTTCTCGGCCACCAGCGTCACAAACCGGTCGTAGACGGGCGCCTCGACGTAGACGCGTTCCACGCCCACACATGCCTGCCCGGAGTTCGTCATGCCGCCCCACACCGCCCCGGCAGCGGCCCGCTCGATATCGGCATCGGCCAGTACGATCAGCGCGTCCTTGCCCCCGAGTTCCAGGCTGCACGGGATGAGCCGCTGCGCGCAGCGCACCGCGATCGCACGACCGGTCCGCACCGACCCGGTGAACATCACCATGTCCGCCTCGTCCACGACCGCGACACCGGTAGCTCCGGCTCCGTTCGCGCATCCCAGTACGGGCGGAGCGCCGATCTCCTCGTTCCACCCTCGCACGGCCTCCGTCCATGCCAGCGGCGTCACCTCCGACGGCTTGCACAAGACGGCAGCGCCGGCCACCAGAGCGCCGACGACATCCATCATCGGTCCCGCCAAGGGCCCGTTCCACGGCGTGATGAGTCCGACCAGCTGATAGGGCCGAACCTGAACTCGCAGCCTGCGCATCGCGTTGGCGGCCCCGGCCGGTTTGACACGGCGGTCTGCCATGAACTTCGCACCGTTGGCCGTGAAGTAGTTGATGACGTCGATGACAACAGCCATCTCCAAAGACGCATCGGCCCAGGACTTCCCCGTTTCCTGCTGGACGAGCGTGAGGAGCCTGCGCTCGTTGTCGAGCAGCCAGTCCAACCAACGCAACAGGTGCGCACTGCGGCCGCGGGGACCCAGGGCCTCCCAAGCAGGCTGCGCCGCCCGTAGCCGGCGAGCCATGACGGCCACCGCCTCGGCGTCCATGTCCGGCACCGAGCCCACTACCTGTCCGTCTCCCGGACACCGGACGGTGATGGCCGGTGCCGGATCAAGCGCTGAGGCAGTGGTGGTTTCATTCATGAACAGAACTTCTTCCTTCAGGTGGTCGACGCGCTATATCTAAAAGAGTAAGTTTTTTGGCGGTCGTTGACCACTGTGGACTTCCAACCACCTAAATCTTATAGTTTTGAGACTCCCACCGTCCCGATTCGCCAGCCAAGGAGGCATTTCCATGAAGGTTCGACTCGAGCGAGCCAAGTGCGCCGGCCATGCTCAGTGCTACGCGGTCGATCCCGACCTCTTCCCGATCGACGACGACGGATACTCCATCCTCGAGCCGCACGCCGTCGACCCCGCCGATGAGCAGGTCATCCGTGCCGGTGTCGCATCCTGCCCCGAACTGGCCCTCATCATCGAAGAGGACTGAACGGCGCGAATCGGCATCCCATGAGCCACGTCATCACCCAGAACTGCTGCAAGGATGCCAGCTGTGTGCCGGCGTGCCCGGTCGACTGCATCCGTCCGGCCCACCCGCGGGACCGGACGGCGCCCACCGACATGCTGTTCATCGATCCGGACACGTGCATCGACTGCGGCGCCTGCATGGAGGAATGCCCGGTCGACGCGATCTACTACGACGAGGACCTGCCCGCCGAACTGGAGATCTTCCGCGACATCAACGCGCGCTATTTCGCGCGGCATCCTTTGGAACCCTCGGTGCCCCAACGTCCCGACGATCACGACGGGGTGGATCGGGGAGCTCTCCGAGTGGCGATCGTGGGGGCCGGACCGGCCGCGTGCTATGCGGCTGCGGCACTGATGCGCACCGACGGCGTCGAGATCGATGTCTATGACCGGCTGCCCACCCCGTTCGGCCTGATTCGTGCCGGCGTGGCGCCCGATCACCAGCACACCAAGTCGGTGGTCGACATCTTCGCCAGAATGCTCGGCGACAAGCGGGTGGCCTGCCATTTCAACGTTGAGGTCGGCCGCGACGTGACCCACGACGACCTGGCCTCCCACCACCACGCGGTGATATACGCCGTCGGTGCGGCCCGGAGCCGACGCCTGGAGATCGCGGGTGAAGACCTGCCCGGCAGCCACCCTGCCGCCGATTTCGTAGGCTGGTACAACGGTCACCCCGAGCACTCGGGGCACACATTCGACCTGTCCTGCGAACGGGCCGTGATCGTGGGCAACGGCAACGTGGCCTTGGACGCAGCGCGTGTGCTGTTGCTCCCGACCGAGGATCTCGCCACGACCGACATTGCCCAGCACGCCCTGGACGCGCTGGCGCGCAGTTCCATTCGTGAGGTCGTCCTCCTGGGCCGACGCGGTCCCCGCCACGGCGCTTACTCGGTCGGTGAGTTCGCCGCGCTGGAACATCTTCCCGGCATCGACATCGTGGTCGAGGCGGACGAGACCGGTTCCTCGCCGGATGACGACATCGCGACCGCACTCAAGCTCGAACTCGCCCATCGCTGTGCCCGCCGCGCGCCCACCCCCGGCAACAAGCGAATAGTGTTCCGATACAACGTGTCTCCGACGGAAATCGTCGGATCCGGCCACGCGACCGGAGTGGTCATCGGCGCTGCCGACGGAACGTCCGAGACGCTCACCACCCGATTGATCCTGCGGTCCATCGGCTATCGCGGCACCCCGATTCCCGCGCTGCCGTTCGACGAGGACTCCGGCGTGATACCCAACGACGGCGGGCGGGTGCTCGACGACGCAGGCGCACCCGTGGCCGGCGTGTACGTGACAGGGTGGATCAAACGGGGTCCGCGCGGTGTCATCGGAAGCAACCGCGCCTGCGCGGAGGAGACCGTCGAACGACTCTGGCAGGACTTCGACCGGGGCCTGCTCAGCCGCCCCCTGCCCGATCGCGGGGCCATCGGGCAGCTGTTGAGTACGCGCGGAGCCGAGCGGGTCGGGTGGGAGCAATGGCGCACGATCGACGCCGAGGAACGACGTCGCGGCAGCGCTGCAAAACGGCCCCGCGTGAAGTTCGTCGACGTCGCCGAGATGCTCGCCGAAGCCCGAAAATAGGAGACTGAGCAGGGCAAAGGCATCAACCGCGCAATCGGAGAACGATTCTTGATTGACGTTGTATACCTATCCACGTAAGGTTTTTGACATCGGTCCGCCGGACACCGGTCGTGCCGGCCCATCGTTGGCGCGACCCGGTGCGCGCAGGGACGCGAACCTGCGGGCTCGCGATCGCGCTCGGCGCCCGGTCAATTCATCGCAGAGAGTGAAGGCAGATCATGACGACATCGCTCCCCAGGCAAGACCGCATCCGTCGAGCGCTCGAGCTGTTGCGCAACGAGACCACCGACAAATTCGAAGACGTCGTCGAATTCACCGCCGAAGAGTTCACCGACCCGGTACTGGCCCAACAGGAACGGGAGTACATCTTCGGCCGGGTGCCGTCCATCGTGGCACACGGTTCCGAGCTCGCGAAACCGTTCGATTTCCTGACCGTTCAGATGCCGCGCAACAACGTCATCGTGGTCCGCCAGCGTGACGGCGGGATCAAGGCATTCGTCAATCTGTGCCGGCACCGCGGCGCCCTGCTCGAGGAGAACGAAAAGGGGCGTTGCCGGTTCTTCTCCTGCCAGTATCACCGGTGGTCTTACGAACCGGACTGCGCACTGCGAATGATCACCCGCGACAACACCTTCGGCGAAATCGATCGCAAGGAACACGGACTCATCGAGCTGCCCTGCGAGGAACGCCACGGCTTCATCTGGGTGGTCGACAACGCCCAGGCCAGTATCGACGTGGCCGCCTGGCTGGGCCCGGAGATGGATGCCATCCTGGCCGACTACCACCTCGACGAACTGCACTGTGTCCGCTCGGCAGGTTTCGACGAGCCGACCAACTGGAAGATCATGCAGGACGCCTTCCTGGACGGTTACCACATTCAGTACGCGCACCCCAACACTGCCGGCAAGATCATCCACACCAATGTGATGGCGTTCGAGGACTTCGGCCGGCACTGCCGTTTCATCGCCCCACGCAAGTCCATCGACCGTTGGCTGGAGGAAGACCCCGGCGACCAGAATCTGGACCGCTACGTCACCGAGACACACTTCCTGCTGCCCAACAGCACCCTGCTGCGCCAGCCGGATCATTTCCAACTCCTGACATTCCGGCCGGACATCAAGGACCCCACCAAGTCCCGGATGGAGCAGCGCCTGATGGTGCCACCGGTCGAGAAGTCGGGCATGACCGAAGAGCATTGGAACAAGCTCTGGGACAAGAACTGGCAGATACTGCTGGCCGTCCTGCACAACGAGGACTTCCCCCTGCTGCGTAACTCACAACGCGGTATGGCCAGTGCCGATGCCGGCGATATGCTGCTGGGCCGCAACGAGACAGCGAACCAGGTGTTCCGGCGCGAGACGAAGAGACTGCTCGCCGAAGGCGCAGCAGAGTCGTGAGCAGATGATCAAATACGAATGGCGGGCCGCCCTGAGCGACGAGGAGTCGGCCCAACTGGCCGACCTGCTGCGACGGGCGGCCGACTACGACGCCGAAGCCGAATACAGCACCATCGAGTTCGCTGACGTCGAGAGCGCAATGACGAGTGCCGATCCGCGCTACCGGCATCTGCTGGTGTGGATGCTGCCCTATGCGACAGCGCTGGGAGGTCCCGAGCACCCCGAACGCATCGCCGGTCTGATCCGCCTGAAAGTCGCCGACGACGGCACCGCGGAGGCTTCCGGCGTGGTGGATCCCCGGCTGCGGTCGATCGGCATCATGACCCTGCTGTTCGAGCGGATCGGGCTGGACACCTCGGGCCCGGGAGGGTGGCAGGGCACCGGTGCGCACACCGTGACGGCGTGGGCCAGGGGAAACCACCCGGCCGTCGGCCGGATCAGCAACCGGTTCCTGATCCCGCGGACCCGCCGGGTGTGGAAGCTGATCAGATCTACCCATTCCACTGAAGACGCCACGAGGGCCCCTGTGCTGGAACCGATCTCGACTGCCGCTCTCGCCGAACTCGGGTGGGCATCGGCGGCAATCACCACCCCAGGCCCCCGGCACGCGCTGCGGGAGGGCGGCCGCGTGGTCGGCGCCGTCGACGTCGACCTCACCCCGGTGGAGTCCGAGGAATTCGGTCGCTGCGCGACCCTGCAAGCGCTGGCCGCCACCCCACAGGCGGACGCCGACACCCGCAAGCGCCTGCTCAACGGCGCGGCGGCGCTCGCCCACGAGGCCGGCCTCACCGGCCTGGTGATCCACGTCGACTCCGACGACGCCGCCTGGGTCAATGCCTGCCGGTTGGTCGACTTTCAACACGACCGCACCGACGTGCTGCTGCAACTTGGAGGTCACCGATGAACGTCGATCCGGGTGCGCTGCCCGCCGACCTCGCCGCCACCGTCGAAGCCCACGGCAAGGCGGTGGCCGCCGGCGACAATCGGGCGGTGCTCGCAGATTTCCTGCCCGACCGCATCGGGCAGCTCATCGCGTCGGCGGATGTCCCCACCGTGCTCAAGGGGGCCGAGGTACGCACCATCTCCGACGCAGGCGACGGTCGCTACGACGCGGTCATCCGGTACAGCAAGCCCGATGACGAGTGGTTCGAACTGCGCAGCCGCTGGGTGCGATTCGACGACGGCAGCTGGCGGGTTCTCAGCGTGCGCAACATTCCGGCCACCGCGCCGTGGATGGATCTCACCGGCCCCGGCGAGGACGGTTTGGACGCCCCGCACTGGGATGGCCTCCGCGAGGGCGTGCTGAAGATCCAGCGCTGCGGGCAGTGTCGTCGGTGGATCTGGTCGCCACGTCCCATCTGCCCGTCCTGTCATTCGCTGGACCGCCGCTGGGAGGCCGTCGCACCGGTCGGCACCGTCTACTCCTGGACGCGCACCTGGCAACCGTTCACCCCGGAGAGCACCGGCCACCTGCCCTACGTCGTCGTGCTGGTCGCACTGCCGGGTGCCGACGGTGCGCGAGTGGTCGGCGTGCTTGCCGACGCCGACGGCGTCACCCCAACCATCGGCGCGCGAGTGAGGGGCATCGTCGAATCGCCACCCGACGATCAACACTGGCCCTTGCTGCGCTGGCATCTGGAGAACCCCCTGTGAGCTTCCGCGGATCCACCGCCGTCGTCGGCGTCGGCTCGACCGGCTACTACAAGCGCGGCACCAGTCCCCTGACGTCAGCACAACTGGTGCTGACGGCGATCCTGCGGGCTTGCGAGGACGCCGGGGCCGATCCCCGCACCATCGACGGTTTCGTCTCCTACGGCGGTGATTCCAGCGAGGGTCTGGCCGTCGGCGCGGCCCTGGGCGTACACGAGGTCCGCTGGTCGACAGAGGTGTGGGGTGGTGGGGGTGGCGGTGTCGCCGCCGCCGTGAACTGTGCCGCCGCCGCCGTGTACAGCGGTCAAGCCGACTGTGTCGCCGTCTACCGCGGGCTGTCCGAGGGCACCGATGGCCGCCGCGCCTTCGCCAAGGGTCATATCGGATCGTTGTACGCAGCACATGGTGTGCTCGCGCCGGCCCAGATATGTGCGCTGCGCACCCAGCGCCTGCTCGAGTTCGAACGGGTACCCCGGTCCGCGATGGAAGCGATCTCGCTGGCCGGCTACCACCACGCGCAGAACAACCCCGATGCGGTGGCGTTCGGCAAACCGGTCGACCACGAGCGCTACGAGGGCAGCCGGTGGATCTCAGAACCGCTGCACCTGTTCGACTGTTCCCGCGAAAATGACGGCGCTGCAGCCATCCTCGTGGTCAGCGCCGAGCGGGTCGGCGACTACCGCGGCGTACCCGCTCTCATCCTGGCCGGCGTTCAGGGCGCCGCCGCCGGCTGGACCGAATCGGTGGAGAACGAGACCGACTACACCAGCGCGGGGTTCCACCCCGCGATGGTCGCCCGGCTGTGGGCCGGCGCCGGAATAGGACCTGACGACGTCGACGTCACTCAGGTCTACGAGAACTTCACCGGGCCGGCTGTCGCCTCGATCATCGACCACGGCCTGTCCCCCGGCGGACCGGCGGCCGGGGAAGTCCTCACCGTGGAGAATCTGACCGTGGAAACGGGCCGTCTCCCCATCAACACGGCGGGTGGCAATATAGCCGAGGGTTTCGTGCACGGTATCGGACTGGTGGTGGAGGCGGTCCGCCAAATCCGTGGCGGCTCACCTAATCCGGTCGCCGGTGCGGACATCTCACTGCTGATCGGGGGCCCGATGGCCCCCTTGGTGAGTTCGACAGTCTTCGGGTCCCTGGCGACAGCCTGAACCGGATCTCAACCTTGGAACGAGGAGCAAGATGGCAGCGAGCGTCGGATCCGCACTGAGTTGGTGGGCCAGGACCAAGGGCGAGGAAACAGCCCTCATCGTGGCCGAGGACCAGCTGACCTTCCGCGACGTGCACGACTGGTCCAGCCGGTTGGCCCGGCGGCTGGCCGACGAAGGCGTCAAACCCGGCGACCGGGTCGGTCTGCTGGGCGCCAATGCCCTGGCATGGCCGATAGCTGCACTGGCCATCATCAAGACCGGCGCGGTCCTGGTACCGCTGAATGCCCGGCTCAAGCCGGCCGAGATCCGTAAGGTCGCCGACGACGCCGGGCTGAGCATGATCCTGGCCAGCAAGGCGCATGTGCCCGTTGCGCAGGACGCGCGCGCCGGGGGGCACGACTTCACGGTGCTCGACTTCGGCCTCGTCGAGGCGGAACGCACCGGCGTACCCGACGACTTCAAGGTCGACCGCGCCCCCGACGAGGCGATCGCCGTCATCTTCACCAGCGGATCCACCGGGTTGTCCAAGGGCGTCATCCTCACCAACGCGACCCTGTTGTCGATCGTGTTGGAGAACACGCTGACCCAAGAGGGCTTCCGGCCCGGCACCGTGACCCTGCTCGTGCTCCCGCTGGCGTTCACCCCCGGCCTGGTCTACGGACTGCTCATGACGACCGTGCTGGGCGGGACTCTCATCGTGGAGCCGGAACTGAACCCTTCCCGGGGCGGTCGACATCATCGAGCACCACGGTGTCCGAGCACTTTTCGGTGTGCCCCTGATCTTCGAGGCCATGTCGAAAGCGCCCGAATTCGCCGAGGCGGACCTGAGCTCACTGCAGACGGCCATCATCGGTGGCGCCGCGGTGCCGGTGGAACTGCTCGGCAGGTGGGCCGACAAGGGCGTGCTGCTTCGACAGATCTACGGGATGACCGAAGCCGGCGGGGTGGCCACCGCGACGCTGCCTCACGAAGCCCTCGAGCACCCCGGCTCCTGCGGCATCGGCTCGATCTTCACCGACGTCCGGGTCATGGGCGAGGACGGGGAGCTTCGCGGTCCCGGCGAGCAGGGCGAGATCGTGGTGCGCGGCCCCCTGGTGACCCCCGGATACTGGGACGACCCGGCTTCGACCGCGCAGGCGATTCGAGACGGCTGGTTGCACAGTGGTGATCTCGGCGTCGCCGACGAGTCCGGCCGGATCACCTTCGTCGACCGCATGAAAGATCTCATCATCTCGGGCGGGATCAACATCTCACCCGTCGAGCTGGAATCGGCCATTGGGGCCCTCGACGGGGTCGACGAAGTCGCGGTGATCGCCGCGGCCGACGCGCGGTTCGGTGAGACTCCAGCGGCCATCATCACCGGCAGCGTGGCCGACCGGGAATCGGTGATCTCGCACTGCGAGACGCTGCTGTCGGATTACAAGATCCCGCGCTATGTGGTGCTCCGCGACGAGCCGCTGCCACGGCTCCCCAGCGGCAAGCTCGACAAGCGGGCCATCTGCGCCGAGTACCACGATGTCCCGCAACGGTTTCCGCGGGTTCGGTGAGCCCTGCGAAGTCGTAGCCATCCCCGGGCCGTAAGGCGGGGCCTACGGCCTCGGCATCCGAGGCCGATCAGTGTCCCGACGTACCCCCATCGACGGCGATCGTCGATCCGGTGACATAACTGGACGCCCGGCTGGCAAGGAAAACCACCGCGGCGTCGATCTCACGCTGCGTGCCCACCCGCCCCAGCGGGCAGGTGGCGAGGAAGCGGGCCAATGTCTCGCCGGGCATCTCACCGATCATGTCGGTCTCGACGAAACCGGGAGCGATGGCGTTGACCCTGATGCCTTTGCGGGCCGACCACTGATTGGCCAGATCCCTGGTCAATCCGATCAATCCCGCTTTACTCGCGGCGTACGCTGCCTGTGGCAGCACGGACTTCACCAGACCCAGCATGCTGGACACGTTCACGATGCTGGCGCCGGGCTGCATGACGCGCGCACACGCCTGCGCCGCCCAGTACGCACCCATCAGGTTCACCTCGAGCACTGCCCGAAAGTCTTGCGGCCGCTCAGACGTCGCCGGCGCAACATGCGAAACCCCGGCATTGTTCACCAGCACATCCACCCTCCCGAACTCGGCCAGAGCGGTGTCGGCCAGCTCGGCACACGCTTCGGGTCGTGTCACGTCGGTGGTAACCACCAGACAAGAACGGCCGGTGGCGCGAACGGTCGCCGCGGTCGCATCGAGCTGCGCCCGGCGCCGGCCCGCGACGACGATATCCGCTCCGGCTTGCGCGAGCGCTCGGGCGAATCCCGCACCGAGCCCGCTGCCCGCCCCGGTGACGATCGCCACCGAATCCGTCAGGCAGAACAGGTCGAGTACCGAGTCGATCGGCTCAGGCGTGGTTGTCGATGACACCGCATCGTCGTTCCGTTGTCGTGCCGAGTCAGGGGCCGCCGACACGGCGGTCGCGCCACCCACTAATCTAAAGTCATTAGCCTAGACGAAGTCCGAGGACGCGCGGCGCGGGAGGGCTCAGCACCCGGGCCACCCGCCCCGGATCATCCGCAGCTAACTTTCAGCGGCGCCGCTTCACGCAGGGCCGCCCGTGACGTCCGCTACCGCCGGCCGCCCCCGGCGGAGCGGGCCCACCCCGCCCACGACGCGCGCTCGACCAACCGCCGACCACGCCCACACCCCCAGGCGCCCCGGCCGCACACCCCGGCAACCGGCCCACGGGCACCACGCCAAACGACGATCACCGCCGCGACACCCTGGTGCCGCCCAGCCCCCAGCCAGCCGACAAATACCATTCTGAACTGGCACTATTGCACTTAACTTGTCGGCTGACACTTTTTGATTGACGTCTCATATCTATCGGCGTAAGGTTTGTCGCACAGGTGTTGCACGTCACAGTGCCACCGTGATGTGAGCGGCCCGGCGAGGCGCGGGGTCCGCGGGCTGAACCCAAGGAGGATCATGAAGCTGGAGAACAAGGTCGCGCTCATCACGGGCGCCGGGTCCGGCCTCGGCCGTCGCAGTGCGCAAATGTTCAGCGCCGAGGGCGCCCGGGTGGCGATCGTGGACATCGACGGCGATCGCGCTGAGCAAACGGCCAAACTGGTGCACGAAGCGGGCGGGGACGCGATCGCGATCACCGCCGACGTAGCCGTCAAGGCGCAGATCCAGTCGGCGGTCGATCAGACCGTGGCTCATTACGGCACGTTGGATATCGCCTGGGCCAACGCCGGGGTGGTGTCGCGCGGGGGCGTTCCGTCCGTCGCCGGTGGCGAGTACGTCGCGTTCGAGGACCTGACCGAGACGGACTGGCAGCACGTGCTGGGAGTCAACCTGTCCGGCGTCGTGTACACCGCACAAGCCGCCATCCCGAGTCTCAAGGCCAACGGCGGCGGCACCATCCTGGCGACCTCCTCGGCCGCATCGCTGGTGGCTTACCACAACATCGCCATGTACTCGGCCACCAAGGCCGGGGTCAACGGCCTGGTCCGCGGACTCGCACTTGACCTCGGCCGCTGGGGAATTCGCGTGAACGCCATCGCGCCGACGCACGGGATGTCGCCGAACTTCCTGATGCCCCCCGGGACCCCGGTGGTCGGCCAGTCCTACGAAGAGGTCGCCGGCCCGTGGAATCCGACCGTATCGCCCATCCCACTCAAGCTGCAGCGGCCCCCGTCGATCGACGACAACGCCAAGGTCGCACTGTTTCTCGTGAGCGACGATTCCGCCTACATCTCCGGCGCCACGATCGGCGCCACCGACGGCGGCACGCTCTCACGCGTCGGGATGTGGTTCGACGAGGACCTGAACCCCCAGCCTGTTTCCTGATCACACCCATACACCGGAGGACAGCCCCCAACATGACCGCAGCAGCCAGCGTCCCGACCGAATTGGTCGTGGACTTCGACGTGTACGACCCCGCCCTGGCCAGCCCCGTCGACGTGATGCAGGACAAGGTGGCCGAGTTGGCAGCGATAGGCCCCGTCGTCTATTCGCCTGCCTACGGTGGACACTGGATTGTCACGCGCTATAAGGAGATCCAGCAGGTCCTCACCGATCCTCAGACATTCTCCAGCTACCCCAACAATCTGGTCACCAGTGACATCGGCAAGTTCATCCCCCTGGAGTTGGACCCGCCCGAGCACACCTCCTACCGGCACGCGTTGCAGCCGCTGTTCAGCCCGCAGCGAATGAAGAAGCTGTCCGACGACATCCGGGCCGTGGTCAACGAACTGCTCGACGAGTTCGCGGGCAAGGGCGAGGTGGAATACGTGTCGGCGTTCGCCCACGAGTTGCCCGCCCGGATCTTCCTGGCCCTGATGGACTGGCCCCTCTCGGATGCGCCGCTGTTCACCGAGGCCACCGACACCATCCTGTTCGGCAAGCCCGGTGGCACCGAAGAGGAATCCAATCAGGCGCGAATGATGGCCGGCCTGCAGATGTTCGGCTACTTCCAGAACATCATCGAGACTCGCCGCGCCAATCCGGGCACCGACATCACCTCGACGCTCATCCACACCGAGGTCAGCCTTCCCGACGGCACCCGGCTGCTCAACGACGAAGAACTCAACCGAATGTTCTTCCTGCTGTTGATCGGAGGGCTGCACACCGTGCAGGGGTCGCTGTGCTGGGCGATCGTGCACCTGACCAAGAACCCCGAACAGCGTGCCGCGCTGATCGCCGACCCGGACCTGATCCCCAAGGCGGTCGAGGAAATCCTGCGGATGGAGGCAGCGATCATCCCTGGCCGACGCGCAACCAAGGACGTCGAACTCGGCGGCGTCACCATCGCCGAGGGCGACCAGCTCATCGTCATGCTGTGCGGCGCCAACCGGGACGCCAACGAATTCCCCGCTCCGACCGACTTCGACATCGAGCGTTATCCCAACCGGCACTTGTCCTTCGGTGCCGGCGTGCACCGCTGCCTGGGATCACACCTAGGCCGTATCGAGCTTGTCATCGCGTTGGAGGAGATCCATCGCCGGATCCCGGACTACGAGCTGATCGAGTCCGATCCACCTGTCTTCCATTCCAGCCAGGTGCGCGGATGTGCGCGCCTGCCGATCCGGTTCACTCCAGAGACGTAGGCGATCGGGCCGAGAGCAGGGTGTTCTGCCGGCGTTTCGCCATTGCGCCGGCAGAACACCCTGCCTTGTTAGAATTTCGAGTTCACCGAATCGAGCGACAGGAGACGAGATGGCGCGCCGCAAGAGCGGCACCGGCCTGAGCTCTGACGCCGACGAAGCTCGCCAACAGATCCTCGCCGCCGCCGAGCGGGTGATCACTCGCTACGGCGTACCGAAGACGACCATGGACGATATCGGTAAGGAAGCCGGGGTGTCCCGGCCCACTGTGTACCGCTACTTCGGTGACCGCGACGCACTCTTGGGAGCTCTCATCGAGCGACGGTCGCGGATGCTGTTCGCACGTGCCCACGACTTCATCGTCAGTCACGCCACATTTGCCGATCAACTCGTCGAAGGCCTGGTCTACCTGGTCGACCACGGTCGCCGCGATCCGGTCGTGCGGATCCTGGTCAGCCCCGAACACATGGAATTGGCAGCCCCGATCGTCGGCGGCGCCGACCTGGCCACCAATCTGACCGCTGAGATGTGGGAGCCCGTGTTCCGGCAGGCGATGGCGCGCGGCGAGATCAGGGCAGATCTTGACATGAAGGCCGTCTCCGAATGGCTTGCGCTGGTACAGTTCATCCTCGTCGGGCGCCTCGATTTCTCCTCCGCAGATGATCCTGGACATCGAAAGATGCTGCGAGAGTTCGTTTTACCGGCATTCTCCCCCGTCACCGCGCCAACAGGCGACGTCCACTGATCAGAGCCTCGCACCTGGAACCGCGGACCGTCATCGAAGTGACCGCATCTCGATGTGCCCGGTAGGTACGCCCAGCGAGTCTGCAACGACACACCGCGATCATGAAGGGGACCCGGCGCGACCCGGCCGTGATCTCCTGATCCGAAGCACAGGAGGTAGCGCAGCAATGGTATTCACCACGATCACCTATGACACGGCGGATCAGATCGCCACCATCACGTTGAACCGACCCGAGGCGCGCAACGGGTTCACCCTGACGATGGCCGACGAACTCAACGCGGCCTTGCTGGCTGCCGACAACGACGATCACGTTCGCGCCGTCATCCTGCGTGCGGCGGGCAAGCACTTCTGCGTCGGGATGGATATGGCAGGCGGGGATCCGACCATAGGCGATCCCGACGACCCGCACTGGGACGAACCGGCCACCCGGGTGGCCCGGCCGATGACCAATCTCGACAAGCCCGTCATCGCGGCCATCCAGGGCGCTGCTGTTGGGGTGGGGCTGTCCATGACGCTGGCCGCCGATTTCAGGCTCGCCGCCGATGATGCCCGGTTCGGCTTCGTCTTCGCCCGCCGCGGACTGTTCCCCGAAGGCGGATCGTTGTGGTTCCTGCCGCAGATCGTCGGACTGGCCAAGGCCACGGAGTGGATGATCACCGGCCGGGTCTTCGGCGTCGACGAGGCCGCTGACGCCGGGTTGGTCACGAGTGTGCATCCCCGCGAAGAGCTGTGGGCCGCGGCCGACACATTGGCCCGCGAGATCGTGGCCAATGTCGCACCGGTATCCGCGGCGGTGATCCGTCGAGGTCTCACCGTCATGGCGGCCCGCGGAAATCCCGAGGCCGCCTTTGCAATCGACCGTCAGACGATCTCCTACGCCTTCACGTCCCCCGATATGGCCGAAGGGGTGGCGGCCTTTCTGCAGAAGCGGCCCCCGGAGTTCACCGGCGTGGCGCGAAACGAGGTGTCGCGCTTTCCTTGGCTGCGCTTCGATCGGCAGTGAAGTCTGCTCATCCGCTCGGGCGGTGCCTCGATGCCGGCAAGGCACCCCGCGTCGCGCCACACGCTCGTCTCGGCATCACCGCAGAGTCCCCGAACCGGCGATCTCGATCGTCGCGGTCGGGTCTTCCTCGCTGAACTCGTGCACCTTGTACTTGTGGGTGCCCTCCAGGTCATCGAGGATCGCGGCCTGCGCAGCCTGCGGCAGGGTATGCAGGATCTCGCGCACCCGCGCCTGCCGACGGGCCACACCTTTGCGCTCGGGCATCCCCGGCGTCGCCGTCAACTGCGGCGGCACCCCCTCGATCTCCTCCACACCACCGTCATGCTGCCCCGCATCCAACAACGCCTGCTCCGCAGCCGCGGTCGCCTCGTCCTTCTCCTCCGACATCCCGATCGGACCGATACGACGACCATTGAGGAACTGCTTGACCACCGGCTCCTCCGAGGTCAACAACACCTCACGCGGCCCGAACATCACCAAATGCTTACGGAACAACATCCCAATGTTGTCCGGCACCGTCCGCGCGATATTGATGTTGTGCGTCACGATCAACACCGTCGCATCGATCTGAGCATTGATATCGATGAGCAACTGCGACAAATACGCCGTACGCACCGGATCCAAACCCGAATCCGGCTCATCACACAAAATGATCTGCGGGTCCAACACCAACGCCCGCGCCAGGCCGGCACGCTTACGCATACCACCAGAAATCTCACCAGGGAACTTATGCCCATCATTGGGCATACCCACCAGTTCGAGCTTCTCCATCACGATCTTGCGGATCTCAGACTCGGACTTCTTGGTGTGCTCACGCAACGGAAACGCGGTGTTGTCGTAGATGTTCATCGACCCGAACAGCGCACCGTCCTGGAACAGCACACCGAACAAGGTCCGGATCTCGTAGAGCTCCTTAGCCGAGCACTCCAAGATGTTGGTCCCATCGATGACGATCGAACCCTTCTCCGGGCGCAACAAACCGATCAACGACTTCAAAAACACCGACTTACCGGTACCCGAAGGGCCCAGCAACACACTGACCTCACCGGCGGGAATCGACATCGTGACGTCTTCCCAGATCTTCGACGGCCCGAATGACTTACTCAACCCGGTCACGTCGATTTGGACGCCCATACGAATACCTTCCTAGTAGGAGCTGACACCCCACCAACCTGTGCTGGTGCGGATCGAGCAGCTCAGTCGGCGAACAGTCCACTCCATTGCGGACACCACTCGTTGGCTGACACCAACGAGAATCGGCGAGCCTGATCCTGGTCGATCACGAAGTTCCTGGCGATCTTGCCGCTGATCTCGGCAGGCGGCCGGTTCCCCAATCGCAGCACGTAGCAGACCGATCGACCCGCGCTGATGATATTGACATCGCTGTTCAAGATGCCGAGCTCATGGGCCGCCCGAATGACGCTGGCGTCGTCGGCGTGTGCAACCGGCGCCGCCGCCAAGGCCACCATCACGCCGGCAATGCCGCTGATCACGCGGGAAGAATCAGGCATACGCGTTCCGTTTCGTTGTGGTGATTCGTTGCGGCGAACATCACGGCGGGCTCAACCATGTCCGCGTCGGCGTGACGAAGAACCTGAAAGGACCACGCGCACAGTAGGTACTGGAGTCTGCCATCGTGGCGCATCGCGTGCCGTTGTACTCGATGTAACTCCGCGGAGGTAACTCTCGTTCGGCGTGTCCTGCCGGGAACTGAACTCCCAGCAACCAGTCATACCGGGTGACGACGTTCCCGTTCACCCAACCGATATTCGTCGTGCCGGGAGGTGCGCCACGGATGTCGCCGACGCATCCGAAGCTCCCTCGATCCCAGATACCACAGTTCAGTCCCAATGGGGTCGAAAACCACACTCCCCCGGCACTATTGGTGAAATAGTCGTCGTACTTCACCTTGTCGTAGTAGTCGAGGATGAGGTAAGTGGAGGGGTAAGGACTCGCCGCAGATCCCCCGTTGGGCTCCGCACGAGCGCTCGGCACCACAGTCAGCAAGGCGAAGGCCGAACCGAGAACACTGAACACGATGCGGGCCAATCTCGATGCGAACCTCACTCGGCCTGTCATGGCAGGTTCCCGGGTGACGACTCATTCTCGGCGGCATGAGGCACGCTGCCGTAGCAGGTGGCATTTCCGAGGTCGAGGATGCTCTCACAGAGAATCTGCTGCCCCCTGGTGATGCGTACGGTCACGAAGTGGCCCTGCAGAACTCGCGCCACCGTCGCCGCGGTGCGAAAGTTGGGTCGCCAGTCGGCGCGCAGCTCGGCACCATCGGCCGTGGGGCTCGTCGCGTCGACCACGGGAACCGTGAGGGTCCACGGCAGGGGAACGTCCTGCAGCAGATGCTTGCCTGCGGTGTCGCGATACTCGACGCCGGCCAATGCGCCGACCGAGTCCGAGAAGATGTCGTAGGTGACGGTGTCCTCGGCGTGGGCTGCCGGCGGATGGATCGAGCCGAACAGGCACATGACCATCGAGACAACCGCCCATCGAACCAGATTCATGCAACTCCCTTCACCTTCGACCGAACAACGTCGGACTCTCGCGCTCATCGGCTTGTCCCGTCACGCGGCCAGTACGACGGTGGTCAGGATCATGTCCTTCTTGGCGTTGTACAGGGTGCTCACGCCGAAGTCCTTGTAGGAGCAGTCCGGAAGCTTGTCGAAACCCTGTATCAGGGTCGCCTTGATGGCATTGGCCGGGGACGTCGCAGCACCGGACAAGATCGACGCCTTGGCGCCGGCGTAGCCGAGATCCTGCAGCACCGGAATCGCATTGCTCTCCGGTACGGCACGTGCCGTGTTGTTGATCCATCTGTCGGTCGTCTGGTTGATCAACTCGGCAGCCTGGTCGATCACCGGGTCCGACCGCAGCGGGCACGTCGCCGGCCGGGCGGCTGCCACCGCCGCGCGCAGCTGATCGGTGGTATCCGCCACCGCTGCCGGTGCCACGCACACGCCGGTCGCCGTCAGTACGGCGGCAAACATCACGGCGCCGACCAGAACCCGAGAATTCGGCTCGAATTGTCCTGCCGCACCGGCGGTCCCCGCCGCAAGCTGCTGCCGGGTCTTCATGTAGCACACCTCACGATTGACGTTGTCCCAGTTCGCACACGCGCGAGCGATAGATATCGCTGCCCCAGCGCTGGGCCTTCTGCACAGAAGGTGCGGTGAACCAGTTCGGTTGATGCGCAAGGATCCCCGCATTGACGTTGGACAGCTGCTCCCACAGCTTGTAGAACGCCTCACCCTTGTAGATGGGAAAATAGTGATCGCCGTAGGGGTTCTGAGCCTGAGTCAGCGCCTGCACACGCGGCGTGAGAAAGTCGAGGGCCTGACCGATGTTGGCCGTGACGATATCCACCTGCTGCTGCACATCGTCCCGCGAGTAGTCGAAGTCATTGCCGTCGGGACCGATCCTGTTGGTCTGAAGTCGCGCGATCTGAGAACGAAGCGTGGCGTACTGAGCGTTGTACCACTGGCACATCTCACTCATCGCCGTCACATCGGCCGGGGTGACCTTATCTCTGGTCTGGTCATACGGGAACGGGAACTTCGGCGCCCAGCTCGAGGCCGTCGGCGTGACGACGGGCAGCGGTCTGATCAACGAACTATCGGACGGCGGACCAGGAATGGGGATCTCGGCGTTGGGGTCGGCACCGGCCGGCGGTCCACTCAAGAACGCCGCCGCACAGAAGCTCATCGTCGAGCACAGCAGATACGTGCTGCGCCGAATGCCGTGCCTCACTTCGACCCCATCGCCGAGCCGATACCGCCGACATCGGTGATCAACCAATTGTTGTTGCTGTCGATGGTGGTGCTGTAGGTCGCCGTCGACTGCAGCGCTTCGGGAGCCTGGACGGTCTTGGTTTGCACGCTGACGAAACTGTCGACCACGTAGATGCCGCCGGTCGACGATCGGACCTTGGCGACCAGAGGTTTGGCGCTCGAACTCCACTGCAACGGGACCAGCACCTGCTCCATCGAGGTGCCGGCATCGGACAGCTTTTTGGTGAGCTCCGGAGTGGTACCCGCAACGAGTTTGACGTGCCAGGCCTGCAGGTCCTTGAAGTCCATCGTCGCGGCGTTGACCGCGTAGTCCAGCGCAATCTTCTCGGCGCGTGCGTTGTTCGCCGACTGGACAACCTGATCGTCGACCTGGTGACGCGCACCCGTGTAGAGCCAGCCCAGGGTCGCGACGGCAACGACGAGTGCCGCGATGACCGCGCCGAGAATCAGATCCTTGAGACTGAGCGATATCGACCGTGATCCCCTCCGCGTCGTCGCGTCATCGGCATCCGCCAGCGCCGTCGCCGCCGGCGATGCGTTCGCCTCTGCCGACACCTCTGGGAGAACGGCGTCGGACGTCTCCTGGACGTCGGTGTCATTGATGGTCATTGCGTTGCCTTTCTCTGCAGGGATACCGATGGGCAACCGTTCGCCCGGGTGGTCATGGCCGCACTCGCAGCGTTATCAAGCCGTCGGCGGGCACTTGCTGGAGGAAGTGGTCCAGGATCTGCCCGCTGTCGAAGTTCATCAACGTCGCGGCAATGGTGTTGAGTTTCGGCTGGAAGGCCTCCCCCAACACCTTGAGATCACCGCCACTGGTATCGAGCAGGCCTTGCAGACGCGCCACGAGTTTGTTCAGCCCCGCAATGCTTTCCGGCTCGTTGCGGCTCATCAGGATCGGGAGGTGCTTGTAGAAGTCCTGCCAGTTGACACCCGCCTTGGCCGCCACCGGGGTGAAGGCGGTCAAATCTGGATTGACCCATTCGGAGTTGTGGATGAGCGTCCCGAAATTGCTCAGCAGCTCTCGGCCCTGCCCGTCCAGACCGTTGAGCATGTTGTTGAACGAATTGCTGGCGCGCGACAGGTTCGGTAGCACCGTGACGGGATCCGGTAGGGCGGCATCGGACTCGCTGATGATGCGCGCGAGGGCGCCGGGGTCCATCTGATGAAGCACCCGCACGACGCTCGTTGCCAACTCCGAGATCGAGGGTGGCTGGACCACCGACTCCGTGGAAATATGCTGGTTGTCCTTCAGCATCGGACCGCCGTCACTGCGCGGGACCAGTTCGATATAGGACTCACCCAGGGCCGAGAGGTTCTGCAACTGCACCTCGGTGTCGACCGGAATCTGATACGGCGCCTCGATGTAGAACCCGATGGACGCCGCATTCACCGACGTCGCGGTACTTGTCACCTTGCCGACGGGCACCCCTCGCAGGAGCACATTCGAGTCGACCACGAGGCCGTTGACGTCGGGGACATCCATGGAGAGGTTCGTCCGGTGCGACGGCGGCTGGAGGCGAAGACCCAGCGATGCGAAGTAGCACAGGACGATTGCGATGATCACCGCGAACACCAAGTAGGAGATGACGTCTTTGACCTTGATGGCGTTCATGGTGTGGCCCCCAGAATCCGCAGCACATCCTGGACGTTGCCGGACAGCTCGCGGCCGTCCGGCCCGATGATCGAGGTGATGTTGATGGCCGGGTACTTGTCGACCGGCAAGAACATGTCGGTGAAGACCTTGCGGTACTTGGGTATCTCGGCCTCCCCTGCCACCTTCGACTCCTGCAGCGCGCCGGTGGCGTCGGCAAGTGAATTGAGGAACGGCACCAACCAGTAGCCGCCCAGCGTGATGCTGCCGACGCTGGGCAGGATGGTGCCGATGTAGTTCAAGACGGCGACCAGATGCTCGAATCCCAACTGCCCCTTCGGCGAGAAGAGGTACTGCAGGTCCGGAACCCTGTCCCGGACGACCGCGGCTGACTTCGCCACCCCGTCGAGCAGCCGATCCACCGAATCGAGATTCCCGGCCAAGGCGGCAAGGTCTGTTTCGACCCGGCCGGTCAGGACCCGCACCTCGTCACTGGACGGCACGACACGGTTGAGCCGGATGATGGTGTTCTGCGCCCGCTGGATGGATCCGCTGGACACGAAATTGGCGAGGCTGGCGATGGTGTCTTCCAGCTGTGGCGGAGATGTGGTCTGGGCGACCGGGATGACCCCGCCGCCGGGCAACGCCGGGGCCGGCGCATCATCCGTTGCCGGGCGCTCCAACGCCACGTAGATGTCGCCCAACACGGTCGCCTGTTGCAGTACGGCATGAATATTGGACGGAACCGTGACACCGCGCTTCATCCGCGCGGTCACGTCGACGTCTACGCTCGTGAGGGTCATCTTCGACACGACGCCGACGGTCACACCATCGAGAACCACTTTTGCGCGATCGGGCAGGTTCAGGACGCTGTCGAACTTCATGACGATGTCGTATCCGTCGTCGTACGAAGGGCCCGGCTGGGGTAACGCGTCGACATTCACTGCGGCACAGGAGGACAACGCAAGGACTGCCGTGGTCATGACACTGGCCAGCAGCAGGGAACGCCGCGTCATTTGTTCGCCGCCACGGTCAGCACGTACTGCAGGAGCGCCACATCGACCGCGTACGGCGTGCCTTTGACGTTTGCGCAGCTGCCGGGCACCGACGCATTCATGATGTTGCACTGGGCGACACCGTCGGGTGTGCGAATCCGGTACAGCGGCGGCCGGTAGTGCAGCGTGAAGTCGTGGTTGTTGGCGAGGTTGATCAGCCCGTTGAGCACCCGCGGGGCCACATTGAGCAGGCTCGCATAGTACGGTGCGCGCGGACTGGCCTTCCTGAGAAAGACGGACACCGCGTCGAGTAGCTGCTGGATCTGCGGACCCAGCTCCTTCTCGATGGCTCCGGCGGCCTCGATGACAGGAATGATTCCCTCCATCGTCTTCGAAGCTCCTTCGAGCGTTTCGGCGGCGTCTTCACCTGCTGAGTTCGCCAGATCGTCGAAAACCCCGTGCAGCGTCGGCTCGACCTGTACCAGCGTGGTGGTCAATTGCCTGAGATTGCGGGTCACCGAGCCGAGGTCACCGATGGCCTGATCGGGTGCGTCGACCACCGACGACGCGGTGGTGAGCAGCTTGTTGGCTCCAGCTCCCTGACCCCGCAGCGCCTGGTCGATCCCCGTGACCACTTGTCCGACGTTGTCCGAGCCTGCGGGATTGATCGAGTTGATGAAGTTCGTCGAGGATCCGATGACTTGGGACAGGCTCTTCGGGGTCAACGATCGGCCGAGCGGGATACAGCTGTCCGGGGAGAGCTTCTGCGGCTGTTGGTAATCGCCGACGAGTTCCAGTGCGCGATCGGCAAGGATCGATGTCGACCTGGTTACCGCTTTGACGTCAGCGGGAATCTTCCTTCCGTCGTCGACGGTGAAGTCTACTCGGACAGACTGCGCCGACGCAGTGACCGCGGCGACCTTCCCGATCGGGAAGCCCAGGTGCGTGACGGGGTTGTCGGCATAGAGCCCGACGCTGTCCGGCATGATCGCGCAGTAGTGAGCGGCTTCCGACTTGGCAGGCGACGTGCACGACGAGCAGGTGACCACGGAGGCCGCGACCAGCGACGCCGATGCCACTCGGCGGATATGGTGTGCGCGCAAAGAGGGCATCAGCAGGCGCTCCCGGGTACCGGGACGCACAGATCGGTCGCGAGCAGACCCGGGTCCGCGTTCTGCGCGTTGAGGATTCGGTCAAAGAGGTTCTGCACCCGCTTGAGTGCACGGATGGTCAAGCCGTTGCGCTCCACGAACGACCGGCCTCGCTCGAGGAAACTTCGGATCTTCTCGACGAATTCGGCTTGGTGGGCTTCATAGGCGTCGGCCAGTGGTTTGATGGCGAGCAGGACCTCGCCGAGACCTTGCAACGTCTGGGAGATGCCCTTGTCGTAGATGACCATCGTCTGGGTCGCAATGGAGATCTTGCGCACCAGCTGGGCGAACTTGTCTCGGTACTGGGCCAGCGCCCGAATGTATTCGTCGGAGAGGTTGAGGATCTCGGTGACCTGACCGCGCTGCCGTTCGACCGTCGACATCAACGCGTTGCCTGCGTCGATGGTGGCGGCCACCACCTGAACGTTGGTACCGCTCAAGCCCTGCGAGATCTGGTTGAGCGACTCGTTGACCGGTTTGGTATCGACGTGCTCGGTGATCTTGGTGGTGTCGGCCAGTGTACGAATCAGGCTGTACGGCATGGTCACCCGCGAGGCCGGAATCACCGCCTTACCCAGCGGCATGCTACCCATCGACGCGACATTGACGTAGTAGCCTCCGACGACGGTCAGCATGCGAACGTCCACCTGCGACTGATCCCCGACAAAGGCGTGGTTGTCGACCTTCGCCTGAACCAGAACCTGATTCGGTTCCAGTGTCAGCCCCGTCACCGTGCCCACCTTGATGCCGGCCATCCGCACCTCATCTCCGACACGTATCGCATTCGCGTCATCCGTGTAGAAGGAGACTGGCTGCTCTTGGCTCGGCGGGTGGTAGTACACGTAGGTCAACACCAGACCCACGACTGCAGCGACCACCATAGTCGCAACACCCCAGGACACCGGACTCCGGAGCAGACGACTTGCCCTCAGCGATTGCATAACACCACCCGTTGACCGTTCAGCAGCACATCCATCGTTTCGGGGAGCTGGAAGTTGCCCCGCGAGCAGGGCTCCACTTCGGTCCCGTCGTTGCCCGGCGGCGGGATGTTCTCGTTGATCACCGGGACCAGCTTGAAAGCGTCGAAGAAATTGTCGAGGTTGCTCGATGCCCGGTCCAGCGCATCGTCGACGTTGTTTCCATTCCGGAAGCCGGCATTGTGCAGCAGGCGGGTGACCGGATCGAAGAAGTCCTTGCTGTAGAGGAGGTCTTTACGGAACTCATCAAGAACCGAATTCACCTTGTCCACAGGCTGGTTCACCAAGTCGATGATGTGGATGAATCGCTCGGAAGCACCGCCGATCCCGTTGGCGATCTCGGAAAGATTGTTCATCAGCACCGCAACGACTTGCTGTCGGTCGGTGACGAATTCCGTGAGCCGGCGAATGCTCTGTAAGAGCGGAGCCAGTCCGCTGCCGTCCCCTGTCAGAAAGGAGGCGGCGTTGGCGGTGAACGTGTTGATCTCCTCGGGGCTCAAGGTGGCGAGTACCGGCTGGAGACCGTTGAAGAGAGCCGTCACGTCGAAGGAGGGCTGGGTCATCGAGGTGGGTATCTGTTTGACGAGATCCGCGTCGCCATAGTTCTCCGCCGGGTTCGTCACGTCCACGTAACGGACACCGGTCAGTGCCTGGAACTTGATGGCCAGCCGGGTATCGCGTACGACGCCGTACTTCTTGTCCAAGGTGAACCTGACCTGAGCGACATTCTGACCGTCGACTCGGGCCAGGTCGCTGCTTCCACCTTGCCGACGCGGACTCCCCGCACCCGTACGTCACCGTCTTGGTGCAGTCCGGAGGCATCGGTGTATTCGGCAACGTACGTTCGGGTTTGGACATCGACGGGGTTGACGAGGGTGTTCGACAGCAAGATGAAGAGCACGATCGACACTGCGAGTGCGACGCCGATCCGCCACGTGGCCGCAAGTGGTTTCACGGGGTACCTTCCGTCGCGATCCCGACCGAGGAGGCCACAGCGGGCAGACTGTCCAGCAGGATCCGGACCGAAATTGCGTGTTGGGTGCCGTTTCCGGCGTACAGGCTCTCGAACCGCGACCGCAATTCCGATAGCTTTTGGGCCACGTCTTGCGGTCGCAGCAGTGCGGGTCCGGTATCGGTGATCGCTTTGATACCGCTGATCAACGGGGTCAGATCATCCACATGACTGCTGACGAGCTTGCCCACCGCACCGAACAACCCGTTCTGCGCGAGGCTCAGGAACGAGTCCCAATGCTTCATGTAGAACTCCGGAGAGATGTCGCCGAGGCTGGGGGTGTCGACATCGGTGAGGAACGGGAACTCCAGTTTTGGTCCGCTGGCAGCCGCGGAGCCACGGACCTGCCCGGGATAGTAGCTGTAGTCGATGATCCGTCTGCCGGCGATGATCGCCTCGTTCACGAACGGCGGTGCTGCCTCGACCGCAGAGGACAGCTTCACCAGTTGCTCGTCGGTCGGGTGTATCTGGACGGCTTCAACGGCTCGCGCAACCGTCACCGCAGTTTCGAACAACGGGTTCAATCCGTCGGTGTAGCGGGTCACGCGATCGATCACCTTGATCAGCTGCGGCGTCAGGGACGCTTCGGACACATTGCCGAGTTGGTTGAGCAGCTCCGAGAGGGTGAAGTTCCCCGACGGCGTCAGAGTGAGCCTGCTGCCGTCCGTGAGCTCGCCCCCGCCCGGGTTCGGTACCAGGTTGATGCCCGGTACACCGAAGTAGTTGATGGGCCTGAAGTCGATGCTCACCTTGTCGGTAAGGCCACGGGTGGGCTGTGTCTGCAAGTCGGTGTCCAGTTGCACTCCGCCATCGGCCATGTTGGTGACGTTGGTGACCTGCCCCACCTTGACGCCGTGCAAGACGACGGCTGTGCCTGCCTCCGCCCCCTGCCCCACGTACGGTGTCGAAATCACCACGGAGTAAACACCTTCGGCTCGCCCACCAAATGGGTTGACGACGACGACCGAGACCGCCACGGCAATGCAGAGCACCACCGCACCGCCGATGGACAGCAGTACCCGCTCCTGACGCTGGGCAGATCCTCTCAGCATGAGATCCCCTCTATCCCTTGAAGATGAACTCGGGCTGAAGCCCCCACAGCAACACGGTGGTCGTGAAGTCGAGGACGACGATCGTCACGAGACTGGCGCGTACCGCACGACCCGATGCCATGCCGACACCGACCGGACCCCCTGACGCGAAATACCCGTAGTAGCAATGGATCAACGTCACGGCGACGCAGTAGATGCTCAATTTGATCGTCGAATAGAGCAGATCGATCGGGCTGAGGAACATGGCAAAGTAGTGGAAGTACGTGCCGCCGTGTTCGCCGTTGAAGACGACCACCACCGTTTGGATCGTGTAGAAGACCCCCATGAGGGTCAGCAGATAGCCGGGAATGACGCAGGTCAACGCACCGATCAGGCGAGTACCGACAACGAACGGAATGGGCCGCAAGCCGATGGCCTCGACGGCGTCGATCTCTTCAGCGATACGCATGGCTCCGATCTCGGCGGTCATGCGCGTACCCGCTTGGGACATGAACGCAATGCCGGCGACGATGGGTCCGAGAATGCGGACGGCCCCGATGCCGCCGATGATGCCCGACAGGGAACCGAATCCCAGAATGTCCAACACCGCGAGCGCTTCGATGCCCAGAGAAGCACCCGTGGCCACGCCGAGCAGGAGCAGGACACTGATCGTGCCGCCGTCGACGATCAGCGACCCCCGACCCCAGGCCATGTTGATCGTTGCGGCCAGCGTCTGACGCGAGTAGCGACGCACGGTGAGCGGCAGATAGTAGAACACCTGACCGATGAACAAAGACCATTGCCCGAATCCGGTCAACGGCTTCTTGACCGTGCCGGCGGTCGCCGCACGGGTGCGTGCCAGTGTCGACGGTGCCGACATCATGCCACCGCCGTCGGGAAGAACATCGTCGATATCTGGGTGATCACAAGGTTTGCGAACAGGATGAGAACGACGTTGATCACGACTGCGGCGTTGACGGCATCCGCGACACCGCGCGGACCACCCTTGGCCTCCATACCCCGCATCGAGGAGATGATGGCCACGATGGCGGCGAAGACGAGACCCTTGCCGATCGCGAAATATACGTCGGTCATCTTCGCGAACGTTCCGAATGAGTTCCAGAAGCTGCCCGGCGCAACCCCGCTCACCGTGACCGACAGCAGGAATGCAGACGCCGTGCCCGACACGATGATGACGAGGGTGAGCATGGGTGCGATCAGCAGCAGCGCCAAGAACCGGGGCACCACGAGACGCCGAACCGGGTCCACGCCGAGGACCCGCATGGCGTCGAGTTCCTCGCGAATGGCCCTCGCCCCGAAGTCCGATGCGATCGCCGATGCCGCAGCGCCACCCATCAGGAGACCCGCTGTGACGGGTGCGCCCTGGCGGAGCACGCCCACCCCACTCGCCGCGCCGAGGAGGGCCGTTGCTCCCACCTGGGCCACCAGCCCGGAAACGACGACGGTGACGATTCCGCCGATCGGTATGGCCATCAGCACGGCCGGCGTTGCGGTGACCTTGAACAGCGCCCAGGCTTGCCAGACGAACTCGCCAACCGGCAGCCGGCCGGTGACAGTGTCCTGCACGGCGTAGCGCACGACCGAGATGGCCAGGGCAACGCCACGGCCGGTAGACCCGGCTGCCGCCGCCGGCGACTTGGCGAGTCTCGACGCGTTTCGCTTCGCCGCGCGCAGCACGCCGGCACTTTTCCGTTGCTGGACCGCCACTCCCGTCGGGTCAGCCAAGGCCGGACGGTCCGCGACGCCTACCATCGGTCCACCCCGAACCTGGCCGGCGTCCCGGCGTGCGCGCGGCAGCATTCGGCATCCCGGGAACGCCCTACTGGACTCGACCACGAGATCATGGACGCGCACCTCGACGCTCGGCGACTGCCAGCCTCGACTGAGCCACTCCTGCTCTCCCATCGTCGTTCGTGAAATTGCGGCCGGCAAACCGGTTCGCGTTGTGATGTCGCTCGTGGACGTTGTGGTCGTCGTGGACGTTGTGGCCGTTCCCCGATGAGGCGCTGGATCGCATATGCCGCTCCGCCACTTTGACCTCGAACAACTGGTTTGTGGGCCGTGACGCTAAACCTATAGCAAAGTGGTTTTGCTCACAGCGAGTAACAACCTATACCTAATAGCTTTAGTTGCCAAGCCCCAAAGTCGGCGGCTTTATTTACGTTGCCGTCACAGTCAGGCGGCGACATTCTGCACACGAGTGGTCCGCACATCATCGAGCCGACGCCGGGCGTCAGGGCAGCGATGACCACCACGCCCCACCCCCACGCAGACAAGCTTTCCCGGGCAAGACCGGAACCTAAAGCGCTCTCACAGTGGATCTTTCGGGGCTGCATCGACCACCGGGTGAATGACACGATTCGCCGACGTGCTCATGAGCACGAATGATCGGCCAGAAATCTCACTCGGACAGTCAATCCAACCCCAGCCTGGACGTACGTCACCCTCGCGACGGCCGCCACGTTACGGACGGGCAACCCCGATTCCTACCAAAGTGACCGGAATTCGTCACGGACACAGGTAGATAAAGGCCAGTTGGGTGAGCGCCGGAGTGACCAAGGTCGCCTCGGTCCCGACGAAGCCTGCGGCGCGTTTGTCACAGGCATACCAACCATCACTCAGCAACTGACCGTCGCTACGGAAGGCCGCTGGGTTGTGGCTGGCCGCAAAGACGCGACGCGCCTGGTCCAGGAAGCTGATTTCGGCCGGCGTGGGCGGTACCAATGGATCGGCGTGCGCCGACTGCACACCCGTCATACCGACGGCGAGCGCTCCGATCAGCACACCCAACGAACGCTTGCACGTATCCAAGGCAGTCTCCTCACGATGCTCCCGGTCCCACGCACCGACACCGGCGCCGACAGCTCTGCAAGCAGCGCGGAACGATCCCGCGTCAGCACCACCAGACAGGGGCAACCCGCCGTTTCCGATTGGAGCGCCGGGCCAGCAAAGGTACAGCGTGCGACGTCCAGAACCTTATGGTCGTAGGATTATGGTGTCAACTGCCGGCCGAGCCGATACTATTGTTGCTAGTTTTACCGGCCTGAACCGGCAGAGCGCCGAACACTGTCACACGGGCAAATCAAACGGCAACGCAGCTGAGGACGAGGAGCCTAGAATGCCTGGTATGTGGAGAACCCTTGCGGTTGGCGTCTTTTCACTGTCACTGGTGGTGTCCGAGATTCCGGCAAACGCCCAGCCGGATAACGTCGACGCCGGCGCCAACTACTCCGTGTTCCTCCAGGCGATCGCCGGGGACGGCGTGGTGATGAACGGCCGGCAGGCGGTCCTGGAAGGACAGGCGGTATGCGAACTCATGCAACCGCCGGACGGCGGTTCGCTCTGGGACGCCGGACGTCACGTCTTGTCGATGCATCCCGACTGGGGAATCGGGTTGGCCCTGCACTTTGCCGACCGGTCTGTCCAGAACATCTGCCCGCACCGCGGGTCGTTCTGACCGAGCGGATTTCGCGGTGTTCGCCGCCCTGCGCTAGCCTGCTACCGACCGCCGGGCGACGACGGCGATCCCGCGGAAACTCAGGACCACCCGCCCTTCCTCGTCGGTCAGGGTAGCCCGGTAGGTCACCTCCGCCCTGGTGACCTGTTCGGCGATATCGGCAATCTCGACGGAGCCGGTCAGGGTTGCGCCCGGTCGCACCGGGAACGGTAAACGCAGCTGTTCGATTCCCTTGCCCGCCACCAGCGCAAGTCGTGGAATGAACTGACGTGAAGCCAGACTCGAGAACAAGGCAAGGGTATGCACGCCGCTGGCGATGACGCCGCCAAACACCGGGTTCATCTCGTCGAGATGAATGGGCAGTGGGTCGAATCGGGTGGCGAACGCCAGCACCTCATCTCGGTGCACCTGCGCGGCACCCAGGTCCATCCAGTCGCCGACGCGTAAATCTTCGACGTGCCACGGTGCGGTGGCGATCTGGGCCGCCAGATCCCGCCCCTGGCCGGGGACCGTTCTCATCGTGTCCTAGCCCGCGACTGGGTCGGCGCAGTACATCGACTTGGTCACCCGGTAGGCGTCCAGTCCCTCCGGACCGAGCTCACGACCGAGACCGCTGGACTTGACTCCACCGAACGGCGACTGGATATCCAGTTGATAGTGATTGACCCCCACCGAACCGGTGTGCATCGCCCGGGCCACGTCAAGTGCGCGCCCGGTGTTCGTCGACCAGACCGTTCCGGCCAGACCGAACTCGGTGTCGTTGGCCAAGCTGATCGCCTCGGCCTCGTCGTCGTAGCCGATGATCGCGATCACCGGACCGAAGATCTCTTCCTGGGCGATACGATCTCCGTTGTCGACATCGGCGAAGACGGTCGGGGCGACAAACCACCCGCGCGGCCGATTCGCCGGCACCGCGCCGCCGGCGAGGAGCCGGGCACCGGAGTCGCGGCCGATCTCGATGTACTCCAGCACCCGGTCCCGCTGCCGGGCGCTGACCAGCGGACCGACATCGGTTGCGTCGTCCAGCGGATCTCCCACCACGAGACTTGTGGCCAGATCTGCGATGGCGGTGACAAATTCGTGGTAGCGAGCGGTGGGCACCAGTATGCGCGAGCTCAGATGGCACGTCTGACCGTTGTTGACAAACGATGCTGTCCGCAGACCGGCGACGGTCGTATGCAGGTCCGCATCGTCGAGAATCACGGCCGCCGACTTGCCACCGAGTTCCAAGGTGACCGGCTTGATCAGCCGACCGCACTCGGCACCGATGACCCGGCCGGCGTTGGTCGATCCCGTGAACGCCACCTTGGCCACCCCGGGATGGCTCACCAGGTGTGCGCCAGCAGCGGCATCACCAGGCACCACGCTGAGCACGCCCGGTGGAATGCCCGCCTCGACGGCCGCGTCGGCAAACACCAGGGCGTCCAACGCCGTCTCGGGGGCTGCCTTGAGAACCACCCGGCAACCGGCGGCAAGGGCCGGCGCAATCTTCATGATCGCCAAGGCCTGCGGGTAATTCCAGGGCGTGATGGCCCCGACCACACCGACCGGCTCCCGGCGGACCACGGTGTGCCCCACCAGAGCCGGGCGGATCTCCTCGGCCTCCGAGGCCTTCACCAGTTTCGCGTAGTAGCTCACCAACGCCGAGGGAAACATCCCGTTCACCGCACGGGACAACGTAATCGGCATACCGTTCTCCCGGCTCACCAGCCGCGCGGTGGCATCGGCACGAGACCGCAACGCCAGGGCGTACCGCTTGAGCACCTCCGAACGCTCCTCGGCAGGGGCCGCCGCCCACCTCAGCGCGGGTTCCTCGTGCGCGGCAGCAACCGCGTCGTCGATGTCGGATGTCGTGGCGTTGGGACCCTCGCCGAAGACCTCCCCCGTGGCAGCCTCGATCATCGGCACGGTGTGTTCGGCTACGCGGTACGTGCCGCCGACGAACAGGCGGGCGGCGTCGGTGCGCGTCGGCGCTGCGCTGGACGGTGTCATGCTGGTTGTACCTTCACAGTCGATGTCGGTGCGAAGAGGGCACCGGCAGCGATCAGCCGATCCACCTCCGCGGGGTCCATCTGCAGATGTCGGGTGCACACCGCGACCGTGTTCTCACCGAGCAGCGGGGCCGGCTGTAGCTCGGCCGGTGGGATACGCCGATACCGGGCAGGCCCGGTCTCGGTCGGCAACGGCACGTCGAACAGTGGATGGGTCATTTCCGAGTACAGTCCCCGCGCCCGCACCTGTGGCTCATCGATGATGTCGCTTCCCCGCAACATCGGGGCGGCAAGGACTTTGGCACTCTGCAGAGACTCAGCGATGTCCTGGGCGTCGCACCGGCGAGTGAAATGAGCCAGTGCACTGCGCATTTCGTCTCGATGCCGCCAACGACCGTCAACCGATACGAACCGAGGGTCGGCCTCCAGACTCGAGGCATCGAGTATTTGTAGGACGGCGATCCAGTCGGCGTCGGAGCCGATGGTCACGACACACCATTCGTCATCGCCGGCGCACGGATAGACACCGTGCACGGTCATGTCCTCGGTCACGGTGGTCCCGCCGGCCTGTGCCCACGACACCGTGTAAAGCGCGTCAAGCTGACTGACCACGGTCTCGGCCTGCGAAATGTGAATGCGGCTCCCGACACCGGTGCGGTGCCGCCGGATCAGGGCGGCCAGCGTCGCAACCGCAGCCAGGCGTGCCACCAGGTGATCGGGAAACACCGTCACCGCATCGGAGAACGGATACTGTGCGTCGGGCCGTGGCGGGTCCTCGGTGGCCCACAGCGCAGTGATACCGGTCGACGATCGCACCAGCGGGCCGTAGCCGAGCCGGGACCGCCACGGACCATCGTCACCGAAGGCACTGCTTTCGGTGACGACCAGCCTGTCGTTGATCTGCTGTAACCGTTCGAAGGAAAAGCCCAGCGCGGAAAGGGTTCCCGGCTTGAAGTTGGCGAACACCGCGTCGGCGCCGGCGACCAGTTCGGTGAATACCTGGGCGCCGGGCGCGGTGCGCAGATCCAGCCCAAGGGCCGCTTGGTTGCGGTGCGTCCAGGCGAAGGATTCACTCATGATCTGACCCGGCCTCGCCTGCCGCAGCCCGTCGGGGTAGGAGGGACTCTCGATCTTGATGACCTCGGCGCCCATATCGGCGAACAGTCGGCCCAGCTCTCCCCCTGCGACGATGACTCCCAGATCGAGGATCGTCAGACCATCGAACGGGCGTATCGGCGTCTCCGCGGTGGCCACCATTGCCGGCCGATCCGGCCAGGCCGGCTCGGTCTCTCCGGCAGGGCCGGCGAGCCATCGCACACCGGCCCGCTCTCCGTCGACGACGACGCAGCCGTCGGGAACCGTCACGGTCGTTCTGCCGGCGAACTCCGCGTTCTTCCAAGCCGACACGGCGCGGAAGTGTGCACAATCCATCACCTCCGCTGGAGTCAGGATGGCCGCGACCGGAACGCCCCGCGCGGCACCCTCGGCGACGAGGTGCTCCGCCGAGTGCTGGGCGAAGAGTTCCGCGATCAGCGTCCGAATGCGCTCGAAAGCCGCCGCGCGTGCGCTGATGCTGTCATATTCGGCGTCTTGGAATTCGGCGGGCTCGCCCAACCACGCCCGCATCGCACGCCACTGCCGAGGTGACAGGATGCAGATGCGTATCCAGCCGTCGCGGCACGCGAAGATCGGATACGAGTCCTGGTTCTTCGGCCTGCCCCGACGTGCGGCGCTGAGCCCGCGGGCCGCTGCCGCCTGTCCTTGCGCGCCGAATGGCGGGTCCAGAGCCTGCAAGACCGCCTCGTAGCGGGAGAAGTCGATGTAGTCCCCACGTCCGGTACGCAATCTGTGGAAGTAACCGACGAGCACCGCCCACGCCGCCTGCGCCGCCGCCGTGGCCGAGGCGATACCCGCCGGGGGCAGAACCGGTGGGCCGTCGGGTGCTCCCGAGCGCGACAACACCGACGACATCGCCACCAACACGGCATCGTCGGCGCGCCAATGCGCGCGCGGCCCTTCGGTGCCGAAGTCGGTCACCGACATCGCGACCAGATGTTCGTAGCGGTCGGCCAGCGCTTCGACCGACACCCCGAAAGTGCTGACCTGGCCTGGATTTCCGCTGTCGACGATGATGTCGGCGCCTTCCACCAGAGCCAGGAACCGTTCACGGTCGCCGGCATCCGAGGCGTCCAGGATGACACTTCGCTTGTTGGCGTTGTGCAACGCGAAAGCGACACCGTGCCCGTCGATCAGCGGCGGCCGACGACGTTCCGGGCATCCGCCCACGGGTTCGACCTTCACGACATCGGCGCCCAGATCGGCCAACAGACGCGTCGCCTGGCTCACGTCGCCGGTCGTCGTGTCCACGATCCTCAGCCCGGCCAACGGTCCACCCATCGACACCGACGTCACTGTCTTTCTCCTCTCAACCAACCGCCGCACCGGACGCGCGATGAGACAGCATCGACGCCGGGAGTCGGCCCGGTCGGCGGTCGCGTACGTGCCGCACACGGGCTTCACACGATGCGCGGCACGGTCCGCGATCACAGTAGGCGGCCGTCCGCAACAACGTCAATACCTCACGCCATTAGGTAAAACAACCGACATCACCGAGGTCGCCCTGCTCGTGCCGCGCCCGAGAGGAAGGCTCGCACCTTACCCTCGAACATCGCCTCGGCATCCATGCGGCGGGCTCGAAGCGCATCGGACAGCGCGGAGGCCGGTTCGAGATCACAACCGTGAAAGCTGTTCCGTCCGTCGTACACCGGGCTCATCACCTCGCAGATGAGGGCCCCGATCATCAGCGTCTCCATCCCATCCAGAATGCGGATGTGCAGCGACACAGGCACTTCGGACTGCTTCAGGAAGACGGCCGCGGCCTCGTAGCCGCCAGGGAGCAGGTCACGCGGACGATAGCGTAGCAACAGCGGCGTGGCGTTGGCGTGGCGGAGAAACGAACGACGGAAGTTCACGGCGAGCGTCACGAAGAAGTCCGGCCAGTCCGGACCAGGCACGATATCGGACGACGCCACCGCCGTGCCCGCGACATACTGCACGACTGCGAGCAAGACATCATCTCGATCCCGGAAGTGGTGGTACAGCGACGGCACCCGAATGCCGAATTCTTCGGCCAGCCGCGGCATGGTGAAGGCATCCAACCCCTCGGCACCGATGATCGACACCGCGGCGCGCACCGCACTGGACCGACTGACCCGCGGCTCAGCAGGACGGGGCATCATCGACTCCCGCGACACCCGGACTCGACACGTATGCTCGGCGCTGCGCGCTCATGCGTCCCCTGACTCGCCGGCCATGTCGTGCGGCCTCGCGCCGAGCAAAGGCTGGTCTGAGCGCTGCCTCCGACTCACACGTCCCGTGTGATAGCGATTTACCTACTTATATTAGGTCACGGATATCCGATTCGCCCGACATTCGATTCATCGATCGTGGATCGATCGAGCGACTGTTCACATCACCGCCATCAGCCACCGGCCTGCGGCAACTCGTCGGCGGCGATCTCACACGGAGTGCGCGGCGGCTCCGGGAGCGCATCGGGCGCCGGGGCCGCCGGCGGAGCTGCAGGCTCTACCACCGGTTCGGGCACCGAGGTGGGAGCAGGCGGACCCGACTGTGCGGCAACGGGTTCTGCAGTGTCTGCCGTGTCGACGGGCGGCTCCTGTTCGTCGCCGGTGACATCATCTGCCGGTTCTTCGTCGACCTCCTCTTCCTCGGGCTCGTCGGTTTCGGCGTCGGTTTCGGCGTCGGTTTCGGCGTCGGTTTCGTTGCTGGGGCCGACGCGATCCCCGTCCGGCTCGTCGAGGTCCAGCGCGTCGGTGGCGGCGCCATCGGACGCCGTGTTCAACAGGCCACCGATGAGATCGGCGATCTGCTGCCCGATGCCGGTCACCCCGGCGCCCATCGGTGCCAGTCCCGATCCGGACAACCCCGATCCCAGATTGCTCGCCGGCAGCGCGGCGGGTGCCGGCACTGCCGCCGGGTCGGCCGGCAACGCCGGTGCCGGTGCAGCCGCGGCGGGCGACGTCACCGCGGCCGGCGACCCGAATCCCGGCGCATCGCCCGAGATGCCCGTGGCCGCAGCGCCGTACGCATCGCGCACCGAACGCTGGGTGGACTGCATGACATCGGCCCAGTCGGAGCCGATCGCGACCGTCACGAAGGGGCTGACCCTGCCGTCGACGATCTCGCTGGCGGTGTCCTGGGCGCCCGCGCCGGTAGCCACCGCGCGCGCCGCCGGCCACCACTGTTCCCGTTGCGCACGGTCCTCGATATCCTGGACGGCGGCCACCTTGCCGCTCACCAATTGCCATAAGGTGTCGCGTAATTGACCCAATGTGTCGGCGACCCGACGCAGCGCGGCCTCCGCCAGCGCCGACGACTGCGCATGCTGCCCGATGACCGCGTCCGCCGCGTCGGCACCCGGGCCCTGCCACGCCCCGGCCAGCGCCGCCCGCGCGGCGTCTTGTAACCGGATCGCCTCGTCCACTGCACCCAATGCCGCGGCGACCGCCGCGCAGTCCGCATCCAGCGCACCCAGATCCATACCGTCCTCGGCGGTGTACGCGTCGTGCAGTTGTCCGGGTTCGGCGACGGGATGGCCGAGCGCGCGGCAGGCCGCGACATAGTCGGCGAGCACCTCGACGGCCGGCGCACCACGGGCGAGTACACCGTCGACGTCCTGGCCCGTCATCCGAGCCGGCCCGCCGCGCGGCCGTCGGCGTCGATGTAGTTCTGTACGGAAGTGCGCAGCAGGACGGCGATTTCCCGCGCCGCGCGAGACCAGTCGCCCAGCTGGGCGCAGCTGCGTTCGACCGCGAGGCGCACGGCGTCACCGGAGTCGGCATAGGACCGCCCGGCACGGGATCCGTCGAAGCTCAGCCGCGCCAGATGTGAATGCAGCGCCGACTCCAGCAGACCCGCGGCGGTGTCATAGCGTTGCGCGGCCTCGAGCACCGCGCCGGGGTCGATACGCGTGTATCCCATGCTGGATAGGACGCAGCGGACACCACATCGGTTCCCTGGCGGAGTGGGATGGCCAGTGGGATTACTTGTGACCGCTCACCGATTCGGCGACCCGCACGGCCAGCTGGCGGGCGGTGTCCTCGTCGGCGGCTTCCACCATCACCCGGACCACCTGTTCGGTTCCCGACGGACGCAACAGGATTCGTCCGGTATCCCCGAGTTCGGCCTCGGCGGCAGCCACCGCCGTCTGCACGGACGGCGCCTGCGCCACCGTGGTCTTGTCGGTCACCGCGACGTTGATCAGCACCTGGGGCAAGGTCTGCATGGGTTGGGACAGCTCGGCCAGGGTGGCTCGGGTCTGGGCCATCCGCGACATCAACCGCAGTCCGGTGACGATCCCGTCGCCGGTGGTGCCGAAGGCGGGCAGCACGATGTGCCCGGATTGCTCACCACCCAGGGAGAACTCACCGTTGCGCAGCTCTTCGAGGACATAGCGGTCACCGACCGCGGTGGTACGCACCTCGATCCCGGCTGCGCGCATCGCCAGGTGCAACCCCAGGTTGCTCATCACGGTGGTCACCAGGGTGTTGGACGCCAGTTCTCCGGCATCCCGCATGGCCAGCGCGAGCATCACCATGATCGCGTCGCCGTCCACGATCTCGCCGCGGGCGTCGACGGCCAGGCAACGGTCGGCGTCGCCGTCGTGGGCCAGGCCGAGGTCGGCGTGGTGGGCGAGCACCGCGTGGCGCAGCGTGTCCATGTGGGTGGACCCGCAATGGTCGTTGATGTTGAGGCCGTCCGGTTCGGCGTGCAACGCGATGACGGTGGCACCGGCGGCGCGGTACGCGCGCGGTGCGGCCTGGAACGCGGCGCCGTTGGCACAGTCGACGACGACGGTCAGCCCGTCCAGCGGGGTGCTCACGGCCTTCTGCACGTGTCGCAGGTAGCGCTCCAGCGCATCACCGGCGTCGACCACCCGCCCGATACCCGCACCCAGTGGCCGGCTGCCGGGCCCGGCGTTGACCAGTTCTTCGATGCGGTCCTCGGTGGCGTCGTCGAGCTTGTGTCCGCCGGGGCCGAAGATCTTGATGCCGTTGTCCGGCATGGCGTTGTGCGAGGCCGAGATCATCACGCCGAAGTCGGCGTCGTAGGCATTGGTCAGATAAGCCACGGCGGGGGTGGGCAGCACCCCGACCCGCAGCGCGTCCACGCCCTCGGCGGTGAGACCGGCGATGACGGCCGCTTCGAGCATCTCACCGCTGGCCCGCGGATCCCGGCCGACCACGGCGATCCGGCGGCGGGCGGTGTCGATGTTGCCGAGCCGGGCGGTGGCCGAACCCAGCGCCAGGGCCAATTCGGCGGTCAGCTCGCGATTGGCGACACCGCGCACTCCGTCGGTCCCGAACAGTCGGCGCATCTTCGTGTGGTCCTCCTCGCGTGCGGCTGCACTCTTCCATGAAATGCCGAAGGCGGGCGTGTCCATACTGCGACACGCCCGCCCACGAGCGGAAACGATCAGCGCTTGCTGTACTGAGGCGCCTTGCGGGCCTTCTTGAGGCCGTACTTCTTGCGCTCGATGGCACGCGGGTCGCGGGTGAGGAAGCCGGCCTTCTTGAGCGCCGGACGGTCCTCGGGCTGGACCAGGATCAGCGCCCGGGCGATGGCCAGGCGCAGCGCGCCGGCCTGACCGGACGGGCCGCCACCATCGAGGTGCGCGTAGATGTCGAACTGGTCGACGCGGTCCACCGTGACCAGCGGGGCCTTGATGAGCTGCTGGTGCACCTTGTTGGGGAAGTAGTTCTCCAGCGTGCGGCCGTCCAGGTGGAACTGGCCGGTGCCGGGCACCAGGCGAACGCGGACCACGGCCTCCTTGCGGCGGCCGACGGTCTGGATCGGGCGGTCGATGTAGACGGGCTCACGGGGAGCGGCGTCCTCGACGATCGCCTCCTCGTACACCGTTTCCTCGACGGTGGTCGCACCGGTCTCGGGGGACTCCTCGAAGACCTCTTCGGTCACGTCGGTCTCGGTCCCAGTCACTTCGGTCACTGTGCCACCTGCTTGATTTCGAACGGAACCGGCTGCTGCGCGGCGTGCGGATGCTCCGGGCCGGCGTACACCTTCAGCTTCTTCTGGATTTGACGGCTCAGCTTGTTGTGCGGCAGCATGCCGACGATCGCGTTCTCGACGACGCGGGTCGGGTGCTTCTCCAGCAGCTCGCCGATGGTGCGCTTACGCAGACCGCCCGGGTAACCCGAGTGGCGGTAGGCGAACTTGTTGTTGAGCTTGTCACCGCTGACGGCGACCTTCTCGGCGTTGATCACGATGACGAAATCGCCACCGTCGACATTGGGCGTGAACGTCGGCTTGTGCTTGCCACGGAGCAGCTTGGCTGCTTCCACGGCGAGCCGGCCGAGCACCACGTCCTGGGCGTCGATGACGTACCACTGACGCGTGGTGTCACCCGCCTTCGGCGTGTATGTAGGCACAGTCCCTACCTTCTCTTCTCGGGTTGGTTGCCGGTCCGGTGTGCGCCCGTCATATCCCAGCGACCGACGTTGACCTGGGAACCACCTCCCCGCATGGGGGCGGCGCACACCAACGGAGCAGCTTACCGGGCGACGTCGCCGCAGGTCAAAACGCCCGAGCCGGGGTGCGGTGCAGCGGTGCCGTCAGGGCGCCAGGATCGGCCGCAGCGCGTGCAGCACGGCCGGGTCCTCGATGGTCGACGGCAGCGGCTCGTCCTTGCCGTGCGCGATACCGCGCATGGCCTTGCGCAGGATCTTGCCCGAGCGGGTCTTGGGCAGTGCGGGCACCACGTCGACCGACTTGAAACTGGCGACCGCACCGATCTCGTTACGGACCAAGGCGATCAGCTCGTCGGCCAGGGTAGCGGCCGACATCTGCCCCGCCACGTTGGCCTTGAGCACCACCAGTCCGCGCGGCACCTGCCCCTTGATCTCGTCGGCCACCCCGATGACCGCGCATTCGGCCACCGCCGGATGGGTGGCCAACACCGCCTCGATCGCGCCCGTGGAGAACCGGTGCCCGGCCACGTTGATCACGTCGTCGATGCGGCCCATCACGAACAGGTAGCCGTCCTCGTCGAGATATCCGCCGTCACCGGTCAAGTAGTAGCCGGGGTATTCGGTCAAGTAGGACGCCGCGAAGCGGGCGTCGTCACCCCACAGGGTGGGCAGCGTGCCGGGCGGCAGCGGCATGCGGATGCAGACCGCGCCCTCCTCCCCCGGTCCGCATGGCACCCCGTCGGCGGTCAGGATCGTCACGTCGTATCCGGGCATCGGGACCGTCGGTGAGCCCGCCTTGAACGCCAGGGGCTGTACCCCGACCGGGTTGGCGGCGATGGCCCAACCGGTCTCGGTCTGCCACCAGTGGTCCACCACCGGGATCCCGAGCTTGCGCACCGCCCAGTGATAGGTGTCGGGGTCCAACCGTTCACCGGCCAGGAACAGATGGGCCAGCGAGGACAGGTCGTAGCGGGCCAGGTAGTTGCCGTCCGGGTCTTCCTTGCGGATCGCGCGGATCGCCGTCGGGGCGGTGAACAGCACCTTGACCCGGTATTCGTCGACCACCCGCCAGAACGCGCCCGGATCGGGGGTTCCGACCGGCTTGCCCTCGTAGAGCACGGTGGTGGCGCCCAGCAGCAGCGGCCCGTAGACGATGTACGAGTGGCCCACCACCCAGCCGACGTCGGAGGCCGCCCAGAACACCTCACCGGGTGCCATGTCGTAGATGTGGCGCATGCTCCACAACAGGGCCACCGCATGGCCGCCGTTGTCGCGCACCACACCCTTGGGCTTGCCGGTGGTGCCCGAGGTGTAGAGGACGTACAGCGGGTCGGTGGCAGCGACGGGGACCGCATCCTGCGCGGTGGCGGTCGACATCGCCTCGTGCCAGTCCACGTCGCGACCCGCGATCAGCTCGCAGCGCGCCTGGTCGCGCTGCACGATGACGCAATGCGCGGGCGCATGCGCCGACGCCTCCAGTGCGGCGTCGAGCATCGGCTTGTAGGCGACGGTGCGGGACGGTTCGATACCGCACGAGGCGGAGACGACGACCGTGGGCTGGGCGTCGTCGATACGCGCGGCCAGTTCGTGGGCGGCGAACCCGCCGAACACCACCGAGTGCACGGCGCCGATCCGGGCGCAGGCCAGCATGGCGACGACCGCCTCCGGGATCATCGGCATGTAGATGACCACCCGGTCGCCCTTGCGCACGCCGAGCCCGTGCAGCACACCGGCGAAACGCGCCACCTCGTCCAGCAGTTCGCGGTAGGTGTAGGTGCGTTTGGTTCCCGTGACCGGGGAGTCGTAGATCAGCGCCGGCTGTTCGGCGCGGCCATCGGCCACGTGCCGATCGAGGGCGTTGACGCAGGTGTTCAGCTCACCGTCGGGGAACCAGCGGTAGAACGGCGGATTGCTGTCGTCGAGCACCCGCTGGGGTGGGCGGCTCCACGTGACGGCATCGGCGGCCTGCGCCCAGAAGGCGGCAGGCTCGGCGATGCTGGCCTGATAGAGCTCCCTGTAATCGCCCATGGCGGGCATACCTCCATTGTTCAGCGGGTTGGTCACGGTCGCGGTCAGATCCAAGTCAGCGTCACGGTGTCACGGCACGCAACGGGATGCCGACGACGATACGAGCGGCGTTGTGTCCCAACGTGCGCGCCACCGCCGAGCTGACCGCCGGCCCGCTGTGCAGGCCCGCGGTGGGCCCGGCCAGCTGCTCGTGCTGGACGCTGATCGCGCCGTCGGCGTCGATCCCGACACCGACGGACAGCGACGAGTCGAGCGCCGCCGAGCGCGCCAGCAGGTGCGCATCGTCGCCGGCCGACCGCCGCGTCAGCATCGCAGGGACGCCCTCCTCCTCGATACCAGCCAGCACCTGATCTTCCAGATCATTTGCACCGCAGCTGATCACGACGATAGCCGGCGGGACGGGTTGACCACCCTCACGCATGAGTAGCCACCCCGGATGTCGCGAACGCCGCCACCAATCCGGAGGCCACCGCATTACGCGGTCCCTCGGTGCCGCGCACATTGCCGGTGCCGCAGACGATTCCGTACGGAGCGACGGCATCGGCGATCAGCTGCGGGATCTCGAAATCCAGCGCGCAGCCGCCGAGTAGCACCACGAATCCGATCTGGCGCAGATCACCGCCCGGGGCGATCCCCCGCAAGGCGCGCAGCGCGTTCACCACGAATACCCGTTCCTTGGCGGTGCGTCGCACGGTGCGGATACGGTCGAGTGCGTGCCGGGTCGGGATGGGGCTCATCCCGGTGTCGCCGAGTGTCACCACCCGCGCGAAAGCCGTGGCCGGCAACGGCGTGTCGAAGAACTGCACGGTGCCGTTCTCCAGCCGGACGTGAAAGAAGCTCTCCGCCTTGCCCAGTGGGCAGCGCTTGATCTGCTCGGCCAGTTCCAGGTTGTCCAGGCCGAGCTCGGCGTCGATGAGCTTGGTGACCAGGTCGCCGGCACCCGCCAGATGCGTTGCCTCGGTGCGCCCGTCGGTCTGGATCACCGCAGCGTCCGACGAACCGCCGCCCAGGTCGAGCACCACCAGCGGCTTGTCGGTACCCGGGGTGGTCAGCGCGCCGAGCACCGCCATCTCGGCTTCGACGCCGCCCACCACGACCTCCACGGCATCGGCGCCCAGGCTGCGCAACTGCGCGGCCACCGCGTCGGCGACGGCCTGCATGCCACTTTCCTTGGTGCGTACCATCGCCGCCAGCGCGACGGCATTCTCCATGGCGACCTCGCCGGCCACCCCACCGCGCACCTCCTTGGGCACCATCGTGTCGATGGCCAGCAGATCCTGGATGTGCACGTCGGCCAGCGGGTGATTGGACAGATCGGCCATGCTTTGGCGGACGTTGGCGATCATGCCGCCGGAATTGGTGCCGGCCTCGCCGGTGACGTCTCTCAGCGGGCTGACGCGCTCCACTTCGGCCATCATCTCGACCGCGCCGCGCGAGACGTCGACCGTCGCGGTCTTGCGGGCGCCGATCAGCGTGAGTGCCCCCGCCGGGATGGTCCGGTCGGCGACATCACCGGACGGCGTCCGGACCACCACCGCCGACCGGTTGCCCGTCAGCGCCCGCGCCACGGGTGAGACCACCCTGGTCTGGTCGGGGTCGAGCCCGAAGATCGTTGCCAGCCCATAGGCATTCGACAAGGTCCGGATGGACTGCCCCGGCGCGGCCACCTCGACGGCGGCGGTCATGCCGCGCGGTACCGCTTCGATCAGCGAGACCTCGTCGATGATCGGGATCTTGGTGTCCAGCCGGTTGGCCACCAGCACGGCGTCGTCGTTGCGCAGGATGGCCCCGGTGACCTCCACCCCGCGGTGCACCGCCGCATTGATGGTCGCCGCGACCACGTCGAAGTCGACATCGGCGGGCACCACCACGATCAGCGGCGCGCCAGGCGCGGCGTCGCTCAACGACGCGAAGTCGACGATGGTGCCGACGCCCAGCCCCCGGCCGCCCGGGGTGCGCGGATCATGCCCGATCATCGTCGACTCGGTGATGATGGTCTCGGTGATGGTCTCCATGGCCAGCCCGCTGATCACCGGGGTCGCCTCGTTCAGCAACACCACACCCAGCTCGGCGATGGCGATCCCGCCGTGCTGCAGGGCCCACACAACGGCCTTGGCGACGCCCTCGACGTTCTTGACGGTGCCCTTGATACCGGTGGTGCGGGTCAGGGCAGCCCCGAGGAACACCACCTCGCCGTCGGCGCCGATCGTGGCGAGGCTGGCTTCGGTGGTGGAGTTACCGATATCAACCCCGACCACCGTGCGTTTGTCGCTGATGTTTCCCAACCCGAAACCCGAATCACACCACCGCGGCTGCGGAGAACTCCGGCACGAGCTCGACCGGCTTGGCGTCCTTACGCACCAGTTCGGTCTCCTTCAGGTGCAGCAGCGCGGCCTTGGCCTGCCAGCGCGGGCGCGCCATTTGGTCATTGAGCGTCGGAACCGGTTCCGGGGATTCACCTTTGGCGTACTGTGCGGCGTTGGAGCCGATGCGCCGGTAGGTCTCCAGGGTGAGCAACGGGCACTGCGGGAACAGTTCCAGGCTGGACAACCGCGGCAGGTCACGTTGGTGGATCATCGAGGTGCCCCGGGACAGGATGCCGATCCCGATGCCCGATCCCGACAGCCGGGCGGCGGTGTGCGCCATCGCCGCCAGGTCCGAGGAGTTGCGCACCCGGATCACCCGCGCGGCGACCTCCTGTTCTTCGATACCGGCCAGCACCTGGCGGATCACCTCGGACAGCGGGATGTCGACGATGGTCTTGCTGAACAGTTCCCCGAAGCCCGGCGAGATGGCGATCACGACCTCGTCGGGCCGGCTGCCGCGGGTCGCGGGACCGGTCTCGGTGAAGGTCAGTTCGCGTTGAAGATCGTTGGTCGACACGGTTATTGCACCTCTTCTTCGGGGTTCGACGCGCTGGTCACGTGACGCAGCCGCTTCATCTCTTCCCACCGCTGTCCGGACGGGCGGTAACCGGTGCCGGGGCCGGCATAGTCGTTGGCGTCGTTGATCGCCGACAGCGGCTGGCCGTTGGTGAGGATGGCCGAGGTCTGCAACAGGTCACCGGAGACGCGCTGCCGCAGGCTGGACAACATCCGTTCGGCGATATCGGAGAAACCGGTGGCCTCCAACGCCTTCACGAGGTCAAGACCGGTGATGTTGCGGTCCATCACCTGCTGCGCACCCTTGAGGTCCTCCAGCACGTCGCGGGGGATCAGATCCTGACTTCCGTTGGCGTAGACCGCCGTCTCGATCTCGGTATCGGTGATCGGCGGCAGATCCAGGTACTTGAACACCGCCTGCAGCGCCTTGGCCGCGCGGGTGCGCGCCGCCAGGATCTCGGACTCCTTCACGTGCCGCAGCCCGCCGTCGATCTGCAGGTCCCGCTGAATGGTGTTGAAGTCGTCGAAATCGTCGCTGTCGACATTGGATCCGGCGAACATGTTGTCGTAGTTGGGCACCGCCGAGTAGCCCGAGCACACGAAGTCGGTGCCCGGCATCATCTGCGGCATCAGCCGCGCGGTGCGACGCATCGGCGAGTGCGAGAACGACTGGTCGTTACCGGACGCACACTCCAGGTCGACCGCCGAGGCGATCAGGTTCTCGGCGGCCACCGCGCGGATACCGCCGGGCACCGCACCGGGAACGCCGATACAGGAGATCGAGCCGTTCTGCAGACCCTGCACCCCGGCACCCTTGGTCACCAGGATGCACCGAATCTCCAGGTACAGCATGGACTTTCCCTGCGCGTTGCCCATCTGCACCTCGGAACCGGTGCCGGAGGTGAAGCGCATCTTGATGCCGCGCGATGCATAGGCGGCCGCCAGAAATGCCTTCGACCATGGCGTGTCGTCACCGTCGACGAAGACCGGCTCGGTGCCGTAGACCGAGATCGTCTCGGCGTAACCGGTGATGCCGCGCATGCCGAGGTCGAGTTCGGTGGCCTCTTCCAGCGCGCACTGGGTCTGCGGCCCGTCGGCGCCGGCCTGGCTACCGATGGCCTGCGCCATGGCGACCAGCGGCGCGTACCGGACGACACCCAAAGTTGTTTCCACTTCGGCGAATCCGCGCAGGGTGGCTTCGGCGGCCTCGCACGCCACCTGCAGCGGGTTGTCCCTGGCGCTGGTGCAGTGCGCCTGGTTCGCCGGGGTGCGGCGGGCGCGCATCTTCTGCATGCCCATCATGATCTCGACGATGTTGAGGTTCTTGGCGACGGCCAGCAGCTTGGCCGGCGTGAGGCCCTTGGTGACGGCGATGACCTCGTCGCGGCTGACGCCCGGGTCGACGAGCATGCCGGCGATCTGGGCCGCCGGAATCGCCATGGACTGTTCGGTGGTGGCCACGTCGATCGCCTTGTCGGCGATGAACTGGTCGATGAAGTCGAAGTCGGCGCGGGCGGTGCCGTCCATCTCGACGATCAGGCCGTTCTCCACGCGGACGCTGGGTTCGGGATCGAACGGGCTGTCCATGGCCACCATCCCGACTTCGGGCCACTCCTCGACGAAGCCGTCGAGATTGACCGGTCGGGCTTCCAATGCCTGGGTGCGCAGCGACTGCCGGACGACGGCGGCGGCCGGCTGGGGAGCTACTGCAGTCATTCGGTTCTCCTATTCGCTGGTGGCCAGGATGTCACGGCGCTCGTAGACGTCGGCCGCCTCGAGCACCAGGGTGGCCAGGTGGCTGGCGTGGTACCGGGTGGTGAGTTCGTCGGCGATCGCTTCGAGCTCGGCCTTGGTCGAGGCGTTGGGCCGCAACGCGTTGTAGATCTCCAGCACCCTGGCGTCCGGGATGGCGGTCATCTCCGCCGCGCGGCGCAGGTTCGCCCCGAGCTGGGGCCGGCCCACCTTCTCCGAGATCTGGGCCTGCAGTCGCAGGGTGTCGGGGGTGATGCGCAGGTCGGTCGCCTCGATGTCACCGGCCACCACGGCGTCGATGGTGATGTCTTCGATCGATTTGCCGTTGGGGGTGAACAGCAGATCGCGTCGGTGGACACTGAGCGGGTAGTCGGTCGCGGGGTCCAGGGTGGGTTCCGTCATGTACTACTCCCAGTTGAGGGATGACCGCCCGAAGGGGTCATCTCGGTCCATCACTGCATCGTTTGTGACACGGACTGGCCGCGACCCGCCCATTGTGTCTCGTGTCACGTTGCACCGACGTTGCAGCAATCATCCGCGTCAAACATGCTGGTCGGGGCTGGGCCGTCGCGGCGGCCCCACCTTTCGGTGAGGTCCACCACTCCCCCATCCGACCAGTTCTGCGGTATCGCCGGGTCGGCGCCGCGCCGGCGGCGCTAGCGTGCAACCACCATGAGTGGCGGCGGCACATCCGGCGGCGCCGAGCTGGCCCAATTGGCCGCGCTCGGCGAGTACTTCGCGCTGCCGGTCCTCGCGAATGTCGATCCGGACACCGAATGGCAGTGCTTGCCAGCCCTTTTCACCGATGCCACGCTGACCGATCACGTCCGGCGCACGCACGCGGCGATGACCGCGGCGGCCGAGTGCTCACCGCAGCGGATCCCGGTCCGGGTGGCGGCGTCGTCGTTCCAGCTGGGGGTGGCCGCGCGGCTCCTGTCACCGGTCATCGGGGCAGCGCTCTGCTTGGGGGCCGTCCCCCTCCTCGACCTGTACTCGGTGCGCTGGTGTCCGTCGCACGGCCACACCCCGCGGTTCGCCGTCACGGGCCCGGAGTGGGCCGGCACCAATTCGGCCGGCACCATCTCGGCGACCGTGGTGTCGGCGCTGCTCGCCCTCGGCGACCATCTGGACCGGTTGTTCGCGCTGTCCACCCAGGTCAGTCGCGGCAACATCGCGTCGGCGGCCAATGGCGCGGTGACGGTGCTGGGGATGACCCGGCCCGATCTTCTCGTCTCGGGCCGGGCCCTCATCCAGGAGCTGGTCCACACCGGTGCGCTGGCCGGCACCGGCAGCTTCATCGGCGATCGGTTCACCCGGCGCAGTTGTTGTCTGTACTACCAGGTGCCGCGGTCGGGGCTGTGTGGCGACTGTGTGCTGGCTGCGTCACAGCCGGGTGGCGCCGACTGACTTCGTCTCTTTGCAACCCCGGTGCAACGCTGCCGGCCGTAGCATTCGCCGCTCAGCGGCAGGACGGAGATCGACCATGGGCTGGTCACAGACGCGCTACGCACCACCCGAACCGGGCAGGCGCGGCGCGGGGATCGATCGGTCGCCCGAAATCGGCGGTGCACCAGCATCTTTCGCCGACCCTAGCCCGGTGCGCACGGTGTTCGTGATGAACGACGAGTTGCTCAGGCACGGCCTGATGCACGTCGCCGGGCAGGGCGACGCCATCGCGCTGGTGGCGGATTTCGAGCATGGCCCCGGCTTGGCGGACCGGCTGCACACGCTGGCTCCCGACCTGCTGGTGGTGGGCGCCGAAGCCGCGAGCGAGCTGGCGGCGCTGCTGGCCGAGCTCGATCCGGCACCCAAAGTGGTGGCCGTCATCGACGGCGACGACCCCCGCGAACCGGCGCTCCCCCTGATCCGGGCCGGGGTCGACGGTGTGGTGGACCGCCGGTCGCCGTCGGCCGATCTGCTCGACACCATCGAACGGGTGCTCGGCGGCCACAGCGCACTCGATGCCCGCAGCGCCGACACCCTCATCACGGAATTGCGGGCGCAGTCCGAACCGGGCTACGCACGTCTGCTCACCCGGCGCGAAGGTGAAGTGCTGGGCCTGCTCACCAATGGTCTGGACAACCGGGCGATCGCCGCCACGCTGTTCATCTCGGAGGCGACGGTGAAGTTCCATCTGCACAACATCATGGACAAGTTCGGGGTACACAGCCGGGCAGCCCTGGTGGCCACCGTGCTGCGGGGGCGCCATGGCTGACGGCGGCAGTGGCGATATCGCACTGCGCCTGCCGGTGCGCGGACGCGCGGTCACGGTGGTCGGATCCGATGATCGCGCGCCGGCCGTGGTCGGCGCGCTGCTGTCGGCGGGGGCCACGGTGACCGTGTTGGCGGTCCGGCCCGCCGCGTACCTGTCCGATCTGGCCGAGCGCGGACTGATCACGTTGTGGCAGCGCGATTTCGAGGCCACCGATGTCGAGGCCGCCGACTTGCTGTTCGCCCACACCGGTGTCGCGGCGACCGATCGCCGCATCGCCGAACTGGCCCGCCGGCACGGCCTGTTCTGCATCGCCGCCGACCAACCCGCGCGACGTCCGGAGCGGGAACGGAATGGACGGGTGATCGTGGTCGGCGGCGGACCCGGTGATCCCGGTCTGCTCACCGTTGCCGGCCGGGAAGCGCTGGGCCGTGCCGACGTGGTGGTGGCCGACCGGCTGGCGCCGGTGGGTGCGCTCAACGATATTGCGCCGCAAGCACAGATCATCGACGTGTCGAAGATTCCCGGCGGGCGCCGGACCGAACAGGACGATATCAACGCGATGTTGATCGAGCACGCCCGCGCCGGGCGCACCGTGGTGCGGCTCAAGGGCGGTGACGGGTTCGTCTTCGGCCGCGGCGGTGAGGAGGCCGACGAATGCGTGCGAGCTGGGGTCACCGTCGAGGTGATCCCCGGTGTCAGCTCGGCAATCGCGGCACCCGCAGCGGCTCTGATCCCGGTCACCCACCGCGGCCTCACCCAGGGCTTCACGGTGGTGTCCGGCCATGTGCCGCCGGAACATCCGGATTGCACGGTCGACTACACCGCGCTGGCGCGGGCGAACACCACGATCGTGCTGATGATGGCGGTGGCGAACCTCGCCGAGATCACCCGCGCCCTGCTGGACGGCGGGCTGGCCCCGGGCACCCCGGCCGCCGTGATCGCCGATGGCACCCTGGCCGGCCAGCGCGTGGTCCGGGCGGACTTGGCGACGATCGCCGCGGCCGCGCGCTCGGCGGCGGTGCGCCCGCCCGCGACCACCGTCATCGGTGCGGTCGCGGGTTTCGTGCCGGGGCGCGCCTGCCGGCCGCTGGCCGCACAATTGAGCGGCTGACCGCTCCTCTACCCCCGAAATCCGACGTTCTGGTGGGACGGCACCCGAAAGTGCCTGCAGAACGTCGGAATTGGGAGCCGCGGCGTTATCCGGGCAGCAGTCCAGCCAACCCAGCGGCCAACGCCCCACCGATCAGTGGGGCCACCACCGGTACCCAGGCATAGTCCCAGCCCGCATCGGCCTTGCCCTTGATCGGCATCAACGCGTAAGCCAGCCGCGGGCCGAGGTCACGGGCAGGGTTGATGGCGTAGCCGGTCGGTCCACCGAGCCCGAAGCCGATGGTGATGATGACGAACGACACCGCGGCGTACCCCAGGTTGGTGTTGATCTGCGGGTTGGTCAGAATCCAGAACACCAACACGAACGTGGCGATCACCTCGGTGACGATGTTCCACGGGATCCCCCGCACGGCGGGCGAGGTGCAGAAGATGCCGCGGGTACCGGAGTTGTCGTCCATGTTGTCGAATTGGAGTTTGAAGGCGGCCCAGCACAACCAGGCGCCGACGAAGCCACCCAGTACCTGCGCCGCCCAGTACACCGGAACCGATGACCAGGGCACCCCGCCCGACATGGCGACCGCGAGCGTGACAGCGGGGTTGAGGTGGGCCCCGGCCGGACTGGCGATACTCGCACCGGCGAACACCGCGAATCCCCAGCCGACCACGATGACGACCCAGTCACCGCCGCCACCGTGCGAGAACGAGTTCTTGAGTACCACAGCGGCCACCGAGCCGTTCCCGAGCAGGCAGAGCACCGCCGTGCCAAGGAACTCCCAGACGAAGATGTCGATATTCGACACTGACACACCCTTCCTCGACCGCCAAAGGTTCTGCCGCACAGTCTTTGTGCCCCGCGCGGCGCAGGTGTGATTTCCGTCGGGTACTGCCCACTTACTGTTCGAAGGGTCAGGTTTTGGTCAGGTTCTGGCCACCGAATACCGGTCGGGGCGCAATCACCTGACCGCGGTGATTGCGGCCATTATGATCGACGGCGGGCCACTGCACCCCGCGAACGTCAAAGTCTCTGCAGGAAAACCGATTCGAAAGGTCCGTCATGACATCCATCAGCCTGCCCGACGCCACCAGAGTGGTCGACGCCGCGATCGAGAAAGCCCGCGAGATCGGGCAGCCGATGAATATCGCCGTCGTCGACGACGGCGCTCATCTGGTGGCGTTCGCCAGGATGGACGGTGCCATCAAGGCCAGCATCGACATCTCGATCCGCAAGGCGCGCACGTCGATCCTGATGAATGCGCCCACGAGCGCGCTGACCGCGATCTCCCAGCCGGGAGCGGAGCTCTACGGGCTGGAACAGACCTGCGGCGGCTTGGTGATCTTCGGCGGGGGCATCCCGCTGACCGTCGACGGCGTGGTGGTCGGCGCGATCGGCGTGAGTGCCGGAAGTGTGGAGCAGGATGTCAGCGTGGCCGAGGCGGGTGTCGCGGCCCTGTAGAGCCGGTCGGCCCCGGCGCGCTGCGCCGGGGCCGATGCCGAGTCAGGACACGTCGACCCAGTCCAGGGTGCGCTGAACTGCCTTCTGCCAGCCCTCGTAACCTTGCGCCCGTTGATCTTCCGACCACGAGGGTGACCAGCGTTTGTCTTCCTGCCAGTTGGCCCGCAGGTCGTTCGGATCGCTCCAGAAGCCGACAGCGAGGCCGGCGGCATAGGCCGCGCCGAGCGCGGTGGTCTCGGCCACAACAGGTTTCACCACATCGACGCCCAACACATCGGCCTGGATCTGCATGCACAATTCGTTGGCCGTGATTCCACCATCCACCTTGAGCACCTCCAGGTGCACGCCGGAGTCGGCCTCCATCGCGTCGACCACATCGCGGCTCTGGTAGCAGATCGCCTCCAGCGTCGCGCGCGCCACATGCGCATTGGTATTGAACCGCGACAATCCGACGATGGCACCGCGGGCGTCCGAGCGCCAGTACGGCGCGAACAGACCGGAGAAAGCGGGCACGAAGTACACCCCGCCGTTGTCGGTGACCTGGCGGGCCAGCGCCTCGCTCTGCGCGGCCCCGCTGATGATGCCCAGCTGGTCGCGCAGCCACTGCACCGCCGATCCCGTCACGGCAATGGAACCCTCAAGGGCGTACACCGGTTTGGCATCCCCGAACTGGTAGCAGACGGTGGTCAGCAGCCCGTTGTCCGAGCGCACGATCTTCTCGCCGGTGTTGAGCAGCAGGAAGTTGCCGGTGCCGTAGGTATTCTTGGCTTCACCTGCCGACAGGCACACCTGACCCACCATCGCGGCCTGCTGATCACCGAGGATGCCGGTCACCGGCACCTCGCCGCCCATCGGGCCGGTAGCCAGGGTGGTCCCGTACGGTTCCGGCGACGAGGACGGCCGGATCTGCGGCAGCATCTGGCGCGGAATGCCGAAGAAGGACAACAATTCGTCGTCCCAGTCCAGGGTCTCCAGGTTCATCAGCATGGTGCGGCTGGCGTTGGTGACGTCGGTGACGTGCACGCCGCCGCGGGGGCCGCCGGTCAGGTTCCACACCACCCAGCTGTCGCTGGTGCCGAAGAGGGCATCACCCTTCTCGGCGGCCTCCCGCACGCCGTCGACGATTTCCAGGATCCACTGGATCTTGCCGCCGGAGAAGTAGGTGGCCGGCGGTAGACCCGCCTTGCGACGGATGACGTCGCCTCGGCCGTCACGGTCCAGCGCCGAGGCGATCCGGTCGGTGCGGGTGTCCTGCCACACGATGGCGTTGTAGTACGGCCTGCCGGTGTGCTTGTTCCATACCAGCGATGTTTCACGCTGGTTGGTGATGCCCAGTGCGGCAATGTCGTTCGGCTGCAGGTTGGTGTTGTTGAGCACCGATGTCAGCACCGACGCGGTGCGTTCCCAGATTTCGACCGGGTTGTGTTCGACCCAGCCGGCCTGGGGCAGGATCTGTTCGTGTTCGAGCTGATGCCGCCCCACCTCGGCACCGGCATGATCGAAGATCATGGCGCGGGTGCTCGTGGTGCCCTGGTCTATGGCTGCGACGAAATCGGGCAACGCTGCTCCTAACCGTTAAGATGTTGAGCCCGAGTCCGATCGGGCTCCAACGCATCGCATGTCGTGTTCTCCAGCCCGCTGACGATGCGGGCCCGCGACAAGAATCGCACGCCTTGTCCCGCTTCGAGGCTAAACCCGGCTCCCCGGCCCGCGACGACGTCGATGACCATCTGGGTGTGCTCCCAGACGGGGTACTGCGGGCCCGACACCCACACCGGGACCCCGAACGGTTGGCGTTCGGAGACGACGTTCAGCATGCCGAGCAGCACGTCGCTGTCGCCGATCGGGAACTCCCCCACCAGGTAGCAGATCGGCGACGAGCCGTCGCCGCCGGCGCCGGACTGATGAAACATCAAGGGGCCGTGGCGTTTCTGCAGGTGGATGAGCAGTTCCCCGGCCGGCCGAGTGATCAGGACCCGAGGTGTCATGGCCTGTTCAGAAGAAGCCGGCGGCGTTTTCGCTGTAACTGACCAGCAGGTTCTTGGTCTGCTGGTAGTGATCGAGCATCATATGGTGGTTTTCCCGACCAATACCGGACTGCTTGTACCCACCGAACGCCGCATGCGCCGGATACTGGTGATAACAGTTCGTCCACACCCGACCGGCCTTGATATCACGACCCGCCCGATAGGCGGTATTACCGTTGCGGCTCCACACCCCCGCACCCAACCCGTACAAGGTGTCATTGGCCAACGCCATCGCATCCTGATAATCGGTGAACGACGTCACCGCCACCACCGGCCCGAAAATCTCCTCCTGGAAAATCCGCATCTTGTTGTTCCCGGTGAAAATCGTCGGCGCCACATAATAACCACCATTGAGATCACCACCGAGCTGCGCGCGCTCACCCCCGGTCACCACCTGAGCACCCTCACTCTTCCCGATCTCGATATAAGACAAGATCTTCTCCAACTGATCATTGGAGGCCTGCGCCCCGATCATCGTCTCGGTATCCAACGGATCCCCCTGACGCACCGCCTTCGTCCGCACCGCCGCCAACGCCAAAAACTCATCGAAAATATCGGCCTGAATCAGACTGCGCGACGGACACGTGCACACCTCACCCTGATTCAACGCGAACATCGTGAACCCCTCCAACGCCTTGTCCTGATACGCATCGTTTTCGGCCAACACATCGTTGAAGAAAATATTCGGCGACTTACCCCCGAGCTCCAAGGTCACCGGGATCAGGTTCTGGCTCGCGTACTGCATGATCAACCGGCCCGTGGTCGTCTCCCCGGTGAACGCGATCTTGGCGATCCGGTTCGACGACGCCAACGGCTTACCCGCCTCCACCCCGAACCCGTTGACAATGTTGACCACCCCCGCCGGCAACAAATCCCCGATCACCTCGAACAAGTACAAAATCGAGGCCGGAGTCTGCTCAGCCGGCTTGAGCACCACCGCATTACCCGCCGCCAACGCCGGCGCCAACTTCCACACCGCCATCAAAATCGGGAAATTCCACGGAATGATCTGCCCCACCACCCCCAACGGCTCATGAAAGTGATACGCCACCGTGTCCTCATCGATCTCCGACAACGACCCTTCCTGAGCCCGGATCGCCCCCGCGAAATACCGGAAATGATCCACCGCCAACGGAATATCAGCATTCAACGTCTCCCGGACCGGTTTGCCGTTATCCCAAGACTCCGCCACCGCGATCGACTCCAAATTCGCCTCGATCCGATCCGCGATCTTGTTCAACAACACCGCCCGCGCCGCCACCGAGGTCTTCCCCCACGCCGGCGCCGCCGCATGCGCAGCATCCAACGCCGCCTCAACATCAGCCTCATCCGACCGCGGCACCTCACAAAACACCTGCCCCGTCACCGGCGACCGATTCTCGAAATACCGGCCCCCCACCGGAGCCACCCACTGCCCCCCAATGAAATTCCCATAACGAGACTTAAACGACATCAAAGCGCCCTCAACACCCGGGCGTGCATAAACAGTCACGAATGATCTCCTGCCACGAGACGACGAAAAGTGTGTCGGTCGTCACTCAATGTACGAAGAGAGGGTTGCAGGACCGTTGCAACCGGAGCGCGCTCAGCCCAGTTCGAAATCGAGTCCGGCCAGATGACCGCCGGCCTGGGCGCGGCCGACCGGGTCGATCGATTCGCTGTTACGCAGCGCCTCCCAGCCTTCCCGATCGTCACGCCCTTCCGGCATCTCCAGCCACCGCCGCAGGGGCGCCATATCGCCCCGCGAGCATTCGGCCAGCACCGCACCCCGCATGCTCGCGGACACCTGCATGCGCAACCGGGCGATCGACGGCGACACCGACTGCGGCAGCAACGGCCCGTGGTAGGCGTTCAGTGCCGCCTCGACGTCACCGAGGTCGAGCGCATCGAACACCTCGCCGATATCGGTGGTGATGGGCACCAGCAGCCGGTACGGCCGGGACGCCAGGAACTCGGCACCGATGACCTTGCGTAACCGCGACATCTCAGCGCGGACGGTCACCACGTCCAGGTCTTTGTCGTCGAGCAGGACGGCGAGATGATCGGCGGACAAGCCTTCGGGATGCCGGCTGAGCAGCACCAGGATGTCGGCATGCCGGCCCGTGAGCATGGTGGCCCGCAGATGGCCGTACACGTCGGTGGTCACCCAGCGCGGCCGGTCCGAACCGAGCACCACCAGATGCGGCTTGCGGGTGGCCGGTTCCGGCGCACATCCGGTCAACCGCAGCAGCGCGAGGTGGCTCTCCACGGCCAGCGCGGTAGCCCTGACCAGCGCCAACGTCTGTGACGACGCCGCCTGCGGACCGCCGGTCAGGTCGATGGCGCCGAGCAGCGCACCGGTATCGGGGTCGTGCAGCGGTGTCGCGGTGCAACTCCACGGCTGCACGACGCGGGAGAAATGCTCCGATCCGCGGATCTGCAACTCCCGGTCCAGGGCCAGCGCCGTGCCCGGGGCGTTGGTCCCGGCGCTGCGCTCGCTCCAGTCCGCACCCGGCACGAAGTTCATCTGTTCGGCTTTTCGGCGGGCTTTCGGATCGCCTTCGACCCACAGCAGGGTGCCGTCGGCCGAGGTCACCGCGACGAGAACACCCGCATCGACCGCGTCGTCGACGAGCAGCCGCCGGATGACGGGTAGTGCGGGCGCCAGCGGATGCGCATCGCGCAATCTCGCGATGCCGGACGCCACCGCCGCGGGCCGGGCCCGGTCGAAATCCGGGTCAACCCCCTTGGCGAGGCTGCGCTGCCAGCTCTTGGCAACGATGGGCCGGACCGTCGTGGGTTCCAGCTCAGTGACATCGACCTCGCCGGCCAGGAACAGTTCGTGCACAGCACGCAACTGCCGAGCACTCGGAACCTTGGTCGTCCTCACAAATGATCACGCTCCCGATCACGACCGGTCGCCTCACTGCCTCGGCCGCACCCCACACCATAGCCCCAATTCGCGCCGGTCGGCACGAACCCGAGAGGGTCACCTAATCTTGCCGCCGGGAGTGCCCTGTCGGACAGAACATTTGAAGACCTTTGTCATGTCGCACCGGGCAATTCAGCGGGGCAGTTCAGCGCCCCCAGGCGTTGGCGGCCTGCCGGTCGGTCGCGGCGATCTCGTCGGCTCCGGCGCGGACGGCGTTGCCCAGCCGGACGAGAATGTCCTGCAGAGCCGATGCCGAGTGATCCCAGCGCAGCTGTTCGTCGCGGTAGGCCTCGGCCGCCTGGCGGGTCCAGATTTGCTGCAGCGGTGCGATCTGGGCGCGCAGTTCCTCCAGCGCCGCGCTCAGCCGGGCCGAGGTGGTGTGGATGTCCTGACGCACCGAATACTCGATCTCGTCGAAATTGTAGGAAAGTGTGCTGTCCATGATGGTTCCTTACCAGTGGTTGATGACGGCGCCGATTTGCTGTGAGTGACTCTCACCGGCATCCCGTAAGGCGCGTTCGTTGAGTCGGATGGTGTCGGCGATGCGGGCCAGGGCGGTGTGCAACGTCAGGGACTCGGCATTCCAGCGGTCGACGACCTCGCGGAAACGCAACGCCGCGGCACCACCCCAGACCGACGGCGGGACCGAACCCATCCGGCCGATGAACGCGGCGAGCATGCCCCGGATCTCCTCGTTGCGGTTGTCGATATGCCCTGCGACCGCGTGCATGAGATCGAAATCGGTGTTGAGCGAAGCCATCTGCTGTCCTCTCGTTGGATGCCGTTACTGTGATTGGACGCCGGCGACACCGGTTCGGTTCCCGTTCGTCACGAAATGGCGTGTGCGGAGCGGATCACCGCGTCGCAGGCGGCCCGCAGCTGCGCCGCCTGACCGGGCGGGCTCTGGCAGCCCACGGCAATACGTACGGTGCCGTCGAGAAAGACGGCCCAGTCTATTTCGCGTCCGGCTCTGGTTTCGGTGTAGCCGATGACGGTCCGGCCGCCGCGCTCGGCGGGGCTCCGCAGTGTGGTGAAGACGTCAGGATCCTGCCGCCGCAGCGCCGTATCCAGCGTCGCCGCGGTCGCGGTCAGGTCCGCTTCGGCCCGGGACTGCACGATGAGCACCGCCCGGTCGCTCCCCGGCTCCACGGCTTGCAGACGGCGCGAACCCGTTCCCGCCGTGACCCGTTCGACGGTCCAGCCGGCCGGCACGCTGGCCACCACCCGCCCTTCGACAACCGATACCGTTGTGTCACGGTCCGGTTCGCCGAGCAGTGCCCACGTGCTGACCGATACCGCCAGCAGCCCGGCGGTGACGATCCACGGCAGCGCACGGTGCCGCACGTCGACGGTAGAGGTGACGTCGGCCGGCCCAGCGGCGGCCCGGCACAGGTGCCGATCACCGACGACGACGACATCCATGCCGCCGCGCCGTAACCGGGCCGCGATATCGGTGGCGACGGCGCGTGCACCGGTCACCGAGGTAGGCACGTCGATGAGCACCGAGGTCGGTTCGCCGAGGCCGGACACCACCGCATCGGCCGGATCGGCCTGCCGCGGAACCACCAGCGCCGCGGCCGGCGGCTCGTCGGTGAGGGCGCCCGCCATCACGAACTCGTCGGCGAACTCGACGAACACCTCGACGTCGGGGTGCGCCCGCCGATACACCTGTGGGCGTTGCAGCACAACCACTTCCGAGCACTGCCCGGCGGCCGCGGCGCGGACCCGATCCAGCCTGGTGCCGGGCCACCATCCCGGACAGATGAGGACGATCTCTCGGCAGGCGTCGCCGACCGCAGTGCGGACGATCTCGCCGAGCACGGTGTCCACCTCGACCATCCGGTCGTCGACGACGGTGTGCTGGTCGTCGACGGCGGCCAGCCCGGCCCGCACCAGCTCCGCCGGCACCGGACACGGCCCGCGCACCGTCGCCGGACCGAACACGACGGGGGTGCTGGTCATGGCGGGTCCACCCAGGCGATCTGGATGCGTTCGTCCGGTGCCCCGCGGACGGTGAGCGTCGCGCGGCCGGGCGGTAACCGGACCGGCCGGGCAGAACCCAGGAGCACCCCCTCTTCCGGGCCCGCGCTCATCATCAGGCCGGCGCTACCCAGTTCACGCAGCCCGGCCAGCAGCGGGTCGAACAGAGCTCGCGCGGCTCCACCGGACCGGCGGGCCACGATGACGTGCAGGCCCAGATCCCTGGCATGCGGCAGGTATTCGAGCAACGGCCCGAGCGGGTTGCCGGAGGTGGCCGCCACCAGGTCGTAATCGTCGACGACGAGGTAGATGTCGGGTCCGGACCACCAGGACCGGTCCCGCAGCTGGCGTTGCGTCACGTCGGCACCGGGCCGCCGCCCGCGTAACTGCGCCAAGACCGGATCGAGGCGGGACTGCACGGTGTCGGCGGAGATGGCGTACCCGGCCAGGTGCCCCGATTGGACCACCCCGAGCAGGCTGCGCCGGTAGTCGACGATGAGCAGCTGCACGTCCTGAGGACTGCCGGAGCGGGCGAGGGCCAGACACAATGTCCGCAGCGTGGCCGTCTTCCCACAGCCGATGTCACCGAGCACGATCAGATGCTGATGTTCCGCGAAATCGATTGCCACCGTGCGCATTGCACTTTCTCCGATGCCGATGGGGATGGAACCGCCGGGGTCGGTCACGGCGAGTGGTGGGCCGTCGGGCCAGATCAGCATCTCCGGGAGCGCCTCGATGCGCGGTGCCGCCGCGTCGCCGTGGCGCGCGCGGAGCGCCTGTACCGCGGCCGCTGTGTCCAGGCCGAACAGGGTGGGCCGGGCGATCACCGCGAACAGGCCGTCGCGAGTGAGGCTGGCACCGGGCCCACGGCCGGTGAGCAGGCGGGCACGTCGGCGATCGGTCTCCGATTCGGCGGGCTCACCGAGCCGGAGTTCGATACGGGTACCGAGCTGGTCCTTGAGCGCGGGCCGCAGCTCGGCCCAGCGTGACGCCGCGACGACGACGTGGATGCCGTGTGCCAGACCGTTGGCGGCCAGGGCGGTGATGCCGTCCTCCAGACCGTCGCACACCTGGCGCAGGGCGGCCCACCCGTCGACCACCAGGAACACCTCGCCCTGATCGTCGGGCAGGTTGGCCTCCCGCCGCCGGAGCAGGTCGTGCAAGTGCCGCACGGCGCGCTGGGCCAGTTCGGCGTCGGCCCGGCCGGCGTAGACACCGGTGTGCGGCAAGGCTTCCAACGGCGCCAGTGCACCGCCGCCGAAGTCGAGCAGGTAACACTGCACGGCGGCGGGATCGTGCGTGGCAGCCAGTCCCAGCACGATCGTGCACAGCGCCGTCGACTTCCCGGACTGGGTGGCGCCGACCACCGCGGCGTGACCGGTCGCGCCGGTCAGGTCGATGAGCAGAGGGTCATGCCGTTGCGCGAACGCGTTGTCCACCAGCCCCACCGGCATCCGCAGCGGACCGGTGCCATGTGCGCGCAGCAGATCGCCGAGGGATGGCGATCGGTCCAGCGGGGTCAGCCACACCCGGTGCGCCGGCGTGCCGTGGCCGGCCATCCGATCCAAGACGCTGTCCAGCAGCGTGGACTGCCTGCCCGGCCAGCGCGCCGCGCGGTCCGGCACCGGTGCCGCGGTGAACGGGCGCAGGGCAGTACCCGGTGCCGCTGCGGCGAGGGGACCCGAGACCGGCCCCGAGACGTACGCGGTGTGGAACCGGACGGTCTCACCCGTCGGCGTCCGCAGGTACGCCGCCCCCGGTGCGGCGGGCAGCTGATAGGCATCCGGGGTGCCCAGCACGGCGCGGGATTCCCCCGTCGAGAAGGTACGCAGGCATATCCGGTAGGACAGGTGCGTGTCCAGGCCCCGCATCCGGCCTTCGTCGAAACGCTGGCTGGCCAACAGCAGGTGCATGCCCAGCGATCGGCCGACGCGGCCGATGGCAACGAAGAGATCGGCGAAATCGGGCTGCTGGCTGAGCAGTTCGGAGAACTCGTCGACGACGATGAACAACACCGGCAATGCAGGCAGATCGGCACCCGCGGCCCGCGCGCGGCGGTAGTCGTGCACACCGGCCAGGTTGCCTGCGGCCCGCAACAGCTCCTGCCGCCGGTTCATCTCACCGGTCAGCGCGTCCCGCATGCGTTCCACCAGGTGCGCGTCGTCGGCGAGGTTGGTGATGACGGCCGCCACGTGCGCGGCCCGGTCCAGGCCAAAGAATGTGTGATGTCTACACCCTTATCCAGTTCTCACAAGGGAGTCCCACTCGTGGACGAGATTCCACCACGCCGGGCCCGCGCGCCACCATCGAGTACAAGCCACCGACATAGTTCCTTCGAGGAATTTTGGTTTGGTGGCTTCGTCGTATCGAGCACTCAGCCAAAGGGTGTCATTTGAAATGCGCCCCTTTGCCGAAAGACTGAAGGCGGCTCCCCTGCCAGGGAACCGCCTCCGGTGACCTCAACCCCCTGCCAGGGGTTTCGCATCAAGTACACGAGGAGCGTACTCCCATGCGCAAAAATCGCGCAACCCTTTCCCCCATTCCAGGCGATTCATCGGTTACAGCGGTTACGTCGGTTACTCCCCGCCGGCTCGATGACAGCGTCAACCGTGTCGATGTCATCCGAGCCGACCTGAACACCGTCCTGCATGAGCTGGCCAGCGACAACGCCCCCATGTTCGTGGTGGTCGACGTCGTCAACGCGCTGTATCACCTGCGTGCCGCTGCGGTGCTGATCGACCAAGCGAACGACCGCCTAGAGCGCGCTATTGCGGAGGTGGCGCGATGACGACCAGCCCGCACATCACCTTCCACGTCGCCGCGCCCGCAGAGCGCACCGCCTTTGGACACATCGGCGGTAGACCGGTCATCTACATCGGATGGATTTTCACCGGCGATCAGCACCCGTCGCATGTCCGTGCGCACGGCGGCTTGGTGACGTTCATTCCCAAAATCAACGGCCGGCCCGGTGACCTCGAAACCATGCATCGCGCATGGAATATCAACGCCGATCGCGACCATGTGTACTCGTTCCAGACGCGCAGTGGTCGGACGGGATGGTTCGGCGCGGTCTACGTCTACGTGAAGGTGGACGAGGCCATCGCAGAGATCCTGGCGGAAGCTGAGGCGACCGATTCGGCGGGGGTGCAGCGATGACCGCCGCGCACGAGGCCCCGCACGTCGCGTTGGCCCGCCAAACGCGGCAGGAGGCGTTGAAGTACCGGTGCCCGTTCTGCCACGCCGATCCAGGCCAGTTGTGCCGCACGCACCGCGGGAGGGGCCGGGAGTTGGACTACTCGCACTCCCGCCGGATCGCCCTGTCTAGACCCGTCCCGACCGTGCGTGAGCAAGCTCCCGGGCGAACCAACGCGCTCTGCTGCGTGTGCGGGAACCTGCGCACCGTCAGCACCGACTACCGGCGCGTGCAAGACCCCAACTACTCCTACAACGGGCACAACCACCGTGAAGGCTGGCGGATGACTCAGTCCCTCAAGTGCGACGCTTGCGGGGAGTCGACCCGGCACGCGATCCTCATCAACGAAGATGGGCGGTACGGGCGCCACCGTGACTACGACGAAATCCGGCAACGGTACGTCCTCGGCGGCGATTGGCCGGACGAAAGATTCGCCCCCGATCGGGACCGCATGAGAGCCGAGTATTTCGCGATGTTTCCGCGCAACCCCAACCTTCAGCACGGGTACTGGCTCGATGACGCCGATAAGTGCCGTGCGGCCGGTGAGAAAACGATGAAGGGCTTGTGTGGCGCGGACACGGACGTGCCGGCGACGGACGACAGCGCCTTAGACAGTCCGCCGGGGGAACTGCACAAACCGGCTCCGATTGACTGGGACACCGAGTTTGAGGATCCCGAGACGGGCTTGTGGTGGGTCGAGATGCAATGTGTGGATTGCATGCGTGTGGCCAACGAGTGGAAACGGCAGCGGCGTCGGGAGCGCCTTCAAATGTTGCTCGCCTTTTTCGCCGTGGACCAGGTTCGGATCCCGGACGATGGTGTCGGCACGCTGGTTGACCACCTAGAGAAGTTGTTCGAGCGAGTGAAGGGGGACGGGGCTTGAAGTTCAACAGCATGGAAGAACTCTTGGCCGCGCACCGTGCAGGCAATGGTGACCCGCTTCCCGTCAGTGTCGAGGAGTACCGGCGCCTTGAGGTGAAGGTTCACGCCGAGCGGCTCAACAGCGCTTTGGAGCGACTCAATGCCGGCGAGACGGACTGGAAAGCGCTGAGCTACATGATGGGTGACCGGGAACTGCCAACGCTCCTGTACTACGTATGGCCACGCTTGCCGCCAGATCAGTTGATCAAGGCGGTAGGTAACGCGTGGACCCATGGTGATGTGCCCGAGAAGCACTTTCCGCGACGCGAGTGGCTGCCGATCTTCCGGGCTGCTGGCTACCACGAGGACGAAGCACGGGCAGAGCCGCCCGACAGGATCACGTTGTGGCGCGGCGGGGTCCGCCGGACGGGTATGGCGTGGACCGCCGACCGTGAACGCGCGGAGTGGTTCCAACACCGCTGGGACGCCATCCAGCCCGGCAAGCTGTGGACCGTGACAGTGAAGGCGGAGCGGCTTCTAGCCCATTACCACGGTGAGTACCGCCGCGAAGACGAGTACGTCATCGATGCCACTGGGCTGCGTCCCAGAGAGGTTGTTGCGTAGCCGATTACCGTCATGCGCAGGGGGTAGGTCTGAGACCTACCCCCTGCGTCATGTCACGGGTGTTGCAGCTCAGCGGCCAGTTGGTCGATCTGCAGGCCCGACGCGACAAGGCAATTGCCTTCATCGGCCAGCGCATACGGGCCGTACTGGCTAAACCAACGGCTGGACTCGCGGTACTTCACCAGCCGCAAACCTTGGCGGGAAGCGATCTTGCGGAGCTTGGATTCAGAGTGCATGGGTCTACCCTTCGGGTCGATTACTGGGATTCGAACCCGCGCCATGCCATGCCCTGAAAGAACGTGCACCTCGAAACCGCGGAGGCCACTGAACGACAGGTTACCACCAGCATCATGACGGTGGTTGCTGGCGTCGACAACCAGGGCAGGTCATGGGCAGTTATGGCAGTCACGACCATGGTTGGGCAACTGTTGCGCTGAAAGCAACGGTAACTGTCCAACGCGTTGGACAGTTTTTCGGCGTGAACCGGAGAACCTCCGCGCTTCGTTTAACCAACTTGCTGGCGCCGACAACGTGGCTGGTCGCGACCATATTGCTGACGCCGACAAAAAGGGTGTCGGCGGCCATGGACACCCTTTCCCAGCTTTATTTTTTTTCGAGCCGGGGGGAGACACTTTAGGTTGGCGGTCTGACCAGGCAACCTGTCTCTAAAAGAATGGGGCCTGGCCCCGCGGCCATTCGTCAGGGACTCGGGGACATCTTGTCCACGAGTTCTTGCTCCGATTTCAAATCCGACCCTTTGACTCAAGAGGGTGGCATTTGAAATGACACCCTTCACGTTGAGCCGTCACCCCGCGGGTGACGGCTGTTCGTCGATGTACTCCATGAGGGTGCGTTGCGCGTCTTCTACAGCCTTTGCCCGGTCGCCTCGGTAGGCGGCGATGGTGATGGCGGCGTTGATGGCGGCGGTGGAGGCCGCCAATCGGGTGAGGCATCCGACGCAGCCGCCGATCTCCGCGTTGATCTCACTGGTGACGTCCAGGGAGTTGGTGAGGATGGCGAGTTGGAGGCGCCGGTGCCGGATGCCTTCCAGCCGGACCGCCTGGTCGGTTTGGTCGGCGTCGTGCAGTGCACAGATGTGACAGTCCATCGTCATTGCCTTCCCGGCGGTGCGTACATGCGTGTCTGCTCGGCAACCATGGACGCTTGCGTTTCCGCGGAAACGCCCTTGGGCGGCTGCAAGGTGATGTGCGTCTGGGAGTTGTCGACGTTGTTGGTCTGGGTCTGCCCACCGCCGGCCTGTTCCATTGGCCCCGGGGGTTTCTTCCCGCCACCACCGGCGATATTCGGCAGAGCTGGTGCGGCACCGGCGAGGCCGCCGATGACCTTGCCCAACCACCCCGCACCCAGACTCCCCTTCGGGTTATCCCCAACAGACAGGGTTTCGAGGGCGCCAGAGGCCAGGATGCCGGCGTCCTGGGCCACATAGCCGGCGGTGCGGTTGGCGAGCTGGATGCCGATCTTCGCTGCGGCACCAGCGCCGGGGGCTAGCGCGTCCAGCGCGGATGCGGCGCCCATCGCCGCGTCCAGCGGCAGCCCACCGGCGATGTTGCCGGTATTGCCGCCCTGCGACGGGTAGGAGATTCCGGGTGCGACACCCGGTCCCTGCTGCCCGGCGAACGGGTTGCCGAACGACGATGGCGAGATACCCGATGGGCCACCGAACGGGGCCGCCTGCGGCATACCCGTCCCGGGAAGACCACCGGCCATACCGGGGACACCGGGGAGCGCGGCAGGCGGGGGCGCAACGCCGGGGCTCGTCAGCGACGGGGAAGTGTTTGCCGGTGCGTAGATATCGGCACCTGACGCTCCCGGCGTTGAAATGGTGGGAGATCCCACCGGCCTGTAGAAGTGCGACGTGAACGCAGGATCCCAGGCTCCCGACCCGCCGATTCCTCGGTTTGCCGCAGCGGCATCGCTGCCCCAGTTGAAGTTCGTCCCACCAGGCAGCGTGGCCTGCATGTGCCCACTATTGAATCCAACGCGGAAGTCACCAGGGTTGCCCATACCGGGTAGGAACCCATGGCCCATAAGCCACTCTGTTGCGTTTCCCGTCGCCATCGACCGGCCCTCGGTAGGACGCCCATCCAGAATGTTGACGAGATCCTCAACGGCCGACGAGCAGTCCCCTAAACCTTGCGTCAGGTCCGCGGCCTGTGTTTGTGCGTACTTGCCAGCCGGAATCCCAGCCAGGAGCGCCGCGTCGCCGGGATACGGCCCGCCGACATATGAAGTGGCTCCCGGCGCGCGACCGATCCCGTACGCCCCCGGATTCTGTGTTGCCGCAATTGCGGCCGGTGTGTACTGAGATCCGAATGCCCCATTCGCCGCGGCGATACCAATCAGGCCCGAGCCCTCGTTGGGGTTAGCCTTCGCGATCAGCCCGAGCGCTTGCAGGAATGGCGCTGCCAGGATGTTGCCCGCGGCCTTCACGAAGTTCTCGACAATCCCACCCAAGCCCTTGGAGATACCGAAGTCAGCGTCAAGCTTGTTGCCGAAGTCGTCCAGATCAGAGGACAGCTTCCCGAGCTGCTTTTGGGCCTGCTGGGCGGCGTTGATGCGGGCGTCGTTCAGGGATTGCTCGGCCTGGAACTCACTCTGCCGGGCTTTCGTCACGTCGTTCTCCGCCTTGAGGCGGTCCTGCTCGCTGGCCAAATTCGACTGGCGCAGTTGGTTAAGGCGCGCCTCTTTCTCGGCGACGTCGTGGCGTGCCTCATCCAACCGGTTCGTGGCGTTCGCGATAGCGGAGGGCATTCCGGCGGTGTTGGTGTATTGCAATGGCACCACCGGCGCGTCGGGCAGCGACGTGCTCCCCCCACCGGCTGCCGGGTTGGGCATCGGCACTGCGGCCACCCGGTCGGTTGGCCGGGCGTCGCCGGTAACCCAGCCCCGGCCGTCTTCCCAATGCATACCGCGGCCCGGAATCGCCGGGGCAGTCGCGGCGCGCTCATTCTGTTCACGGGCTTTCCGCTGAGCCGCATCCAGAGCGGCCTGGGCCATCGCCTGCGGGTCGCTGAACAGGTTGTCACTAAAGAACTTCGGCAGATCGTTCATGACGAACGAGCCCGGCCCCGTCTTGGCAAGCCCTGTCTGCAACTTCGATATCGTGTTGTCGATGTTGCGGCCCAACAAGTCCCACTGATCAGCGTTTGCACTGAGTGCGTCGCTTGCGGCCTTGGTCCGGCCCTCTACGTCACCCATCTGCGCGGCGGCCGTGTTCAGGTTTGCTGCGCCGATGGCAGTCTTGGCGTCTTCCCACTTCGTCTTATACAGGGCCAAGCCGATGTTCTGCCGCTGGATCGGGTCATCGATATTGCGCAGACCATCGAGAACTTCACCGAACGCTTGCCGCGCCGCCGGGCCACCCTCGGCGAATTTAGCATTCAACTGCGCGGCGTCCAGACCCATGGCCGTGAACGCCTGGGAGGTGAGTTTAGATCCGTCCGACGCGTTGATCGCCAACTCTTTCAACGAATCCGCGGCAACGTCGGTGTTGCGGATACCAGCGGCCTGCATCTGCGCGATCAGGCCGAACGCCTCCACCCCATTCAATCCCACGCCGTGCAGCGCGGTCCCGTACTCCTCGGCGGTATCCAGCAGGTCATTCGAGATGTTCAAGCCCTTTTGCTGCCCGGCAGTGATCAGATCGAACGCCTCCCCGTACGAATCCACCAGTCCAGTTTTGACGAAGTTCCGTGTGCCAGCCGCAATCTCCCGGGCATCCGCGTCGACCAACTGTTTCATGGTGTCCATCTGCGACGCGAAGTCCCGCAGGTCCGCGTTAGATGCGTTGCGGTCGACCAAGCCTGATTGCACACCGAACTGCAGCGATGCCAGGTTGTCCTGTGTCGACTGCCCAAACCCGGACGTCCACGCATTCGAGGCAGCGGCCCCGTAACGCCTCATAGTGTCGGGATCCAAGCCCATCTTGGCGCGGAATTGATCTTGCATGCGCAAGGTGTCCATGCCGGCAGAGAGATTGTCGGCCAATATCTTTCCCGACGCGTAGCCCAGCGCGGCGACCCCAGCCAAACCGAGGCCGATCGGCCCGCCGGCAGCACCGAGCCGCATCAGGGCTGACGACCCTGCGAATCCTGCCGCGAACTCGTTGGCCATATCGCCACCGGACTGGCCCGCGCCAGCCACCGCGCCGCGTAGCCCTCCAAGGATGCTCGTTCCAGCGTGCTCGCCGGCCTGGCCGGCGTCGCGTGCTGCCTGGCCGTACTCCACGTAGGCGTCACGGGCCCGGTTGATGGCCTGGATTTCATCGAGGCGGGCTCGCTCCACCCGACGCGCAATGGCCTCGGTGTTCGATGCGCCTTTCTCGCGGGCGGTATCCAGTTTGCGTTCCTCGCGGGCGACTTTCTCGCTCGCGTCCTGCATGCTCAAATACGCGCGCCGGGCCTTGTCCGCCATGTCCTCGACAGCGCGGCCACCCTGTTGGGCGCCCTCGGTGAGCTGCTCCCGCATGACACGCGAGATATCCCGCGCGCCCTGCTCGTAGATCCGTTGGGCGCGGGACATCGTGGCGGTGGCGGAACGCTCGTCAAGCTCCGGCTCAATAAGGAGAATCAGCGGGTCCACGCGTCACACTCCTACATGCTCACCGGTGACGAACTGAGGTCCTTCAAGGACCTCAGTGGCTCCACCAGCCGCGGTTGTTGGTTCGGCGAAGCCACCAGCGACCAGCCCCGCCGCGAATTCCGCGGGCACCTCGATCACCGAGCCCACCTTCGGCCACGCCCGCGTCACCTTCACCTGAACGGTCTTCACGCTCACCTCATCGGCAACGAACACTTCAGCGAAGCCGCCCTTGATGAGGTCTTCAGCGATATCGTTCGGCAGTTCCACCACCGTGCCGGCGGGCGGCCACGCGCGCAGCGGTCCCTCACCGAGGGCCAGGTATCCACGCGGCTGAACCTTGATCCGAACCGTCATCTCCGTGGGACCAACCGCCTCGACGCGAGGGCGGCGCCACGGCCACAGCCATTCCCGCCCCGACCATCCCGGAACCTTCTCCGCGTTACCGCCCTTGATCAGATCCTCGGCGATGTCGTCGGGAAGGTCGACTACCTCACCGACTGGCGGCCAAGCAGTGAGCGGCTCACCACCAATGGCGACGTAGCCAACCGGGCGGACCGTGATTCGTACCTTCATGCTGGCCTTCCAAACTCAGGGAACGGGATTGAGTGCTGGATCTCTTCCAGATCCACCTCGTCGGGCATCGTCATGCGGAAATCGGCCACGTCGACTTCGTCAAGAATGAAACTCCGAGCGCCGTCCGATGACCCGCAAGAACTCAGCGCCTCGAACGCGAAGCGCCCGAGAAAGCCGAGAACGTCTCGCAGATCGGGGCGTTCAAGGATCATCGCGACACCACGGTCCAGGTCGGCGTTCTCCCCACCGGATGCTTCCGCCAGTAGCCGCAGCCCCGCACGCCGCACTTCAGCGTCGAACTCCTCCAGGGCAGTCACGGCAGTGCCCTGATGAGAGCCAGCCGCGCGTTGTAAATCTCCAACCCCGGTTTGGCACCCTCGGCCATAGCCACACTGAGCGCCCGCCGCGCCGACCGACACTGACTGGACGGCCGCCGATACGACGTGTCGCTGCGGGTGAGCAGCTTACGCAGCTCGTTGCGCCCGGCGAGCCTCTGCACATCCTCCAGCGGCGCGCCCACGTGGGCCGCCAGCGACCGCAGCCCCGTGGATGTATCGGTGTACGCGGGGGTGTTCACTGGAGCCACGTCAATCAGGCGGCCTGAGATGAGAGTCCGCAGCGGGAACCCCTGGTCATTGGTTCCCCAGTCGTCCTCGACCGTGATGAACGCGAACGACGACTTGCTCACGTCTCCACGCTGCACCAGCTCATACACGTCCGCCCGCGACGATGGCAGGTCCGCCTCGTACAACAGGCCAACGTCATCCAGGCTCAGCCGCAACGTTCTCGCGTTCGTCGTGCCCAACACCATGAGGTCGTCGTGGTTGTAGCGGGCGATCACGTCGGGCCAACCGTCGCCCCGGGACTTGTTGAAGAATCGCGGGTCGATCTGCTCCACGAAGCCCCCCAGATTCTGGCTCATCCGGTTGAACTTCGCGGCATACCCGCCGATGGTCCGCCCAGTGCCCGAACGCAATTCGACCTGACCGGGAACCGATAGCCGCTCCAACGTGCGGGACTCATTTCGACCCACGGGTTACCCCCTCGGCCGGAACCAGCGGCACGCCACGCGCTTCCGCGACTAATATCCTGAATTCGTCTTCATCAAGTGCGGCCAACACCTGCACGACATCACGTCGCCTCACCGGAGTCTCTGTCTCTAACTTCATCATTGCCACCTCCGCTCCCTTCCTTGAATCTCTTCCGTAAGTGCCTGTTCATCCACGAGCCACTGCCCGCCAACTTTCTTGCCGCCGAGGCGCGGGGCTAACCGCCTCACCTGACGAGCCGTAATACCAAGTCGTGCAGCCGCTTCAATCGCCGGCACCATGGGCCCCACTGAAACAGTCTGCACTCCAACGAATTCGCGGACGTCCGAATGTCCCCGCACGGACTCCACCTCAGCAAGAGCCGCAGCCAGAGCCCGATAAGCCTCCGATTCCGGAAGACCATTGGCCCGCCTGGCGCGAAGCGTGATCAGCACGGCCTGCAAGGCGCACCGTGCGGCGCTACCCGTCAAGATGACCGCCGACCCCGCCACCACCAGACCATCCAAGCGACACTGAGCATCAGGTGCCATCACCGGAACCACCCCGGCGGATACACGTAGCCCAACAGTTCCAACAGCCGCCGCCGACGATCACGCCGAGCACCCTTAGCTTCCAAGAACTCTGACTCGTTGGAATACACCTTGCCGTCCAAGCACCAGCCCCCGGCACGCTCAACCTGACGGCGCCGCATCACGCACCCGCCGAATACACACCACGGACACCAGCACGCCGCTGTGGCCGCCGAACCTTAGCCTGATCATCCTCATCACCAGCCGGCAGACGCAGAGCAGCCAGCACGCGGGCCAACGCAATCCGCAGCTGCCGCGCCTCAGTCAGCGCCGGATGCGCCTTACTGCCATGCGGACCATCAACGGTCAAGCCCTCCGCCTCGGTGATGTCATGGAGTTTGTCCAACTGGTCGACCGTGCGCACCGCCTCACGCAGCAACGCAAGCTCGTGCTCCTCCAGCTCATACTTGCCGAGGATGTCCCGCCACAACCGGGATCCACTGTCGCCCGTGCCTTCCGGAACAGGTGGCACCATCTTGCTCGTCGTCGTCACATCAATCTTCCCTTCAACTATTGGCTTCGTTTCAGGCCTCGCGCACCGCGAGACGAACATTGGCGGTCTCACCAGGGCGTTCCCGCTCAAAAAACGGGGTCTCTGACCTGCATGTTTGGTGATCACGCATCGAAGAACCCCAAAGCTGGCGGTGCCTCGGTGTCCGCAGTATCCGTTGCGGTGCCGTACATCTCCCGCGCCAACGCGGCTGGCAGATGCCCCCGCTTGCTGTTGCAGGGGCGGCACGCCCCCCGAACATTGGAGCGAACCAACGCCAGGTCTGGCCTAGCACCGGCCGGGATGACGTGATCGCCAGTGGTTGACCGAATAGTGCAGCCAGCCAACCGAAGCCAGCAGACAGGTTCCTCCGCACACACCTGCTTGGCCAGCCGTTGCCACGCGCTCGTGGACCGAATCCGTTGAGCCGCAGTGCGCATGGTGTTCTCCCTGCTTGGGGCTGGTTTTTAAGCGGTAACTGCTGGTCAGACCGCCAATCTGGAAGGATCTCCCTCTTCACTTCTTTTTCCACAACTCCACCCCGGTTTTGTGGGGTGAAACCGGTCCTGAGCTGCGGTGATTGCACAGTTGCGGTGCTCATTTTGTGCGGCCTTTTCTGCGGCGTTGGTAGGCCATGCGGTGGCGGCGGTTGCGTTGCTTGGCGCGGTGGGTGGGCCATTCAGCGCGGCGTCGGGGCGCGGAAGCAGGGATGTCGATTGCTGATTCGGCAATATCGTTTGGCAGATTCACAGGTCGTCCCCGTTGTCGGCCACCCAATCAGCGGGCTTGGGGATGGCGTCCTCGAAACCGTGGCGGCGCAGGATGTCGGGGACCATGTCTGCGGGGCAGGAGCCTAGGTATCCGCCTCCGGTGATTGCGGCTGTCCAGTCGGGGCCGACGTTCTGTTGCTTCCAGGCGGGTGTTGCTGGTTGCAGGTCGATGACGACGGGGTCGGGGTCGTAGAGTTCGCCGGTGTCGGGGTTGGCTATGTCGCCGTTGTTGTCTTCCCAGCCGAGCACTGTCTCGGTCCAGGCGTTCTCTTCGTGGAGGACGCCGGGGCATTCGTCGGTGACGTATAGGTCGACGCCCAATCGTCGGTCGTAGGACCAGATCCTCACGTTGAGCCAGCCGGTGAGGGTTTCGAGGCCGGCTGGCTCCCAGGTGTGCCGGGCCGGGCGCTTGTAGCGGGTGGGGTGCAGGGTGGGCATGTTGTCGCTCATCGCAGGCCCGCCAACACAATCAGCGGAGACGTTCTCGCGGCCTCGTACAGCGCGTGCTTGCGCAGCATCTCTTGGCGCGCAAGCACTACGACTTCTCTTAGCTCACTGCGGCGCGGGCCGGGATTCCAGCCTTCGGATCCGTAATCCACGGGGTGGGGCGCAGGCTCACTGAATCCTGTGTAGTCGTCCCGCATTTGGCCGTCCCGTGGGCAACCTTTGTCGACCCACCATTCACGACGGCGGGCATTCCAGGCCGTACGGGCAACGTCGTAGGCGTCACGGCCATCCCAGACCCGGCACCTACTCGCCGCGATAGCTACCGGGACTAATTCATCACCGATAGCGAAATGGAGATGAACGACTCTAGTGCGAGTAATGGACCAACCGATTTTTGGTAGCTCGTCGTCTGCCCAGTCGTCGGGGATTTGGAGGTGCACATGCCAGTCGGGCTGCTTGGCGAACAGGCTGTAGTTCGATAGGGATAGGGTGCCGTCCGAGCTGGCGCCGATGACCAGGTTCTCCGGTTCTTTTGGGCCTAGCTTGATGCGGCCGAAGACGGTCAACTGGTCGAGCGGCACATAGTCCAACTGTTTGGCGACGCTGAGTGTTACTTGGCGTGAGCCCACGACAAGTGTGCGGACTTCGGCGGTGAGGGTTTCGACAGTCGCGGTGTTTGATGCGGTCATTTTGTTTCGTGCTCCAATTCGAAGATGTTGAGGGACGAAGGGTCGGTTTGCTGTGAACTGTCGCAGTTTCACTGTTTGTGGAGGTCATCTCGGTTATGCCTTGCCCGGCAGCACGCATAGCACGCTTGCTGCATATGAACACATAGGCGCGCACGCGTAGGAGGAACCTCTAAATGCGTGCTATGCGTGCTGTCAGTCACCAGAATCACCGGATTTCAGGCCGATGCCTTCGCGCCAGCGCTTGCCGTTCGTAGCGTTACCGGCCGGGTAACCGTGTCGGTCGAGCGCCTGACCGAAAGCCTTCTGGGACATCTCCGCAACGCCCTCCGTGGTGCGCCACTTCTGCCAGTCATCGAACAGTTGGCCGGTGGTAGCTTTCAGGGCCGGTGATGACGTGACGCAGTTCTCGGTGATGAATCTGCCGACTGCATCCGATTCAGCCTGGTATTCACTGGTCTTGGCCCGAACCACCCCGGGCTCTGCCAACCCCCCTGTGCTGTATGCCCTCCATCCGTCAATCGCCCAGGCCAGCACCTCATCTGCAGCGTGTTGCAAACGCTCGGGTAGGTGACCATCACGTTGTCCTTCGGGGATCACAACATCGAAGGGCACCACGCGGATTCGCCGCCATACCGCAGGGTCATCACCGGACACAGCGGGCAGATGGTTGGTCACGAGGATGGGGGTGTGGGAGGGCTCGAATTCGATGAAGTCCTGTCGCATCCGGCGTGCCCGGATGGTGTCGCCGCCAGTTAGTCGTTTCATGGTGGCCTCGGCCAGTTTCCGGCCCTCGTCGGTCTCACTCATGACGACCAGGCGACGGCCGAGTAAGTCCATTTCGCCGGTCGGGTGTGCGCCGGTCCGGTGGAGTAGTAGTTCAGGCTCTGCGGTGCTGGCGTAGTCTCCGAGCGCCCAACATAGTGCGCCAATGGATGTGCCTTTGCCGTTGGCGCCGGTGCCGGTCCAGATGGAAAGGACGTGCTCGACAACCCGGCCCACCAGTGACATCCCAACGTGCCGTTGCACGTAGGCTCGCACGTCCTCATCGGGCAGCACGGTGGCCAGGAACTGATGCCATTCACCGGGTTGGGTCTCCGGCTCGTAGGCTGCCCTGGTTACCTTCGTCAGCCGATTCGCCGGGTCATGCTTCAACAGGGCCAGCGTCCGAAGGTCCAACGTGCCGTTGGCAACATTGAGTAGGTAAGGGTCGGCGTCCAAGTCATCCACAGCCGCCGCGAACGGTTCTAGTGCCGCTGCGATGTCGAGTATTCCGGCGATGCCAGCCGCCGATTCGCACCGGCGTACGTCGGTCCGCAGTTCTTTGTCGTCAAGTGAGTCCGCCAGGGCGCCGCGCAGTATGTCCAGCACTGCGCGTGTGGCGTGGCCACGGTCATCGGGGGTGAAGCGCTTGCCATCCCACACATGCCAGCCCAGGCCGTGAACGTGTAGTAGGCGCCCCTTGTAGCCCTCGGCTAGCCGGTACGCCATTCGCGCCTGTCCCCGATGAACTTCGGCGGCGGTATCGGCCTGGTGTTCAGCCGGCGCCTTATCGCCTTCGGAATACCACTTCTCGAGTTCGTCAGATCGGTCGATGACTGTCACGATGCGGCCCTCCGGGGTATGTACGCGGGCCCGCGCCCATTGCGTACCCGCTGAGCGATAGCCGACCAATCGGCGCTATCGGCCACTACCCGGCCTGCGTCAGCACGAAGTTCTTGCGTGACATCGTGGTTGAGTGCTTCGCGGACACCACCGAGCACCAGTGCAAGGAGTTTTCGGGCGTCGTCATCAGGTAAGGCGCACCACTGCGGTGTGCCGGGAATCAGCGCGGCGTAGCCGATGATGTGTTGCCCATTGGCCGCCGCCCACCGCTCGGCGAATCTGTAGACCTCAAACCAAGAAACCATCCGTGAAGTCATTGGCGGACCTCGGCGGCTTTAATCCGCTTAAGGCAGGGGATTCGCCGTTTGCGGGGTCCGATAATGCGCGTTACTGATTCTGGTGCTGCGCACCGGATACCCTCTGGCGCCTGACAATTCGGGCAGGCCACCAGCAATGCTCCGGTTGCGGCGTAAGGGCCGATGGCGGTGGATCCGACCGTCTCTTCGTACTGTTCGGAGGTGCGCTGGTCAGCTTGCATGGCGGACCTCACTCATTTGGCGAGCACAACGCCAACCGAGACCTCGTGCGAGAGACACGGCAGAGTGCAGCGGACGATTGCAACGTGTGCAGCGCGTCCGCTCAGATGTAAACTTGTGGCACTGATGTGTGGTGGAGGCGGCCTCGTTGGGAGCGGGGCCGTTTCTGTTCGCTAGGGACATTTCAGGCCACACCTCCGGCCCGGAGTAACGCCGCGATGCGTTCCCGCTGTTCGGCAGTCAGTGGTGGAGCTTCCCCGAGGATTTTCTCGACGTAATCGTGGATCTGTGCTTCAGCTAGTGCGCGGCGTGCGTCGTCGAGTTCAGACTGTGAGCGTTCGCCTGCACGGACTGCACGCGTTAACGCAGCTACGCGACCGCGACGGCTGGATTTGGTGGCCGAAAGTGTGGCCATAATGGGGCCTCCAGGGCATCATCGTGTGATGCCGTCCGGCCCCATATCTGGGAGACTGCGGGTTTGATGCTACCCCGGTTTGATGCAAAACCGGGTAGTTGCCCTGCGCGGGCGTGTCGGCCTAGCGACGGCCATCTTTGGGCAAGCGGGATGTGACCCCGACGAAGAGAGACCACGGGATGACGAACCGCTGCGAGTATTGGCGAACGAACTTCGGTTCCACACCCTCGTACGGACTGCCCTCCAACTCGGCCAAGAACTGTTCGTTGCGCAGCGCCTCATCCTCAGGTGTCGCCGGCACGTCCCCTTCATAGAAGGGCACCGCGACCGGCCAGTCGAGGCTGGCCAGCTCGTCGATCAACAGCGTCGGCTGACTGATGATGAGATCGAAAGATGTTCTGACTGTTGATAATTTGATGGGTGAGAGGTTCACATCGCAGCCGCCACAGCGAAGGTTGTAGTTTGATCGCCGGTCCCCACGGCGATTCGCATTTACTGCGACGCTGGAGTTTTCAGGTGGATTCTGTTCGACGCGCAGACCATTGCCAGACGTTCGAGCATCATCGATAACCGCTATCACGTGACGTCCGTCGATCGGCTCGAACATCACGGGCCTCTTTCGCGGATTTCCGCACCCGCACAGAATCACGAACTGGCTCATGGTCACCCGATTCCCTTCCATTCAATGGATACGTACTCCGGGTCGAAGCGCCTGAGTCCCCGTGGAGAGCGGTTAACCGTGACGGTGAGAAGTTGATCGACAATCTTTCCGCGAACGTCAGGGCTGAGTGCAGACCATCGCTCCGTCAGCGTCTCATTGTCTGGGCCCGGTTCTAGAAGCGCTGCTGCCGGATTCGATTGTGCCGCTTCGGCTAAGTTCCGCTCCAAACTGTCCAACGCGTTGGACAGTTTGGCGGTACCCCGTTTTAACTGTGTCGCCGATATCGCACCTTCGGCGAACAACCCCGCCAGCTCTTCCTGCCGTGCAAGCAATGCGGTGCGCTGTGCGTGCACGGCTGCAACATCGATCCCTCCCGGATTGGCAAGCGTCTTTGCTAGTTCAGCAACGTCGGGCTGACTGAACCGACCTAGAACAATCTGCGAAACATAGTCGTCAAGTGCTTCGCCTTGGCGCCTGACGTGCCTGTCGGCACACGCATATGCCCGCGGCTTGCCGCCCGTAGGTATCCACCCCTCCAGTCGAGCGCCGCACACGCCGCAGAGATAAACCCCGCTGCCTTGGTGCACTCGTTCGAACCCGACGTGTCCGTACCGTGCCGGATTGTTCAGGTACGCAACGATGCCCTGGTGGGTGCCCTCGTCGATCAGGGGCTTCCAGTTCCCCGAGCCCACCACCTTGCCTTGGTGGACCACCAGGGCCGCGTAACGCGGATTCAGCAATACCCTCCGAACCATGGGAGAGCGCCACTCAGCAGCTTTCCCTGTCGTAGCGAGACCCGCCGCGTTCCACTCACGTGCCACCGCCCGCACCGATTTCCCGCCCAGTACGTCGATAACAGCCTTCCGCACGGCGCTGGCCTCGGGCTCTAGCGGCTGCCCGTCGGACGTGTAACCAAACGGCCGGCGTGCGGTCACCCAGTCCCCGTTGGCGGCCCGCTGGAGGTTGGCGCGTTTGCGGCGTTCCGACGAGTGTTCGGACTCTTGGCGTGCGACCGAACCGAGGATCCGGGCGACCATCCGGCCGGCCGATGTCGACAGGTCTAATGTGCCGCCCTGGACGGTTCTGATCTCGATCTGGTTTGCGTCGGCGACTTCGATGACGCGCTCCAGGTCCGACATCGATCGGTAGAGCCGGTCAGTGTGGAAGCACAGCAGGGCGTTGAACTCCCCCACCCTCATCGCTTCCAGCATCGCTTCAAAGCCAGGGCGCCGCTTCCCGCTGTATGCCGAAATATCGTTGTCGTCATAGGTTTTGACGACTTCCCATCCTTGGCGTTCAGCCAGCGCTTGGCAGTCCTCTAACTGGCGAGCGACCCCGAGCCCTCGGCCCGTCTGGTCGTCGCTGATGCGGGTGTAGATCGCTGCGCGCACACCTAACATCATAGGTGTAATACTTGACTTTTGGTGCCGAGGAAGGTGGCACCACCCTTGAAATCGATCAGCGCCAGATTGAGTTCGTCGGGTGCATGGGTGGCGACCAGTCCCAGGATCAGCGTGCGCAAGAACTCCGATTTCCCCGAACCGGTGGCGCCGATGCACAGCCCGTGCGGACCCATGCCGCCGTGCGCGGCCTCCTTGATATCCAGCACGACGGGTTGACCACGCTCGCCGGTGGTCCTCGTGAACCCGATCGGTACCCGTAGTCGGTCCTCGTCCGCGCGCGGCCGCCACGCCTCGGCCGGATCGAAATCACCCGATCCGACGCCGATCAGTTCGGGCCAGCCGGGCCGACCGGCCGACCCACCGTCGGGCGCGTACCCGGCGATCCGCCGCGCGCATCGCGAGGCCTGCCCGGGGCCGAGTTCGTCCGGGCGGCAACCGGTGGCGATCGTGGCAGCCGCCGCGCCGACGTCGAACACCGCCACACCGGCGGTGACCGCGGCGCCGGAGGTGTCGACACCGTCCACCACGATCACCACCTGCACAGCACCCAGGCCCGCGCAGGCGTCCTGGGCGGCAGTCAGATCGGCGAAGGTCAGCCGGCGCGGTCCGGCGCCGTCGCACAGCAGGCAATCCCGATGGTGCGGTAGCCATTTCAGCCAGTCCCAGTGGGTGTCGCCCGGCGGTACCACCGCGGCGATCCGGACATCGGTCGGGCTGTGCAGGGTCGCGAGCTGACACAGCATGGCACGCAGCATGTTCCGGGACACCACGGGATCGGAGTGCACCGATGTTCGGCCACACTCCGCCAGTACGACAGTGACCGGGACGTCGGCGAGCAGCGCCCACCGTTCGAGCACGTCCTGCAGCGCGTCCTCGGTCACCGGGTCGGCGTCGCCGAGCGAGTCGGCCTGCGGTGCGATGAGCGGGGTAGCCAGCGGTACCGGCCCGAGACCGCATCGGATCACCCCGAAATCCGGATCACCGGGCCGGCGCTCCCACATCCGCGGCCCACCGGCCAAGGTCCACAAGGCCGCCGGGTCGGGGTGCCGCCAGTGCAGCCAATCATGTTGCCGGCGTGCGGTCTCCGTGGCATCGTGGACGATGTCGTCGAGGTAACGCAGGTAACCGCATCGCGCGGCATTGACTTCGGCGGTACGGCCGCGGAAGGTGTGTGCCAGCGTGCCCGTCGCCGAGGCCAGCATCATCACGGGGAACAGCAGGAACATCGGATTGCGCGAGGTACCTTGGCCCGAACTCAGGTACACCGCGGCCATCCCGCCGACTGCCACCAGCATCACCACGGGCAGCAGCCGGGTCAACGGGTTCACCGGCTGGGCCGCCGGCAGGTCCGGTGGGCGCCGCAACTCCACCGCGCAGGACGGGGGCGGAGCGGGCTGCACGAGTTCCACACCCTGTTCGACGCACCGGTGCGCCAACCGGTTCCGTCGAATTCTGGTGCACGGGGGCAGACCCGGCGCCGGTTACGGTCAGAGGCGTGCAGGATTCGTGGTGCCGGGTATCGATCGCGCATGTGGGTACCCTGACCGATCTGGTGTGCTCGGCGGACATGGCGGTGGGCGCCGCGCTGCCGGATATCGTCGACATGGTGATCACGCCGGACGCCCGACCGGGGTGCAGCTGGCACCTCAGCCGACCGGGCGGCGATCGGCTGGACGAGGATAAGACGTTGCGCCAGAACGGAGTTCGCGACGGTGATGTGCTGGCCATCGCGGCGGGACCGGCACCGCGGTACGTCCCGGCGGTAGGTGATTTCGGCACCGTGGCCGCGACCGAGGCGGCGCAGCTCGCGCCGCACCGGGTGACCGCCGCGTGGGCAGCCGTAACGTGGGGATGGTCCGCCGCGGTCGCCGCCGCGACGATCGTGGGTTCGATGCTGATGTGCGGACTTCCGGTGCTGCCCTGCGCAACCGCGGCGGGTATCGCCGTGACGGCCGCCGCGGTGGCCCGCCGGGCGCGCACGATGACGGCGGCCACCGCGGGCGCTGTGGTCGCGGTGATATTCAGCGCCGCCGCCGGATACCTCGCCGTCGGCACGTCAGCTCCCGCACCGGGGGCACTGCTGGCGGCCTCCGCCGCGGCGTCGTCCGCAGTCCTGCTCGCCCGGCTGACAACCGCCGACACGATCCTGCTGACCACGATGGGCACCTGCGCGACACTGCTGGCCATCGGGATCGCCGCGGCGGCGCTGTGGGCGACCGGATTCGGCGTCAGCGCTGCGGTCCTGTGCACGGCGGCCATCGCAACCCTCGGCCTGGCGACTCGGTTGGTCGTCGTCGTGACCGGGCTGAACCCGGCGTCACCCGGACGCACCGGCACCAGGATCACCGTCGGGCACACCCGGCACGCACGACGGGTGTTGACCGGGATCGTGGCCGGCGCTGCCGCCGCGGCGGCAGCCGGCTGCGCCCTGCTGGCGACGGCATTCGCCGACCGGGCGGCCGAACCAGCGCTCGCCGGGGTGGTCACCGGTGTGGTCCTGCTGCGCATCCGCTCACACGCCGACGGCCGGTGCAGGGTGGCCCTGCTCATCGGTGGATTAGCCTGCGCCACAGCCACTTCGGCGCTGCTGCTGCGCTGGATACCAGCGTACGCCGGCGCGGTGGGCGCCACCGCCGCGACGGTGGCCGCGGTGCTGTATGTGCAACGCCATACGGCGAACCCGGCCCTCTCCCGCGTCGTCGACATCGTCGAGGTGACGCTGCTGGCCGCGGCGATCCCGACGGCCGCGTGGTGTACCGGCATCTTCGGAATGGTCCGTGAGCTGAGTCTGCCGTGGTGATTCGGTTGCTCGTCGCCGCCGTGCTGGTCATCACCCCGGCAGTGGTGCCGCCGCCAGCGCGAGCGGTCACCCCACCGGTGGTGGACAGCGGTTTCCTGCCGACACCCGGTCCGGCGGCACCGCCCTATGCGACCGAACCGGCCGGGCCGTGCGTCACCTCGAGCCCCGCGGTATCCGCCCGGTTGCCGGACCGACCGGATCTGCGGTCGGCGTGGGCGGTGACGCGCGGTGCCGGGCAGACCGTCGCGGTGATCGACACCGGGGTGGCCCGCCATCGCCTGCTGCCGAATCTGGTGGCGGGTGGTGATTTCGTGTCCGCCGGGGACGGGACACAGGACTGTGACGGCCACGGCACCATCGTCGCCGGGCTGATCGGCGCGGCGCCCGACCAGGCGTCCGGGTTCAGCGGGATCGCGCCCGAGGCGACGATCATCGGTATCCGCCAGTCCAGCAGCATGTTTCGCGAAGTGGGCGGCGGGGCGGGCGTGGGCGATGTCGATACGCTGGCGGCGGCCGTGCGGTTGGCGGCAGACCTCGGGGCGACCGTCATCAACATCTCCTCGGTGGCGTGCCTGGCAGCCGGGGACACCCTGGACGACCGGGCACTGGGCGCCGCGTTGAGCTACGCGGTGGACGTCAAGAATGCCGTGGTGGTGGCCGCCGCGGGCAATGTGGGCGGGCACGGCAGCTGTCCGAAGCAGAACCCCGTTGCCACGGCCGGGCACGCACCGGACTGGGAACGGGTGGACGTCGTCGCCAGCCCCTGCTGGTACGACGATCAGGTGCTGACCGTCGGGTCGGTGCGTGCCGACGGTACGGCTTCCGAATACAGCCTGGCCGGCCCGTGGGTGGACGTGGCCGCACCCGCCGAGGGCGTCGTGTCGCTGGATCCGGTCGGCGAGGGTCTCGTCGACCGAGCTCCTGATGGGGACGGCACACAGCCCATTTCGGGAACCAGCTACGCCGCGCCGGTGGTCGCCGGTTACGTCGCATTGCTGCGCTCGGTGGCACCGCACCTGACGGCGCGCCAGGTGATGAAGCGGATCGAGGACACCGCGCTGCCTGCCGCTGGGGGCTGGAACCCGCACACCGGTCACGGCATCGTAGACCTTCGCGGCGCGCTGGACGCGGTCGGCACGGCCACCCCACCGCCGGCCCGCCCGGTCGCTGCGGTGTCACCGACGGCGGCACAGGACACCCATCCCGGCCGGATCGCGACGGCGGGGGCGGTCCTGTGCCTGGCCGTCGCGATGGTCTCGATTGCGACGGGCCGGCTACGCCGGCGCCGGCACGGCATCCCGCTGGACTGAGGCACGCGCGGAGCCGAGTGCGGGACCGCGTGGCAGCAATGCGATCACCGGCCACGGTCCGCTGCCGGGCTCCTCGGGCAAACCCAGACTGGTGGCGGACTGCTCGTCGTCGATGCCGTAGGCGACGCCGGCCCGATCCACCACGAACAGTGGGCCCGTCGCGGCGCCCGCTCCCGCGGCGCCCGTTGCGCGCACGTAGGCACCGTCGGTGTTCACGACGGCGTCGATCCGCGGACCGTCACCGTCGGCTTGCGCCAGCGAAACCGGTTGAAGTTGCGCTGGAAGGCTTTTCCGAGTCGACACGGTGACCTCGGGAGCGACGCCCACCCCGCCGGGCCGCCAACGTACGCACACCTGGGCAGTCAGATCCGCCCCCGCGGGTATGGCGGCGGCTGATGGGAAGTGCTCGAGCGGAAGGGGTTCGATGACAGGCACATCGGCGATCCGATCGGCTGGGACGGTCTGCACACCGTCGCCTTGACGCACCGCGAACCGGATCAGATCCGCGGCGACCAGCCCGATACGCTGCACACCGGTGCTCAACACCACGTAGTGGTCCGGGGCGGCACCGGTGCGGCGGACCGTCAGCACGGTGCCCACCGTGCTGGCCGGCAGTTGCGGCGGACCGGGCCGGCCCGCCCCGTCGATCACCGGGGCGGTGAGGGCGGCGACCTCCGGCACCAGGTTCAGCAATGCCGGTGAGACCATCAGTGGTTCAACACCTTCCAGTCGCAGCGCACGGACCACCGCACGATCGCGAAGGTCGACCGCGGCGCGCCGGCCGTCGAACAGCAGGTAAACCGCCGCGGCGCTGTCCCCGACCGGGCGAACGAGCAAGGGCGCCGCCGCAGGTTGGTCATCGAGCGCGGCCCCGACAACCACGGTGGTGGTCTCGCCGCCACACACGGTCCACGCCGCATCGGCCGGCGGGTGCGTCGGCACGGTGGCCGGTGCCCCTGGAATTCCCATCGACGGACCACGCTTGGCCGCCGCGATGCTCGCGGTGCTGACCAGCACCGGCTCCGCGGCGGTACGCGCGATCAACCGGGCCGAAGCCAGGTTGAGGGCCGGATGCAGGGCGTCACCCACGCGCACGTACACCTCGCCGGACGCCCGGTCGATCACGATCGGCGCGGAGCCGATCGTGCCGCGCGGTGTGACCACCGACAGCACCACGCAGGCCCCCAGGGCGATGACGGTGAGCACCGCCCCCGCGACCAGCGCCAGCGATTGGGTCCGGATCGGATCGTCGAGCATGCGGGTGTCGCGCGCGATCAACGCATACTCCATGCGGCGCACGAGAAAGCGGTGGCCGCTGGCAAGCAGCCTCGTCGACGATCGCCGGTCCATGTGTTCCCCCGGTGTCGAGCTTAATCTCGGGGTGCGGCGGCCAGACACACCAAATCCTTTGCTCGGGGAGACCGCCGGAACAGGGGCGCGACGGCTACCCCGGCCCGCGGCCTCCGTACCCAGCAACGGCCGTCCCCAGGTGAAAACGTTAAGCTGACACATCCCGCCCACCGAGGCGGCAGCGGCCCCACGGCATGAGAAGGCAGCGCCACGAGAAGGGAACCGACGCGGCGGTGACGACCCCGGTACTCGATTTCGACGGACGGGTGGTCGATCGGCGGCGTGAGCTGACCGACCTGCGCGAGGCCGTCGAGTCGGCCGGGCGGGTCGCGGGATCGTGCGTCCTGATCAGTGGTGTTTCCGGGGTCGGCAAATCGACGCTGGTCCAGGCTTTCGGCGCCGAGGTGTCCGAGCGGAACTGCGTCTTCGCGTACGGACGTTGCCGGGACGGGGCTCCCGCCCCGTACAGCGCGCTGGGCGAGGCCCTGGGCGCGCTGGTGCGCGCCATGGACGCCACGCCGGCAGCCGAACGCAACCACTGGCGTTCGGCGTTGATCGACGCCACACCGCCGCTGTCAGACGTGCTCGGTGACCTGGTACCCGAATTGCGTCAGTTGTCCACGACGGATGCGCCGATCCATGCCCCGCCGCCGCAGGCGGCCGACATGCGTCGCAGGCTGCACCGCGCGATCATCGCGTTGCTTTCGGAGACCGCCGCCTTCCGTCCGGTGGTGCTGACGATCGACGACCTGCAATGGGCCGATGGCGACTCGCTGATGTTCCTGTCCGAACTGCTGTCGGTCTCGTTGCGCAATGTGCTGGTGGTCGGCGCGCATCGGACCGGTGAGTTCGAGCCGAGCGAAGCCGGTCTGACAGCGTCGACCCTTCGCCGAATCGACCTTGCCCCGTTGTCGCGCAACGATATCGAAGAACTGCTCGCCGGCGTGAGCGGTCCCAGTGTCGAGTTGGGTGACGTTGCCAAGGAGTTCCATCATCGGACCGACGGTAATCCGTTGCAGGTGCGGCAGTTGCTGTACCGCGCCCAGCAGGCCGGCGCGCTCGTTGCGGGCGGCCCCGGAGGTCGGCCCCGGTGGGATCTCCGCATCCTGAGTTCGATCGAGATGTCGGCGTCGGCGGCGGAATTCCTCGGCCGCTACCTCGACCAGCTCCGGCCGGTCGACCGGGACGTGCTCAGAGCGTTGGCCGTCATCGGCAGTGAGTTCGACCTCGCGGATGCCGCCGCGGCGGCGGCCGCAGCCCCGGACACGGTGGCACAGACACTGTGGACGGCACTCGAATTGCGGTTGATCGACGCCCTCGACCGAGAGGGTAGGCGGATCGCCAATACGATCAGCCACGACGTGCGCTACCGGTTCAGCCACGACAAGGTGAAGGAGTCGGCCCGCGACGGCCTCTCGGCGGAGGACGCCCGGCGCATCCATCTCCGGATCGGCAGGCGGCTGCTGGAACTCGGCGACGACCGGCTGTTCGAGGCGGCCAGGCACATCGGGCTGGGAGCCGGTGCGGCGACCGAGGCCGGCGAGCGCCTGCGCTTCGTGCACCTGCTGCATCGCGCCGCGAACAGGGCCAGGATCCAAGCCTCCTTCCCGCTGTGCCTGGAGCATTGCCGCAGTGCGCTGCAGCTGCTGGGCGAGCAGCGCTGGTCGACGAACTTCGACCTGACCCTGCAACTACAGCTCGAGGCGGCCGAGGCCGCGCTGTTGGTCGGTGACGTCGCAACCCTGCACGAACTGCTCGACGAAGCCGAAGGGGTGCTGCGGGATCCGGCCGACCGCGCCCGCCTCTCATATCTGCGCCTGAAGGGCCGGATCGCGCAGAACCGCATCCAAGACGCCCTGACGGTGGGCCTGCGGGCGCTCGACGAGCTCGGCGAACCACTGCCCGCCGATGCCGGCAAGCCCCGCATCCTCAACGCGCTCGGGCGGATGAAACTCACCACGCGCCGGTGGAGTACCGAGCAGCTGCTGCAGCTGCCGGAATGCGAGGACCGCCGTGTCATCGAGGCGCAACACATCCTGGCCGAATTGCGCAGCATCTCCTACATCGCGCGACCCAACCTGTTCCCGCTCATCGTCCGTAAACAACTTTCCCTCACCCTCGCACACGGCCACACCCCGTCCACACCGCTGGTGTTGGTGAGCTATGGCGTGGTCCTGGTGATCACCGGTGACCGCACGGGTGCGCAACGTTTCGGCGAGGTCGCCCTCACACTGACCGAGCGCGCCGAGTTCCGGCAGGCGCGACCCGAGACGTTGTTCCTCTACCTGAACTTCATCCGACATTGGCGCCACCCCGTGCGCGACGGACTCGGGCAGGTCCGCGACGCCGTCACGGCGGCCCTGAACCAGGGCGACCAGGAGTACGCCGGTTTTCTGGTCACCGTGCTGCTGTCGCAATCGTTCTGGGCAGGCACCCCGGCGACCGAGATCGACACCATGGCTCGCTCGCTGATCCCGCAGATCCGGTCGCAGCCGGTGCCCAGCACGCTCAGCCAGGCCCTGCACCAACTATGCCTGAACCTGCTCGGCCGCAGCGAGGATCCGATGCTGGTCGCCGGCGAGAGCGGCTACGACGAACGCGTGATCGTGCCGGCAGCGCGCCGCGAAGGCGACGAGGTCACGTTGAGCGTCGCGGCCGATGTCAAACAGGGCCTGCATTTCTGGAGCGGGGACCACGCCGGCGCCGCCGCGGTCACCGAGGAGGTGATGGCGCATCTGGCCGGCACGGTGGGCACCACGGGGCTGCAGTTGGTGCACATGGTCAGCGCACTGAGCGGGATCCATTGCGCACCGGATGACCGCGCGACCAGAAAGGTTGTGCGTGATTCGCTTGCGCTGCACCGTAAATGGGCTGCCGGGGCGCCGGCGAACTATGCCGCGCCGTGCGCTCTCATCGAAGGAGCCTGGGCCAGGGTGCGCGGCCGGCATCGCGAGGCCGAGCGGTTCCTGGACACCGCCATCGAGCTGGCCGACGAACATCAGCTGCCATTGATCGGCGCGCTCGCGCACGAGGAGGCCGCCCACTTGTACGCCGATACCGGCCGGGCCCGGCTGCACGAGCACATGCTGCGCTCGGCCTACCAGCGTTGGCAGGCACTGGGGTTCACATTGCGGGTCAACCGGCTCGCCCGCCACCATCCGTGGCTGCTCAGCCGCGCATTGGTGCACTCCGGCGCCGGCATCGACCCCGTCGGGGCGCACCAACTGGTGCGCACGCTCGCGGCCGCGCGCACGCCCGACAGCCTCGCCACACTCGCCCTCGGTGCCGCCGCCGACATGACGGGTGCCGATCGAGTGCTGTGCTTGACCGGCGAGCCGGACCAGCTGACCGTGCGCGCGGTCCACCAAAGTGGCGTCACGAGCACGATCGACGAGCCGTGGACCACGGTGTCCTACGACACGTCGGTGGTGCGCCGCGTCATCGAGACCGCGGCACCGTTGTGCCTGACCTCTGAAACGTCGATACTGGCCGCGCCGATCATCTTGCAGGACAAGATAATCGGTGTCCTGTACGCCGAGCGAACCGGGGCGGGCGCACAATTCAGCGCCCAGCACGAAGAAGCGCTGACCTTCCTGTGCGCGCAGGCGGCGGCACCACTGTGGAGTTTTCAGCTGGAAGCCCAACTGCGCGCAGCCGACGAGCATCGCCAATCCCTGATCGACGTCCAATCCAGATTCGTGCCCAACGAACTGTTGCGCATGCTGGATATCGACGACGCCCGCAGGGTGCGCAGCGGATACCGTGTCGAGCGGCAGATGACGGTATTGGTCTCCGACATCCGGGGCTACACCACCCTCATCGAGGATATGGACGTGTTGGAGGCCAACACCCTGGCCACCGGGTTCCTGCGCGCGGTGGAACTGCCGATCGTCGCCTGTAACGGCATGATCCAGGACATGCGCGGCGACGAGATCCTCGCCGTGTTCGAGAGCACCGATGACGCGGTCCGCGCCGGTCTGGGCATGCTGCGCTCGCTGCGCGAGCACAACGGCGACCGGTCGGCGCACGGCTCCGAGGAATTGCGGGTGGGCATCGGAATCAGCTCCGGGGTCGTCGGACTCGGCCTGGTCGGCGGAGTCAACCGGATGGTGCTCAGCACGGTCGGCGACGCCGTGAACCTGGCGGCCCGGATCGAAGGCACCACCAAGCGTTACGACTCCGCGCTGCTCATCTCCGACACCACCTACGGCGAACTCGCCGACCCCGCCCAATTCCACATCCGCCGGATGGAGCGGGTGATGGTGGTCAACCGCCGGCAACCGGTGACCGTCTACGAGGTCTACGACGAGGATCCCGAGGATCTCCTGGCCGCCAAGCTGGCGGCCCAGCCCGCTTTCGACGAGGCTTTCGATCTGTTCGACTCCGGTGCCGTGGACAAGGCCCGTGCGGCCTTCGAGCGCTGTCAGCGGCTCCTGCCCGACGATGCGGTGGCCACCTTGCACATCGCACACTGCGATGCCATGCAACGCGGGGAACTGAGGCCTGGCCAAGACGTCGAGCTGCGGCAAAAGTACGCCGATTGACCGACACAAGTCCGGCCCCGACAAAGCCCGGGTCTGCGATCATGTGAGCCATACTCGAGGGGGGCGCCGCCATGTATCTCAGTGCCGAACGCGTTGCCATGGTCAATCACACGATCAAGGAGACGTTCGAGCAGACCTGTGTCGCGTGGCAAGCGATTCCGCACTGGGACACCGGAGATCCGGGACAGACCGCGGTGGTGAACGACGACGCCACCAATCCCGTCGTCACCGTCAACCATGCGGCCGAGCCCGTCAATCTGACGGTCGGCGAGTTGATCTCGCCCACGCCGGATGCGGTGCTGGCCAAGGTCACCCCCGCAGTGGTCGCGCTGGCGGCGAAGGTCGACGGATTCGCCATTCCACTCCTGTGCAACGCCGCACCCCACACCGTCAGGATCGTCGACCCGGCCGATGATCCGCCCAAGATGGTCGGCGGGGTGATCGACGCCAGAGTCCTCTTGGAGAGCGCCGGCTTCCGCGCCCCGTCGGCGGCATTCGCCGACGCCGCCTCGATGAAGGCGCTGTATCAACTGGTCAACGGCTACGCCCCCGTCAAGGACTCGATCCTGGACGCCGGCAATATCAATGCGCCCTACCGTGTCGGCACCTTCACCAGCCCGGACATCAGCACGCCGCCCACCACGGCCATCCCGGCCGGTGACACCCTGCGCGCTGTGGTGCTCGGCCGTCGACAGCGCATCGCGCCCGGATATGCTGCCGACGCATCCCCTGGTGAAGAGCCCGTCGATCTTGCCGTCAGCATTACCCCGAGTTTCGAGATCGTCGGTGAGACCGCCCCCAACAACGTCTTGATCAACGTGCGGATCAGTTATGCGGTGCGACCCAAGGCCGTCAACGGGTTGGTCTTGATCACCAGCGGACCGTAATGACCACGGCCGCACCCGAAACACCTTCGGTCCCAGCGGCGCCCGATCCGCTGGAACACTACCTCGCGCAGTGCAAGCACGTGTGTGACGGTGAGATCGAGCGGCTCTACGGCGCCGGCAGGCACGGCACCAGTAGCCTGCACGAGCTGATCCTCGACTACCCGCTACGCGGTGGCAAGGCCCTGCGACCGGCCCTGAGCATCGCGATCTGCCTCGGTCTCGGCGGTCACCTTGAGGCGGTGCTCCCGACCGCGGCCACCCTGGAGCTCTATCACAACGCGTTCCTCATCCACGATGACATCGAGGACGAATCCTGGTGGCGCCGCGGTAAACCCACCCTGCACGTCGACCACGGCGTCCCGATCGCGGTGAACGTCGGCGACGCGATGCTCTCGCTCACCCTGCAACCGTTGCTGGACAACGTGGAGCGCGTCGGCCTCGGGCCCGCGCTGCGGATCCTGCGCGCGGTGGCCCATATGACCAGGCAGACCGTCGACGGACAGGCCCTCGAGCTGGAGTGGGTGAAATCCAATACCTGGCAACTCGACGACACCGACTATCTGACCATGGTCGAACTCAAGACCAGCTGGTACTCGTTCATCACACCGCTTCAGGCCGGTGCCCTGGCGGCCGGGGCCGACACCGAGCGGTTGGCGCCGCTTGAGGCGTTGGGCCGACACATCGGCGCCGCCTTCCAGATCACCGACGACTTGCTGAACCTGCGCGCCGACCCGCAGGACTACGGCAAGGAGATCGGCGGCGACCTGTGGGAGGGTAAACGCACGCTGATGTTGCTCCATGCGCTGCGTAACGCGACGGCAGCCGAACGCGACCGGGCCGTGGCCATCCTGGCGCGCCGGCGTCCCGGTATCGATGACGACGAGGTCGGTCTCGCCGACGTGCTGGAGCGGCTCACGCGGCGCGGGGAGCTTTCGCACAGCGGTCGGGCCGAGATCATCGGTTACTTTGACCGGCAACAACATTCGGAGCCCAAGCAACTCGACGACATCCGCTGGTTGTTCGCGCTGATGCAGCAGGTCGGCTCGCTTGCGCACGCCCGCAATGTCGCCGCCGCGCACGCCAGGGCGGCGGCCGCGGTGCTGGCCGGGTTGGACTGGCTGCCCGCCAGCAAGCATCGAGACATGCTCGCCGCCCTGATCGACTACGTGCACGGGCGAACCCGATGACCCCCGAGGTGCTGGTGGGCATGCTCACCGAGTTGGAACGGATCAGGGAGGCCACCCTCGATCTCGTCGAACATGAGGCCCCGCAACTGCTTCCGACCCCCGATCCGGACTCGGACGGGGCCGAACGAGCGGTGTTCGAACTGCTGAGGGGCGTACGCCGAGCCGTCCTGGGCAATCCGGCCGCCGCGCGCCGGGTGCACGACATCCTCGTCGCCGAAGGGGCCAGGTATGCGCGTACCCCCGAAGGCGCGCGGCTGCGCGACGCACTGGCCGCGTCCGAGGCCGTCGAGAATCTGCGGCGCATCTGGGAAACGTTGAGCCTCAACGTTCTCGACGGCCCGGGCGAGCCCGGGGCGGCGCCGCCTGCCTGGTCGGAGTTGCTGTCCGACGCGATCGTCGGGCACGGCCTCGACGACTCCGTTCTCGCCCGCTTCCGGCCGGACGGATTCGCTTGAGCCTCACCGACCCGCAACCGGCATTGGCCGAGGCGAGCACCTTCATCGACTACCTGGTGGGCTTGGCCGGGCTCGGACGCCTGGTGCACGCGTTGGCGGACGACACCGAGACCACGGCGGGCGGCGCCGACGACTTCGTCCATCTGTTGGTCGGCATCGCCGGCGTCGCGGCCGGGGTGCAGCGGCTGGCCGTATCGCAGGTCGGACCGGCGCATCGCCGCGAGGGCACCGCGCATGCGGATTCCGGGCGGTGGCTGCGATGACGGCCTCGCTGGCGGCAAGCGATTTCATGCGGACACCGATGCTGGGCACCGCCGAGCCCGACGGGTTCAAGGAATGGCATCACTTCGTGGTGCATGCCAACGGTTTCCGGCTGTTGATCAACTTCAGCCTGCACACCCAGACCACGGCACAGGGTGCAGTCCGGTTGGTACCGCGGATCATCGTGATCGGCCACGAGGACAGCTGGCATGGTGAGATCGTCCGGTTCGACGAAGCGCAGGTGGACATCTCGGCCACCCTGGGGGACCTGGCGATCGGCGGCAACCGGATGCTGGTCCGGCCCGACGGTTATCGGGTCACCGTGGACCTGCCCACCCACGGCGTGCACGGCGAACTGGATTTCGTGTCGGTGAGCCGGCCGTTCGTGGTGAACAACCAGCCGCTCGGGGCCGGGCGGTTGAACTGGTTGTTCGTGCCGCGATTACATGCCACGGGCTGGATCCGGCTCCGTGGGCGCGAGCACCGATTCGACGCCGATGTCGCCTACCACGACCACAATTGGGGCCGATTCTGGTGGGGCGACGACTTCGGCTGGGAGTGGGGCACGGTGCTGCCCCGCGAATCCGGCGACCCGTGGTCACTGGTGTACCTGCGGATGACCGACAGACGGCGGCTGCGCTATCTGTCCCAGGCGCTGTATGTCTGGCATCGTGACGAACCGGCGGCCATCTTCCGGCATGCCTCGGTGCAGGTACGGACCTCCGGCGTGCTCGCCCGGCCACCCGACTGCACCCTGCCTGCGCCGATGCGGCTACTGCTCGACGGTGACGTGCCGGGAGTGCCTGCGACGGTGGAGGTCACCGCGGCGCACGCCGGGGACATCGTGTGCGCACGCTTCTCACCCCAGTCCTATGCCCGACTGGCGCAACCCAGTGAGCTGACTCTCGACGGCACCACCGTGCTGTGCGAATCCAGCGGGACCGCCACGATGACCGGTTCGATCAACGGTGAGCGCATCGACTTCGCCGGCACGGGTGTATTCGAGTTCCTCCATGGCTGAAGCGGTTTCCTCATTGCTACGCCAGTCGGTCGACCATCTCGCCGACGAGGTTCCCGACAGCTACCAGCTGGTGCTGCGCACCCTGGGACCCCTGGTGGTCGAGCTGGCAGTGGATGGCGAACGGTTCTCGCTGCGGGGCGGCCGGCGGCTGGAGGTGTGCGGTGCCGCCGACCGCGCGGGGACCCGCGTTGTCACCACCCGGGCGGGCGTCCTCGACGTCCTCGACGCCGTGATCACCCTCGACGAGGCCGTCGAGGGTGGCGCGGTTGCCGTGCACGGCAGTCTCGACGACATCCTGCGCGCGCACGACACCATGCGGGCCTACGTGCATGCGGCGGTGCGGGCCCCGTCCCAACCGGCGCTACTGTCGGCCCTGCGGGCGGGCGTACCGTGAGGTCCCCGATCATCCCGCCCGCGGCCCAGCACCGTCCGCCCACGGTGGCGGTGTTGGGAGCCGGTATCGCCGGGCTGACCGCGGCCCAGGAACTCGCCGAGCGCGGCTTCGCGGTCACGGTCTATGAGGCGCGCGCCGATGAGCGCGCCGAGCTCGGAGCCGCCCTTCCCCCGGTCAAATTGGGTGGTCTGGCGGCGTCGCAGTTCGCCGTGGTGGGACCGCACAAGGGATCGCACGGCGAGTTGCGTCCCTTCCCCGGCCGGCGCGGCCACCCGCCGGCACCCGGCCGGGCGGTGGCCGGCGAGCACGGGTTCCGCTTCTTCCCGGCCTACTATCTGCACACCTGGGACCTGTTCAACCGCATCCCGATCTATGACCGGGTGACCTCAGCCGATACCGAGCAGTTGGTGCCGACATCGCGCACCGTGCTGGACAACGTGCGGCGCGTGGTCACCCAGGGCACGACGGTGTCCGGCAAACCCTCGCTCGTCTTTCCGCGTGAGGCGCCGCGCAGCCTGGCCGAGTTCCTCAGCGTGGCAGGGCAACTCACCGGTCTGGGTTTCACCGTCGCCGATGTGCAGACCTTCATCGGCCGGTTACTGCGCTACCTGGTCACCAGCCCGGTCCGCCGGGCGACCGAATTGCAGAACATGTCCGCCTACGACTACTTCGTCGGTCGGGAGGCCGACGGAACCCGCCGGTTCTACTACACGCCCCGATTCGATGCGCTGCTACTCGAGATGCCGAGGGTGCTGGCAGCTTTCGATTCCCGGTGGGGTGACGCCCGCACCAATCTCACGACGTACCTGCAGTTGCAGTTGCAGATGGACCGGCGCGACAACAAAGCCGACGGTGTGCTCAACGGGCCGACCACCGAATCCTGGTTCGATCACTGGTACCGGCACCTGGTTCAGCTCGGGGTGCGGTTCGTCCGCGCGGCCGCCGAATGCCTGGATCCACCGGTCGTCGACCCGGACCAGTTGCCGCATCTACGCCCGCGGGTCCGGGTGACGTTCGCCGACGGCACGCGGGTCACCCCGGATTACACCGTGGTGGCCGTCGACGCCCCGACCGCGGAGCGGATCACCGCGGCCCTCCGCGCGGCAGGCACCGGGGGCACCGTCGCCGGCCTCGACGGATTCACCACGTCGACGCCCCCGCCCGACGGACCGCTGCAGCCCGGCACCACGCGGACGAGCGCTCGGCGCGACCCGTACGCGATGGATCAGATGGGCCGGTTGCCGTGGGACCGTTTCCAGACGCTGTCGGGGATCCAGTTCTTCTTCGACACCGAATTCCAGTTGCTCCGCGGGCACATGTACTACTCGGGCACCGAGTGGGCGCTGTCGTCGATCAACCAGCATGGCCTGTGGCAGAAGCGGCCCAGCCTGGCCCGGGAGGGTTATGTGTCCGTGCTCTCGGTCGATATCGGCGATTTCAACACGCCGTCGAAGGCACTCGTGGACGAACGAGGTCACGGTAAGGCTGCCCGCGACTGCACGCCCGATGAACTTGCCACCGAGGTCTGGCGCCAGATCGTGGGCGCCCTGACCACCGACGCGGGCGGTTCGCCGGACGAGATCATCCCGTGGCCCGCGTGGTACACCCTGGACCGAGGACTGATCACCTCGCCCGACACCGGGCTCATCGTGCGCAACGAGACCCCCTATCTGGTGCCGATCATCGGCGATTGGCCCAATCGCCCCGGCGGTTACCCGTGGAATCCGCACGGCACCTCCTGGACCTACCGCCCGCCCGAGGCGTGGTGGTCCGACGACCTGCGGTCGCGTTACGTATGGCAGGCCCGGCACGGCGGTTACCAGGTGCACCACAACTCCGTGGTGTTCGCCGGCACCTGGACCAAGACCTTCACCAGGATGACGTCCATGGAGGCGGCCTGCGAATCGGGACGCCATGCCGTGAACGCGATTCTGGATCACTATGTATGGGTGGGATCCGATGGCGCCGACCGCCGGGAACACACCACCTTGGACTGGCGGTTTCCCTACGGTTTTCTCGACCAGGGTTTGTCGAGTCCCATCCGGATGCCCACCCCCGCCGGCGATTATTGCTACATCTTCGATATCGAGAATCGCGAGCCGGCCGACGCGCGGCCGCTGCGGGTACTCGATTCCCGGTTCGCCGCGGAGTCGCTGCCGCATCCGCTGGATGCCCCCACACCGCCGCCCGCGACAAGTCCCCTATCGCCATTCCAGATACCGGAGGCCGACACATGACAGCACCACGGTTCGACGCGAATCTGCTTGCCTACCTCCAGGCCTGGCGCCAATACCTGGAACAGCTGGCCAGTTCGGCGACGATGGGCTTCGGAGTACCCCCCGCCGCCCAGTGGCCCGTCGCCGCCGTGCCACCCCTGCCGGCCCCACCAACGGTGGCACCGGTTCCGCCCATGCCGCCGGCACCGCCCGCGCTCACGCCACCACCGGCGTATTCGCCGGCCCCGCCGATGGATTACACGCAGCAACTGCTTTCCACCCTGCAGGCGTGGCGGCACTACCTGGAACAGGCCGGCCCGGCCCAGGCCACGCCCCCGCCCGCGGCACAGGAAACGGTGCCTCCACCGGTCGAGGGGCCGCAAATCACCGCGCCGACGTACCCCACGTCACCACGGCCATCGGCCCCGGCTCACCGCGCGGGCTCCGCCTACACTTCCGAAATCCCTTCGGCGACAACCGGTTACGCCCCACCGCCACCGCGATCGCTGTACAGCAGTGCGACAGTGCCCGATGCCGGCGGCCCCGGCGCCACGACCACGTGGTGGGACGGTGGCCGCCCACCGGCCGGCATCCCGAAACCACACTCGATCCCACAGGCGCCCCCCAACCCACAGGGCAGCCAGATCAAGGCCCCGCCAGAACTGGAGCCGCAGGCGCCGATCCACGAAGGTTCGGCCGCGCCGCAGATTCAGGCCGTTCCCCGGGATCAACCGGTTCAGCCGTCCTTCGACCGCCGTTCCCGATAGGCGGCCACGTGTTGCCGGTTCCCGCAGTTGCCGGTATCGCAGAACATCCGGGACCGGTTGCGCGACAGGTCGAACAATGCGGCGTCACAATCGGGGGCCGCACAGATCTTGAGCCGGCGCAGTTCGCCACCGCGGATGAGGTCGGCCAGCGCCATCGCCATCTCGGCACCCATCCGCTGCCATAGCGGGTCGTGGATTGACGCCAGGTGCAGATGCCATTCCGGCATCTCCGGATGCCGGGTCAGCCAGGGTGCGGCATCGGTGTCCGCCAGCAGCGCATTGACCTGCCCCACGACGCGTTCCTCGTCGCCGGTGGACGCCCAGATTCGGCCGAGCCGCTCACGCAGCTGTTGCACCGACGCCAGCTCGGCGGCGTCCCGATCCCGCCGGCCGGTCCAGCCGAAGCCGTCGAGGTAGTCGTCCAACGCGCGGGTGTCGCCGAGTTGTTCACCGTCGACGCGGTTGCTGTTGATCAGGACACACGCGGCCCGCAGCGTGAGCTCCGTGTCATGAGTGAAAATCATTTGACGCCTGACTCCCGTCCCCGCTAACGTCATGACCAATCGATATTTTACTCATGACAGCTCGGGGGTTTCCGATGAGCGTGATCGACACGCGCGCCGACACCGGCCAGTTCCGGCTCGGCATGCTGTTCGCCGTGGCCTCCGCCTTCACCTTCGGGATGTCCGGCCCGCTGGGCAAAGCCCTGATGGAGGCCGGTTGGACGCCCACCGCCGCGGTCACCGCAAGACTCGCCGGTGGCGCGCTGGCCATGGCCGTCTTCGCGAGTTTCATCAAACCGGACTGGATCCGCGACGCGATCGCTCACCACAAGACGGTCGTCGCCTACGGCCTGATCCCGATCGCCGGCGCCCAGCTGTGTTACTACAACGCCGTCGCGCACCTGTCGGTCGGCGTCGCCCTGCTGCTGGAGTACACCGCACCCGTCCTGGTCGTGGGCTGGTTGTGGGCCACCACCAAACGCCGGCCCGGCCGGCTCACCCTCGCCGGCGTCGCGCTGGCCATCACCGGCATCATGCTGGTGCTCGACGTCTTCGCCGGCGCCCGGATCAACACCGTCGGGGTGACCTGGGGTCTGGCCGCGGCGATCTGCGCCGCCTGCTACTTCATGATGTCCGATGAAGCCACCGCCGACGGTGACGGGCTGCACCCCATCACGCTGGCCGCCGGCGGGCTCATCGTGGGAGCCGTCGCGGTGGCCGCCCTCGGTGCGTCGGGAGTGCTGCCGATGGCGTTCACCACCCACGACACCGTCGTCGCCGGACATACGCTGCCGTGGTACCTGCCGGTCGTCGCGATGGCCCTCATCCCGACCGCCATCGCCTACACGCTGGGCATCTTCGGCGTTGCCCGGCTCCGGCCCCGGTTCGCATCGCTCGTCGGGCTGGCCGAGGTGCTGTTCGCGATCCTCATCGCGTGGGCGTTCCTCGGCGAAGCCGTCACCGCGATGCAGGCGTTCGGTGGCGCGGTGGTCCTGCTGGGCCTCGGCCTGGCCCGACTCGGGGACCGCGCCGAGAGCGCATTGGAAACCGGCTGGCCCGATGTTCCTCCGGGCCGGCCGCATGCCGAGCAAGCGATTGGCAGCAACTAGCCCGCAAGTGTCAAGATGCTGTCCGTGACGTTGCCCAAGTTGTCGGCGCGGATGGCCGCCGTCGGTTCTGCCCTGGTCGCCGCCTTCGCCTTCCTGGCCGGTCCAGCACCGGTGGCGAGCGCCGAGCCCTGTTCGGATGTCGAGCTGATCTTCGGTCGCGGCACCAGCGAGGACCCCGGCATCGGTCGCGTCGGCCAGGCTCTCGCCGACGCGCTCATCCCGCAGCTGGGCGGCCGCACGCTGAGCACCTACGGGATCAACTACCCGGCCACCTACGACTTCCTGACCGCCGCCGACGGCGCCTACGACGCCCAGGCGCGTATCGCGACCCTGGCCGCGCAGTGCCCGTCCACCAAGATCGTGCTCGGCGGTTACTCGCAGGGCGCCGCAATCGTCGACATGCTCATCGGGATCCCGCCCGTCGGCGACCGGATCGGCGAGTTCGGCTCGGCCCCGCCGCTACCGGGCAACCTGGCCGGAAAGGTCGCGGCCGTCGCGGTATTCGGCAATCCGGGTGCCAAGTTCAGCCACCCGGCCAACACCGCGCCGGCGCCGTACGGCGCCCGGGCCATCGACCTGTGCGCCGATGGCGACCCGATCTGCTCGCGCGGTCGGAACCCGTTCGCGCACACCCACTACGAGTCCTCGGAATTCATCCCGCAGGCCGCCAGCTTCGTCGCAGCACTTGTTTAGCTAGGCTTCGCGTTAGAATGCGGCGTGACGTTTGATCTTGTTCGCCGTGTCGCCCTGGCCGCATCCGCCGCCGTCTTGACCGCAGCCGCGGTGATCGCCGGCCCGGCATCGCTGGGCAGCCTGGCCACCGCCCACGCCGACGGCTGCCCCGATATCGAGGTGGTCTTCGCCCGCGGGACCAACGAGGACCCCGGCCTCGGCCGGATCGGCAATGCGTTCGTCAGCTCCCTGCGCGGCAAGGTCGGCGGTCGCTCGGTGGGTGCCTATGCGGTGAATTACCCGGCCAGCTATGACTTCCTGGCCGCCGCCAACGGCGCCAACGACGCCAGCGGGCACATCCAGTGGATGATGGACAACTGCCCCGCCACCCGACTGGTGCTGGGTGGGTACTCGCAGGGTGCCGCGGTGATCGACGTGATCAGCGCCGTGCCGTTCCCGGCGATCGGATTCAACGCTCCCCTGCCGCCCAACGCCCCCGACCACGTGGCGGCCATCGCGTTGTTCGGCAACCCGTCGGCCAAGATCGGTCTGCCGATCACGTCCAGCCCCGTCTGGGGATCGAGATCCATCGACCTCTGCAATCCCGGCGACCCGATCTGTGGCGACGGCGACGACGTGGAGGCGCACCGCGCCTACACGGGCGGTCCCACCAACCAGGCCGCGAGCTTCGTCGCCGGCCTTCTGTAGGAATTTTAGGAAAGCCACAGACTTTCTTTCACCCGGACGGGAATGCGCCGCACGGGTCGCCGGTTGATCTTGTTACGAGTTACCGCTAGTGCAAACAAGATTGATCGGGGATTCAGGGAACATGAACGCGCACAAGAACTCTCTGGCCGGCGCCCGGGTCCGGGTCGCCGCCGCCGCGGCTGGCCTGGCCTGTATCGGCGCTCTGGCCACCGGGGCCGTGCTTCAGCAGTCGCAGCTGTCCGTGGCGGACGGCGGGGAGATGCAGCTCGGCACCACGCAGACCAGCAGCACGCCGCTCAAGGCGCCGGCCGTCCCGAAGGCTGAGCCGGCCATCAAGGGTCCGGCTCCGCTGCCTGTCGAGGAGCAGGGCCTGCCGGGCTGAGCATGAGCGGTCCGGACCGGCCACTCCAGCGGGACGACTAGTATTTGCTGGGTGGTCACCATATCGATCTCCGTACGGCGCTACGCCGCCTCCGTTCTGGTGGCGGCGAGTGCCGTCGGTTGTCTTACGGCATGGTCGACGGCAGGTCCGTCGAGCGCACTGCCCGTCGCGAGCGCCGATCCGTGCCCGCCCGTGGAAGTGGTCTTCGCACGGGGCCGTCACGAGCAGCCCGGCGTCGGTCGGCTCGGCCAGGCATTCGTGGACGCGCTGCGCGCCCGGCTGCCGGGCACGGAGGTCGCCGCGTACGGCGTGAACTACCCCGCCGACACCCAGATCGCCGAGGGCGCCAACGACATCAGCAACCATGTCCAGTACATGGCGAACGCCTGCCCGGACACCCGGCTGGTGGTGGGTGGCTATTCGCTGGGCGCCGCGTCAGCCGCGGTCGCACTATCGGCCACCGGTGGCGGGTTCGGCTTCAAGAATCCGCTCCCGCCCGGGGTGGATCCCCATATCGCCGCCGTGGTGCTGGTGGGCAACGTGACGCGACGGATGGGCGACTCGTCGATCGCCCCCCAGTATCGCGACAGGACCTTCGAGGCCTGTAACCCCGCCGATCCGATCTGCGGGGACGGTTTCCCGCAGAGCCTCGCCGACCTGCAACGGGACTGGAGCAGCCACCTCCAGGACGCGTACATCGGTTCGGGAATGGTGAACCAGGCCGCCGACTTCGCCGCGGGCCGGCTGCAATAGCGCTGACCGGCAGCACGTTTCGGCAACAAAAAGGCAGATAAACGCCTGCGTCAATTGCTGCCGCTACACTCGAACCGGTGATCTTGATGTCGAGGGGTCGATTTCGCTGGTGTGCCGCGCTGCTGGCCGTGGTCGGTGGTGTCCTGATCGCGGCGGCACCCGTCGGCAACCTCCCGTCCGCATCGGCTGCGGCCTGCCCCGACGCCGAACTGATCTTCGCCCGCGGCCGGATGGAGCCCCCGGGGGCCGGGCAGATCGGCAACACCCTGGTCACGGCGCTGCGCCAGAAGACCAAGAAGACCATCTCCCTGTACTCGGTGAACTATCCGGCCGACACCCAGATCGACCTCGGCGCCAACGATATGAGCCGACGCATCCAGGCCACCATGGCCAACTGCCCCAGCACGCGAATAGTCCTCGGCGGCTACTCGCTGGGTGCGGCCGCCACCGATGTGGTGCTGGCGGTGCCGTTCCCGGTGCTCGGGTTCAAGATGCCGCTACCGGCGACAGCCGACTCGCATATCGCCGCAATCGCGTTGTTCGGCAACGGCATTCAATGGGTGGCACCGATCACCCAGTTCAACCCCACCTTCCAGAGCCGCACCATCGAGCTGTGCCACGGTGACGATCCGATCTGCAATCCCACCGACATGGAGAACTGGCAGACGTATTGGCCCGACCATCTGGCCCCGGCCTATATCAAGGCCGGCATGGTGACCCAGGCGGCTGACTTCGTGGCCGGCAAGCTCAAGTAGGTCTGGTTCGCAAATCCCTGGTGATCAGGATGCGGGCCCCCAACTGGTCATCGGGCGGGTAGTCGACGCCCACGAGCGACAGGCCGCGCGCCGGGGCGGCGGCGAAGGCGCTGGAGCGCACGGTGGCATCCAGCAGCCCCGCGCACCACGTCGCGTCGCGGCGACCCTCCCCGACCGCGAGCACCGCACCCACCAACGACCGCACCATCGACCAGCAGAAGGCATCCGCGGTGACGTACGCCGTCACCAGATCCCCGGCCACCGCCCAGTCGAAGCGCTGCAGGTCCCGGATGGTGGTGGCGCCCTCTCGGTGCCGACAGAATGCGGCGAAATCGTGCAGGCCGACCAGACCGGCCGACGCCGACGCCATGGCGGCGATATCCAGCCGGCGCGGCCACGGGGTCACGAACCGGGCCTGTTGCGGTGTCGCGCCGAAAGCCGCGGTGGACAGCCGGTACTCGTAATGCCGGCGCAGCGCCGAGAACCGGGCGTCGAAACCGGCGGGGGCACGGACGATATCGAGCACCCGGACGTCCTCGGGCAGGAATCGGCCCAGCCGGCGCACCAGGGGACCGAATTCCGGGTCCTGTGGCCGTGGAGTGCGTGGGTAGGCGTTGCCCAGCGCGGCCGCCGGGACGTCCACATGCGCCACCTGACCGGCGGCATGCACCCCGGTGTCGGTTCGCCCGGCGGCCCGCAGCACCACCGAGGCGCGGAACACCGTCGTCAACGCCTCCTCGAGCACGCCTGCGACGGTGCGCTGCCCGGCCTGGGTGGCCCAACCGGCGAATTCGGTTCCGTCGTAAGCGATATCGAGCCGCAAACGAACAAACCCGCCATCGGAGTCGATGGCGGGTTCGTTCGTTGCGTCGCTACTTGGCGTCATCCTCGGAGTCGGCCTGAGCGTCGGCCTGAGCTTCCTCCGCCGGCGCCTCGGTGGCCTCCTCGGTCACGGTGTCCTCGGTGGCCGGGGTGGTCTCCTCGGTCACGGCCTCCTCGGCCGGGGCCTCGGCAGCCGCCGCCTTCTGCGCGGCGTCGGCCCGACGAGCGCGGTTGGCCTCGGACGTCACCGTCTTCTCCCGCACCAGCTCGATGACCGCCATCGGGGCGTTGTCGCCCTTGCGGTTTTCGACCTTGATGATGCGGGTGTAGCCGCCGTTGCGGTCCGCGTAGAAGGGGCCGATCTCGGCGAACAGGGTGTGCACCACATCCTTGTCGCGGATCTTCTTGAGCACCTCACGCCGGTTGTGCAGCGTGCCCTTCTTGGCGTGGGTGATCAGCTTCTCGGCGTACGGACGCAAGGCCCGGGCCTTGGGCTCGGTCGTCTTGATGCGGCCGTGCTCGAAGAGCGAGGTCGCCAGGTTGGCCAGGATGGCCTTCTGGTGCGAGGACGACCCGCCGAGGCGAGCACCCTTGGTGGGTTTGGGCATTGCGACTATCTCCTAAATGGGGCCGACCCCCGTATCAGGTAGGGCCGGGACGGATCCGGGCGGGCGAGGCCCCGGGGAATGCGCCCTGTTAGAGCTGTTCGGTTTCGGCGAAGTCCTGGTTGTCGTCCAGGTCGTAGCCGGCGTCACCGGTCCAGGTGCCGGTGGCGACGTCGTAGCCGGCAACCTCGGACGGATCGAACGTGGCCGGGCTGTCCTTGAGCGAGAGACCCAGCTGGTGCAGCTTGATCTTGACCTCGTCGATGGACTTCTGGCCGAAGTTGCGGATGTCGAGCAGATCCGACTCGGTCCGCGACACCAGCTCGCCGACGGTGTGCACACCCTCGCGCTTGAGGCAGTTGTACGACCGGACGGTCAGGTCCAGATCGTCGATCGGCAGCGCGAAGCTGGCGATGTGATCCGCCTCGGCCGGCGACGGGCCGATCTCGATGCCCTCGGCCTCGACATTGAGTTCCCGGGCCAGCCCGAACAGCTCGACCAGGGTCTTACCGGCCGAGGCCAGTGCGTCCCGCGGGCTGATCGAGTTCTTCGTCTCGACGTCCAGGATGAGCTTGTCGAAGTCGGTGCGCTGCTCGACACGCGTGGCCTCGACCTTGTAGGTCACCTTGAGCACCGGCGAGTAGATCGAGTCGACCGGGATGCGGCCGATCTCGGCGCCGGAGGCCTTGTTCTGCACGGCCGGCACGTAACCGCGACCCCGCTCGACGACGAGCTCGACCTCGAGCTTGCCCTTCTCGTTGAGGGTGGCGATGTGCATGTCCGGGTTGTGCACCGTGACGCCGGCCGGCGGCACGATGTCACCGGCGGTGACCGCACCCGGGCCCTGCTTGCGCAGGTACATGGTGACCGGCTCGTCCTCCTCCGAGGACACGACGAGACCCTTGAGGTTCAGGATGATGTCGGTGACGTCTTCCTTCACCCCCGGAACGGTGGTGAACTCGTGCAGCACCCCGTCGATGCGGATGCTGGTGACCGCCGCGCCCGGGATGGACGACAGCAGCGTGCGCCGCAGCGAGTTGCCGAGGGTGTAACCGAAGCCGGGCTCCAACGGTTCGATGGTGAACCGGGACCGGTTGTCGGCCAACACATCTTCGGACAGGGTGGGTCGCTGAGAGATCAGCATTTTTCTTCTATCTCCTTCTCGGCACCCGCTATTTGATGCCGTCTGGGTGGCTCGGGCCGGGCGGCCTGAACCGACTTACTTCGAGTAGAACTCGACGATGAGCTGCTCGGTCAGCGGCACCTGGATCTGCGCCCGCTCGGGCAGCTGGTGCACCAGGATGCGCTGACGCTCGCCGACCACCTGCAGCCAACCCGGGATGGGGCGCTCACCGGCGGTGGCGCGTGCCAGCTCGAACGGCAGGGAGTTCAGCGACTTGTCGCGGATGTCGATGATGTCGTACTGCGACACCCGGTAGCTGGGGATGTTCACCTTCACGCCGTTGACGGTGAAGTGCCCATGGCTGACCAGCTGGCGAGCCATCCGGCGGGTCCGGGCCAGGCCGGCCCGGTAGATGACGTTGTCCAGCCGGCTTTCCAGGATCTGCAGCAAGTTCTCACCGGTCTTGCCAGCCTGACGGTTGGCTTCCTCGTAGTACTTGCGGAACTGCTTCTCCATCACGCCATAGGTGAAGCGGGCCTTCTGCTTCTCCTGCAGCTGAGTGCGGTACTCGCTCTCCTTGATCCGCGCGCGGCCGTGCTGACCGGGCGGGTAGGGGCGCTTCTCGAACGACTGATCGCCACCGACGAGGTCGACGCCGAGGCGACGCGACTTGCGGGTCGCGGGTCCGGTATAACGAGCCATTTTCTTTTATCCTCCCTAGACCCGGCGCCGCTTGGGCGGACGGCAGCCGTTGTGCGGCTGCGGAGTGACATCGGAGATCGCGCCCACCTCGAGGCCGGCGGCCTGCAGCGAACGGATCGCGGTTTCACGGCCCGAACCCGGGCCCTTCACGAACACGTCGACCTTCTTCACGCCGTGCTCCTGCGCCTTGCGGGCGGCGTTCTCGGCGGCCAACTGCGCGGCGAACGGGGTCGACTTACGCGAACCCTTGAATCCGACATGCCCCGACGACGCCCAGGCGATGACGTTGCCCTGCGGATCGGTGATCGAGACGATCGTGTTGTTGAACGTGCTCTTGATGTGCGCGGCGCCGAGCGGGATGTTCTTCTTTTCCCTGCGGCGGGTCTTGGCGGCACCCTTCTTCGGAGCGCCCTTCTTAGCTTGTGCCATCTCGGGTTACCTGGCCTTCTTCTTGCCGGCGATGGTGCGCTTGGGTCCCTTGCGGGTACGCGCATTGGTCTTGGTCCGCTGGCCACGCACCGGCAGGCCGCGGCGGTGCCGCAGGCCCTGATAGCAGCCGATCTCGATCTTGCGGCGGATGTCTGCCTGAACCTCGCGGCGCAGGTCACCCTCCACCTTCAAGTTGGCTTCGATGTATTCGCGCAGCGTGCTCACCTGGTCGTCGGTGAGGTCCTTGCTGCGCTGGCTCCGGTCGATACCGGTGGCGTCCAGGATTTCCTGGGAACGGGTACGGCCGATGCCGTAGATGTAGGTCAGCGCGATCTCCATGCGCTTGTCGCGCGGCAGATCGACGCCCATGAGGCGTGCCATCAGGCAGTGTTTCCTTCTTCTATGCGGAGGTCTGGTCCCAGCCCGTTCCCTCGTCTTGATGGGGTCCGGCCTCCGTGCCGGACGTGTATGCGGGCCCTATGCCCGCAGTGGAACTGGGATGTCTGCATTCAGTTGTGGGTGGAGCTACTGCTCGAACAGGGCTAGCCCTGCCGCTGCTTGTGCCGCGGGTCAGAGCAGATCACCATGACCCGCCCGTGCCGGCGGATCACCCTGCACTTGTCGCAGATCGGCTTGACGCTCGGGTTCACCTTCACGGCTTCGCGATCCTTCTTGGTTGTGCGGTGACGAGCGCAGACGCGCGTCACCGCTCTGGTGGTGGTTGCGGTTGAGGGGCGGTGTTACTTGTACCGGTACACAATGCGGCCCCGGGACAGGTCGTAGGGAGAGAGCTCCACCACGACGCGGTCCTCGGGCAGGATACGGATGTAGTGCTGCCGCATCTTGCCGCTGATGTGGGCCAGGACCTTGTGTCCGTTCTCCAACTCAATGCGGAACATCGCATTGGGCAGGGGTTCGACCACGCGACCCTCGACCTCGATGGCACCGTCTTTCTTGGCCATACTGTCTAGCGATCCTTGCTTTCGTTTCGTATCGTGCGCCCGCTTCTGCAGTCGGTGCACACCATCGTTCCGACTACAAGACGTGAGCTGGATCGATAGAACGCTGGTTCCGGTGAAACACAGGGTCCATGGACAGGCACGCAAACAGTCGGCGCGGAGGCCGCACCGTTGTTCCACAATACCCTCTGCGCAGCCCCGCACCCAAATCGTCGCGGGCCTCCGCCGCCGGCGGTGGGGCGCCTCCCCCACCCGCGGCGAACTGCGGAGGTCAACCGCCAAATCAGTGGACGGCGGGAGCATAATTGAACCCGATATGACTGGACCCGCGCCCCAGGCCCGCAAACCCGTAATCCTCACCGTCGACGACGACCCTGCCGTGTCCCGTGCCGTGGCCCGCGACCTGCGTCGCCACTACGGCGAGCGGTACCGCATCGTGCGCGCCGAATCCGGCCTCGACGCGCTGGAAACCCTGCACGAACTGAAGCTGCGCGGCGACACCGTGGCGGTGTTCGTCGCCGACTACCGGATGCCGCAGATGAGCGGTATCGAATTCCTCGAGGCCGCCATGGACCTCTACCCGATGGCGCGCCGTGTGCTGCTGACCGCCTACGCGGACACCACGGCTGCCATCGACGCCATCAACGTCGTCGACCTGGACCACTACCTGCTCAAACCGTGGGATCCGCCGGAGGAAAAGCTCTACCCGGTGATCGACGGGCTGTTGGAGGCCTGGCACGCCGTCGGCGACCGCGCCATTCCCTACACCAAGGTCATCGGACATCAGTGGAATCCGCGGTCCTGGGAGGTGCGTCAGTTCCTGGCCCGCAACGGCTACCCGTTCAAGGCGTTCACCATCGAGGAACCCAAGGGTAAGCAGCTGCTCGACGCGGCCGGGCTCGACGGCAGGCAGTTGCCGGTCGTCATCACCGAGGAGGGCACGCCGCTGGTCGAGCCCTCCGACGCCGAGCTGGCCGACCTGTTGGGGCTGTCCACCAACCCGTCGCTGGAGATGTACGACCTGGCCGTCATCGGCGGCGGCCCCGCCGGGCTGGCGGCGGCGGTGTACGGCGCCTCCGAGGGACTGAACACCGTGCTGATCGAACGCGCCACCACCGGCGGGCAGGCCGGGCGCAGTTCCCGCATCGAGAACTACCTCGGCTTCGAGAACGGGATCTCCGGTATCGAGCTCACCACCACGGCCCGACGGCAGGCAGAACGGTTCGGCGCCGAGGTGATCACCACCCGCAAGGCGATCAAACTGCAGGCCGGCGAGGTGGGTACCGCCCGCACCATCTCGTTCGAGGACCACAGCACCATCGGTGCCCGTGCGGTCATCCTGGCCACCGGCGTCGACTACCGGGAACTGTCGGTCACCGGTTGTTCGGCTGCCGAGGACTCCAACCTCATCGGCAAGGGCGTCTACTACGGCGCCTCGGTGTCGGATGCCTCGGAGTGTGCCGGGGAGGACGTGTACATCGTCGGGGGCGCCAACTCGGCCGGTCAGGCCGCGATGTTCATGGCCAGGGAGGCCAACTCGGTGACCCTGTTGGTGCGTGGGCCGTCGCTGGAGGCCTCGATGTCCTACTACCTGATCCAGCAGATCGAGCAGACGCCCAACATCCACGTGCGCACCTGCACCGAGGTGGTCGGTACCACCGCCGAAGACGACCACCTGGTGGGGTTGACGCTGGAGAACAAGCGCACCGGCGAACGCGAAGACGTGCGCTCGACGCGGTTGTGCTGTTTCATCGGCGCCACCCCGCGCACCGAATGGCTGGACGGGGTGGTGGCCCGCGACGACCACGGGTTCATCCTGGCCGGACCCGATCTGCGCGACGTGTGCGGGTGGACGCTGGAACGTCCGCCGCACCATTTGGAAACAAGTGTGCCCGGTGTGTTTGTTGCAGGAGATGTGCGCGCCGAATCCGCCAAGCGGGTGGCGGCCGCCGTCGGCGAGGGGTCGATGGCGGTGATGCTGGTGCACCGCTATTTGGCAGAAGCATGATGGCCGGCCGGCTTGACGGGAGTAGATGACGACGATGGGCGAGACCTGCGTGCGCGACGAATTGCGGACCCTGTTCCTGTTCGAGCACCTGTCCGATGAACAGCTCGACACGTTGTGTCAGGCCGGCACCATCGAGACGTTCCCCGCCGGGCCGATCGTCACCGAGGGCGACCAGGCCACCTGCTTCTACGTGCTGATCGACGGCGAGTTGATCATGTCGAAGCGCTCCGGCGGCGTCGACATCCAGACCAACCGCACCTCGCAGCGTGGGGTGTACTTCGGCGCGTGGTCGGCCTATATCCCCGGCGAGGAGCACATCTACCAGGCCTCGGTACGGCTGGTCGAGCCCTCCAGGGTGTTCGTCCTCGACGCCGAGGCGTTCGCCGCGTTCATGCGTTCGCAGTTCCCGATGGCCGTCCACCTGCTGGAGGGCCATCTGGTCGGCGGCCGCCGGCAGAGCCAGATCATCGGCCAGCGCGAGAAGTTGCTGGCGTTGGGCACCATCACCGCGGGGCTGACCCACCAGCTGAACAATCCGGCGGCGGCCACTGCCCGCGCCGTGGCCGATCTGCGCGAGGGTGTCGGCAAGATGCGCCACAAACTCGCGATGCTGGCCGACGGCAAATTCTCCCCCGAAGCACTGCGGGTGCTGATCACCATCCAAGACCAGGTGGCCGAGCAGGTCGCCAAGAGCAAGGGCCTGGAGCTGACGGCACTGGAGACCTCCGACCGCGAGGACCAGATCGGCGAGTGGCTCGAAGACCGCGGGATCGCCAGCGCCTGGGACTACGCGCCGACCTTCGTCGAGGCCGGTCTGGACATCGACTGGCTGGAACGGATCTCGGCCTCCTGTGAGGACGCCGATGCGACGGCGTCGCTGCAGAGCGCTATCGGCTGGCTGAAGTACACCATCGACACCGAGCTGCGGATGAACGAGATCGCCGAGGCAAGCCGGCGGATCTCGGCGCTGCTGGCCGGCGCCAAGCAGTACTCGCAGATGGACCGCGGCTCCTATCAGAGCGCCGACGTGCACGAACTGCTGCGCAGCACCATCATGATGTTCGGCGACAAGATCGGACATCAGGGCAAGCCCATCACCCTGGTGAAGGACATGGACAAGTCCCTGCCTGAATTGCAGTGCTACCCAGGTGATCTCAATCAGGTGTGGACCAACATCATCGACAACGCGATTCAGGCGATGGACGGGCACGGCACCCTGACCATCCGCACCGCACGCGAGAACGAGCAGATGATCCGCGTCGAGATCTGTGACGACGGCCCGGGGATCCCCGAGGACATCGTCGGTCGGATCTTCACCCCGTTCTTCACCACCAAGCCGTTCGGCGAGGGCACCGGCCTGGGACTCGACCTCGCCTGGCGCATCGTCGTCGAGAAGCACGGCGGCGACCTGCGGGTGATGTCCGAACCTGGCAACACCCGGTTCATCATCTGCCTGCCGCTGGTTGCACCGCGGCCCGCGGAGGCGGACCCCGGCGAATAGGTTCTGCGCATGCGGATCGAATCGGAATACCGCCGCACCGGTGACCGGTTGATCTGAGCTATGACCCAGACCACAACGACCCAGACCACAACGAAACCCGACCTCGGTCCCTTCGGCGTCTTCGGCCACTACACCCAGTGGCAACAGTTCTCCCCCGCCCACCTGCAGCAGATCGAGGCGCTGGGCTACGGCGCCCTATGGGCCGGCGGCTCACCGCCCGCCGAGCTGGACTGGGTCGAACCGATCCTGGCCGCCACCGACACCCTGCAGGTGGCCACCGGCATCGTGAACATCTGGACCGCCGATGCGGGCGCCGCTGCCGAGTCGTTCCATCGCATCGAGAAGGCGTACCCGGGCCGTTTCCTGCTCGGCATCGGTGTCGGCCACCCGGAGGCGATCACCGAGTACCGGAAGCCGCTCGACGCCCTCACCGCCTATCTGGACAAGCTCGACGAGCACGGGGTGCCCAAGCATCGCCGCGTGGTGGCCGCCCTCGGCCCGAAGGTGCTGCAGCTGTCGGCCGACCGAGCCGCCGGCGCGCACCCGTACCTGACCACGCCCGAACACAGCAAGCAGGCCAGGCAACTGCTCGGCGCCGACGCCTTCATCGCACCGGAACACAAGGCAGTACTGAGCACCGACGCCGAGCAGGCGCGCACGGCCGGCCGCAAGGCCCTGGAGATCTACCTGAATCTGAACAACTACCTCAACAGCTGGAAGCGCTTGGGGTTCACCGACGCCGACGTGGCCAAGCCGGGCGGTGACCGCCTGGTGGATGCGGTGGTGGCCTACGGAACCGTCGAGGCGATCGCGGCTCGGCTGCGCGAGCACCTCGACGCGGGTGCCGACCACGTCCCGGTGCAGGTGTTGACGTCACCGGACAAGGTGTTGGACGCGCTGACCGAACTCGCCGGGCCGCTGGGCCTGCGTTGAACCGAAAGGGACTGTGATGACGATCGACGTGGGGCACTACGGGGTGTGGACCTTCGGCAAGGTGACACCCGAACAGGCCGTGGCCATCGAACGGTTGGGCTACGGCGCGGTATGGATCGGCGGCTCTCCCCCCGGCGATCTGCCGTTCGCCGAGGCCATCCTGGACAGCACCGAATCGCTGCAACTGGCCACCGGCATCATCAATGTCTGGACCGCACCGGCCGAGCAGACTGCCGAGACCTTTCACCGGCTGGAGAAGGCCTATCCCGGCCGGTTCCTGCTCGGCATCGGGATCGGGCATCCGGAGCACACCCAGGAGTACCGCAAGCCCTATGACGTGCTGGTGGAATACCTCGACGAGCTGGACGCGGCGGGGGTGCCCGCGCAGCGCCGGGTGGTGGCTGCGCTGGGTCCGAAGGTGCTGCGGTTGGCCCGCGATCGCAGCGCAGGCGCGCATCCGTACCTGACCACCCCCGAGCACACCGCCGAAGCCCGAAAGATCTTGGGCGACGGCGTTTTCCTGGCGCCGGAACACAAGGTTGTGCTCACCGACGGGTCGGCGGAAGCGACCGCCGAGGCGCGCCGGATCGGCCGCGACACCGTCGACTTCTACCTGAACTTGAGCAACTACCTGAACAGCTGGCGCCGGCTGGGCTTCACCGAAGAGGACATCGCCAAGCCGGGCAGCGACAAGTTGATCGACGCGGTGGTGGCGCACGGGACCGCCGAGGCGATCGCCGGGCGACTGGCCGAGCATATCGACGCCGGAGCCGACCAGGTCACCATCCAGGTGCTCGGTGGGTGGGACAAACTGCTGCCCACGCTCACCGCGCTCGCCGGGCCCCTCGGCCTGAAGGGCCATACCGGCTGACCCGACTCTTGCCAAGCGCGCTCCGCCATTACTAGGATATGCAAGTATCTCCTCGACGGGATTCTTCGTGCACATCTTTCGGACGGACGCCATGACCACACAGATTCAGCACTTCATCAACGGCCGACGCACCGCCGCCGGTTCGACCCGCACCGCCGACGTGCTCAACCCCAGCACCGGCGAGGTCCAGGCGCAGGTGCTTCTCGCGTCGACCGCCGATATCGACGCCGCGGTCGCCGGTGCCGCCGAAGCCCAGAAAGAGTGGGCCGCGTTCAACCCGCAGCGCCGGGCCCGGGTCTTCATGCGATTCATCGACCTGGTCAACCAGAACGCCAACGAACTGGCCGAACTGCTGTCGCTGGAGCACGGCAAGACGGTGGCCGACTCCCTTGGCGATATCCAGCGGGGTATCGAGGTCATCGAGTTCGCCGTCGGCATCCCGCACCTGCTCAAGGGCGAGTTCACCGAGGGCGCGGGCACCGGCATCGACGTGTACTCCATCCGGCAGCCGCTCGGCGTGGTCGCCGGTATCACCCCGTTCAACTTCCCGGCCATGATCCCGCTGTGGAAGGCCGGCCCCGCCCTGGCGTGCGGGAATGCCTTTGTGCTCAAGCCTTCCGAGCGCGACCCGTCGGTTCCGGTGCGGCTGGCCGAACTGTTCATCGAGGCCGGCCTACCGCCGGGCGTTTTCCAGGTCGTGCACGGCGACAAGGAGGCCGTCGACGCCCTCCTGGAACACCCGACCGTCCAGGCCGTCGGTTTCGTCGGGAGTTCGGATATCGCGCAGTACATCTACTCGACCGCCGCTGCGCACGGCAAGCGGTCCCAGTGCTTCGGTGGCGCCAAGAACCACATGATCGTGATGCCCGACGCCGACCTCGATCAGGCCGTCGACGCCCTGATCGGTGCCGGTTACGGCAGCGCAGGTGAACGGTGCATGGCGATCAGCGTCGCGGTGCCCGTCGGCGAGGAAACGGCAAATCGGTTGCGCGCCCGCCTGGTTGAGCGGATCAATCAGCTGCGGGTCGGCCACAGCCTGGACCCCAAGGCCGATTACGGGCCGCTGGTCACCGGCGCGGCGCTGGAGCGGGTGCGCAGCTACATCGGCCAGGGCGTGGACGCCGGTGCCGAGTTGGTGGTCGACGGCCGCGAACGCGCCAGCGACGACCTCACCTTCGGCGACGCCGATCTGTCCAAGGGGTACTTCATCGGCCCCACCCTGTTCGACCATGTCACCACCGACATGTCCATCTACACCGACGAGATCTTCGGTCCGGTGCTGTGCATCGTCCGGGCCGCCGATTATGAAGAGGCCCTTCGCCTTCCGACCGAGCACGAGTACGGCAACGGCGTCGCGATCTTCACCCGCGACGGTGACGCCGCCCGCGACTTCGTCTCCAGGGTGCAGGTCGGCATGGTGGGGGTGAACGTGCCGATCCCCGTGCCGGTGGCCTATCACACCTTCGGCGGCTGGAAGCGCTCCGGCTTCGGCGACCTGAACCAGCACGGCCCGGCCTCGATTCAGTTCTACACCAAGGTCAAGACCGTCACCGAGCGCTGGCCCTCGGGGATCAAGGATGGCGCCGAGTTCGTCATCCCGACGATGAACTAGCTCGCGCGGATGAGCGCCTGCGCGAGGAGACGATGACCGTGGACCTGTACGACCTCGATGACGACGAACGCGTGATCGCCGAGACGGCGGCCGCGTTCGCCGAGAAGCGCATCGCACCGCATGCGCTGGAATGGGACGAAACCCACCACTTCCCCACCGATGTGCTGCGCGAGGCCGCCGAACTCGGGATGGCGGCCATCTACTGCAACGAGGACGCCGGCGGCAGCGGGCTGCGGCGCCTCGACGCGGTGCGCATCTTCGAGGCACTGGCCGCGGCCGATCCGACCATCGCGGCGTTCCTGTCGATCCACAACATGTGCGCGTGGATGATCGACACCTACGGAACCGACGAACAACGCAAGACGTGGGTGCCGCGGCTGGCGTCGATGAACTCGATCGCCAGCTACTGCCTGACCGAACCGGGCGCCGGCTCGGATGCCGCGGCCTTGCGCACCAGGGCCGTCCGGGACGGATCCGATTACGTCCTCGACGGGGTCAAGCAGTTCATCTCCGGCGCCGGCGCCTCGGATGTGTACGTGGTGATGGCCAGGACCGGGGACCCGGGCCCCAAGGGCATCTCGGCGTTCGTCGTCGAAAAAGGCTCCGCGGGGCTCAGTTTCGGCGCCAACGAGACCAAGATGGGCTGGAACGCCCAACCCACCGCGCAGGTGATCTTCGACGGTGTGCGGGTTCCCGCCGACGCCTTGCTCGGCGGCTCGGAGGGCACCGGTTTCGGGATCGCGATGAACGGTCTCAACGGCGGCCGGCTCAACATCGCGGCGTGCTCGCTGGGCGGTGCGCAGGCCGCCCACGACAAGACCGTCGCCTATCTCGCCGACCGCCAGGCCTTCGGCGCCGCCCTGCTCGACGAACCCACCATCCGGTTCGCGCTGGCCGATATGGCCACCGCGTTGGAGACCTCGCGAAACATGTTGTGGCGGGCGGCGACGGCGCTGGACGGCAACCACCCGAACAAGGTGACGCTGTGCGCCATGGCCAAGCGCTACGTCACCGATTCCTGCTTCGAGGTGGCCGATCAGGCCCTGCAACTGCACGGCGGATACGGATATCTGCGGGAATACGGGCTGGAGAAAATCGTCCGTGACCTCCGCGTGCATCGCATCCTGGAAGGCACGAACGAAATCATGCGCGTGGTCATCGGGCGCGCGGCCGCCGCACAGGCCTCGGCGTAGAGAAAGGGACTCGCCATGAGCACGATCGCATTCCTGGGACTCGGCCATATGGGCGGTCCGATGGCCGCCAATCTGGTGGCCGCCGGGCATACCGTGCACGGGTTCGACCCGGTTCCCGCTGCCGTCGAGGCGGCACAAGCCAACGGCGTCACCGTATTCGGCTCCGGTGCCGAAGCGGTGGCCGGTGTCGACGTGGTGATCACCATGCTGCCCAACGGCGCGCTGGTGAAGCGTTGCTATGCCGAGGTGTTGCCCGCCGCGGCGCCGGGCGCACTGTTCATCGACAGCTCGACCATCTCCGTCGACGACGCCCGCGAGGTCAACAAGCTGGCGGCCGAACACGGTTACGCCCAACTGGACGCGCCGGTGTCCGGCGGAGTCAAGGGCGCGGCGGCCGGAACGTTGGCCTTCATGGTCGGCGGTGCGGCCGAAGCGGTGGATCGCGGTCGGCCCGTGCTGGAACCGATGGCGGGCAAGATCATCCACTGCGGCGACTCCGGCGCCGGGCAGGCCGCCAAGGTGTGCAACAACATGGTGCTGGCGGTCCAGCAGATCGCCGTCGGCGAAGCGTTCGTGCTGGCCGAGAAACTGGGCCTGGACAAGCAGGCGCTCTACGACGTCATCACCGGCGCCACCGGCAACTGCTGGGCGGTGCAGGTGAACTGCCCCGTCCCGGGGCCGGTTCCGACGTCACCGGCCAACAACGACTTCACGCCGGGCTTCGCCACCGCCCTGATGAACAAGGACCTCGGATTGGCGATGGCCGCGGTCGCTTCCACCGGTGCCACGGCGCCGCTGGGCAGCCACGCCGCCGAGATCTACAGCAAGTTCGCCGCCGAGCACGCGGACAAGGACTTCAGCGCCGTCATCGAGTTGCTGCGGGAAGGCTAACGGCACATCCACCAGTGCCGGTGCAGCCGCACACACCCGTCGACCGTCCACCCCGCGTAATCGGCACGGACGGCAGCGGCACCGGTGAAGTCCTGGCCGGCGGTGTAGGCCGTCGGGACGACGACGGTGGCGAGCTTGGCGGCGGTCGCGGCGCGCAGCCCGTGCCCCGATCCGGCCACCGCCAGTGCGCACTCCGGACCGATGCCCAATTCCCAGAGCGCGTGCCCGTGCAGATCCGGTTCGCGGGCCGGCGACAGGTCATCCGGGGTCACGATGACCTCGGCGATGCCCTCTCCGATCAGCTGGCGCACCAGGGGTTCCACCCACAGCGGTGATCCCGCGCTGATCGCCGCGATCGAGATGCCGGCGGCGTACAGGCGGTTCGCCAGATCGACCAGCCCCGCACGTGGTGTCACGTCGCCGTCGAGCACCCACTCGACGAAGATGTCGTTCTTGGTGTGCTGGATATAGCTCGCAATCTCCGGGCTGATCCGGCCGTACCCGCGCCGGCGCAACGCCGACGCGATGCGACGGCGCTCGTCGCCGATCCGGACCAGCCTGCCGTACTCGGCCACCGACCAGCTGATGTCGAAGCCGTGCTCGGCGAAGGCCGCGTTGAACGCGCGGCGCTGGCCGTCGCGCTCGATATCCGCCAGCGCGCCGTCCACGTCGAAGATGACGGCCCGCAGCTCCTCCACGACGGCCCCCGCGGGCCGCCCGGCATCCCACCAGAAACATCGCACAGGTGTATCGCCCCGCATACCTGACAGCGTGGCCCACGTCACACCTGCCCGGCCTCCCCCAAAGGGGGGATTTGGGAGGCCAACTTGCGGACAATGATCGCCATGGCAAGCCAGCCGGCACCGGAAGGCGGATCGCGCGTCCCCAGCCAGCGAGAAGCCGAAGGCGGATCGCGCATTCCACTACGCCTGGTCCTGGTCGACGACCACGAGATGGTCATCGAGGGGCTCAAGGCGATGCTCGCCGCCTTCGCCGACCGGGTGCAGGTGGTGGGTCAGGCCGTCGGCACCGACCGTGCGCTGGCCGTCGTCGACGACCTCGACCCCGACATCGTGCTCTGCGATGTCCGGATGCAGGGCTCCAGCGGATTGGATCTGTGCCTGCAACTGCGCGGACGTGACCCGGCCCGCAAGGTCGTCATGCTGTCGGTGTACGACGACGAGCAGTATCTGTTCCAGGCGCTGCGGGTGGGCGCATCGGGCTACCTGCTCAAGAGCATCGGCAGCGACGAACTGGTCCGGCAGCTGGAATTCGTGCATCTGGGGCAGACCGCGCTGGATCCCGGGATGGCCGCCAGGGCCGCCGACACCGCCGCGCGCCTGCAGCGCGACGAATTCTGGCCGGGCGCCCGCCAAGGCCTCACCCAGCGGGAGAGCGAGATCCTCTCCTATGTGGTCAACGGGCTGTCCAACCGCGGGATCGCCACCAAGCTGGTGATCGGGGACGAGACCGTCAAGAGCCACCTCAGTTCCATCTACCGCAAGCTCGGCGTCACCGACCGCACCGGCGCCGTCGCCACGGCGCTGCGCGAGGGGATCTACCGATGAGCGACGCCACCACCGTCCCCGGTCACCCGGCCCCGGCCGGCCGCAACGTCTTGACCGCCGATGGCGAGCTGACCCTGCTGCGCGAACTCATCCGGGCCGCGTCCAGCGGGCCGGGGGTGGAACCACTGGCCGCCGCGGCGGCCCGGATGATCACCGCGGCGACCGGCACCGACGTGTGCTTCGTGCACGTGCTCGACGACACCGAACGGTCCCTGACGCTGGCCGGGGCGACACCGCCGTTCGACAGCGAGGTCGGCAAGATCCGGCTGCCGCTGGGCGAAGGCGTGTCCGGGTGGGTGGCCAGCCACCGCGAGCCGGTGGTGATCATCGCCGACAAGGAGGCCGATCCGCGGTACCGACCGTTCGAGACGCTGCGCGGCTCCGATTTCACCTCGATGGTCTCGGTGCCGATGGAAACCGATCCCGGCGGCTTGGTCGGGGTGCTCAATGTGCACACCGTGGCCCGGCGCGAGTTCGGTGCCCGCGATGTCGAACTGCTCCTGGTGATCGGCAGGCTGATCGCGGGCGCCATGCATCAGGCCCGGTTGCACCGGCAGGTGGTGGCCCGCGAACGGGCCCACGAGAACTTCGTCGAACAGGTGATCCAGGCCCAGGAGATCGAGCGCAGGCGACTGGCCGGCGATATCCACGACGGCATCTCCCAACGCTTGATCACGCTGTCGTACTGGCTGGATGCCGCCACCCGCACGGTCACCGAGAGCCCCGGCGAACTGTCCAGGGCAGGAGACCAACTGAGCCGGGCCCGCGAACTGGTCGACCTCACCCTGCAGGAGGCGCGCGCGGCGATCGGTGGGTTGCGGCCGCCGGTGCTCGACGATCTCGGGCTGGCCGGCGGGCTGGCCAGCCTGGCCCGCTCGGTGCCCCAGCTGCGGCTGGAGCTGGACCTGTCCGATGAGCGGCTGCCCGACCATATCGAGGTGGCGTTGTACCGGATCGCCCAGGAATGCCTGCAGAACGTCGTCAAACATGCCAAGGCCGGCACCGCCCGGCTGACCTTCGGGGTGCACGAGGACACCGCGCGGCTGGAGATCGTGGACGACGGCGTCGGCTTCGACACCTTCGAGAACCCGTTGGGCAGCGACGAGATGGGCGGCTACGGCCTGCTGTCGATGGCCGAGCGGGCCGAGATCGTGGGCGGCCGGCTCAACATCCGGTCGCGCCCCGGATCCGGTACCGCCGTGACGGCGACCATCCCGGTGCCGTCGGTATGACCGGCTAGAAATCCCCCGCGTGCCGGCGCAGGGTCTCGATGGCCTTGGCCAGCGCCCGGGAATCCGCCGGCGAGACACCCACGTCGGCGAACACCTCCTTGTTCAGCGTCTCGGTGGCGTCCTCGACGGTGGACCGGCCCAGTTCGGTCAACCGCACGAGCGTGGTGCGGCCATCGGTCGGATGCGGCAGCCGCTCCACCAGACCGTCGGCCTCCAGCCGCCGGATGGCGTGGGTGACGCTGGTGACGTGCACCTGCAGCCGGTCCGACGCCTTGGTGATCGGCAGTGCGCCGCTACTGCTGAACGCCAGCAGCCGCAGCAGTTCGAATCGGGAGAAACTGAGGTCATAGGGGCGTAGCGCGGTCTCGACGCGCGCCAGCAGGATCTGGTGCGCCCGCATCACCGAGGTGACCGCCACCATGCCGTCGGCGACATCGCCCCAGCCGGCGCGTTCCCAGTTGGCGCGCGCCAGCGCGATCGGGTCACGGTGGTCCGGCGCAGCGGGCATCCCCTGTTCTTACCGTATGCGGCGGCTCAGCCACCAGCACGGAACGCGGCGACGGCGGACAACACCGCCCTGGTGGACTGCCGCATGCCGACGGTGATGCGGACACCGCCGTCACCGTAGTGCCGAACCCGCGGCCCATCCCCGTCGAACACCTGCCGCCACACCGTCCGGTCACCGCCGGGGGCCGGCAGGTAGACGAAGTTGGCTTGCGCATCGGTGCTGTAGATGCCCAGTCCGGACAACTGGGTACGCAGCCGCCTGCGCTCGGTGTCGATGATCCGAATGCGCTGGCGCATCTCGTCTTCGGCGGCGTAGCAGGCGGCCACGGCCACCAGGCCGGTCAGCCCCACGCCGAACGGCAGCTGCATGGTCCACAGCCTGCGGGCCAGCTGCGGACCGCAGAACCCGTAGCCGATGCGCAACCCCGCGAGTCCGTATGCCTTCGAAAAGGTCCTCACCACAACGAGATTCGGGTACGTGCGCACCAGTTCGCGGGTGTCCAGCCGGTGTTCGGGCCCCAGGAACTCGACATAGGCCTCGTCGAGCACCACGACGGTGTCGGTCGGCATCCGGTCCAGGAAGCGCCGCAGCTCCGCGGCCGATTCCACCGTGCCGGTGGGATTGTGCGGCCGGCACACCACCACCACCCGGGCGCCGGCGACGGCGGCCGCGGCCATGGCGTCCAGGTCGTGGTGGCCGTAGGCGTCGAGGGCGATGGTGATCGACCGCAGCCGGGCGATCTGGGCGAAGATCGGGTAGCCGTCGAACGTCGGGGTGGCCATCACCATCGCGTCACCGGGCCGGGTGACCGCCTGCAGCACCTGCATGATCACCCCAGTGGCTCCGGTGCCGATCACCACCTGGGTCTCGTCGACGCCGAGATGCTCGGCGATCAGCGCACGCAACCGCTCGGGCAGGAACTCCGGGTAGCGGTTGGCCGCGCCGATCGATGCCATCAGGGCCGAGCGCACCGAGGGCAGCGGCGGGAACGGAATCTCGTTGAGCGACAGCGCAAGTGGATCTTGGGCCGCCGGCAGAGTGTCGAAGACATCGGCCAGCACCCCGTCCGGGATGCTCATCGTCCACCCCAGCGCACCGCGGCCGCCCCCGCGAAATCGCCGGCGTGTGCGAAAGCCGCCATCAGGATCGTGTCGCCGGCCTTGACCCGGCCTTCGGTGATCGCGCGGTCCAGGTTGACCGGGATCCCGGCGGCGAACAGGTTGCCGCAGTCGTCGAAGGTGTCGACGTGGCGCTCCTTGGGCAGCTCCAGTGCTTCGCGCCAGTTGCGCAGGAACACCCGGTTGGGCTGATTGGTGACCAGCAGATCGACATCCTTGGGCGCCATCCCGATTCGGTCACAGACCGCGTAGGACACCTCGGGCACCTGCCGATTGCCGCGGGCCAGCACCTTGGTGATCTTCGACTCGGTGAAGCCGATGCAGCCCTCGCCGGGGCCGGCGGCCCACCACTTGCGCGGCGGGTCGACCGCGATGGTCATGTCCCCGGCGAACTCACCATAGGTACGGCACTCCACATCCAGGATGGGTGAGGTGTCCGAGCACGTCACCAACCCGACGGCCGCGCCATCACCGGGCACCGAGGCCTGGGCCTTGCGCCGCACCGTTTCCTGGTCGAAGATCTGGCCCGCCGCGTTCTGTGCGACGGCCACCAGCGCCGTCCGCCCCTCGCCGGAGGCCAGTAGGTTGCGAGCCATCTTGAGCCCCAGCACGAATGCGGCGCAGCCACCGTTGTGCAGGTCCACCACCCAGCCCGGCTTCATGCCGAGCCGATGCGCGATCGCACCTCCGCCACCGTAGAAGGGCATATCGGGCAACTGGGTGTGCGTGATGAGCACGTCGACCTCGGACAGCGCGTCGGCGCCGTGCCGCTCGATCAGGCCGGCGGCGGCCCGTTCGATCATGTCGGTGGCGGTTTCGTCGGGCGCGACGTGGTGGCGGTACTTGGGTGCCCGGAACATCAAGTTGTCCCGCAGGTCGTCGGTATCGGCGAACTGTGCGTAGTAGTCCGCCCCGATCGGCTCGCCGGGCAGATAGGTGGAGACATCGATCAGGCTGACACTCATGGGGGACCTCACTTCATCCAGTCGGGGGTGATCGGCAGGCCGTTGCGGTGCCGGTATTCGGCGATGGCCTTCAGGTTGCGCAGCTCCAGTTCGTGACCGGCGCCGAACATGTCCCAGAAATCGCCGACCCACACCGGGCGCTCCGGCGGTGCCGCCTCCGGATAGGGGTTCTTGTCATAGAACGGGTGGTGGCAGTTGGTCCACAGCACCACCGAACCCGGCTTGTCGAACACCAGCTGCGCGTCGACGACCCGCATCAGATAGATCATCCACAGGTGATGGCCCTGATCCCAGGCGCAGTGGTAGTCGACGGTCATGGCGTCGCGGTTGGCCACCGTGCGGGTGAAGATCTCGGTCTCCGAACCGAGCCGGTCATAGGCCAACCACAGGCCCTCCTCGTCGGTCGGCGTGAACCCGCGCAGGCTGTAGGTCCACTCCTCCAGGCTGCGGGTGTCGGCCAGATAGTCGAACAGTTCGGCAGGGGGACAGTCGATATAACTGTTCACGGTGCAGAACTCCCCGAACACCTTGTCGTGGGGATACACCGACCGCATCATCTCCATGATGATCGGCGTGGCCTGTTCCCGGGGTGAGGTCTCGATACGGACCACACCGTCGATGGGTTCGGCGATGTCAGCGAGTGCGGGCAGGGACATGGGCGAGGCTCTCTTTCTTCTCCAGAAATGGCGCGAACGGCGGGATTTCGTCGGCCGAGCATTCGATGCTGACCACCGACGGACCCTCGGCGTTGAGGGCGCTGCGCAATGCCTTCGGCAGTCCGTCGATATCGGCGATATCGACGGATGGGAGGCCGGGGAACATCGCGGCCAGACCGGCACCGAGTTTGCTCGGCGCGAACCGGTTGTAGCTGTACAGGTCTCGATAGAACAGCTGCTCGCGGGTGACGCACATGGCGTGCGCGTTGTTGTTGAACAACACCACGGTCACCGGCAGTCGATACTGAATGGCGGTGTGCAATTCCAGGCCGTGCATGAAGAACGACCCGTCGCCGGCGATGATCACGGTGCGCCGACCCCGTCCGAAGCACATTCCGATGCCGGCGCCGAAGCTGTAGCCCATTCCGCCCATCCCGAGCGCCACCACGAACCGTCCGCCGCGGCGCACCGGCAGATAGTGGATCGCGGCCGCGCCGGTGTTTCCCGCGTCGACGACGATGTCGGTACCGTCCGGCAGCGCTCGGTCCAGCGCCGCTATCGCGTCGCGGTACCGGATCCCGTCGCCGTGGTGCACCGGTGGGTTCAACTCGGCATGCGGAATCCGTTCCGGCACGGCGACTCTCAGGGGTCCGGACAGCGCGGCGTTGAGCATGGTCAGCGATTCGCGCAGATCGTCGGTGTGCACGTGAAGAGTCGGGGGGTACGGCTGTTCGGCACCGAGTGACAGCACCGGCACCTGGGCCAGCACACCGTCCAGCCCGGCCCGTGCGGTGGCCGGGAGCCGGGTGCCGACCAACACGCAGACCGCGCTGTCGGCGATCACATCGGCGACCCCGGGATGGCCCATCACGCCGGTCACACCCAGTGCCGAGGATGACCCCAGACCGGGTGCGCCGCTGACATCCTTGGCGTCGGGCACGGTGGCCACCCTGGCCCGCAGGATCGCGCGCAACCGTTCCAGTTCGTCGCGGGCGTCGTCGCGGGCGACCTGCTCACCGGCGATGATGGTCACGGGCCCGCGCGCCTGGCGCAGCTGGGCCACGATCGGGGCGGGATCACCGATCACAACGTTCGACGGCACCACGGCTGGTTCATCGGTATCGACGTCAAAGCGATTCTGCTGCACATCTTTTGGCAGTAACAACACCGCAGGACCCCGCCGCGTGGCGGCCAGCGCCTCGGTCAGCGCGGTGTCGATCGTCCCGGCATCGACCACTCGCCTGCAGTACACCGACACCGCGGAGAACAGCGCCTCGGCGTCGAGCGCACCGCCGAGACCGCTGGTGTCCTGGAAGGAACCGCGACCGTCCATGGTTGTCGGAGGCTGGCCAACCAGGGCCAGCACGGGAATCCTACTGGTCAGCGACTCTCCCAGCGCCGCAACCAGATTCAGTGAACCGCCCCCGGAGGTGGCGGCCACCACCCCCAGGCCCGCACCGCCGCGGCGATAGCCGTCAGCCATGGTCGCGGCCGAGAACTCGTGTTTGGCCAGCACCGCGGTGATATCGGCGCTGAAATGAGCCGCATCGTAGAGATCCTCGATGTTGGCGCCGTCGACGCCGAAGATGTACCGTACCCCGTGCCGTGCCAGCCGATCGATGATGCGGTCGACGACGCGGTACGTGCTGGTCACCTGTCCGGACACTGCTCACCTGCTTTCTCGTTCTGCAGATGACACGTACCCGGCCTCGGTCTGGTTCACCCAGGGGCCGATTCACAGGTTCTTTTCCAGCAGCACCTTTCCGTCGTCCGCCGAAACCAGTTGCACAGCAGCGATTTCATTCATCGGCAGCGGGGTGTTTCCGCTGGGTAGCGCCGTGGCACCGGACAACCCGAGCCAGGTGGCGATCTGGTCGCGACGGCCGTCCTTGCCGACGACCACCATTCCCAGGTTCTGCGGCTTGACATCGTGCTGCCCCCAGTCGCCGTAGCTGCACGCCATGTCGATGCGGGTGCCCCAGCTGTAACCGGACATGGTGATGCTCGCGGCAATGGGTGTCTCGTTGACCTTGGTCATCTCCAGCGACGGCGCCGCCTCCTGGGTGCTGCCCTGCTGCAGTCCGAAAACGTCAGGGCGGATGGCCACCACGGCGCCGACGGCCAGCAGCGCGGCCGCCAGGCCGACGGCCGCCGTGGTAACCCACCGAGACCGGCGCCGGCGTGAACGCACCAGGTCGACCACCTGCTCACGCAGTTCGGGCGGCGGAGTCGGTTCGGGTTTGCCGGAATCCATCGCCTCGATATCGGCCAGGTCGACCATCGCCAGCAGGGCGGGCATACCGGTCAGTTCGGCCACCGCGGCGCTGCAGCGGGCACAGCCGCGCAGGTGCGCCTCGTATTCACGTCGCTCGGCCGGAGACAGTGCACCCAGCACGTAGGAGGCATCCCAGGTGGCGTACTGATCTCCGTCGGACATCAGGTCGAACCCGGTCATCGTGTCACCCCCATCTCCTGCAGATTGAGACGTAGCGCCCGCACCGCATAGTGCAGCCGGGACTTCACGGTGCCTTCGGCGATCTGGAGGTCGGCGGCGATCTGGGCGGTGGACATGCCCTGGTAGTAGGCACGCTTGACCACCGCACGATGATCCTCGGAGAGGTCGCTCATCGCGGTGCTGATCAGTAGCCGGTCCAGCGCGGAATCCACTTCGTCGGGGCCGGCCCGGTCGGCGGCCTGTTCGACGTCGGGGGTGCCGGTCTCGTTGCGGTACCGGGCACTCCGCCGTTCGTCGATGACGAGATTACGCGCGACGGTGAACAACCATGCACGGGCGGGCCGGTCCGGATCGGCGGTCACCTCGGGATGCCGCCAGGCGCGCAGCAGCGTTTCCTGCACCACGTCCTCGGCGCGGGCGGCATCGCCCGTCAACCGCAGGGCATACCGCCACAATGCGCCCGCGTGCTCGTCATACAGCACCCGCATCATTGCGGCCTCCGGATCGTCCACTCCCAACCTCCGTCTCTGACACGACGTGGGTGGTGATCCGGTTCAAAGGTACGCGTTTGCCCGAATCGGAGCGTCAAGCCTGCAGCAGGGTCAGGATGCGCGGCCCGTCCTCGGTGACCGCCACAGTGTGTTCCCAATGCGCGGCGCGGGAGCCGTCGGTGGTGACGACGGTCCACTCGTCATCGAGGATCTTGGTCTTGGTGGTGCCCAGGGTGAGCATCGGCTCGATGGCCAGCACCGAGCCGACCGCCAGGTACGGACCCCGCCCCGGTGACCCCTCGTTGGGCAGGAACGGGTCCATGTGCATCTCACGGCCGATGCCGTGGCCCCCGTAACCGGCGACGATGCCGTACTTGCGAGCGTGGCGGGCCGCCGCTGCACGGGTGCCGGTCTCGATGGCGTGCGACACGTCGGTGAGCCGGTTACCCGGAACCATCGCCGCGATGCCGGCCTCCATCGACAGCCGGGTGGCCTCGGAGAGCAGTTCGTCGGCGGCGATCAACGTGCCGACACCGAAGGTGACGGCCGAGTCGCCATGCCACTTGTCCAGGATCGCCCCGCAGTCGATCGAGACCAGGTCGCCGTCGGCCAGTACCTCGTCATCGGACGGGATACCGTGCACGACGCGGTCGTTGACGGAGGCGCAGACGGTGGCCGGATAGCCGTGGTAGCCGAGGAAGGACGGCACCCCGCCGCCATCGCGGATCACCGCTTCGGCGACGCGATCCAATTCGCCGGTGGACACGCCCGGCGCCGCGGCCCGCTGGACGGCCTGCAACGCCGCCGCGACGAGCGCACCGGCGGCCGCCATGGCATCGAGCTCACCGGCACTGCGCTGCGCAACGGTCTTACGCCGCCCGGGCACCGAGATCACGGTCGCCTACTTCAGCGGCCGAGCGCGTGCAGCGCCCGCGCGAACACCTCGTCCAGGGAGCCCACGGCATCGACGGTCTTCAGCTCACCGGCGTAGTAGTCCAGCAGCGGCGCGGTTTCCTCGCGGTACACCTTGAACCGGTTGCGGATGACCTCTTCGGTGTCGTCGGCGCGGCCGCGGCCCTTGAGGCGCTCCACCAGTTCGTCCTCGGGGACCCGGAACTCCACCACCGCGTCCAGCGTCAAGCCGCGCTTGGCCAGCATTTCCTTGAGCGCCTCGGCCTGTTCGACCGAGCGCGGGAAGCCGTCGAGGATGAACCCGGCGGCCGCGTCGTCGGCGTCGATGCGGTCGTCGACCAGCGCGTTGGTCAGCGTGGCGGGCACCAGGTCGCCGGCATCCAGGTACTTCTTGGCTTCCAGACCCAGCGGCGTCCCGTTGCTGATGTTGTGCCGGAACAGGTCGCCGGTGGAGATCTGCGGGATCCCGAGCTTCTCGGCCAGTTTCTCTGCCTGTGTGCCTTTTCCGGCACCTGGCGGGCCGAGCAAAACGATTCTCACTTCGGGGAACCCTCTCTCACTTCAAAAAACCCTCGTAGTTGCGCTGCATGAGCTGGCTCTCGATCTGTTTGACCGTGTCGAGGCCGACACCGATCATGATCAGCACGGCCGTACCGCCGAATGGCAGGTTCTGTACCGACCCGGAGTTACCGATCTCCAGGAACAGGTTGGGCAGCACGGCGATCACACCGAGGTAGATCGATCCCGGAAGAGTAATACGGCTCAGCACGTAGCGCAGGTAGTCCGCGGTCGGCTTGCCCGGCCGGATACCCGGGATGAAGCCACCGAACTTCTTCATCTCGTCCGCCCGCTCGTCTGGGTTGAACGTGATGGAGACGTAGAAGTAGGTGAAGAAGATGATCAGGCCGAAGTAGATCGCGATGTACACGGGATCGGCCGGATTGGTCAGGTAGTTCGCCACGAACCGGTCCCACCAGCCGTTACTGGGCTCGGACCGGCCGCTCTGGATCAGCTGGGTGATCAGGTGCGGGATGTAGATCAGCGACGACGCGAAGATCACCGGGATGACGCCGGCCTGGTTGACCTTCAGCGGCAGGTAGGTCGATGTGCCGCCGTACATGCGCCGGCCGACCATGCGCTTGGCGTACTGCACCGGGATGCGCCGCTGGCCCTGCTCGACGAACACCACGCCGACGATGATCGCCAGGGCGGCCACACAGACGGCGGCGAAGACCAGGCCGCCGCGGCTGTCCAGGATGGTCTTGCCCTCGGACGGGATGCGAGCGGCGATACCCGCGAAGATCAGCAGCGACATGCCGTTGCCGATGCCGCGTTCGGTGACCAGCTCGCCCATCCACATGACCAGCGACGCGCCTGCGGTGAGCACCAGCACGATGACGATCAGGCCGAAGATCGAGGTGTCGTCGATGATGTCCAGGTTGCAACCCTGCAGCAGGCCGCCGTTGGCGGCCAGGGCCACGATGCTGGTGCCCTGCAGGATGGCCAGCGCGACGGCCAGGTAACGCGTGTACTGCGTCATCTTGGCCTGGCCGGCCTGGCCTTCCTTGCGCAGCTGCTCGAACCGCGGGATCACCACCGTCAACAGCTGCACGATGATGCTGGCGGTGATGTAGGGCATCACGCCGACGGCGAACACCGTCAGCTGCAACAGCGCGCCACCGGAGAACAGGTTGATCAGCGAGTAGATCTGCGCGGAGCTGCCGCCACTGACCTGCTCGATGCATTTCTGCACGTTGGGGTAGTTGACGCCGGGCGACGGGATCGATGCGCCGACCCGGTAGAGGATCACGATTGCCAGCGTGAACAGGATCTTGCGCCTGAGGTCGGCCGTCCGCAATGACGAGATGAAAGCCGAAAGCACTCTTCCTCCTGCGCAGCCGAGCACTTGTCGCGGCGTGCCAATGGGGCTGGTTGATCCAGCGTTTTGGTCAAGTCGTGCGCGGTGCCCGGTTCAGCTGCTCCCAGCCTGCACAGTCGCGCGTCAAACAGTCTACGAGAGTAACAGTTGGCCGCCGTTGTCCCGTCCCCGGTGGAACGGACGGCGCCGGCCCGCACAGAGTGTCATCGGGGCATCTTCGCTTCGATCGCGGCGGCGATGTCGGCGGCCGCCGCGATGGGCTGCGGCTGCTGCGGCTTACAGGCCTGGATGTCCAGGATCAGGTTCGCGGCGACGGCCAGCGCCCGCTGGCAGGACCGGATCTGGTCACCGGCGGTACGGGTGTACGGCATCGTCAGCACGCTGTCCGACTTGTCCAGGTTGCCGCTCACCCACTTCGGCAGCGTCTGCTCGTTGAGTCGGATGTTGACGGTGTGGTTGGTGCACTTGGACCACCGGCCGGCCGAATCGTCGAAGAACGCCCGGGCCGCGTCGGCCGTGCGGTAGGTGACCGCCGACTGCACCACGAGACTGTCCCATTGGTCGCTGTTGGGTGTGCGCAACATTTGCTGACGCAGCGTCTTGTAGTGGCTTGGGTCGTAGATCGGGGCCTCGTTGACCTGCCACACGCCCAGGCAGTTGAGGTTGGGCAGCAGGTTGCGATGATCACCCATCACGTCGACCGGGTTCTGCGGCGTCATGCCGGAGGTGCCCATGATCGCGTCCACGTCCTTGGCGCTCAGCAGCAACCCCGGCAGCGCCGAGTCGGCCACGGGTTTGGGTGCCGCGGCGGCACCCGACTCCGATCCCGACGAGCAACCGGCCAGCCCGAGGGCGAGGGCGAGCGCCCCCACAACGATGATCTTCACCGGGTCAGGCGTGCGTCCCGGCCGCGGCGCAGGCTTCCTGAACTTTGGTGGCCTGGTTGTTCATCTCGGTGGCGGTGCTGTTGAGGCTGTCGCCGGGAATGCGCAGTCCCATCTTCACCAGCAACTTGGTGGCCCCCAGCGACCAGGTCCGCATCGGGTCGGAGATGTCGCCGGGCAGCCCCGGCGTGTTCGCGGCGTCCATGGCCATACCGGCCGCCTCGCGCAGCGCGGTCCGTCCGGTGGTATTGCTGCTGGCCACCGCCGGGTCGTTGTAGTCCGAGCCCTCGAACGAATCGGCGAAATCGCCGTAGTACGTGGCGGATGCGTCCAGCACCTGGGCGAACTGCCCGCACGCCGCGACCGCCGCGGGATCGGCGTTCTCCGATGTGATGGCGCCGACCTGCACCTGGGTCACCTGCGCCGCCGGGCCGGGGGCCGCGGTATCGGAATCGACATCGTCGGCGTGGGCGGTGACGGCGCCGGCCAGTCCGATGCCGAACGCGACGATCGACACCACCCCGGCCCTTCCGGTCGTGGCGACCAACCGAGATGACTTCACGACTCTTCCTCCAAATAAGTTCGGTTCACGGCCCCGGCTGACGAACCGGCGCCGAGACGGCAACTCGACTCACGGTCCATTCGTCACGTGTCCAAACGGTGAACGAGCACCCAACGACCGGTTTCCATTCACCGTCCATTCGTTTGCGCCGGTCTGTGGGAATCATTGGGGGCGATTGTGATTCCGACAAGAACCCCAGCTCGAAGACGCCCACTCGACGGGAACAGGGCGTGGATTATTCGCTCGCCGTTCACCGTCTGGAAACCCGGTCATTGGACGCTTCGTCGCGACGTATTCGTTACACATCCGTTGAACTCTGGATTCGACCACGAGAGGGCGATTTCACCACCATGATGAACCAACTTGCCGCTCTGGCTGCCTGCGTGCTGGTGCCGGTTGCGACTGCACCTCTCGCGCTGGCGGACCCGGTGCCGCCTCCCCCGGCCCCCGATTCCGCAATCGTGCCAGTGGATCCCACCAATCCGCTGCCGCCCGAGGGCGCCGTTCCGTCCGGGGCCCCGGGCGTGCTGAACACCCCCGACGGTTGGCACCTGGAGGTATCCGGAAGCAACGAGACCCAGCTGCCGGTCGCCCCGCTCACCACCGCCATCTCGTCGCGCGAGTACCTGGTCGCCGGCACCTTCACCGGCAAGATCACCGGCAGCGGCAAGACGAAGCTGACCGGCGGCAGCCTGGAGGCCGGTGAACAGATCGGCTGCGGCATCATCTCCGACGAGACCGAGATCAACCCCGGCGCCAGCCTCAGCCCGGCCATCAACCTCCCGTTCACCAACGCCACCACCGGTATTGGCGTTTCGCTGCAGGGCAAGATCTACCTGAAGCCGGGCACGGTGACCACGGTCGCCATCGACAAGAAGAAGTTCAAGGGCACCACGACCCGCGTCACCATCACCGGCGTGCGCATCAAGACCGATCAGTGCGCCGGTCAGTCGTTCATCCGCTCGTACGCCACGTTGACGAGCTCGACCGACAACACCGATGACGTGATCACCTACCTCGGTGTCACCAAGGCCGTCTGACCACCTGCCAACCGGAACGGAAGAAAACATGTTGAAGCGTTTTGCCATTGCGGCCACTTGCATGGCGCTCCCGCTCGCGACCGCGCCGCTCGCGCTGGCCGATCCGCCGGTCGAGGACGCCGGCCCGCCGCCGGACAACGGTGTGGTCGCGTCGGCCGAGCCCGGCGTCGTGACCACCCCGGACGGCTGGGTGCTGACGGTCGCGGCCAAGGATGAGACCCAGCTGCCCGTGGCGCCGCTGACCACCGCCGTCTCGTCGCGCGAATATCTGGTGGGCGGCACGTTCACCGGTACGGTCACCGGTAAGGGCAAGACCACGCTCAAGGGCGGCACGCTCGAGGCCGGTTACCAGATCGGTTGCGGCATCGAGCTCGGCCAGGTCCGCCTGATCGGCCAGGTCGGTGCGCAGGTCAACTTCGGCCTGGTCACCGGTGTCGTCCCGACCGGTGTGTCGTTCCCGATCTCGGGCACCATCGAGATCCACGCCAAGCCCGGCACCGTGTCCAACGTCGCCGTGGACAAGAAGGAATACAAGGCGGCGCCAGTCCGCGTCACCTTGAAGGACACGCACATCAAGGTCGACGGTTGCGTCGGTCAGTCGTTCCTGCGTTCCTACGCCACGCTGACCAGCTCGACCGAGGACACCGACGACATCGTGGCCTACTACGGCGTGACCAAGTCTGTCTGACATCACCATGGTTGTCACGCCAGATCGCTTCGTCCGCAACCGATTCGCGGTTGCCATGGCAGCCGGCGTGGCCGGAATCGCAGCGGCGGTCGCCTTCCCGGCGGCCGCCGTTGCGGACCCTCCGGCCCCGGATCCGCTGCCCGCACCGGGTGATCCCGCTCCCCCGCCACCGGCCGGCCCGACGGTGCCCGTCATCGGTGCGCCTTTAGGACCCGAAGGTTTCAATGTCTTGTCCCAGAACGGTTTACCGCCGGCACCGGTGACCGGCGCGCTCGGGGCGCCCGCGGTCAACGGGCTGGATCGCGATACCGTGCTCGGTCAGCTGCCGGCCCCGTCGGCTCCCGGCGCCAATCCGGGCACCCCGCCGAACCTGAACGTGTTCAACAACGCCTACGGGCTTCCGCAGTGCCTGGTGCCGTCGGCACCCGGCAAGTGCGAGCAGTTCGACGTCGAACCGGGCCAGGAGAACGCGGATGTGAGCAAGCGGGAATGGTTCGGCCGGTACATCGACCTATACCGCGACGGCCGGCTCCGGGGCGGATTGCTCGGTCAGATGCCGCAGCAGCAACTCGGCGAGCCGCTGCCCGGTACCGCGCCACCCCCGGGCACCAACATTCCGCCCGGCCTCGTGCAGTACCTGCCCGACCCGCCACCGCCGCCGGACGGGGCGCCACCTGTTCCGGCACCGGCACCGCCGGGTTGATCCATGACGATGAGAGAGGCCGTGCCCCAACGGCTTCGGCACAACGGGGCGCGGCCTCTGTCATCAACGCGAACCGCTGATCATCGGCTCCTCGCGGGACGCCCGGAATACCGATGCGTGCCTCTCAGCAAATGTCCGACATCGCCGATTGGCTAGTTGTACAACTTCTGTTCACCCTGCGTCAAAAGCGGCGAATTCCCGTTGTTCACATGGCAATAACCAGTTCAAGAGGTATCGATCCCATCGCTGACGATGAGGAAAACTCTTGCTAAAGTCAGCCATCGCAGCAAGTCTTCTTGCGTATATTTATCTCGATCAATCGAGCACTCAAATAAGGGGTTCCGGTGCGAACAGTCCTGCAGTTACCCGTTGCCGCACTCACCGCGGTGTGCATTTCTGTACCAGCGGCCGGCGCACCGGTGGCGCACGCCGCCAGTGCGGCCCCCGGGGCCGCGACGCACGTCTCGACGGCGGACGTCAGTCTGGCCGCTGCGCGCTCTGACCTGAGGCTGGTCTTCGCGAGGGTCGGCGGACAGCCGGCCGTCGGCACCGCTGTTGCGGGTGCGTCCGCGAAGCCGCAGGTGGAGATCCTCGCGCTGCCGCCAAGTGCCGCAGCCGAAGTCGCCACCAACGGTACGAGCGGGGTTCCCTCGGCGGTGGTCGAGGCGGGCCGGGTTGCCGCCACCAAGATCCTGGCCGCCGCCAACGAGGCGTCGTTGTCCACCGTGACCGCGAGCACCACCCCGACCGACAACGTGTTGTCCCGTGCGCTGCAGGGTGTTTGGAACTTCGGCCTGTGGACCGGCTCCAGCAGCGTCCCACCGCTGCCCGCCGGCTTCGACACCAAGACCTACACCTCGATCCTCAAGGTGCTGTCGAACCTGGTCAACGTCGGCCTGCTGCCCTTCACCGTGGCCAACCAGGTGCTGCAGGGCCAGTGGAGCGCCATCCCCACCAACATCACCAACACCCTCAACACGTTCACCACCTCACTGGGCCGGCTGCCGGCCTCGTTCCAGGAGACGCTGAACTGGATCATCAACGGCACGGTCCCCGCCGCCACGGCGACGACCGCCAGCGCGCTGGCGGCCACGCCCGGCGCCACCTCGACCGCGACCGCGACCGCGACCGACAACGTGTTGTCCCGTGCGCTGCAGGGTGTTTGGAACTTCGGCCTGTGGACCGGCTCCAGCAGCGTCCCACCGCTGCCCGCCGGCTTCGACACCAAGACCTACACCTCGATCCTCAAGGTGCTGTCCAACCTGGTCAACATCGGCCTGCTGCCCTTCACCGTCGCCAACCAGGCGTTGCAGGGCCAGTGGAGCGCCATCCCCACCAACATCACCAACACCCTCAACACCTTCTCCACCTCACTGGGCCGGCTGCCCGGCTCCTTCCAGGAGACCCTGAACTGGATCATCAACGGCACGGTGCCCACCGCCACGGCGACCACCGCCGGCGCCGTGCTGGCCACGCCGGCGGCCAACGCCACGGTGTCACCGAATGCGGCAGCCGCCGCCACGGCCACCGACAACGTGCTCAGCCGTGCGCTGCAGGGCGCCTGGAACATCGGGCTGTGGACCGGATCCAGCAGCGTCCCGCCGCTGCCCGCCGGATTCGACACCAAGACCTACACCTCGATCCTCAAGGTGGTCTCGAACCTGGTCAACATCGGCCTGCTGCCCTTCACCGTCGCCAACCAGGCGTTGCAGGGCCAGTGGAGCGCCATCCCCACCAACATCACCAACACCCTCAACACCTTCTCCACCTCACTGGGCCGGCTGCCCGGCTCCATCGGGCAGACCCTGCACTGGATTGTCACCGGGACCGCCACCACCGCCACCGTCAAGCCGACCACACTGGCGGCCGGGGCCACCACCGCCGTGGCAGGGACCACGACGGCCGATACGGTGACCGCGAAGGGCGCCAAGAACCCGGCCGAGACGGGCACCGGCACCAAGAGCACCACCGGCACCGGCACCGGCACCGACGGTGCAGGCACCGGGGACACGGGCGGCACGAATACCGGTGCCGCGGGTGGCACCAAGGAGTCCTCGGGCACCGAATCCGGTGCCACCGGCGGATCGACGGCCGGCGCCCCGGGCGAGACCAAGCCCGGTGACAGCAAGCCGGGCGACAGCAAGACCGGCGACGACAAGTCCGGTGACGCCGCTGCGGACACGACCAAGGACACGACGAAGGACACGACGAAGGACACGACCAAGGGCTCGACCACCGGCAAGCACAGCGCCGGCAGTGGGACCTACGGCCGGCACGCCCGCCAGGACGACGGCGGCGACTCGAGCGCGTCGGCGTCGAGCGGCACGTCGACCACGTCCTCGACCGGCGGCCGGCACCGCAAGCCCGAGGGCAGCAGCTCGACCGGCTCCACCGGCTCGTCGTCATCGTCGACGGGTGGCGAACACAGCTCGGCCGCCTGACACCGGCCCGCCATTCGACGAGGCCCTCAGCGTCGCGCTGGGGGCCTCGTTGCTGTCCGGGGTGACGTCTGGCTGGGCATTCAGTTTCGAGGCGTACAGTCGAGATTGTTCATTACATCAGCTAACTAAAGTGGGACAGGGGGCTTGTGATGCCACGCGTAGACGGTGACACCTGGGATCTGGCGTCCAGCGTCGGGGCCACCGCGACCATGGTCGCGGCCGCCCGCGCGATCGCCTCGGCGGCACCGGAGCCGGTGATCAACGACCGGTTCGCGGCACCGCTGGTGCGTGCGGTCGGTGTCGACTTCTTCACCAAACTCGCCGACGGTGAACTCACCGAATCAGACCTGGGCGACGACCCGCAGATGAACATCGTGCGGTTCGCCGACGGCATGGCGGCGCGCACCCGATTCTTCGACGAATTCTTCGAGCAGGCAACGGCTTCCGGTGTTCGGCAGGCCGTCATCCTGGCCGCGGGCCTGGATGCCCGCGCCTACCGGTTGGACTGGCCGGCCGGCACGGTGGTGTTCGAGATCGACCAGCCCGATGTCATCGAATTCAAGACGCGCACGCTGGCCGACCTGGGTGCCGCGCCGACCGCGGAGCGTCGCACCGTGGCGGTGGACCTGCGCGACGACTGGGTGTCGGCGTTACGGGCCGCCGGATTCGACCCGTCGGCGCCGACCGCGTGGATCGCCGAGGGCCTGTTCGGCTATCTGCCGTCGGAAGCCCAGGACCGGCTGCTCGACCTGATCACCGAGAACAGCGCCGCGGGCAGCCGGGTCGCCGCCGAGGCGGTACCGGGAATCACCGACGCCGACCATGACGCCGTCCGCGAGCGGATGAAGTCGGTGACCGACAAGTGGGCCGAGCACGGATTTGACCTCGATTTCAGCGAACTGGTCTACCTGGGCGACCGCACCGACGCCGCCGCGCACCTGGACGGCTTGGGCTGGGACACCTCGGCGGTGTCGAGCAACGAACTACTGGCCCGTTACGGCCTGCCGGTGCTCGACGAGGAAGCGCAGTTCGGGCAGGCCTCCTACATCACCGCGGTGAAGTGATGGCCCGGTCGGAAGCCGACAGCTGGGACCTGGCCTCCAGCGTCGGCGCGACCGCGACCATGGTGGCCGCCGCCCGCGCCCTGGCCACCGCGGAACCCGACGCCATCATCGACGATCCGTTCGCCGCGGACCTGGTGCGCGCCGTCGGCGTGGAGTTCTTCACCCGACTGGTCAACGGCGACATCGAGATTCCGGACGATACGGCGGCCGGTGGCATCCGCCTCATCACCGACACCATGGCGGTGCGCACCCGGTTCTTCGACGACTTCTTCGAGCACGCCACCGAAACCGGGGTACGCCAAGCGGTCATCCTGGCCGCCGGGCTGGATACCCGGCCGTACCGGCTGTCGTGGCCGGCCGGCACCGTCGTCTACGAGATCGACCAACCCGAGGTCATCGCCTTCAAGACGCAATCGATGGAGGCCCTTGGCGCCGCCCCGTCCGCCGAACGCCGGACGGTGGCGGTCGACCTGCGCGACGACTGGCCGGCGGCGTTGCGCCAAGCCGGTTTCGACACGTCGGCGCCGTCCGCGTGGAGCGCCGAAGGGCTGCTGATGTATCTGCCGCCCGACGCCCAGGACCGGCTCTTCGACCACATCACTGCGCTGTCGGCGCCCGGTAGCAGGCTGGCCACCGAGTACCACGGCAACGATTTCGGGCAGTCACTGGGCGAGCGGGCCAAGGAGATGTTCGACCATTGGGGCCCACAAGGTTTCGACCTCGACCTGGCCCAGCTGTTCTATCCGGGTGAGCGCAACGACGTCGTCGACTATCTGTCCGCCCGCGGTTGGCAGGTGCACAGCCGTAGCCGCCGCGACGTGTTCACCGACTACGGGCGGGAGTTCCCCGACCTCGCGTCCCCACTGCGTCAGTCGGTGTCCATCACCGCCGTTCGTGACTGAACCATTCAGCGAGGACTCTGTATGACCACCACCAACACCGGACGCTCTGACGGCGACTCCTGGGATCTGGCCTCCAGCGTCGGCGCCACCGCCACCGCGGTGGCCGCGGCGCGCGCCATCGCCTCCCAGGGCCCCGACCCCCTGCTGAACGACCCCTATGCCGAGCCTCTGGTCCGCGCCGTCGGCGTGGACTCCTTCGTCAAGCTGATCGACGACGAACTGCCGGTCCCGGACGACGATCCAGCCCTCAGCCGGTCCCGGATGCGGGAACAGATGACCGTGCGGACAAAGTTTTTCGACGACTTCTTCACCAACGCGGCCGCGTCGGGCATCCGGCAGGCCGTGATCCTGGCATCGGGACTGGACACCAGGGCCTATCGGCTGGACTGGCCTGCCGGCACCGTCGTGTTCGAGGTTGACCAGCCCGAGGTCATCGCGTTCAAGTCCCAGACACTGACCGCGCTCGGCGCGAAGCCCACCGCGGACCGCCGGACCGTCGGCATCGATCTGCGCGACGACTGGCCTGCCGCGTTGCGCGCGGCGGGATTCGACCCTGGTAAGCCCACCGCGTGGATCGCCGAGGGCCTGCTGATCTATCTGCCACCAGAGGCGCAGGATCGGCTGTTCGACAACATTACCGCGTTGTCGGCACCTGGCAGCCGGCTGGCCACCGAGGAGATGGACCTCTCCGCACTGCCCGACGACTGGGCCGAAAAACTGGCCGAACGGTCCCGGCGGCTGGGCACCGGGATCAATCTCGCGGAGCTGTTCTATCACGGTGAGCGCGCCTCGGCGGCGGCGTATCTGCGCGGGCAAGGATGGCAGGCCACGGTGCTCAAGGGTGCTGATGCGTTCGCTGCCAACGGGTTCGAGCAACCGGATGACGAATTGCGGACGTTCGGTGCAGACTCGGGCTATCTGTCCGCGACCTTAGAAGGATGATCATGGCCCGCACCGACGACGATTCCTGGGACGTGGCCTCCAGCGTCGGGGCCACCGCCACACTGGTGGCCGCGGGTCGCGCGATCGCCAGCACCGACCCGCACGGGTTGATCGATGACCCGTACGCCGCGCCGTTGGTGCGCGCGGTCGGTATCGACTTCTTCACCAAGATGGTCGACGGGGATCTCGACCTCGCCGATATCGCCCCGGACGCGGCGCAGCGGGCCCGCGCCAATATCGACGAAATGGCCGTCCGGACAAAGTTCTTCGACGATTACCTGACCGCCGCCACGGACACCGGTATCCGGCAGGTGGTCATCCTGGCCTCCGGCCTGGACTCCCGCGCCTACCGGCTGGACTGGCCCGCCGCAACGGTGGTCTATGAGATCGATCAGCCCGACGTGATCGAGTTCAAGACCCGCACGCTGGCCGGTCTGGGTGCCGAGCCGACAGCGCAGCGCCGCACCGTGTCCATCGACCTACGCGAGAACTGGCCGGCCGCATTGACCGCCGCCGGTTTCGACCCGGCCGCCCCATCGGCGTGGCTGGCCGAGGGCTTGCTGATCTACCTGCCGCCCGACGCCCAGGACCGGCTGTTCGACCTCATCGACGAGCTCAGCGCCCCCGGCAGCACGATGGCCACCGAGTTCGTGCCCGGACTACGGGATTTCGATGCCGAGAAGGCCCGCGAAGAAGCCGCCGCCCTGCGCGCGCATGGCCTGGACCTCGACATGCCGTCCTTGGTGTACCCGGGTGAACGGCATTCCGCGGTGGACTATCTGGGATCGCGCGGGTGGGAGATGACCGGAACACCCCGCGCCGATCTGTTCACCCGCTACGGGCTCCCGCTGCCCGACCACGTCGAGGGCAACCCGATGGCCGAGATCATCTATATCAATGGTACCCGGACGCGCTGATCAGAAGCGGTAATCCCCCAGCCACAGTGCCGTCACACCGGTGACGGCACTGTGCGCCTGTTCCAGCGCGCCGACCATCGACCGGCCCAGCAACGCGCCAACCGCCTGCGGCAACGAGGCCGCAGCGGGCTGCGACGATGCCTTGGGCCGCAACATGTCCAGCATCGAGGACCCCGGATAGCCGACCAACCGCACGGCGGCGTCGGGCGCCAGCCCGGCGAGCACCTTGGCCCGGGTGACAGCGGTCCGCAGACCGCCGAGCTCGTCGACCAACCCACGGTCCAAGGCATCGGCACCGGTCCATACCCGGCCACGGGCAACCGCATCCACTGCCTCCACATCGAGACCGCGGCCGTCGGCGACCCGCTGCACGAAATCGGTATAGAACAGGTCGGCCTCGGCTTCGACGTGGGCATGCTGTTCGGCGGTGAACGGCGCGTTGACCGACCACGCGTCGGCATTGGCATTGGTGCGCACCGAATCCGTGCCCACGCCGAGGCGGTCCTTGAGCTCGCGGGCCACCAACTTGCCCGTGACCACACCGATGGATCCGGTGATGGTGCCCGCGTTGGCGACGATCGCGTCGGCGGCCATCGACACGTAGTAACCGCCGGATGCGGCCACCGCTCCCATCGACGCCACCACCGGCTTACCCGCCGCCCTGGCCCGAACCACTTCCCGCCAAATCGTTTCCGATCCGGTGACCGAGCCGCCGGGGCTGTCCACGCGTAGCACGATGGCCGAGACGGCATCGTCGGCCACCGCCTCGCGCAACGCGGCGGCGATGGTGTCCCCGCCCGCGCTGGAATTGCCGATCGGCAGCACCTGCGGTCCCCCGCGCCCGCTCACGATAGGCCCGTGCAGGGTGACCACCGCGATGGTGGATTTGGGCTTGCGCCCCGGCACACCCGGCATCGGCTTGGCGGCGGTGGCCCGGGCATAGCGGGACAGGAACAGTCGCGGCGGCGCGTCGGGCCCGTCGGCAACCGCGGCGGCACCCCCGAGTTCGGCGACGCGGGCGTAGGCCTCGTCGCGGAAGCCGATGCGGTCGACCAAGCCGCCGGACACCGCGTCGTCGCGCAGCAGCGGCGCCTTGTCGGCCAAGGCGTCGACCACGTCGGCCGCAAGGTTCCGTGAGGCGGCGACCGCCGCCCGCACCTGGGCATGCAGGCTCTCGATCATCGCGCTGTCGGCCTCCCGATGCGCGTCGGTGTAACTGTCCTGGGTGAAAAGGTTTGCCGCCGACTTGTATTCACCGCGGGCGACGAATTGCGCTTCGATACCGGCCTTGTCCAGCGCATCACGCAGAAACATCGCATTGGTGGCGAAACCCACCAGGCCGACGGTGCCCGACGGCTGCATCCACACCTCGCGGAACGCCGAGGCCAGGTAGTAGGACATCGTCCCGGGATAGGTTTCGGCCCAGGCCAGCGTCGGCTTCACAGCACCGAACTCGGCGATGGCCGCGCGCAGTTCCTGCACCGGACCCGGTGCGGCCGCCGGGATCTGGACCCGGGCGATCAGCGCGGCCACCCGGTCGTCCTTGGCGGCGCGATAGATCGCGTCGACGGCCTGCCGCAGGGTGATGGGCCTGCCTCCGGCCGAGATGAGCGCCAGCGGGTCGAATCCCACGGTCTCCGGTGGCACGGCCTGCAGATCGAGTTCGAGCACACACCCTTCGGGCACCCCGTTGTGCCGGGCGGTGTCCACCTTCCTGACAATGGCGCGCAGGTCCGCGGGGCCCGAGAGGAATCCGGGGAGAAAATCGGGGAGAAATCCGAACATCACCCGAGCCTACCGATCGCCGCCCGGCCCTCATCCGGACGTGATCCGCCGTACCGTGTGCAGGTGCGCTACTCCATCTCTCTGCCACAGCTCGCGGGTGAGGCGTTCGACACCACTGGGGTACAGGACTATCTGGTGCGCGCCGAGGAACTCGGGTTCGACGGCGGATGGACCCTCGAGCAGACCGTCGGCCCGGCACCGCTGATCGCACCACTGGAATTACTGGCCTATGCCGCCGCCTGCACGACGCGGCTGCGGCTGGGGGTGGCGGTCCTGGTCACCTCATTGCACGATCCGCTGCAATTGGCCTCGGCGGTCACCGCCGTGGACCGGCTCAGCCACGGCCGCCTGGACCTGGGCGTGGCACCGGGGGGCGGATCCCGCCAGTTCCCGGCCTTCGGCGTCGACGGGTCGTCGTTCGTCGCCAGCTTCACCGAGGGCCTGGACTTGATGAAGGCAGCCTGGTCGGACGAGCCGCGGCTGACCTTCCACGGACGTTTCCGCGATGTGGACGACCTTCAGATCGTGCCGAAGCCGGTGCAGCGCCCCCACCCGCCGATCTGGTTCGGCGGGAACGCGCCGGCCGCCCTGGCCAGGGCCGTGCGGCACGGGGACGGTTTCCTGGGTGCCGGCTCGTCCACCACCGCCGCATTCGCCAAGGCGGTGCACACGCTGCGTCGGGAAATGGACGAACAGGCCAAAGGCGCGGCGCATTTCACCATCGGCAAGCGTGTCTACCTGATCGTCGATGACGACAGGTCGCGGGCGTGGGACCGGGCCCTGGCGGGGCTGCACCGGATCTACGGCCGGACCGCGGATCTGGAAGGCGTCGCGGTGGCAGGAACCGTGGACGACGTCGTGCGCGGGTTGAGCGAGGTGATCGCGTCCGGCGCGCAGACCATCCTGCTCAATCCGGTCGGCGCGACGGTGGCCGAGGACCGCGAACAGATGGAACGTCTTGCAGCCGAAGTGATCCCGCGACTGCCCTGAACGATGACCAGACCCCGCGCCCTGAGAACAAGGTATTGGCCTGCCCGACCCCTCGTTCCCCGGCAGGCCAATACGTACGTATTGTTGCACGATCCCGGCGTCCATGCCATCCCGGGCTATACGGTGGGTCGGTGAACCGCCGGCCTCCGGATCCCACGCGCGATCCGGTTGCGTCGAATGTCGAGAAGATCCGCGATGCGGCACTCGTCAGTTTCGCCGCGCGCGGTGTCGGCGCCACGTCGTTGCGCGAGGTCGCATGCGCGGCCGGGGTCTCCATCGGCCTGGTTCAACACCATTTCGGCACCAAGGCCGGCCTGGTCGAGGCGGTGGATCGGCACGTCGCCGAGGTGCTCCGAACCAGCCTGGCCACCGGGCCGGGCCCGACCACGACCGAAGCCTTCGGCCAGCAGGTCACCACGCTGCTCGCCGAGCACACCACGGCGATGGATTATCTGGCCAGGACGCTGGTGGAGGCCACCCCGACCGGGAACGCGACCTTCGATGCGCTCGTGGCCATGGGCGACGCACGCTGGGAACAACGGGCCGAACACGGATTGCTTCGGCCCGACCTGGACCGCACCTGGGCGACGCTGAATCCGCTGCTGTTGGTACTCGGCGCGATCATCCTGCGATCGCATCTGGACCGGCACCTGTCCGGCCATTTCACCTCGGCCGCCCAACTGTCCCGGTGGGAGGACGCCGTCAACGATCTGCTGCGCAGGGGTCAGCTACGGCCCGAGGACTGAGACCGGGACGTGCTGCCAAACGACAACGGCCCCCGCCGAAGCGGGGGCCGTTCTCGATGGTAGGTCCTACAGCTCGGTCGCCGAGCCGCCGGCGGCGGTGATCGCCTCGCGGGCGCTACCGCTGAACTTGTGCGCGGTGACGTCGACCTTGGCGGACAGCTTGCCGTCGCCGAGAACCTTCACCAGCACGTTCTTGCGCACCAGGCCCTTGGCCACCAGCTCGTCGATACCGACGGTGCCGCCCTCGGGGAACGCCTTGCCGAGTTCGCCGATGTTGACGACGGCGTACTCGGTACGGAACCGGTTACGGAAACCCTTCAGCTTGGGCAGCCGCATGTGGATCGGCATCTGGCCACCCTCGAACGTCGCGGGGACGTTCTTGCGGGCCTTGGTGCCCTTGGTGCCGCGGCCCGCGGTCTTACCCTTGGACCCCTCACCACGACCGACACGCGTCTTGGCGGTCTTCTCGCCCGGCGCCGGCTTCAGGTCATGCAGTTTGATAACGCTCATGATCTTCCTAGACCTCCTCAACCACGACGAGGTGGTGCACGGTCTTGATGAGACCGCGAGTCTGGGCGTTGTCCTCACGGACCACCGACTGGCGGATCTTGCGCAGACCCAGCGTGCGCAGGCTTTCGCGCTGCTTCCAGCGGGCACCGATGGTGCCCCGCACCTGGGTGATCTTCAGTTCAGCCATTGTTATGCCGATCCTTCACGCGCGGCCGCAGCGGCCAGCGCCTCGCTCTCGCGACGGGCCTTGAGCATTCCGGCCGGCGCGACATCCTCGATGGACAGACCACGACGGGCCGCCACCTCTTCGGGGCGCTGAATCATCTTCAGCGCGGCAACGGTGGCATGCACCACGTTGATCGCGTTGTCGCTACCCAGCGACTTCGCCAGAACGTCGTGCACGCCGGCACATTCGAGCACCGCGCGGCAAGCACCGCCGGCGATGACACCGGTACCCGGGCTGGCCGGTCGCAGCATCACGACACCGGCCGCGGCCTCACCCTGAACCGGGTGGACGATGGTGGCACCGATCAGCGGAACGCGGAAGAAGTTCTTACGCGCTTCCTCGACACCCTTGGCGATGGCGGCCGGAACTTCCTTGGCCTTGCCGTAGCCGACGCCGACCATGCCGTTGCCGTCACCGACGATGACCAGAGCGGTGAAGCTGAAGCGCCGACCACCCTTGACCACCTTGGAGACGCGGTTGATGGTGACAACGCGCTCGATGTAGTTGCTCTTCTCGCCGCGGTCGTCGCCGCGACCACGGCCGCCACGATCGTCGCGGCCCCGGCCGCCGCGATCTCCGCGGCCGCCGCGATTGTCCTGCGCCGAACCGGCGCCAGCCTGCTCGGCCATCATGCAGTCCTCTCGTTGAATGTCATCAGAACTTCAGCCCGCCTTCGCGCGCGGCATCGGCCAGCGCCGCGATGCGACCGGCGTAGGTGTACCCACCGCGGTCGAACACCACGGCCTCGATACCGGCGGCCTTGGCGCGCTCGGCGATCAGCTGACCGACGCGCGTGCTGACGGCCTTCTTGTCGCCTTCGACGGCACGCACATCGGCCTCGATCGACGACGCGGCGGCCAGCGTGGTGCCGGTCAGGTCGTCGATGAGCTGCACGTGGATGTGCCGCGCCGAGCGGTTCACCATCAGCCGCGGCGTGGTGGCGGTGCCTTCGACCTTCTTGCGCAGCCGGGCGTGGCGGCGCAGGCGCGCGGTGCGCCGGGTCTCGGAGATGTTCTGCCCCACCGGCTTACGGGTGGTGGCTTCGCTCTTCGTGGTAGCCATGGGTTACTTACCTGTCTTTCCGACCTTGCGGCGGATCTGTTCACCCTCGTACCGCACGCCCTTGCCCTTGTACGGGTCGGGGCGGCGCAGGCGACGGATGACCGCCGAGATCTGGCCGACCTTCTGCTTGTCGATGCCGGACACCGAGAACTTGGTGGGCGTCTCCACCGCGAAGGTGATGCCCTCCGGCGCCTCGATCAGCACCGGGTGGCTGTAACCGAGCGCGAACTCCAGGTTGGAACCCTTGAGCGCGACGCGGTAACCGACGCCGAAGATCTCCATCTTGGTGGTGTAGCCCTGGGTCACCCCGGTGACCAGGTTGGCCACCAGCGTGCGCGACAGCCCGTGCAGCGAGCGGTTGCGGCGCTCGTCGTTGGGGCGGGTCACCACGATGGCGCCCTCGTCGTTGCGGCTCACCTCGATGGGCTCGGCGATGTCCAGAGCCAGGGCGCCCTTGGGCCCCTTGACCGACACCTTCTGGCCTTCGATCGTCACATCGACCCCGGCGGGAACCGGGACCGGCTGCTTTCCAATACGCGACATGTTGTGTTTCCCCCTACCAGACGAAAGCGAGGACTTCGCCGCCCACGCCCTGTCGAGCTGCCTGGCGGTCGGTGAGCAGGCCAGAGGACGTGGAGATGATCGCCACGCCGAGGCCGCCGAGCACCCGGGGCAGATTGGTGGATTTTGCGTAGACCCGCAGGCCGGGCTTGCTCACCCGGCGCAGGCCGGCGATGCTGCGCTCACGGCTGGGGCCGTACTTGAGCTGCACCACCAGGGACTTGCCGACGCGGGCGTCCTCGGTGCGGTAATCGGAGATGTAGCCCTGCTCCTTGAGGATCTCGGCGATGTTCGCCTTGATCTTCGAATGAGGCAGCGTCACCTCGTCGTGATACGCCGAATTGGCGTTACGCAGACGTGTCAAGAAGTCTGCGATGGGATCGGTCATCGTCATGACAGCCGGTTCACCTTCCTCGCGGCGGTTCCCAGTCCGGGCCTACCGTGTTAATCAGTAATGAATGCTGGTTACCAGCTGGACTTCTGCACGCCGGGCAGTTCGCCGGCATGCGCCATCTCGCGCAAGCAGATTCGGCACAGGCCGAACTTGCGGAAGACCGCGTGCGGACGACCGCACTTGTTGCAACGGGTGTAACCGCGCACCGCGAACTTCGGCTTCTTCTGAGACTTGTTGATCAGAGCTTTCTTGGCCATGCTCAGTTCTCCTTGAACGGAAAGCCGAGAGCCCGCAGCAGCACTCGTCCTTCATCGTCGGTCGTCGCCGAGGTGACGACGGTGATGTCCATGCCCCGTGGGCGGTCGATCGAGTCCACATCGATCTCGTGGAACATCGACTGCTCGTTGAGACCGAAGGTGTAGTTGCCGTTGCCGTCGAACTGCTTGGGGCTCAGCCCGCGGAAGTCGCGGATACGCGGCAGCGCGATCGACACCAGACGGTCGAGGAACTCCCACATCCGGTCGCCACGCAGGGTGACGCGGGCGCCGATGGGCATGCCCTCACGCAGCTTGAACTGCGCGATCGACTTGCGGGCCTTGCGGATCTCGGGCTTCTGGCCGGTGATCAGGGCGAGGTCGTTGACCGCACCGTTGATCAGCTTGGCGTCGCGGGCGGCGTCACCGACACCCATGTTCACGACGACCTTCACCACGCCCGGGATCTGCATCACGTTGGCGTAGTTGAACTCGTTGTTCAGCGCATCGCGGATCTCTTCGCGGTACCGCTGCTTCAGCCGCGGCTGGACCTTGTTTTCTACGGTGGTCATGTCAGATGTCCTTGCCATTGCGCTTGGAGACGCGGATCTTCTTGCCGGACTCCTCGTCGACGCGGTAGCCGATGCGGGTCGGGTTGCCGTCGGAGTCGACGACCATCACGTTGGACACGTGGATCGGTGCCTCCTGCGTGACGATGCCGCCCGACGAGGCGCCCCGCTCGTTCTGCGACTGCGCGGTGTGCTTCTTGATCCGGTTCACACCTTCGACCAGAACCTTTTCGCGGCCCGGGTAGGCCTCGATGACCTTGCCCTTGGCGCCCTTGTCCTTACCGGAGATGACGAGCACGGTGTCGCCCTTGTGCACCTTCATTACAAAACCTCCGGGGCCAGCGAGACGATCTTCATGAAGCGCTTCTCGCGCAGTTCACGACCGACCGGCCCGAAGATGCGGGTGCCGCGGGGGTCGTTGTCGTTCTTGATGATGACGGCGGCGTTCTCGTCGAACTTGATGTAGCTGCCGTCGGCGCGGCGACGCTCCTTGACGGTGCGCACCACGACGGCCTTGACGACGTCACCACGCTTGACGTTGCCGCCCGGGATGGCGTCCTTGACGGTCGCCACGATGATGTCGCCGATGCCGGCATAGCGCCGCGACGAGCCACCGAGAACCCGGATGCACAAGATCTCCTTGGCACCCGTGTTGTCGGCGACCTTCAGCCGCGATTCCTGCTGAATCACTCGATCTCCTGACCTGGGTTTGTGTGCACGCCAGATACCGACCTGGACGTACGCGGTCTTTGTCACCCGAGGGCACGCAGGGTTTTCCCACACGGAGATAACCGAGGTCTGCCCCAGGCAACCCCTAGATAGTAGGCGACGAGCCCCGCAGCACCAAATTGCTGCGGTTTTACCGGCAGACTCGGGCCGAAAACAGCGAAATGGTCGCACTCCGGGAGCGGAGAGCGACCATTCTGCCGGTTTCGGGGGCAGAAGCTAATTCCAGCCCAGCACCCGGGAGGTCAGCAGCACCAACCCCAGCGACACCACCGCCACCACCACCAGACCGACCACCGCGACCAGCAGCGGCCGCCACCCGGTCCTGGCGATCTGGCGGATGTCGGTGGACAAGCCCACCCCGGCGAACGTCAGCAGGAAGGCCCACTTCGACACGTTGGCCACGCTGGTGAGCTGCCCCTTGCTGAGCAGCCCTGCGGTGGCCACCGCCGAAACGGCGAGGAAGCCCAGCACGAACTTGGGGAACTTCTCCCATACGAAGGCCGCCTTGGCACCGAAGCCGGGGGCCAGCTCGTCGGCCTCACCCCTGGCGGCCCAGTACAACGCGAAGCCGAGCACCACAAACCCGATGAGCGCATTGCGCACCGACTTCACCAGCACGGCGATCTTGCCCGCCTCGTCGGAGAACAGGTAGCCCGTCGCCGTGGTCTCCGCGGTGTTGTCGACGGCAAGGCCGGCCCACAGCCCGAATTCGTGATCGCTGAGCCCGATCAGGTGTCCCAGCGGCGGCAGCACGAACAGCGCCACCGCACCCAGTGCCAGGATAGCCGCGATGGCGTAGCTGACATCAGAGTTGCGGGCCCGGATGGCGCCCTTGGCGGCGACGATCGCCGACACCCCACAGATCGAGGTGCCGATCGCCAGCAGCGAGCCGAGCTTGCCGGACAACCCGAACCACCGGGCCGCCAGGATGATGATGGTGCCCGCGATCGTCATGTCGACCACGATCTGCACCAGGCTGATACCACCGAGCCTCAGGACGTCCCCCAGGACGAACCGCGACCCGAGCGCGACGATGCCGACCTTCAGCCAGAACTGGTAGGTGAGCACACCGGGTAGGAAAATCCGGTGCAGCCCAACGGTATTCGCGATGATCAAGCCGATCACGATGGCCCACAACACGAATTCGATATCGGGCACATGCCAGTGCAGCCGCTTACCCAAGGCCAGCCAGCCGATCTCGGCGTACTTACCGGCCAGCCCGACGGCGATCAGCAGCAGAATGCCCGGCAGGTAGTCCAGCGGGCGACTGCTGGTGAATTCTGCGTCGGACAACGAGTCGTCGAGCCCGTCGCGTTCGGCGACCGTGCTCACGGATTTCCCCCGTCGCTTCGCTCGCCCGTCACCAGGGGATCCTCGGCAGCGCCCCGGCCACCGCGAGCGCGGTGATCCCCAGCCCCAAAATCGTTGCCCACCAGTCGGACCCCACCCGGGCCAGCCAACCGGCGCCGTGCACCTGCTCGTCTGCCATGGCGTCAGGCTGCCGCACCCCGACCCGTTCACCCAGGTATGGAATCTCGCTGAGAAATACTCTCAGCGACGGTCACACCGCGCAGCGGAACCCGATGTGCGTCGTCGCGGTGTCGCGTGACTGCGGCGAGCGGGCGGCCGGCCGGTAACGGTGGCAGTACTCCGGGGCGCACAGATGCGATCCGCCCTTGAGCGCCTGGCTGACCCCCGGATCGTCATCCGGCAGGCAGCACGGGTTGGCCAACCGGCCGGTGAACTCGGTGGCCGTCCATTCCCAGACGTTGCCGATCATGTCGACCAAGCCGAATCCGTTCGGCGCAAAGGTGCCCACCGGCGATGTCCCCACCCAGCCCGCGGCCCCGTCGTTGCGGTACGGGAACGCGCCCTGCCAGGTGTTGGCCATCAGCGTCCCACCGGGTTTCACGTCGTCCCCCCAGGCGTAGGTGGATTCCGCCCCGGCCCGGGCCGCGTACTCCCACTCCGCCTCGGTGGGCAGGCGTCGGCCCGCCCAGGCGGCGTAGGCCAGGGCGTCGGCGTAGGCCACCTGGACGACGGGGTGGTCGGCAGCGGCCGGTCCCCGCTCAGGGCCGAACGGGTGGCGCCAGCTGGCGCCGGGCGCCCAATCCCACCACTGCCGCCAGTTGCGCAGATCGACCGGGCCGGGCGTGGGCCGGAACACCATCGCACCGGGCGCGAGGTCGGCGGCCGACACACCGGGATAGCGCGCCGGGTCCATCGGCCGTTCGGCCACCGTCCGGTACCCCGTGGCCGCGACGAACGCAGCGAACTGCGCGGTGGTCACCGGATGCCGCTCGATCGCGAAGGGTGCCACCTCGGCGGTGCGGACCGGCGCCTCCTCCGGGTAGAAATCGGCACTGCCCATCCGGAACATCCCACCCGCCAACTCGACGAGATCGGTCACGGTCATGGGATGCGGATCTGGAAGTCCCCGGCGAGCAGTTCGGCGGCGCCGTCGAAGCCCGGTGTCCCGGTGGGTGCGGTGGTGTGTACCGATACCAGGTAGTTACCCGCGTTGGTCCAGACGTGCACCACCCGGTCGACGAACTCGACGGCATTCTGCGGGGTGTCCGACCACGCGCCGAGCAGCTTCTGCCCGCTGTACTCGCACAGCTCGGCGGGCAGCACGCTGATCGAACTGACCGCCGCCTCGGCCATCATGCGGGCGGCGTACTCCTCGAACGCCTTGGCCGGTTCCAACGACGTGGCCGCGATGGTGATCGTGGCGTTCATCCCCTGCGGTCCGGTGAGGTGGCCCGCGATATCGCCGCTGCCGCCCTGCATCGACCAACCGTCGGGGACCGGCACCGTCACCACCGGCGCCGCCGCGTCGGCCACCTGCGCCACGAAGCCGATCTGCGGCTTGTGTTCCGGTTCGCACGTCACCGCCTGCGCGGGCAGCTGCGCTCGGCTGGTGGGGACCACGCCGTAATTGGACGAGTCCGGGTCACCGAGCGTGGCCGGGCCGGGCCCGGCGGTGGCCGCCGGTGTCCCCTGGGCGGCGACCGGATTTCCGGTGCTGGTGCGCACACACCCGGCAGCGACGACGAGGACGGCAGCCGCCCCGGCAACCGCCACGGCGCGCGTCAACGTCTCGAAACGTGTCATCAGTCCTTCGCGAATGCCTGGGCCAACTCCCTTTGCACATCACGGTACGGCGCACCGGAGATGTCGACCACCACCTTGGCGATTGTCCCACCGGTGAACGCGAAGGGTGCCCGATACGCACCGCACACCGTCTGACCGCTGTTGCGCCCGACGGCGATCCCGCTGCCGGACAGACCGAAACTGCCGGGATGGGTGCGCACGCCGGCGCGGGTGGCCACCACGGCGTCGTCCACGTGCAAGGTGATGTCCCCGAGCGGCGTGTGGCTGCCCTCGACGGTGCCGGTGCGGTCGTAGCGCACCCCGAAGACGTGGGCGCCCAGCGGCACCGGCGACTCGGCCGACACCCACTGTTCGTCCTCGCCCATGAAGTTGTAGACGTACTGCAGCCGGCCGTCCTGCACGAACAGCACGTGCCCGCCATGTCCGGCACCGTGTTTGAACAGCACACCCTCGGCGTCGGCGGTGTCGACGCTGACCTCGGCCAGCACCGAGAACGATTGACCGCGCAGTTCGGCGGCGGCACCGGTACCGACCTCCGCGGTGTCCGGGTAGTAGGTGAAACTGGTCCGGTCGGCCGACAGATGGGGCCGCCACCGGCCGAGCGTCTCGAAGATGTTCAGATCACCCAGCGGCAGCCCGTTGTACTTGGCGGCCTCGGCGAACCACATCGCCTTGAGTTCCTCCAGTTTGTCCGGATGCTGCGCGGCCAGGTCCCGGCATTGGCTGCGGTCGGATTCGATGTGGAAAAGTTCCCACCGGTCGGCGTCGAAGTGGCTCCACCCGGCCGGTGACGCGGCGTGCACGGTGTTGGCGAACCAGCCGTCGTGCCAGATGCCGCGGGTGCCCAACATCGTGTAGAACTGCGTGCGCTTGCCCGTATCGGCACCGCTATCCCCAAGAGCCGCTTTGAAACTCACCCCGTCGAGCGGTTTCTGGGCGATACCGCCCACCTCGGCGGGTGGGGTGATACCGAGCAGGTCGTACACCGTCGGCGTGATATCGCAGACGTTGACGTACTGGTCCCTCACCTCACCATGGGCATCAATTCCCTTGGGCCAGCTGATGATCGCGGTGTCGGCGATACCGCCCTCGTGCGAGGCGTAACGCTTGAACAGCTTGTAGGGCGTGTTGAAGGCCATCGCCCAGCCGATCGGGTAGTGGTTGTAGGTGTCCGGACCGCCGAGCTGGTCGTAAAAGCGCATGCTCTCTTCGACCGTGTCGATATAGCCGTTGAAGAACTTGTTCTCGTTGACCGATCCGTTCGGGCCGCCCTCACCGCTAGCACCGTTGTCGGAGATCACGACGATGATGGTGTTGTCCAGCTGATCGGATTCCTCGAGATAGTCCAGGATTCGCCCGATCTGGGCATCGGTATAGGACAGGAACCCCGCGAACACCTCGGCCATCCGGGCGAACAGCCTCTTCTCGTCGTCATTGAGGGTGTCCCAGGGCCGCACGGTGTCCTGCAGCGGCCACGGTTCGCCGTTCGGTCCCTTGACATCCAGATAGGGGTTGACGGGTGAGAGCTCGGTGTCAGGTGGCACGATGCCGAGCTTCTTCTGGTTCTCCAGGACCACTTCGCGGTAGCGCTCGTAGCCCATGTCGAACATGCCGGCGTAGCGGTCTGCCCACTCGGCGAACACGTGGTGCGGGGCGTGTCCGGCGCCAGGGCACAGGTAGGAGAACCACGGCTTGTCCGGGGCGATCACCTTGGAGTCGCGGATGAATTCGATGGTCTTGTCGGCCAGGTCCTTCGACAGGTGATAGCCCTGCTCGGGTGTTGCCGGCGGGGCCACCGGGTGGTTGTCGTAGACGAGGTCGGGATACCACTGATCGGTCTCGCCGCCCATGAACCCGTAGAAGCGCTCGAACCCCCGGCCCAGCGGCCAATGCCGCTTGGTGGCGGCCAGGTTGGACTCCTCCAGCGGGGTCAGGTGCCATTTGCCGATGGCGTAGGTGTTGTATCCGCGTTCGGCCAGCACCTCGGACAACAGCGCGGTGTCGGCGGGGATGCGACCGTTGCAGTTGGGGAAGCCGTCGGTGAATTCCTCGATGGTGGCCATTCCCACGGTGGTGGGGTTGCGGCCGGTGAGCAACGATGCCCGGGTCGGCGAGCACAACGCCGTGGTGTGGAATTGGGACAGTCGCACACCCTTGTCCGCGATCCGGCGCATCGCCGGCATCTGCACCAATCCCCCGAAGCAGTCCCACGTCGCGATGCCGGTGTCATCCCAGACCAGGTACAAGATGTTGGGGGCACCGGGCGGGGCGGTGGGCGCGGCGTACGGCGCCCAATCCGGCTCGGAATCCCGGATATCCACTGCGATCTTGCCGTTGAACTCAGATGCCATGGCAACCTCATTGCGGTCGTCGGACCCGCCGTGCACTCGACGGTCGCCCGGACACTACACCTGCCGGGTAGGACGCGCCTGAGAAAATTGACGCCGACGCCACCTGAATTCGTCAGGCCATCGGGTTGGCCGGTTCGTTCACCCGGTACAACCGCCAATCCGGTTGACTGTCGCCGTCGTTGGGAATCTCCAACTCCAGCGTCGCCACATCGGAGCCCGTCTCATAGAGCGTCGGGTAGCGCTGATTGAGCGCATCGGACACCCCGCGCCCGGTGGGGGGAACCGCCAACAGGTATTTGATGCCGTGTGCCGACGGGTCGTTGAGCAGGCGGACGAAGTCGGGATCGGACGGCACCACGAAGATCCGCGGATTCCGCGATGCGACGACCACCGCAAAGCCGTACACCGTGTCGGTGATCACCGAACTGTCCGGCAGGGCAAGGTTGTCGAGGTACCGGGCGATCTCGCGCTCGGTGGAGAAGGTCGCGACGATGCGTCGCTCGACCGCCTTCTGCGGGCTCACCGAATCCGGTTCGGGATGCAACACCGTGCCCAACGCGTACTCCTGGGGCGCATAGTGCGGTGACATCATCCCCCACGCCGTCACGGGCACCGCGACGGCGGCCAGTGCGGCGACGGCGAGGTACTCGAACCCGCGACCGCCCTGGGGGCCGACCACGACCGGCGGCGAGTTCCTGCCGCGCCGTTTGGGTGCTACGAGTGCGCCCTCCGGGACGGCCAGCATCGCCAGCGTCGCCGCGAACGGGATCGCGACGATGTAGAAGCGCAGGAACGGAAAAGTGGCCCCGGTGGCGAAGGTGTAGGCCTGGAAAGCCAGCACCGCCACGTACATCAGCACAGGCACCGCGAGCACATTCAGGCGGTCGCCACGCATCCGCGACACGCCGGCCCACGCGGCGATGGGCAGCAGGGTGGGTGCCAGCAGCGTGATGCAGACCGCCGCGAAGGCGACGCCGTCACCGTAGCTGGTGGCCGCGGCCCCGCCGGACTGTTTGAGGATGGCGGAATTCCCGTACTGAGAGGTGAATTGCGCGAAGGCGTCCCCGGTGATGAGCCAGCTGGTGACCGCCCAGCCGACGAAGGCGAAGAAACCGGGCAGGCTGACCAACATCACGTCCAACACCGCGCGCCGGACGCGGGGAGCCCGGCGGGCCCGCCGAAACGTCGTGACGCCGACCACCACACCGGCGGCGGCGACGGTGCCCACCGCGTCATACCGGGTGAGGTAGGCCAACCCCATCGCGATACCGCCCGCCGCGATCAGATGGTGTACATCGTCATCGGTCATCCAGAGGATGAGGCGGCGCACCGCCCAGGTCAGAAAGAAGATGAACGGCGCTTCACTCATCCCGTTCGAGCCGTAGAACACGATCATCGGGTTCAGCGCAAACAGCGCCGTGATGGTCACGACATAGCTGCGCGGCAGGCCGCGGTCACTGCCCGTCGAGAAGATCTGCACCACCGCGCCCGCCATGAAGATCGCCGACATGATGGTGCCGGCATACGCCCGCGCGGTCAGATCCGGCCACCACGGGGCCAGCACCATGGCGGGTATCTCCACCATCGCGGTGAGCGGCGTGAAGATGAACCCGATGGCGGCCAGGTGCGGATCCCGGCTGTGGAGCACGCTTTCGGCCGCCTGCACCCGCGACAGCGCATCACCCAGGATGAAACCGTGCCGCACCTGCAGCCAATACCCGACCGCCAGGTACGCCGCCAGAGTCGCCACGTAGGCCAGCCACTTGCATTGGCGGTCCGACAACCGGGGCAGGCTCACTCGGCCGACTCCGGCTCGGCATCCGGTTTGGCGGCCAGACCGTGAAAAGTCTTCTCCCAGTAGGACGGATTGCGAATGATCTGATACACACCCTTGGCGGCGGCGACGCTCATCATCAGCCAGAACGCCGGGACCGTCACCGCGGGGACCAGCAGGTCCGAGCGGTCATCCTCACGCAAAGCGACCAGGTTCATGTAAATGGTGGCCGCGTTGCCGAGCACCAGCGCGATGAGGGCGGGGAAGTACACGATGGGCGGGAACACGGACCCGACAACCGCAGGTTGGCCCAGGAACCACAGCACGGTGATGAGCCAGAACACCAGGTTGAGCACCGCGATGATGGGCGTGCCCGCCAGCACGAGGTTGAACCTCAGGAAGCTGCGCGGGCCGAGGATCCGGTACAACCGCAGTGGTTGGCGGATATGCACCAGCCACGTCTGCAAATAGCCTTTGTACCAACGCGATCGCTGCCTGATCCAGTTGATCGGGTCGGAATTGGCCTCCTCTTGGGTGGCCGAGTCGATCACCGCCGTGTGATAGCCGGACGCGTCGATGCGCAGCCCGAGGTCGGCGTCCTCGGTGACGTTGAAGGGGTCCCAGGCCCCGATCTGGTCCAGGATGTCACGGCGCAGGTGATTCGAGGTGCCGCCCAGCGGAATCGGCGACGTGCTGCGCATCATGCCGGGCAGCAGGTAGCCGAACCACAAGCCGTACTCAGCGGTGAACCAGCCGGTGAGGAGGTTCTGATGCCCGTTGTGATACTCCAATTTCGCTTGGACACAAGCAATGTTGTCGGGCAGGGCGGCGAAGGCGGCCGCCACGCGGCGCAACTGCAACGGTTCGGGCAGGTCCTCGGCGTCGTAGATGGTGACGATCTGGCCGGTGGCGAAATACAGGCCGTAGTTGCAGGCCTTGGGCTTGGTCCGCGGCTCGGCCGGCGGGACCAGCACGATGCTGATGATCTCCGATTCACCGCAGGCCCGGGCTGCGGCGATGGTGACATCGTCGTCGGCTTCCAACAGCAGCAGCACCTGCAGCTTGTCGCGCGGGTACTGCAGCGCCGCCATCGCCCCGATCAGATCACCGACCACCTCGGGTTCGTTGTAGGCCGGCACCAAGATGGTGTACCTGGGCAGATCGGCGTCCGGTGTGGCACAGGCCTGCTCGTCGGTGATGGTGATCGGACGGGAGGCCAGCCCCTCGCGGAAGATCAGCACCCGGTCGGTCATCGTCAGGACGTAGCCGAACGTACACAGGCCGATCAGGGTGACCGCCGTCTGCATCGGGAACAGCACGGCGAACACGAGGGTGACACCCAGCAGACTCAGCAGGGTGGGTTTCTGCCAACCCCAGACGGCCCGGGAAGCCGACTGCATCGGATGGTCGTCGCGCAGCGCGTTGATGGCGCGGTCGAGGGCGTAGGCGCGCTCGTCGTCGGTCAACGTGGCATCGGTCGGCAACGGGAGCTCGATGGTCACGGCGCCACTCCCAGCGGCTCCAGCTGCGCCCGCACCAAGGCGTGACCGAAATCGGTGAGCAGGTCGTCGTCCTTCATGTTCGGATCATCGGTGGCCTCGGCCGAGTTCCCGCGGAACAGCACGGTGAACAACGAGTTCAGCGTCGGGGCCACCCCACCGGTGGGCTGCGGGAAGGGAGCCCAGTCCTCGTGATTGTCGACGGCGGCCACCAGGATCCGCTGGCCCACCACCCCGTTGGTCCACGTCCACTGCAGACCGTCCCAGGTGACCAGGAGCCTGTCGTCGATCACCGAGAAGAGGTCGGCTGACACACCGTAACCGAGGTCGGCCGGGCGCAACTCGCTCAGCCGGATGCCGTTGACCCGGTACAGCATCCGGGACGGGTAGACGTTCAGGGAAAACGGCCGGAGCGTGGTGACACTGTCGACCATGACCGTCCGCGGCCGGGAGAACTTGTCGTAGGCCGGGTTGCCGGTCTCGGCGACCATCTTCTGCCGGATGAGTAGCGCGCCGCGGCCGTAGAACCGGCTCACCCAGTCGTAGCGCTGGGTGTCCACGATGCGCCAGCCCGGCGGCGCCTTCGGCGGTTCCGCGAAATCCATCGCGGCCACCCGTGCCGCCGGAGCCAGCCCAAGGTCGGGCAGGCGCACCAGCGACAACAGCACCGCAATCACCAGCACCAGCGGCACTGCCGACCAGATCTGGCGGGCAGCAAGCGGTTCCAGCTTACGGTCCAGCACACGTTTGGGCATGCCCCGTCGATCCAGGAGGAACATCAGGGAGGCAACCAGACATATCGACGTGAGGGCAGGGACGTACTGGTAGGTGATCAGCTGAGCATTCGGCAGGAACACCGCCATGAAGCCGAGTATCACCAGACCGACCAGCCAGGCCAGGTTGGAGCCCACCATCCCGCGACTGACCCTGCGCCCAACCGCGGTGGCGGTGGCGGCCGCGGCGATCACCATGGTGCCCACGCCGGCGGCCAACCGGTTGCCGCCCAACACGATCACCATCACGTAGTACGGCAGCGGAAACACCATGAACAGCACCAACCAAGCCCAACCGAACCGGATGACGGGGCGCAGCCCGAACATCGCGACACTGGCGCTGACGACGAACAACCACATCGCCACCAGGTCCAGTCGCAGCATATGGAAGTACAAGCTGTAGCGCTGCAAGAGCACCGCGTGCACGAGCAGCGCCATCACCAAACCCATTGTCGCGACGATGATGTCGGTCTGGCGGTCGTGAATCGGCAGTTCGGTGCGGTGGCGTCGCGCAATCCCGATGGCGGCCAACACCGCCGCGATGGGGACCAACCAGACATAGCTCCCGAACCCGCCGCCCACGGTCGTTGCCCACGCGCTGGCCAACGACCGGTGGAATGCCGCCACCGTGAGAATCGCGATGAATCCCCACCGCAGCACCATCCGCGTCACCGGGTGCAGGTTCTCCACCGACCGGTTGCGCAACGACCATTGCTGTCGTACAGGGGTCCCGCCGGCGGCCGTCATCTCAGCCGTCCTTGGCGCGGCGCCGTTCCCGGATCCGCACCCAGACCGTCAACGCCGCGACTGCCGTCAACAGCACGCCGCCGAACCACCACCACTTCCTGATCGAAGACGGCCCGGTGACCGATTGCGGCCGCCCCGTGGCGTCCGCCGCGGCCACGGTGATCGGGGCCCGATCGGCCACCGACACCACGGCCACACCGTCGATGATCGACCACCGTCGCTCGTCGGCGCCCAGCCAGCGCAGCAGCTCGTCCAGTTGCCCCGCCGCCCCGTTGGACGTGGCGACGAGCACCGCTCGGCCGCCGACGTACGCCGTCTGCAGCGAAGCGAACTTCAAGGCCGGTTCCACGGTGAGGGTGGTGGGCTTGCCGTCGTCGTCGAAGGCGTTGACCGTCATCGGCACCGCGTCTGGCACCGTCACCGGCAGCGGAATCTCGGGATGATCCCACTTGTCCGGGGAGATGAGCACGGCGGGATTGGGTGATGCGATGGCTTTGTCCAATGGGACCACCGTGGTGTCGATCGGCAGGCCGCTGAGTCGCTGCAATCCGGTCATGATCTGCACCGCGCGCACCGTGTCGGCGAACACGTTGTCGTTGACGCCGATCTGAACCCTGGGCATCAGCGCTTGCGGCATCGACTGAAAGCCCGGCGGAACAGGGGGTTTCGCGGGCTCGCTCAGAACGGTGCTCTCACCGTCGATGGTCAGCGTGACGGGCTGGAACTCTCCGCATCGCCCGGTGTTCCCGGAGATGTTCACCTGCACATTGAGCGTGGTGTAGCGCTGCATCAGCCGGTCCGGCACGTCCACCCAACGGTCGATCGCGCCGCCGGAGTCGACCGGCCACCGAGCGATCGTCTCGCCGGCGATCGACGCGACAACCTGTCCACCGATGTTGTTCGGCAGGGGTGTGTACGAGCCCTGCAGATGGACCCGGATGTTGTGGGCCGACCGGCCCAACCGCGTCTGGTCCAATGCGATGCCGACTTGCGGATTCAACGCCACCGCGTTGACGCCGGGTTGGCCGAGTTTACGGATGGTGGTCTCGTCACCGGGCAGCTGAGGAGCCGAGTTGAGCGGCCCCGCCACGGCTTTGGACGTGAGCGCGTAGCGGGCCAACCCGCTGGTGATGAGGCGAACCTGATTGATCAGGGCGGCGGACGGACCCGTGATGAGCAGGGCAGGCAGGCCGCTGGACTCGAGGAGTGACACACCCGTGTCGGGACCCTCGGAGATGACGATGTGCCGCTCGAGCGCACCACCGGACCCTGGCGCCTGTCCGGGCGGCGCGGGCAGCGCCACCATCTCGACGGTCGGATCCTGCTTGCCGTAACGAGCGGCGACCGCGGTGGCAAGCGCAACGGCGGCATCGGCTTCGGTGAGCGTGGGCTTCGCGCCGACATAGATCACCAATTTGCGCAGCACCGGCGGGAGGAAGTCGGCGACCACCGCCGGTGCGCGTTCCACGCCGGCGTAAGACACCGTGACGTTGGTGAGCCGCAACGGATTTGTCGGATCGAGGCAGTATCCGTCGAGCGGCAGCAGGTAGCTGCGCAGCAGCAAGGTGACCGCATTGTCGGCGACCTGCACGCCGTCCAGCGGTATGACGACCGGACCGCGTTGCGCGGGCACGTCCACCCGGGCCAGCACCCGATTGTCCTGACTGACCGTGACGTCGCCGCTACGGACATACACCGGCAGTTCGGCGGTGATGTTGAGCGAGGTGGGCGTCATCCCGGCGGGCACCGGGATGGTGACAGTGGACGTGCCGATCTGCCCGTAGAACAACAGGTCTGGGTCCAGACCGAGGTCGGCGAACGCGAGCGTCGGCGAATCCGCCAGCCACGGCTGGTCGGGGAGGGCGCGTACGGCCGCAGGGCCAGGCACCATCAGCATGACCGCGACAGCGGCCAGTATCCCGAGAATCGCGCAGATTCGCCGCACCATCGGGCAAACGATATGCGGTGCGGCGCCGTTTGACTGGCAAGTCGTCGAACTCGTGTCACCCTGCCGAGCCCGATAGCGGCTGACGTGGCGATCAACTCAACCGATCAGCAAGTGCGGCAATAGAATCCGGGTGTCCGGCACGAAGGGCCAGGTTGGGTCGGCCAACCGATCGCGTAGCTGAGCATCGGTCCACCACCAGCCCTCGGCAATCTCTTCGGGTTGATGCCGGACGGGTCCGTCGTAGCGCACCTGGTAGGCGAACAGGTGACACCGCATCGGCTTGCCGGCCCATTGTCCGTCCCAGGCCACGGCCGCCACGTCGGTGAGCGGCACCCCGGTGATCCCGAGTTCCTCGCCGAGCTCGCGGGCGGCGGCCTGGCGCGGTCGCTCGCCGGGGCCCACCACTCCCCCGGCCAGACAGTCGTGCATCCCGGCGAACACCGCCTTGGTGTCCGTCCGCCGGTGCACGTAGAGCCGGCGCCCGTCGAGCGAGCGGACCAGCACGCCGGCGCTGGCATGCCACAGCCCCTCGGTGTACACCCGTGATCGCGGGGCTTCACCCAGGACGGCGCCGGCCGCGTCGTACACCGCGATCAGTTCGTCGGCCGCCGGACGCAAATGTCCCCCAGAACCGGGTCGGTTCTGGGGGACATTCATGACTGCTCGCGCAGTGTGGCTACTTGGCGCGCTCGAGCACCTCGACCAGCCGCCACCGCTTGGTGGCCGACAGCGGCCGGGTCTCCATCAGCGAGACACGGTCGCCGACACCGGCATCACCGTTCTCGTCGTGCGCCTTGACCTTGCTGGTGGTCCGGATGATCTTGCCGTAGAGCGGGTGGCTCTTGCGCGACTCCAGCTCGACGACGATGGTCTTCTCCATCTTGTCGCTGACCACGTAGCCGATCGCGGTCTTACGACGGCCGCGCGGCGTCTCGGTGGCCGGCGTGTGCTTGGCGCCGGCCTCTTTCTTGGTTGCGTCTGCCATTTTTACGAATCCTCACCGACGGGTCCGGCGGCCAGACCCAGTTCACGTTCACGCAGCACGGTGTAGACCCGTGCGATCTCCTGGCGGACGACACGCAGCCGCCGGTTGTTGGCCAGCTGCCCGGTCGCCATCTGGAAGCGCAGGTTGAACAGCTCTTCCTTCGACTCGCGCAGACGAGTGACGAGCTCCTCGTCGGTCAGCTCACGCAGTTCGCCCGGCGTAACTCCAACTGCCATCAGAACTGCTCCTCTCGTGTCACGATGCGTGCCTTGATCGGCAGCTTGTGGATGGCGCGGGTCAGCGCGTCCCTGGCGATCTTCTCGTCCGGGTAGCTCAGCTCGAACAGCACGCGTCCGGGCTTGACGTTGGCGACCCACCATTCCGGCGAACCCTTACCCGAACCCATGCGGGTTTCGGCGGGCTTCTTGGTCAGCGGGCGGTCCGGGAAGATGTTGATCCAGACCTTGCCACCACGCTTGATGTGGCGGTTGATGGCGATACGAGCCGACTCGATCTGCCGGTTGGTGATGTAGGCGTGCTCCAGTGCCTGGATGCCGTAGTCACCGAAGCTGACCGAGGTGCCGCCGCTGGCGATGCCACGCTGCTCCGGGTGGTGCTGCTTGCGGTGCTTGACCTTGCGGGGAATCAACATGATTAGTTCTCCGTGCTCTCAGCGGGGGCCTCGGTGGCATCCGCTGCACCCTCGTTGGCGGCGCGGCCGGCGTCGGTGCTCGTCGCCGTCGTACCCGACGCACCGCTGCGGCGCGGCCGGGTGCCCGACGGACGATCCCGGCGCGGCCGGTCGGCGGCCGGCGCGGCGGCGGTCAGCTCACGCTTGCCACCGACGATGTCGCCCTTGTAGATCCACACCTTCACACCGATCCGGCCGAAGGTGGTCTTCGCCTCGTAGAGGCCGTAGTCGATGTCCGCGCGCAGCGTGTGCAGCGGGACGCGACCTTCGCGGTAGAACTCCGAGCGGCTCATCTCCGCACCGCCGAGGCGGCCCGAGCACTGCACCCGGATGCCCTTGACGTTGGGCTGACGCATGGCCGACTGGATCGCCTTGCGCATCGCCCGGCGGAACGCCACACGGTTGCTCAGCTGCTCGGCGACACCCTGCGCGACCAGCTGCGCAACGGCCTCGGGCTGCTTGACCTCGAGGATGTTGAGCTGGACCTGCTTGCCGGTCAGCTTCTCCAGGTCGGCGCGGATGCGGTCGGCCTCGGTGCCGCGGCGGCCGATCACGATGCCGGGACGCGCGGTGTGGATATCCACGCGGACCCGGTCACGGGTGCGCTCGATCTCCACGTCGGCGATGCCGGCGCGCTCCAGGCCGGTGGCCAGCAGGCGGCGGATCGCGACGTCTTCCTTCACGTAGTCCGCGTACTGCTTGTCGGCGTACCAGCGGGACTTCCACTCGGTGGTGATACCGAGGCGGAAGCCGTGCGGGTTGATCTTCTGGCCCACTACTCCGAGCCCTCCTTCGAATCGGTGGCCTTCGCAGCAGCAGCCTTGCTGCCCTGTGCGCGACGGGTACGCGCGGTGGAACCGGCAGAACCCTTCTCGCTGCCGTTGCGCGGCGGCCGGCTCTCCACGATCACGGTGATGTGGCTGGTGCGCTTGCGAATCCGGAAGGCACGCCCCTGGGCGCGCGGACGGATGCGCTTGGCGGTCGGGCCACCGTCGGCGTGGATGGTGGCGACCACCAGGGTCGCCGGGTCCAGGCCGTCGTTGTTCTGCGCGTTGGCGGCCGCACTGGCGATCACCTTGGCGACGGTGGTGCTGGCGTCCTGGGGAGCCCAGCGCAGGATGTCGAGCGCCTCGGTCACGGACTTGCCGCGGACCAGGTCGATGACCCGGCGCGCCTTGGTCGGCGAGAACGGCACGAAACGCGCCACCGCTTTCGCGGACGGGTATTCAGTCGTCGTAGTCATGGCCTACCGCCGCTTCGCTTTCCGGTCGTCCTTGATGTGACCCTTGAACGTGCGGGTCGGGGCAAATTCGCCGAGCTTGTGCCCGACCATCGCCTCGGTGACGAACACCGGCACGTGCTTGCGGCCGTCGTGGACGGCGAAGGTGTGGCCGATGAAGTCCGGGATGATGGTGGACCGGCGCGACCAGGTCTTGATGACCTGCTTGGTGTTCTTCTCGTTCTGGACGTCGACCTTCTTGAGCAGATGGTCGTCGACGAACGGGCCCTTCTTCAGGCTGCGTGGCATCGCTATTTACTCCTAGCGCTTCTTGCCGGTGCGCCGGCGACGGACGATGAGCTTGTCGCTGGCCTTGTTCGGCTTGCGAGTGCGGCCCTCGGGCTTGCCCCACGGGCTCACCGGGTGACGACCACCGGAGGTCTTACCCTCACCACCACCGTGCGGGTGGTCGACCGGGTTCATCACGACACCACGGACGGTGGGGCGCTTGCCCTTCCACCGCATACGGCCGGCCTTGCCCCAGTTGATGTTCGCCTGCTCGGCGTTGCCCACCTCGCCGACGGTGGCGCGGCAGCGCACGTCGACGCGACGGATCTCACCGGACGGCATACGCAGCGAGGCGTAGGTGCCTTCCTTACCGAGCAACTGGATGCTGACACCGGCCGAGCGGGCCAGCTTGGCGCCGCCGCCGGGCCGCAGCTCCACGGCGTGGATGACGGTACCGGCCGGGATGTTGCGCAGCGGCAGGTTGTTACCCGGCTTGATGTCGGCGTTGGCGCCCGACTCGATGACGTCGCCCTGCTTCAGTCCCTGCGGCGCGATGATGTAGCGCTTCTCACCGTCGAGAAAGTGCAGCAGCGCGATGTTCGCGGTGCGGTTGGGGTCGTACTCGATGTGCGCGACCTTGGCGTTGACGCCGTCCTTGTCGTTACGACGGAAGTCGATGACGCGGTAGGCGCGCTTGTGGCCGCCACCCTTGTGCCGCGTGGTGATGCGGCCGTGGGCGTTACGACCACCGGTGCCGTGCAGCGGGCGGATGAGCGACTTCTCCGGAGTGGAACGAGTGATCTCGGCGAAGTCGGAGACGCTCGAACCGCGACGACCCGGGGTCGTCGGCTTGTACTTGCGAATTCCCATGTCTCTAAATCTCTCTCCCGGACTACGCCGGGGCTCCGAACAGGTCGATCGGCTTGCTGCCCGGCGCCAGGGTCACGATCGCGCGCTTGGTGGCCTTGCGCTGGCCGTAGCCCGTGCGGGTGCGCTTGCGCTTGCCCTGCCGGTTGGCGGTGTTCACCGAATCGACCTTGACGGAGAAGATCTTCTCGATGGCGATCTTGATCTGCGTCTTGTTCGAATCCGGATGCACCACAAACGTGTACACGTTGTCCTCGATCAGCCCGTAGGACTTCTCCGAGATGACCGGGGCCAGGATGATGTCGCGGGGGTCGGTAATCGTTGCCATCAGACCGACGCTCCTTCTTTTTGGTCCTTCGTGTGAGCGGCGATGTACGCGTTGAGCGCCTCGACCGAGAACACGATGTCATCGGCATGCAGCACGTCGTACGTGTTGAGCTGATCGGGCGAGAGCACGTGCACACCGGGAAGGTTGCGCACACTCTTGGCACCGACTTCGTCGGCACGGCCGATGACCACCAGGACGCGCTTGCGATCGGTGAGCGAGCCGAGGAAACCCTTGGCGCTCTTCGTCGACGGCGTCTGGCCGGCCACCAGTTCGGTGACGGCGTGGATCCGCTCGTTGCGGGCCCGGTCCGAGAGCGCCCCGCGCAGGGCGGCGGCGATCATCTTCTTGGGCGTGCGCTGGCTGTAGTCACGCGGCTTCGGCGCGTGCACCGCGCCACCACCGGTGAACTGCGGTGCGCGGGTCGAGCCCTGACGGGCGCGGCCGGTGCCCTTCTGGCGGTACGGCTTCTTGCCACCACCGGACACCTCACCGCGGGTCTTGGCCGAGTGCGTGCCCTGGCGAGCGGCCGCCAGCTGGGCGTTGACCACCTGGTGCAGCAGCGCGATGTTGGCCGGCGCATCGAAGAGCGCGGCCGGAAGCTCCACGGAGCCGTCCTTCTTGCCGTCCGGGGTATGGACGTCAATCTTCAAAGAAGTCATTACTTCTCACCTCGCTTGATCGCGGTGCGGACCACGACCAGTCCACCGGTGCGTCCGGGGACGGCACCCTTGATCAACAGCACGCCGTTCTCGGCGTCGACCTTGTGCACCTTCAGGTTCTGGGTGGTCACGCGGTCGTTACCCATCCGACCCGACATCCGGGTGCCCTTGAAGACACGGCCCGGGGTGGCGCAGCCACCGATCGAACCGGGACGGCGGTGCACGGCCTGGGCACCGTGCGCGGCGCCCTGGCCGGCGAAGCCGTGCCGCTTCATGGTGCCTGCGAAGCCCTTGCCCTTGCTGGTGCCGGTCACGTCGACGTACGCGCCGTCGGCGAAGATCTCGGCGGTCAGCTCCTGGCCGACCTCGTACTCGGCGGCCGCGGACTCGTCATCGAGCCGCAATTCGGCCAAGTGCCGGCGCGGGTTGACGCCCGCGGCGGCGAACTGACCGGTGACCGGCTTGTTGACCTTGCGCGGGCTGATCTCGCCGTAGGCGAGCTGCACGGCGCTGTATCCGTCACGCTCGGGGGTGCGGATGCGGGTCACCACATTGGGGCCGGCCTTGACGACCGTCACCGGGACGACTTTGTTGTTCTCGTCGAACACCTGCGTCATGCCCAGCTTGGTGCCCAGAATGCCTTTTCTAGCCATTTCTCTGGTTTCTCCTACTGGGATGCCTATTGAATGTTGACGTCGACGCTGGCCGGCAGGTCGATACGCATCAAGGCGTCGACGGTCTTCGGCGTCGGGTCGAGAATGTCGATAAGGCGCTTGTGGGTGCGCATCTCGAAATGCTCCCGCGAGTCCTTGTACTTATGGGGGGACCGGATGACGCAATACACGTTCTTCTCGGTCGGCAGCGGCACCGGGCCGACCACGCTGGCGCCCGTACGGGTGACCGTCTCGACGATCTTGCGCGCCGAGGCGTCAATCGCCTCATGGTCGTAGGCCTTGAGCCTGATGCGGATCTTCTGTCCCGCCACGCTTCTCCTACCTCACTACTACGGGCTCCCCGCGCCTGGGCGCGAAGAAACCTCTGTGTTCGTGCGTCACGCACGTGTGCGTGACGCTGGCTATGCCGCCGCTGTTTACCTGTCTCTGGTTCACCGACCCCCGCGCTCGGGTGTGTCGCCCTCACGCACACTCGCCCGCGCCTGAATTGAGGTCACGATCGAGGTGGGGACCGGGTGCGCCCATACGAGCGCGGGTCGGATGCCCTGGCGGGCAGAACCCGGCTCAAGGCAACCCGAACAGTATGCCCCAGATCGGGGCGTCCTCCAAATCCCGGCCCGACCGGCCGCTACCGCCCGCCGCGCTGCCGGCGAGGCTGAAGCCAGGACCCCTCGTGAACCCAACTTTGTTCCTGGCCTCAGCCTCGGGCGATGGCGCTATCTTACTGCACAGTAAGGTCGTCACATGACGGCTTTGAGCCCTACGTATCGCGCCTGGCAGCGGCTGTCCCGACGGCCAGGGGGCACCCGCATCTTCTCGGCGGCGGCGATGCTGCGCGTCCCGTACTTCGCCTCGGTGCTGCCGCATGTCGTGCGGATGGAGCCGGGCCGCGCCGAGGTGGCCGTGCCCAAGTGGTTCTTCGTCTACAACCACCTGCACACGGTGCACGCCATCGCGTCGTGCAACGCGGCCGAGGTGGCGATGGGTATGGCCATGGAGGCCACCGTGCCCACCACCCACCGCTGGATCCCCAAGGCCATGACCGTGCAGTACCTGGCCAAGGCCACCAGCTCGCTGCGTGCGGTCGCAGACTTCGACGTGCCGGATTTCGCCGCCATCACCGAAGGCACCGACCTCGTGGTGCCGGTCCGCATCACCGACCGCGACGGCACCGAGGTGGTGCACGCCGAGATCACCACCTGGGTGACGCCGCAGACCGACGGTCAGTCCAGATAGGTGCCGTGCCCCTCGCGCACCAGGTCGCCGTCGAAGATCAGCACCTCGTTGACCAGCCGGCCGCGGTGGTTGCGGTAGTTGATGACGATGCTCGAGATGCCGCGATAGACGGCGACGACCTCGAAATGCAGGTCCGGCAGCTGCGCCAGGGCACGGGCCCAATAGTCGCGTAGAGCGGCCTTGCCGCGCACCACTCCCCCGCTGCCGGGCACCACCCGTTCGGCCACCGGCGAGGTGAACACCACGTCGTCGTGAAAGTGCGCCAGCACCGCCTCGACATCGTGCCGGTTCCAGGCGCCCACCCAGGCCTGCGTGAAGTCGTCCATGTCGTCAGTTCTCCAGCCCCGCCCAGAACGGGCATTGGTGCGCGGCGGCGAAGTCGGTGACCACCCGGCTGCCGTCGGGTCGCAGTTGCATCCACGGGTCGGGCCCGTCGTTGACCGGCAGCCAGACCGGGCCGCCGGGCGCGGCGGGGACACCGGTGGTGATGAACTGCGTCCAATAGGACAGCATCTGGTCGGACAGCCGCTGCTGGGCGGCATCCAACGGCGGCGCACCGCCGATTTCGAACAGGTACCGCAGCTCCAACGAGTGACTGGCCCGAACCGGAAAGGGCAACTGCCGCAACGGGTCCGGAGTGGGTGGAGCGGGGTCGTCGAATTCGTACCCGAAGACCGGGGCCGCCCCCGACAGGTCGGTGGCCATCCGGTGCGCGACGCAGGCGAACACCCCGTCGGTGACGGCGGCGGCATACGCCAGCGACGTGCTGCCGCCGAACCGGGCCAGCGGATAACGCTGGCCGACGGCGGGCCCGGCGGCGCCGAAGGTATCCGTGAGCAGACCCGGATAGTCCGCCGGTGTCGACACATGCCGGGTGCGCAGATACTGCAACGCGACGAACAGGGTGAACTCGTCGCGATTGGTGCCGATCAACACCGGCACCCGGGCGGCCTTGCCGTCCCGGATCAACGCGACCGGGTCGCCCGGCAGCACCGGCGTTCCCGTCGCCGGGCCGGTCAGCCAGTCATTGCCGATCCGGTAGAACCACGGCGGCTGGTCGAGCTTGGCCGCAGGCAGCGCCCGCAGACACCGCGCGGCATCGGCCGGGTCGGCACAACCCACCCGAGCGGCGTAGCGCAGGCTCTCCCGGCGGGCGGTGGCCAGATCGGCCTGGGCCTGGCACGGACCGCTCTGGATGATCGCGGCCCGGAACAAGCCGGCCGACCCGGGTGCGACCAGGTGATCACACACCGACATCGCACCGGCCGACTCCCCGGCGATGGTCACCTTGCTCGGATCACCGCCGAAGGCACCGATGTTGTCGTGCACCCACCGCAGCGCGGCCTGCTGATCGGCCAGCCCATAGTTACCGTCCCCCACCTCGGGGTGGGCCAGGAACCCGGGCGCACCGAGCCGGTAGTTGATGGAGACCACGATGACCCGGCCCTTGGTGGCCAGCCACCGCGATCCGTACAGGTCGCCGCTGCCGTTGAGGAAGGCGCCACCGTGTATCCAGAACATGACCGGTAGCCCCACCGCGCCGGACGGGACCCACACGTTCAGCGTCAGACAGTCCTCGGCGGTCTTGTGCCCCCAACCGGGGTCGCGGGAGGTGTCCTGCACACACCGGGCCGGCGGCAGCGTCGCGTCGCGCACCCCGCGCCACGGCCGGACCGGGGCGGGCGGCTGCCAGCGCAGGTCCCCCACCGGCGGCGCCGCATACGGGATGCCTTGGAACAGAACGTAACCGGAGGCAACCGCACCCTGCAGTTGCCCGTCGCCGAGGTGCACGACACCGTTGTCCAGGCGCGGATCGGGGGTGGGCACCGGGCTGGTGTCGGCGACCTGACCGGCACCGCGGGCGCAGCCGCCCAGCACCAGTACGGTGACGGCGAGGAGGGCCAACGAGCGAGTGACGGTGCCTGACCAACGGCGCCGGACCGGACCGGACAGCATGATCTGCGAGCCTACGGCAGCCGATCGGCGCAAACCCGCCCGCGCGACGGCGCACATCGTCGACACTGAGACCGACCGGAAACCTGACACCCGTCAAGTCGACCGCAAGGAGCCGCCGATGAGCACCCCGATCACCGACCGACCGGTAAGCCCGGACAACCGCGTGCTGGCCGATCCCGGTGCCTACGCCGACGAACCGCGGTTGCATGCCGCGCTGCGCCGGTTGCGCGCCGAGCAACCGGTGTCCTGGGTCGACGCCCGGCCGTACCGTCCGTTCTGGGCGATCACCAAGCACGCCGACATCATGGCCGTCGAACGCGACAACGACCTGTTCATCAGCGAGCCGCGCCCGCTGCTGGCCACCGCCGACGCCGACGATATGGCCAAGGCGCAGCTGGAGGCCGGCATGGGGCTGCGCACGCTGATCCACATGGACGATCCGCACCATCGCAAGGTGCGCGCCATCGGGGCGGACTGGTTCCGGCCCAAGGCCATGCGCGATCTCAAGGTGCGCGTCGACGAGCTGGCCAAGCGGTACGTGGACCGGATGCGCGAGATCGGCCCCGAATGCGATTTCGTCACCGAGATCGCGGTGAATTTCCCGCTGTACGTGATCATGTCGCTGCTGGGCCTGCCCGAATCCGATTTCGGCCGGATGCACATGCTCACCCAGGAGATGTTCGGCGGCGACGACGCTGAGTATCAGCGGGGCAAGTCGCTGGAGGACGGCCTGGAGGTGCTACTGGACTTCTTCTCCTATTTCTCTGCCCTGACCGCGTCGCGCCGGGCCCAGCCGACCGACGACCTGGCATCGGCGATCGCCAACGGCACCATCGACGGCCAGCCGCTCTCCGATGTCGATACCGCCTCCTACTACGTGATCGTGGCCAGCGCCGGACATGACACCACCAAGGACGCCATCTCCGGTGGCCTGCACGCACTCATCGAGAATCCCGGCGAGTTGGACCGGCTGCGGGCTCACCCGGAGCTGCTGGGCACCGCGGTCGAGGAGATGATCCGCTGGACCACACCGGTCAAGGAATTCATGCGCACCGCCACCGCCGACACGGCGGTGCGCGGGGTCCCGATCGCCAAGGGGGAATCGGTATACCTGGCCTACGTGTCGGGCAACCGCGACGAGGACGTGTTCGCCGATCCGTTCCGGTTCGACGTCGGCCGGGATCCCAACAAGCATCTGGCCTTCGGTTACGGTGTGCACTTCTGCCTGGGCGCCGCGCTGGCACGGATGGAGATGACCAGCCTGTTCGGCGAACTCATTCCCCGCCTGGATGCGATCGAATTGGCCGGAACCCCAGAGCTTTCCCGCACCGTATTCGTCGGAGGGCTCAAGCACCTGCCGATTCGGTACGCGTTGCGGTGATCGCGTGGGTGGCCAGGAAACCGTCGACCGCCGCCCGCGCGATCTCCATGTAGTCGAAGTCGGGCAGCGTGCTCAGCTTGCCGAGCACGACGGGGCCCAGCAGTAGCGCCGCGGCCCGGGTGCGGTCCACGTCACCGAGCACGGCCACCGCGTCGGGACTGCTCAGCACGGACTCCAACGGGGCGGCGTACTGCTCGGCGACCCGCTCGCGCAGCGTCTGGACCTCGGGGCTGCTCGAGTGCCCCGAGGTGCCCTGCCAGGGCACCTCGGTCATATCGCCACCGAGCGCCAGCCAGGACATGGCGGCCACCGCGACCGGCGCCTCCGCGATCAGCGCGGCCTGCGCTTGCACCAGGGCCGTCAACCGTTCCCGCAACGGACCATCCGGCGGCGGTTCCGGCGCCGGCGGGATCAGCGCGTGAAACGCCGCGGCCAGTAAGTCGTTCCCACTGGCGAAATGCCGGTACAGCGTGGCCCTGGCGACGTTCGCGCCGCGCAGCACCGCATCGACGGTCACCGCGCTCGGGCCACCCGATCGCAGCAGCGCCGTCGCAGCATCGAGCAACCGCGCCCGGGATCGGGCCGGCCGCGGATCCGATTCGGCCGCCATGCTCGAAACGCCCTCCCACAGAGAAACGAGACTGTTAGTCTCGTAACAAGACCATCGGCCTCACCATGGTCGCATCCGAAGAGGAGCCGAGCGTGGTCGACACCCCCGTGCAACCGGCCCTCTCGGCGCGCGCCCGCACCTGGACACTGTGCATCGCCTGCCTGGGCGTGCTACTGGTCATCTCATCGATGGTGGCGCTCAACACCATGCTCGGCGACCTTGCCGTCGCCATGTCGGCCAGCCAGACCCAGCTGACGTGGATCGTGGACAGCTACACGTTGGCGTTGGCCTGCCTACTGCTACCCGCCGGCGCCATCGGCGATCGGTTCGGCCGGCGCAGCGCGCTACTGGCCGGACTGGCCGTCTTCGCGGCGGCGTCGGTGGTCCCGGCACTGACCCCGGACCCCGCCCTGGTGATCGCCGCCCGCGGGGTGGCCGGCGCCGGCGCCGCGTTCATCATGCCCGCTACCCTGTCACTGCTGACCACGGCTTACCCGAAAGACCAGCGCACCAAGGCGATCGCCATCTGGGCCGGCGTCGCAGGCTGTGGTGCCATTGTCGGCATGTTGGGTTCTGGTCTGCTGCTGCAGATCTGGTCCTGGCACGTGGTGTTCTGGGCGTTCGCCGCCGCCGCGGCGCTGACTTTTGTACTGACCCTGACCATCGCCGAGTCCCGGGACCCGGACGCCGCCCCGTTGGACGTCGTCGGCGCCGTGCTGATCGGTGCCGCGCTGGCCGTGCTGGTGTTCGGCATCATGGAGGCCCCGGCGCGCGGCTGAGCGCACCCCGTCGTGCTCGGCGGCATCGGGGCGGGGGTGGCATTGCTGGTGACCTTCGGGATCGTCGAGTTACGCAGACGGTCCCCACTATTGGATGTGCGCCTGTTCCTGGTACCTGAATTCGCCACCGGCGCAGCGGCTATCACGGCGCTGTTCATGACGATGTTCGGCTTCTTCTTCCTGCAGATGCAGTTCGTCCAACTGGTGCTCGGCTATTCGCCGCTGGGCACGGCACTCGCGCTTTCCCCATTGGCGGTGCCCGTGCTCATGCTGTCCCCGCTATCGGCCTGGTACACCCCGCGGGTCGGCCTGCGCGCCGTGGTCTTCACCGGGCTGATACTGATGGCGATCGGCCTGTTGTGCATGCGCGGCCTGAGCATCGACGCGTCCTATCCGGAACTGGCCTGGCCGTTGATGATCATCAGTGCCGGTGTCGGGTTGTTCACCGCGCCCACGACATCGGCGATCATGACCTCGGCCCCCGACGACAAACAAGGGGTTGCCTCGGCGGTCAACGACACCACCCGGGAGATGGGCGCGGCGCTGGGCATCGCCCTGGCCGGCTCGATGCTGGCCGGCCGCTACACCGCCGAGATCGCGCCGACGCTGGGCCGCTACCCCGAACCCGTTCGCACCGCGGCATCCGGGTCACTCGGTGAGGCAGTCACGGTCGCAACACGATTGGGGCCGGCCGGCGGTGACCTGGCCTATGCCGCGAAGATGTCGTTCCTTGCCGCCATGCACAGTTCGTTGACGGTCCTGGCCGTCGTGACGGCCGCCGTCGCCGTGCTGGTGGCACTGCGCGCACCGGGCCGTGACGGCCGCTTACCCTTCAGGCGATGAACTCGGCCGCCCGGTGCCCGATCATGGCGATGGTGGCGTGCGGGCCACGGCTGGGCAGGCTCGGCATGATCGAGCCGTCCACCACCCACAGCCCCTGCACGCCGTGCACCCGACAGCGCTCGTCGAGCACCGAACCCATCGGCGCGGTGCCACTGAGATGTTGCGTGGTGGACCAAAGCGCTTGGCGCCCTGCCGTTCCGGACAGCACCGTGGCCAGCTCGGCGCCGGCGCGCAGGGCGGCCACGTCGGCATCCGCACGGTCGTAACGGTGTTCGAGAACCGGGGCGTCGGCGATGTCCGATGACAGCACCGACAGCCGGCCGCGGGAGCGCGGCCGCATCAAGGCGATACCGATATGCGGGTCGTCGGCTCGCCCGGCTCCCGTCATCTCGCTGAAACCAGAAGTGTAGAGCCTGATTTCGACGTCGTCGACGGACAGCGCCGCCTCCACGGGGGGACGCCCGGCGGTGGCCGGCCAGCCCACCGGGAGTACCCATTCCGGGTGATCGCAGAAGGCCATCCCGACCGGCAGGTCGGCATGCACGGCGATGCCGGCGTACTCCAGCATCCGGGCCGGCCCGATCCCCGACACCAGCAGCAGCTGGGCGGTACCGATCGCCCCGGCGCACAACACGATTCGATCCGCCGTGAGAGTATGCGCACCCGCAGGGCCGAGTACCTCGACACCGACGGCCCTGCTGCCGTCGATCAGCACGCGAAGCACCGGGACATTGGGGCGTACAACAAGATTGGGCCGTCCCGTGGCGGGCGCCAGGAACGCCGCACCTGGCCCGATCCGGATCCCGTGGTCGATGTTGAGCGGAACCGCGCCGACCCCGTCCGGACCGGGCGCACCGTTGAGATCGTCGACCCACGGATAACCCATGCCGAGCACCCGCTCGACGAATGCCGCGGTGCCTGCGCTGAAATGCGCCGTCCGGCGGACCGGGATCGGTCCGCGGGCCCCGTGCAGCGGGCCGCGGTGATCGAGATCGGTCTCGATGGCCCGGAAGTGCGGCAGCACGTCGGCCCAGCGCCACCCCGGCAGGTCCCAGCCGTCGAAATCAGCGGGGCGTCCCCGGCAGAAGTACCCGCCGTTGACGGCACCGGAGCCGCCCACCACGGCACCACGCAGCACCTCGGCGGACCGGTTCGGCCGGTCGGTCAGCGTGCTGCGGTAACGCCGCACGACGGGACTGCCGAGGCCGATGGGGAGCCGGCCGGCATCACGCAGGTGCCCCGACACGACCGGCTCGTCGGCTCCCGGACCTGCTTCAAGGACCGTCACCCGGCACCGATCATCGACCGAAAGACGTTCGGCCAGAATCGAACCGGCGCTGCCCGCGCCGACGATCAGGACGTCACTCAACGCGGGGTGTCACGACCGGAGCTGCGGTTTGAGCGCCCCGACGTGGCGTTCGCGCACCACCCCGGTCCACAGCCCGAGCCCGTAGGCGATGTCGTCGAGTCGTTTGAGCAGCAGGTAGCTCAACACACCGACCCGCTGCGCGTCCGGTTCGGCGTTGTGATTGCGGGTGGCCCAGTCGGCCAGCCCGTCGACGATCGCGGCAACCAGCACCACCTGCCGGCACCGCCGGAAGAAGACGGCGGCCAGCAGCGCCACCGGCCAGTAGTGCCGGCAGATGGCCGAGGCGGTCTGCAGCGCCGAGCCACACAGGCCGCGCGCTGCCATCACGGCGACATCTTTGGGTTCGGTCTCCACCGCGCCGCCCAGCGCCGCCGCGACGCGGCGACCGAACAGCACGGTGATGACGGCGGCTGCGAAGTAACCCATGGTGGATCCGGAGGCCAGCAGGATCCAGACCAGCAGCATCCACCGATGAACCACCATGGGTGCCGTCTTGCCGGGGTGGCGAACCGACAGCGGTGCGGCGGACTGCCCGTAGAAAGCCCTGCGCCCGAACCACTCCCGCAGCTGGGTCCGGTGGTCGTGGCCCACCAGGGCGATGGGTTCGTAGCGCAACCGGTGCCCGGCCTCGACGAACCGCCAGCACAGGTCCACGTCCTCACCGGAGCGCAGCGTCTCGTCGAAGCCACTCACTTCGAGCAACAGGCTGCGCCGGCAGATGATGGCGGCGCTGGGCACATACGACACCGGCCCGTAGGGCACCACCGGCGCCTCGCGCATGCCCAGATCCAACGAGGACCGCACCGACTCGTAGCGCGCCACCAGATTGTCCGGCTCGTGCAGGCTCACGATGCGCGGCGCGACGAGGGCCACCGCCGGGTCACAGAAGTGGCCGAGCAGCGACTCCAGCCATCCGCGCCGGGGCACCACGTCGGAGTCCAGGAACGCCACGAAATCGGTGGTGCAGGCGGCCAGCCCGGTGTTGCGCGCGGCGGCGGGTCCGCGGCTGCGCTCGTGCCGCAGCACCAGCACGTCGCAGTACATACCGTCGAAGTCGGAGTCGCGCACGGGCACCGCCGAGCCGTCGTCGACCACGATGACCCGCATTCCGCGCAGCGAGCGCACCAGCCGGCACAGACCAAGGATGTTGTCCCGCACTGGCACAACCACTGTGACATCGCGGTGCGACGGTCCGCTGGCCGGGCGCGGATGCGCAACCGTGGCATCCAGCAGGGTGCGGGCCAGCTGCGCCGACAGGGCGTCGTGCACCTCGAGCCGGCTGCCGTCGAGCATGGTCTGCGCCGCCGGCGCCAGCCGCAGCAGCCTGGTCGGGGACCCGCCGAGCAGTGCGGCACCCTCGCCCAGTATCTTCACCCGCCGATCGACCTGGACGGCGAATCCGTCGGGCAGCCGGGGGCCGGTCATCCGAGCATCCCGTGCGCGTCCGGGGCCCAGGCCGACACCCGGTGCACGCACCCGTCGACCATGGCGGCGAACAGCGCCGCGCCGTCCCGTTCGGTGGCTGTCGTCGGATCCCCCAGGACCCCGATCTCACTGACCGCGGCCACCCCGCCGCGGCGCATCGCCGGCATCAACTCCGACAACGGTGCTCTGTTACCCGGCACGCGTTCCTCGATCCGCACGTTTTCTGGTGAGATATGTAGCAATACAGAAGTTTCGGTATGTCCAGCATGAGCATCGGCGCCCCGCACCGTACACGATGTCCAGGCCGCATCGCGCCCTTCCGCCCGCAGGAGCGTCACGGCCCCGGTCAACGCCGCCACGTTGCCACCGTGCCCGTTGACGAACACCACCCGCGAGGCCCACCCGCAGGCCGACCGGCCGAACTCGGTGAGCACCAGCCGCAACGCCTCGGTACCGATCGATACCGTCCCGGGGAATCCCTCATGTTCACCACTGGCGCCGTAGCTCAGCGGGGGGGCCAACAACCACGGCGGCCCGATCCGGCCCGCCGCCGCGCGAGCGACCGCCACGGCGACCCGGGTATCGGTGTCCAGCGGGAGGTGGGGTCCGTGCTGTTCGGTGGAGCCCAGCGGCACGATCAGGGCCGGTGACCCGGCGGGCGACGGACCACGCAACCGATTCGACGTCACAGTGCCGAGGTCGGTGGGGAAGGCCACCGGACGATGGTAGGCCGAATTCACCTGGTGTGCGCCGATTGTTGCCGCATGCGCCGCAATTGTTTTGCGCACCCGGCCGGTGCCGACCGGCCCCGGGTCACGTCCGCCACGTCAGCCACGTCCGTATCAGCTGACAGGAACCCCGAGCGCGCGGGTGAAACCTTCCGGAATCAAAATGTCCTCGGCTGTCAGGTCGTGGATGGAGGCCTTACCGAGCCCGCGCAGCGCCGAATCGATCCCGCCGTGCAGGATGTCGAGGACGTTCTCCACGCCGGTTTGCCCCTCGGCGGCCAGCCCCCACAAATACGCCCGACCGATCATGACCGCCTTGGCGCCGAGCGCCACGGCCTTGACCACATCGCTACCGCGGCGGATACCTCCGTCGAGCAGCACCTCGATCTGATCGCCGACGGCGTCGGCAATCGCGGGCAGGCAGCGGATCGCCGCCGGCGTACCGTCCAGGTTGTTGCCACCGTGGTTGGACACGGTGATGGCCGAAACCCCGGCATCGACAGCACGTTTGGCGTCGTCGACGCGGACCATGCCCTTGAGCAGGAACGGGGCATCGGGCCACTGCTCACGCAGCCAGGCGATGTCCTCCCAGGTGGGTGGCGGGGTGCCCATCCACTGGCCGTAGGCCTCGAAGAAGGTCGGGCCCGGCTCGCCGCGGCGGCCCTGGTTGGGAACGCGCAAATCGGGCGGGCGCAGGTGCTTGCCGAAACTCCACAGCCACCGAGGTTTGGCGATCACCTCCGGTGACATCTTGATCATCGTCTTGAGATCCATGCGCTCCGGGATCTTGGGGCTGCCCCAGTCCCGCCCGTGACTGAAGCTCCAGTCGGTCGTGGCGATCAGACCTACCGCCCCGGCATCCTTGGCGCGCTGGACCCGTTCGGCGATCTCCTCGCGGCTGCCCAGCCAATAGATCTGGAAGAAGATCTTGTCGTTGACCGCGGTGACTTCCTCGATGGGTTTACTGGCGAACGACGACAATCCCATCGCCGTGCCACGCGCTGCCGCGGCCCGCGCGACCGCCACCTCACCATCGGGGTGCACAGCCTGCACACCCGTCGGCGAGATGATGACCGGCAATGAAATATCTTGTCCCATAACGGTTGTCGCCAGGTCACGCTTCTCGGTCGCGCCGATCACGTGCGGAGCGAAGCCGAGTTGGGCGAAAGCCTCGACATTGTCGGAGACCGTCACACCTTTTTCGCTCGCCGAGATCAACGAGGAGTAGGCGGAGCGGGGCAGCCGCTTCTTCGCGCGCTGCTGCGCAATGGCGACGGTTTCGAACCAGGTATCGCGGGCCATGATCAGATGGGACTTTCGTTGCAGAATTTCTTCGGAGGCGCGCCGACGTGGGACGCGCGGGGCACGGTGAGGAGTTTGAGCGGGATGGGTCCCTGCGGCTTGTTCCGCCCGCCGCTGCGGGAGTGGTCGACGCTGGGCTTGGGCTTGTCCCGCTCACGGGCCAGCGCCGGCTCCCCGTAGCCCTGCACGCATTCGGGGTCCGGGCCGTCCATCGGCAGCCCGGTGAAGAACTTGGCGGCCATACAGCCGCCGCGGCAGGCGTCGTAATGCCCGCACCCGGTGCAGGCACCGGCCGACTGCGGCTCGCGCAGTTCGCGGAACAGCTCGGAGTTCTGCCAGACATCGGCAAACCCGTTGCTGGTGAGCACGTTTCCAGCCAGGAACTTCTCGTGGATGGCGAACGGGCAGGCATACACGTCGCCGACCGGATCGATTAGGCACACCACGCGGCCGGCACCACAGAGATTCAGCCCGGCCAGCGCGCCCGGCTCGCCGAGCCCGGACAAGTGGAAGAACGAGTCACCGGTGAGCACGCGTTCGCCCTTGGCGACCAGCCAGTCGTAGAGCTGGCGCTGCTGCGCGGCGGTGGGGTGCAACTGGTCCCACACGTCGGCGCCGCGACCGGACGGGCGCAGCCGGGTGATCCGCAGCGTGGCACCGTAGCGGTCGGCCAACGCCTTGAAATCGTCGAGCTGGTCCACGTTGTGCCGGGTGACGACGACGGAGATCTTGGCATCCTTGAAACCGGCGGCGGCCAGGTTCTCCAGCGCGCGCACCGCCATGTCGAACGACCCGGGACCGCGCACCGCGTCGTTGATCTCGGCGGTGGCACCGTCCAGGGAGATCTGCACGTCGACGTAATCACTGGCGGCCAGCTTGGCCGCCACCTCCGGGGTGATACGCACCCCGTTGGTCGAGAACTTCACGCCCACATGGTGTTCGGTGGCGTAGTCCACCAGCTCCCAGAAATCCGAGCGCACCGTCGGCTCACCGCCGCCGATGTTCACGTAGAACACCTGCATGCGTTCCAGCTCGTCGATGATGTCCTTGCACTGACGTGTGCTCAGCTCGCGCGGGTCGCGCTTGCCCGACGCCGACAGGCAGTGCACGCAGGACAGGTTGCACGCGTAGGTCAGCTCCCAGGTCAGGCAGATCGGGGCGTCCAGGCCGCGCTCGAACTGGTCGACCAGCCGGGGTACGGGGGCCACACTCGTCATTGATTCTCCCTCGGGACCAGCATGTGGGACTGTGCGAGCACGCTCAGCGCGTGCAGGTAGGGGCCTTGCGCGGCGTCGTCGATTCCGGCGGCGCGGCAGGCCGACCGTACGTCGGGGTGGTCAGCCAGTGAGCTGACCACCTCGACGATGGTCCGGTTCTTCAGGAACGACAGCTTCCTGGTGCCGAAGTGATACAGCAACGCCCCGAACGGTTCTGGCCGCACCGCCACCTGGCGGTGCAGGGTCCAGGGCCGCGCCGGATCGAAGGCCGTCACCGGGGCTGTCGGTGCCGACATGGTCAGTAGACCCCGCACATCCCGTCGATCGAGACCTCTTCGACGAGAGACTCGGTGACCAGGTCGGCTTCGGACGCAACGTGCTGATTGGGTTCCATGGACTGCCCCTTTCGTTACCGTGATAGTGATCGCAGGGTCCCACGACTGTGACCCACGCCGCACACAATATGGCATCGAGTGCCGAAATGGAAGGGTCTGATCGATGAGCGCGGGACGCCGCCCTTCCACCACCCAGGGCCACATCAGCGGTGTGGGCCTGGCCCTATTCGCCACCCGCGGGTTCGACGATGTCAGCGTCGACGATGTCGCCGCCGCCGCGGGGATCTCGCGGCGCACCCTGTTCCGCTACTTCTCCTCCAAGAACGCCATCCCCTGGGCCGACTTCGACGCGCATCTGCAGGACCTGCGTGATGTGCTCGACGCCGTACCCCAGGACGTGCCACTGGACGTCGCCTTGCGCTCGGCGCTGTTGACGTTCAACGACTTCGGTGCCGAGGAGATGCCACAGCACCGCCAACGTATGCGCGTCATCCTGGAGACCGACGCGCTCCAGGCGTACTCGATGACGATGTATGCCGGGTGGCGCGAGGTGATCGCGACGTTCGTGGCACGCCGGCTGGGACGCAAACCAGCCGACCTGGTGCCGCAGACGGTGGCCTGGACGGCGCTGGGGGTGGCGCTGACGGCCTACGAACAGTGGCTGGCCGACGAATCGGTGTCGTTGCCCGACGCGCTGGGCGACGCGTTCGACGTGGTGGGCCACGGCCTGCGCACCCTCGGCCCGCACGACTGAAAAAAAACTTCGGCCAACCCCGTCGGAGTTCGGCCGGCCGCGACGACGATGAGGGTGTGAGCGCCCAACCTGCCGCCGCCCGGGCGTTGTTGACGCTGTACGACGAGGCACTGCCCGCGGTCTACGGCTACTTCGTCCGGCGTTGCGGTGACCGCAGCACCGCCGAGGACCTGACCTCGGAGACATTCCTGGCGGCGATGGATGCCGCCCGCAAACCGGCACCGCCGCCGGTGAGCGTGCCGTGGCTGATCGGGGTGGCCCGGCACAAACTGGCCGACCACTATCGACGCCGCTTCGCCGTCCCCGTCGGCGACGTGCCGGAACCGGTTGACCCCGTGGACGACTGGGATACCGAGCTGGACCGCATCGTCGCCGAGGCCGTGCTGGCCCGACTACCCGAACACCATCGCACCGTGCTGGCACTGCGCTATCTGGACGACCGGTCCGTACCCGAGTGCGCCGAATTGATCGGGCGCACCGTGCACGCCACCGAAGCCCTGCTGGTGCGGGCCCGCCGCGCCTTCAGATCGAACTACCCGGAGGGAGGCACGCCATGACCGACAACCGCGATCCGCTGACCGCGCTGCACGGCGACGACCTACCCGTCACCCCCGATCCCGCCTTCGCGGCCCGGCTACGCGCCCGCCTGGAAGCCGCACTGACCCTCCCCCCGGGCGCCGAAGGAGTTGAGATGAGCGGAACCGATTCCCTGCTTGCCGAGCTGACCGAGGCCGCCGCACCCGGCACCGGCACGGTGATCCCCTACCTCGCGGTCGCCGACGCCCGAGCGGCGCTGGACTGGTATGTCGCGGCGCTGGGCGCCGAGCTGGTGGGTGCGCCGATGGTGATGGACGACGGCCGGATCGGCCACGCCGAGCTGTCGGTAGCCGGCGCGACGATCTACCTGGCCGATGAGTATCTCGAATTGGGACTCAAAGCTCCTGCTCCACAGTCGGTTTCGGTGAGCTTGATGCTTCACGTGGCCGACACCGACACCACGCTGCGGCAGGCCCGCGCGCGGGGCGCACGGGTGCAGCGTGAACCGTACGAGGCACACGGCTCACGCAATGCCACGATCGTCGACCCGTTCGGGCACCGCTGGATGCTGACGGGCCCGCTCAGCGCACCTATCCGGCACGGCGATGTCGGCTACGTCTCGGTGAACACCCCGGACGCCGCTCGCGCCGCCGCGTTCTACGCCCACGTACTGGGCTGGCGTTACGATGGCCACCATGTCGCCGGCACGGGCTTGTCGATGGGTATCCACGAAATTCCGGGGCCGAGCACGCTGTTCTGCTGCTACGCCGTCGACGATCTGGACGCGGCCAGGGCGTCGATCCTGGCCGCCGGCGGAACTGTCGGGCAGCCGCAACACCGCGAGTTCGGCACGGTGCTCGAGGCCACCGACGCGCACGGCGTCGCGTTCGCCGTGTACCGGGACACCGCAGGCACCCCGCGGCCGGCGCTCAACGGCACCGGACCGGGTGAACTGTCCTACATCACCTACGAGGTGCCGGACTCGGCCGGCTTCAAGGCGTTCTACGCCCAGGTGCTGAATTGGACGTTCGAACCGGGTCGGGTCCAGGACGGGTGGGGGGTGCTGCAGACCCATCCGATGGCCGGTGTCGCCGGCGGGGCCGGCTCCGCGCAGACCGTACCCATGTGGACCGTCGCCGATATCGATGCGGCCGTGGCGCGGGTGCGCGAGGCCGGCGGCAGCGTCGTCCAGGAACCGTCGGTGCAGCCCTACGGGAAATCAGCGCTGTGCATCGACAACCAAGGCGCCCGGTTCTATCTCGGCGAACACTGACTGGCGATTTGTGCACGTTTCGTAACGCCTGGCGTGACGAAACGTGCACAAATCACGGGAGAACGTCGGCGATGGGCGCCGCGGCGGCGATCTTGCCGCGCGCCTTCATCACCTTGCCGGGCATCCCGCCGCCGACCACCGCGGTCAGCACCCCGTCACGCTCGTAGTAGGCCAGGAACTTGCGGCCGTCATCCTCCACGATGTGCACGGTGTCACCGGCGGCCGGTTCGCCGAGGCACTGGATCTTGACGTCGTACTGGTCGCTCCAGAAGTAGGGCACCGACGTCACCGCGGAGGCCGCCTCCTGGCCGAGCAGGGCGGGCACCAGGGCACGGGCCTGCTCGGCCACATTGCTCCAATGTTCCACTCGCACTTGGTGTCCCACCTCGGTCCGCCAGGATGCCACATCGCCGATGGCCCACACGTGCGGGGCGCTGGCGCGGCCGGCGCCATCGCACACCACGCCGTTGTCGACCTCGATACCGCTACCGTCCAACCACCCGGTGACCGGATGCGAGCCGATACCGACGACCACCAGGTCGGCATCGAGCTCGGTGCCGTCGGACAGCACGACCTTCTCGACCTTGTCGGTGCCGACCACCGAGGCGACCCCGACGCCGCAGCGCACCCGGACCCCCTCGGCCTCGTGCAGCCGGGTGACGAGCGCGCCGATCTGCTCACCGAGCACCGATGCCAGTGGAGTGGGCTGTGGCTCGACGATCACCACGTCCACGCCGAGCTGATGCAAGCTGGCGGCCACCTCACAGCCGATGAAACCGGCGCCGACGATCACCGCGTTACGCGCCGTGGCCGCGTGGGCCCGCAGCGCCGCGCTCTCGTCGATGGAGCGCAGCACCCTGATGCCCTCGAGATCGGGAAATGACGGAATCCTTTTGGGCACAAGACCGGTGGCGATCACCAGCTCGTCGTAGTCGATCACCGAGCCGTCGGCCAGCGTCACCGTCTGCGCGGTGGTATCGACCGACGTCGCCGCCGAGCCCAGCCGTAGGGCGATGTCGTTCTCGTCGTAGAACGCCTGCGGCTTGAGCACGACATCGTGGTCGGGGTTGCGCAGCACCTCCTTGGACAACGGGGGCCGGTCGTACGGCAGGTGCGTTTCGTCGCTGACGATGGTGATGGGTCCGGTGTATTCGGCGCGCCGCAATTGCTCCGCGGTGCGGGCCGCGGCCAGTCCACCACCGACAATGACGATTCCACCATGTTGTGTCACGTGGGTCTTCATACACGATGACAGGCGCCCGCAGCCCGCCTACCCCATCGGTACCGCTCAGGACCGGGCGCGTTCGATGATGTTGGACAGCACCACGATGCTCTCGCTGCGTTCGATCTCCGCGCTGGCCCTGATGCGTTCCAACGCCTCCTCCAGATGCCGCATATCGCGGGCCAGCACGTGCAGGATGGCGTCCGAGGTGCCCGTCACTGTCGCCGCGCTGACCACTTCGGGGATGTCGATCCAGGCTCGGCGCAGCTCGGCGGGCGCGATGGTGCCGTGGCAGTAGACCTGCACATAGGCCTCGGTGGCCCAGCCCAGCGCGTTGCGATCGACGACGGTGGTGAATCCGCGGATCACGCCGTGGTCGAGTAGCCGGTCCACCCGGCGTTTCACTGCCGGCGCCGACAGATTGACCCGCGCTCCGATCTCGGCGAACGTGGCGCGGGCGTTGTCGGCCAACTCGGCCAGGATTTGCCCATCGATCTCGTCCAGGCGGTCCATACCTCTCCTCACGCAACAGAACACCGATATCTCACCTGCACAACAACGAATCGCCGGCACGAACGCAATGGATAGCGATTGTTTGCATCCTACGCCGCACATACCGTTGATTCATGACGATTTCCGAGGTCGCCAGCCACTCCGCCCTGCCCCCGACGCGCTGCGCGCGCACCCGCCACTACGCCATGACGGCCCCAACGCATTTCGCCGTCGACTACGCCATCAACCCGTGGATGGACACCTCGACACCGGTGGACGCCGCCAGAGCGGTCGAGCAGTGGGAGAACCTGCGCCGGGTGTACCTCGACCTGGGCCACACCGTCGATCTGGTCCACCCGCAGCAGGGCCTGCCCGATATGGTCTACGCGGCCAACGGCGGGCTTGTCATCGGCGGCCAGGCCATCGTCGCCCGGTTCGCCTACCCGCAGCGGGCCGGCGAAGCCGCGGCCTACGCCGCATGGATGGCCGACCGGGGGCACCGTCCGGTGCAGACCCGGCATGTCAACGAGGGCCAGGGCGACCTGTTGGTCGTCGGTTCGAAAATCCTGGCGGGCCATGGTTTTCGTACCGACGTGCGGGCACACGACGAGATCGCGGCGATCACCGGTATGCCGGTGATCAGCCTGGAACTGGTCGATCCACGCTTCTACCACCTCGACACCGCGCTGACGGCCCTCACCGACGACCTCATCGCCTACTACCCGCCGGCTTTCAGCGACACCGCGCGCGCCGTCCTGGAACGGCTCTTCCCGGACGCCATCCTGGTCGGCAGCACCGACGCGTTCGTGCTGGGCCTCAACGCCGTGTCCGACGGTCGTCACGTGGTGCATCCGGCCGCGGCCACCGGCTTCGCCGACCAGTTGACGGCTGCCGGCTTCGAGCCGATCGGGGTGGATCTGTCCGAACTGCTCAAGGGTGGCGGTTCCGTCAAATGCTGCACGCTGGAGGTGTTCTCGTGACGGCGCTGCAACACATGACCATCGACGAGCGCCATGTCGCGCGCAACTACGCCCCGTTGCCGGTGGTCGCGGCATCGGCCGAGGGTGCGTGGATCACCGATGTGGCGGGCCGGCGCTACCTGGACTGCCTGGCCGCGTATTCCGCGGTCAATTTCGGCCATCGCAACCCGGAGATCACCGCCGTCGCGCACGCCCAGCTGGACACCGTCACCCTGGTCAGCCGGGCGTTCCAGTCCGACCGGCTGGGACCGTTCTGCGCGGCGCTGGCCCGGATGTGCGGCAAGGAGATGGTGTTGCCGATGAACACCGGCGCCGAGGCTGTGGAGAGCGGAATCAAGGTGGCCCGCAAATGGGGCACCGATGTCTTGGGCATCCCGCCGGGTCAAGCCAATATCATTGTGGCGCAGAACAACTTCCACGGTCGCACCACCACCATCGTCAGCTTCTCCGACGACGACACCGCGCGCGCCGGGTTCGGCCCCTTCACCCCCGGCTTCCGCTCGGTGCCGTTCGGCGACGCCGGCGCGGTGGCCGCAGCGATGGACGAGAACACCGTTGCCGTGCTGCTCGAGCCCATCCAGGGCGAGGCCGGAATCATCGTGCCGCCCGACGATTTCCTGCCTCGGGTGCGGGCGCTGTGCACCGAACGCAAGGTGCTGATGATCGCCGACGAGATCCAGTCCGGGCTGGCCCGGACCGGGCGCACCTTCGCCTGCGACCACTGGGGCGTGGTGCCGGACGTGTATCTGTTGGGCAAGGCGTTGGGCGGCGGGGTGGTGCCGGTATCCGCCGTGGTGGCCGACGAGGAGGTCTTGGGGGTGTTGCATCCCGGCGAGCACGGCTCGACCTTCGGCGGCAATCCGTTGGCCGCGGCCGTCGGCTCGACGGTGGTCGCGATGCTCGAACGCGGCGAATACCAGTCCCGCTCAGCGGAATTGGGCGCACTTCTGCATACCCGCCTGACACAGTTGTGCGACACAGGGGTGCTCGCGGTGCGCGGCAAAGGATTGTGGGCGGGTGTCGATATCGATCCCCGACTGGGCACCGGCAAGCAGATCAGTCTGCGGCTGGCCGAGCGTGGTGTACTGGTCAAGGACACCCACGGCCACACGCTGCGGTTCGCGCCACCGCTGGTCATCACGGCCGAGGAAATCGACTGGGCGATGGATCAATTCGCGGCCGTCCTGGCCGAGCGGTAAACCGCTAGTACTTCAGGACGCCCCGATCCACGGCAATCTGGCTGCCCGAGAGCGTCGCCGAACCGTCACCGGCCAGCCAGGCCACCACGTTGGCGACCTCCTCGGGCTCCATGAACGCCGCGAGTCCCTCGTTCTTGCCGTCGGTCACCTTGTGGTAGGGCATCGGGGCGAAGCTGTGCAGGAAGCTCGGGAACTTCGCGAAGATCGCGGCCATCGCCTCGGGCTCGATCATCGGGGTATCGATCGAGTACGGGTGGATGGAGTTGACCCGAATGCCGAACTCCCCCACCTCAAGCGCGAGCGAGTTGGTCAGCGCGACCAGACCGTGCTTGGACGCCGCGTAATGCGAGTTACCCGGGGTGGCCTTGAGGCCGGCCGAGGAGCTGACGATGATGATGGATCCGCCGTTGCCGGCGTCGATCATGGCAGGCACCGCCGCCTTGATGGTGCGCCAGGTGCCGTTGAGGTTCACGTCGACAACGGTGTCCCACTGCTCCGGCGTGAGTTCCCACACCCGGCCCCAGCTCAACACGCCCGCGTTGGCGACCACGACGTCGAGCCGGCCGAACTGCTCGACGCCGTCGGCGACCAACTCCTGCTGAGCAGCCAGATCGCGCACGTCGACGGCACGGGCCAACACCTTGCGCCCGGCCGCTTCGACGCCACGCACCGTCTCGGCGAGATCCTCCGGGCTGGCCGCCGGATAGGTGATGGTGTCCGACACCGGTGCGCAGATGTCGGCGGCGATGATATCGGCGCCTTCCTGCGCCAACCGGATTGCGTGGGCCCGTCCCTGTCCACGTGCGGCTCCCGTCACGAACGCCACACGTCCTTCGAGCGATCCGTTCGCCGCTGCCATTGCCGGTCCTTTCGTCAACCCGGGCCCAGGCTAGCAGTCGGACTGAAACGTGTTCTAGTAATCGGTCGGGTCGGCAGGCGACTACAGCTCCGCGATGATCTGCTGGCGCTTGCTGGCGTATTCGTCCTCCGAGATCGCGCCGGTGGCGCGCAATGTCTCCAACTCCTGCAGGCGTTGAGCCGCCGACGGAGCCGGGGGCGCAGGCGGGACGTAAGCCGCCGAGGCCGGGGGCGCAGGTGGGACGGTCGGTGCGGCGGGCTGCTGCTGCGCGCCGGCGCGCCGCACCACCGCCTGCACCTGCGCCCGGGCGGCGGGATTGCTGCGCAGGTCGATCATGCTGTTCATGCCGATGTTGTTGGCCTTGAGGATCTGCAGAATCTCCATCAACGGGCCGACCTGTCCGGACAGATCGTAGGTGCGGTGGTCTTCCTCGATGGTGAAGGTCGCCGGTACCAGGCCGTTGACCAACGCGCTTCGTTCCCAATCGATCTGGAACTGATTGGTCGCCGGATCCACCAGCACCACGACCTTGCGCGCCGTGAGCGTGCCCAACCGGGTGACGCTGGCGATGACGCGGTCCTCGGCGGTGAAGGGCGCAATGCCGGGCCCGGAGACATGCAGAGTGATTTTCACCAGCGGTTGGTCATTGATCCGGGTGTTGGTTTCGGCCATGCCCGTGATCTGTGCCAGTGCCAGCACGCCGGTGGCCTCCAGCGCCTGGGTGCGGGCGGCTGATCTGGCTCCAAAGTTCGCCAGCCCCAAGGCGATCAGCACATCGGCGGCGGTGACCAGGAGGCCGGCCCAGAACATCCATTTCAGCAAATCGCTCGCGCCGGTGGCGAAAAAGACCGCCAGAAAGATCGGACCGACCAGACCACCGCACAGCAGCACCATCAGCTGCGCTTTCACGTATCGCCACAACATGCGCCATGCTCCGTTCGAAATGGACGGGGTCAGAGTAGCGCCATCCAGCGCATTTTGGTGTCGGGCTGAAATCATTCGAGCACTTCCCACAAGCGGTGTATTTGCGTCGGGAAACAATGCTGACGATGTCCGCCATTCGACGGACCCTGGCGACGGACTTCGTGCCTAGAATTGCCTGTGCTTGCGCGGGGACCGGACAGTCGGGGTGTCCACGTGTCCGAGCGCCAGGTGATCCAGCGCGGCCAGGACCTTGCGATCATCCTGCTCAACACTGTCAGCCTGGTCGCCGTCGCCAGCGCACTCGTGCTGCCGGGAACCCCCGAATCGGCGAGCGGGACAACCCTGCTCGCCCTGGTGGGCGCGTGGGCCGGGTACCGACTGTGCACCCGGTCGCGCGCGCTGCCGTTCCAACTGGCCGACTTCAGCTATGTGCTGATCGTCGCGGCAGCGATCCCGTTGTTCGACCCGCGGCCCGAGAGCCTGAACGTCAACTCGGTCCCCCAGGCGATCGCCGGAACGGCGGTCATCGCCGTCACCGTGGCACATCCCCCACGGGTCAGCTTTCTCGCGTCGGCGCTGATCACGCTGAGCTATGCCGTCGGGTGCGCACAACTGGTCGGGTGGGCCGGCGCTGCACAGGTACCGATGCTGCTCTACATGCTCGGCATCCAATGGCCCATCGTCGCGGCACTACGGGCCACCGGCCTGGCCATCGCCAGGCAAGTGGACCAGGCGCGCGCTGAAAACCACGACGCGGCATTGCGGGAGGCCATCGCCGCCGCCGTGCGTGATCACGAGCTCGAGCATCTGGCGCTGGTGCACGACACCGCCGCATCGACGCTGTACCTCGTCGGTGAGGGCGCCGACATCTCGCCGGATCGTCTTGCCGCCCAAGCTCGCCGGGATCTGGAACTACTGACAGGCGGACCCGGTCGAACGGAGCCGATGCCCGATACCGATATCGTGGCCGCGATTCGACACGAGGTAGCGCACCTTCCAATCCAGATCCAGTTGTCCGGCCTGAGCAGCCTCGTCCTCAGCGGGCGCACGGCGCGTACGGTGCTCGCCGCGGTCCGCGAAGCGCTCAACAACGCCGAACGGCATGCCCACGGGTCACGCATCGACATCGACATCGCACCCGGCATGATCACCGTGATCGACGACGGCGTCGGGTTCGACCCGGATGCCACCACCCTCGGCCACGGCGTCGCCGAATCGATCGTCGCGAGGATGCGCCGCATCGACGGCGGCGCGACCATCACCTCGTTGCCGGGCAGCGGAACCCGGGTGACGCTGAGCTGGGATCAAGCGTCGCACTCGACGACGACCAACCCGAACCTCGATGACATCGATCAGCTCACCGAACGCGTACTCATCCAATTCGGGCTCGGCATAGCACTTTTCGGCTTCGTACAGCTACTCGTCTCGGTGCCCTACGCAGCCGCGCACACCGGGCAGCCGCTGATCCAATGCGGTCTGGGCGCGATCGCCGCCGTCGTCCTGTGCGCCGGCGTCCCCAGGGTGCTCGACCGAGGCCCCAATCTCACCATCCCCGCCCTGACGCTCATGGCCGCGGTCATCGTCGTCCAGTCGCTGTCGCTGCCCCCCGAACTGCTCGGCGGCCCAGCCCAGTGGCCGTTGATCACCGCCGGCATGGGTGTGCTGCCCTTCCTGCTGCGCTGGCGGATCGGACCCGCCGTCGCGACGATGCTCGCCTTCTGGCTGGGCACGGTGACCGTCACCTTCGTCCGGCAACCCGGCATCGAGATGGCGTTCAACCTGGCCCTGTACACCGCCGGCATCGCGCTGGTGCAGATGGTCGCACTGGCGTTCCCCGAGCTGCTGCGGGACGCGACCGCCGCGGCAGCCGAGGAGATCCGACAGCGCTGGGCCATGGCCGACCGGAATCGCATTGCCGAAGCGTTGCACGACGACTATGTGCGCCGGACGTCGAAACTGATCCGCGGTGTGTTTCCGTTGCTGCAGACCCTGAGCACCGGCACCGTCGACGCCGAGACCAGGCAGCGGGCCCGGCTGGAATCGCGCCGGTTGCGGCTCTACATCTTCCAGTCGCGCACCTTCAGTCATCCCCTCGTCGCCGAGTTGCGCTCGGCCGTCGATGCGGCCGACCGTCGTGGGGTCATCGTCACGATGAACGCCGACAATGACCTGCCGCAACTCGACGAAGACACGCGGCACCAGATCGTGGCGCCACTGCGTAACGCGCTGGCCCACACCAGGCAACGCGCCAGGATCGGCTTGACGGTGGCCGGCGGTGAGCTGATTGCCAGCATCATTTGCGACACCGTCGCAGATGTGCCGGGAAAGGCGTCCGAGAGCGGCCCGCGCGTCGAGGTCACGGCCATCGGGGACACGGTGTGGATCAGCGTGCACCACAGTCTCTCCGGCTCACCGGCCTCTGCAGAACCCCCGAAGCACAGCATCGCCTGAACCAGGGTTAGAATCTGCCCATACGTCAATATGGTTAGCCAGGGTTGCCGATTCGGGCCATCCGGGCATTGCTGACGAGTAGAGTCCTGATCCGAGGAATTGCGGGGGTACCGAATCGGTGGTGTCATCTATCTCAGGTGAATTGCATGAATAGAGCCAAAGAACGTGGGGGCTGCAATTCCGGGGTGGCGATCCCGGTGGCACTTATCGACGACCATGATGTCATTCACGCCGGCGTCAAAGCCTGGTTTGCCGAAACCGATCCACCGATCGCTCTGGTCGCCGACTACACCGATCCGTCCTCGTTCCTCGCCGAACACCCGCAGGCCGACGGCACCATCGAGGTGGTCCTCTTCGACCTCCAGTACGAGCGATACCGGCCAGAATTCGAGAGCCTGCGCGAGGTGTGCGCGGCCGGCCACCGCGTCATCGTCTACTCACACATGTCCACCGACGAAGTCATCCTGAGCAGCCTGGACGCCGGCGCCATGACCTTCCTCGCCAAGGGTGAAGACAAGCAGCACCTGTTCGAGGCCATCTACGCCGCCCATTCGAACACGCCCTATGTCGGTCCGCGCATGGCCAAGGCCCTGTTCAACGACCGCACGGTCGGTCGCCCGGGATTGAGCACCCGGGAACGCGAGGTGCTGATCGCCTGGTTCCAGACCGAGAACAAGGAATTCGTCGCCAAACGCCTGTTCATCGAACCGTCGACGGTCCGCACCCATCTGCAGCGGGCCCGGGCCAAGTACGCGGCCGTCGGCAGGCCGGCGCCGACCAAAGCGGCACTGATCGCGCGGGCCGTCCAGGACGGCATCCTGAGCATCGACGACCTCTGAGGTCCGGCGCCGAGATCGACGTTCGGCCCGATTCCACTCGCACAAATTGGCCCAAAGGTGAGTTTGGGCGACAAGGGGAAAAGCAAAAGCGGCGCCCACCCGAAGGTGAGCGCCGCTTCGCGGTACTAAGTCAGATCACTTGATGATCTTGGTAACCCGGCCGGCGCCGACGGTACGGCCACCCTCGCGGATGGCGAACCGCAGGCCCTCGTCCATGGCGACGGGCTGGATCAGCTTGACGGAGATGTCGGTGTTGTCACCGGGCATCACCATCTCGGTGCCCTCGGGCAGGGTCACCACGCCGGTCACGTCCGTGGTACGGAAGTAGAACTGCGGGCGGTAGTTGTTGAAGAACGGCGTGTGGCGGCCACCCTCGTCCTTGGACAGGATGTAGACGCTGCCCTCGAACTCGGTGTGCGGGGTGGTGGTGCCGGGCTTCACGATGACCTGGCCGCGCTCGACATCCTCGCGCTTCACGCCACGAACCAGCAGACCGACGTTGTCACCGGCCTGGCCCTGGTCGAGCAGCTTGCGGAACATCTCGACACCGGTGACCGTGGTCTTGGTGGTGCCGGGACGGATGCCGACGATCTCGACCTCTTCGTTGACGTTGATCACGCCACGCTCGACGCGACCGGTCACCACGGTGCCACGACCGGTGATGGTGAAGACGTCCTCGACGGGCATCAGGAACGGCTTGTCGGTCTCGCGGACCGGGTCCGGGATCGACTCGTCGACGGCGTCCATCAGGTCCTCGACGGACTTGACCCAGGTCGGGTCACCCTCCAGCGCCTTCAGCGCCGAGACGCGGACGACGGGGGCGTCCTCGTCGAAGTCCTGAGCCGACAGCAGCTCCCGGACCTCCATCTCGACGAGCTCGAGGAGCTCCTCGTCGTCGACCATGTCCGACTTGTTCAGGGCGACCAGGATGTAGGGCACACCGACCTGGCGGGCCAGCAGCACGTGCTCGCGGGTCTGCGGCATCGGGCCGTCGGTGGCGGCCACCACGAGGATGGCGCCGTCCATCTGGGCCGCACCGGTGATCATGTTCTTGATGTAGTCGGCGTGACCGGGGGCGTCCACGTGGGCGTAGTGGCGCTTGTCGGTCTGGTACTCAACATGCGAGATGTTGATGGTGATACCGCGCTGACGCTCCTCGGGCGCATTGTCGATCTGGTCGAATGCGCGCGACTCGTTCAAATCGGGGTACTTGTCGTGCAGAACCTTGGTGATTGCTGCAGTCAGCGTGGTCTTGCCGTGGTCAACGTGACCGATGGTCCCGATGTTGACGTGCGGCTTCGTCCGCTCGAACTTCGCCTTCGCCACTGTGGTGTCCTCCTGGACTTGTTGGTGCTTTTACTTAAAGCAGGGTTGATCTTTGCAAATGTGCGGTCCCGCGAAACCGGCGGGTCGGATTACTGACCCGTCGCCTTCGCGCCAGTCATGGCTCGGCTCCGGCTCAGCTCCGCGCCTCGGGCCTGGCGGCCCTCGATGCTCACTGACCCGTCGCCTTCGCGATGATCTCCTTCGACACGTTCGCCGGAACCTCGGCGTACGAGTCGAACACCATGGAGTAGTTGGCCCGGCCCTGGGTCTTCGACCGGAGGTCGCCGACGTAGCCGAACATCTCCGACAGCGGCACCTGCGCCTTGACGACACGCGCACCGCTGCGCTCCTCCATGGCCTGGATCTGACCACGGCGGGAGTTCAAGTCGCCGATCACGTCGCCCATGTAGTCCTCGGGCGTGGTGACCTCGACGGCCATGATGGGTTCCAGGATCACCGGCTGGGCGGACTGGGCCGCCTTCTTCAGCGCCTGCGAACCTGCCACCTTGAAGGCCATTTCCGACGAGTCGACGTCGTGGTAGGCACCGTCGAGCAGCGTGACCTTGACGTTCACCAGCGGGTAGCCGGCCAGCACGCCGTACTGCATGGCGTCCTGCGCACCGGCATCCACCGACGGGATGTACTCACGCGGGATACGGCCACCGGTGACCTTGTTCTCGAACTCGTAGGTCGCGCCGTCCTCGCCCTCGAACGGGTCGAGGTTGATGATGACCTTCGCGAACTGGCCCGAACCGCCGGTCTGCTTCTTGTGGGTGTACTCCACGTTCTGCACGGCGCGCTTGATGGTTTCCTTGTAGGCCACCTGCGGCTTACCGACGTTGGCCTCGACCTTGAACTCGCGCTTCATGCGGTCGACCAGGATGTCCAGGTGCAGCTCGCCCATACCGCCGATGACGGTCTGGCCGGTCTCCTGGTCCAGGTGCACCTTGAAGGTCGGGTCCTCTTCGGCGAGCTTCTGGATGGCGGTGCCCAGCTTCTCCTGGTCACTCTTGGTCTTGGGCTCGATGGCAACCTCGATGACCGGATCCGGGAAGGTCATCGACTCCAGCACGATCTGGTTGTTCGGATCGCTGAGGGTGTCACCGGTGGTGGTGTCCTTGAGGCCGATCACCGCGTAGATGTGGCCCGCCGAGGCAGTCTCGACCGGGTTCTCCTTGTTGGAGTGCATCTGGAACAGCTTGCCCAGGCGCTCCTTCTTGCCCTTGGTCGAGTTGATGACCTGAGCACCGGAGTCGACCTTGCCCGAGTAGACGCGCACGTAGGTCAGCTTGCCGAAGAACGGGTGCGTGGCGACCTTGAACGCCAGGCCCGAGAACGGCTCGTCGGCCGACGGCTTACGAGAGATGATCTCGTCTTCCTTACCGGGGACGTGTCCCTCGGCGGCCGGCACGTCCAGCGGGTTGGGCAGGTAGTCGATGACGGCGTCGAGCATGGGCTGCACGCCCTTGTTCTTGAACGCCGAACCGCACAGCACCGGGTAGGCCTCGCTGCTGATGGTCAGCTTGCGCAGACCACCCTTGATCTCCTCGACGGTGAGCTCTTCGCCGCCCAGGTACTTCTCCAGCAGCGCCTCATCGGTCTCGGCGACCGCCTCGATCATCGCGGTGCGGTACTCCTCGGCCTTCTCCTGAAGGTCGGCCGGGATGTCGACGACGTCGTACTTCTCGCCGAGCTTGGTCTCGCCGCGCCACACCTTGGCCTTCATCTCGACCAGGTCGACGACGCCCTCGAAGTCGTTCTCGGCGCCGATCGGCAGCTGGATCGGGATGACGTTGGCGCCGAGGCGGTCCTTCATGGTCTGCACCGAGAAGTAGAAGTCGGCGCCCAGCTTGTCCATCTTGTTGACGAAGCAGATGCGCGGGACGTCGTACTTGTCGGCCTGCCGCCACACCTGCTCGGACTGCGGCTCGACACCTTCCTTGCCGTCGAAGACGGCAACGGCACCGTCGAGCACCCGCAGCGAGCGCTCCACCTCGACGGTGAAGTCGACGTGACCGGGGGTGTCGATGATGTTGATCTGGTTGTCGTTCCAGAAGCAGGTGGTCGCAGCCGAGGTGATGGTGATACCCCGCTCCTGCTCCTGCTCCATCCAGTCCATCGTGGCGGCACCGTCGTGCACCTCACCGATCTTGTACGAGATACCGGTGTAGAAGAGAATGCGCTCGGTCGTCGTCGTCTTGCCGGCGTCGATGTGCGCCATGATGCCGATATTGCGGACCTTCGTGAGGTCGGTGAGCACGTCCTGTGCCACGGCTAGATTCCCACTCTTTCGCTTGCTTGGTTGCTATTGGTGTGCCCGCCGGCTCTGCGCCGAGCCGGCGCAGACGATCACCAGCGGTAGTGCGCGAAGGCCCGGTTCGCTTCGGCCATCTTGTGGGTGTCCTCGCGCCGCTTGACGGCGGCACCCAGGCCATTGCTGGCGTCGAGGATCTCGTTGGCGAGGCGCTCGATCATGGTCTTCTCACGGCGAGCCTTGGAGAAGCTGACCAGCCAGCGCAGCGCCAGCGTGGTCGAACGCTCGGCCCGCACCTCGACCGGCACCTGGTAGGTGGCGCCACCGACGCGGCGGCTGCGCACCTCAAGCGACGGCTTCACGTTGTCCATGGCGCGCTTGAGGGTGACCACCGGATCGGTGCCGGTCTTCTCCCTGGCCTGCTCCAGCGCACCATAAACAATGCGCTCGGCCAGCGATTTCTTCCCGTCCAGCAGGACTTTGTTGACCAGCTGGGTGACCAGCTGCGACCCGTAGACCGGATCGTTGACCAACGGGCGCTTCGGCGCGGGACCCTTGCGCGGCATCAGCTCTTCTCCTTCTTCGCGCCGTAACGGCTACGTGCCTGCTTGCGGTTCTTGACACCCTGGGTGTCCAGCGAGCCGCGGATGATCTTGTAGCGCACACCCGGGAGGTCCTTCACACGACCACCACGCACCAGCACCATCGAGTGCTCCTGCAGGTTGTGACCCTCACCGGGGATGTAAGCGGTGACCTCGACCGCGCTGGTCAGGCGAACACGCGCGACCTTGCGAAGCGCCGAGTTCGGCTTCTTCGGGGTGGTGGTGTACACGCGGGTGCACACGCCACGGCGCTGCGGGCTGCCCTTGAGCGCCGCGGTCTTCACCTTGGCGACCTTGTCGCGGCGACCCTTGCGGACCAGCTGGTTGATGGTTGGCATGTACCGGCTTTCTGTGTTGCTTCGTTGCTGCTGTTCTCGATGGTGCGTAAGTCTCTGTACTGCTCTTTCCGCCCCACCGCTTACCCCGCGATCGGGCGTGTCGCACGCACCAGAAACCCATCCGATCGATAGCATTCCGATGCCTGCAGACATACGAATCCGCCCGGCGCACAGGCACACCAACCGTTTTCCGGCAGCATGCGGCCCTGTCGACCAGGCACGGGGATCCACAATACCAGGGGTCCCCGCGTGCAACCAAACCCGTGCGTAACGGCCTTATCGCAGGTCAGACCCGGGCTGCAACGGCACGTCAGCGCTTCTGCATACCCGCCGCCAGCCTCAGCACCATATCGGTGAACACGGCATCGGTGTCGATATCGTCCATCACCCCGGTCATCTCCAACAGCACGAAGCCGTGCAATGCGGACCAGAACTCCAGGGCCGCGTAGAAGGCGTTGTCGCCGTCGATCCCATAGGAAGCCAGCGCCTCCAGCACGGGGCCCGCCGCGGCCCTGGTGGCGGCGGTGTACTCGGGGTCGTCGCCGCCCAGCGGCATCCGGGTGAAGGCGGAGTACCGGCCCGGGTGGTGGTGGGCGTAACTGCGGTAGGCACTGGCCATCGTGACGACGGCGTCGTCCCGGGTACGGCCCTGACCGACGGCGTTGAGCATGCCGATGATGTCGTCGATGACCCGCATCCGGACGGTGCGGCGCAGGTCGTCGAGGCTCTGCACGTGGTTGTACAGCGACGGGCCCTTGGTGCCCAGCTGGGTGGCCAGCGCGTTGATGGTCAGGGCGTCCCAGCCTTCGCGGTCGAGGAACACCAGCGCCGCGTTCACGATGGCATCGCGGCTGAGTTTGGTCACTCGCGCTGCCATATTCGCGTTATCCCTCGCTTGATCGGCCGTGTTCTGGTGGGCACCCACTCCCGGGTCAACGAAGGACTCTAGTTCACGCGGTCCTGGCTGAGCTGGGCAAGTTGCTCGGTGACCCTGCACAGGTCCGGCAGCATCGCCGGATTCATGGTCTGGATGGACCACGTGATGACGTCATCGCCCTTGGCGACGTAGATGCTGCAGGCGTTGGCGTCGAACGCCTTGAACCCCTGGTTGCCGTCCACGGCGAGTTCGACCACGGTGCGTCCGGCCTGCTGTTCCAGGCCCCGCTCGGTATCCATGTCACTGCCCCGATACCACCAGGTGGAGATGCCCATCCCGGCACCGAACGAACCGATCAGCGTGTTCTCCTGCCAGAAGCAGCCGACATCGCTGACCACGGCCGCACCGAACATCGCCTTGCCTGCCGCCGCGGTGATGTCGGCATCGGTGATGCCGTTGCAGTCGGTGCCCCGGAATCCCGCCTGCGCGGCACCCGTCGGTGCAGGCGTGCCGCGCCTGGCCTGCTCCCCTACCGTGCCACAGCCGCCGACCAGCATGGCCGCCGCGCCCATCACGACCAGCGCCGCCCGCACGTCTACAGATCCGATTTCAGGGTCGCCGACAAAAGCTTCTCCGCGTCCGGACAGGGGTCACCGGTAGACTGGCGGCGGTATTGCACCCACCAGCTCAGCACCCCACCGCCGCCGGCGGCGGTGGCCGCACACGCCACCCCCACGCCGTCGCGCCTGGCCAAAAAGCCGTTGTGGCGCTCGATGACGGTGTCGATGATCTGCGCGCCACGGTCGACGGCCAGGGCCCGCTCCCGATCGAGGGTGCCGGTGTCGAACCAGGCGAACACCACGTCGATCACCGCGGCACGGCGGTCCAGGACGTACTGGCACACCGCACCGCTGTACGGGCGCACGATCTTGTCGGCACCGAGGATCTGGGACACCGTGCTGTCCTGCAACAGACCGCACCGGTTGTCGGCGTAGCCGTAGCTGCGGTCGTCGGAAGGGCCGCCCGGCGTGGCCAACCGCGCAGTGCCACCGACGGTCTGGCTGCACCCGGCCAGCGACAGGGCCGCGACGATGGGTCCCACGCTGACCCTCACCACCGCTCGAATGCCACGCCGACGCATCGCGCACACGCTACCGAGGGACACCGCCCTCGGCGAGCTCGTCGGGTCGATTCCGGTTACCGGCGATAACACGTTCTACCGTGGCCCCGGCAACGTACTCTTCTCAGACAAGGGAGGTGGCGAAGGTGACTGTGCAGACGATTCTGCGGTCCGCGGTGGCGTGCGCCGTGGTGATTTCGGCGGCCATGGCGTCGGCATCGGCACCCGCGGGCGCCAAGAACGGCGATACCCACATCACCGGCCAAGGCGTGGTGCAGACCCTGGACTGCAACAACGCGACACTCTTCGTCACCGGCACCGGCAACACCATCAACGCCAAGGGCAGCTGCTGGGGCGTGGCGTTGCAGGGATCGTCGAACATCGTGATCGCCGACAACGTCGTCAACGACATCACCGTGTACGGCTACGACCAGACGGTGATCTACCACTCCGGGGACCCGGCCGTGATCGACCGCGGCCCCGAGCTCGGGCTGGCCAACCGCATCAACCGCGCCTGACCTTGTGCGACGGCTGCTCGGATTACTGCTGGTGTGCTGCGCGGCCGCGTGCGCCCCGGTCGAGGTGAGACCGGTGTCCACTGAGTTGCCCGGGGTTCCAGGCCTTCCCGTGCCGCCGGTATCGGATGCGGCCCGGGCGGTCGGCTTCGTCGACGTGCGCACGATCGTGCCCGACGCCGTCATCGACCTGCGCTACGCCACCGCGGACAATTTCGTCGGGGAGCCGCTGTACCCGGCCGGTGCGCGATGCCTGGTCCACGAATCGCTGGCCGACGGTCTGACCACGGCCGCCGCCCGGCTGCGGGCCGACGGGCTGGTGCTGGTGTTCTGGGACTGCTACCGCCCGCACGACGTGCAGGTGCGGATGTTCGACGTGGTGTCCAATCCGGCCTGGGTGGCCAAGCCGGGCCCGTACTCGAAAAGCCACGAGTCGGGCCGCTCGGTGGATGTGACGACGGCGAGCAGCACCGGACTGACCGATATGGGCACGGGTTTCGACGATTTCACCTCGGTGGCCAACGCCTACGCCACCGCAGGCGTCAGCGCGGTCGCGCAACAGAACCGGGCGGTGCTGCGTGCGGCGATGACGGCGGGTGGATTCGCCCCGTACGCCGGGGAATGGTGGCATTTCGACGGTCCGGGTGCGGGCGAGCGACGGCCGATCATCAACGTGCCGGTCACCTAGGCTGAAGGTGTCGTCGGCTGGGTCGGGACCAGAATCGAGGGAAACATGCGATCGGGACACATCATCGGTTGGGCCGCCGCGGCGGTGCTGACGCTGGGCCTGGCCGGCTGCGGCGCGGACGACTCCGGTACCCCCGCGCCGACCGCCACCGCGGGCACCTCGGGCGCGCAGGTGGAGATCGGCAACACCATCAATTACGGGTCTTTCGGGACCTCAGCCGAAATCGATTGTGCCCAGGGCAAATCCCTCAACATCGGCGGTTCCAACAACACGCTGACCGTGAAGGGCACCTGCTCCAGCGTCAACGTGGGTGGCGCCGACAACAAGCTGACCTTCGAGCATGTGGACAAGGAGATCAGCGTGGTCGGGCTCAACAACACCGTGGTCTACCGGGACGGCGCGCCGAAGGTGGACGACCTGGGGTCGGGCAACAAGATCAGCAAGGGCTAACCCGCCGGGGCGCCGTGCCGACCGGCCCCGTCGGCGAACCGTTTGGCCCCGGCCAGTGATTCGGCGGCCACCTGTTGCAGGCTGCCGAACTCGAAATCGATGGCAGCCTGCTCGGATTCGCCCCACTGGTGCAGTGCCGAGAGCCGGTCTGCCCGCAGGCACAGCTGCGGCAGCGCGGCCAGTTGGGCGGCCAATTCTTCGGCCGCCCGCCGCGCGTCACCCGTGGGCACCACCCGATTGGCCAGGCCGATCGCCAGCGCCTCGGTGGCGTCGACCGACCGGCCGGTGAGAATCAGGTCCATGGCCCGGCTCTGCCCGATGAGACGGGGCAGCCGCACCGTGCCGCCGTCGATCAGCGGAACACCCCAGCGCCGGCAGAACACACCGAACACGGCGTCCTCCTCGGCGATCCGCAAATCGGCCCACAACGCCAGTTCCAGCCCACCGGCCACGGCGTAACCCGCGACGGCAGCGATCACCGGCTTGGACAGCACCATCCGCGTCGGTCCCATCGGGCCGGGCCCGGTGCGGTGGGTCTGATTCATCTCCGCAGTGCCGAACGCCTTCAGATCTGCTCCGGCACAGAAGGTTCCGTTGGCGCCCCAGAGCACGGCGACGGCGGCCGAGTCGTCCTTGTCGAATTCGTCGAATGCCGCGTACAACTGGGCCGCGGTGGGACCGTCGACCGCGTTGCGGGCCTGCGGCCGGTCGATGATCACCGTGGTGACCGCTCCGTTGCGTTCGATGCGGACCCCTCCCCCGGTCGCTTCGCTCCTGCCCGCGGAACCTGTCATGTCGCCTCCACCTTGTCGCGTAGCGCCGCCAACTCGGCGGCGAATTCCTGATACGCACCGCGCAGTGCGGCACCCGGCCACTCCGCGGGCAACAACTCCACCGGCAGCACCGGATCGGTCACCAGGTGCCGGACGATGCCGGCCGCCGCCACGAATCGGCCCGGTACATCGCGGGCCGCCGCCATCGCGTCCAGCAACGCCCGACCGGTCCGCGCCCACGCCGGCAGATCCCACAGCAGTGCCGCGAGTCCGACCGCATCGTCGTCGCGAGAGCGCAGCACCCGCACCCGGTCACCGGCGGGCGCCGGCTGGGTCAGGTTGTCCGGGCGCAGCCAAAGACCTTCGCGGAGTTCACCGAACCGGCTGTGCACCAACGTGTTCCGCAGTTCTGATCGGCTGCGCGCATCGGCGCCGACAGCGGTGATGACGCACGTCAGCCAGTCCCCGTTCCAGGGCCGTACCTGCGGTGCGATGGCATCGTCCTGTCGGCGTTGCCGGACCAGCAGACGTTCCGACAGCCGGTAGCCGTCGTCGGAGCGGACCAGATCCCCCGCGCTGACCATCCGGGTCAGCGCGACCCGCAGCGTTGCCTCCCTGATGTCGAAATCCGATGTCAGCCGGATCAATTCGGCCGCCGTGGCCCAAGCCGGGTGCGCCCCGAGCAGCACGCTGAGCACCACCGATCTGGCCGTCAGGCGCAACATCTCACACCCCGGAGGTACGGCGACCGTAGTCCCCCAGCGGTTCGTCGCGGTGGCGCACCGCCTCCCGAAAGCCGTGCGCCGTCGCGTCGGCGACGAAGGCGTGGCCCTCGGGCGTGTGCCGGGCGATACCGTCGAACACCGTGCTGACCATCTGGCTGGTGGCCACGCCCTGCTGCAGCAGCGCGGTGTTGCAGGCCAGCTTGGCCATGATGAGCTGGTTCACCGGCATCGCGGCGATGCGCTCGACGAGACGTTCGGTGCGCTCGTCGAGGTCTTCGGGCGCGGGCGCCTCCACGGCCAGGCCCCAGTCGGCGGCCTGCGCCCCGGTGATGCAATCACCGGTGAACAGCAGCCTTTTCGCGCGCTGGTCGCCGAGCCGGTGCGCCCACAACCCGGCCGCGGGTACGCCCCACACCCGCATCGGCGGGTAGCCGATCTTGGCGTCGGCGGCCGCGATCACCTGGTCGGCGTGCAGCGCGATATCGGTGCCGCCTGCCACGCAGTAGCCGTGGATCTTCACCACCGTCGGCTTGTCCGCGCGCATCAGGCTGGCGAAGCCGCGGACGAACCGGCTCATCATCTGATAGTCGATCATCGGATCCCACGGCCGGTCGGGCAGGTGGTTGACCGCCTGGGTGCGGCCGTCGAGCACCGTGCCGTCGTAACGGCCGTCCCCGCCGGCCGACGACGAGCCGTCGGCGTAGGCGGACAAATCGAATCCGGCGCAGAACCCCTCACCTCGCCCGGACACCAGGATGACGTGCACGGCCGGATCCAGATCGGCCCGTTCGACACACGCCGCGAGTTCCAGCGGGGTGTCGGCAACGATCGAGTTGCCCTTCTCCGGCCGGTTGAAGGTGATCCGCGCAACCCGGCCGGTGACCTCGTAGGTCATCGTTTTCAAGGGCGCCGTCGTCAAGGGCGCCGTCGTCGAGGACCCCGTCTCGGGGGTCATCCTTTGACCAGGGCGCGCTCGAGGATCGGGGCCAGGTCCAGCCCGGCGGGCAGGGTGCCGAACGCCCCGCCCCATTGCCGGCCCAGCCGGGTGGCCAGGAACGCCTCGGCGACGGCCGGGTGACCGTGGCGCACCAGCAGCGCACCCTGCAGCGCCAGGCTGATGTCCTCGGCGATCTTGCGGGCCCGGTACTCGATGTTGTCGAAGTCGCCCAGCTGCGCCTTGAGCGCGCTGACGTGCGCGTCCAGCCGGGGCTCGGAGGCCGTCGCCAGTTCGTCGAACAGCACTTCGACGCATTCCGGCCGGGTTGCCATGGCGCGCAAGGTGTCCAGCGCACTGACGTTGCCCGAGCCCTCCCAGATGCCCATCAGCGGTGCCTCCCGGTACAGCCGCGGCATGCCGGACTCCTCGGCATAGCCGTTGCCGCCGAAGCACTCCATGGCCTCGGCCGCGTGCGGTGTCGCGCGTTTGCACACCCAGTACTTGCCCGCGGCCAGCCCGATCCGGCGGAGCAGGGATTCGCGTTCGTCGCCGTGCACGGCCTTGTCGGTGGCCCCGGCCATCCGCATCGCGAGCATGGTCGCGGCCTCGGCTTCGACCGCCAGATCGGCCAGCACATTACGCATCAGCGGTTGGTCGATCAGGTAGGCGCCGAACGCCTTTCGATGCTGGGCGTGATGGACGGCGCGGGTCAATCCGGTCCGCATGCTGGTGGCGCTGCCCAGCGTGCAGTCCAGCCGGGTCAGGTTGACCATCTCGATGATGGTCTTGACCCCGCGGCCCTCCTCGCCCACCAGCCAGGCGGTGGCACCGTCGTACTCGATCTCGCTGGAGGCGTTGGCGTGGTTGCCGAGCTTGTCCTTGAGCCGCTGGATGCGCATCCGGTTGCGGGTGCCGTCGGGCAGCACGCGGGGCAGGAAGAAGCAGGACAACCCGCCCGATTCACCCCCGTCGCTTCGCTCGCCCCCGGAAGCCTGGGCCAGCACCAGGAAGATGTCCCCCATCGGCGCCGAGGTGAACCACTTGTGCCCGACCAAGGTGTAGCTGCCGTCGCCGTTCCGGGTGGCCTGGGTGGTCCCGGCGCGCACATCCGATCCGCCCTGCTTCTCGGTCATCGACATGCCTGCCGTGATCCCGGCCTTGGTGGCCGGGATCTTGAGTTCGGGGTCATAGACCCGGCTGGTGAGCAGCGGTTCGTAGATCGCCGCGAGCTCGGGGTTGAAACGCAGCGCGGGCACGACGGCGTAGGTCATCGAGATCGGGCAGACGTGCCCCGGCTCGGGCGTCCAGGCCGACATCTTGGCCGCACGGACCACGTGGGCACCCGGCCGGTCATCAGCCCACGGTGCGGCGTGCAGGCCGTGGGTGATCGCCGCGTTCATCAGCTCGTGGTAGGCCGGGTCGTATTCGACCTCGTCGATGCGGTGGCCGTACCGGTCGTGGGTGTGCAGGATCGGCACGTTGCGATCGGCCAACTCACCCCAGCGCTGGGCCTGCCGGCTGCCCCCGAGCGCACCGACCTCGTGCACCTCGTCGATACCCCATTCGCCGCCCTCGCGGATCAGCGCCTCGGCGAGGGCGGGGAAGGTGGCGGCGTTGTAGTTCTCCAGCGGCGGGACCTGATTGGTCACGACATGGGTGTCTGCGGACGCGAGGAGCAATGGAGCATCAGCCATGGTTTCACTGTTACATTTTTCCGACAGTCGCACAAGATCTGTAATATGAGCCCGGTGAAGCCGAACTCCGCCATCAGCGCCGCCGACCTGGAACTCACCCTGGAACCGGTCCCCGACAGCTCCGCGCACACCGCGGTGCACACGCTGACCGAATTCGGCGGTCTGGAGATCGGCGTCTGGGAGATGACGCCGGGAGTGATGACCGACGTGGAGGCCGACGAGGTGTTCGTCGTGCTCTCCGGTGCAGCGACGGTCGAATTCGCCGACGGCACAGCGCCGTTGACGCTCGGCCCGGGCGATGTGGCGCGCCTGGCCGCCGGTACGGAGACGGTCTGGACGGTCACCGAGGCCCTGCGGAAGGTCTACCTCGCCGGTTAGACGTTCTCGCGCAGGAAGGCGATATCGTCCTTGCGGCCCTCTTCGGACGTCTCGCAGATCACCGGAGCGTCGGCGGCCTTGACCACCGCGGCCAGCAGTTGCGGGTCGATCTGGCCCAGGCCGAAGTTGGCGTGCCGGTCGGCACCCGAACCCGCGGCGTCGCGCGAATCGTTGCAGTGCACCAGGTCGATGCGGCCGGTGATGGACCGGATCCGCTCCACCGCGTCGACGAGCGCCTCCCCCGCCGCCCAGGCGTGGCAGGTGTCCAGGCAGAAGCCGATTCCCTTGTCCCCGATGTGATCCCACAACCGGGCGATGGTGTCGAAGTGGCGGGCCATCGCGTGGTCGCCGCCCGCGGTGTTCTCCAGGTACACCGGCACCTCGGTGTTCAGCGCGTCGAGCGCCTTGACCCAGCGCTCGAAGCCGGCGTCGAGGTCCTTGTCGTCGGCGTGGCCGCCGTGCACGATCACGGCGGTGGCACCAATCGCCGCGGCGGCGTCGCAGGTGTCCTGCAGGATCTTGCGCGACGGGATGCGCACCTTGTTGTTGGCCGAGGCGACGTTGATCAGGTACGGCGCGTGCACATACAGCGGCACCGTCGAGGCCCGCAGCACCTCGGCGTCCTCACGCGGGGCGGGTTTCTTCCAACTCTGCGGATTGCCGAGGAAGAACTGCACCACGTCGGCACCGTCTGCGGTGGCGGCGGCCAGGGGATCTGCGTTGTCGACATGCGAACCGATGAGCACGACGACCAGTCTAGGTGGCCCACGAACGCAGCACCTCCGCGCCGAGACTACGGTTTATTGCGCGAAACAGCCCGATTCCCAGCAAGAACCGTAGTGTCGGCGCGAAGAGGGCCCCCGAGACTGAGTCTCGAGGGCCCTCTCCATGAACGCGGTTACCGGTAGTCCGAGTATCCGTAATCGTCCAGCGGCACGGCAGCGCCGGTGCTCTGGCCGAAGTCCGGGCTGTAGTACTGATCCTCGTAGGACGGGATCGTGTACGCCGCAGCGCGGGCCTCTTCGGTCGGCTGAACCTGGATGTCGCGGTAGCGGGCGATGCCCGTACCGGCCGGGATCAACTTACCGATGATCACGTTCTCCTTCAGACCCTGCAGCTTGTCGCTGCGGCAGTTGATCGCCGCATCGGTCAGCACGCGGGTGGTCTCCTGGAACGACGCCGCCGACAGCCACGAATCGGTGGCAAGGCTCGCCTTGGTGATACCCATCAGCACCGGACGTCCGGCCGCGGGCTCGCCACCCTCGGCCACGACGCGACGGTTCTCGGTCTCGAACTCGGCGCGCTCGGTGAGCGAGCCGGGCAGGAACTCCGTGGCGCCCGAGTCGATGATCGTGACGCGACGCAGCATCTGCCGGACGATGACCTCGATGTGCTTGTCGTGGATCGACACACCCTGGGCCCGGTAGACCTCCTGCACCTCCTTGACCAGGTGGATCTGCACCTCGCGCGGGCCCTGCACACGCAGCACCTCGTGCGGATCGGCAGCGCCCTCCATCAGCTGCTGGCCCACGGTGACATGGTCACCGTCGGAGAGCAGACGCTCGGAGCCGTCCTCGTGCTTGAACACCTTCAGCCGCTGGCGGCGGGTGAGCTTGTCGTAGACAACCTCTTCGCTGCCGTCGTCGGGAACGATGGTGATCTTGTAGAACTTGTCGGTCTCTTCGAGACGGACGCGTCCGGCGACATCCGCGATGGGCGCCTTGTTGCGCGGCACGCGGGCCTCGAACAGTTCCTGCACACGGGGCAGACCACCGACGATGTCGGCGCCACCGGTGACACCACCCTGGTGGAAGGTACGCATGGTCAGCTGCGTACCGGGCTCACCGATGGACTGCGCGGCGACGATACCGACGGCCTCGCCGATGTCGACGAGCTTGCCGGTGGCCATCGAGCGGCCGTAGCACATGGCGCAGACGCCGGTGCCGGTGGTGCAGGTCAGCACGGAGCGGACCTTCACCTCGGTGATACCGGCCGCCAGCAGCGCGTCGATCGCCGGGTCGCCCAGGTCGTGGCCACGGGCGACGACGACGTTGCCGTCGGCATCCACCGCGTCGGTGGCCAGCGTGCGGGCGTACGCCGAGGTCTCGATGTGCTGATCGCGGACCAGGCTGCCGTCTTCCTGCTTCTCGGCGAGGGTGACGTTGATACCGCGCTCGGTCTCACAGTCGGTCTCGCGCACGATGACGTCCTGGCTGACGTCCACCAGACGACGGGTCAGGTAACCCGAGTCGGCGGTACGCAGCGCGGTGTCGGCCAGACCCTTACGGGCACCGTGGGTGTTGATGAAGTACTCCAGAACCGTCAGGCCCTCACGGAACGAGGACTTGATCGGACGCGGGATGTACTCACCCTTCGGGTTGGTGACCAGACCCTTCATGCCCGCGAGCGTGCGGGTCTGGGTCAGGTTGCCCGTGGCACCGGACTTCACGATCGTGATGATCGGGTTGTCCTCGGGGTAGTAGGACTCGAGAGCCTTACCGACCTCTTCGGTGGCCTGCTGCCAGATCTTGACCAGTTCGCCGTTGCGCTCGTCGTGGTTGAGCTTGCCGCGCTGGTACTGCTTCTCGATCGAGTCGGCCTCGGCCTCGTAGCGCTCCAGGATCTCCTGCTTCTGCGGCGGCACGAGCACGTCGGCCATCGAGACCGTGACACCCGAACGGGTGGCCCAGTAGAAGCCGGCGTCCTTGAGCTTGTCCACCGTCTGCGCGACGACGATCATCGGGTACCGCTCGGCCAGATCGTTGATGATCGAGGCCTGCGCCTTCTTGAACATCTGCGCGTTGACGAACGGGTAGCCCTTGGGCAGCAGTTCGTTGAACAGCACCCGGCCCAGCGTGGTCTCGGCGGTCCAGGCATCGCCCGGGGTCCAGCCGTTCTCGAACAGTTCGGCCTCGAGCGCGGCCGGCGGACGCTGCTGCGTCAGCCGCACCTTGATCTTGGCCCGCACGCTCAGCGCGCCACGGTCCAGCGCCATGATGGCCTCGGCCGGGCTGCTGTACACGCCGGTCTCCGGCTGATCCTTGGTGGCCGGGGTGTACTCGCCGGTGTCCCCCTCGACCTCGGTGGTCAGGAAGAACAACCCGGTCACCATGTCCAGACGCGGCATGGCCAGCGGGCGGCCCGACGCCGGCGACAGGATGTTGTTCGAGGACAGCATCAGGATGCGGGCCTCGGCCTGCGCCTCCGCGCTCAGCGGCAGGTGCACGGCCATCTGGTCACCGTCGAAGTCGGCGTTGAACGCCTCACAGACCAGCGGGTGCAGCTGGATGGCCTTGCCTTCCACCAGCTGCGGCTCGAAGGCCTGGATACCGAGGCGGTGCAGCGTCGGTGCACGGTTGAGCAGCACCGGGTGCTCGGCGATGACCTCTTCGAGGACATCCCACACCTGGGGACGCTGCCGCTCGACCATCCGCTTGGCGCTCTTGATGTTCTGCGCGTGGTTCAGGTCGACCAGACGCTTCATCACGAACGGCTTGAACAGTTCCAGCGCCATCAGCTTGGGCAGACCGCACTGGTGCAGCTTGAGCTGCGGACCGACCACGATGACCGAACGGCCCGAGTAGTCGACGCGCTTACCGAGCAGGTTCTGCCGGAACCGGCCCTGCTTGCCCTTGAGCAGATCGGACAGCGACTTGAGCGGACGGTTGCCCGGCCCGGTGACGGGACGGCCGCGACGGCCGTTGTCGAACAGCGCGTCCACCGACTCCTGAAGCATGCGCTTCTCGTTGTTGACGATGATCTCGGGAGCACCGAGGTCGATCAGTCGCTTGAGCCGGTTGTTGCGGTTGATCACGCGGCGGTACAGGTCGTTGAGGTCGGAGGTCGCGAAGCGGCCACCGTCGAGCTGCACCATCGGACGCAGCTCCGGCGGGATCACCGGAACGGCGTCGAGCACCATGCCCATCGGCGAGTTGCCCGACTGCTGGAACGCGGCGACGACCTTCAGACGCTTGAGCGCACGCAGCTTCTTCTGGCCCTTGCCGTTCTTGATGGTGTCGCGCAGCGACTCCGCCTCGGCGTCGATGTCGAAGTTCTCGATCAGCTTCTTGATCGACTCCGCGCCCATGGCACCGGTGAAGTACTCGCCGTAGCGGTCCTGCAGCTCGCGGTAGAGCACCTCGTCGACGATGAGCTGCTTGGGAGCCAGCTTGGTGAAGGTGGTCCAGATCTCGTCGAGCCGGTCCAGCTCACGCTGGGCCCGGTCACGCAGCTGGCGCATCTCACGCTCGCCGCCGTCGCGCACCTTGCGGCGCACGTCGGACTTGGCGCCCTCGGCCTCCAGCTCGGCCAGGTCGGCTTCGAGCTTCTGAGCCCGGGCCTCCAGGTCGGCGTCGCGCTGGTCCTCGACGGCCTTCTTCTCGACGACCATCTCGGCCTCGAGCGTGGACAGCTCGTTGTGCCGCATCTCGTTGTCGACGTCGGTGATGACGTAGGCCGCGAAGTAGATGATCTTCTCGAGATCCTTCGGGGCGAGATCCAGCAGGTAGCCCAGCCGGCTCGGCACACCCTTGAAGTACCAGATGTGCGTGACCGGCGCGGCCAGCTCGATGTGGCCCATCCGCTCACGGCGCACCTTGGCACGAGTGACCTCGACGCCGCAGCGCTCGCAGATGATGCCCTTGAAGCGGACGCGCTTGTACTTACCGCAGTAGCACTCCCAGTCGCGAGTCGGTCCGAAGATCTTCTCGCAGAACAGGCCGTCCTTCTCGGGCTTGAGCGTGCGGTAGTTGATGGTCTCCGGCTTCTTGACCTCGCCGTAGGACCAGTTGCGGATGTCGTCCGCGGTCGCCAGACCGATGCGGAGTTCATCGAAGAAGTTGACGTCTAGCACGTAACTCCCTTTCCCCTTTCGGGACTAGATAAATAATCAGCGCCGCGGCTCCGCCGCGATCAGGCCAAATCTTCGACGGAGGCGGATTCGTTGCGGGACAGGTTGATTCCGAGGTTGGCAGCGGCACGCTCCAGGTCCTCGTCGTCACCGTCACGCATCTCGATCGCGGCTCCGTCCGAAGACAGGACCTCGACGTTGAGGCACAGCGACTGCAGCTCCTTGAGAAGCACCTTGAACGACTCCGGGATACCGGGTTCGGGGATGTTCTCGCCCTTGACGATCGCCTCGTACACCTTCACGCGGCCCACCGTGTCGTCGGACTTGATGGTGAGCAGCTCCTGCAGCGTGTACGCCGCGCCATAGGCCTGCATGGCCCAGCACTCCATCTCACCGAAGCGCTGACCACCGAACTGCGCCTTACCACCGAGCGGCTGCTGGGTGATCATCGAGTACGGGCCGGTGGAACGGGCGTGGATCTTGTCGTCCACCAAGTGGTGCAGCTTCAGGATGTACATGTAGCCGACCGTCACCGGGTACGGGAACGGTTCGCCACTGCGTCCGTCGAACAACCGCGCCTTGCCGTCGGCGTCGACCATGACCTCACCGTCCCGGTTCGGCAGCGTCGAGCCCAGCAGGCCCTGCAGCTCCGCCTCGCGGGCACCGTCGAACACCGGGGTGGACACGATGGAGTCGGCCGGTGCGGACAGCAGGTCCTCGGGGAGGTTGCTGGCCCACTCGGGCGACCCTTCGATGTTCCAGCCGGCCTTGGCCACCCACCCGAGGTGGGTCTCCAAGATCTGGCCGATGTTCATACGACGCGGCACACCGTGGGTGTTGAGGATGATGTCCACCGGGGTGCCGTCCGGAAGGAACGGCATGTCCTCGACGGGCAGGATCTTGCCGATGACGCCCTTGTTGCCGTGGCGTCCGGCGAGCTTGTCGCCGTCGGAGATCTTGCGCTTCTGGGCCACGTAGACGCGGACCAGCTCGTTGACACCGGCGGGCAGCTCGTCGTCGTCCTCGCGGGAGAACACCCGGATGCCGATGACCTTCCCGGACTCACCGTGCGGCACCTTGAGCGACGTGTCGCGGACCTCGCGGGCCTTCTCGCCGAAGATGGCGCGCAGCAGGCGCTCCTCCGGGGTCAGCTCGGTCTCACCCTTCGGGGTGACCTTGCCGACCAGGATGTCGCCGTCGCGGACCTCGGCACCGATGCGGATGATGCCGCGCTCGTCGAGATCGGCCAGCACCTCGTCGGAGACGTTCGGGATGTCCCGGGTGATCTCCTCGGCGCCCAGCTTGGTGTCGCGGGCATCGATCTCGTGCTCTTCGATATGAATCGAGGTGAGCACATCCTCTTCCACCAGGCGGTTGGAGAGGATGATCGCGTCCTCGTAGTTGTGGCCCTCCCACGGCATGATCGCCACGAGCAGGTTCTTGCCAAGGGCCATCTCACCGTTCTCGGTGCAGGGACCGTCGGCGAGCACCTGGCCCACCTCCACCCGCTGCCCGTGATCCACGATCGGGCGCTGGTTGGCACACGTGCCGTGGTTGGAGCGGTTGAACTTGCGCAACACGTAGCTGCGGCGGGTGCCGTCGTCGGCCATCACGGTGATGTAGTCGGCCGAGACCTCTTCCACCACGCCGGCCTTCTCGGCGACCACGACATCGCCGGCGTCGATCGCGGCGCGCAGCTCCATACCGGTACCGACCAGCGGGGCCTCGCTACGCACCAGCGGAACCGCCTGGCGCTGCATGTTGGCACCCATCAGGGCACGGTTGGCGTCGTCGTGCTCGAGGAACGGGATCATCGCCGTCGCGACCGACACCATCTGGCGCGGCGAGACGTCCATGTAGTCCACCTCGGTGGCGGAGACGAACTCGACCTCGCCACCCTTACGACGGACGAGGATCTTGTCCTCGGTGAACCGGCCGTTGTCGTCGATCGGCGAGTTGGCCTGCGCCACGACGTGGCGGTCCTCCTCGTCGGCCGTCAGGTAGTCGATCTGGTCGGTGATGACACCGTCGACAACCTTGCGGTACGGGGTCTCGATGAAACCGAACGGGTTCACCCGGGCGTACACCGACAGCGAACCGATCAGGCCGATGTTCGGGCCTTCCGGGGTCTCGATCGGGCACATGCGGCCGTAGTGCGACGAGTGCACGTCGCGGACCTCGAGGCCGGCGCGCTCACGGGACAGACCGCCGGGGCCCAGCGCCGACAGGCGGCGCTTGTGGGTCAGACCCGACAGCGGGTTGTTCTGGTCCATGAACTGCGACAGCTGCGACGTTCCGAAGAACTCCTTGATCGCCGCCACGACGGGACGGATGTTGATCAGGGTCTGCGGGGTGATCGCCTCGACGTCCTGGGTGGTCATCCGCTCGCGCACGACGCGCTCCATGCGGGACAGGCCGACCCGGATCTGGTTCTGGATCAGCTCGCCGACGGTGCGCAGACGACGGTTACCGAAGTGGTCGATATCGTCCACCTCGACGGGGACCTCGACGCCGTCGGGTGCGGTCATCGTGGTCTGGCCCTCGTGCAGGCGCACCAGGTACTCGATGGTGGCCGCGATGTCCTCGGGGGTCAGCGTCGAGTTGGTGATCGGCTGCCCGGCGTTGAGGCCGAGCTTCTTGTTGACCTTGTAGCGACCCACGCGGGCCAGGTCGTAGCGCTTCTCCTTGAAGAACAGGTTCTCCAGCAGAGTCTGCGCGGACTCCTTGGTCGGCGGCTCGCCCGGGCGCAGCTTCCGGTAGATGTCCAGCAGCGCCTCGTCGGTACCGGCGGTGTTGTCCTTCTCCAGCGTGCCCATCATGATCTCGGAGAAGCCGAAGCGCTCCACGATCTGCTCGTTGGTCCAGCCCAGCGCCTTGAGCAGCACGGTGACCGGCTGACGACGCTTGCGGTCGATGCGCACACCGACGGTGTCGCGCTTGTCCACGTCGAACTCCAGCCAGGCGCCGCGGCCCGGGATGACCTTGACGCTGTGCAGGTCCTTCTCGGTGGCCTTGTCGATCGTCTGGTCGAAGTACACACCGGGCGAGCGGACCAGCTGGCTGACCACGACGCGCTCGGTGCCGTTGATGATGAAGGTGCCCTTGTCGGTCATCATCGGGAAGTCACCCATGAAGACCGTCTGGCTCTTGATCTCACCGGTGTTGTTGTTGATGAACTCGGCCGTGACGAACAGCGGGGCCGCGTACGTCATGTCCTTGTCTTTGCACTCGTCGACGGGCGCCTTCACCTCGTCGAAGCGCGGATCCGAGAAGCTCAGCGACATCGAGCCGGAGAAGTCCTCGATCGGGGACAGTTCGGCGAGGACCTCTTCGAGGCCACCCACCGGGCTGACGTCACCACGCTCGACGGCCTTGGCACGCCACTGCTCGGAGCCGACCAACCACTCGAAAGAATCGATCTGAACGTCGAGCAGCCCCGGGACCTCGAGAGGTTCCCGGAGCTTCGCGAATGAAATTCGGTTAGGCGCTCCCGGTACGGAGTTAGAAATAGCGGACTTGCTCTGGCGAGAGACTGCCAAGATGCACCCTTCCAGCACCTCATGCGACATTTCCGGGGCGGACTGGGCCGTTCCGAAGTGCCGCGATATCTGCGTCGGTTCGGCTGGCGTTCTCACAGTCCGAACCTCGGACGCACGGCACGTGACCTGATCACTGAGCAGGGCTCAGGCTAGGTCCACGATGTCAGGTGCAAATGAGGGGTAGGCAGGATGCAGCCAGCGCAACGTCCAACGATAGCGCATGGCCGTCGTTAGCGCCAGTACGGCATTCCTCAACCACCGCGTGTGATATCGGTGGGGCGCTGGCTGGCGTCCGCAATCCGTGTACACATGCTGCCCAACAGAGTGGCCCGTTTGGGCGCTTCCGTCAAGACTTCACACGCGGTCTGCTGTGCACTTTTGGATAGTAGTGGTCCCCACCGACACGAGCGCGCCCAAGACAGCCGTGATGAAGATCACATCTTGGGCGCGCCGCTACCGCTTCGCGGTGGACTACTCGCTGGCGCGCGGGATCGAGGCCGTCGGGAAGTCCTCGTTCTCGGTGGCCGCCGATGCGCCGTGGTGCGTGTGCTCGTCGCTGAACTCGTGCACCTTGTACTTGTGGGTGCCCTCCAGGTCATCGAGGATCGCGGCCTGGGCAGCCTGAGGCAGGGTATGCAGGATCTCGCGCACCCGCGCCTGCCGCCGGGCCACACCTTTGCGCTCGGGCATCCCCGGCGTCGCCGTCAACTGCGGCGGCACCCCCTCGATCTCCTCCACACCACCGTCATGCTGCCCCGCATCCAGCAACGCCTGCTCCGCAGCCGCGGTCGCCTCGTCCTTCTCCTCCGACATCCCGATCGGACCGATACGACGACCATTGAGGAACTGCTTGACCACCGGCTCCTCCGAGGTCAACAACACCTCCCGCGGCCCGAACATCACCAAATGCTTACGGAACAACATCCCGATGTTGTCCGGCACCGTCCGCGCGATATTGATGTTGTGCGTCACGATCAGCACCGTCGCATCGATCTGAGCATTGATATCGATGAGCAACTGCGACAGATACGCCGTACGCACCGGATCCAGACCCGAATCCGGCTCATCGCACAAGATGATCTGCGGGTCCAGCACCAGCGCCCGGGCCAGGCCGGCTCGCTTGCGCATACCACCAGAGATCTCACCGGGGAACTTGTGCCCGTCATTGGGCATACCCACCAGTTCGAGCTTTTCCATCACGATCTTGCGGATCTCGGACTCACTCTTCTTGGTGTGCTCACGCAACGGAAACGCGGTGTTGTCGTAGATGTTCATCGACCCGAACAGCGCACCGTCCTGGAAGAGCACACCGAACAAGGTGCGGATCTCGTAGAGCTCCTTGGCCGAGCACTCCAAGATGTTGGTCCCGTCGATGACGATCGAACCCTTCTCCGGGCGCAACAAACCGATCAACGACTTCAAGAACACCGACTTACCGGTACCCGAAGGGCCCAGCAACACACTGACCTCACCGGCGGGAATCGACATCGTGACGTCTTCCCAGATCTTCGACGACCCGAACGACTTACTCAACCCGGTCACGTCGATTTGGACGCCCATACGATTTCCTTCCGCCTACGGCTCACCGCGCCACCTGCCTACCCCCGCCTGTGGCTTGAGTCACTGTAGCGCACGGGGGATTTCAGCAACACAGAAGTCTTAGCCGACGGCGGTCTTCACCGACGGCGCTCTCGCCAACGACAGTCTTCACAAACGACGAAAGGCCGGGTCGTTTCCGACCCGGCCCCTCGACGAACTGAAATTACTTGACGGTGACCGTCGCGCCGGCGGCCTCGAGCTTGGCCTTGGCGTCGTCGGCGGCCTCCTTGGTGACCTTCTCCAGCAGCGGCTTGGGAGCGCCGTCGACCAGGTCCTTGGCTTCCTTCAGGCCCAGGCCGGAGACGATCTCACGGACGACCTTGATGACACCGATCTTCTTGTCGCCGGCACCCTCGAGGATGACGTCGAACTCGGACTGCTCTTCGGCGGCCTCGGCGGCGCCGCCACCGGCGGCGGGGGCGGCCGCAACGGCGACCGGAGCGGCGGCGGTGACGTCGAAGGTCTCCTCGAACACCTTCACGAACTCAGAGAGCTCGAGCAGGGTCAGTTCCTTGAAGGCGTCGATCAGTTCTTCGGTGGACAGCTTTGCCATGGTGATTCCTTATCTCTTTGGTGGTGGTTGGTCTCAGGCGGCGTCGGTGTTTTCCGAGCCGGCCTTCTTGTCTTGCAGAGCTGCGGCCAGGCGGGCGACCTGGGACGCGGGCGCCACGAACAGCGCCGCGGCCTGGGACTGCTTCGCCTTGAGCGCGCCGGCGACACGCGACAGCAGCACCTCGCGCGACTCCAGGTCGGCGATCCGCTCGACCTCGGACACGGACAGCGCCTTGCCGTCCATGTAGCCGCCCTTGATGACGAGCGCCTTGTTGTCCTTGGCGAACTTCTTGATCGCCTTCGCGGCGTCGACGGGCTCGCCGTTGATGAACGCGATGGCGGTCGGGCCGGCGAACAGATCGTCGAGACCCTCGATGCCGGCCTCCGACGCCGCACGCTTCACCAAGGTGTTCTTGGCGACGGTGTACGACGCGCCGGCGCCCAGCGACCTGCGCAGCTCGGCAAGGTTGGACACCGTCAGGCCGCGGTACTCGGTGACGACGGTGGCCGTCGCCTCCTTGAACTTCTCGGCGATGTCGGCGACCGCGGTGGCCTTGTCAGCTTTGGCCATGCTTGCCTCCTCGTGATGGTTGGGACGTCCACCAACCGGTGATCACGAAGGCCGGAAATCACGAACGCCCCGACACAGGACAGGTCGGGGCGCAGAAAATACTGTTACCTCGTCCTCCTGCGTGGGCCGCCGGGAAATCCCGGACCTTCAACCGATTAACTCGGTGACCGACGGTCTTCGGTGGAACCGCACAAGAGTAGCCGATACCCATGTGATCGGCCAAAACGACTGTCAGGCCCGGGCCAGCGCGGCCGCCCCGACCAGTCCTGCGTCACCGCCGAGAGCAGCGGGCACCACCTGCAGGTCCCGGATGAAGGACAGCCCGGCATAGCTGCGCAACGCCGCGCGCAGCGGATCGAACAGCAGCGCCCCCGACTTGGCCACGCCGCCACCGACGACGACGCGGTCCAGGTCGCAGGTTGCCGCCACCCCGGCGATCATCATCGCCACACCTGCCGCGCCGCGCCGGTACGCCTCGATGGCGATCGGGTCGCCGCCGGCCGCGGCCGCGGCCAGTTGTTTGGCATCGGCTTCGGGAGGTGCCGCCCAGCCGTTGGCGCGCGCCCAACTCACCAGGTGCGGGCCGGCCGCGACGGTTTCGACGCAGCCCCGCCCGCCGCAGGTGCACGGCGTCCCGTCGGCCTCGACGACGACATGACCGACATGGCCGGCGTTGCCGGTGCGTCCGTGATACGGCACGCCGTCGAGCACCAAGCCCCCGCCGATACCGGTCGAGACCACCATGCCCAGCAGGAAGGACGCCCCCGCCCCGGCCCCGCGCCACCGCTCACCGAGCGCCATGCACAGCCCGTCACCACCGAGGCGCACCGGGCCACCGGTGAGCCGGCGGGTCCGTTCGACGATCGGAAACCGTTGCCAGGCAGGGATATTGATCGGGCTGACGGTGCCTTCGGCCAGGTCGACGGGGCCGGCCGAGCTGATACCGGTGGCAGGCACGGTGCCATCGGCCCGGCGCAGCGCCTGCTGAATCAGGTCGGCGGCGGTGGCCCACACCGCATCGGCATCGCCGGCCGGGGTGGGCCGCTGGTCCCGGTGGGTGAGGCTGCCGTCGCCGTCGACGAGGCCGACGGCGATCTTGGTGCCGCCGACGTCGACGGCCAAGGTGAGAGTCATGGGCTGCCCATATCTGTCAGTCAGTGCCGGTGGACGTTGTCCGGTTGCCGGGGATCGCCGGGGTGCTCGTAACCCGGTGCCAGCCGCACCAGGTCGGCGATCTGCCCGTCCAGCCAGCGCCGGAAGGTCGCGCGCCGCGCGGCGCCACGCAGATGTTCGGCGATCACCGGTCGCGCCTGGGCCAGTGGGATGGCTGTCCGGCGCGGGCCGAACCGGCCCGGATTGCGGGCGTGATAGGCCGCGACATCGGCCTCGGTGACATCGACGGCGGCGGTGACCCTGGCGAACACCGCGCGGGCATGCGGATCGTCCAGGACCGCCGCGGCGATGCTGCCGATCTCCAGCCGGGCGGCGGCATCGGGCAGCACCTGGTCCACGGCGGGCGGATCGGCAGCGCCGGGCTGGGCCGCCACCACCCGTTCGGCGACCAGTAGCTGGGTCAGCCAGCGCCGCAACTGTCTGCCTTCGCTGGTTCCGTGGCGCGGCAGGGCAGAGCCGAAGGGGCCTGCCCGCAAACACCTTTCGCGTTCGTCGACCTCGGTTTCGGCGATCGGGTCGCCGGCCACCCAGGCGACCGTCGTCACGGCAGCACCTCCACCGCGACCGCCGGTGAGTACACCAGCCGGCCCGCGCAGGCCAGCCGGATCAACGCCCACCATCGGCCAGGCGCCACCCACGCCGGTGGCGCCACCTCGAAATCCAGCCGCAGCGTTGCCCGCGCCGGCACTTCGCCGCCGACGACCGCCGGGCCCAGCCACTCCCAGGTGCCCCATGGGCTGATCAGGTGCGCTTCGACGGCCAGGTCGGCGTGCGCGTCGGTGCCCACGGTGACCGTCAACCGGCCCCGCTCCCCGGCCCGCACCCGCACCGCTTCCGGCCCGGAGAGCAATCGCAACACCTCGGCACCGATCGGCGCTCCGACCGACACCAGGCAGACATCCTCGACCACCTGATGCCATGCCGCGGGCAGCCGGCCGCGGGCGGTGAGGGCAGCACGGATCGGGTACAGGCCGGGCGGACAGTCCGGCGGCCGGGTCACCTCGACGTCGGTATCCAGGTACTCCCCCGGCGGCAGGACGAATGACAGCTGGTCCGGGTCGGCGGTCCAGCCCGACGGGAGCACCAATCGGACCCGGCCGTGCAGGGCCGTGGCGGTGCAATCGCTGGCGGCGGTAAGCCTGACCCGCACAACCGGATCCGTCGTCGCGGTCACCTCGGTGGGGTGCAGGTGTGCCACCACCGGCAAGCCGCCCAGCGGGGCCGGGCCCCGGTTGTGCAGCCAGTACCGGGCATAGAGCGGTTGCGCCTCCTCGGCGTCTGGAGCCAGCGGCTGATGATCGGCGTCGGCGATCCGGATTCCGTCCAGCCGGGCGGCCACGGTGGCGATCTGGTAGCCGTGCAGCTCCGTCGTCGCCGCACCGACCGGGCGCTCCAACAGGTCGGCGGCGGTCAGCGGCGACACGGTGCAGATACCGGAGCGGACGACGAATTCCGCTTTGCGGCCGTGCCTTTCGACCAGACGCAGCGTGATCGATGCGGGGTCCACCGGGGCGGCGGATCCGCAAGCGTACGGATTGCCCGCGGCTTTGAGCGCACCGAGGGTGACCCGGCCGCCCGATGAATCGACATCGAGCAGGGCACCGTGGGCGGGGAGGCCGTCGGCGCCGGCTCGCCGGTTGTCGACCGCGAGGAGCGGATGCGAGAACTCGGCGCTGCGCTGCGGGATATCGGCATCGCGCCAGTCCCCTTCGCCGACGATGACGGCGTAGTCGAAGGTGTGCGACCAGTGCTGGAGTTGAAAGTTGGAGCCGTCCGGGACGGTGCGCCGTGGCGGGTCGATCCAGGTCCCCGACGGCCAGCCGGTGCATGACCGCATCAGCGAGGTGTGCAGGGTGCCGTCGGGATCGACGGCGAATCCCGGCACACCACGATTGCACAGGGCCACCGTCACCGACTCGAACGGTGCCAACCCGGCCGGGGCGTCCTGGGGCACCGTGATTTCCGCGTCGGCCAGATCGGCGACCAGCGCGCCGAGGCCCCCGACAACGATCAGGACCGGCAGGCTGCGGATGTCGCGCAGGTCGGCACCGGGCACCCACACCTGGTCGAGTTCGGACGTCGCGGGCACCCAGACCCGGGCGGTGCCGGTGGCGGCCAGTTGCCGATCCAACTCGCGGTGGTGCGCGGGCGCGGTGGCCAGCACCGCCGCGGTGAAGGTGTTTTCGTCCGGTCCGCCGACGGCGAACCGGGCGTCGGGCAGGTTGGAGTCCACCGACAGGTCGCCGTAGCGTGGCCGCCCGGCCGCACTGCAGGTCGCCGTGACCCCGGCGCGCACGAGGGCGACCATCAGGTCACGGGTGTCGGATTGATCCGTGTCGGATTGTTCGTCGGGAGTGACGACTTCGGCCACCGCGACCGCACGGACACCCGCCCCGACGCGCACCCGCAGCATCGAGGACAGCCCGAACCAGCCGTAGGCGGGGTTGTCCAGGGTGGAGGGGTGCTGCGCGGCATCCACCGCGTGCCGTTCGCCGGGCCGGTGCAACAGGCCGAAGCCGCGCCCGATCACCGCGTCACCCACCTCGCTGACCGGCATGGCGCCGGGCACCGGGCAGGGCCAGCGCAACCGCAGCAGCCGGTCTGCGCCGGTGAATTCGTCGATCGCGGTACGGCATTCGATGCGGGAGAGACCGCGCCACAGCGTGATGGTCTGGGTGTAGCGCAACAGGTCACCGATGCGTCCCTGGACGGTCAACCGTTCGCCGAGCTCGCTGCGGCAGGCCTGCACGTCCGCGGGATAGGCCGACGAGCAGATCACCGGGCCCTTCGGCAACAGATGCCACGGCCCTTCCCCGGCCGTGGGATGCGACGAGTACTCGTCGTAGACGGCCAGTTCGTTGCCCACCCGGCCGGCCGCGATCAGCTCACGACCGGCGGCGAGCACCGAACACACTGCGCCGCCCCGCTGCGGGTCGACCCGGAGGCGGTAGTGATCGTTGCCGATCTGGTTGCCACCCAACGGTTCCCAGGCCGATCCCGGGGTCTCGTCGTCCAGCCGGTAGGAACACCAGCCGAGGGATCCGACGTCGGCGGCCAGCCAGCTCACGGTGTGCCCGTCGGCCACCGACGGCACCACCTCGCCGTGCTGATCGCGCACCACGCCGCGAAACGGTTGCTCGAGGTGGGCGGTCACCACATCGGATCGGTGGTGCGCCAGCGGATTCCACACCACCATCGGTGCCCCCACCGCGGTGCTGAGCAGGGCCAGCGCGTTGTCGCGGGCGGCGCGGCCCAACTCCCAGGCGTCGCGCCAGCCGGTGAGCAGATCCAGATACACCTGGTCGGATTCCGAGCCGGTGATCGCGTCGTGGTGCGCCCCGTACGCCAGCTGCACCCACGCCTTCTCCAGCGCCGCCTGCGGATAACTGGCCCCGCAGAGCAATCCGGCGAACACCGCGAACCGCTCGGCCTCCAGCACCGCGTTCTCGGCGGCCCGGTTGGCCTGCTTGGTGTCGATGTAGGAGACGTCCTTGCCGGTGTAGATCGGGTTCATGTCCCGGGTCTGCACCTGGGCACGTCGGGAGGCATGTTCGAGCTCGGCGCGCACCGCGGCGAAGAACTCCTTGGGCAGCGCGCACACGAACCGCGGCCAGGTGTAGCGGGCGTTCCAGTCGCGGTGGATCTCGGTGACCCACTTGTTCGGCGGCGTGTAATCGGTGCCGACGGGCAACAGTACGTTGCGGGTCAACGCCACCGTCTTCAACCGGGTGAACAACTCGAAGGTTTGCCGCTGTGCCTCGGCGAGGGTGGCCGCCGAGTCCATCCACCACCCCGCGGCATAGTGCGCGGGCATGTAGTGGGTGAGCAGCCCCCGGCCGGACGGCGCCGTCCACTCGAATTCACTGGCGAACTGCATGCGTTCCGGGTCACCGTGCTCGGCCATCGGCCCCCACTGGTGGTGCGGCCCGCGGGCCCACGAACTCGACGTCAGCCCCGCCTCGGCGGCCATCCCCGGAAACTGCGGATCGTGACCGAACACGTCCAGCTGCCAGGCGGTCGCGGGGTCGGCACCGAGGACGTCGCGCTGAAATCCCATGCCCGCGACGAAGTTCCGGATCGCGGTTTCCGGGCTGGTGAGATTGGTGTTGGGTTCGTTGTAGGTGCCGCCCATGATCTCGATCCGGCCTTCGGCGATGAGGCGGCGCAGGTCGGCGCGTTCCTCGGGATGGGTGTCCCAGAACGGCTTGAGATAGTCGACCTCGGCGAGCACGAACTTGTACTCGGGATTCCGCCGGGCCATCTCCAGGTGCGCGGTCACCAACGCGAAACCGTTGGTCTGCCGGCACGCACCCGGCGGATCCTCGGTCCACAGGCTGGTGTAGGCCGCCTGGGTGTTCCACCAGACCGGGTCGTAGTGGAAATGGCTGATCATGTGCATGGTCCAGCCGGGCTCGGCGACGACGAAGGCGAACGGCAGGCCGGCGGCGCGGGCCTGCCGGCGCTGGCCCGGCACCGGATCGTCGACGTGCACCGGGATCTCGCAGGTGCCGTCGGCGGCCGGCCCCTCGCCGCGCAGTCCGTCACCCTCGATGCGGATCACCGAGCCGGCGCCGCCCCGACAGGTGACACGCACGATCTGCAGCGGCGCGTCGGCAGGCCCGACGAACAGTTCGGTGGACTCGGCCGCGACCGGGCTGCAGTGCTCCTCATGTCCGCGGCGCATGATCCGAACCTTACGTTCGGGCAGCGGCCCTGCGGAGGCGTTCGGCGGCGGCGCCCACGGCGCGGATCACCTCGGGCGGATCGAGCACCTCGAATTCGCATCCCGGCATGGCCAGGTACAGCGCCATCCGCTCCGGATCGTCGGCACCGGTGGTCACGATGCAGGCGTCCGGGCCGTCGGGCTCGATCTGCACCGAGGTGGCCGAAAAGGTCTGGGCGACAACGTCCTGGGCGGCGTGGTAGCGCACCCGCGCGACGTACCGGTACGGCGACGAGCTGATCGCGCGGCGCACGTAGTCGGCGGCATCGGGCGCGTCGCGCGGCACGAAGGTACTGCCCAGCGCGCGCACGTCGGACATCCGGTCCAGCCGCAGGCTGCGCCAGTCCGCCCGGTCCCGGTCATAGCCCAGCAGGTACCAGCGCCGGCCGGTGGTCACCAGCTGGTAGGGCTCCAGGCGGCGCTGGGTGGCGTTGCCGCGGATGTCGACATAGCCACAACTGACGTGTTCGTGGTCACGACTCGCGCGGGCCAGGGTCATCAGGACGTCCGGGTCGACCGCGTCCTCGGTGGCCGAGGTGAGCGTGACGGTGCTGTCGTGCACGGCCGCGACCTGCGACCGCAGCCGGGAGGGCATCACCTGGTCGAGTTTGGACAGCGCGCGCAGGGCCGACTCCCCGACACCGGCGACGCTGCCGCCGGCCGCCAGGCGCAGGCAGACGGCCATCGCGACGGCCTCGTCCGGGTCGAGCAGCAGCGGCGGCAGGGCGGCGCCGGCGCCCAGTTGATAGCCGCCGCCGTGCCCCTTGCTGGCGTGCACCGGGTAGCCGAGGTCACGCAGCCGCTCGATATCGCGGCGCACGCTGCGGGCGGTGACCTCGAGCCGTTCGGCCAGTTCGTCGGATGTCCACACCCGGCGTGCTTGCAGCAGGCCCAACAGCTGCAGGACCCTCGCGGTACTCATGTCACCATTCTGATTCATTCATAGGACCGAAACTGTCCTATAAGGCTGTCAGGGTATTCCCATGGACACCGAACTGCTGGCCGACCAGCTGGATTTCCACTGGACGCATCAGCTGCGCCCACGCCTGGACGGCCTGACCGACGACGAGTACTTCTGGGAGCCGGTCCGGGGCTGCTGGACGGTGCACCCCCGGGCAACCGGGACGGTCGTCGATTTCGCGTATCCGCCGCCGCAACCCGAACCGTTCACCACCATCGCGTGGCGACTCGCGCACGTCATCGTCGGGGTGCTGGCCATGCGCAATCACTCCCATTTCGGCGGGCCGCCCGCGGACTATGAGTCGTGGCCCTATGCCACTTCGGCGGCCGGTGCGCTGGACCAGTTGGACGACGCGTATGCGCGCTGGATCGCGGGGGTGCGCGCGCTCACCGCGGCCGATCTGGCTCAACCGTGCGGACCTGCCGAGGGCCCGTACGCCGACCACTCGATGGCCACCCTGGTCTTGCACATCAACCGCGAGATGATCCACCACGGAGCCGAAATCGCTTGTGTTCGTGATCTTTACACCCACACCAACAAGGAGAGCTGATCATGCCCGGAATGCCCGACCCCGCCGCCGGTGAACGCCAGACCCTGATCAACTTCCTGGCCTTTCAGCAGAACGCGTTCCTCGGAGTGTCCTACGGTCTCACCGACGAGCAGGCGCGCGCCACGCCGACGGTCAGCGCGCTGTCCATCGGCGGGCTGATCAAACACGTGACCCACTGCCAGAAGGGCTGGACCGAACGCGCCGAGCACGCGCCGGCCATCCCCGCACCCGACGACCGGCCGATGGCCGAACTGATGGCCGAGTACGAGGACCAATACGTGATGCGCGCCGACGAGACGCTGGCCGGGCTGCTCGAGGACCTGGCGGCACAGAACGCCGAGACCCTGCGGGTGTTCGCCCAAGCCGACCTGGACGCACCGGTGCCGGTACCCCACGATGTGCCGTGGTTCCCGCAGGACATCGACCACTGGTCGGTGCGGTGGGTGCTGCTTCACCTGGTCGAGGAGCTGTCCCGGCACGCCGGGCACGCCGATCTCATCCGCGAGAGCATGGACGGGGCCACCATGTACGAGTTGCTCGCCGCCGCCGAGGAATGGCCGGAGACGGACTGGATCAAGCGCTGGCGCCCGGCCGCGAGGTAGCCCCAGAACGACGAAATGGCTGCTCCGAGAGGATCTGGAACCGCCATTTCGTCACTCTCGGCCCGAAAACCCCCGCAGGTTTTGGTGCTACCGCCGGTTTTGAGACACTGCACACATGAGCACTCAAGCCAAGCACCGCGAGGTCGCCAGGCTCGATCGGGTGCCGCTGCCCGTCGAAGCCGCTCGGATCGGCGCTACCGGCTGGCAGGTCACCCGGGCCGGCGCCCGCGTCGTCAGCAACATCCTGGGCAAAGGCAGCCTGCAGCAGAAAATCGTCAAGCAGGTTCCCCAGGCGTTCGCCGACCTGGGCCCCACCTACGTCAAGTTCGGCCAGATCATCGCGTCCAGCCCCGGCGCCTTCGGCGAGCCGCTGTCGCGGGAATTCCGCGGCTTGCTCGACCGGGTGCCGCCCGCCGACCCCGACGCCGTGCACAAGCTCTTCAAGGAGGAACTCGGCGACGAACCGCAGAACCTCTTCAAATCCTTCGACGAGACCCCCTTCGCGTCGGCATCCATCGCCCAGGTGCACTACGCCACCCTGCACAGCGGTGAAGAGGTGGTGGTCAAGATCCAGCGTCCCGGCATCCGCCGCCGGGTGGCCGCCGACCTGCAGATCCTCAAGCGCGGAGCGCAACTCGTCGAACTCGCCAAGCTCGGCCGCCGGCTGTCCGCGCAGGACGTGGTCGCCGACTTCGCCGACAACCTCGCCGAGGAGCTCGACTTCCGGCTGGAAGCGCAATCCATGGACGCCTGGGTGGCGCACATGCACGCCTCACCGCTCGGCGAGAACATCCGCGTGGCGCAGGTGTATTGGGACCTGACGTCGGCCCGCGTGTTGACCATGGAGCGCATCCAGGGCACCCGCATCGACGATGTCGCCACCATCCGCAAGAAGGGCTTCGACGGCGAGGCGCTGGTGAAAGCCCTGCTGTTCAGCGTGTTCGAGGGCGGCCTGCGGCACGGCCTGTTCCACGGCGACCTGCACGCCGGCAACCTCTACGTCGACGACGACGGCAAGATCGTCTTCTTCGACTTCGGGATCATGGGCCGTATCGACCCGCGCACCCGCTGGCTGCTGCGCGAGCTGGTCTACGCGCTGCTGGTGAAGAAGGACCACGCCGCGGCGGGCAAGATCGTGGTGCTGATGGGCGCGGTCGGCACCGTCAAGCCGGAAGCGCAGGCGGCAAAAGACCTGGAGCGCTTCGCCACACCGCTGACCATGTCCTCACTCGGCGACATGAGTTACGCCGAGATCGGTAAGCAACTCTCCGCACTCGCTGACGCCTACGACGTCAAGCTACCGCGCGAGCTGGTGCTGATCGGCAAGCAGTTCCTCTACGTCGAGCGCTACATGAAGCTGCTCGCCCCCCGGTGGCAGATGATGAGCGACCCCCAATTCACCGGCTACTTCGCCAATTTCATGGTCGAGATCAGCCGGGAGCACAAAGAGGTCGACGAACGAGAAGGGGACGCATGACCGTCCGTACCGGTACCGCCACCCACGGTGACATCGAGATCGTCTACGAGGACTTCGGTGATCCCGACGACCCGGCCGTCCTGCTCGTCATGGGACTGGGCGCGCAGCTGTTGTTGTGGCGCGAGGGTTTTGTGGAGAAACTGGTCGACCTCGGACTGCGCGTCATCCGCTTCGACAACCGGGATATCGGGCTGTCCACCAAGCTCCCCCACGCTCGCAGCGGCGCCCCGCTGCCGACCCGCATGGTCCGCTCGTTCCTCGGGTTGCGCAGCCCGGCCGGTTACACCCTCGAAGACATGGCCGACGACGCCGCCGCGGTGCTCGACCACCTGGGCATCGACCGGGCACATATCGTCGGCGCGTCGATGGGCGGGATGATCGCCCAGGTGTTCGCCGCCCGACACGCGCACCGCACCCGCAGCCTGGGTGTCATCTTCTCCAGCAACAACCAGGCGTTGTTGCCCCCGCCCGGCCCCAAACAACTACTGGCCATCCTGCAGAAACCCCGGGACGCCTCCAGGGAAGCCGTCATCGAGAACACGGTGCGTCTGCTGAACATCATCGGCAGCCCCGGATATCCCACACCCCCGGAGCGCGCCCGCGCCGAGGCCGTCGAGGCCTACGAGAGGTCCTATTACCCGGCCGGGGTGGGCAGACAGTTCGCGGCCATCATGGGTAGCGGCAGCCTGCGGCGTTACAACCGGCAGATCACCGCCCCGACCGTGGTGATCCATGGCAAGGCGGACAAGCTGATGCGTCCGACGGGTGGCCGGGCGATCGCGCGCGCCATCCCCGGCGCCCGGCTGGTGCTGTTCGACGGCATGGCCCACGACCTACCCGAAGCACTGTGGGATGACATCGTCGGCGAGTTGAAGTCCAACTTCGCGAACTGATTCTGGGCCCGTCTGTCGGATTGGGCGGGCGCCGTTCGTCGGACAGGTAGAGAGTGGGATATCGGGTCCCGCCCCTACCGAAAGAGGCGTCATGTACTACTTCGCACTGCTGTTGACTCCCGAACGCGCACTGACCCCCACAGAAGGCGCCGCCGAGATGGCCGCCTACCAGGCATTCCATACCAAGGCCGGGTCGGCGATCCGAGCCGGGGACGCACTCTGCGCCGCCAGGGACGGCAAGCTGATCACCGGCTGGCCGGGCAATCCGGTGGTGACCGACGGTCCCTTCGCCGAAGGCGCCGAGGTGGCCGGCGGTTACTACGTGCTGGAAGCCGACAATCTCGACGACGCGTTGGCGCTGGCCCGTGACATCCCCGCGGCGCGGCACGGCGCCGTCGAGGTGTGGCCGATGGTGCATTGGAACGCCCCCACCGAACCCGTCGGCGCGGCGTGGCTCGGCCTGCTGCTGGAGACACCGGAGAACGTCAACGTCCCCGGCTCCCCCGAGTTCGAGGCCAGGGTGGCCCAGCACCTGGAAGCCGGCGCGTCGATCGGTGACCACGTGTTGGGCGGTGCACCGCTGCATCCGCCGGCCACCGCGACGACGGTGCGCGTCCGCGACGGTCGGGTGCTGCTGACCGACGGCCCGTACGCCGAGGGCGCCGAGGTGGCCAACGGCTTCTACCTGATCCGGGCCGCCGATCAGGATGAGGCGGTGAAGGTCGCCTCGATGATCCCGGCCGGTTCGGTGCTGGTGCGGCAGCTGGCCGGTATCGCCGGTCTGTAACAGTTCGACCGAATGACCATCCTGGACGGCGTCTTCCGTCGTGAATGGGGGCCCGCGGTGGCCGCGCTCGCCCGCTGGTGCGGCGACCTCACCATCGCCGAGGACGCCGTCCAGGAGGCCTTCACCGAAGCGCTGCGCAGCTGGGGCGACCACCCGCCGGCCAACCCCGGCGGCTGGTTGACGACCGTTGCGCGCAACCGGGCTCTGGATCGGCTGAGACGCGAGAGTTCGCGCCCCGGAAAGGAATTCGCGGCAATGCCCCTTCCCGCCGACGACCAACCGGTGCACCCGGTACGCGATGACGAGTTGCGGATGATGTTCACCTGCGCGCACCCCGCACTGGACGGACCCTCGCAACTGGCCCTGACGCTGCGGCTCATCTCGGGGCTGACGGTGCCCGAGATCGCCAGGGCCCTGATGCAGTCCGAAACCGCCGTCGGACAGCGGATCACCCGGGCCAAGGCCAAGATCCGACACGCCAACATCCCGCTGCGGGTGCCGCCGGCCGAGCTGCTCGGCGAGCGCACCCCGCACGTTCTGGCCTGTGTGTACTCGGTGTTCACCGAGGGCTACTGGTCGACGGGCGGGCCGTCGGCCATCCGTGACGACCTGTGTGACGAAGGGGTGCGACTGGCCAGCGAACTGTGCGCCCTGATGCCGTCGGTCCGCGATACGCACGCCCTGGCCGCACTGACCCTGCTGCACGATTCGCGGCGCTGCACCCGGGTGGATACCGACGGTGTCCTCACCCCTCTGGATGAGCAGGACCGCACCCGCTGGGATCGGGGCCGGATCGCCCGCGGGTTGGACCGGCTGCGGCTGGCCGCCGGTGCCACGGGACCGTATCTCCCCCAAGCGGTGATCGCGGCAGCGCACGCGACCGCACCGGATTGGGAGTCGACCGACTGGGCGGTGATCTGCACGGCCTACGATCGCCTCATCACGATCACCGATTCTCCGATGGCCCGGGCCAACCGGGCGCTGGCGGTGGGGTTCCGCTCCGGATTCGATGCCGGTCTGTCCGCGCTCGACGACGTCGCCGACGATCCCAGGCTGACCCGCTCCAGCGTGGTGGCCTCGATCCGCGCCGACCTGCTACGCCGCGCCGGACGGCGGTCCGAGGCCGCACACTGGTATCGGATCGCCTTGGAACGCAACGCTTCCGATCCAGCACGGGAGTTCCTGCGCCGGCGCCTCGAGGAGTGCGCGCACTGATGTGCGTGCTCGCGGTGGTGCTGCTGGTGGTCGCCGGCACCGCCCTGGTGGCCCGCTTCCTACCCGCCGTCAGTCGCACCGTGTTGCTGACGGCGGCGCTGTCGCCGTACCTCATGCTGGGCGCCCCGGTATCGACAGCCCTCTTCGCGGTAATCGGACGGTCCGGCCTCGCAACCGTCGCATCGGTGGCGACCGTCGCGGCGCTGGCCACCCAACTGCCGTCCTTCGTCCGCCGGCGGGCGCCGAGCGCTCCGGTCCTGCGCTTTGTCACCGCGAATCTGCGCTACGGCCAAGCCGATTCGGCCGCGGTGGCCGAGCTGGCGTGCGGGCATGCGGATGTGCTGACCGTGCAGGAGCTGACACCCGAGCTGGCCGACGCGCTGTCGGCACGGCTGGCAACCGCGTTTCCGTTCGCCGTGCTGCGACCCGGCGAACGCGCGTCCGGAGTGGGCTTGTGGAGCCGTCATCCCGTGCTTGCCAGTGGCGGCGATGAGCGCTTCCAGCGCGGCTTCATCACCGCCCGGGTCCGGGTGCCCGGCCTGCCGGTCCCGACGACGGTCGTGTGCACCCACCTGTGTCCGCCGCGGTCGGCGTTCGGGCAGTGGCGCGCCGATATCGAACGGCTCGGGCCCGCGCTGAAAAGCCTCGACGCCGACGGTCCGGTGGTCGTCGGGTGTGACCTCAACGCCACGCCCGATGTGCGGGACTTCCGAGACCTTCTGCGCGCGGGCTATGCCGGCGGCGCCGGGCAGGCCGGGGCCGGGTTCCTGCGCACCCATCCCGATGACCTACCGATCCCGCGGGTCGTCGCCGTCGATCATGTGCTGACCAGGGGCGCCACCGTCACCGCGATCCGGGCGGTGCGGGTGCCGGGTTCGGATCACCGGGCGCTGGTGGCCACGGTGGTGCTGGGGCAGCCCTGAAATGCCGAATGGCCAGTCATGGCACGGGTTCGAAAACCCGCACAACGACTGGCCACTCGGACCAAGGTCTTACTCCTCCGGCCATATGGTCGGATCCGGCCTGCGGCCTACTCCTCCGTGAAATTCCGGGTGACCGTCGGGTCCACCGGGATGCCCGGGCCGGTCGTCGTCGACACGGTGACCTTCTTCAGGTACCGGCCCTTCGACGACGACGGCTTCGCACGCAGCACCTCGTCGAGCGCGGCACCGTAGTTCTCGGCCAGCTTGGCCTCGTCGAACGACGCCTTGCCGATCACGAAGTGCAGGTTGGCCTGCTTGTCGACGCGGAAGTTGATCTTGCCGCCCTTGATGTCCTGCACGGCCTTGGCGACGTCAGCTGTCACGGTGCCGGTCTTGGGGTTGGGCATCAAACCGCGGGGGCCCAGCACGCGGGCGATGCGGCCAACCTTGGCCATCTGGTCGGGCGTGGCGATCGCGGCGTCGAAGTCCAGGAATCCGCCCTGGATCTTCTCGATCAGGTCGTCGCTGCCAACCACGTCGGCGCCGGCGGCCAGGGCCTGCTCGGCCTTCTCACCCACGGCGAACACCGCGACACGGGCGGTCTTGCCGGTGCCGTGCGGCAGGTTCACGGTGCCACGGACCATCTGGTCGGCCTTGCGGGGATCGACGCCCAGACGGATGGCCACCTCGACGGTCGCATCCTGCTTCTTCGACGAGGTCTCCTTGGCCAGCCGGGCGGCCTGCAGCGGGGTGTAGAGGTTGGTGCGATCGACCTTCTCGGCGGCTTCGCGATATGCCTTGCTGTTCTTGCTCATTGATGTCTCCTGATTGAGAGGTGTGGTTGGCGAGCCGAAGCGGGCTCTCCCACGGGTGGTGATTATTCGACGGTCGTCTGGTCGATCCGCAAGCTACTCGACGGTGATGCCCATGGAGCGGGCGGTGCCGGCGATGATCTTCGCCGCGGCGTCGATGTCGTTGGCGTTGAGATCTTCCTTCTTGGTCTCGGCGATCTCGCGCACCTGATCCCAGCTCACCTTGGCGACCTTGGTCTTGTGCGGCTCGCCGGAACCCTTCTGCACACCGGCGGCCTTGAGCAGCAGCTTGGCGGCGGGCGGGGTCTTCAGGGCGAAGGTGAAGCTGCGATCCTCGTAGACGGTGATCTCCACGGGGATGACGTTGCCGCGCTGCGACTCGGTCGCGGCGTTGTACGCCTTGCAGAACTCCATGATGTTGACGCCGTGCTGACCAAGCGCGGGACCGACCGGCGGGGCGGGGTTGGCCTGCCCGGCCTGGATCTGGAGCTTGATGAGCCCGGCGACCTTTTTCTTCGGGGCCATTGTTGTTCGTTCCTTTTCTTCTCTTCTACGAAGCTTTAGATCTTGGCGACCTGGTTGAAGGTCAGTTCCACAGGCGTCTCGCGACCGAAGATGGACACCAGCACCTTGAGCTTCTGCTGCTCGGCGTTGACCTCGCTGATCGAGGCGGGCAGCGTGGCGAACGGGCCGTCCATGACGGTGACCGACTCGCCGACCTCGAAATCGACCAGGATCTCGGGACGCTCCAGCGTCGCCTCGGACGACGCCGCCGCGGCGGCCGTGGATGCGGCCTTGCCGGCGGCCTTCTTCGCCGCGCCCTGGGGCAGCAGGAACTTGACCACGTCGTCCAGGCTCAGCGGCGACGGGCGCGAGGTGGCGCCGACGAAACCGGTGACGCCGGGCGTATTGCGCACCGCACCCCACGACTCGTCGTTGAGGTCCATGCGCACCAGGATGTAACCGGGCAACACCTTGCGGTTGACCTGCTTGCGCTGGCCGTTCTTGATCTCGGTGACCTCTTCGGTGGGCACCTCGACCTGGAAGATGTAGTCGCCGACGTCCAGGTTCTGCACGCGAGTCTCGAGGTTGGCCTTCACCTTGTTCTCGTAACCGGCGTAGCTGTGGATGACATACCAATCACCCGGCTTGAGACGCAGCTCCTTCTTGAGCGCGGTCGCCGGATCGACGTCCTCCTCGGCGGCTGCGGGGACCTCGTCGATGGCCTCTTCAGAAACCTCGGAATCCTCGGCGGCATCTTCAGAAGCGTCGGTGGCTTCCGCCTCGCCTGCCTCCAGGGTCTCGTCGAACACGTCGACGGCATCACCCGAAGGCGTCTCGGCGTCGAGCTGTTCGTCGCCGTCGAAGCTAGTCACGGTTGTCAGTCCTCTCTCAATTCTTCCGGTCAGCCGAACACGATCGACACGAGCTTGGCCAGCCCGAGGTCGACCCCGCCGATCAGCGCGACCATGAACGCCAGGAACACCAGGACCACCGTGGTGTAGCTGACCATCTGCTTGCGGTTCGGCCAGATGACCTTGCGCAGCTCCGCGACGACCTGCTTGAGGTAGTTCCACACGAAGGCAAACGGGTTCACCCGCTTGGTGTCGCTCTTCTTGCCCTTGCCGGCCTTCGCGGTCTTGCCGGTCTTACCGCTCTTGGCAGCAGGCTCGTCGTCGCCCTCCGCGGCTTCGGCATCCGCCTCGGACGGCTCCGCGTCCTGGACCGGGGCCGCCGCAGCGCGGCGGGTCCGCTTACCGGTCGGGCGCAGCGGACGGGTCACGACGGCCGTCTGACCGGCCGCGTCCTCGATGCCCGCATCCTCGGTGCCCTCGGAGCCGGCACTGTCGCGCTCGTCGCTCACCGCATGCCTTTCATCTGGTTCGGGTGGTCACCTTTTCAGTGTCCACACTCGTCGAGTATTCAGTTGAGCAGGGGCGACAGGACTTGAACCTGCAACCTGCGGTTTTGGAGACCGCTGCTCTGCCAGTTGAGCTACGCCCCTTCGGTGCGGCCCTCACACAATTCGCGCGCTCCCCGACCGGCCGATTTCCGAACCGACGGACAGCGCGCTGATGTGGGAAAACCCCGAGGACCGAGTGTACATCGGCCCAAGTGTTAGTTACTAATCCCCTGCGACCGCCGTACGCCGCACCTGTCCGGATTCCCGGTCGTACTGCACCGACACCGAGTTGTCGCCCTCGTGGCCCATCAGCGTGGTGAAGGCCTCCATGACCACGAACGCGTCCTCGGCATCGTCGTCGCGAAGGATATTGCGGGTGACGACGATATCGGCGCCGAAGCGCTCATCGACCGACATGATCTCCAGCTCGGCGTGCAACCGGTCGCCCACCTTGATCGGCCGGTGGTACACGAACCGCTGGTCGACCTGGATGATCTGCATGGTCTCCATGCCGACGTCGACGTTGCGGAAGAAGTCCTGCTGCACCAGGTTGGCCAGGATCGACACGAAGGTCGGTCCGGCGACCAGGGTGTCGTGGCCCAGTTCCGCGGCGGCGTCCTCGTACAGCGAGGCGGGGTGCTCGGATTTGACCGACTTGGCGAACAGTTTGACCTGCTCGCGGCCGACGACGAAGACCTCGGGGTACTTGTAGACCATCCCGAGCAGATCGGGGCGCAATGCCATGGCTCAGGCCAACTTCGCGACGGCGATGGCGCGGCCGAAGATCTTCTTGCCGCCGGTGGTGGCCGACAGCGCGATGGTGACCGACTTGTCCTCGGGCTGCACCGACTTCACCCGGCCGTTGAAGACGATCTCCGCCCCGACGCCGTCGTTCGGCACGGGGACGACCGCGGTGAAGCGGACGTTGTATTCGGTGACGGCCGCCGGGTCGCCCACCCAGTCGGTGACGTAGCCGCCGCCGAGGCCCATCGTCAGCATCCCGTGCGCGATGGCGGTGTCCAGGCCGACCTGCTTGGCGATGTCGTCGTCCCAGTGGATGGGGTTGAGGTCACCGGAGACGCCGGCGTAGTTGACCAGATCCTGCCGGGTGAGCGTGATCACCTTCTCCGGCAGTGTGTCGCCGACGCTGACCGAACCGAACTCACGCAGAGCCATCAGTAAAACCCTCTTCCCCGTCGCCCGAACGGCCCGCGAGGGTCGTATAGGCCTCCTGCACAACTTCACCTTTGTCGTTGGTGACGATGTTCTTGGTGACGATGATGTCCGTACCGTGTGCCTGCCGCACCGAATCCACGTAGACGTCGCAGTACAGTCTGTCGCCCGCCCGGATGGGTTGCGCGAAGGTGAAGGACTGGTCGACCTGGACGATCTGGGCGTCGTGAATCCCGATGTTGGCGTGCTTGAAGAACGCGTACTGCGCCATGTAGCCGAAAATGCTGATGAAGGTCAGCGGCGCCGGCAGGGTGTGGTGACCCAGCTCGGCGGCGACAGCTTCGTCCTGGAAGTACGCCGCGTCGTTCTTGACAGCAAGGGCGTACTCACGCACCTTCTCGCGTCCCACCTCATACGCGTCGGGATACCGGAAGTGCATCCCGACGATATTCGATGAGAGAGCCACGGCGCAGGATCAGCGGGACTCTTTGTGGGGCTGGTGGTGACCGCAGTTCGGGCAGAACTTCTTGATCTCCAGCCGGTCCGGGTCGTTTCGCCGGTTCTTCTTGGTGATGTAGTTGCGGTGCTTGCACACCTCGCAGGCCAAAGTGATCTTCGGCCGTACGTCGGTACTCGACGCCACGTCAGTTGCCTCTCGTTGTTGCCTGTAGCGGTGGGGAGGCTCGATCTCCCGACCTCACGATTATGAGTCGTGCGCTCTAACCAGCTGAGCTACACCGCCCCGATTAGACGAAGGCGGCGATCCGCCTGGCGTCCACCGAGCCCCCTAACGGAATCGAACCGTTGACCTTTTCCTTACCATGGAAACGCTCTGCCGACTGAGCTAAGGGGGCGTGCACTGCTTGCGGCCCGTGGGCCTTAAAGAGGGTACATTCTCGCCGATTCAGTCGCCAAAACGGCAGCGTAATCGGCTTGCGCCGGCCCGAGAAGACCCCGTGCGACCCGGTTCGGCCCGGCCGGACCGCCGAGACTGGAGCAGGGGACGCCGCGCGCCGAATTCCCGTCCCTGGTCTCAGTCTCGGGGGCCGGGCCCGTCACAGCAGCCAGTCGTTGGGGCTGAACAGCTCGCAGTGCACCCGGGTGACGCCGCGGGCGGTCAGCTGATCGCGCACCGCCCGCACGAACCCGTCGGCGCCGCACAGGTACACCTCGGCGCCGTCCGGCAGCTCCACGTCGTCCAGGGACAGCAAGCCCTGATGGGCACCCGGGGCGCCGTCTTCGTACCAGAGCTGCAGGGTGGCGTCGGGCAGCAAGGCCACCAGCTCACGCTGACGGTCCCGCAGCGGATGGGTCTCCGGGCTGCGATCGGCGTGCAGGACGACGACGCGGGTGGCCGGATCGAGCGCCTCCAGGATGCCGATCATCGGGGTGATGCCGATGCCTGCCGAGATCAGCACCAGCGGCAGTCCCGGCGCAGGAGCCGGAAGGTCGCCGAACGGCACGGTCACATCGAGCAGATCACCGACGCGGAGGTTGTCCCGGATCCACGTCGACACCTCGCCCACCGGTTTCACCGCGAAGGTCAGCTCACCGCTGCCACCGGTGTTGACCAGGCTGTACTGCCGCAGCTGACGGGCGCCGTCGGGCAGCGTCACGCCGACCGAGACGTATTGACCCGCCGCGAAGGACAGCACCTCACCACCGACCGGGCGCACTGTCAGCTCGATCGCGCCGGACGGGTCGTCGACGCGGGACAGCACCTCGGCCCGCCGATAGACGTCCCCGTCGCGCACCCCGGCCTGGGCATACAGCGCGCGCTCCAGCGCGATCAGGGTGTCGGCCATGATCCAGAAGACTCGGTCCCAGGCCTGCGCCACCTCGGCGGTGACGGTGTCGGCGCCCAGCACCTCGACGATCGCGGCGAACAGGTTGTCGTGCACCACCGGGTACTGCTCGGCGACGATGCCCAACGAGGCGTGCTTGTGCCCGATCCGGGACAGCAGCTCCGCGGGGTGCGGCAGGTTCGGGTCGACCAGATGCGTGGCGAACGTCGCGATGGAGGCCGCCAGCGCGCGCTGTTGCGCCCCTTGGGCCTGGTTGCCGCGGTTGAAGAGGTTGCGCAGCAGTTCGGGATGGTTGTCGAACAGCCGCCGATAGAAGGCCTGGGTGATGGCGTCGATATGCGCGCCGATCAGCGGCAACGTGGCGGTGACGATCTCGGCGTGGGCGGGGTCCAGTTCTTGGGTCTCGGTGGTGATGGTCATCGGGGTTTCCTTTCCAGGGGTAAAGAGATGACGGGCAGCAGGGCACTGCCCGACAGGTCGTCGATCGTGTAGCCGTCGAGTTGGCGGTAGAAGGCCTCTTTGGCCTCGGCGAGCACCCGGCGCAGCCGGCAGGCCGGGATCAGGGGGCAGGGCTGGGCGCCGCCTGTGCAGTCGATGACTTCGGCGTCGCCCTCCAGTTGACGCACCAACCGGCCCAGCGAGGCGTGCCGCCCGGCGTCGGTCAGTTCGAGCCCGCCGACCCGACCCCGGCGCGCATTGACCATGCCGAGTTCAGCCAGCCGTGCGACGGCCTTGGCGATGTGGTTCTCGGAGGCGTCGGCACCCGCGGCGATGGTGCGGGTGGTGATGCGCCGGCCGTCGCTGTCGGCGGCGGCCAGCAGCATCATGGTCCGCAGTCCGAGATCGGTGAACCGGGTGAGCTGCATGCGACAGACGCTAGTAATTCCGCATTTGCGATGCGACATTTTCCGCTGTGCGGTTAAACACCTCGTGACATGCGGTTTTTAGACCTGCGGATATCGTCACCCCACGCGCGAGCCCTACGCTGTGGCCATGCCTGAAGACCGCCTGTACTTCCGCCAGTTGCTGGCCGGCCGCGATTACGCCGCGGGCGACATGATCGCCGAGCAGATGCGAAATTTTGCCTACCTGATCGGTGACCGCGAGACGGGTGACGCGGTGGTGGTTGATCCGGCGTACGCGGCCGGTGACCTGGTGGACGCCCTGGAGGCCGACGGGATGCGCTTGTCCGGCGTACTGGTGTCACATCACCACCCCGACCACGTCGGCGGTTCGATGATGGGGTTCGAATTGAAGGGCCTGGCCGAACTACTGGAGCGGGTCAGCGTGCCGGTCCACGTCAACACCCATGAAACCGAATGGGTTTCGCGGGTCACGGGGATCGCGCCGAGCGAACTGACCGGACATCAGCACGGGGACAAGGTGACCATCGGCGAGATCGAGATCGAATTGCTGCACACCCCCGGCCACACGCCGGGCAGCCAGTGTTTCCTGCTCGACGGGCGACTGGTCGCCGGGGACACGCTGTTCCTAGAGGGGTGCGGCCGGACCGATTTCCCCGGTGGCGACGTCGACGACATGTTCCGCAGCCTGCAGGCACTGGCGGCGTTGTCCGGGGACCCGACGGTGTTTCCCGGTCACTGGTACTCCAGTGATCCGAGCGCTCCGCTGTCGGCGGTCAGGCGCTCCAACTACGTCTACCGAGCCAGCAACCTGGAGCAGTGGCGCCTGCTGATGGGCGGATGACCAGGCCGACGCGGCCGGACAAAGCTGCGCGGCGTCATCCGGGCTGGGCTATCCTGCGGGGTCACAGCGCCCCTGTGGCGCGTGATGGGGAGGAAGCCCTGCGATGACGACACCGCCGACCCCGGCCGGCTGGTACCCCGACCCCGACGGAACGGGTGGTCAACGGTATTGGGATGGCACGGCGTGGACCGAGCACCAGACGCCCGCGCAGCAGCAGCCACCGGCCCCCGAACCCGAACCGACTCCACCGGCCGAGGAGCCGTCGTCGTCGTGGCCATCGGAGCTGCCGCCGTGGCCGACCGATATGGAAATGCCGTCCTGGGACGAGGCGGCCACCGGGCAGCCCACCGCCGTCGTTCGGGTTCCGGAGTCCGAACCCGCAGAGTCGGCATCGACCGACCCGGTAGCCGAACCGGCCGAGCAGGAGACCGTCGAGGTGCCGCGGCCCGAACCGGCCACGACCGTGGTGCCGACCTATGCCCCGCACCCTGCCGAACCGGCACCGATCTACGCCTCACCGGCCGAGCCGGACGTAACGGCGTATGCCGCGCCGCCGGCCGGGCCCGTTGCCGGAAGCGGCAACCTGCTCAAGGGCTACCTCGCGGGCGTCGGGGTGCTGCTCCTCGCGCTGATCGCGGTCCTGGTGTACGCGTTCGTCATCCACAAGCCGGCAGCCAGCCAACCCAGTCTGCCGGCCACCGCATCCAGCGAGCCGTCCAGCACCGAGCCGACGGCGGCGCCGAGCCCATCGGAGACCGCGGCCCCGACCGAAACGCCTGCACCGGTGGCCGGCGCAGCGGTCGACGGTGAGGTCACCTTCAGCTCGAACGGCATCGACATCGGACCGACCGTGGTCGCTCCGGATAACGACCAGCTGACCAAGACGGCGACCGGTGAGTTCGTCGTCGTGCATCTGACATTGACCAACAACGGTCAGACACCCGCGACGTTCGTCGCCGATCAGCAGGTCCTCACCGCTGGCGGCCAGACCTTCACCCCCGACACCGAGGCCACGTTCTACCTCGGTGGCACGTCGACGGTGGTCAACCCCGGTGAGCCCGCGAACGTCTCTCTCGCCTTCGATGTCCCGCCAGGAACCGTGCCGGAATCGCTGCAGGTGCATGGCGACCTGTCCAGCGCCGGGGCCGTCCTGCCGTTGAGTTAACCCGTTTGGTTGGCGCTCGGCAGGAGGCCCGCGCCCCAGATCGGCTCTTGTGATGTCGGCCAAAAAGGGGACAGACGACTGATTCCGAAGCACGGTAGTCTCGCTGTGCCGGATTTCGTCGAACGAGCGATGTTTTTCGGCGGATTCGCGGACTATAGCCGGCAGGCTGGGTTGGCCGGATCCATCGCTGGTTGGGGTTGTGGCGTAGCCGTCGGGGGTTGCTGTGACGAACATCGTGCTGAGCTTCGGCGAAGAGCGGCCGTCCAACGTCACCGCGTTGTGCGCCATGCTCGAGGACACCCAATCGATCTGGTGTCGCGACGTCCCGCGGCGGCGACGGGCGGCCTCCGACGAGGCGCGGATCGCGATCGGCGAGGGGTACCGGCAGCTGCTGCGGGTGTGGCAGCCCGGCGATGAGATCTTCGTGTTCGGCGCCGGGCGCGGCGCGGCGTGTGCCCAGGCGTTGAGCCGGCTGCTCGGCACCATCGGCGTGCTCGACGGTGAATTGATCGACTACATGCTCGCCACCTATGCCGTACCGCGCACGCCGCGCAGTGGCGATGACTGGCGCTCCATCGTGGCCGTCGCCGCCGGGTTGACCGAGCAGCCCGACCTCGCGGTGCCCGTCCGCTTCCTCGGCTTGTGGGATGCCACCAGCACGCGCGGTACTGCCGGACCCGTGGCCGTGATCGAGGGCAGGCACGCGATCGCCATCGACGGCGGGCCGCTGCTGCAACGCGTGGACGGTGTGGAGGAAGTCTGGTTCCGCGGCACCCATCGCGGCGTCCTGACCGACGCGCTGACGCTGGACTGGGTGCTCGACGGCGCCACCCGCGCCGGGTTGCGGATCGTCGGCGGTCCCGCGCAGTCGCCGGGTGGTCGGCACGATGCGCGCACCCGCGGGCCGCGCCGGCTGCCCAACGCCGCGGCGGTGCACGCCAGCGTCGAACCGCATGTGCGAGCGCACCCGGGATACTGGCGTCGGCTGCCCGCCGAGGTGGTGTGGACCGATACCGAGTGGCTGGCCCGCAATGAGCGATTGGTGCAGCACGGGCCGCGGCAGCCCGTGGTCGCCCCGGCCTTTGCCGCCGCCAGCTAGCAATGCCAGAGGTCGTTGTTTACGCAACACTTGGCTAAGCGCTACTGTCCAGAGCGCAATCGGACGAACTGATGAGGGCGCTGTGGAGTGGTTTCGCGATCGATGGACCGATCTGGCCGGCCTGGGCTCCGCGGCCTGGCTAACCATCGCGGCGTGGACAGGGCTGCTGCTCGCGATTGTCGCGTTGATCTTCGCGGCCCGGGCGATCAACCGGAATCGGCAGCTCAAACGGGACGAATTCCGGCCTCATGTGGTGATGTACATGGAGCCCAGCGCCACCGACTGGCATGTCATCGAGCTGGTGGTGCGCAACTTCGGCAAGTCCGCCGCACACCATGTCGAGTTCGATTTCGAGACCCCGCTGACCGTGGGCCGCTACGAGGACGCCTACGACGACGGACCGCCTGACATCACCGAACTTCGACTCCCCAGCGAACTCACCCAGCTGGCCCCCGGCCAGGAGTGGCGAACCGTCTGGGACTCGGCGATCAGCCGGGCAGAGCTCGGCGGCGAGATCCGGTCGCGATTCGATGGCAGCCTGACCTACCGCGACCGCGCCGCGGGCGACAAGGGCAAGCCGCGGGAGTACACCGCGGCCGTGTTGCTCGACTGGGACAGCCTGCCACCCGCCCAACGCCTCGACCTGATGCTCAACCACGATCTGGCCAAACGGGAGAAGCAGAAACTGGAGCTGCTGCGCAGCACGCTCACCTACTTCCACTACGCGTCCAAGGAAACGCGCCCCGAGGTGTTCCGGTCCGAGATCGACCGGATGAACCGCGCGGTGCGGGAAACCCAGGACCGCTGGCGCACCCGGCAGGTCGACCAAACCACCGAGCTCGACTTCCCGTGGATCGATGACAAGCGGCCCGGCGGCAGACATCACTCGAGCCCCGCCATCGGAATTCGCAACCACGCTCCGTAACATCCGCTCCATGACGACCCCGGTGAGTTACACGGTCAACGAATCCGTCGCGACGATCACGTTGGACGACGGCAAGGTCAACGCGCTGTCGCCCACCATGCTGGCGGCCGTCAACGGCGCGCTCGATCAGGCGGAGGCCGATATCTCCGCGGGCACCGTGAAAGCCGTGGTGCTGGCCGGCAACTCCCGGGTGTTCAGCGGTGGTTTCGAGTTGAGCGTTTTCGCCTCCGGCGACCCCGCGGCCGGGCTGGCCATGCTGACCGCGGGATTCGAGTTGTCGATCCGGGCCCTGAGTTTCCCGGCGCCGATCGTGATGGCGGCCACCGGGCCTGCCATTGCCATGGGGTCGTTCCTGTTGCTCAGCGGGGACCACCGGGTGGGGTCGGAGAAGTCACGCTGCCAGGCCAACGAGGTGGCGATCGGAATGACGCTGCCGATCTCGGCCATCGAGATCATGCGGATGCGGCTCACCCGGGCCGCGTTCTCCCGCGCCGTGTCCGTGGCGGCCACCTTCTCCGGCGACGCCGCGATCGCGGCCGGCTGGCTCGACGAGATCGTCGACAGGGACGACGTGTTGGGACGCGCGCAAGCGGTGGCGGCCGAGTACGCCGCGACCCTGAACCTGAAGGCGCACGTGGCCAGCAAGGCCAAGGCCCGCGCATCGGCCATCGAGGCCATTCGCGCGGGCATCGACGGCCTGGCCGAGGAGTTTGCGCGCACGTTGAAGTAGCGCGCGGTGGGCGGACGGCCCCGGCGCTCCAGACCTATGTGCTGATTGCCCGCCTCCGAGCGACTTTTCAGCGAGACCGAGCGCCACACATCCCCGCCGGCCCGGCGCTCCAGACCTATGTGCTGATTGCCCGCCTCCTGGCGACTTTTCAGCGACAGGCCGGGGAGTCTAGGACGGCGCCTCACGGGCGAGCGCGTCCGCGCGGACGAGCAGACCGCGCACGCGCTTCTCGATCCTGTACTCGGTGGCTCGCGGCATCTCTCCGAAGCGGTAGCGGCCGCGGCCCCTGGGCCACACCCTGCCGTGCCCCATCTCCCAGCGCAGCGCGTCGGACACCGTCTTCGACGGCCGGCCGCCGACGTCGAACCCGTAGCGCACCAGCCGGTCGACCAGCTCGGCCACCGTCGCCGGCCCCTCATGGGCGAGCAGCCAGGTCAGCAGGTATCGCAACTCGACGCCTCTGACGCGTAGATACGTGGACATGCCGCCATGTTCATACGCGCCTCCGACAAGTTCGCCCTGTCGCTAAAAAGTCGCTCGGAGGCGGGCAATGACCCCACACCTCCGTCAGGAAACTGTGTCGGTGACGCGGGGAAGCAGCTGTCGCTGGAAAGTCGCTCGGAGGCGGGCAATCGGATACGTGCGCCGGCCCCCGCCCGGAACTGACTATCGTGACTCGCAATGGCCCTGCACCTGCACCGCGCCGAGCGCACGGATCTGCTCGCCGACGGCTTGGGCGCGCTGCTGTCCCAGCCACTTCCCGACCCGTTCGCCCAAGAGCTGGTGCTGGTGCCCGCCAAGGGGGTGGAACGCTGGCTCAGCCAACGGTTGTCGGACCGACTGGGTGTGTGCGCCGGGGTGCAGTTCCGCAGCCCGCGCTCGCTGATCGCCGAACTCACCGGCACCGCGCAGAGCGACCCGTGGTCGCCCGACGCGCTGGTGTGGCCACTGCTGGCCACCATCGACGAGAACCTGGACCAGCCGTGGTGTATCTCGCTGGCCACCCACCTCGGCCACTTCGAAACCGGCGAGGAACGCGAGCTGCGGCAGGGTCGCCGCTACGCGGTGGCGCGCCGGTTGGCCGGGTTGTTCGCGTCCTACGCGCGCCAGCGCCCCGAACTCCTCATCGACTGGGCGGGCGTCGATGCCGACCTGGCTTGGCAGCGCCCGTTGTGGCAGGCGCTGCTGGCCCGAATGGACACCGACCCGCCGCACATCCGACACACGAAAGCACTTGCGGCACTGAGGGAGGCACCGTCAGAACAGCTGCCGCAGCGCCTGTCACTGTTCGGGCACACCCGGCTGGCGGCCACCGAGATCGACGTGCTCGACGCCCTGTCCACCCATCACGACCTTCACCTGTGGCTCCCCCACCCCAGTGACCGCGTGTGGCATTCGCTCACCGCCCACAAGGCCCGCATCCCCCGCCGCGACGACACGAGTCATCGCGGCGTCGGCCATCCCCTGCTGGCCACCCTGGGCCGGGATCTGCGGGAGCTACAGCGCGCCCTGCCCACCCCAGCGTCGGACGAATACCTGCCTGCCTCAATACATCCCGATACACTGTTGGGCTGGCTGCAGTCCGACATCGCCGCCGACCGGCCACGGCCTGAAGGAAGGATGTGGCGACCCACCGACCGGTCCGTACAGGTCCACGCCTGCCACGGACCGGCCCGCCAGGTCGACGTGTTACGCGAGGTCCTGGTGGGCCTGCTCGCCGACGACCCCACCCTGGAGCCACGGGACATCCTGGTGATGTGCCCGGATATCGAGACATTCGCCCCGCTGATCTCGGCGGCTTTCGGGCTCGGCGAGGTGGTCCACGGCGCCCACCCAGCGCACCGGTTACGCGTCCGGCTTGCCGATCGCGCACTGGTGCAGACCAATCCGCTGCTCGCGGTGGCCGCGCAACTGCTGAGCCTCGCCGGTGGGCGCGCCACCGCCAGTGAGGTGCTCAACCTGGCCGCGACCGCACCGGTGCGCGCACGATTCGGGTTCACCGACGACGACCTCGACGCGGTGACCGCGTGGGTCCGCGAGGCCAACATCCGCTGGGGCTTCGACCAGCAGCACCGCGCCCCCTACGGTGTCGAATTCCCGCACAACACCTGGCGTTTCGGGCTGGATAGGGTGCTTGCGGGCGTCGCGCTGTCCGATGATTCACGAACCTGGCTGGACACCACGCTGCCGTTGGACGACGTCAGCAGCAACCGCGTCGAATTGGCCGGCCGGTTCGCCGAATTCGTCGAACAACTGCATCGGACCGTCATCGGACTCAGCGGCACCCGCCCCCTGGCCGAGTGGTTACACACCCTGCTCGACGGGATCGATGCGCTCGCCCACGACGACGAGGACTGGCCACGAGCACAGGCGCAGCAGGAGTTCACCGACATTCTCGACACCGCCGACGGTGTCACGTTGCTGCGGCTCAGCGATATTCGCGCACTGCTGGACCGGCGGTTGGCCGGGCGGCCCACCCGCGCCAATTTCCGGACCGGCACGCTGACGGTGTGCACCATGGTCCCGATGAGGTCCGTTCCGCACCGGGTGGTGTGCCTGGTGGGACTCGACGATGGGATATTCCCCCGGTTGGGTGTGGTCGACGGCGACGATATCCTGGCGCGCGACCCGATGACCGGTGAGCGCGACATCCGCTCGGAGGATCGGCAGCTGCTGCTGGACGCAATCGGCGCCGCCACCGAGACGTTGGTGATCACCTACACCGGCGCGAACGAATACACCGGTCAGATCAGCCCGCCTGCGGTGCCGGTTACCGAACTGCTGGACGCCCTGTCCCTCACAAGCTCCGGCGAGATTTCGGTGCTGAGACGACACCCCTTGCAACCGTTCGATATCCGTAACGTCGAGCCCGACGAAAGCGGCCGGCCGTTCACGTTCGATCCGACGGCGCTGACCGCGGCCGTCGCGATGTCCGGGCATCGCGAACCGCGACCGATGTTCGTCTCCGGCCCGCTGCCGGCGCCGCCGGTCGCCGATGTCGAACTGACCGAACTGATCCGGTTCTTCAACGATCCGGTGAAGGGTTTCTTCCGGGCGCTGGATTACACGCTGCCGTGGGACGTCGACGGCGTCTCCGACGCGATGCCGGTGGCCATCGACGCGCTCGAGGAGTGGACGGTGGGTGACCGGATGCTGGCCGACATCATGGCCGGCTTGTCCCCGCAGGACGCCCAACAGGCGGAGTGGCGACGCGGCACGCTGCCACCGGGCCGGCTGGGCTGGCGACGCGCCATCGAGATCCGCGACCAGGCGGCCGAGCTGGCCTCCGAGGCACTTCGGTACCGCACCGCCGAAGCGGTGGTCTTCGACGTGGATGTCGAGCTGGAGCCGGGCCGACGGTTGACCGGCACGGTGACCCCGGTGTTCGGTAATCGGTTGTCGGCGGTGACCTACTCCAAACTCGACGGCAAGCATCTGCTCGCATCCTGGATTCCGTTGCTCGCGTTGGCCACTGCGCAGCCGAAGCAGTCGTGGTCGGCGGTCTGCGTGGGCAGGCCACGGCGGGGTACGACGCCGCGGATGCAGGTGCTGCAGGCACCGGATGCCACCCTGCCGGTGCTGCGCGACCTGGTCGCAATGTACGACGAGGGCCGTCGGGCCCCACTGCCGCTGCCGGTCAAGACATCGTATGCGTGGGCCGTGGCCCGCGAGGCAGGCGACGATCCCGAGCAGAGTGCCGCGTACCGCTGGAAGAACGAATGTGAGGACAAGGCGATCGAGCGAGTGTGGGGACGCGGCGCCCGGCTCGCAGACCTGACCGGCCTCGACGATTATGCCCAGCGCCTGTGGATGCCGCTGCTGCGCGCTGAAAGCGGTGCGCGGTGAGGACTTTCGACCTGCTCGGCCCGCTGCCCGCACCGTTGTCGACGACGGTGTTGGAGGCCAGCGCGGGTACCGGCAAGACGTTCGCCCTGGCGGGGCTGGTGACTCGGATGGTCGCCGAAGGGGTGGCCAGGCTCGACGAGATGCTGCTGATCACCTTCAGCCGATCGGCCAGCCAAGAACTACGCGAACGGGTGCGCGCCCAGATCGTCCGCGCGCTGGTCGTCATCGATGATCCGGCCCGCGCGTGCAACGAATTGGAACACCACCTCGCCGCCGCCGACCGGTCGGCGCGCCGATTGCGCCTGCACGACGCGCTGGCCGGGTTCGACGCCGCGACCATCGCCACCACCCACCAGTTCTGTCATATCGTTCTGAAATCCCTTGGGGTGGCCGGCGACAGCGACAGCGGCGTGACACTGGTGGAAAGCCTCGACGAGCTGGTGACCGAGATCGTCGACGATCTGTACTTGGCGCATTTCGGTATGCAGCGCGACGACCCGGTGTTGGGTTACCGGGCCGCGCTCAAGTTGGCCCGGGAGGTGGTGAACAACCCGGCCACCGAGTTGCGGCCGATCGACCCGGAGCCGGACTCGTATGCGGCGGTGTGCCTGACGTTCGCACGAGATGTGCTGGCCGAATTGGACACCCGCAAGCGGCGCCGGGGCATTCTCGGTTACGACGATCTCCTGACCCGGTTGGCGACCGCACTGGACAGTCCGGGGTCGGCGGCCCGGGCCCGGATGCCGCAACGCTGGCCGATCGTCATGGTCGACGAATTCCAGGACACCGACCCCGTGCAATGGCAGGTGATCGAGCGCGCCTTCACCGGGCGGTCGACGTTGGTGCTGATCGGTGATCCCAAGCAGGCCATCTACGCCTTCCGCGGCGGCGATATCGACACCTACCTGCGGGCGGTCGGGACAGCGGGTGACAAGCAGACCCTGGGCACCAACTGGCGCAGTGACGGGGCGCTGGTGCAACGGCTGCAGGTGGTGCTGGGCGGCGCGCAGTTGGGCGGACCGGACATCGTGGTACACCCGGTACGGGCCCACCACGACGGTCACCGGCTGGCCGGTGCGCCACACAACGACCCGTTCCGGCTGCGGGTGATCACCCGCGGTAACAGCGGGACCCGGACCTTGCCGATCGACCGGCTACGCGAGCACATCGGCAAGGATCTGGCCGCCGATATAGGTGCGCTGCTGACCAGCGGCGCAACCTTCGACGGAGATCCGGTGCAAGCCCGTCACATCGCGGTGATCGTCGAGACCCACCGGGATGCACGGGCGTGTTTCGACGCCCTGGCCGCCGCTGGTATCCCCGCGGTCTACACCGGGGATACCAATGTGTTCGGTTCGGAGGCCGCGGCCGATTGGCTGTGCCTGCTCGAGGCGTTCGACCAACCGCACCGAACCGGGCTGGTACGGGCGGCGGCGGCCACGGCGTTCTTCGGGGAAACCGCGACAAGCCTTGCCCTCGGCGGGGATGACCTGACCGATCGGATCGCCGCGACGCTGCGGGCGTGGGCCGGCCACGCCCGCGAGCGCGGCGTGGCCGCGGTATTCGAGGCCGCTCAGCTGTCCGGCATGGGCCGTCGAGTGTTGTCCCGCCAGGGCGGTGAGCGGTTGATGACAGACCTGTCGCATATGACACAGCTTCTGCAGGACACCGCCCACGGTCAGGGTTTCGGGCTGCCGGCGCTGCGGGATTGGCTGCGCAGCCAGAGCTCGGACACTGCCGGGTCAGCCGAACGCAACCGGCGTCTGGACAGTGATGCCGCGGCGGTGCAGATCATGACGGTGTGGGTGTCCAAGGGGTTGCAGTACCCGATCGTGTATCTGCCGTTCGCGTTCAACCGGTACACCCCCGATCCCGATCCTGTTCTCTACCATGATGATTCGGTCCGTTGCCTCTATCTCGGTGGTGCAACGCCGGCGGTGATCCGGGCCGGTAAGGCCGAGGCGGCGGCCAACGACAGCCGTTTGACGTATGTGGCACTCACCCGCGCACAGTCGCAGGTGGTGGCATGGTGGGCGCCGTCGTACTACGAACCCAATGGCGGGTTGTCGCGCCTGCTGCGCGGCCGATCACCCGGCACCGCCGAAGTTCCCGAGGTGTGCGCGCCGAACAAGATCTCCGACGCCGACGCCCTGGCCCGGCTGCGGGTATGGGAAGAGGCGGGCGGGCCGGTCCTGGAGGAGTCCGTCGTCGCGCCGTTCACCACGCCGGCGGCTCCGGTGCCCGCCACTGGCCTCGCGGTGCGGCTTTTCGACCGGTCGATCGACACCACCTGGCGCCGCACGTCCTATTCCGGGTTGTTGCGCTCGGCCCAGGAGGCCGAGCCCGCGGGCGTGTCGAGCGAGCCGGAGGTCGTGGAATTGGACGACGAGCTCGCCGAGGTCGCGCTGACGGCACCGGCGTCGGGCTCCGAGGTGCCCTCGCCGATGGCGCACCTGCCCACCGGTGCCGTGTTCGGGTCGTTGGTGCACGCCGTGTTGGAGACCGCGGACCCGTTCGCGCCGGACCTCGTCGCCGAACTGCACACCCAGGTGGTGAACCACGCCGCGCGCTGGCCGGTCGCGGTGGCGCCCGCCGAGGTGGCCGCGGCGCTGGTACCGATGCACGACACCCCACTGGGCCCGCTGGCACCGGGCGCCACGTTGCGGCAGATCGGGTTGCGGGACAGGTTGTGCGAGTTGGACTTCGAATTCCCGCTCGCCGGTGAGCACCGCACGTTGGCCGATATCGGGGCGCTGCTTGAGCGTTATCTGCCCGCCGACGACCCCCTGGCCTGCTATGCCGAGCGGTTGTCGACCGGCGCGCTGAGCAGGCAGTCGCTGCGCGGTTATCTGTCCGGCTCGATCGACGTGGTGCTGCGGGTGGACGACCGCTTCGTGGTGGTCGATTATAAGACGAACTGGCTGGGCACCGGAGACGCGCCGCTGACCGCAGCCGACTACAGCCGAGACCGCATGGTCGAGGCGATGGTTCATTCTGACTACCCGCTGCAGGCGCTGCTGTACAGCGTGGTGCTGCATCGGTACCTGTCCTGGCGGTTGCCCGGCTACCGGCCCGACGTTCATCTCGGTGGGGTGATCTATCTGTTCGTGCGCGGAATGTGCGGTCCGGCAACGCCGATGCTCGGCGGACACCCGGCGGGGGTGTTCAGCTGGCGTCCACCCGCCGCTCTGGTGACCGACCTGTCGGCCTCGTTGGAGGGTGCATGATCACCGACTTCGAGCCTGCCGATACCCATGTCGCCGAACGGCTGACGGCGCTGGCCGGGGAGACCGACGAATTGGTGCGACTGGCGGTGGCACTGGCCGTGCGGGCGCTGCGCGGTGGATCGGTGTGTGTGGATCTGCGGGCCGCGGCGGGCGAGGTCGGTGCCGACGCCGACACCTGGCTGGACGCCGTTCGGGCCAGCCCCCTGACCGGTTCACCACCGGTACTGCATCTGCTGGGCGACCTGCTCTACCTCGACCGGTACTGGCGCGAAGAGCAGCAGGTCTGCGATGACGCCCTGGCCTTGTTGAGCGCGCGGCCGGCCGGGCCGGTGCCCGAGGTGGCGAGGCTGTTTCCGGATGGGTTCGACGAACAACGCTCAGCCGCGGATCGTGCATTGGCGCAGGGCCTCACGGTGCTGACCGGGGGGCCGGGCACCGGCAAGACGACCACCGTCGCGCGGCTGCTGGCGCTGTTCGCCGAGCAAGCGGCGCTGTCCGGACGCCCGACACCGCGGATCGCCCTGGCGGCTCCTACCGGCAAGGCCGCGGCCCGGCTGCAGGAGGCGGTGCGGGCGGAGGTCGGCCGCCTCGACGAGGTTGATCGCGCCCGGCTGACCGGACTGTCGGCGACCACCGTGCACCGGCTGCTCGGCCCGCGGCCGGACACCTCGTCACGGTTCCGTCATCACCGCGGAAATCGGCTTCCGCACGACGTCGTCGTCGTCGACGAGGCGTCGATGGTGTCGCTGACCATGATGGCCCGACTGCTGGAGGCGGTCCGTCCACAGACCCGGTTACTCCTGGTCGGTGATCCCGATCAGCTGGCATCGGTGGAGGCCGGCGCGGTGCTGGCCGATCTGGTCACCGGGTTGGGTGCCGAACGCGTTGCCGCACTGCGGACTTCGCATCGGTTTGGGGAGTCGATCGGTGCGCTGGCCGCCGCGATCCGGCACGGCGACGCCGACCGCGCGCTCGAGGTGCTCGACGCCGGCGGGCCACACATCGTCTGGGACCAGACCGCCGAGTCGCTGCGCGACGTGTTGTTGCCGCACGCCCTGCGACTCCGGGAGGCCGCGGTCCGGGGTGATCACCGCGTCGCGACGTCGACCCTGGACGAGCACCGGTTGTTATGTGCGCACCGGCACGGGCCTTTCGGTGTGGCGCAGTGGAACCGGCAGGTGCAGCGCTGGCTCACCGAGGCCACCGGCGATCCGATGTGGTCCAACTGGTATGCCGGCCGGCCGGTCTTGGTGACCGCCAACGACTATGGCCTGAAGCTGTACAACGGCGACACCGGGATAACGGTCGCCGCACCGGACGGATTGCGGGTGGCGTTCGGTGATGCCTCGTTCTCGACGAGCAGGCTCACCGCCGTGGAGACCATGCACGCGATGACGATCCACAAATCGCAGGGTAGCCAGGCCGACGAGGTGACCGTGCTGTTGCCTTCGGAGGACTCGAAACTTTTGACCAGGGAGCTGTTCTACACCGCGGTGACACGCGCGAAGCGGACGGTGCGAGTGGTCGGCGCGGCCACTGAAGTGCGTGCTGCCATCGCCCGCCGCGCCGTGCGCGCGACGGGACTGGGGCTACGGCTGCGCCAGTAGCGTCTCGGCGCCGGTCAGACGGTCCGCGCCGCGAAGGCAGCGCTGGACAGAATGCCGATTGCCAGTGCCAGCGTGCCGTAGCCGAGAACGGCGGCTGCGACGACGGCGGCGATCGAACCGACACCGAGCAGTACCAGCAGGCCTGCTAACAAAGCTCCGCCCATGTCCACCCTTTCCTATGACTGTCGTCACAATGTAGCGCATTCGGTGTGCTGAATCACAACGACCGGCGGACACGGTCTGATGACGACGCACAAACACCATCTGCCCAGGTCAGGGGACGCGTTTTGCTTGCCGATCGGCCAATGCAACCTTGCCGGTCGGCCGACTAACTAGCAAAGATCCCCCGCCGCCGACCGAAGAGCCGCCAGGTTCGCCGATGGGCAACACTGGACCCATGACAGACGCCACCACGACCCGAGTCGCGGTCTACCTCGACTTCGACAACATCGTGATCTCCAGATACGACCAGGTCAACGGGCGCAATTCCTTCCAACGCGACAAGGCCAAGGGCCTGCAACCGGATCCGCTGGCCAGGGCCACCGTCGACGTCGGAGCCGTGCTCGATTTCGCATCCTCCTTCGGCACCCTGGTGCTCACCCGCGCCTACGCCGACTGGTCGGCAGACGTCAACGCCGGTTATCGCCAGCAGCTGGTGGGGCGGGCAGTGGATCTGGTCCAGCTGTTCCCGGCAGCGGCCTACGGGAAGAACGGTGCCGATATCCGGCTGGCCGTCGACGCTGTCGAGGACATGTTCCGACTGCCCGACCTGACGCACGTCGTGATCGTGGCCGGCGACTCGGATTACATCCCACTGGCCCAGCGCTGCAAACGGCTCGGCCGATACGTCGTCGGGATCGGAGTGGCCGGGTCCTCGAGCCGTGCCCTGGCGGCCGCCTGCGACGAGTTCGTGGTCTATGACGCGCTCCCCGGGGTGCCGGCTTTCGAGCCGGTGCCCGCCGCCGAGCCGAAGGGCACCGGCCGGCGCACCAAGAAAACCGAGCCGGAGGAGCCCGCGGCGCCCGACCCGCAAGCTGCCGCCACCGCCTTGCTCACCCGGGCGCTGCAGATCGGCCTGGAGAAGGACGATGTCGACTGGCTGCACAACTCCGCGGTGAAAGCTCAGATGAAGCGGATGGATCCGTCTTTCAGCGAAAGGTCTTTGGGATTCCGGTCTTTCAGCGACTTCCTGCGGTCGCGGTCCGACACCGTCGAACTCGACGAGAGCTCCACGACCCGAATGGTGCGGCTCCGAACCTAACGCTGCGCTACCGCGACACCAATCCAACTTGAGTATTAGCTGGACAATTGCTGTGAGTGCTCGCAAATCTGGCGGATCACCGGCACCACCAGCACCGGTATTCTGTCCTGACACGCAGTGGGATGCGGAGATCAGTTTGCGGGGGTGAACAAGTGGCGAACTTACAGGTGACCACAGCAGAGCTTGTGGCCGTTTCCTCGGAGCTGAGTGCGCTCGCGGGCGGTTTGCGGTCGGGACTGGGGACGCTCGACGGCGACGTGACGGATCTGCTCGGCACCGGATGGTCGGGCTCGGCCGCATCCGCCTACTCGGACGTATGGCGGGAATGGCATGAGGGCGCAGCCCACGTCATCGAGGGTTTGAGCCGAATGGCCGGCCTGTTGCAGGAGGCTGCCGATCGTTACTCCTCGGCGGATACGGTGGCCGCCGCCGAGGTGTCGGAAGCGGGCTTGTGATGAGTGCGTTCAGCGTTGACCCTGCCGCCCTTCTGGCTGTCATCGACCGGATGACGGCATTCGACGGTGATCTGGAAGGGCATCTTGCTCAGGCCGCCGGGTCCGTGATGCGGCTCGGCTCCTCGTGGTACGGCGACGGTGGTGAAGCCGAACTCGCCGCGCAAGCCCGCTGGAATGAGGGCGCCCGCGAGATGCGCGCCGCGCTGGGACGGCTGCGACAGATCGCCGAAGCTGCACACGAAAACTATTCGTCCGCGGCACAGACGAATACGCGTATGTGGAGCTAGTTCGTGACGGCACCCATCGCGGTCGATCCAGCGGCGTTGTCGCTGACCGGTGTCACCGTCGACGGTCAAGGGCAGGAAGCATCGTCGGCCCTCAACTCACTGGCCGCCACACTGTCGGGGGCCGGCGCCCAGTTCGGTCATGATGCAGCCGCAATCGTCTTCTCGCAGAGCTATATCCAGGCCGGCCAGTCGTTACTGCATGCCGCTACGTCGGCGGTGAACGCCTGCCGCAAAATCGGCTACGGCGTGCAGATGTCGGCGTCCAACTATGGGCGTGCCAATGCCGCATCGACAGTCGGTGGTGGTGAATCGCCGGTTCCACCTCCACAGACATCGCCATGCCAGGCAGAACCCAGCATGCCACCGGCAATGGGCGACGGTATCGCCGCTCCGTTGGGGTGGTCGCTGGTGGAGGCGTTCGTAGGCGATTTTTGGCCGGACGGGAATCCCGGCGAGATGCGGGCCACCGCGGCGGCTTGGCGAACGTTCGGAACGGCGACGGCGCTGTGTGCCACCCCGTTGTCTGGTACCGCCGCAACCCTGTCAGCTCAGCAGATCCCTGAGGCTGCTCAGATCGCGAAGGCCATCGCCGACGTCGAGGGAGGAATGGCTGACATCGGCGCCCAGGCGCAAACATTGGCGAACCAGGTCGAGGCTTTCGCCGGCACCGTGGAGACGACCCAGAACGCCATCAGAGGTCTCCTGCAGCAATTGAGCCCAGGCGGAATACTCGAAACACTCGGTGGAGTTCTCACCGGTCACAATCCACTGGACAAGATCAAGCAGATTGCCGGCGAGATCAAGATCGTGCTTCACAACATGAAACGCGAAGCCGACGCGATGGACACCATCTTCAACCAAGGCATCAATCTTCTTGACTCAGCTACCAACTCATTGGAGAACTGGGCGAACAAGGAGTTCATCGAGGCGTTCGGCGAAGACGTCGGCAACTTCCTGTCGATGAACTTCAACGCCCTGGTGGATCTGCCCGAGGGTGGCCTCAAATTCTTAGCAGTGACGGCGCAGGGATTAGAGCAACTGGACCCGACGCGCTTGGTCTACGACCCACAAGGTGCTCTGAAGACCTGGGAAGGTGTCGCGGAGTCCACTGCCGCCCTTACAAATCCAGCCCTGCTTGCCGAGAAGGTCATCTCAGATCCGCAGGGCAGCCTGAACACCGTGAAAAGCCTCGTGGATTGGGAGGATGTCGAGAACGGACATCCGTTCCGAGCCTTGGGCTACGACGCCGCACAGGTGGGCACGATGCTGGTTCCCGGTGCCGGCGAGGCCGCACCTGCGGTCGACGCCGCCAGCGCCGGATCGCGCGTCGCCGGCGCCGAGGCTCGCGCCGGGTCTGCGGGTGCACGCGAGGCCGCAACGAATGCAGCCGGTCGAGTGTCCACCGCCAGCGAGGGCGTCACAGCCAAAGCCGGAGAGATCGGCTCCAAACTCGACGGCATCACGGTGCCCGATACTGGTGCCGGACCCGGCGCAACCGCCGCCGGACGGGCCCCTGGGGATCCGCCCGTTATGCCCGAAACCAAAGCCGGCAGCGCACCGGTCGATCCGCCGTCCCCACGGACCGAGCCGTCCGCACCGAACCGCAGTGATCCGCTCCCGACCGAAACCGGACCGGATGGCAGCTCACCGCCGGCACACGAGTCCGCTGGTGAAGTTGGCTCGCAGGTGTCCTCATCCGAAGCCCCGAAGCTTCCCGGCATCAACAACTCTCACCCGTCCGCGGCGACGCCAGCAGAGGTCGGCTCCGCACCTCACACCCAATTACCCTCTAGCGGCGACTCGATCGTATCCGACGCCCCAACGCAGCACGCTGCGGGCAGTAACGGCGATCTGGTTTCGGCGGGACGAGTTGCCGAACACGCCGAGGCGTCCGCCGGAGGTTCGAACCAGTCGGTAACCCCGCACGGCAGTGAGCACGCACCCTCGGGCGGCGGGCACGAGCCGCGCGGCGGCGATGGCAGCCATGATTCGCCGCGTACGCCATCCCATCATGACGCAGATAGTCATCAAGGTGGCCACCACAGCTCGATTGATGGCCAAGGTCAGTACTCGGACCATCTACCTCCGTCATCCGGGCGCGAAATCCTGTCCACTACTGACGACGCGGGTGACGGATGGCATCGGATACCGGACGACACGCCGGCACCGAACTACGGTGAACCTCTCGACCATCCGGGCACATCCGACCCGCTTGAGCCGGTGACGGACAAGAATCGCCAGACGTGGGAGCTTTTCCGCAATCCGGAAGAAGTGTATGGGCACGACTCAGCGGGCAACCCTCTGGCAAAAGAGGATTACGACCTTCGATACCGCGAACTACAGCCGAATGGTGCGACCTACGACAATTACCCTCCGAACGCAGGTGCCGTGCCAGGCACTCGCGTCGAATTCGATGATATGGACAAGTTCATCAATCACTTCGGCGCAGACCTCGACCGCATCGGAGATCCGAGTGGCAAGTACCTTGGACTTCGCGAGAACGGCATCCCTGCCACGTTTGAGGAACGGAGCTTGCCGATCGGTTCGCTGAACGAAGCCTACTACCAGTACCACTTCACCGGAGAACTCCCGGACGGGTGGAAAGTGGAAGTTTCGGAGATTGCGCCGGGACTGGGTCGTGATGGCGGCGGAATACAGGTTCTCGTGAAGAACTCCGACGGAAGAATCATGACGATCGAGCAACTCATGGATGCTGAGGTACTTGAATGATCGACGTGAACGACGCAGTCAGCCTGGAAGATTGGGCAGAACTCGCCGGTTATTCAAAAAGCGTGGATGATAAGGGTAGCAGAGTCTGCTGGTGGAACTCGGGCGGCGAGGAGCGCTACTACGTTCAGCTGGATGACAGCCGGGAAGGCTGGGTTAGAGTCACTAACGCGAGCCGCTCTGGACCTGAGGAATTCGTTTTCGAGGCTGCAGATTCGGAGATCGCCGCTAGGTATTTCTGGGGGTTCTTCGGCACAACGATGAGAAGCCGATCGGCCCTCCCTCGACTGCGTGTCCCGGTGCGTGCGGACAACGCAGCCGAGGGCTACGCTGTCCAACAAACCACCGAACGTTCGTCTCAACTGGTGGACCCTTCCGGCCGCGTGATCATGACCGCCCGCGGTGATGTCAGCGATATTGCGCTGTTGGTCAAGACGTCCCATTGGTTACGCGCCAGCATCCCCGAAATTGTGCAGACATACACGAGTCCAGACGGGTTACCACTGTTTCCGGCCTAAGGGTTGATCACGTCCCCACATGATGGAAGGTCCGACGGCGCGAGGTCGCAGCGTAGTACCTTCCAGTACTCTGGCGAGTCCCCGTTTCCGAGTCCACCCGGTTCTGGAGTCGGGGTGGTGTGATCCAGATTCAATTGATGCTGCAGGCCATCGGGGTGTGGGTACACCTGCAGACGGCAGCGTACTCGGCTGGCGTGCGGTAACCCAGTCCCGAGTGGCGGTGCCCGGTGTTGTGTTCTGTCTTGAAGTCACCAATGACCACGCGGGCTTCGAGCAGGGTGTTCCAGTGGTTGCGGTTGAGGCACTCCTTACGTAGTCGGTTGTTGAACGATTCGATGTGTCCGTTGTTCCACGGCGTCCCCGGCGGGATATACGACATGCCAGTCCGACCGTCGCAGAACCGTTGCAGCGCTTGAGAAATGAACTCCGGACCGTTATCCATTCGCAGCACCCTCGGCGGGCCGCCGGTGGCGGCGAACACCTTCTTCAACTCCTCAACGAGCCGGTCGGCGGTGATCGACCGCTCAACGATGTGCAGAAGGGAGACGCGGGTGTGCTCGTCGATCATCGAGGCGATCTTGATGGCCTTGCCGTCGATGGTGGAGTCGAACTGGAAGTCGATCGCCCACACCACGTTCGGGGCATCAGCCTCGACTGGCGGGATCGACGACACCCCGGCCCGCTTGCGCGGACTGTGTACCCGCACCTGCAGCCCTTCCTCGCGCCACAGGCGGTGGACTTTCTTTTTGTTGACCTCGCGGCGTTCGTCGTAGCGCAACGCCGCCCAGGCACGCCGAAACCCATGGCAGGGGTGTT
>NZ_JAPFPY010000060.1 GCF_026240945.1 Mycolicibacterium sp. J2
GAAGGCGCCGCCGGCTACGCCGGCGAGCTGGGCCACACCTACGTCGGGGGTGCCGGGCCGTGTCATTGCGGTCGAATCGGCTGCCTGGAGACCGAGGTCAGCGAGTCGAGCACCAAATCGACTGCGCACCAGGCGCAGTATCTCGGCATCGCGCTCGGCAATGCGATCAACCTGCTCAATCCCAACCTCATCGTGCTCGGCGGGTTCCTGGGAGCCTTTCCGGCGCAGGCGGACGCGGCGCTGGCGACCGCGATCACCCGGCATTCCATGCGGGTGCCCAACGAGCAGGTCCGCATCGTGCCGGGCACCTTGGGTTCGGACACGCTGATGATCGGCGCCGCCGAGGCCGCCTTCGCCTCGCTGCTCGCCGACCCGGCCGGGTATTACCGGCCGGCCGTCGGGGATGCGATCGGCTGAGCGGTCACGTGCAGCCACATGAATTGCGGTGGCGCATCGCCGTCGGAACCCGGATATGTTGCGGGACAGCGTCATCACCGTGCATACGGCGCAATAGCAGTTCGACCGCGGTGGCGCCGATGGTGTCGACGTCCTGCGCCGCCGCGGTGAGCCGCGGTTCGAAGAGATCGGCCCATTCGAAGTCGTCGTAGCAGACGAATGCCACCTCGGATGGTATCGACAAGCCCAGAGTGCGAAGGGCTTTGAGCGCGCCGATCGTCATGGCGTTGTTCAGCGACACCAATGCCGGTGGCCGGTTGTCCTTCGACATCAATGCCAGCACCTGGCGTTCGGCCACCTCGGTGCTGGAGGCACCGTCGAGCACCAACGCGGTGTCCATCTCGATACCGTGGTCCGCCAGTGCTGCGCAGTAACCGTCGAAACGTTCGGTAGTGGAAGAGATTCCGGCCAACCCCCGCAACACCGCAATCCGGCGGTGCCCGAGCTCGATCAGGTGCTCGGTAAGCGCGCGGGCCGAGGCGATGTTCTCCGGGCCGACCTGATCGCACCCGATGTCGACGCCACGGTCGATCAGCACCAACGGTGTTCCGGTCCTGGTGATATCGGGCAGGGTGAGCCGTTCCGACCCGGCGGCCGGCGCCACGATCATGCCGTCCACCTGGCGGTCCAGCAGCGAATCGGTCACCCGCTTCTCCGACTCCAGCTCGTCGTGCGAGTCACCGACGATCAACACGTACCCGGCATCGGAGAGCGCCCGCTCGACCGCGTGCACCAGGCTGTTGAAGTACGGATTGGTCAACGCGGAGATGGACAACCCGACCGTGTGGGTGCGCCCGGCCGCCAGTGACCGCGCGACACCGTTGCGCCGGTAACCGCTCTGCGCAATGGCCGCCTCCACGCGTAAGCGGGTGGCGGCGTTGACCTTACGGGTGCCGTTGAGCACATGCGAGACGGTGGACGCGGAGACGCCGGCGATGCGGGCGACATCTCCCATGGTGGTCATGGCAGGCGAACGATGCGGTCGGCGCGACCGGCGGTCGACTCGATCAGCTGGGCGTTGCGCTCGTCGGACCCCAGCGCCCAGAACGCGGCTTCCTCCGGCGACTTACCGTAGGCCTCATGGCGGTGCAGCAGCCGAGTGTGGCGTACCTCGGTGTCCGGCGCCAAGAACCACACCGCGTCGATGTGCGCCCGCGCCACCGGCCAGGCATCACGCTCCAGCAGAAGATAATTGCCCTCGGTGACCACCAGCGGCACGGCGGCCGGTACCGCAATGGCCGATCCGATCGATTCCTCGAGGTCCCGACTGAACCGAGGTGCGTACACCACCGGGTCACCCACCCGCTGTGCCCGCAAGGTGGCGATCAGCCGGGCGTACCCGCCGTCGTCGAAGGTGTCGTGCGCGCCCTTGCGATCGCGCCTGCCCAGGTGGATCAGCACGTCGTTGGCCAGGTGGAAACCGTCCATGGGTACTAATACGGCGAGGTCCGGACCCAACGCTTGGACGAGTTGTTCGGCGACGGTGGACTTGCCCGCCCCGGGCGCACCGGTGAGACCCAGGATGCGGCGGTCGCCGGGAACCGCGAGCGCTCTGGCCGCTTCGATCAACTGGTCCACGGTGGCGTCCTGGACGTGTACACCCTGCTCGATGGTCACCGTTCTCACTTTCGAGTCTGTTCGAGTTGCAGTTGGCGCACCCATTCCCGCGGTCCGACCACCGAGCACCGCAGCGCCGCCACCTGAGCGCACCGATCGATACGGTCGGCGAGGTTGCCGTCGGATCGGGTGCCGAAATAGCAGTATGCGCCGTGGAAGACGTCGCCGGCGCCCAGCGTATCGACCACCGTCACCGGTTGCACCGGGACAGTCCCCGAGTCACCGCCGGACCACCACTGCACGGGATCACCGCCGTGCGTCGTCACGACGGTGCGGACCCCGTCGCCGACCAACGCCGCGGCGGTCGCGGCCGGGCTATCGGCACCCGGGGTTCGGAAATCGTTGGAGCACACCATATCCGTCGCGTACGGGATGATGTCGGGCATGACCGGTTTCCACCGGCCGGCATCGACCACGACCGCGATGCGTCTCGCGGCGGCCGACCGCGCGGCCGCGACGCCAATCCGGGGATGGTGCCCGTCGACCAGCACCACGTCGGCACCGGCCACCAGATCGTCGAGCTCGTCCGGCGGCAGCGCGTCGGACGCGACGGCGTCGAGGGAGATCACCGATCGGTCGCCGGTCGACTGCACCACCGATACCGCCGACACCGGTACGGCGCGGGTGGTACCCGCCGCGGCGTCGACCACGTCGACGCCATACGCCACGAGATCGGCCCGGATCAAGCCCGCCACCGGATCCTCGCCCAGGGCGGTGACCAGGATCGCGTCACCACCCAAGGCCGCGAAGGTGACCGCCGCGTTGGCGGCCGGTCCACCGGCGGCGACGAATTGGGCTCCCGCGGTGATCTTCTCGTTCACCCCAGGCGGTCGCGCGATACGGTGCACCACATCCAGGGTGGCCAACCCGACGAAGACCCCGACCGGGGCCTTCTCAGAGACCGGCGCGTTCCTCATCGGTCGGCTCCTCCGCACCGGTCATGAGCGCCACCACTTCCGACATCGAGCGCTTCTTGGGATCGACGACGCCGGCCCGTTGCCCGAGTCGGTGGATGTGGATACGGTCGGCCACCTCGAACACGTGCGGCATGTCATGGCTGATGAGCACCACGGGGATGCCGCGGTCGCGGATCGACCGGATCAGGTCGATGACCTGTCCCGACTCGCGGACACCCAGGGCCGCGGTCGGCTCGTCCATGATGATCACCCCGCGGCCGAACGCCGCGGCCCGCGCCACCGCGACGCCCTGACGTTGACCGCCGGACAACGTCTCCACGGCCTGGCTGACCGACTTGATCCCGATCCGCAGATCCGCCAGATGCTGTGCGGCATCCTGACGCATCCTGGTGGCATCGAGCCGGCGGAAGAGGCTGCCCGCCAGTCCCTTTCGTCTGATCTCGCGACCCAGGTAGAGGTTGGAGGCGATGTCCAGGGCCGGTACCACGGCCAGGTCCTGGTACACCGTCTCGATGCCGGCGGCCCGGGCATCGCGGGTGTTCTTGAACGACACCGGCGTACCGTTCATCAGGATCTGGCCGGCGTCGGGAACGACGGCGCCGGCCAGGGCCTTGATCAGGCTGGACTTCCCGGCACCGTTGTCCCCGATGACCGCGAGCACCTCGCCCGCGCGGAGCTCGAAGTCGGCCCCGTTGATCGCCGTCACGTGGCCATACCTCTTGACCAGGCCACGGGCTTCCAGAACAGGTGCACTCATTGTGATCTCCTGCGCGCGAATTGGTCGACAGCCACCGCGACGATCACCAGGATGCCGGTGGCGATGTTCTGGTAGAGGCTGTCGACGCCGGCCTGGGTGAGACCATTGCGCAGCACGCCGACGATCAAGGTACCCACCAGGGTTCCCACCACACCGCCGCGGCCGCCGAACAGACTTGTCCCGCCGATGACCACCGCGGTGATCGTCTCCAGGTTGGCGTTCTGGTAGGCGTTCGGATCGGCGTTCGGGATGCGCCCGAGCGCCGCCCATGCGGCGATGGCGGCGATCACGCCCGTCACGATGTAGACCGAGAGCAGCACCCGGCCGGATTTGATTCCCTGCAGATCCGCCGCCTGGGGATTACCGCCGACCGCGTATATGTGCTTGCCCCATGCTGTTTGCGACAGCGCGTACCACATGCCGAGATACACCAGCAGCATGGCGACCACACCGAAGGTCGTCGAGAACGACCCGATGCGCACCGACGTGCCCAGGAAGGTGAGCGGCCCCTTCTCCACCCGATAGGTCTCCGAGCCGGCCAGCAGCCGGGTACCGGCCAGGATCGCGGTGAACGTGCCGAGGGTGACGATGAACGGCGGCAACCGCAGGACGGTGACCAACCCGCCGTTGACGGCGCCGAACAGGACACACACCAACAGCGTCGATCCCAGCGCCACGACCGGCCCATAGGCGCCTGCGCTCTGGGCCATCACGATGGTGCCGAACACCGCGACCGCACCGATCGACAGATCGATACCCGAGGTCAGGATGATCAGCGTCTGCCCGACGGCGAGAATGCCGACCACCACCGACTGTTGCAGGATCAGGGAGATGTTCTGCGGGTTGAGAAACGAATCCGAGATCGTGCTGAAGATGACGATCGCGACGACGAGCGCCACCAGCGGGCCGATCAGCGGTTCGCGCAGGATGGTTCCCAGGTTGAACCGACCGGCGGCCGGATTGACCGTCAGCGCAGGTGCGGGAGTGCTGGTGCTCACGGTCTACCTCAGCCCCAGCAGTTCTGCGCGCCCCAGGCGGTGTCCTTGGAGTCGAGCCCGGCCACCGGCTTGTCCGTGATCAGCTGCGAACCGGTGTCGTTGAACCCGCTGGGCTTCGTGCCGTCCTTGGCAAACTTCACCACGGCCTGCACCCCCAGTTCGGCCATCTTGGCCGGGAACTGCATGACGGTGGCGCCGATCTTGCCTGACTTGACGTCGGCGACACCCGTGCAGCTGCCGTCGATCGACCCGATGGTGATTTGGCCTGCGCGATTGGCTGATTGGATCGCCTGGTACGCGCCGGCGGCCGCGGGCTCGTTGATGGTGTAGAGCGCATTGATGCCCGGGGCGCGCTGCAAGATGTTCTCCATGGCGGTCTGAGCCTTGGTCTGGTCGCCGTTGGTGTTCTCCTGCCCGACGATCTCGGGCGAGTTGTTGGTGATCCCGAAGCCTTCCAGGAATCCGTCGTGCCGGAAGGTGTCGACGGTGCCGCCGGGGGTGCCGTCCAGCATGACAACTTGGGGTGGCGTGTTACCGAGGGCGGCACGAACCCACTTGCCCTGGGTGACGCCGGCGGCTTTGTTGTCCGTGGCGAAGGTGGCGTCGACGGCGTCCGCGGGATCGGTGGCGGTGTCCAGCGCGATGACCACGACGCCGGCGTCGCGCGCCTTCTTGATCGCGTCGAGCACACCGGTCGACGAGTTCGGGGTGATCAGGATGCCCTTGACGCCCTTACCCACCATGTTCTCGATGGCCGCGACCTGACCCTCGTTGTCACCGTCGAAGGCACCCGCCACCGCGATCAGCTCGGCCCCGTCCTTGTCGGCCTGAGCCTTGGCGGCTTCCCGCAACTTGACGAAGTACGGGTTCGAATCGGTCTTGGTGATCAGGCCGACCTTGACGTTGTTCGAGCTCGAGCCGCTGCACGCGGTCAGGCCCAGGACCAGCGATCCAGCCGCCAGGGCCGCCCCTATCAGCTGGGTGCTCTTCATGCGCATTCCGACCATGTGGACTCCTTTGTCCCCGGTGCAACGCCGATCGCGCCGCGTGTCCTGCAGGAGCTTAGGCCGCAGGCAAGCGCTTGCGCATGCGCTTGCGCGAAATTTCCGGCTGAATTCCGACAAGGCTGCGCACAGACCATCGACCTCGGTGCGATCTGGTTAAACCGGCTAAGCCTCGATCCGTGGATGAATAGGCTGGATGCGGGGTGTCGGAACGAGGAAAGTGCCCTTTGAGCTGGGATGATTGATGTTCCTCACGCATTAATCAAACCCGGTTAGAAGGGCACTTCCAGTGCGAGTGTCGCATGGCTTTGC
>NZ_JAPFPY010000061.1 GCF_026240945.1 Mycolicibacterium sp. J2
TGGCTGGTCCGCTACAACCTGAAACGCAGGCACTCCCGCTGCCGCTATTCCAGCCCGGCCAGCTACGAAAACACCCACACAACCGCTACGCTGCCAGAAGCTGCTTAATCCAAATCCCGTGTCCACCATCCGGGGTCAAGGCCCGTGCGTCGCAGCGTCTCGAGTGCCGATCCGATCTATACCGGCACCTGCTTCATCGAGATCCGTTCCGCGCCTGGTCAACTGCTGTCGCGTGCGGACGCGGCGCTCATCGGGCGGGGCACGCTGATGGCGGTAGCGCCGGGGCAGGGCATCCTGGCCCACCACAACGCCGACGGCACACTCATCGGCTACGTTGCCGTCAATGCATCGCTCGAGCTCATGACATCCGTCGATACCGGCGATCTTTCGGCTACCCGGGCGATGCTGGAGCGGCGGTTCGCGAATTGGGCTCCCGCACTGCGTGCATTGGTGCTCGAGAATCTGAGCGATTCTGTGCTGCGCCCCATTTACGCGTTACCGGTCACGCACCGCTGGGAGCGGACGCCCGGGGTGACGTTGATCGGCGACGCCGCGCACCTGATGTCCCCGTTCGCCGGCGAGGGTGCCAATCTTGCGATGTTCGACGGCGCGGCACTCGCGGCGGAGATCGCGGCGCACCCCAGGATCGAGGACGCGCTGTCTGCCTATGAGGAGGCGCTGTTCCCGCGCAGTGCTGAAGTGGCCCGGCGTAGTGCAAGCAACCTTCACCGGTTCTTCGGGCCTGACGCACCGCGCAGCGCGGTGGAGTTGTTCGCCGAGATGGTCGGGTGAGCCGTGTCTATCTCGCCGCCGGACCGAACCTGGACGACTCATCCCTTATCTCGGTTTGGGTAGGCAGCGTGGTTGTTGCTCGGCCGAGCGACCGGCCGGCACGTGGAGCCGCATCGACTTGGCGCACGAAACGTTGCCGGACATGGGAGGATGACAGGTCAGTCAGGTAAATGAGCCCGGCTTTGCCACTGGTTGAGAGCCCGATTTCCCGGTTGGCATTGACCGATGCTTGCACCCACAGTTGATACCGATTGGTTGTCGTGAGCTAGATCACTGTTCGGTTTTGGCGCTGCTGCCCGACTACCTCTTTCAGATGCCCGTCGTAGCTGACGGGTGGGGGATCTGTTTTAGAGGGGGAATGGGTCGTGGGGGATTCTCTGCCGGGTGACCGGTCGTGGTGGGCTGTGCGTCGGTGGTGGCCAGTGGCGGTGGCGCTGGTCCTCACGGTTGCGTTGACGGTAGGCGGGCAGCACTGGTTTACCGACTCTGGCCGTTCCGAGACTGGACGTGCATCGGTTGCCTCGCCGGCACAGCGGTTCGCCGACGCCGCGCTGGCGGCATTCACCGGATCAACCACGATCGCCATCCCTGCCTCAGCGTTGACTCCTGCGCAGCGGTCATCGGGTCTGCCGGCTGACCCGGCGGCCGGGTTGACCTCGAACACTGCGGCCGGGCCGGTGCAGGTGGTGCTCCCGGGTGGTCTGGGTGCTGCCCAGCACACCATCGGCGGGCAGGTCGTCTACCCCGACGCCGGCGCCGGATTCGATTTGCTGGCCGAGAACACCGGCACCGGCACCCGCACGGTGGCCCGCATCACGAGTCCCGCCGGGGTGCGGATGGTCACCACGTTCGTGCGGACCCCGGCCGATACGGTGATGCTGGCTCACACCAACGGCTACCTGACCATCAACCGCGCTACCCCGACCGCCGAAACGGTGGGCATGTTCGCCCCGGCCGAAACCCGCGACGCGACAGGCAAACTGGTGCCCTCGTCCTATGTGGCGCGCCAGCTGCGACCGGGCCTGTACCAACTCTCGGAGGTCATCGACCCGCGACCGGACACCGTGTGGCCGGTCTACGTCGACCCACCCCTGCATGTCGGCGGCCCCATACCGGCGGGGTTGTTCGACTCGGTCACCTCGACCATCAGCAGCGCGGCCAGCGCGGTCGGCAGCGCGGTGTCCACCGCCGCCTCGGCCACGGTGTCCGGCGCCAAAGCGGTGGGCACATTCGTGAGGAACAATCCGATGGAGACCGCGATCATCGTCGCCGGCGCGGCGGTCGCGGTCACCGGTGTGGGCGGTCCGGCCGGGGCCGCCGCGATCGCGGCCGCGGTGGCCAATGTCAGTGCCGCCGGGTTGCAGATCGCCTCAGAAGCCATGCCCGACAACAAAGCCCTCGGGGCGGCCTCCACACTGGCCGACGCGGCGACCATGTTCACCCCCACCGGGGCAGCCAAGAAGATCGCCGAAGAAACCGCCGAGGTGGTCGCCGAACAAGCCCTCAAACACACCGACGACATCATCGACGCCGCCAAGGTCGTGCCCAACCCGGCACAAGTCCGCGACGAGATCACGGCCGCCGGTACGGCCGGGAAGCCACCGGTGCCCGGCGTGCAAACCCCGAAGGTCCCCAACGCGCCACCGGCGGTCAAAACCCCCGAACCACCGACAACGCCGCTGACACAGCGGGTTCCGTGCGCAGGCCAGTCGTTTAGCCCCGACACGCTGGTGCTGCTGGCCGATGGCACCAAACGCCCCATCGCCGGCCTGCAGGTCGGGGATCGGGTGTGGTCCACCGACCCCGACACCGGACAGACCAGCGGGCAGCCGGTGCAGGCCGTGCTGGTCAACCACGACACCGACCTGCTCGACCTGACCATCACCAACCCGGCCGATGTCACCTCGCTGGTGCACACCACCGCCAAACACCCGTTCTACAGCCCCACCCACACCCAGACGCGGCCAGCTGACTCGGCGGTCACCGGCTTGGCCAACACCACCGGCCCCGCGACCGCCCCAGGCGCCGGCTGGGTCGACGCCCAAGACCTACACCCCGGCGACCAACTGGCAACACCGTTCTACGACAGCGTCGCCCACGTCGCAGGCACCACACCGGTCGCCGGCACAGCCGACATGTGGGACCTCACCATCACCACCACCCACACCTTCTACATCGCCACACCCACCGCCAACATTCTGGTCCACAACTGCCCTTCCGCAGCTGAGCCGCCACACTTTTCCGAGGACGGCGTATCACCGGAGGCATCGGCCAAGCCATCATCACCCGAAGTTCGCGCTCAGAGAGGAGAACCGCAGGCGCCCAAGGAATTCATCCCGCCGACGAATCCTCCTCAGCATCCGCCAACCGAATTGCCACCGGGTTTCAGGCTGAGGGAAATGCCGCGTCCTACCGCAATGTATCCACGCGGCTACTGGAAAATTGAGAACGACTCAGGACAGCCAATCGATCCCTCAACGATGAAGCCGCCTTCCAACGTTACAAAAGCGCAAGCGCGTTCAAGCACACATGTGGAGTACCCAGAGTCATCGGCGAGGACAGAATCGTCTCCAGCTGAGAGCGGTCAGAGATCTCGACCATCCACTCCCGCTGAACAGCGTGAAGACCAAGCCGCCCGTGTCCAAGAGGTCACCGATAAGCAGCGCGACCGTGCTAGCAAGGAAGCTCAGTCGGCGTCGCAACGGTCTGACCCCAGTGGTGGGCACGACTCAGATCATGGCAACTCACATGACCGCGGAGGTAAGAAGACCAAGAAGCAGAAGACAAGCAAGAAGCACCGTAAAGGACAGAAGTGATGAACGGTAACCGTGTTAGTCGAACGACGCAGATTCGCGCACAGTTCGACGGACCTGCCGCGGTCAGGGGTTTTCATGCCTTCGGGTATCTCAACCATGGGGCTTGACCCAGCATAGACTTGATCGAGGATACAGGTGGGCGGCGACTCATTCCAATGATGCAATTCGACCGTGGGCGGGTGTGATGTTTGGTATTTCTGCTGACGAAGATTTCGATTTTCTTGTCGGGAAACTGCTGCAACAGATGTGTTTTGGTGAAAATGAATTAGTTCTCCGATTTGATGACCCGACCATTGATCTGAAAGTGGTTTCTGACGTTCCACAGATTGTGTGCGTCATCGAGTCCAATATCGAGATCATCACTCAAGTTCGGGGAAGCAGATTGGCAGAAAGCGCGCTCTCGCTTGCCGGTGATCTCGTAAACCTGCTTGGAAAGCGCATCCTTGGTGTAGAGACCAAACCTCGTACCCTATCCCTAAAGTTCGATAATGAATACACGCTGGTACTGCACGATTCGGAAGAACATTACGAATCCTTCAATATCCGATACGGCGACGGCACGATCGTAGTCTGACGAGTGCAGGCCCTTATTACAGGATCGCGCGCATCTGCAGGTACGGCTGAGCACGGATGATCACCACATTCGTGCGGACACCGGCCCAGACGGTGATGCTGACCCACACCGACGGCTACCTGACGATCAACCGCGCCACCCCCGACCGTCGAGACGGTCAGCATGCCTGGAGGTACTGATCATTGATCGATCGAGAAAGCGTTGAACATGAGTCCACGGATTCGCGCGGAGAGTCGTATCGGCGCATGGCCTTTAACCTGCCGCTAGAGGACGATGATCCGGAGCATCCGTGGCCTCCGTACGCGGTTGAGACCATGTGGGTTGAAGCGCTGGGCGAAAATCGCTACCGGCTCGACAACATCCCATTCTTCGTCAAACCTCTCGCCGTAAATGACATCGTGCGAGGACACCCCGCCGACCCCAATAGCGCCGTGGTTTGGTTTTCGGATCGACTCGAATGGTCACGGCGTTCGACAGTGCGCATTATCTTCTTTTCTGGCGAAGAACACATCTTGAACGCTCTGGTTGAGATGGGCTGTTGTTATGAGAGATTGCGCCAGATCGTCGCAGTCGATATCCCCGCCGGTTCAGTTGTCGATCATGTCCATGCATTTCTGTCGGACAAGCAGGCTAGCGGAAACCTGGATCTTGAAGAAGCATGTCTACCTGACCGCTTACTGCACTAGTACGGAAGGAGCTCTCCCACATGGCTCGCACGCCCTTGCACCAAGCGGCAGTCCGGGGAACTCAGGACAGTGTCCGCGTCACAATAGGCGAAGGTTACGACGTCAACGAACCCGACGCCGACGGACTCACCCCTCTGCACATGGCCGCCATCAACAACAATTACGGTGCTGCCAAGATACTTCTCGAAGCCGGTGCTGACGTCGATCCCCAAGACAAATGGGGCAATACGCCGCTCAATCGAGCTGTCTTCGAGGAGGACACGCACGATCTTGTGCGGCTTCTCGTCGACTGCGGGTCAAATCCCACCCTCGAGAATTACCACGGACACAGCCCCCTGAGCGAAGCTGAGCGCTACCGCAAGGCGGATTGCTTGTCCATGTTCAAAAACGCTACCTAGCAATCAAACTCGCCCGTAGCGTGCCCTCACCACCCTGTCGAGAAGACGGTCGAGCAAGCTCACCGTGCCTAGTTCTGGACACGAGATTGATCGTTTCCTTGTCGGCGACGGGGCTCGGCGCACGGCTACTGCACGCGGAGCCCGGCAGCCAAAAGTGACACCAGTTGCTGAGCGTCCTAGCGATCATCCCCATCGGGGTCCGCGCACAGGTCTCCGATACAGTGCAGCAGGCCGTATGCATTGACGCCTGGACGGATCTCACCGGTGCCTTGGGTCTGCTGCACGATCAGGTGACAGTTTTCGGTCACGCAGCCTGACTGGCCGGTGTGGTCATGATTGCTTCGAATTCGATCGGGGTCAACCGTCCGAGTCCGGCCTGGCGTCGGCGCCGATGGTAGGTCCGCTCGATCCAGGTGACGATCGCGATCCGCAGCTCTTCTCGGGTGCTCCAGCGGCGGCGATCGAGCACGTTCTTCTGCAGCAGCGCGAAGAAGCTCTCCATGGCCGCATTGTCACCGGCCGCGCCGACTCGACCCATCGAGCCGACCATCTCATAGCGGCCCAGTGCAAGGACGAATCTCCTTGACCTGAACTGAGATCCACGATCGGTGTGGACTATGCATCCGGCCACATCACCGCGGCGTGCTACCGCACTACTGAGCGCTGTGGTGGCCAACCGGGACTTCATTCGGGAGTCGATCGAGTACCCGACGATGCGGT
>NZ_JAPFPY010000062.1 GCF_026240945.1 Mycolicibacterium sp. J2
CGCCCATCGCTATTTCAGCAGCCGTCACCGACTGCCCCCGACACACCCGATCAAGAAGCTCCCGCTTCAATGCCCGCGACGCAGGGATCCCTCTCGGCACAGCAACCTCCAAAACCAGGAAATGTTGCCTTGACCGTATGAATCCGCCCGCTCGCACAAATCGGCCCGAAGGTGAGTTTGGGCAACGAGGGGGTCAGGTCCAGCTGGCGCGGCCGCTGCGCACCAGCTGCGCGGCCACCGAACCCTGCACTTCCTCGATGGTGATCGCCACCAGCAGATGATCGCGCCAGGCGCCGTCGACATCGAGGTAGCGTCGCAACAGGCCCTCTTCCCGGAATCCGGCTTTGGCCAGCACGGCGCGGCTGGCCTGGTTCTCCGGGCGCACGGTCGCCTCTACCCGGTGCAGCATCACCGGCCCGAATGCGTGGTCCAACCCCAGCGCCAGGGCCGCGGTGGCCACCCCGGAACCGGTGAACTGCTTGGCCACCCAGTACCCGATCCACGCCGACCGCAGCGCACCGTGGGTGACGTTGCCGATGGTGATCTGCCCGGCGAATTGCCCGTCGAGCTCGATGACATAGGGCAGCATGCGCCCTTTGCGTGCCTCCCCGCGTAGCCCCGAACACACCGCGGGCCACGACGAAATGGCGTGGCGCACTTCCCAACTCACCTCTGCGCTGGGTTCCCACGGCTCCAGGTGGGCCTGGTCGGCCAGGCGCAGCCTGCTCCACTGGGCGCCGTCGCGCAGCCGGATCGGTCGCAGCCCCACCAGCCCGGCAGGCACTCGGAGGGGCCCGGCGGGCAACGGCCATCCCGGGTGGACCGCACTCGTACGCCAACGGTTCACGCGAATGCCTCGCAGGCTCGGCCATCGCGTGTCATCTGTCGGTTCGCTCCGCACACGCGCGTCAGCCGCGCTGCGCGAGGAAAGCCACATCGACCACTTCACCGGTGCGGATCTGTTCGGCGTCGCTGGGCACGATCACCAAACAGTTCGCCTCGGCGAGCGTGGCCAGCAGATGTGAGGACGCACCCGGCGCGCCGCCGAGGGCCTGCACCAGATACTCCCCGGTGTCCTGGTCGCGCATCAGCTGGCCGCGCAGGTACCCCTTGCGCCCGGCCACCGAGCTGATCGGCGACAAGGTCCTGGCCTGGATCACCCGGCGCATCGGCTGCCGTTTACCCAGCGACATCCGGATCAGCGGGCGCACCATCACCTCGAACACCACCAGTGCGCTCACCGGATTGGCCGGCAGCAGGAACACCGGCACACCATCACGCCCCAGTTGCCCGAACCCTTGCACCGACCCGGGGTGCATCGCGACGCGCACGACCTCCATCTCCCCCAGCTCGGAGAGCACCGAACGGACGGCCTCCGCGGCCGCCCCACCGACGGCACCGGCGATCACCACCACCTCGGAGCGACTGATCTGACCCTCGACGACCTCGCGCAGCTCCCCCGCGTCGCCGTTGACGATGCCGACCCGGTTGACCTCGGCCCCGGCATCGCGACCCGCGGCGGCCAGCGCATAGGAGTTGACGTCGTACACCTGCCCGTTGCCCGGGGTCCGGGACACGTCGACGAGTTCCCCACCCACCGACAACACCGACATCCGCGGCCGCGGATGCACCAGCACCCGGTCCCGCCCGACCGCGGCCAGCAGACCGACCTGCGCCGCGCCGATGATCGTGCCGGCCCGCACCGCCACGTCACCGGGCTGCACATCGTCACCGGTGCGGCGCACGTAGGCGCCCGAGCGCACCCCGCGCAGCACCCGCACCCTGGATTGGCCGCCGTCGGTCCAGCGCAACGGCAGCACCGCGTCGGCCAGCGTCGGCATCGGCGCACCGGTTTGCACCCGGGCGGCCTGCCGCGGCTGCAGCCGGCTCGGCGTGCGGGCGCCGGCGTCGACATGCCCGACCACCGGCAGGCTCACCTCACCGGCACCCTCGTCGCCGCCGATGGCCGCCACGTCGACACTTCGAACGGCATAGCCGTCGATGGCGGCCTGATCGAAACCCGGCAGCGGCCGCTCGGTCACCACCTCTTCGGCGCACATCAGACCCTGCGATTCGGCGATCGCCACCCGCACCGGACGTGGTGCCACCGCGGCAGCCGCTACTCGAGCCTGCTGCTCCTCAACCGAACGCACTGCACGCCTTTCTCCTGTCCGCAGACCGGCCGCGCAGTCGTTATTTCTCGGCCAGGCCCAACCGCTCGACCAACCACCGCCGCAGCTCTGGTCCGTAGTCGTCGCGTTCCAACGCAAAGTCAACCGCAGCCTTGAGGTAGCCGCCGGGATTTCCCAAGTCGTGTCGGGACCCGCGGTGCACCACCACGTGCACCGGGTGGCCGTCCTCGATCAGCAGCGCGATGGCATCGGTCAGTTGAATTTCGCCACCCACGCCGCGGTCGACCCGGCGCAGCGCGTCGAAGATGGCCCGGTCCAGCACATAGCGCCCGGCCGCCGCGAACAGCGACGGGGCGTCCTCCTTCTTCGGCTTCTCCACCATGCCCTTGACCTTGAGCACGTTGGGGTTGGCCGCGTCCGGAACCACCTCGACATCGAAGACACCGTAGGCACTGATCTCGTCCTCGGGCACCTCGATGGCGCACAGGACCGAGCCGCCGCGCTTGGCCCGCACCTTCGACATGGTCTCCAGTACGCCGGTGGGCAGCACCAGATCGTCGGGCAGCAGCACGGCGATGGCGTCCTCGTCGTCGAGCAGCTTCTCCTCGACGCAGCCCACGGCGTGCCCGAGGCCGAGCGGCTCGGCCTGGACCACCGATTCGACCTTGATCAGGGCGGGCGCGCGGCGCACCTTCTCCAGCATCGTGTGCTTGCCGCGGGCCTCGAGCGTGCCCTCCAGGATCAGGTCCTCGACGAAGTGCGCAACGACGCCGTCCTTACCCTCGGAGGTGACGATGATCAGCCGTTCACCACCGGCCTCGGCCGCCTCGGCAGCGACCAACTCGATGCCTGGCGTGTCCACCACCGGCAGGAGTTCCTTGGGCACCGTCTTGGTGGCCGGGAGAAATCGTGTCCCCAGCCCGGCTGCGGGAACGACCGCCGTCCGCGGGATCGGTACCTGTGCCTGTGTCATCGTTGACACACTAATACCAGCCAGTACGAAGGCGAAGGGCTAGCGGCGCAATCGTGGCAATCCTGACAAAACCGGTGCTGCGCGAACGCATTCTCGCCGCTCGGCGCGCGGTGCCGGCACAGGTGCGACTGTCGGAGGCCGCCGCTCTGCAAACTCACCTCAAGGCAGCCATTCGCCCGGATGCCACCGTGTGCGCCTACGTGCCGGTGGGATCCGAACCCGGCTCCCTGGCCATGCTCGACGCACTGGATGCCGCCGAGGTGCGGGTGCTGCTGCCCGTCGCCAGGGCCGATGAGCCGATGCGGTGGGGCGTATACGCCCCCGATCGGCTGGTGGCCGCGCCGTTCGGTTTGCGTGAACCCGCGCCGCCGTGGCAGGAGCCCGAGGCGATCCGGACGGCATCGGTGGTGCTGGTGCCCGCACTGGCCGTCGACCGGCGCGGGGTCCGGTTGGGCCGGGGCGCCGGTTTCTACGATCGGGCCCTGCCGCTGGCCGATCCGGCCGCCCGGTTGATCGCGGTGGTGCGCGACGACGAGCTGGTCGACGCACTGCCGGCGGAGCCACACGATGTGCCGATGACGGACGCGCTCACCCCGGGTCGCGGCATCGTGACGCTGACGGGGCGGGAATGACCTGCCCCACGTAGCGGTTCTAGCACTTAGGCCGGTAGAGTGCTAGAAAGTTTGACTGTCTCGGAGGTTTTCGTGCCTACCTATTCTTATGCGTGCACCGCATGCGACAACCGGTTCGATGTCGTGCAGGCCTTCAGCGATGACGCGCTGACCACATGCCCCCAGTGCTCGGGTCGCCTGCGCAAGCTCTTCGGCAAGGTGGGCGTGGTGTTCAAGGGCAGCGGCTTCTACCGCACCGACAGCCGCGACTCGTCGAAGTCGAGCAGCACCACCGGATCGTCAGCCAAGAGCGACAGTGGTTCCAGCTCGTCGTCGTCCTCATCGGACTCGTCGTCGAGCAGTTCGTCGTCGACGTCCAGCTCGTCGAGCAGCTCGGCTCCGGCCGCGGCCGCGTCGAGCTAGTTATCCACAGGACCGCCGCGCGGCCTGTTCCCCACAGCACCACCAGCCTTAGCGTGAGGCCGTGGGGGAATCACTGAATCCTGCGTTGTGGTCGCGGGTGCGGCATGGCCTGCGCCCGAGTTGGACCCGAACCGTGGCGGCCCGTCGGGTTGCGGCCGGCCTGCTGGTGCTGCTGGCTGCTGTCGCAGCACTGCGGCCCGACCCGGACGTCGCCGTGCGGACCGTCCTGGTCGCGGCCCGCGACCTGGCACCGGGCACCGCCCTCACACCTGCCGACGTCCGGATCGAAAAGCGGCCGGCCGCAACCATTCCCGACGGTGCGCACAGCGATATCGCGGCCGCGGTGGACGCCACGCTGGCCGGACCGGCCCGGCGCGGGGAAGTACTCACCGATGTACGTCTGCTCGGACCGCGCCTGGCCGAGGCCACGGCGGGACCGGATGCCAGGATCGTCTCCCTGCACCTCACCGACGATGCGTTGATCGACCTCATCCGGCCCGGTGATGTGGTGGACGTGCTGGCGGGCGGAAGCACCGCCGCGGGCCCGGACACCCGCCCCGAGGTGATCGCCACCGACGCGGTCGTGACGCTGGTGTCGCCGCCCACCTCCGGTTCGACCGGGCCCGCGGATCGGGTCGTGCTGGTGGCATTGCCCCGCACGGCCGCCAACGTCGTCGCCGGGACCGCGCTGACCAGGCAGATCACGGTCACATTTCACTGAGGCAGCCGTCAGCGCGGCTCGGTAAGGTTTGCGGGGTCCATACCGTCGAACTGCTGGAAGGGTCCCCGCATGCTCAAAGGTTTCAAAGAGTTCCTGTTGCGCGGCAACATCATCGATCTGTCGGTTGCCGTGGTCATCGGTACCGCGTTCACCGCGCTGGTCACCAAGTTCACCGACAGCATCATCCAGCCGTTGATCAACCGAATCGGAGCCGGTAAGGATTCCGACTACGGCATCCTGCGGATCAGTATCGGCGGCGGGCAGACCATCGATCTGAATGTGTTGCTCTCGGCCGCCATCAACTTCGTACTGGTCGCGGGCGTCGTCTACTTCCTGATCGTGCTGCCCTACAGCAAGTTCCGCAAGGAGAAGGAAGTGGTCGCCGACGCCGAGGTGGTGCTCCTCACCGAGATCCGCGACCTGCTGGCCGGCCGCAGCGAAGGCAATCCGCTCGATAAGGCGTGATACGAAAACAGCCCCCGGGTTCGGCCGGGGGCTGTTTTCGTTGGAATGAGTCAGTTCATGTGCTAGTTCATGTTCCAAGGCTCGCCGTAGGTGGTGACCGAGTCACCCTCCTTGGCGATCAACCGAGCGAACGGACGCAGCAGCACACCACCGGCAGCACCGGTCACCGTGCCGTGCGCATTCGACACCGCGACCGCGCCATTGGCACCCGACACATCGGTCGAGAA
>NZ_JAPFPY010000063.1 GCF_026240945.1 Mycolicibacterium sp. J2
CTCCGTGCGCCAACTCAACGCTGACATCCGCGCATGGATCGAGCACTGGAACGACGACCCCAAACCCTACGTCTGGACCAAAACCGCCGACCAAATCCTCGCCAGCATCGCCAACTACTGCCGACGAATTAATGACTCAGGACACTAGGTCGGCGTCCACGTTGAGAACGGACTCGCACCGCTGGATCGAGATCGGCAGATGCGAGCCCGTCAACAGCCGCAGCATCGCGTTGTTCTCCGCGAGCACCTCGGCGACGAAATGCTTGATCCCGGCTCGCCGGGCGATCCCGATGAGCCGGCTCAGCAATGCCGTTCCTACCCCTCGATCGTGTTGGTAACGCGCCACCAGAACCGCCACCTCCGCGCACTGTGGCTCGGTGGTGGGGATGTAGTTGGCGACCCCGACCAGTTCGCCGTGGTCGTAGGCGCCCAAGGCGACAGCGCCCGCCGAGGGATCGGTCAGCGACCTGGCCCAGTCGGCGACATGGGAAGGGTGGAGGGTGAAGAAACGCAGATAGCGTTCCTCGTCGCTGAGCGCATCGGCCAGCTCGACAACCGCGTCGAAGTCCGTCGCCTCCAGCCGGCGCACCAGCGCCGTTGTCCCGTCGAGTAAACAGACGTGTTGGGTGCTCATTCACCCGGCCCTGGCGATGATCACCGGAACATCGGCACGTTCGGCAACCGCGGTTGCAACGGAGCCGTTCAGCAACGCCGACACGACTCCTCGTCCATGACTGCCGACGACCACCAGACCGGCGTGCTCGGCTTCCTTGATGAGCCAGTGCGCCGGGCGATCGCAGAAGACCTTTTCGGTCACCGTCACGTCGGGATATCGCACCCGGGCGTTCTGTAGGGCCGTGTGTAGCGCCGTTTCAGCGTCCGCACGGTAATGATCCCAGTCGGCCCCGATCAGCTGGAGGACATTCTCGTCACTCCAGGCGTGCACCGCCACCAATCCGACACGGCGGCGCGCAGCCTCTTCGAAGGCCACGGACACGGCGTGCTCGGATGTCGCGGACCCGTCGACCCCGACAAGGACTGGTGCGCTTTCCCTTTCATGGCGATGCGTGTGCACGATGGCTACCGGACAGTGCGCGCGGTAACACAACGCCGCACTGACCGACCCGAGGCGCCGTCCGCCCCACGAACCATGGAATCGACTGCCCAGCACCAGCATTGCGGCGTGTTGGGATACCTGCGTGAGAAGATGAACCGGATGGGCCACCTGCAGGACCGTTGTCACCGCGTCGGCTTCCAGTGGCGTGCGCTGCACGAGGTTGGCCTTGGTGTCGGCGAGAAGCTCTCTGGCGGAATATATGCGCCAGCGCTGAATGCGTGCACGCAGAACGGGGTCGTGGGTGTCTACGTACACCGGTGCGACGGCGTGCACCAGCGTCAACCGCCGCGCGTGCAGGAGTGCTTCCTCGGCCGCCCATTCGATCGCGGCCCTGCTCGCCGGTGACCGGTCGACGGCGACGATGATCGACTGGTCGACATTCGACCGGGACATCGTGTCGTCTGACATCAGTGGCCGGGTTCGGGACCGAAGACGAAGCGCCGACCCGTGATTCGCAGCGGCCGGATGCGCACGAAGTGCGGCTTGGGAGTGGCGGTCCACGGATACAGCCAAGCACGTTCGGCGTCCTGGATATCGTCGTCGGTCCGGGGCGTCTGGGCCATGCCCTTGAGGATGACACTCCAGCCTTCGCTGATCGTCGTATCGTCCGCCTCGAACAGCACATTCCTGTTGATCGCCGCGCTCGTCAGCTTGGTGCCTTCGGCCGTACGGAAAAGAACCGTGCGATGTTGCACGACGAAGTTGATGGGGAAGATCTCAGGCTCTCCGTCGACATCGGTGACGAGGCGGCCCAGCGTCACACTGCCCAGCAGGCTCCAGCATTCACTCTCGGACAGAATCGTGACCGGTGTGGTTTCTGACATCATGTAGGTGACGGTACGGATCCGGTCTGCGCTGCGGCAGGGCCATAAGTCCCCAGCGGTGGTGTCTTCAGCCGACGCGCAACACCGCCGCGCCCGCGATCCGGCCGCAGCTCAGGTCATCCAGCGCCGCGTCGGCACGATCCAGCGGGTACTCGGGGCCGCTGACGGCGAGGTGGTGACGCCCGGCGAAGTCCAGGAACTCGCGTGCGTCGGCGCGGGTGTTCGACGTCACCGACCGCACCTGCCGTTCCTGGAACAGATGACGTTGGTAGTTGAGCGTCGGGACGTCGCTGAGGTGGATACCGGCGATGGCGAGGGTGCCGCCGCGGGCGAGCGCCTCCAGCGCGGGGAGAACCAGATCGCCAACGGGGGCAAAGAGAATGGCGGAATCCAGGGGTACCGGGGGACGATCGGCTGCGCCCTGCGCCGAGGCGGCGCCCAACGCCAGGGCGAGATCGCGGGCCGCATCCCCACGGGTCATCACATGCACCTCGGCTCCTTGGGCCAGCGCCACCTGAGCGGTGAGGTGCGCGCTGCCGCCAAAACCGTAGATGCCCAGACGCCCGCCGGGCGGCAGGTCGGCGCGCAGCAGCGACCGATAGCCGATGATGCCGGCGCACAGCAGGGGAGCGAGTTCGGCATCGGAGTAGCCATCGGGTAATCGGTGCACATATGGTGCCGGTGCAGTGACGTACTCGGCGTATCCGCCGTCGGCGTCCCATCCCGTGTAAAGCGATTGCGGACAAAGGTTTTCCCGGCCGGCCAGACAGTAGCGGCATTGCCCGCAGGTGTGCCGCAGCCACGCCACCCCGACTCGGTCGCCGACAGACAGATCGGCGGCTTCCGGTCCAAGGGCGACGATTTCACCGACGACTTCATGACCTGGTGTGACATGAGGCCGGTGGACGGCCAGATCACCCTCCGTGACGTGCAGATCGGTACGGCACACTCCGCAGGCGTGCACGGCGATCAAGACCTCGTCGCCGTCGGGTTCGCCGACCGCAGTGGTGACGAACTCCAGCGGTCGGGTGGGCATGGGTCCGGGTGTGCGGACTCGCCAGGCCCGCATGGTTGGTGCAGCCATGAATCCCACGCTAGCGCTGGACGTGGTCTCGCAGTGTGTTGATGCGTTCCCGATACTCGGCCTCGTCGATTTCACCACGGGCGAACCGGGCGGCGAGAATGTCCTCGGCAGTCCGCTGATGCCCGGTGGGCGCAGGGGACCGGCGTTCTCCGACGAGATACATCGCGGTCACGATGATGCCGAACAGGACCGCCGCCCAGAACACTGCCATGCCGATACCCATCCCGGCGAAACCCCACCAGCCCATATCGTGGTCGTAGACCATCATGCTTCTCCTATTCGCTTGTGCCGTCGGCCTAACCGGCCAGTAACAGCAGATTGCCCAGGCGCCGTGAGTGCCGCGCGGCAGCGGCGATGGACACCAGGTGCGCAACGCCGGCTTCGATGCCGCGGGCCAGCTCGTCCGGCCCGACCGGACTGTCCGCGTCGGCGATCACGCCGAAGACCAGTTCGTCGTCGTAGCTCAGGATGGCGATGCCGGTACGCAGGTGCACGGCGATCGGCGGAACAGGGAGCAGCGCCTGAATATCGTGCCCTGCGAACTTCAGCCGGCGACGCGGCCCGGGCACATTGGTGGCGACGGTGACCACTCCGCGTTGCGGCAGTCGGCTCAGCAGCCGGACCACCGGCGCGGTGACCGCGTACGGCAGGAGCCCGGCCGCCGCCACCGCGAGCGCACCGGCGCTGATCTGGCCGCCCGATTTCACGGCGGTCATCCGCTCATGCACCGCCTGCAGTCGGCGCAACGGGTCGGCATATTCGACCGGCAATTGCGGCAGCGTCACCGCTATCCGGTTGTCGGGGATGTGCAATGCATCCGGAGTACGCAGCGAAACCGGCACCGCCGTCCGCAGGGAGTGGGCCCGCGGAGTGTGGCCGCGCCGCAGCATCGCCGACCGAAAGCTGTCGGCAACGGCGGCGAGCGCCACATCGTTGATCGTGACTCCCAGCCGCTCACTGACCATACGAACATCCGCCAGCCGCACCCGCGCAGCGCTATAACGACGCAGATCGCTCAATGGGCCCGTGTAGGACCGTGGTGTCGAGGCGAACAGCGCGGACGCCAATTCGGTTGCACCGGTCGCCACCCTCAGCGCGGTCCGGGACGCATCCGTGGAGACCTGCACGGCCGATCGCAACCAGTCGAGCGGATTCAGGCTCCACGCGTGGCCGCTGTCGGTTGCCGGGCGGGTCTGCTCCGCAACCGGAACCACTGCCGCAGCGTCGTCGCAGATCCGCTCCAGCATCGCCGACGCCGCGATACCGTCGGCGATGCTGTGATGAATCTTGATCAGAATCGCCCACTGGTTGCCGGCGAGGCCGTCGATCACCCAGCATTCCCACAGTGGCCGCGAGCGATCCAGGCGGCGTTCCATTGCCTGCCCGACGACGGCGAACACCGCGGCATCGTCACCGGGCGCCGCGACGGTCACCTGCCGCACATGGTGGGTGATGTCAAAGGAGCGGTCGACGACCCATTGCGGCGCGGCCAGACTCATCGGCACTTCATGAAGCACCTCGCGGCACCGGGGAAGCCCGGCGGTGCGTTCTTCCAGCACCGTCAACAGGGTGGGCATGTCCGGGGCCGGGCCCTCCAACACGGCAAGCGCAGCGAGCGCCAAGCTGACATGGCCATCGGCATCCTCGGCCTGCAGGTAACCAGTTTGCAGGACGCTCAGGCGACGACCGGTCATCACTTCTCCTCGTTCTCGAACACCCTTAGCTTTGATCGAGTCGCCACCGGGTGCTAGGGCATTAGCCTCGATCCGTGGATCGACCCTGTTGAGGTTCTTGGGGCTGATTTTTGTCATGGCCCCAGATCGTGGGCAGTCGGTAGTTGCTGGTCTACCCAGCTTTTCCTGTGATGTTCGGGTCGGGCCTTTCGGCGGTTGGTCAGGCG
>NZ_JAPFPY010000064.1 GCF_026240945.1 Mycolicibacterium sp. J2
CCGCTTCAATCGGGCGTTCTGCTCCCGCAGCTCCTTAAGCTCTTTGGCGGCGTCGGTGTCCATGCCGCCGTAGGCGCGGCGCCAGTTGTACAACGTCGCCGGCGACACCTCGAGCTCGGCAGCGATCTCCTCGCCGGTCTTGCCCTCCGCGGCCAGTTCGTCCGCGCGGCGCAGTTTGCGCACGATGTCTTCTGCGGAGTTCCGCTTCCGACCAGCCATACGTTCATCGTCCCTTCTCGCCCACCATCGGGCTACAGGACTCTAGAACGCGCTGGACTCGTTCACCGGGAACACGCCACCTGCGTCTCCGCGCGGAGAGCCCGTGACGTTGTTTCTTAGTAGAGGGGAGTCGCGTGCCGGCTTAGGTGCGGGTTCCGGCGGAGGCACAGACGAAGGCGCGTTTAGTTTCTGCTTCAGAAGCTGCTCCAGCGAACCAGGCGGTGGCTTCCATTTGTCAATGGAGGGCAATTGAGCAGCCGTGCTTGCAACAGCCCCGACGTTTAGAGCGTGATATACGTTAATTACATTGTCGATCGCTGCCTTTCGTTCAGCAGCGTCGGCGTCGGGATCGTCGGACGTCTCGATTTCGTGAATCAAGCGTTGTGCTTCATGAACATTATTGGTAACCGTGTTCTTCGCTTGGGCGACCATTCCGCCAGTGTGGTTGTACCACGTCACTGCTGAGACCAAATTCGCCTGCTGTTGAGCGAACTCGTTCGCGTAGTCTTTTGCCTTCCCATTTGCAGCACTCGCCGCGCCGCCTGTCCACACGCCGCCCCCGAACGCCTCCCCGGTTTCGTGTGCCCAGGGCTCAACAGCGCCGAAGGTTAGCGCCTGGAGTTTGTGGGTGCATTCTGTTGCCGCGTTGTACAGTCCGTCCTCGTCCGTCATCGGCCAGCCGTCGGGATCGAGTAGACGGTCTACGTAGGGGCCTCCCGGCCTACCAATGCCCATTTCCTAACCGCCCGTGGCGGCGCAAGCACTCACTACCATTGGTGCTGCCAGTCGCGACGTATCGTAAAGATACTCGTCCGGTCTTGTGAACGTCGGAAGACTCTGTACGTAGGCACGTTGGTATTGGGCCGCTAGGGTGAGGAAGTCCTCAAAGATGCCGTTGGAACTTCGGCGGCCTATGCCGTCGAGCGTGGCGGCCCAATCGAGCATTACAGGCTGTAGCGCTTCTGCTGTCGCCCGAAGCTCAGGAGTCCATTGGCTCGCAGGAATGTTGGCGTCCGTGCCCTTCCATGCAGCGACTTGTGGAGACGCGTTGAATGAGTCGATGGCCTGCTTAAGGTCCCCGCACACCGGATTTGTGGAGGTCAGGAAGCGCTCCGGATTGCTCGTATCGCTCGGTGAGGAGATATTTGTCGGAGGCTCCGCTGGTGGAACCAAGGGGGCGCGCGCTCCTGCCGATCCATACGTGATTGATTGACAGATGTTACTAAGAACCTCCGCCGCGCCAACGGCGGTGAGTGCTAATTGATTATCTGCCGACGTATATACCGGCACACGGTCCGCGTACGCGCGAGCATAAGCGATGAACTGTTGGTAAAGCTCACGCACTACGCGGTGGGGCGTGAGTCTCACGACCTGGATGGTTTGGTCCGCCGCCCGACGCATTGCATCGGCAACGGCCGTGTATTGGCTTCGCATCTCTGGACTCCAGACGGCTGCGGGAATTGAGGGATCCCGTTCCTTCCATCCATTGGCCTCGGCATCTGCAAGCGTGTTCAGGATCGGCATCCACGGCGCACACGACGGATCCTCGGTAATCACCGACACCGGACCGGTGTCATTCGCACTTGCAAAATCCGATGTCGGTGCACCGCTCGTGGTCGGTGCCGCGGTCGGCTTAGCGTCCCCGCCACTGCTTTTCGTGCATGACACGGCGACGACCGCCGTCACGGCGATGACGCCGACCAGCGCCACCCCACCGATGATCCATTTCGCGAATCCGCGCTTCTGCGGCGGCGGCGGCGGTGTCTGGGGCCAGCCCTGCTGCGGATTCCACTGCGGGCCAGGCTGGCCGCCGGGATAGCCCTGCGGCCAGCCTCCGGGTGCCGGCTCCCAGGAACTGTTAGGTGGCGGGGGAGGCTGAGTCACAACACATTCTCCGGTGATTGACGTGACGATGAGTGACGGTGGGCGTCGCCAGAAACGTGGTCGGGAGCGCGCTCGGTATTCGGCACCGCAGGTGCTGCGCCGGCAGCGGGCGCCGCGGAATCCTCCTGCGATTCCTCGCGCCGGTGCTTGCCTTCCCGATCCTCGGTGTCCGTGGGTTTGTCGTCGGGCTTGTCGGGGCCGCCGACCTTGCCGGCTACCTGGCTCACCTGCTCGGCGACCTGTTGGACACCCTGCATCGCGGCCTGCGGCAGCGAGCCCGCCATGCCCATCACCTGCTGGGGGATCTGTGCCGCCTGACTGGCCAGCTGCATCGGCATCTGCATCATCTGGCCGAGCTGGCCCGCGCCCTGCGCGGCCCCAGCGGCCGGTCCACCCACACCCGCAGCCACACCCGAGGCGGGTGACCCGGCGGTTCCGCCGCCACCACCATTACCCGAGCCGCCGCCGCCCATCTGACCCGAGAGCTTGGCGTGCGACTGCGCGTCGGTGGCCGCATAGCGCTCGGCGACGGTCTTGATGTTCTGGGCGAACTGGGCGGTCTGCGCCTTCAGTACCGGCAAGCCGGCTGCGATCGGCGCGAGGAACTGCGGCGCCACGGCCGCGATCGCCGTGGACAGTGGATCGGAACCGCTAGGGGTGTAACCGGTGGGCGCCTCGGGGATGCCCTGCGATGCCGCCAAGAAGTTGTCACCCGCGCGAGACAGCGCCGTGGTGTCGACCTTCAGCGTCTCAGGCGCCATGACGACCTGCCTCAACGGACGTGGCGCGGACCCCCGAAACCCCCGCGGCTCGGTCTCGGCCCATGGGCTCAACCAGCATCGACAATCCCCTCCGCATACCTCAGCTAAGACATTACCGAACCTGCAGAGGCGTTTGCTGCAGAACATTCCGGCCTTTGCGCAGCGCAAAGGCCGGAGGAGTTGATGCGATTCATCCTCGACAGGAAGCTCTGCTGGTTTGCTGGGAGAGCCCAGTTGACGGGTCAGCCGACGTAGCGGAGCTGCTGTGGAACCGACGCGTGCTGCCAGAACGGCATCAAAGTTCAATCCGCTTGCGGATGAGTCGGTGCCGGACGTTCGCGAGGAGCGGGGGACTCCACCGGTGCACGCTCGGTCGGCGAGGTGGGTCCAGCTTCGGCTCGGGTTTCCTGCCCGTCCCTTTCGGTGCTGTGCTTGTCCTTGTCCTCGTCTTTCTCCTCCGGGCGGCGGTCGTCCTTCTCGATCTGGGCGCTTTTGACCTCGGATTGGCCACCGATGCCCGACGCTGACTGCGCCGCTTGCTGCACGCCTTGCATGATCTGCTGAGGAATCTGCTGCAACCCCTGCGCCAATCCCTGCAGTGGTTGGGCAATCGACTGAGCCATCTGGCCCACCTGCTGTCCGACCTGGCCAAGCATCTGCCCCATCTGGCCGGCCATGTCACGGCCGGCTCCACCACTGGAAGCTGGCGCGCCGCTTGCAGCAGAGGCTGTGCCTCGATTGGGCGCATCCTTGCCTTCGAGAACGTCAGCAGCGGCCTTGAGTCGTTCGGCACCCTGCCGATCACCTGCCGCATACGCCTGCGCGGCCTTCTGCAGTAGGTCAGAGATGGTGCTCGCTGCCGTCGACGTGACGCCAATCGTGTTCTGCCGGCCGGCAAGGACTCCCGAGAGCGCGGTGTTCACGGCCGAGGCGATGGTTCCATGGCTTGTCTCGACACCAGATCCGTCCACGCCGGCAAGACCGGACAGTCCGGCCGCGACATCGGAGTGCAGTTGCGAGTAGTTCAGCACACCGTCGGTCTGGACATGAAGCGGATCGGTCATCGTCGTCGGCCCCCGTTCGGTTCGCAGCTCATTCTATTGGCGACGGCACCAAGGCAGTGGCGGATATTTACTCCCTCTCGGGCCAGCCCGGCAAGGCTGGCTTAATCGGAGGAGCATCGGTCAGGATGGTGGTCGCTTGTTTGGCGCGCTGAGCGGCGTCGAGGGGATAACGCGCTAAGCACTCCTGTTTCATTGGGGTCTGCTGCACGATCAGGTGACAGTTTTCGGTCACGCAGCCTGACTGGCCGGTGTGGTCATGATTGCTTCGAATTCGATCGGGGTCAACCGTCCGAGTCCGGCCTGGCGTCGGCGCCGATGGTAGGTCCGCTCGATCCAGGTGACG
>NZ_JAPFPY010000065.1 GCF_026240945.1 Mycolicibacterium sp. J2
CGCGTCCCCGGCCCGGTTCTGGCTACTCTTCTTCATGACGGTCCCCTTCTCCTGGTGTTCTTGGCGGAACGCCCGACACCTACCACACGGCAGGTCACGAGCGGGGGACCGCCACCTCAATTTCTACGAGACCCGGGACAACCTCGGTCCCGCTTATCGAATAGCAACCAAGGGGCGTGGGAATCGTTATAACCGAGCCCCCGACACGAGAAACGGCCGTATCATTCGGCGGGTGCGGTATTGCGCTCCCGTGACGTCCCCCGGTGTCTCTTCGCTGCGCCGGCGGTATCCGTTACGCCGGCCAGCCCCGCTCCATATCCGCCGCTACGACGGAGTACCCGCCAGATAGCTTCGGCATACGGAGTTTTCGCGAGAACGTCGAGGCGGCGCGTCCGCCGAGATGAGCAGGGAGGTCCCATGATCGAGGTGATGTCGGACATGCCCGCCGGCGTGACGGGCATCCGGGTGTCAGGCCGGATCAGTGGTGACGACCTCCGCGCCTTTACCCCGACGATGGAACGACTCGGCGGGTCCGGCGAGATCCGGATCGTCGAAGTGATCGCACCGGACTACGAGGGCTTCGGGCCCGGCGGCCTCGCGGCCGACCTCAAGCTGGGCTTCGGCGCGCTTCTGCAGCACCATTCGGCGTTCAAGCGCATCGCCGTGGTGTCGGACAAGGAATGGGTGCGCCACACCCTGCACGCCCTGGCGTGGATGGTTCCCGGCGAGTTGGCCCTGTTCACCCTGGACGAGCTCGCCGAGGCCGCGGAGTGGGCCGCGGGGTGACGATGTCACACCGGCGATCGATGTCCGGGCAGACGGTCGTGCTCGTCGGCGGAAGTGCCGGCATCGGACTTGCGACCGCGCGTCGAGTCCGAGCCGAAGGCGCCGAGGTGGTACTCACCGGGCGCGACCCGAACCGGCTGGCCGCAGCTGCGGCCGAGGTCGACGCCCAACGGACTGCCGCCTTCGACGCCACTGATACTGCGGCATTGGCCCGGTTCTTCCATGAGCTGCCAGCACCGATCGACCACGTGCTGGTCACCGCGGGAGGGCCGCGCTACCGGCCAATGCTGGACATGGGCCCCGAAGATATCCGTGAGGCGCTCAGCGGCCACGCCGTGCTGGGGTTGGAAGTCGCCCCCGCCACGCTAGGGCGAGGATGCGGCCCAGCGGCAGCCTGGTGTTGATGGGCGGGACTGGCGGACGCCGCATCGATCATCACCTGGGCATCGTCCCTGCCGCAACGGCGGTGCTTCCGCCGTTCACTGCTGCGTTGGCGTTGGAGCTGGCACCGATCCGGGTGAACCTGATTGCCGCAGGATTCGTCGACACGCCGCTTTCGGCAGCGCTGCTGGGCGAGGGCCTGGACCAACGACGGCGGGAACTGGCCGCAACGCTGCCGATCGGGCGGGTGGTGCAGCCCGATGACGTCGCGGCGCTGGCGGTGCATCTGATGGTCAACACCGCGCTGACCGGTGCGACCTACGATATCGACGGCGGCCAGCAGTACGTGTGACACGGTGATCACGTCGACGCTTCCCCGGTAGTCCGACGGCTGCCGCGCCCCGGCAGCCAGGAGCAGGACAGTTTCGTCACAGGGTCCACTACTACTAACTGTGTAGTATCACCGTGTCGGATCAGTCATACGGAGGCAACGGTTGTCGACTATTCAAGGGCTGCCCGCCCACGTCCTGTTCGTGCACTTCATCGTGGTACTGGCCCCGCTCACCGCCGTGCTGGCCATCCTCTGTGCCGTATGGCCCGCGGCGCGTCGGCGGCTGGTGTGGCTGGTCGTCGCGTTGGCCGCGGTGACCACCGTCCTCACACCGCTCACCACTGAGGCCGGGGAATGGCTGGAGCACCAGACGCAACGCACCCCGCAGTTGCATGAACATGCCGAACTCGGCGACACCATGGTGTATTTCGCGGTGGCACTCCTGGTCGCGGCGGTGCTGCTCGCCGTTGTCCACATACGTGAAACCCGCGAGCGCCCGATCAAACCGCTTGTCGGCTGGGTTCTCGCGGCGATCATCGTCATCACCGCCGTCGCCACCACGGTGCAGGTGGTGCGGATCGGCGACTCGGGCGCCCGATCGGCGTGGGGGGACGCGGTAGCGGACACCGCGGGACAGTGAATTGTGCTAGCGCTCAGCCGATGACCGTGGACGGCGTCTCGCCGACTTCCGGGGCCAACCGATCCTGGATGACATCGGCCGCCAAGTAACTCTGGCCGCTCAACACGACGGCGACAACGGCCGCAGCCAGCACCGCACGACGACACTGGCGCGCCGGCGGCGCACCCACCAGCGCCACCACCCGCACGCGTGCGTCACTCGGGCGGCCGGTGATGTGACAAACGCCCGGCCTGACCACACGCGCACACAACAGTGCGGCACGTGCGACGGCTTGTGCGGCGGTGCGGCGATCGCGGCGGGCGGCGTACTCGTCGGCGCAGCGTTCGGCCGCCAACCGCACGACGTGGCACCACGGTCTCAGCATTGGATTGATCCGGGTGGCCAATTCGACCGCTTGCACATGCAGATGGTGATGGCGGCGCAGATGTGCACGTTCGTGGTCGATCACGGCGCGGCGCTCGTCGGCCGTCAAAGCTCCCGCCAGAGCGGTCGTGAGCACGATCAATCCCCCGCCGCGGCCAGGCACCGCGAACGCGTCTGGTCGATCATCATCGAGTATCAGCACCCCGGCTTCATCGCCGCTGCGGCCGCGGAACGCACGATTCACCCTCACCGACACCCACACGTTCCGGGCGTGCAGCACTGCACTGAACACACCGGCGGCTGCAGCCACCGCCAGCACCGAACCAACTGCCCGGCAGGCAATGTCGCGTTGATTGGAGAGCACCGTTGCGCCTGCAGCCAGCGATATCCAACTGCTCACCGAGACTATGGCCGCCAGCCAGGCCAGCACTGGTACCAGCCAGTCGGGGTGAAACCTCGATATCAGGCGGGGCAACTGCCACGTCAGAACCGCCGCGACCAGCCACGGCACACTGAGCAGTATGCCGACGCTCACCGGTTATCACCACTGGATTCATTGCGGGACAGGACTTCTCGAAGCAGGGCCTCGTCCTCCGCGGAGAGACTGGCCACAAAGCTGGACAGCACATCCGCGCGGGCATGCTCACCGTCGAGCTCGCGGCGCATGCGTAGCGCCGCCTGTAAGGCCGGAAGGTCCCCCGGCGTCGCCGCGAGCCGGTACCGGTGCGAGCGGCCCGAACGGTGGCGGGTGAGTGCCCCCTTGTCGGCCAGCCTGGTGAGAACCGTCATCACCGTGGTGTACGCCAGCTCGGCGTCCAGCTCCGCGCGGACCTCGGCCACCGTCATTGCCCCGCCCCCGGCCATGACGGCGATCACCGCACTCTCCAGATCGCCTCGGTCTCTGCGCACCGCCCACTCCCTTCACGTTGAGCATAGGAGACCCAGGGCGAGCGAAGCGACGGGGAGAAAGACCCAGGGCGAGCGAAGCGACGGGGGAAAGAGGCCTGCGGCGAGCGAAGCGACGGGGGAAAGAGGCCTGCGGCGAGCGAAGCGACGGGGACAGCGGGTGACCTAATCCTCGATCCACTGATGAATTGGCTGTTCAGTGGGTGTCGGAATGAGGAAAGTGCCCTCTGAGCTGTGATGATGAGTGTTCTCTACGCACTTATCGGCACAACTTCGGAAAGGCACTTCCGGTGCAAGTGTCCCACAGGTTCACCGCTTC
>NZ_JAPFPY010000066.1 GCF_026240945.1 Mycolicibacterium sp. J2
CCACCGCCTGACCAACCGCCGAAAGGCCCGACCGGAGCAGACAGGAAAAGCTGGAGCAGACCAGCCGATACCTGCTACCCACAACCGAAATCGTGGCAAGAATCAGCCTCCCTACACCTCAGCGGGGCCCATCCACGGATCGAAGCTTAACACGGATTGCGACCACTACTTCCGCACCGTCGCGCTCAGCGACCAGCCCGGGCCTGAGGGCCCGCAGATCAGTTCCGAACGACGTCTAGCGAATGCACGATCGGAATTTGCCACCTACTTGCAACGACATCGTGACGGCGACGAGACGGCCTACCAGGCGTGGTTGACCGAGCTGTACCTCAAGATCGTCAATCAGCTTCGGGTTAGCCGTTACGAGGTCGAGTCCGCGGGTGATGTCGGCGTGATTTTTGAAGTGATGAACAACCGGGGCAAGCCTCTTTCCGAGCTGGAGAAGGTCAAGAACTACTTGCTGTATGCCGCCTCGACTTTGGCGCTGCCGAACACCTTGCCACACGTCGTCAACGACGCTTGGGCAGAGATCTTCCGCCAACTCATGGCAGCCGGCCTCACCTCGTCCGCCGATGAAGATCGGCTTCTGCGGGCGCACTGGTTAACCGCTTACGATCCCCAACCCCGAAAGTTTCAGGGCAGCAAGACGATTAAAGAGCGTTTTGATCTTCGCAAGTTTCAGGGCAAGGATGAACAGTTCCTCTCAGCGTTAGTGGACTACACCGAAGGGTTGCGCGCGTGCTGTGTCGGCTTCTGCGATGCGTGGGCACCAGATCGGGCAGAAGCCTTCATGTCGTTGTCTAATCAGAAGATTCGCAGCGACATCAAACGCTGGAGCGAAAAGCTGACGCGAACCAGCGTCATTGCACCGTTCTTGCCCTTACTCATAGCCACCCGCATCCGCTTCGCGAACCAGCCCGACAAGTACCTGGAACTGGTGAAGTTCTGCGAACTCTTCGCATTCCGCGTCTACCGCATCCTGGAACGTCGCTCTGACGCCGGACAGGCCGACCTGTTCCGAATAGGGCACGATCTATACCGTCATGCTGACGGATTCGACGGCGCGATGGATCGCCTGTGGTACGCGCTCCTCGCGTTTAGCCCACACGTTCGATTCGACGAGAGTCTCCGGGCCGAGGACTACAACTGGTACGAGTGGTCGGGACTCAAGTATTTCTTGTATGAGTACGAGGAGCATCTGGCGGGCAACAAGGGGGCCGTCCCCAAGATCCCCTGGGAGGAAGTGCGGAGACGTGAGCGCGCCGACACCATCGAGCACATCCTTCCACAAACGCCAAAGGACGCTTACTGGCGCGAGCGGTTCGGGAAGTCAGAGCAGAAGCTGTTCCTGCACGACCTCGGCAATCTCACTCTGACTAAAGACAATTCGTCTTATTCCAACAAACCCTTTCCCGACAAGAAGGGAAAATCGAGCAGCGATAAGCCGTGCTACGCGACCTCACCATTTTTTATGGAGCGCGAACTCTCGTCGGTCAGGGAATGGAACCCCAATGCGGTGGCCGCTCGGCGCAAACGACTCGTCAAATGGGCTCGCGAGAGGTGGGCCGTGCCAGACAACGTGACCTTCGATGCCCAACCGGTACCCGCCGACCAGGCCGACTACACCGAGGCTGATATCGACCCCGATGACGTTGTTTGACCGTACTTCAGACCCCAAGCGATGCGTCCAGCCATCACGCCGCCCTTGCCCTTCTACTCCGATGGCGGGGTGTATCCACCACCTCAATCTGACGCGCCCGTAGCCAGTTCGGAACTGCCACCGGGTCGCTTTCAGCAAGGTCTAGAAGGTCTGTCAACCAGATCGGGTTACGTAGCATTCGCTTCCACCCGTTTCGACTGATCGTTACAAGCACATCGCCCTGTTGCCGTTCGTCGGCCAGATCCTCGTTTGACCTCTCGGCCGAATCCCCTCTTGACGCGAGGACCACGTTCCAGAGCCTCTCCCGATGGCTCTCGGCATCCTTTCGGGTGCGCGACCAAACGAGTTGCGCACGGCCAGACGACGCAGACTCGTATTCAGCCCATAGTTGCCAATCCCCAGGCGGTCGAATCGTTTTCACTTCGCCGGTGAGGCGTTCGGCAAGGTGCACACCCTTGCGATCCGCTACGACAGCGACTACACGAGCGTCCACGATCAGCTTCCAACGACGCTGCTCCCCCGCGGCCAGCGAACGGAGAATTTCAAAGGGCGTTCGATTGCGCGACTCGTTCTTTTCGTTCTCTTTGCCTTCTTTCGTGATCGATCCGGCAGCGATCTCCATCCCCGCCTTCTTCGCAGCGTCGTACGTGGCCTTGGCCAAGTAGCGCCCCACTACCTCCTCGCCCCCATCGTTGATGAGCCGCAAGTCGACACCAATCGACGTCGGCGCTTCGAGACCGGCCTTCTCTAACCCCTCGGCCCACCGTCGCCACACTGTCCACGAAAACGCTGCACTGCCAAGCCATTCCCGGTCAACGAGGGCATCAGGAGTCGCGCCATCGTGGCCCAGCGCTTTCCGCAGCACCTCGTTGTAATCATCCCGTAGACCGATACCGAGACCGTTCGTCGTCACAACAAGCACATGCGCGTGCAGATGCCACCCGTTGTCGCCGTGTGTCACCTCTACAGCGCGGCATAGACCCGCCACGCCGAAGCGCTCAGCGTCTCCCAGTCTCGGCGGTCGCAGAGTTCCGTCCTTGCGGACATATCCCTTGTCACCAGTCCAGGCCGTCACACCGAACGTCTTTCGCCACGCAGCAGATAGTCCAGACCACAGTTCCGACAGAGCATCACGGCTGTGATGGCGCATGGTCAAAGTCAGCAGATAGCACGTAGCGCCAGCCGCGTGCGCCGCTCGGATCGCATTGCCGAGTTCCTCTGAGCGTTTCGACGCGATCACCGCAGCGCAGCGCGGACAGGCCCATACCGACCCGCACGTGAGCAGGTTGCCGTAGCCCGCCGAGGTGCCGTCGTACGAGCGTTTCACGGTTACACCCGGTCCCGAAGTACCCGACCCCTTCGAGTCGTCGTGCCGAATGACTCGGCCGCACATACGCACGCTCTTCAGCGTCGAAGCCCTCCAAAGCATCGCACGGGCCCCGAACCGCACTCGTCTCCGTTCCTGTGCGTCTGATCCCGCCATACCGCCTGGGGGGCACTCATTCCTATTACTACCAAGGGCGCTCGCTGCGCTCGCGCCGCCGACGCTCTGGCCCTCCGCGCAAGCGCTCCGGGCCGCCGCGTCGCCCTGGCGATCGGGGCCGCGCAATGTCCGACTCATCCGAGCCAACCCTTCTGGATGTCGTCGAACGAGGTCTGAGCCAGTTGGCCGTCGCGGTCGACCGCAGCTTGCCCATGCCCGCCGCGTCGTTCTCCGTATCGCATGGCCCTGCCGGCCGCATACTGAAGCGCCTCAGCCAGGTCATTAGCCTCCTCTGCTGTCAGTCCGTAACGAGCGGCTGCAGCAAATCTGGGCGCCACTATGGTGACTTCAGACTTCCGTACGCCCACCGAGAATCCCGCGATGGTCATTCGGCGCCGCCCTGTTCATCGGAGTCCGAAACACGGCGGGGTCGCTTCTTTCTGACAGTCGGCGACTCTCCGGCGCGCCGTAATAGGTCGTGCACGGCATCGTCGTTTGCAAATTCCTGCGCCACATCCTGGAACCACTCGCGCGTGCCTCGGCAGCCGTTCGCGACATCAGCCGGCCCACGTTGTAGCCCCCAAAGGTCGAACGCCCACCGCTCCAACGCTGACTGTTCTGTTTCACCCAACGCGGCGAGTTCGGCATGATCAGCCAGGACCACCGCCACACTGACCACTTCCCCGGTCGACCAGATTCCGCGATACGACTCCCAGCCGTTCGCGCGGACCTGTGCGGCCCGAGCCAATAATTCGGCCCGAAGCCGTGTGCGATCCCCATCCGTAGGCCCTGCAAGTAGATGGCTCAGCGGATCTTCACCCGCCGCCTCCCCCGGATCTCCGGGGAACTGACCCGCGGGCGTCATTTCACGCCGCCAACGGCCGAAAGATCGATGACGTAGTTCAGCGCCCGCGGTACGATTCGACTGCGCGCGCAAACGGTGGTTTCCATAGTTGCCTCCGTGGAGCCCCTTGGTTGCAGCCGAGGGGCTTCGCTCGTTTCTGAGCCCGGAAGTCAACGCTGATCTGCGGTCGGTGCTCGGTCGGTGAATCCGCGACACGCCGTGATTACGGGTGGTACCGGATGGCGTCATATCGCCAGTTCAGGACCACTTTAGAGACCGCGACTAGGTGAGCTTGCAGGCTCTCCTAAAGCCGGTGTCGCAGGTTCGAATCCTGCCGGGGGCACTTTTTTGTGTATGACGTCGGTTGATGCGTGACATTTCTACTTCGGTTGATGCCTGACAGTGTTTCGGCTGATGCTTGACAGTTGCTTCGGTTGATCCTTGACACTCCCTAGATGAGGAAGCTATCTGTGGCCGAGCAGCGGTATCAGGCCGTGTTGGCGGTGATCAGCGATGGGTTGTCGATCGCGCAGGTCGCATCGAAGGTCGGGGTGTCGCGTCAGACGCTGCATTCCTGGTTGGCCCGCTATGAGGCCGCGGGGCTCGACGGGTTGGTGGATCGGTCGCACCGGCCGCTGTCCTGTCCGCATCAGATGCCCGCCGATGTGGAGGCGGTGTTGTTGGAGCTGCGTCGCTCTCGCCCGTACTGGGGGCCGCGTCGGTTGGTGATTGAACTCGATAAACGGGGTGTGCGGCCGCTGCCGTCGGAGTCGGCGGTGTACCGGGCGTTGGTGCGGGCCAGGTTGATCGACCCGAGGTCGCTGGACCGGGGCTCACGCAAGTGGAAACGCCATGGGCAAACGCTGATGGCTAGCTAGAACAACCCGGCCTTCAAACTTGGCCGGACGCAACCGGGGCCATAACAGTCAGCCTTTCGTACAGGCCGTATTTAGTCACGGTCAAGTCCACGGGCGTGGTGTACGAGTTCGTCGTGTGATTCTTCGATGTGGTGGTTCAGGCGGTCAGGGCTGCGGGGGTGGCCTCCTGTTCGGTCGGGGTGTCGTTGACGGTGCGTGATTTGCTCAGGACGTCCAGGCCCAGGTAGCGCCGGGACTCGGCCCATTCGTCGTGTTGTTCGGCGAGCACGGCCCCGACGAGACGGATCAGGGCGTCGCGGTCGGGGAAGATGCCCACGACGTCGGTGCGTCGGCGGATCTCCTTGTTGAGCCGTTCCTGGGGGTTGTTGGACCAGATTTGGCGCCAGATCTGCTTGGGGAACGCGGTGAACGCCAGCAGGTCCGGTCGGGCGGCTTCGAGGTGATCGGCCACCTTCGGGAGCTTGCCGGCCAGCGCGTCGATGATCCGGTCGTATTGGGCGGCAACTGATTCGGTGTCGGGTTGATCGAACACCGAGTGCAGCAGGGTGCGCACCCACGGCCACGAGGCTTTCGGCGTGATCGCCA
>NZ_JAPFPY010000067.1 GCF_026240945.1 Mycolicibacterium sp. J2
GGCAAAGCCATGCGACACTCGCACTGGAAGTGCCCTTCTAACCGGGTTTGATTAATGCGTGAGGAACATCAATCATCCCAGCTCAAAGGGCACTTTCCTCGTTCCGACACCCCGCATCCAGCCTATTCATCCACGGATCGAGGCTAAGGCCGTTAGCCACGACGGGGACGAACGGTTAGCAGCCCACATGGCGAATTGCGTTGCCAAGCGCACGCCAGCCGGTGACCTCGTGAGCAAGGACAAGAAAAACAGTCCCAGGAAGATTGATGCCGCCGTGGCCGCTATCGCTGCTTTCGATTCCGCTGCCGCAGTGGCGAATACAACTGAAAATGATGGAGTTTGGTTCTTTTGAGCGACACACAGAGTGATCTACTAAGGCGCTTGCAGCAGGCTCTAGACGAGCCCGTGGCGCGCTATTCAACGCTGGACAACTATTGGTATGGCACGCAGCCGTTGGCGTTCATCGCGCCGGAACAGCGCAAGCTGCTAGGCAACCGGTTGGGCCGGTTGGTATCGAACATCCCCCGGCTAACGGTGCTTAGCATCGCTGAGCGGCTTAGGGTCCAGGCGTTCGACGGGGTGGATATCTCCGCCGAGTGGGAGGCCAACGACATGCCGCAGCATTGCGGCACGTTGTTCCGTGAGGCGCTGCTGTTGGGCGCTGGCTATGTGCTGGTGTCTACGGCCCCGGACGGTAGTCCCCGGCTGACTGTTGAGTCGGCCCGTCAGGTCAGCGTGGAACGTGACCCCGCTAGCCGCGTTGTCACTGGCGCTCTTAAGCGCTGGGAGACGTTGACGACGACGGAGGCGACGTTGTTTCTGCCGGATCGGATCGTGCGGTTCTCCGCTGACCGTAAGGGCGCGCGGGCGGACAGCCTTCGTGTGGTGGATGAGTACGCAAACCCGCTCGGCGTGGTGCCTATGGTCCCGGTCGTCAACAGTGACCGGCTGTTGGACACGGCGGGTTGTTCCGAGGTTTGGGACTTGCTGCCGCTGGTCGACGCCGCCAACAAGCTGCTGGTTGACCTTATGTGCACGTCGGAGGCCACGGGCCTGCCGCGACGGTACGCCACCGGCCTGCAACTAAAGGACATTGCCGTGGTTGACGACAGAGGAGAACCGGTTCTCGACGGCAACGGTAGGCCGATAACTAAGCCGGGCAGCCCAATCAGTGACGACCGGTACAAGATGGCCGTAGCCGCTTCACCTGATACGAAATTCGACCAGTGGGACGCCGCCGACATGTCCGGTTACGAATCGGCCATGCGGATCGTCATGTCCCATATTGGCGCTATCTCAGCGCTGCCACCGGCTTACCTGGCGGCGTGGGACGCGCAGCCTACTTCGGCGGATGCCGTTAGGGCGCAAGAGTCGTCGCTAGTGGCCCGCGTGGAATCTAAGCAACTGATCTTCGGGCCTGCTCTTGAGCAGGTAGCCGCCCTGGTGGTCGCTGTCCGTGATGGGGTGGACCCGGCCAGTGTCGCGGCGCGTATTACGTGGGGTGACCCGGCCAGCAGGTCAACCGCGCAGGAGGCGGACGCCGCTGTGAAGCTGTATCAGGCGAACGTGTTGAGCCGCGCTGAGGTGTTGCGGACGCTTGGTTATTCGGATGATCAGATTGCGCGTATTCGTGCTGATTTGCGTGCTGAGGCATTGGATGGACAGGGCGTCAACGTGGCCTCTGCCAGCCCGATTCGTGACGCCACGAACGTGGTTTCCGAGGCCGCGTGACCGCTGTTGAACAGTTCCAGTCGGCAACCGAACAACTAGCCAGCGACACACAACAGTCCGCGCTGACCCTTTACGGGCAGTACCAAGTGGGCCAGCTCGACCACGCTGATACCGCGCTACTGCTCGCGGCACTAATCAATCGGGCCAACGCCTCTGCGGTGTCGCTGGCCGACGTATGGCTAGCAATCCAGATTGAAGAACAAACGGGCCAGCCGGTGCCGACTGTGGGTGTGCTGCCGAAAGATCACTCCGAGCGGTTGGTAAAGGCGGTCAATACCGTGCTCAGCAATGAGACCGCCCCGAAGCTACCCGTGGATGACGCCGCGAACGTCGTCACTGATGATGTAGCCGACAACGGTTCACCATCACTAATGACAGAACCCGATCAGGCCGGGAACCGGATAGCGCGACTGGCCCGGGCAGAGCCTTTCGAGGCCGCTCAGCAGGCCACCCACGAGGCGATCCAGAAGCAACCTCTAGTTGAGGGGTGGGTCAGGCAGATGGACGCCGACCCCTGTCAGCTCTGTAAATGGTGGTGGCGTGAGGGCCGGGTGTGGCCGAAGGCCCATCCGATGCCGCGTCATAAGGGCTGCAACTGTCAACAAAAAGTTGTTGTAGCGCAGTCGATTAAGTCGACACAGTACACGCGCAATCTTGAGAGGAACACATGAGTGACACAGACGTGTCGGACGTAGCCGACGAGACCCATAGCGACACAGACGATCAGAACGACGAGGTCCAAGACGGTGAGCTTGCCGACGACAGCGCTGAGAAGCTAGCAGCCGCCGAGGCGAAGGCTGACAAGTACGCCCGCGCTCTGTTCGAGGCACGTGTGGCAGCTACGGGCAGGTTGGCCGACGCCACCGACCTACCGTTTAACGCCGAGCTGCTCGACGACGCCGACGCACTGACAGCCGCTATCGACTTGCTGATCGAGACCAAGCCTCACCTAGCCAGCCGTAAACCGGCGTGGGGCGACGTGGGCGCTGGGCAGACTAAGGCCGTAAGCGCCGGGCCGACGTTCGCAGACCTGTTCGCCTAGTGGTGACCGAAACGTTCACCGTGTTCCGGGGGGACACGGACAAGTACGGCAACCCCAGTAAGGCTAGGCACGGCACGGTGCAAGGCGTCTTCGCATGGGGAACCACTAAGCCTCGATCCACTGATGAATTGGCTGTTCAGTGGGTGTCGGAATGAGGAAAGTGCCCTCTGAGCTGTGATGATGAGTGTTCTCTACGCACTTATCGGCACAACTTCGGAAAGGCACTTCCGGTGCAAGTGTCCCACAGGTTCACCGCTT
>NZ_JAPFPY010000068.1 GCF_026240945.1 Mycolicibacterium sp. J2
GCTACCTGGGCCTGGACGTCCTGAGCAAATCACGCACCGTCAACGACACCCCGACCGAACAGGAGGCCACCCCCGCAGCCCTGACCGCCTGAACCACCACATCGAAGAATCACACGACGAACTCGTACACCACGCCCGTGGACTTGACCTAGGAATCAACGACCTGGTTCATCTACTGCTGTCGATCAACGGAGACCAAGAACGCCAAGATATTCCAGAAGGATTCGAGACCTGGCCACCGACCAGCGAGGAACTTGAGCGGTACCACGCCGCGATGTCGGTCGACGACGACATGGTGTTGCGCGAGCTTCAACGCCAGATGTTGTCCGGCTTGGCCCGGATGCAAGCCCACGCCACGATGGTTCCCGACCTTGTCCTGGGCGACACCTACGACACCTGGTTCAAAGGCTGGCCCACGAAAGCACCCCACGACTTGATCGGCGGTACCCCCTCAGAGGCGTTTCGGACGGCCACCAACGTGGACCTGTGCGAATTCATCAAACTGGTGCTGCGCCTCTGGGAGCATACGAAGACGGGAACGGTGATCTTCCGCGCCTCGTCGATCGACGATGATATCGACGCCCAGGCAATGGACCTCATGCGCACCGCAACCGCGTTGCCGGTAGACAAATATCGCAAACGACTTGAGCGGGAACGGAAGAAGGGGTTTCTCGCGCACCGCCGATACACGTTCACCGAAGTGCCATTACTGCAGCTCGGAGATGACGAATACCTCGCGTTGCGACCAGCGTGGGTGCTGGACCGGTTCTGTGGTTCCCAGCTGTACTGGCAGACATTCTTCGAGCTGGGTACCGAGAAGGACCGGCGTGGTGAGCAATTCAGCCAAGCGATGAACTACGTGTTTGAGGACACTGTCGGATACTTGTTCCGGCGGGCGACCCGCCGGGCCCGTCCGGCCATCACGCTGATCACCGAAGAGCAGATGCAGCAGGCGTGGACACGCGGCGGCCGCATTCCGTCGGTATGTGACTGGGTTTTGGTGGACGGCCGGTTCTGCCTTGTGGTCGATGCAACCAACCACTGGCTCGATGAGAAGGCAGCACAAGGTTTCGCCGACGCCGACGACTACCGGTCCGACATCGAGGACACCTTCGTCAACAAGAAGTTCCTTCAACTCAAGTCGACGATCGAGCAACTCATCGAACATGGATGGGAAGGGTGCACATTCGATGACCAGACGGTCTTCGTCCCGCTGGTGGTCGTGCCGAATGCCGGCATCCCCCCGAGCGTGCTTTCCGATGTCGATTTCAAGCTGCGAGCGCATTCCGTGCTCGGGCAGCTCGGCAAGGCTGTGACATCGCCCGGCATCCTGATCCACCGCGAACTGCAAGTATTCGAGGGAGTCTGTGAACACCGCGCCCCTGCGGCGTTTGTTCAGATGCTCGCCCGATGGCGCGGGCTATGCACGACGTCGATGCCGATCCGTCCCCAGACCTTCCTCGACCTCATCGGCGTCGATCGACCCATGGGTCGCTACCCAGGGACAGCTCGATCAATGTTGATGCGCAAGCTTGAGCCCTCACCTGTCTCCAACTCCGACGCTATGGCACGGTCATGACAACGCCTTCGCCCCGCAATGCTCTGTCGCCCCGAGTCATGCTCGCGACCGCGATGCATTCCCAACCCGGCGTCTACGCCCTGCTCTTAGGCTCGGGGGTCTCCACCGGGGCCGGCGTTCCCACCGGATGGGGAGTTGTCTCCAACCTGGTGGAGAAAGTTGCCGCAGCCCAAGACCCCGACGATGTCGCCTCCCACGAGCTCGCAGTCGAGGATCCCGAAGCCTGGTGGGCTGCCAACGGGACTGTAGACCTCGGCTACTCTTCGCTGTTGGCCGCCATGGCGCCAACCCCGGCCGCGCGGCAGGGCCTTCTGCAGGAGTACTTCGTGCCAACCGACGACGAGCGCGAACAGAACATCAAAGTCCCCAGTCCGGCACATCACGCCATCGCCCAGCTCGTCAAGCGCGGCATCGTCAAGGTCATTCTCACCACGAACTTTGACCGCCTCATGGAGCAGGTGGCGAGTCCCCGTTTCCGAGTCCACCCGGTTCTGGAGTCGGGGTGGTGTGATCCAGATTCAATTGATGCTGCAGGCCATCGGGGTGTGGGTACACCTGCAGACGGCAGCGTACTCGGCTGGCGTGCGGTAACCCAGTCCCGAGTGGCG
>NZ_JAPFPY010000069.1 GCF_026240945.1 Mycolicibacterium sp. J2
CCACCGCCTGACCAACCGCCGAAAGGCCCGACCGGAGCAGACAGGAAAAGCTGGAGCAGACCAGCCGATACCTGCTACCCACAACCGAAATCGTGGCAAGAATCAGCCTCCCTACACCTCAGCGGGGCCCATCCACGGATCGAAGCTTAGTCATCACGGCCTGATACAGCCGGTCAGTTGCGGGTGCCATCAGCGATGCTGCTGCGGTGTTCCACTCAACAACGCGCTTGTCACCATGCTTCGCGGCCCAAGCTTCAATCTCAGATCGCCAACCCCACGGATCGCAGGCCAGCCTCGCCACGTTGTAATTTGCGAACGCCATATCGACCGCATTGCTGACCTCGGCGCGCGGTACCCGCCAACGCGGATTGCCGGGGTTCTCCCATATGCCCTCAATCCAAAGGTGGCCGTCCATCGTGCAACCCACAAGAGCCGTCGAGTCACCAGACGCGGAACCGTCGAACGCCAGCACCACGCGCTCACCCGGCCTCACCGTCCGGGTGCTGTCTAGGCAGTCCTCCCACGCCCCGAACGGCAACCAGGCGTTGAGGCTCGCAACCCACTGTCCTAGACGTAGCTGGCGAAACTCGTCCTCACGACTCGTCGCAAGGTCAGACGCCATGCCGTCGATGAACTGAAACGGACGCTCACACGTCATCGCCGGGTTAGCGATCTTCCACGCGTCCCGGTCGTCCACAGCACACCCGTCAGGCGCGGAGAACTCGCGCAGGTAGAACGATGAATCGGCGTTAAGGCGTCCGTGCTCAACGAGCTTCCACATGACGCTTTCCTTGGTGTGCGAAGGCGTCGAGATAGCCAACGTGAGCGACTGACGGCGCTTGCCGCGAACCGACGTAGCCGCTGACCAAACTTTCGAGTCCACCACGTGCAGCTCGTCGATAATGCAGAGCGAAGGGTTGTAGCCGTGCAAAGCCGCTGGCTCTGCCGGTAGCACCCTTAGGGTTGCCTCGTTCTCGGGCAACACCAGCTTGTCCGCATAAACCTGAAAACGGTCTCTAAGCTCGTCGGACTCGTTTATAAGCTGCATCGCGTACTTGAGAACGTGACCGGCCTGCTCCTTACCAGCCGCGATACACAAGACCTCACCGTAACGCGGGCCTAGAAACATCTCTGCAATGGCAATCGCGGCGGCAAGCATCGTCTTACCATTCGCGCGTGGAATCGACACAAGCGCGGTACGGATACCATCGGCATATGAGCCGCAAATAATCTCTTTTTGGAACGATTGAAGGCCAAACTTTCGTCTTTTTCCGTTGTCATCGACGTTGTAAATGTAGGTGTCGATGAACTTGATTCGGCGCTTAGCCCGGTCCAGCGGCCAACCCTTGAAAACAAGCGGAGGCACCGTGACCTGCGCTTTTGGTCCTGCTTTAGCCATTACGGCCACGGGTCACCCCCTCGATATTCAGTTGTTGTTCAGTTGTGTTTTCGAGCAGCTTCTGACTTTCTGGACGCCCAGAAAGTAATCGGCGATATGCCTTGCACTCCGGGTACGGGGGGTAAACGCGCGGAGCTATCCCCCACAATGGCCTCTAGAATGGCCGCTAAGCGACGTTTATGGATCAGCCGGCATTGGAATACTTGAGCGCATGTCTTGACGGCTTAGATCGGCTTACAGGGCTAGAATTGTGCTCATGGTTGAGCGGATGCGGAATGCTGGCACGTGTTGGGTGTGCGGTAAACCGCGCACTGAGGTCGTTGACGACTTCATGGTTGATGGTCAGCCCTATGGCGATCCTGAGGTTATGCGTGCGTGGTGCAGTCCTGGCTGTCCTGGTCCTAACGATCCGGACTAACGTTGTCGCCTATGGCTAAGCCCGCTTACCGCAAAGTGCCGACCGAAGAGACGTGCGCAAACGGCTTCACGATCTTTGAACATAAGGGCCTTGACCCCGAGTGTTGGACACGCTGAATCCCGCAAGATTGGCGGGGGAAGCGAGATGATCGGTCCACGATGGCAAGGAAAAATTATCCCGACGAGTTCAAACGGGACGCAGTCGCGCTCTACCGAGACACCGACGGTGCGACG
>NZ_JAPFPY010000007.1 GCF_026240945.1 Mycolicibacterium sp. J2
TCCGCGGCAAAGCCATGCGACACTCGCACTGGAAGTGCCCTTCTAACCGGGTTTGATTAATGCGTGAGGAACATCAATCATCCCAGCTCAAAGGGCACTTTCCTCGTTCCGACACCCCGCATCCAGCCTATTCATCCACGGATCGAGGCTAAGACTCGATCAGATCTGCTCCCTGACCTGCAATGGACACGGGGGACGCTCGGCAAGATCCGCCAAGACGTTCATAACTACCTCATATCGGTAGAGGCAGACCTGCTGGCTGGGAAGACCAGCAGCGACATCTTCCAGCGCGCCCAGCTGTACATAAATGCCGCGCTACGCAAGTACGCACCCGATGCATTGGACAAGTTCATAGCTGCACAGGAGGCTCTTAGTTCTGGCACGGCCGAGGACTTTGCTCACGCCCTGACCTCGTGCCGTCGCCTCATCAAGGCGCTAGCTGACGCGCTATACCCCGCCACCGACGAGGAAGTGACAGGCGTGGACGACACCAGGCGCCTGATGTCAGACGACAAGTACAAGAACCGGCTGACCGAGTACGTGCGGCAGAACGTGGACGGCAAGCGTCACCGCCAGACGGTCGTTCAGATCGTGGGTGATCTGTCTAACCGTCTGAACTCCCTCGACGGCCTGGCCAGCAAGGGCGTGCACGGCGACGTAACCCAGGCTGAAGCAGAGACCTGTGTCGTGTGGACCTACATGCTGGCGGGAGACATCGTCCGCATTGCTGACGGGACGTCAGCTCTACTCCTTGAGGACGCGCCAGCACCGTGACAGCAGCACGGCAGCAGCCCGGCTGTCTGCGATGACGAACTAGCAGCGGCTGCAATTGCCCGATTTTTCACAGGACAGTAGCGCTGATCTGCTCTTTTCAGGCCCTGTTGGATGGTCCGGGGCTCGTTTCCGAAGTTCCCACGCTAGTTCACCTAGCGACTTTTAATCCGCAGGTCCCAGGTTCGAGCCCTGGTGGGGGCACCAAAGTCACGACAGAGCGATCAGGCACTCCGCGCGGTGGCAATCTCGTCGGCCAGCGGCGCAACGGCGCCGATGATCTGGGCCACCACCTCCTCGGGCACCCCGGCCGCGGTCAGACTGTCCGACAGGTGCCCGGCTACCAGGTTGAAGTGATGCAGGGTGATGCCCCGGCCTTGATGGACCTGCCGCATCGGCGCACCGGTGTAGGGCTCCGGACCGCCGAGAGCGGCGCCGAAGAACTCCGCCTGCTTGCCCTTCAACCGGGCCATGTTCGTGCCCGTGAAGAACCCGGCCAGTTCGTCGTCGGCGAGCACCCGAACGTAGAAGTCCTCCACCACCGCTTCGATGGCGGCACCGCCGCCGATCTGCTCGTAAATACTCATGGCACAAGCACACCGCGACGCCGTTGCCCGGCAATTGCGGCGGCGTTCACGCCACGCTACGAGGACCTCACAGCCGCGCTCAGCCCTAGCCGTGTTTGGGCTTGTGCCCGTTACCGTTTCCCTTGCCGTTCCCGTTGCCGGGCCCCTTGGGCGGGCCCGGATTGTCGACGGGGGCGGGCGCCGACGAGGTCGGCGGGGGCGCCGAGGTGGTGACCGGCGGCGGGGATGACTCGGAGGTGGCCGTGCCGGCCGGCTGCGGCGCCACGGTGCGCGACGCGGCATCGACGACGAAGGCCAGCACCACCAACACCACGACGACGAGCGCGCCGATCGCCGCGAGCACCGGCCGGCGACGGCGCCGCCGCGGCAGCACCGTCGTCGCCGGATCAGGCAGCGGCGGATGCTCCAGCACCAGCGTCGGCGGCCGCACGGGCGGCCCGCCGGCCAGTGCCGCCCGCATCTGCGCCGCGCTGCCGAAGCCGCCGGACAACCCGCGTTCGACGACATCCACCAGCACCGGATCGGCGTCGGGGCGCACGGTGGCCAACGGCGGATACCGGCGCTCGGCCACGGCGCGGGCCAGCTCGGCGAGGTTCTGCTGCGGAAACGGCCGCCGGCCGGCCAGTGCCTCGTACCCCACCACCGCGACGGCGTACAGATCGTCGGTGACCGTCGCCGGCCGGCCCGCGATCCGGTTGGCGGACAGATACGCCACGGTGCCGATGACCTGGCCGGTCACGGTGTCGGCTGAGTCGGCGCTCTTGGCGATGCCGAAGTCGGCCACCTTCGCCGCGCCGTCTTCGGTGAGCAGAATGTTCGCCGGTTTGATATCGCGGTGCAGCACACCGGCGCCGTGCGCGGCCGACAGCGCCGAGAGCACCTGGTCGAGCACCGCGCGCACATGCGGCTCGGGGAGCGGGCCGTGGTGCAGTGCGTCGGCGAGGGTGCGCCCCGGCAACCGCTCCATGACGATGTAGGGCGTCGTGTGGTGCTCGCCGACATCGTGTACCGCGACGACGTGAGGATGGCTCAGCCCGGCGGCCGCCCGCGCCTCCACCGCGAACCGGTTGCGGCTGTCGGGCTGTGCGCTCAGCTGCGGATAGAGCATTTTGATGGCGACGGCGCGGCCGAGCCTGACATCCCAGCCCGCGCGCACCTCCGCCATCCCGCCGCGGCCCAGCACCCCCCGCAGTTCATATCGGCCGCCGAGAAGTTCCGGCCCCTGCATGCCCCCAACGCTAACCCGTGCGCGGGGCGAGCCGCCGCCCGGTGTGTCAGCCGACGTTCGGACAGTAGAAGTTCGGGCTGTCGCGATATTCGACCGGCGGCAGGTTGCGGGCCGGGGTGTGCACCAGCGGCGCGTCGGCGGGCAGCCGGCCCGTCGCGCGATCCATCGCCGAGCGCTTGCGCGGATGCATCAGCCGGCGTTTGGGTCCGTACTTGGACACCAGGGTGATCACCTCGCAGAGCCGGTCGTGCCACCACTGCTGACGAGCAGACCACGTGTAGCCCATGAGTTCACGCACCGGCGGGTCGTACAGGGCGACGGTCATGAACGTCAGGAAGCGCTGCATCACCTTGAGGTTCAGCGCCCACAGTCGATCCGGAATCCATTGCAGTGAAGGATGTTTGGGCATGGTCGACAGATCCATCACCTCGCGCGCGGCCCAGTTGTTCTCCAGCACGTCGCGGCACATGTGGTCCCAATACGCCTGGAACTCCTCCCAGCTCTTGGGCACCGGACGCATGCTCATCCCGTACATGCGATACCAGGTGATGTGCTCGTCGAACAGCTGACGCTTGTCCGCCTCGGTCAGCCCGCCGCCGAACTTCTCGGCGGCCAGCAGCGTGGACTTGAAGAAGGTGGCGTGTGCCCAGTAGAAGACATCGGGATTGAGCGCGCTGTACCGGCGCCCCTGCTCGTCGACCCCTTTGATCCCGATGTGATAGTCGCGCACCTCGGCACCGGTCTGCGGCGCCCGGTCACCGTCGAAGACCACCCCGCCGATCGGGTAGATCGACCGCAACAGCCGCGGGATCCGCTCCATGAAGAAGATCGAGTGCTGCTGCACCGCTGCACCCAGCTGGGGATGCATGTTCTGCATGGAGCCCGCCCAGGTGCCCTGGAAAAGCCCCGTCCACTGACCGAAGTACTTCCAGGTCAGCGAGTCCGGGCCGAGCGGGACCGGCGGTGCGTCGTACCCGCCGGAGGTCACCGGGCACCCGGCGGCCGGCACCTGCTGCTCGGCCGCCGGGCATGACTGCGACATGTCCTGTGTCACGGGCGCTGTTCCCCTCGCCGTCGAGCGAATTCTGACTACACTCGTTGTCACTATGGAGCTTAAGAGCCCGGAGCCATCCGGTCAACGACGCGGCCGCTGGTCGGGCGTCCCCCTGTCCGATCGCCAGGCACTGCGGCGCGCCGAATTGATCGCCGCCGGCATCACCCTGCTCGGCGGTCCGGAAGGCCCCGGCCTGACCGTCCGCGCGGTATGCCGGATGGCCGCGCTGACCGAACGCTACTTTTACGAAAGCTTCAGCGACAGAGACGAATTCGTGCGCGCCGTATACGACGAGGTGTGCACGACCGCGATGTCCACGCTGGCGTCGGCGACCACACCGCGGGAGGCGGTGGAAGGCTTTGTCGCCCTGATGGTCGACGATCCCACGCGCGGACGGGTGCTCCTGCTGGCACCGGAGCGCGAACCGGTGCTCACCACATCGGGCGCCGACTGGATGCCGTCGTTCATCGGCCTGTTGCAGAGCCGGTTGCGCCATGTGAGCGATCCCGCCCGCCAGGAAATGATCGCCACCGGCCTGGTGGGCGCACTGACGGCGCTGTTCACCGGCTATCTCAACGGACGGCTCAGCGCCACGCGCGACCAGTTCGTCGACTACTGCAGTGACCTGGTGCTACACCAGGCCCTGGAACAGGAGGAGAGCCCGCTGACTACTGGTCAGGGGTGCTGACCTGGGCCAGCTCCTGCTCCTGCTGGTCTGCGGCCTGCTGCTCGGCGGCCTGCTGCTCGGCCAGCGCCTTGGCGGCGGCCTCGTCGGCGGCGGCCTTGGCGGCCCGGCCTTCCGGGCTGGCCACCGAGGCGCCCGGGCTGGTGGCGGTCGCGACGCCGCCGTTGCAGTTCAGATAGAACTGCACGGTGTTGGACACGTGCGCACCGTCGTTCGCGCTGGCGAACGGGGCGGTCTGGGAGCGGGTGACGATGCAGTCGCCCTGATCCAGCTTGTCCCCGACTCGGGCGGCCACGACGACCGTCTGACCGGCGTCGCCGGCAGCGGAGCTGGCATCGCTGTAGGTCTGCCCGGCGTAACTATCGGCAGCGGCCACACCCGTACCGAACAACGCGGTAGCGGCTGCCAGCGCACCGACGGTGCCCGACCCCAAAACGATCAGCTTTTTCACGTGTGGCCCTACTCCCATTACTCAGGGTCTTGATGTATGCGGGGCATCGTAACGCGCTGTGCAACCGAACGCAGCCCGTCCGCCGAGCCTGTTTAGTTCCTGAAAATGAGTGGCAACCGTTACATGACGGGCCCGGCGACAAACTTGATGTAACCGGGATCCACAGATATATTGACTGCAACCAATAGGTACAGATAACTGGGAGTGACCGTGTCGCAGGACTTGACCGATCTTCAGCTCTTGCACGAGTTGGAGCCCGTGGTCGAACAGCAGATCAACCGGCATCTGACCATGCGCAAGGACTGGAACCCGCACGACTACATCCCGTGGTCGGACGGTAAGAACTTCTACGCCCTCGGCGGCCAGGAGTGGGATCCCGAGCAGTCCAAGCTCTCCGAGGTCGCGCGCATCGCGATGGTCACCAACCTGCTGACCGAGGACAACCTGCCCTCCTATCACCGCGAGATCGCGATGAACTTCACCATGGACGGCCCCTGGGGCTTCTGGGTGAACCGCTGGACGGCCGAGGAGAACCGGCACGGCATCGCGCTGCGCGATTACCTGCTGGTGACCCGCGCCATCGACCCCATCGAACTCGAAGAACTGCGCGTCGAGCAGGTCACCCGCGGCTTCTCCCCCGGCCAGAACCAGCAGGGCGGTGACGAGCTGTTCGCCGCAAGCCTTTTCGACTCCGTCATCTACGTGACGTTCCAGGAACTGGCCACCCGGGTCAGCCACCGCAACACCGGCAAGGCCTGCAACGAGCCCATCGCCGACCAGCTGCTGGGCCGGATCTCGGCCGACGAGAACCTGCACATGATCTTCTACCGGGACGTGTCGGCCGCCGGCCTGGACATCGCCCCCAACCAGGCGATGAAGTCGCTGCACAAGGTGCTGACCAACTTCAAGATGCCCGGCTACACGATTCCGGACTTCCGCCGCAAGGCCGTGGTCATCGCCACCGGCGGCGTCTACGACCCGCGTATCCACCTCGACGACATCGTGATGCCGGTGCTCAAGAAGTGGCGCATCTTCGAGCGTGAGGACTTCACCGGCGAAGGCGCCCGGCTGCGCGACGAGATCGGCAAGCACGTCGAGGAGCTCGAGGAGACCTGCGTGAAGTTCGAGATCGCCAAGGAGCGTCGCCTGGAGCGCGAGCGCAAGGTCGCCGAGAAGAAGGCGATGAAGAACCTCCTGGTCACCTCCTCCGCGGCCGGATGACGCTGACCGCCGCTGCACCGCTTCCGACCCGATCCGCAGCTCTGCGGATCGGGTCGATCGCGTTGCACAGCCCCGTCGTGCTGGCACCGATGGCCGGGGTCACCAACGTGGCCTTCCGTACGCTGTGCCGCGAGCTGGAGCTGGCCAGGGCCGGAACCGTCAGCGGGCTGTACGTCTGCGAGATGGTCACCGCGCGGGCCCTCGTCGAGCGTCACCCGGTCACCTTGCACATGACCACGTTCGCCCCGACCGAGTCGCCGCGGTCGCTGCAGCTCTACACCGTCGACCCGGACACCACCTACGCCGCGGCCAAGATGATCGTCGACGAGGACATGGCCGACCACATCGACATGAACTTCGGCTGCCCAGTGCCCAAGGTGACCCGGCGCGGCGGCGGCTCGGCCATCCCCTATAAGCGTCGGCTGTTCGGCAAGATCGTCGCGGCCGCGGTCCGCGCCACCGAGGGGACCGACATCCCGGTCACGGTGAAGTTCCGGATCGGGATCGACGACGCTCATCACACCCACCTCGACGCCGGCCGGATCGCCGAACAGGAGGGTGCGGCGGCGGTGGCCCTGCACGCCCGCACCGCGGCCCAGCGCTATTCCGGCGCGGCCGACTGGAGCCAGATCGCCGCCCTCAAGCAGCACGTCACATCGATCCCGGTGCTGGGCAACGGGGACATCTTCAACGCCGACGACGCGCTGGCCATGATGGAGCAGACCGGCTGCGACGGTGTGGTCATCGGCCGCGGTTGCCTGGGCCGGCCCTGGTTGTTCGCCGAACTGTCGGCCGCCTTCACCGGCCGGCCGGTCGCGACCCCACCCACGCTCGGCGAGGTGGCCGACATCATGCGCCGGCACGGTGAGCTGCTGGCCGCGCATTTCGGCGAGGACAAGGGCATGCGCGATATGCGCAAGCACATCGCCTGGTACCTGCACGGATTCCCGGCCGGCGCCGACACCCGCCGGGCGCTGGCCCTGGTGAAGACCCTCGACGAGCTCGACGGCCTGCTGCGTCAGCTCGACGCCGACGTACCGTTCCCGCCGCACGCCGCCGGTCCGCGCGGCAGGCAGGGGTCGCCGTCGTCGGTGACACTGCCCGAAGGCTGGCTCGACGATCCGGACGATGTCACCGTGCCCGAAGGGGCCGATGTGATGCACTCCGGTGGCTGACCCGAACCCGCTGGATAGTTTCGACCGAAACAAGATCGAGACGGCCTCGACATATCTTCGGACTGGCTGGGGCTCGGGTTGTCTCAGTACGATGGGGACCCACTTGACCGCTTCCGGTTGGCGGAAGCGGGTGCTGGGCTGCTAGACAACAAGGCAGCCCCCACGACCCCCGCGTGTGCAACGGCGCGCACGTCCCCCGCGAAAAGTCGAAGGCCGGTAGGACATGAGTGACGGCGACAACGCCACTCCCGGTCTTTGGGGTCCCCCCGATCCAACGCCGTCCACTCCGAGGCTTACCCGATCGACGCCGCCGGCACCAGGCGCCGCGCCGTGGGAGCGCGCCAAGGGTGTGTTGCCGCCCGACCCACGCCCCGATGCGGAGGGCACCGGTAACCACACCGACGGGGTCGCGGTCGCCGACCTCATCGCCAGACTCGCCAACGAGTCGGGCACCGGCGGCCGGCGCCGCCGCCGTGTCGAACCGGAAGCCGAACCCGAAGCCGAACCCGAAGCCGAACCCCAGCCCGAACCGGAACCCGCCGTCGAGCACCCTGAGGAACCGGTCGCGGCGCAGGCACCCGAGCCCCGCGACGAGTCCCGCGATTCGGACACCGAGGTCCTGCACGTCGCTCCGGCCTTCGCCTCCGGTTATGCGTCCGAGCTTCCCGACCTGTCGTTGTTCACCCATCCCGATCGGCCGAGCCCGACCCTGCCGACCACGCCCGCCGCGCGGCGCCGGCACCCCCGGGTGCGCCTCATGGGCCGGGTCGCGGCGGCGCTCATCGCGATCTCCGCCCTGGTGCTGACCGGCGGCGCCTGGCAGTGGCAGTCGATGAAGAACAACAGCCTCAACAAGGTCTCGGCGCTGGATCTCAACTCCCGCGACATCATCGACCCCAACGCCCAGTTCGGTGACGAGAACTTCCTCATCGTCGGGGTGGACAGTCGGATCGGCGCCAACAGCGATATGGGCGCCGGGACCACCGACGACGCCGCTGGGGCGCGGTCGGACACGGTGATGCTGGTGAACATCCCGGCCAACCGCAAACGAGTGGTGGCGGTGTCGTTCCCGCGTGACCTGGCCATCACCCCCACCAAGTGCGAGGCGTGGAACTCCGACACCGGGCAGTACGGCCCGGTGTACGACGAGGACACCGGTGAATACGGGCCCGACGAGGTCTACACCGAGACGAAACTGAACTCGGCGTACGCATTCGGCGGACCCAAGTGCCTGGTGAAGGTCATCCAGAAGCTGTCCGGCCTGTCGATCAACCGCTTCATGGCCGTCGACTTCGCCGGTTTCGCCAAGATGGTCGACGCGCTCGGCGGCGTGGAGGTCTGCAGCACCACCCCGCTGGAGGATTACGAACTCGGGACGGTGCTGGCCCACGCCGGACGACAGATGGTCGACGGGCACACCGCGCTGCAGTACGTCCGTGCCCGGCAGGTCACCACCGAGCTCAACGGTGACTACGGCCGGATCAAACGCCAGCAGCTGTTCCTGTCCTCGTTGTTGCGGTCGCTGATCTCCAAGGACACGTTTTTCTCGCTGAGCAAGCTCAACAACGTCGTCAACATGTTCATCCAGGACAGCTACGTCGACAACATCAAGACCAAGGACCTCGTCGACCTGGGCCAGTCCATCCAGGGCGTGAACGCCGGGCGCATCAGCTTCATCACCGTGCCCACCACCGGTGTGACGGACGCCGACGGTAACGAGCCGCCCCGCACCGATGACGTACACGCCCTGTTCGACGCGATCATCAACGACGATCCGCTGCCCGAGGAACGCAATCCGGACAACACCCCCGTGCCGCAGACCCCGCAGATGGCGGTCGGTCCGGCGCCGGTCGACGCCGAACTCGTCGACGCAGTGGCCACCGACCCCGGTTCGGTGACCGTCCGGGTGTCGAACTCCACCGGTGAGAACGGCCTGGCCGCCGACGCAGCCGCCGCGCTGCAGCAGCACGGATTCAACGTCGACACCCCTGACGACTACCCGGGTCCCCTGGACGCGACGACGGTGTTCTTCGCACCCGGCAACGAGCAGGCGGCGGCCACCGTGGCATCGTCGTTCGCCAACGCGACCATCGAACGGGCCACCGGGCTGGGTGATGTGGTGCGCGTGGTGCTGGGGTCGGACTACCGCGCGGTCGCCCCGCCGTCGCCCAGCGGTTCGGCGGTGAAGGTGCACCTGGTGCAGGGCACCGCGGCCGAGCCGACACACCTGCCCGAGGACCTGACCGTCACCAACGCGGCCGACACCACCTGCGAATAGCCGCTACGCGAAAGCCTCTGGCATTCATCGTTCGTTCACCTGCACCATCGTGACGATCGTGGCCCACAACCGTAGGCTCTACCCCATGCGTACCGCGTACCACGAGCAGTTGGACGGCCTCAACGATCGGCTCGGCGAGATGTGTGGCCTGGCAGGTCAGGCCATGGAGCGCGCCACTCAGGCCCTGCTGCAAGCCGATCTGGTGCTGGCCGAGCAGGTCATCACCGATCACGAGCGCATCACCGAGGTCAGCAAGCTGGCCGAGGAGGAGGCTTTCGTCATCCTCGCCCTGCAGGCGCCGGTGGCCGGTGACCTGCGCGCCATCGTCAGTTCCATCCAGATCGTCGCCGATGTCGACCGGATGGGCGCGCTGGCCCTGCACGTCGCCAAGATCGCCCGCCGCCGGCACCCCCAGCACGCGCTGCCCGAAGAGGTGAACGGATACTTCGCCGAAATGGGTCGCGTCGCAGTCGAATTGGGCAACAGTGCACAGGAGGTGCTGCGCACCCTGGATCCACAGAAAGCCGCCCAGATCCGCGAAGAAGACGATGCGATGGACGACCTGCATCGTCATCTGTTCTCGGTTCTGATGGACAAGGAGTGGAAGCACGGGGTCACCGCGGCCGTCGACGTGACGCTGCTGAGCCGGTTCTACGAGCGCTTCGCCGACCATGCGGTCGAGGTGGCTCGCCGGGTGATCTTCCAGGTCACCGGCCAGCTGCCCGAGGAAGACGACCTCGCCGCGCGCTGACGCTCATTCCCCGTCGCTTCGCTCGCCCCCGATGTCATCCCCCGGGCACGATCCGCACGCCCTCCTTCCGCGTAGCCAGCAGATCGCGCAACACGGTTTCCAGCACCTGCAGGTCGGCATTGCTGTAGCGCTGCAGGAACTCGCGGATCCCGCGGTCCATTTCGGTGTGCAGTTCGGCGTGCGCCGCGGCCAGCAGCTCCCCGTCGGCGGTGAGTCCCAACTGGATCTCCTTGCGGTTGCCCGGAACCGGTGAGCGCCGCACCAGGCCGGCGTCCACCAGACGCTGCACATGCTTGGACACCGTGCCCTTGAGCTGGCCCGAGCGGGCGGACAGGCCCACCAGACTGCACGGTTCCTCGGCAAGGGTTGCCAGCAGGTGCATCGACAATGTGGGTAGCCGGCGAATGGCGGGCTCCAACCGCTTCGGGCAGCGGCGCGCCATGAAATCGCGTTCAGGGTCCCCGTCCTCGTCGGTGTCGAACTTGTCCCCGACCGCGCCGACGAGCGTGTTGATGGCGTCGATCAAGGCCGACTTTGTTTTCATGGAAACCATATTGCCCTCCACGGCACATCGCCGTACATTGTTTCCATAGAAACGATTTCTACGGAAACAGGAGTCCGGATGAAAGCCGCCGTCGTCACCGAATGGGGCCAGGTGCCCGTTTACACCGAGTTCGACGAGCCCCAGGCCGGTGACGACATGGTCGTCGCGACCGTCGAGGCCTCGGCGCTGACCAACCTCACCCGTGGCATCGTCTCCGGACTGCACTACGCCAGCAAGGAGATTCAGTTGCCGGCCATCCCCGGTGTGGATGGCGTGGTCCGGCTCGCCGACGGTCGCCGGGTCTACGCCAGCGCGATCGGGGCCCACGGGTTGATGGCCGAGCGCGCCGCGATCAATACCCAGGGCACGTTCGAGGTACCCGACGGTGTCGACTCCGTCACCGCCGCGGCTGTTCCGAACCCCGGCATGTCGGCGTGGATGGCGCTGCAGCACGGCGCTGCCCTGCAACCCGGCCAGCATGTGCTGGTGCTGGGCGCCACCGGTGTCACCGGTGCGACGGCCGTCCAGCTGGCCAAGTCGCTGTTCGGCGCGGGTCGGGTGGTGGTCGCCGGGCGCGACACCGCCCGGCTGGACTGGTTACGCACCGTCGGCGCCGACGACGCCATCGCCATGCGCGAGGACGACCTCGCCGCCCGCGTCAAGGCCCTGCACACCGAGCGGCCGTTCGACGCGGTCCTGGACTACCTGTGGGGAGAACCGGCGGTCGCCACGCTGCAAGCGCTGGCCGGCAGTCATCCGTCCACGCATTTTCACCCGACCCGCTGGGTACAGATCGGCTCCATGGCCGGACCGGATATCGCGCTGCCCGCCGGAATACTGCGCGGCACCGCAATCACGTTGTCCGGCATCGGTTTCGGCAGTGTCCCGCCCGATGTGCTCGGTCGAGCCCGCACAGAGGCGCTGCCGCTGCTGCTGGAGATGGTGGCCGACGGCCGGCTGCAGCTGGGCACCACAGTCCGGCCGCTGGCCGAGGTGTCCGAAGCGTGGACCGCCGCCGAGCCGTCCGGCACCCGAGTGGTGCTGGTCCCCTAGCGATTTCGGCGCGCTTACCCGCGCTCATCGCGGGTAAGCGCGCCGAAATCGCTATCCGGCTAGCCGAAGCGGCCGGAGATGTAGTCCTCGGTGGCCTTCTGCGTCGGGTTGGAGAAGATCTTCTCGGTGTCGTCGATCTCGATCAGCTTGCCGGGCTTGCCCGTCGCCTCGAGATTGAAGAACGCCGTCTGATCACTGACTCGCGCGGCCTGCTGCATGTTGTGCGTGACGATGACGATCGTGAAGTCCTGCTTGAGCTCGGCGATCAGATCTTCGATGGCCAGCGTCGAGATCGGGTCCAGGGCCGAGCAGGGCTCGTCCATCAGCAACACGTCGGGTTGCACGGCGATGGCGCGGGCGATGCACAGCCGCTGCTGCTGACCGCCGGACAGTCCGCCACCAGGCTTGTCGAGGCGGTCCTTCACCTCGTTCCACAGGTTGGCACCCTTGAGCGAACGCTCGGCTACCTCGTCGAGGGTCTTCTTGTTGCGGACCCCCTGCAGCTTCAGCCCGGCCACCACGTTGTCGCGAATCGACATGGTGGGGAACGGATTCGGCCGCTGGAACACCATGCCGATGGTCTTGCGTACACCGACCGGGTCCACGCCGGCGCCGTAGATGTCCTCCCCGTCGAGCAGCACCGAACCCTCGACACGTGCGCCCGGAATGACCTCGTGCATGCGGTTGAGGGTGCGCAGCACCGTCGACTTGCCGCAGCCGGAGGGGCCGATAAAGGCCATCACACTGCGCGGTTGCACCGACAGCGAGACGTTGGAGACCGCGTGGAACGCACCGTAGTAGATGTTGACGTCTTTGAGATCAAGCCGTTTTGCCATGACGAGCTCCTAAACCTACTAAAACTTCTTGGGGGCAAACAGTTTCGCGACGAACCGGGCGCCGATGTTCAGCAGCGCGACCAGGATGATGAGAGTGAGCGCTGCTCCCCACAACCGGTCGGTGGGCACCGGGTTCGCGCCCGCACCGGCCGAGATCTGGTCGTACATCATGCCGGGCAATGACCCCATGAATCCGCCGAACATGTCGAAGTTCATCGCCTGGGCGTACCCGACCAGGATCAGCAGCGGGGCCGTCTCGCCCATGACGCGGGCCAGCGCCAACATGACGCCGGTGACGATGCCCGACAGCGCCGTCGGGATGACGATCCGCACGATGGTCTTCCATTTGGGCACGCCCAGTGCGTAACTCGCCTCGCGCAGATCCATCGGCACAATGCGCAGCATCTCCTCGGTGGCCCGCACGATCACCGGGATCATCAGCAGCACCAGGGCCAGCGACACCGCGAACCCGGAGCGCTGGAAACCCAAGGTAGCCACCCACAACGCGTAGATGAACAGCGCCGCCACGATGGACGGCACGCCGGTGAGGATGTCGACCATGAACGTGGTGATCCGGCCGAGTCGCGTACCGCCGCCGTACTCGACGAGATAGACCGCCACCATCACCCCGACCGGGATGGAGATGATCGAGCAGACCAGGCCCTGCAACAGGGTGCCGACGATCGCGTGGTAGACACCACCACCGGCGGTGAAGGTGGTCATGCCGGCCTGCGAATTGGTGAACCACGTCGGCGAGGTGATGGCGGTGAAGCCCTTGCTGATGACCGAGATCAGCACCCACACCAGCGGCACCAGAGCCACCAGGACCGACGCCGTCACCAAGATGGTGGCGATGTTGTTGGTCAGTTTGCGGCGGGCGCTGACGCCCTGGAAAGCCGGCGCCTTGACCGGCTGCTCCAATATCGAAGTCATTTCGCACCCCTTCCCGCCACCGCGGCGCGGGCCAGCGAGTTCACGATGAACGTCAGGATGAACAGCACCAGGCCCGCGGCGATATAGGCGCCGGCCTTGTACTGATCGTTGAATTCGCTTGCGGTGGCCGCGATCTTGCTGGCGAAGGTGTACCCGCCGTCGAACAGCGTCCAACTGAACGCCGTCTGCGTGCCACGCAGGATGATCAGCAGCGCGATGGTCTCACCGAGTGCACGGCCGAGGCCGAGCATCGCGCCGCTGATGTAACCGGAGAGGCCGAACGGCAGCACCGTGGTGCGCACCACCTCCCAGCGGGTGGCGCCCAGGGCCAGCGCCGCCTCGATCTGGCCGCGCGGGGTCTGCACGAAAACCTCACGGGTGACCGCGGTGATGATCGGCAGGATCATGACCGCCAGCACGATGCCCGCGGTGAAGATGGTGCCGCCGCCGGCCACCGAGGCGTTGCCCGTGTTGAACAGGAACAACCAGTCCAGGTTCTCGTTGAGCCACAGGGCGACGGGTTTGAGCACCGGCGCCAGCACGTACAGCCCCCACACGCCGTAGACGATCGAGGGCACCGCGGCGAGCAGGTCCACCATGTAGGCCAGTGGGCCGCGCAGCCGCTTACCGGCGTACTGGGTCAGGAAGATCGCGATGCCCAGCGCCACCGGCATGGCCAGCACGAGCGCGAAAACCGAGACGAAAACCGTCACCTGCAACAGGTCGAGGATGCCGAAGTGCATCGCCGACGTGTCGGTGGTGACCCAGTTGCCGCCGTAGGTGAAGAAGTTCTCCTCGTTGCGCTGCAGTGCGGGCACCGCGCGCCACAGAAGGAACACCCCGATCGCCGCGATGAGCGCGACGATCAGGATGCCCGATCCTTCTGCCAGACCGCGGAAGACGCGGTCTCCCAAGCGCACTCTCGCGCCCTTGGATGGGTTGGTGGAGATGGGTTCCGGCTCAGGGTGGGGCATCGCGAGCGCTTCGCCCGACCCCGCCTTCATTGGATCTGGTGTCGTCACTGTTATCCCGTCAGGGACCTGGTTGGTCATCGGTCCGCCAGTCCATCCTCACCGCAATTTTCGTCAGACGCCAGCCGTCAGGAGATCGCCGAGACCGAGGCCAGCAGGCGCTGCTTGAACGAATCCGGCAGGGCCACGTAGCCGGCCTGCGACAGGCTCGCCTGGCCCTGGTTGGCCGACACCGTCAGGAAGGATTTGACGGCGGCTGCGGTATCCGCGTCGTACCCCTTCGAGCACACGATCTCGTAGGTGGCCAGCATCAGCGGGTAGACGCCGGCTTCCTTCGACGCGTACAGCGCGTTCAGGTCCAGGGTGAGGTCCTTGCCGTCGCCCTTGAACTTCGCGGCACCGACGGCCTTGGTGGTGGACTCGTCGGTCAGCGCGACCGCACCGGCCCCGCTGTCGATCTGGGCGGTGTGCAGGTTGGCGGCCATGGCCGGGCTCTTCTCGACGTACCCGATCGAGCCGGGCGTGGCCTGGATGGCCTGCACCACACCGGAGGACTTCTGCGCGCCTTCACCGGCACCGCCCTGGAATTCCTTGCCCGCACCCTTGGTCCACGCCTGCGGCGCGGCGGCGGCCAGGTACTTCTGGAAGTTGTCGGTGGTGCCCGAGGAATCCGAGCGGTAGATCGGCTTGATATCGGCGTCGGGCAGGGTGGCACCCGAGTTCAGCGCGGCGATGGCCGGGTCGTTCCACTTCTTGATCTGGCCCTGGAAGATCTTGGCGAGCACCTCGGGGTTGACGACGAGGTTGTCGACGCCCTCGATGTTGTAGGCCAGCGCGACCGGACCGAACACCAGCGGCAGGTTCCAGGCCTCGTTGCCACCGCAGCGCTCGGCGGCCTTCTTCACCTGATCGTCCTTGAGGGCCGAGTCAGAGCCGGCGAAGTCGACCTGCTTGGCGATGAACTGGTCCACACCCGCACCGGAACCGGTCGGGTTGTACGCCAGGGACTTGCCCGAGCAGACCTGGCCCCACACCTTGTTGAACTCGGCGATCGCGTTCTGCTGGGCGGTCGAGCCCTCGGCGGTCAGGCTGTTCTTGCCCGCGCAGTCGGCGGCCGAGGCGGCGGTACCGGAGGCGGACGACGAGGCGGTGCCGGTGTTGTTGTCGCTGCCACAGGCGGCCAGGGTCAGAGCGGCCGCGGCCGACAGCGTGACACCAAAGACCTTGCCAAAGCGATTGAGCTTCACTTATCCCACTTTCGGTTGACGGCTTCAGACTCTCCGGCAACGTATGCGCTGGTGGTGGACTCTTCGCAGATGGAAAGTGAACGGAGGGTGAATAGGTCCAGGGCGTTCACAGGATGCTGAGAACGCAGCCCTGGAGAGGCCCGGCGGGTCAGCGCCCGTAAGCCACGTCCGCGCTGAACACCTCGAAGCCCAGCCGCCGGTACGTCTTCACCGCGGCGGTGTTGTCACCCTCCACATAGAGGGTCACGTCAGCCTGCGGGCCGAGCCGCTGCGCCAGGTGGTGCAGGCCCACCAGGGTCAACGTGGCGCCCAGGCCCCGGCCCTGCGCGGCCGGATCGACTCCCACCACGTACACCTCGCCCCAGGCATTCCCCGGGTCGCTGCGCTCCTGCCCGCCGATCTCCGGGTTGTGCACCTTCGTCCAGTGGAAGCCGAGCAGGGTGGGCCCATCGAAGATGAGGAAAAGCCCCGCCGCGTCGAACCAGGCCTCGGCCCGGCGCTCGGCGATATCGGCCTCGGTCCACCCGCCCTGCTCGGGATGCCAGGAGAACGCGGCGTTGTTCACCCGCAACAGCTCGGCATCATCGGAGGGGCCGGCGTAGGTGCGCAACCCGTCAACCGCCGGCAGCGGCGGCAGGTCGGCGAGCCCGCGGCGCATCTGCAGCAGCTCCCGCTTGGGCACCAGTCCGAGGGACGCAGCCAGGGCACGGGCCGGCTCCAGATTGCCGTGCGCCCACACCCGGGTGTCGTCGCCACCGGCCGCCAGGCCGGTGCGGACCAGCTCCGTGCCGATCCCACGCCGCCGCGCGGCCGGGTGCACCACCAGCTCGGCCATTCCGGAGGCCAGGTTGAGATATCCGGTCAGGTCGTCGCCGTCGAACGCCAACAGGTGCCGGGTGTCGTCGCGGGCAAGCTCACGCAGCACCTGCTCGCCGACAGGGGCGACACCATCGGTGACCGTGGCCGCGTCGATGAGCGCGATGATGCGCTGCTGGTCGGATACCGCCAGCCCGGTCCGCCACGCGATCACTGACTGTGCAGCGGGTCGAACGCCTCGGACGCGGAACCGAAATCATCGTCGTCGAAGACGTCCTCTTCTGCGTCATCGGTCTCCGGGGCCGGCGGCCGGCCACGCGCCGGCCGCACGGCCTTGTAGCCCACGTTGCGCACGGTGCCGATCAACGCCTCGTATTCGGGGCCGAGTTTCGCCCGCAACCGCCGGACATGCACGTCGACGGTGCGGGTACCGCCGAAGAAGTCGTAGCCCCAGACCTCCTGGAGCAGCTGCGCCCGGGTGAAGACCCGCCCGGCGTGCTGGGCCAGGTACTTCAGCAGTTCGAATTCCTTATAGGTGAGATCGAGCGGGCGGCCCCGCAACCGGGCGGTATAGGTGCCCTCGTCGATGACGAGCTCGCCCAGGGTCACCTTGCCCAGGCTCTCCTGATCCGACACCCCGCCGCGCCGACCGACCAGCAATCGCAGCCGCGCGTCGATCTCCGCGGGCCCGGTACCCGGCAGCAAGATCTCGTCGAGGCCCCATTCCACGTTGACGGCCACCAACCCGCCCTCATTGACCACGGCGACCACCGGAATCGACGTCCCGGTGGTGCCCAGCAGCCGGCACAGGCCGCGAGCCGCGGCCAGATCCGTCCGCGCATCCACGATGGCGACATCGGCCGTACTGGCCTCCAGCAGCGACGAAACCTCGGTCGGCGCGGACCGGACGTTGTGTGCCAGCAGGGACAACGACGGCAGCACGGACTCAGGGTTCGGGTCTACGGTGAGTAGCAATAGCTCCAAAAGGCCCTCCGGCGCCCTGGCGGATTCCCTGGGACAACGCTGTCGAAGGTCATCTTCCAGATTCATGGCTGACACGTGGCCGTTACGACCAACGATCACCTGAGGATAGCGTGCTACCTGGTAGTTAGCTGACTTGAACGGGCTCCTGCGGCTGCGGTCGGACGCAAGTGCGCCAGAATGACCCGGTGCGCAAACTGCTGGCCGCTCTCGTCGCCGCCCTCACCGCCGTGGTGGTCGGGGCCGTCGGCGCCGATTTCGGCGCGGCGATCTACGCCGAGTACCGGCTGGCGCGCAGTGTCCGGACCGCCGCGAACCTGTCCTTCGACCCGTGGGCGAGCATCCTGGGCTTTCCGTTCGTCACCCAAGCCGCCAACCATCACTACAAAGAGGTGGAGATCCGAGCCGCGGGCGTCGATCACCCGGTCACCGGCAAGGTCTCCCTGGAAGCCACCATGCACCACGTCGACCTGCACGATTCGTCGTGGCTGATCGGCCCGAGCGCCGCCCTACCGGTCGGCAAGCTGGAAAGCCGGATCATCATCGACTCCCGGCACATCGGCAACGTCATGGGCATCAAGGATCTGCAGATCGAGGCGCCGCCGCGGGAATCCAACGACGCCGCCGACAACACCACCGAGTCGGGTATCTCCAGCGGCAACGGGCTGGTGTTCACCGGCACCCCGACCGCCGCGGGCTTCGGCAAACGGGTCAGCGTGTCGGTGGACCTCACCCTCGACGGCCCCAATCAGTCGACGTTGGTGCTCACCCCGACCGGCGTGTTGACCGGCCCCGGCACCGCCGACCAATCCGTCCCGGAAGACCGGACCGCGGCGGTACTGCAGGCCTTCACCTCCCGGGTGCCCGGCCAGAAGCTGCCCTTCGGTCTGACACCCACCTCGGCGGGCGTCCGCGGATCCGACATCATCGTGGAAGGCATCACCGAGGGAGTAACCATCACGCTGCAGGGGTTTCGACAATCATGAACACCTCCATGGCCCTGGCCGTCGTCGTCGTGATCGGCGTGCTGGGCATCGGCTATATCGTCGGTCGGCTGGTGACCCTGCGGTCCGGCCTGCTGCGGGCTGCGGCCGAGGATGTCGCCGTCGAGGACGTCGACACCTCCGATCTCGGGCTGTCGGGCACCGGGCCGACGATCGTGCATTTCACCGCCGTCTGGTGTGGCCCGTGCGCGGCCGTACGCCGCGTCGTCACCCAGGTGTGCGGCGAGCTGCCGGCGGTCGCGCATGTCGAGATCGACCTGGACGCCAATCCGGCCGCCGCCCGGCGGCTTTCGGTGCTGTCACTGCCGACCACGTTCATCTTCGACGCGCAGGGCCGGCAACGCTATCGCGCCGCCGGGGTTCCCAAGGCCGCTGACCTGCGTTCGGCGCTGGAACCGCTATTGGCCTGATCACGGGGTCAACGGGTATTGTGTGCTTCGTGTTCGCCCGCCTTGAGCTGCTGCTCACCAAGCGCCGCGCAGTCGATCTGTGCCGCGTCGCGGGTTGTTGCTGTTGTTGTTGTAGCTGCTGAGTAGCCGCGCTCTTTCACTGCGCCGCGCTCGGGGCCGGGCCCGAAGGGCCACATGTGCCCCACATTCAGCCCGACCCCAGCCACGCAACAGGAGCACGTACATGTCCACCACCAGCACCGCCCTCGATCAGGTCGACGTTCGCGGCCCACGGTTCGCCGCCTGGGTCACCACCGCGGTCCTGATCCTCACGCTGCTCGTCACACCGATCAGCGTTCCCGCCGCGGCGGTGATCCTCGGCCTGCAAGCAGTGGTCTTCGCGATCGGGGCGACCCTCGGACCCCGCAAGCATCCCTACGGCCGGGTGTTCGCCACCGTCATCGCGCCGCGGCTGGGCCCGGTCACCGAGAAGGAGCCGGTGCCACCGCTGAAATTCGCCCAATTGGTCGGGTTCGTCTTCGCCGTCGTCGGCACCGCGGGTTTCGCGGCCGGCCTCGATGCGCTCGGCCTCGTCGCGACCGCGTTCGCCCTGTTCGCGGCGTTCTTGAACGCGGCCTTCGGTATCTGCCTGGGCTGCCAGATCTACCCGTTCGTCGCTCGTCTGCGACGCGCAACCTCCTGACAAGCCGATAACCCGAAAGGAACCACTACATGGCACGCTCCGACGTCCTGGTCTCCACCGACTGGGCCGAGAGCAATCTCGACGCGCCGAACACCGTCTTCGTCGAGGTCGACGAGGACACCTCGGCCTACGAAGGCGGCCACATCGCCGGCGCCGTCCGACTGGACTGGAAGACCGAGCTGCAGGATCAGGTCAAGCGCGACTTCGTCGACCAGCAGCAGTTCTCGAAGCTGTTGTCCGACAAGGGAATCAGCAACGACGACACGGTGATCCTGTACGGCGGCAACAACAACTGGTTCGCCGCCTACGCGTACTGGTACTTCAAGCTGTACGGCCACGAGAACGTCAAGCTGCTCGACGGTGGTCGCAAGAAGTGGGAACTGGACGGCCGCCCGCTGGTGACCGACGTGCCCGCGCGTCCGGCCACCTCGTACTCGGCGAAGGCACCCAACAACGCCATCCGCGCGTTCCGTGACGAGGTCATCGCCGCGATCGGCGAAAAGAACCTGGTCGACGTGCGCTCCCCCGACGAGTTCTCCGGCAAGATCCTGGCCCCGGCGCACCTGCCGCAGGAGCAGAGCCAGCGTCCGGGCCATATCCCCGGCGCCATCAACGTGCCGTGGAGCAAGGCGGCCAACGAGGACGGCACCTTCAAGTCCGACGAGGACCTGGCCAAGCTGTACGCCGCGGCCGGCCTGGACGGAGAGAAAGAGACCATCGCGTACTGCCGCATCGGTGAGCGTTCCTCGCACACCTGGTTCGTGCTGCAGGAGCTGCTGGGTCACCAGAACGTCAAGAACTACGACGGCAGTTGGACGGAATACGGCTCCCTGGTGGGCGCCCCGATCGAGTTGGGAAATTGATATGTGCTCTGCACCGAAGCAAGGCGTGACGCTGCCTGCCGGCGTCGACCTGGAGAAGGAAACCGTCATCACCGGTCGCGTGGTGGACGGCTCCGGCCAGACGGTCGGCGGCGCCTTCGTGCGTCTCCTGGACTCCAGCGACGAGTTCACCGCCGAGGTGGTCGCCTCGGCGACCGGCGATTTCCGGTTCTTCGCCGCGCCGGGCACCTGGACCGTGCGGGCACTCTCGCCCGCCGGCAACGGTGACGCCAGCGTGAGCCCGTCGGGCGCCGGCATCCACGAAGTCGACATCAAGGTCGCCTGACGCCGATCAAGGCGAGGCACGAGCCGATGAGAAGTCAGGCCAACGTGCACCGCCTGATCGTGTGCCGCTGCGCCCGGACTCCGGTTCGAGCGCAGCGGCCCTCGGCAGTTAGACTTCTGACGTGGTCCTCTTCTTCGAATTCATGCTTGTGGCGGCCGTCGTCGTCATCACCTGGTTCGCGCTGTACGCCCTGTACCGTCTGATCACCGACGAGGCGTGAGCGCCGGCGACGCGGTCGAGCCCGGCTCGGGTGACCGGGCCGTGGCAGCTGCCGCCGAGCGGGCCAGGATCACCGCCTCCCGGAACATCCCCACCTTCGACGATCTGCCGCTACCGGCCGATACCGCGAACCTGAGGGAGGGTGCGGACCTCAACCCCGCTCTGCTGGCACTGCTGCCGCTGGTCGGCGTGTGGCGCGGCGAGGGCGAGGGCCGCGACACCCATGGCGACTACCGGTTCGGCCAACAGATCATCGTCTCGCACGACGGTGGCGATTACCTGAACTGGGACAGCCGGTCCTGGCGGCTGGGCCCGGAGGGCGAGTTCGCCTCCACCGGCTTCCGTGAGACCGGGTTCTGGCGCTTCGTCAACGACCCGTCGGACCCGTCGGAAATGCAGGCCATCGAACTGCTGCTGTCCCATTCGGCCGGCTACATCGAACTGTTCTACGGTCGCCCGCGCAATCAGTCCTCCTGGGAACTGGCCACCGACGCCCTAGCGCGCAGCAAGTCCGGTCTGTTGGTCGGCGGCGCCAAGCGGTTGTACGGCATCGTCGAGGACGGTGACCTGGCTTATGTCGAAGAGCGGGTGGACGCCGACGGCGGGCTGGTGCCGCACCTGTCGGCACGGTTGAGCCGCTTCGTCGGATAACCCGCTCGCAGCGCTTAACCTGCGCCCAGGCTGGCTACATCGGACACCCATCGATGGCCCATACCGTCGTCTCCGTCAATTCGAGAACGGAGAATTCATGGGTCTGACTGCACTGCGCACCGCGGCGCTCGGCGTCACCGGTGCGGCCTTGATCGCCGGCGTGGTTGGTTGTTCGTCGGGCGGATCGTCCACGGAATCAACGACTTCGGCGTCGGCATCAACCTCGTCGACCGCCACGTCGGAAGCGACGTCGGCAGCGGCCGCGCCGGACGGTCACGATGCTTTCACCGCCTGCCTGACAGAGCACGGCGTCCCCGCACCGCGGGAGGGTGGTCCGCCCGGCGGAATGGCCCCGCCGTCCGGGATGACCCCGCCGAGCGGTCTGCCGCCCGCGGGAGCACCCCAGCCCGGCGAGGGCAAGACGCCGCCGGCGCCGCCGGGCGTCGACCAGGAAACGTGGGATAAGGCCAACGAGGCGTGCGCGTCGCTCGCGCCGACGCCCCCGAAGTAGTCCAGAAATGGGGCGACCCCCGAGCCGTGATTCCTGGTCGGACAAAACCAAGGGCTCGGGGGCCGGGTGGCTGCTCGGAATTCGCCAGCGCTCGCAGGTGGATTCCTCGCGCCTGGTGCTGCTAGCTAGCAGCCACCTCACATGTCCGTATGTCAATCAATTTGTCGGACCACCTCCTTCCCTGTGTACCGACGAAAGTACCCGCGGCAAGCGCAGCCGACAACCGATTTTCGGTCACTCCCGGCGCCCGACGGCGGCATCCACCCACGCGGTCAACTGCGTATGCAGCGGCGCCTGCGCCAGCGCCACCCCGTCCAGGGTGTGCACCCTGGACACCAACGTCACCGCCGATAGCAACCAAACACCTTGTGCTGCAAGGAGATCCGCAATGGCCAACCGGCGATGGGCGACACGCGGCGCGGTGCGGAACAACGCGGCCACAGTCGTACCCGGCAGGATCGGCAGGGTGGATGGCGGGCTGAGGAGAGTTTCGCCATCAGCGATCACCACCGACGACCGCGGCCCCTCCAGCACCTGCCCGTCCGCGTCCAGGTAGATCGCATCCCCGGCGCCTCGACGGGCGGCCTCGCGCAGCGCAGCGCAATGCCGGGCGTAGGACAACGATTTCGCGCCGGCCAACGCATCGGGCGGTGCAGCGGCCAGGGTCACCGCCGCCACGCCGTCGCGGCGCGCGGCGACCGCGCGTTCCGGCACCGGTGATATCGCGGCGAACCCCACCCCGCGGCCGTGCACCAGCCGCAGCACCGCCTCCCCCTCGGGCCATCCGGTCACGGCCGCGCGGGCTGCCGCGTCGAACGCAGCAGCGTCGGGGGCGGGCAGGCCGGCGATCCGTGCCGAGGTCAGTAGCCGGGCCAGGTGTTCTCGGAGTAGACACACGTGGCCGTCGCGCACCAGCGCGGTCTCGAACACCGCCTCACCACGCGTCAGCGCCGGGTCGGTGCCCCGCACGAGGGGCTCGTCCGCGGTGCGCACCCGGCCGTCGAGCGTCACGATCAGGCCGGCGGGCATGAGGCCAGAGCCTACTGACGACGCCGTCGTAGGCTGGGAACATGTCCGCAGTTCCCGCCCCCGAGACCGGTCCCGACGCCGGGGCCGTGTGGCATTACGGCGATCCCTTCGGCGAGCAGCGCGCCGCGGCCGACGGCGCCGTCATGGTCGATCGTTCGCATCGGGCGGTACTCACCCTGACCGGCGGCGAGCGGCGTTCGTGGTTGCACACCATCTCCAGCCAGCATGTGAGTGACCTGACCGACGGCGCCGTGGTGCAGAATCTGAGCCTGGACGGGCAGGGTCGTGTGGAAGATCACTGGCTGCAGTCCCAGCTCGACGGCGTCACCGTGTTGGATACCGAGCCGTGGCGCGGCGAACCGCTGCTGGGCTTCCTGCGCAAGATGATCTTCTGGGCCGAAGTGGTGGTCGAGCCGGCCGAGTTGGCTGTGCTGTCCCTGCTCGGGCCGGCCCTGTCAGCACCGGCGGTGTCTTCCGCGCTGGGGGTGGACGCACTGCCCGGCCCGTGGACCGCTGTCGGGCTGGCCGATGGCGGGTTCCTGCGCGGCACTTTTCCCGGCGAATACGACCTGGTGGTGCCACGGTCGGCCGTGGACGACTGGAAGCGCACGCTGGCCGGTACCGGCGTGACCCCGGCCGGGATCTGGGCCTACGAGGCGCACCGGGTCGCCGCCCGGCGCCCGCGCCTGGGCGTGGACACCGATGAGCGCACCATCCCGCACGAGGTCGGCTGGATCGGCGGGCCCGGCGCGGGGGCCGTGCACCTCGACAAGGGCTGCTACCGCGGCCAGGAGACCGTCGCCAGGGTGCACAACCTGGGCAAGCCGCCGCGCATGCTGGTGCTGTTGCAACTCGACGGCTCCGGGGACCGACCCAGCACGGGTGATCCGCTCACCGCCGGCGGTCGCACAGTCGGCCGGCTGGGCACCGTGGTGGACCACGTGGACGACGGCCCCATCGCGTTGGGCCTGGTCAAGCGGGGCATTCCGGCCGACACCGAGCTGAGCACCGGCGGCGAGGTGACCGTCGCGGCGGTGATCGACCCGGACTCGGTGGCCGCCGACGAGCACGTCGGCGCCGGCCGGATCGCGGTCGAACGGCTGCGCGGCGCCGGCCGCTGACCGTCGCAGCCGGGCCACCGGCAGGGCCTACCAGCGCGGCGCCGTCCGGCACGGTAAAGTGACGGCAGGACAATAAACACACACTCAGATCGGAGCCGCCTGCACGTTGGGCCGCTCCGTTATTGCGCGAGGGGGTCCCCTATGGGCCGCGGCCGGGCGAAGGCGAAGCAGACAAAGGTTGCTCGTGACCTTAAGTACAGCTCGCCACAAACCGATTTCGAGCGGTTGCAGCGTGAGCTGTCCAACGCGCCCGAGTCTGATGACTTCAGCGACGGCTTGGCCGATCGCTACGTCGAAGACGACGACTGGCGCCGCTGACTCCCACCCGCACGGGTAGCCCCGCGTCCTGATCGAAATCAGAACCGCGGGTGCTGACCAACCAGGTGTGCTCGGGCCTCACCTTTTCCGCCCTTGGTGACCGTGCCCAGCGTCCAGCAGTTCAGGTGGCGTGCGGTGAGAATCGCCAACGCGCGGTCGGTGTCCTCCGGCGCGACGATGGCGACCATGCCGACGCCCATGTTGAACGTCTTCTCCATCTCGGCCCGCTCCACGCGGCCGCGCTGGGCGATCATGCCGAAGACGGGCGCCGGTGTCCAGGTGCCGCGGTCCATCTCGGCGACCAATCCGTTCGGGATCACCCGTTCGAGGTTGCCCGCGAGTCCGCCACCGGTGACGTGGCAGAACGTGCGCACCTGGGTCTCGGACGCCAGCGCCAGACAGTCCTTGGCGTAGATGTAGGTGGGTTCGAGCAGTTCCTCGCCCAGGGTGCGGCCGAACTCCTCGACGTGGCCGGCCAGATCCATCCGGTCGATCTCCAGCAGCACCTTGCGGGCCAGCGAGTAGCCGTTGGAGTGCAGCCCGGTCGAGGCCATCGCGATGATGACGTCACCTGGCTTGACCCGTTCGGGTCCCAGCACGTCGTCGGCTTCCACGACGCCCACACCGGTCGCGGAGATGTCGTAGTGGTCGGGTTCCATCAACCCCGGGTGTTCTGCGGTCTCACCGCCCAGTAGCGCACAGCCGGCCAGCACGCAGCCGTCGGCGATACCGGACACGATGGCGCTGACACGTTCGGGCACCGTGCGCCCGACAGCGATGTAGTCCTGCAGGAACAACGGTTCGGCGCCGCACACCACGAGGTCGTCGACGACCATCGCCACCAGGTCCAGTCCGACGGTGTCGTGCTTGTCCATCGCCTGCGCGATGGCCAGCTTGGTGCCCACGCCGTCCGTCGACGACGCCAAGAGCGGCTCCCGGTACCCGCCGCGCAACGCGAACAGTCCGGCGAACCCGCCCAGTCCGCCCCGCACCTCGGGACGGGTGGCTTTCTTGGCCAGCGGTTTGAACAGCTCGACGGCGCGATCCCCCGCCTCGATGTCCACCCCGGCCGTTGCATAAGAGATGCCGTGTTGTTCGGCGCGACCCTGACTCATCAGGCTAAAGGCTACCGGTCGCACGCCGGACTGGACACCGCTGGGCGGGTCAGCCGCCCGGTCCGTCGACGGGTTGTGCAGCGGCTAGGGGCGTCGCAGCGCCGACGCGTTGTCGTTGGCGTCCTGCAGCGGCACTCCGTTGCGCGCGGCATTGGCCAGCATGTGCTCGATGACGTTCTTGCCCAGGGCGCTCTCACCGGGCAGTTCGATCGGGTAATTGCCGTCGAAGCACGCCGAGCACAGCCGTGACGACGGCTGCTCGGTGGCCGCGATCATTCCCTGCTGGCTGATATAGCCCAGGGTGTCGGCGCCGATGGCGCGGCGCACGTCCTCGAGCATCTCGTCCTCGTCACCGCTGGAGCCGTTGGCGATCAACTCGGCCGGGGTGGCGAAGTCGATGCCGTAGAAGCACGGCCACTTCACCGGCGGTGACGCGATGCGGACGTGCACCTCCAACGCGCCGGCCTCACGCAACATGCGGATCAGGGCGCGCTGGGTGTTGCCGCGCACGATCGAGTCGTCGACGACGATCAGCCGCTTGCCGCGAATGACTTCCTTGAGCGGGTTCAGCTTGAGCCGGATGCCGAGCTGACGAATGGTCTGCGACGGCTGGATGAAGGTGCGGCCCACATAGGCGTTCTTCATCAGGCCCTGCCCGTAGGCGATACCGGAGCCCTGCGCGTAGCCGACGGCCGCGGGGATGCCCGACTCGGGCACCCCGATCACCAGGTCGGCCTCCACCGGATGCTCACTGGCCAGCCGACGGCCGATGTCCACCCTGGTCGCATGCACGGACCGGCCGCCGATCACGCTGTCGGGCCGCGCAAGGTAGACGTACTCGAACACGCAGCCCTTGGGCGTCGGGTTCGCGAACCGGGTGGAGCGCACACCGTCGGCGTCGATGGCCAGCAGTTCGCCGGGTTCGATATCGCGGACGAAGGACGCACCGACGATGTCCAGCGCCGCGGTCTCCGAGGCCACCACCCAGCCGCGGTCCAGCCGGCCCAGCGACAGCGGACGCACCCCGAACGGGTCACGCGCGGCATACAGCGTGTTCTCGTCCATGAAGGTCAGGCAGAACGCACCGCGCACGGTGGGCAGCAACTGCAGCGCCGCCTGTTCCAGCGTCGCGTCGGCGGCACCGTGTGCCAGCAGCGCGCCAAGGATGTCGGAGTCGGTGGTGGCGGTGGGCGCGCCCCTGGTCTCGATCAGCCCGGCCTCCCTGGCCTGCTTGGCCAGCTCGGCAGTGTTGACCAGATTGCCGTTGTGGCCCAACGCAACACCCGTGCCCGCCGCCGTATTGCGGAACACGGGCTGGGCGTTCTCCCAGGTGGTGGAGCCGGTGGTCGAGTAGCGGCAGTGCCCGATGGCGACATGGCCGGGCATGGCGGCCAGGGTCTGCTCGTCGAACACCTGACTGACCAGGCCGAGATCCTTGAAGACCAGCACCTGCGAGCCGTCGGCGACGGCGATGCCGGCTGCCTCCTGCCCGCGGTGTTGCAGCGCATACAGCCCGTAGTAGGCGAGCTTGGCCACATCTTCGCCGGGAGCCCAGACGCCGAAGACGCCGCACTCCTCTTTGGGGTTCTCTTCAGGCTCTACCGGCTCGAAGGTCACGATGGCTGCTCCCTGGGGGCTGGGGGTGACGTAACTGAGTTTACGGGCAATCACCGTCATTGACGGAATCGAACGGCGGATTGCCTCCTCGAAGACCCTCAACAAGGTTGGTGGGTGCGCACATTCCGCCAGCACAGGCGACCGCTACGGTAAATGGATGTGAGCCACGACACCGTCAGCGCCACGATCACCGAGCCGGTTGCGCAGTGGCGGCCGCTGACGCGAATCGCATTCCGATTCTGCTTCCTGTACTTCGGGTTGTTCTGCCTGTGGTTCGCCCAGATCACCTTCGTCTTCACCGGTCCACTGGCCGTGCTGCTCCCCGCCGGCGCGGTGCAGTGGCAGATGCTGTGGACGGATCCGGCCACCCGCTGGGTGGGACGGCTGCTGTTCGGTGTGGACACGCGTCTGCATCCGGGGTCGGGCAGCGGTGACCAGGCGGCGATCTGGGTGGCCATGTTCTGCCTGCTGGTCATCGCCGTGCTGGGCACCGTGGTGTGGTCGCTGCTGGACCGCCGCAGGAGCGGCTATCCCGCGCTGGCCGGCTGGTTCCGGGTGTTCCTGCGGCTGTGCCTGGGCGGGCAGATGTTGTTCTACGGTGCGGCCAAGGTCATCCCGACGCAGATGCCCGAGCCGCCGCTATCCGCGCTGTTACAGCCGTTCGGTCAGTTCAGCCCCGCGTCGGTGCTGTGGTTGCAGGTCGGCAGCTCGCCTGTCTACGAGATGGCGCTCGGCGCGGTCGAGATGGTCGCCGGCCTGCTGCTGTTCCTCCCCCGAACCGCCACGTTCGGGGCGCTGCTGAGCCTGCTCAGCATGGCCCAGGTGGTCCTGCTCAACATGACCTTCGACGTGCCGGTCAAGATCTTGTCCTCGCAGCTGTTGCTGATCAGCGCCGTACTGCTGGCACCCCAGGCCAGGCGGCTGTTCGCCGCCGTGGTGCTGGAGCGGGCCTGCGAACCGGTACCAGTGCCGCGCTTGTTCACCGGCGCGCGGGCCAACCGCTGGGCGGTCAGAGTTCAGCTGGCCCTCGGCATCTGGGTGCTCGCCGGGCTGCTGATCCAGGGCTGGCAAGCGTGGGAAAGCTACGGCGGCGGGCGACCCAAACCGGAGCTCTACGGGATCTGGTCGGTCCGTTCGTTCACACTGGACGGCCGAGTTGTGGAACCCCTGACCACCGATGAAAACCGTTGGCAGCGGCTTGTTTTCGACGAGGTGGGGGCGGTGACCTTCCAGTCGATGGACGGCATGTTGCACACCGCGCTCGCCGCCATGGACCCGGGCTCGGCCACCCTGACGCTGACCACACCGCTGCCGACGCCCGACGGCAACACCGCACCCGTACCGGACCCGACACCGTTCGCCAACCTGCACGTCCAGCGACCCGATGCCGACCGGCTGACGTTGGCCGGGACGCTGCGGGGCGCCCCCGTACACATCGAGCTGGACCGGGTGGACCCGGACACCTTCCCGCTGCGCAACCGCGGCTTCCACTGGGTGCAGGAATACCCTTACTTCCGCTGACCGGGTTCAGTCCGGCAGCGGCACCACGGGCAGCCAGTCGGCGATCTCGGCAGCCCGCGAACCCGACATGGTCAGGCCGGGCGCCGCATCGATGCCCAGCAGGCCGGTGGCCAGCCGAAGCCAGGTCCGCGGATCGGCTTCCACCACGTTGGGCGGGGTGCCGCGGGTGTGCCGCGGACCCTCGATGCACTGCACCGCGACGAATGGTGGGACACGCACCTCGACACTGGCACCGGGGGCCAGCGCGGCCAACGTGCGCGCGGTGCTGCGCACCGCCTCGGCAACCAGCGGGCGGTCGGGGCTGGGCAGACTGTCGTCGCGAAGCCAGTCGGCGACCGCGAGCACCGCGGCCCGCGTCTGTTCTGGATCTACCGTGCGCCGCGCCGCCATCCCATTAGTGTCGCAAGGTGGCCGCCGAGCGCTTCGCAGTGCCTCACCGCACCGTCGGGGCGGTCGCATTGGCAGTGCTCACCGTGCTGGCCGTGTTGATCTATCTGCAGTTCCGTGGCGATTTCCGGTACCGGGCGGAACTGACCGTGCTGTCCCCGCGGGCCGGCCTCGGCGTGGACCCGGGATCCAAGGTGACCCTCAACGGTGTGGAGATCGGGCGGGTGCAGACGGTGTCCCCCGCCGATGTGGACGGGGTGCCGCACGCCCGGTTGACGGTGCAGATCGAACCGCGCTACCTGGCGCTGATCCCGGCCAACGTCACCGCCGACATCAACGCCACCACCGTGTTCGGCAACAAGTACATCGCTCTGCGGTCACCGGAACACCCTGACTCGCAGCACATCTCCGCATCCGGCGAGATCACCGCGACGTGGGTGAGCACCGAGTTCAACTCGCTCTTCGAGACGGTAATGGCCATCTCGGAGCGGGTCGACCCGGTCAAGCTCAATCTCACCCTGACCGCCGCGGCCGACGCGCTGAGCGGGATGGGCGGCAGCTTCGGCCGGTCCCTGTCCGACGCCGACAACATTCTCGCCGACGCCAACGCCCGCACCGACCAGTTCCGGCGCGACATCCGCGCGCTGGCCGATCTGAGCGATCGCTACGCCGACGCCGCTCCTGATCTGTTCGACGGGTTGACCCACGCGGCACGCACCACCGCCACACTCGACGACCAACGCGCCGCGATCGACCGGGCCCTGCTGGCCGCCGTCGGATTCGGCGCCGTCGGCGGTGACATGCTGGAACGCGGCGGGCCGTATCTCGTACGCGGTGCCGCCGACCTGATCCCGACGGGGACCCTGTTCGACCATTACAGCCCGCAGTTGTTCTGCACCATCCGCAACTACCACGACGTGGAACCGTTGATGGCGGCGACATTCGGCGGTGACAACGGCTACTCGCTGGATTCCGACGGTACGGTCTTCGGATTCGGGCTGCCCAACGCCTATGTGTATCCGGACAACCTGCCCAGGGTGAACGCCCACGGCGGACCGGAGGGCAAGCCCGGCTGCTGGCAGAAGATCACCAAGGATCTGTGGCCCGCGCCGTATCTGGTGATGGATACCGGACTGTCGATCGCGCCGTACAACCATTTCGAATGGGGCTCACCGATTTTCAGCGAGTACGTGTGGGGCCGCCAGGTCGGCGAGCCGACCATCAACCCGTGAGGGCCGGCGCTGCACCATCAATGCCGCGACCGCACCCGCCTCGTTGATCGCCAGGTGTACCAGCATCGGCGCCACCAGACTGCCCGAACGCCGGTACAGCCAGTCGAACACCCAGCCGGCCGCCGCGGTAGCCACGACCGTGGCCCCTACTGGCTCTCGCGTGCGCCGCGCGTCGCCGATGTGGCTGAGCCCGAACGCGATCGCTTGGACCAGCCGGCCGCCGCGCGGGCCGAACGCCGCGGCGGTGACGCTGCCCAGTCCGGCGCGAAACGCCGCCTCCTCGGCCCACACGGTGGCCAGCGGGATCCGCAACACCAGCCAACGCAACGGGTCGGCGGGCAGTTCCCGGGCCGCCATCCCGGCTCGCACCGGCGGCAGCGTGGTCGAGGCGGCCACCCCGACCGCGATCGGTGCGGCCACCGCCACCCCCAGCCGCACGCCCGCGGTCAAGGCCGGGCGCCGCGCCCCGATGGTGGCGCCGGTGAGCGCCAGTACGACCGTCCCCGCGGCGGCCAGAGCGGTTGGGCTGGTCAGCACTGACTTACCCGCCGCCACCGCCGCGGCCAGCGCGACGGCCCGGAACATGCCGGCCGACATCAGTATTGGTCGTCGCTCTCGTCGCGGCGCAGGGCGGCCCGCACCCGTTCGGTATCGGCCGGAGTCCACCCTTCCGGCGGCGCGACGGCCACCCAGCCGTCGAGCACGGAGTCGCCGTAATTGTGGCCGTGGCCGCCCGGCACTCCGGAGGCGTTGGTCATATCCGCGCTCACCTGCCAGAACGTCACGATCGGATACCAGCGCATCGAGGCCGTCCGGTCGGCCCCCGGCGGCTCCGTCAGCCAATCCGGCCGGGAGAACAGAAGTTTCGGCGACCACCAGACGATCGGGTCGGAGGCGTGCTGTAGGAACAACACCCGGGTCCCGGTCCACGGGGCCGCCGCCACCCTGGCGATCGCCTCGGAGCTCTGCGCTTGGGAGAACCGCACCGTGCGGCCGTTGTCATAGCGGGGTTGCACCTCTGGTGTGCCCGGGTCGCGGCGCTGCACCAGACCGCTCCACAACGAACTCTCGTGGGGTGGCCCGACCCACAACACCGAGGAGAAGTCCATCGCCGCGATATCGGGCAGCCAGCCGAAGGCACCCTGGCCGGCCAGTGACCCGAGGCTCTCGCCGTAGAGCGCGAGCTTCGGCCGGTGCTCCTTGGGCAGACGGGACCAGCGGTCGTGGATCGCATCGATCATCATCCGGCCGGTCTGCACCGACGTCTCCCGGTCGCTGAGGAACGAAATCCAGCTCGGCAGATACGAATACTGCATTCCGATCAGCGCGGTGTCGCCGTTGTACATCATCTCGATGGCGCGCGCCGCGACCGGATTGATCCACCCGGTTCCTGTCGTGGGCACGATCACCAACAGTTTGCGGTCGAAGGCGTCGGTGCGCTCGAGCTCGCTCAGCAACACCGCGAGCCGGCCCTCGGGGGTGTCGGCGGTTTGCAACCCTACGTACACCCGGATGGGTTCGCGGGCCGGTGTGCCGTTGACCCGGGTGAGCTCGGTCGCATCGGGGCCGCCTGCGACGAAGTTACGGCCCTGATAGCCCAAGGTGTCCCAGGGCGCGAACGATGTCGGGCTGCCCGACCGTTCCAGCTGCAGCGGCTGACTGACGCCGGCCCGGGTGGTGGAGTTCTGTGGCTGGAAGACGCTGCTGGCGCCGATCAGGAAACCGCGGTACAGCACGCCGTTGACGAGCGTGATGAGCAACACCACCACGATGGCGGTGCCGATGAAGAACGCCACCTCGCTGTGCAGCCGCCAGCGCCTGATCAGCAGGCGGGCCAGCATTTTGACCGCGTCGACGAGGATTCGCCAGGTGGCGAGGGCGGCCGCCGACACCAGCACCGCGACCAGCAGCGTGCGTAGGTAGCCGACGGTGTCCGGCCCCTGGATACCCATCGCCGCCGACACCTGCCGTTGCCAGGCCGCGGCCGAGACGAGCACCAGCAGCGCCGATCCCACCGCGGTGACCACGATCGCGGCCTTGATGATGCGGGTCACCCTCGGGGTCGGCGGCCACCATGACCGGTGCCGTAAGAGCAGGCGGTACACCAGTTTTCCGATGCCCACGCCGAGGCCGTATCCGATGGCCGCGTTGAGACCGCCGATCAAGCCGGCGAACAGCCAGTCGCGCGGTAGCAGCGATGGTGTCAACGACAAACAGAACAGCAGGGCACCAAAGGCGATACCGACGAAGTCGAGGCGGACCAGGCTCCAGACCCACACCAACAGTGGGTGATGGCGACCGGTCCGCTCGATCACCCGAACAACCCGGGCAGCACGCCCTCGGAGGTACTGCGCAGCTCGTCCAGCGTCACACTGAACTGGTCCTGGACCTCCACGGCGTCACTGCCCTGGTCGACAACGCCGATCCGGGCCACCGGCAGGCCGCGCGCCTCGCACATCGACCGGAATCGGCTCTCCTCGGTACGCGGCACCGCCACCAATACCCGGCCTGCCGACTCGGAGAACAGCGTCACGAAGGGATCGGCATCTTCGGGAATGATGACCCGGCAACCGGTTTCACCGGCCAGCGCGGCCTCCACCACCGCCTGCATCAACCCGCCTTCGCTCAGGTCGTGCGCGGCCGAGATCAACCCGTCCCGAGACGCCGCGGTCAGCACCTCGGCAAGTAGTTTCTCGCGAGCCAGATCCACCTTCGGCGGCACACCGCCCAGATGGTCTGCGGTCACCTGCGCCCAGATGGAGCCGTCGAACTCGTCGTGGGTGTCCCCCAGCAGCAGCAGGGTTTCGCCGGGCTCGGTACCCAGGCCCGTCGGGATACGGCGCTTCACATCATCGATGACGCCGAGCACGCCGACCACCGGGGTCGGCAGGATGGGGGTGGTCCCGGTCTGGTTGTAGAAACTGACGTTCCCGCCGGTGACCGGAATGCCAAGGGCCGCACAACCGTCGGCGAGTCCGCGGACCGCCTGGGAGAACTGCCACATCACGCCGGGATCCTCCGGCGAACCGAAATTCAGGCAGTTGGTCACCGCCACCGGCGTGGCGCCGGTGACCGCGACGTTGCGGTAGGCCTCGGCCAGCGCCAACTGCGCGCCGGCGTACGGGTCCAGTTGGGTGTACCGCCCGGACGCGTCCGTCGAGACCGCCACTCCGCGGCCCGTTTCCTCGTCGATGCGCAGCACCCCGCCGTCGGCATGCTCGGCCAGTACGGTGTTGCCGCGCACGTACCGGTCGTACTGCTCGGTGATGTAGGCCCGGCTGCACAGATGCGGGCTGCCCAGCAGCGCAAGCAGAGTCGCCTTGAGTTCGGCTCCGGTCGCCGGACGCGGCAGCGTGGCCGAGGTGTCGGCGATCAACGCGTCCTGGGTGTCGGGCCGGGCCACCGGCCGCTGGTACACCGGCCCCTCGTGGGCGACGGTGCGCGGCGGCACGTCCACCACGGTCTCGCCGTGCCAGGTGATCTCCAGCCGATCCCCATCGGTGACCTCGCCGATGACGGTGGCCAGCACATCCCATTTACGGCAGACAGCCAGGAACTTGTCGACGTTCTCCGGGGTGACGACGGCGCACATGCGCTCCTGCGACTCGCTCGACAGGATCTCGGCCGGGGTCATGTTCGCCGCCCGCTGCGGCACCGCCTCCAGCTCGACCCGCATGCCACCGTCCCCGGCGGACGCGAGTTCAGAAGTGGCGCAAGATAACCCGGCACCGCCAAGGTCCTGGATGCCGACCACCAAGTCGGCCGCATAAAGCTCAAGGCAACACTCGATGAGCACCTTCTCCATGAAGGGGTCACCTACCTGCACGGCGGGCAGTTTCTTGCGTCCCGGGCCCGAGCCCTCGTCACCGCCGAACGTCTCGGACGCCAGCACCGACACACCGCCGATACCGTCCAGACCGGTGCGGGCGCCGAACAGGATGATCTTGTTGCCGGTGCCCGACGCGAACGCCAGGTGCAGATCCTCCTTGCGCAGCACCCCGACGCAGAGCGCATTCACCAACGGGTTACCGGCATACGAGGCGTCGAACACCGTCTCGCCGCCGATGTTCGGCAGACCGAGGGAGTTGCCGTAACCGCCGATACCGCGTACCACGCCGTCGAGCACCCGACGGGTGTCCGGCGCGTCGGCCGCCCCGAACCGCAGCTGATCCATGACGGCCACCGGGCGGGCGCCCATCGCCATGATGTCGCGCACGATGCCGCCGACGCCGGTGGCCGCACCCTGGTAGGGCTCCACATACGACGGGTGGTTGTGCGACTCCACCTTGAACGTGACGGCCCAGCCGTCACCGATGTCGACGACGCCGGCGTTCTCACCGATACCGGCCAGCATGCCGGCCCGCATCTCGTCGGTGGTGGTCTCACCGAAGTAGCGCAGGTGCACCTTGGAGGATTTGTAGGAGCAATGTTCGCTCCACATCACCGAGTACATCGCCAGCTCGGCGTCGGTGGGACGGCGGCCCAGGATCTCGCGGATGCGCTGATACTCGTCGTCCTTGAGGCCGAGCTCACGGTAGGGCTGCGGTTGGTCGGGGGTGGTGGCTGCCCGTTCGACGGTGTCTACTTCGGGGCTGTTACCAGACGTCACCGGCACAGTTTATTCGTTCCGGGGATATCGGCCGACCAGCACCGGCCCCAGTCCGCCCAGAGCAGAACACTGCCACACCCGGAGGCAGCGCTCAGGCGGACGCGGCCACGCAGAAGGCGTTGCCGTCCGGGTCGGCGAAGACCACCCACTGGAACTCAGGGCCGAAATCGTGCCTGCCGGTCTCGGTGGCGCCCAGCGACACCAGGCGGCTGACCTCGGCTTCCAGATCCTCCGTGTGGAAGTCGACATGCACCCGGTTCTTACCGGCCGTCGGGTCCTCGACCCGCTGGAAGCCCAGCCGCAGCCCGCCGGCCAACGTGACATACGCGAATTCGCCGGGCATCAGGGCCGTCAGATCACCCCCGGTGGCGGTGGCCCACCACGCCGCCAGGCGGTCGGGATCGAGCGAATCGACAGTGATCATCTCCACACCAATGGCCATGGGCGGAGGGTAACCACTACCCCCGACGAGTGGCCGCGGCCGGCGCCAGGAACGCTTGCAGGGCCGCCGAGTAGGTGGCGACGTCGGCCGCGCCCATCACCTCCCTGGCCGAGTGCATGGCCAACTGCGCCGCCCCCACGTCGACGGTGGGGATACCGGTACGCGCCGAGGTCATCGGCCCGATCGTCGACCCGCACGGCAGGTCGGCTCGGTGCTCGTAGCGTTGCAGCGGCACCCCGGCTTGCCGGCACGCCAGCGCGAACGCCGCCGCGGTCCGACCGTCCGTGGCGTACCGCAGGTTGGGCTGCACCTTGAGTACCGGGCCGGCGTTGACGGCGATGAGGTGACCGGGTTCGTGCCGGTCCGGGTAGTTCGGGTGGGTGGCGTGGGCCATGTCGCCGGAGGCCACCATCGACTCGGCGCAGCGACGCAGGAAGTGCTCCCGACCGTGACCCGCCGCCAGCACGATGCGCTCCAGCACCGTCGGCAGCAGTTCGGACTGCGCGCCGTGATCGGATTGCGAACCGACCTCCTCATGGTCGAACAGCGCGAGCACCGGGACGTGACTGTGCGGCTCGACGGCGAGCAGCGCCTCCAGCCCGGCATAACAGGTCACCTGGTTGTCCAGCCGAGGGGCGCTGACGAACTCCTGTCCGGCGCCGGTGATCGCCGACGGCGAGAGGTCGTGGGTCATCAGGTCGAAGCCCAGCACCTCGGACTCGCGCACACCGGCCCGTTCGGCGACGAACCCGATGAACGACCGCTGCTCGCCCACCCCCCAGATGGCATTGACGTGCCGCTGCGGATCGGGGCTGACGCCCTTACGGTCGTCGGACAGATGGATGGCCAATTGCGGCACCCGCAGGATCGGGTCGTCGATGCGCACCAGCCGATGTGTCAGCTGCCCACCCACCTCCACCGACAGCCGGCCGCTGATGCCGAGGTCGCGGTCCAACCACGAGTTCAGCCACGCGCCACCGTAGGGCTCCAACGCCACCACCTGCCAACCCGCGACCATCCGGTCGGGGTGCTGTTTGACCCGCAGGTTGGGACTGTCGGTGTGACCGCCGACGATCCGGAACGGGACGTCGCCGGGTGTCGAATCCCAGGCGACCAACGAGCCGGCCCGCACCGTGAAGAACTTGCCGCCGGTGTCGGGCCAGGCCTGCGATTCGGACAGTTCGGTATAGCCGGCGGCCTCCAGCAGTCGCGCGGCCGTCGCACACACATGGAACGGGGACGGCGACGCGTCGATGAACTCACACAGGCTTTGGGGGCTAGCAGGCATCTTTTCATCTTGACCGGTGCGACGACGTCCGGCCGCGCTAGGGTCTGCGATGTGTCCGATCTTGTTCCGCAGGCGGTGCTCGCGCCACTGACCCCGGCCGCCATCTTCATGGTCGCCACCATCGACGACGGCGGCGAGCAGACCGTGCACGACGCCCTCGGCGACATCTCGGGACTGGTCCGCGCCATAGGGTTTCGCGATCCGACCAAGCACCTGTCGGTGATCACGTCGATCGGCTCCGACGCCTGGGACCGGTTGTTCAGTGGGCCCCGCCCGGCCGAGTTGCACCCCTTCGTCGCGTTGGAGGGGCCGCGGCACCGCGCCCCGTCGACACCGGGTGATCTGTTGTTCCACATCAGGGCCGAATCGCTGGACGTCTGTTTCGAGTTGGCGGGCAAGATCGTCGCCGCGATGGACGGCGCCATCACCATCGTCGACGAGGTGCACGGCTTCAAGTTCTTCGACAACCGCGACCTCCTGGGATTCGTGGACGGCACGGAGAACCCGGGCGGCCCGGTCGCCGTCAGCGCCAGCCAGATCGGCGACGAGGATCCTGATTTCGCCGGCGGCTGCTACGTGCACGTCCAGCGCTACCTGCACGACATGTCGGCATGGAACGCGCTGTCCGTCGAAGAGCAGGAACGGGTGATCGGCCGCACCAAACTCGACGACATCGAACTCGACGACGCGGTGAAGCCGGCGAATTCGCATGTGGCGCTGAACGTCATCACCGACGATCAGGGCAACGAATTGAAGATCCTGCGGCACAACATGCCGTTCGGCGAGATCGGCAAGGGCGAGTTCGGGACTTACTACATCGGGTATTCGCGCACCGCCGCGGTCACCGAACGGATGCTGCACAACATGTTCATCGGCGATCCGCCCGGCAACACCGATCGGATTCTGGATTTCTCCACCGCGGTGACCGGTTGCCTGTTCTTCACCCCGACGGCCGATTTCCTCGACGACCCGCCACCCATGCCCGGGGCGGCCGAACCCGCCCCCGCAGCAGTCACCGTCACCAGCACGCCCACCTACTCCGGTTCACTGTCGATCGGCAGCCTGAAAGGACAACCTCAATGAACAACCTGTACCGCGAACTGGCGCCGGTCACCGACGAGGCGTGGGCCGAGATCGAGCAGGAGGCCACCCGCACTTTCAAGCGGCATATCGCCGGCCGCCGGGTGGTCGACTGCACGGGCCCGACCGGTGCCACCACCGCGGCGGTGTCCACCGGCCACCTGCTGGATGTCACCTCCCCCGGGGACGGCGTGATCGCACACCTGCGCGACAGCCGTCCGCTGGTACGGCTGCGGGTGCCGTTCACCATCACCCGCGACGCCATCGATGACGTGGAGCGCGGCTCGCAGGACTCGGACTGGGATCCGGTCAAGGACGCCGCCAAGAAGCTGGCGTTCGCCGAGGACCGGGCGATCTTCGAAGGTTATGCCGAGGCCAACATCCAGGGCATCCGCGCCGCCAGCTCCAACCCCGGCCTGGCGCTGCCCGAGGATCCACGCGGCTACCCCGACGTGATCGCCCAGGCCCTGTCGGAGCTGCGGCTGGCCGGTGTCGACGGCCCCTACTCCGTGCTGCTGTCGGCCGACGCGTACACCAAGGTCAGCGAGACCACCGAACACGGCTACCCGCTGCGCGAGCACCTCAACAGGGTGGTCGACGGGGACATCATCTGGGCCCCGGCCATCGACGGTGCCTTCGTGTTGTCCACCCGCGGAGGCGATTTCGATCTGCAGATCGGCACCGACGTGTCGATCGGCTATCTGAGCCACGACGCCCAGACCGTGCAGTTGTACCTGCAGGAGACGTTCACGTTCCTGAACTACACCGCCGAGGCGTCGGTCGCCCTGAGCGCCTGATCGGCCGGGGCGCTCACCGCTTGTCGTCGCCCTCGGGTTTGAGGTGCCGCCACCAACAGGCGATGTAGATGCTCATGGAGGCGACCAGGGCCACGACCACCCAGAGCACCACGGTGACGTCCACCCAGGTTCCCATGGGTGGTGCATCGGGCAACGCGTTGCGCAGCGGCACCACGGCGAACAGCATCGCGGCGAACCACGTCGTCATCGGCGGTTGGAACTTGCGCTGATTGCGCAGGGTCTGCGTGGCCACCACGACGCCCAGCACGGCGATCGTGATCAGTGCGCCCAGGATGATCGCGGCAAACGCGGCAGTGCTCGGCGAGCGATGCAAGTCCACCCGGTACACCGCGGGGGCGTCGGACGCACCGCGCGACGGGACGCTGAACATCCAGCCGGGCACCCGGTCGACGAACGATGCCCAGGTTCGCTCGGGCGCCCGGTTGGCGCCGCGCAGCACCTCGACGGTGATGGGGCCGGATCGATACCGGTCAAAAGGGTACGCACCGGGGTTGCCCGCGATGGTGAGCGCAACGGGGAAGACCCCCGGTACGGTGCCCTTGGCCCAGCTGCGCGTGGTCGGCGTGACGGCCGAATGGATTGCGACACTGAGGTCTTCGGTCAGGCTGTGCGTGACCGGATCGAGTAACCCCGGTCCAGGCGTCACGGTGACGTTGGCAACCATCTCACCCTTAACTGCGTGCACCTCTTCCAGGTCGAAGACGACCGAGGTGGCGCCGGGCACCGGCTGATCGGCGGGTAGCTCACGGGGGCTACCGAGACCGGTGGCCGCGTACAGGGCGATCGTGGTGACGTATGCCGCAATGATGACGAAGACGCCAAGGGCCACACGGACTTTCATAAAGGCCTTTCAGATGAACTCGCACGCCGAATGTCCGGACCGGAAGAGCGGGCGCGAACATCAGGAGTCTAAGTCCGGGGATACCGAATCCGTCGACTACGGGCGCGAGCGATTCGTCGGAAAACCGAAAACTTTTGGCCATCCACCGCTTTGCGGGCCGGACGGCCCGACTTCACAGGGTGCGGTGCACCGCGTGTCAGGCCGTCAGCACCGCGTCCAGCGCGGAGTAGAACAGGCCGAGGCCGTCGTCAGACGGTCCGGTGAGCGGCTCGGTGGCGTGTTCGGGGTGCGGCATCAGCCCCACCACCCGACCATCGGCCGAGCTGACCCCGGCGATCCCGCGCATCGACCCGTTGAGGTTCTCGCGGTAGCGGAACACCACGCGGCCCTCACCCTCGAGTTCGTCGAGCACGGCCTCGGAGGCCACGTACCGGCCCTCGCCCGATTTCAGCGGCACCAGCAGGTCGGCGTCCTGCTCGTAACGGGTGGTCCAAGCCGTGGTGTTCGACGCCACCTGCAGCCACACGTCGCGGCAGATGAAGTGCAGCCCGGCGTTGCGGGTGAGCGCACCCGGCAACAGGCCCGATTCGCACAGCACCTGGAAGCCGTTGCAGATGCCCAGCACCGGCATCCCGCCGCGGGCCGCGTCGACGACGGAGCGCATCACCGGCGCGAAGCTGGCGATGGCGCCGGCACGCAGGTAGTCGCCGTAGGAGAAGCCGCCGGGCACCACCACCGCGTCGACGCCCTTGAGGTCGGCGTCGGCATGCCACAGCGCCACGGCCTCACCCCCGGCCAGCCGCACCGCGCGAGCGGCGTCGACATCGTCGAGGGTGCCGGGAAAGGTGATCACACCTACTTTCGCACCGCCGGAAGAGGCGCTCACGCCTGCTCCCGGCTCACGACGAAGTCCTCGATGACCGTGTTGGCCAGCAACGACTCGGCGATCTCGGCCAGCGCCGCGTCGGACACCGAGTCGTCGACCTCGAGCTCGAACCGCTTGCCTTGCCGGACGTCGGAGACACCGCCATGTCCGAGCCGTCCCAACGCGCCGACGATCGCCTGCCCCTGCGGGTCGAGGATCTCGGCCTTGGGCATCACGTGCACTACGACGCGGGCCACGGGTACTCCTTCACGAGCGCTGAATGTGGTCTTGATCGGCTGTAACTCTACCGACGTGAATACAAGCCACAATGGAGCCATGCAACTCACGCACTTCGGTCACTCCTGCCTGCTGGCCAGCTTCGGCAACGGCGCCGAAGGCGAGACGACGGTGCTCTTCGATCCCGGCACCTTCTCGCACGGCTTCGAGGGCATCACCGGCCTGGACGCGATCCTGATCACCCATCAGCATCCCGACCATGCCGACACCGCCCGGCTACCCGCCCTGGTGGAGGCGAATCCGCAGGCCACGCTATACGCCGATCCGCAGACCGCGGCACAGCTGGGCGCGCCGTGGACGGCCGTGCATGCGGGGGACACCTTCACCGTCGGCCACCTGACGGTGCGCGGCGTGGGCGGCACGCACGCCACCATCCACCCCGACATCCCGGTGATCGACAACACGTCGTACCTGATCGGCGACGGCGACCACCCGGCCCGGTTCATGCATCCGGGCGATGCGCTGTTCGTCCCCGGTGAGCCGGTCGACGTGTTGGCCACCCCGGCCGCGGCGCCGTGGATGAAGATCGCCGAGGCCGTCGACTACCTGCGCGCCGTGGCGCCGGCCCGGGCCGTGCCCATCCACCAGGCCATCATCGAGCCGGCTGCGCGGGGGATCTACTACAGCCGGTTGTCGGAGATGACCGACACCGACTTCCAGGTGCTCGACCCGGAGAACGGAACGCCGTTCTGAACGGGCACGCACTGCTGCGCTGGTGTCCACCCATCGCCATCGTGGCCATGGTGGCGCTCGGGCTGCTGGTCGGACCCGGCAACACCGCGTTCGACAGCACCGCGCTGACCGTGCTGCACGCGATCTTCGGCCGCGACCCGATCTGGATGCTCTACCTCACCTGGGGTGTGGCGATGGTCGTGCTGCTGGGCATCGCGGTACTGGTGGCGCTGTGGCGTCGACGGTGGCGGGTCGCGGTGGTGGTGGCCCTGTGCCCGGCCGTGGCGCTGATCGGATCGCGGGTGCTCAAGAAGCTGTTCGGCCGGACCAAGGGCGACGGCACCTCATGGGCCTACGCCTATCCAAGTGGGCACACCACCGTCGTCACCACCGTCACCGCGATGCTGGTGCTGGCCACCGGCTATGCGCTGTGGCGGGTGGCGCTGGCCGTGGTGGTCAGCGTGATCGGCGGGCTCGGCATGGCCGCGACCGACCTGCACTATCTGACCGATATCTTCGGTGGCTGGCTGTGGGCCACCGCGATGGTATGCCTGGCGGTGCTCGCGGCCGGGCCTCAGGCGGTGTCCCGGGCGGCAGCGCGACCCGCGGCCCTGCCGGAGAACACACAGCCGCCCAGGAAGGTGCCCTCCAGCGAGCGGTAGCCGTGCACGCCGCCGCCGCCGAATCCGGCGGCCTCCCCGGCCGCATACAGTCCGTCGAAGGTGCCGCCGCCGGCCGTGAGCACCCGGGATTCCAGGTCGGTGTGTAAGCCGCCCAACGACTTCCGGGTCAGGATATGGAGTTTGACGGCGATCAACGGGCCGGCCTTGGGATCAGTCAGCCGGTGCGGCGCGACGACCCGGGCCACCCGCTCGGCCAGGTAGCCGCGCGCCCCGCGGATCGCGGTGATCTGCCCGTCCTTGGTGAAGCGGTTCACCACCTCGCGGTCGCGCGCGGTCACCTCGGCCTCCACCGCGGCGTAGTCCAGGGGTACCACGCCGGCGACGCCGTTCATCGCGGTCACCAGCTCTCGCAAGGAGTTTGCCGTCACGAAGTCCGGGCCGCGGTCCACGAAGGCGCGTACCGGGGCGGGGCCGCCGTCACGGCCGCGGGTCAATACCGCGCGCACGCTGCGCTCGGTCAGGTCCGGGTTCTGCTCCTGCCCGGAGAGACCGAACTCCTTGGCGATGATGCGGGCGTTGAGCACGAACCAGGTGTAGTCGTGGCCGGTGGTGGCGATGTACTCCAGGGTGCCCAGGGTGTCGAAGCCCGGGTAGAGCGGCACCGGCAGGCGTTTCCCGGTGGCGTCCAGCCACAGCGACGACGGGCCGGGCAGGATCCGGATGCCGTGATTGGGCCAAACCGGGTCGTAATTGGTGATGCCCTCGGTGTAATGCCACATCCGGTCGGCGTTGATGACCTGCGCTCCTGCGGCCTCGGCGATCCCGATCATCCGCCCGTCGACATGTTCGGGCACCCCGGACAGCATGGTCGCCGGTGGCGTGCCCATCCGGGCCGGCCAGTTCTTACGCACCAAATCATGGTTGCCGCCGATACCACCACTGGCCACGATGACGGCCTGTGCCCGGAATTCGAACTCGCCCACGGTGTTCCGTGATGATGCGACGCCGCGTTCGGCGGTCGACGGTTCCAGCACCGCCCCGCGCACGCCGACGGCGGCACCGTTTTCCACGATGAGTTCGTCGACGCGGTGCCGATGGGCGAACCGGACGGCGGAGTGGCCCAGCAGGCGGCGGGCGAAGATGTCGACCAGCGCCGGCCCGGTCCCCCAGGTGATGTGGAACCGCGGCACCGAATTGCCGTGTCCGCGCGCGTCGTAGCCGCCCCGCTCGGCCCAGCCGACCAGTGCGAAGGTCTGTAGCCCACGGGCGCGCAGCCAGGCGCGCTTCTCGCCGGCGGCGAAATCGACATAAGCATGCGCCCATTGTTTGGGCCAGTGGTCCTCGGGCCGGTCGAAACCTGCGGAACCGAGCCAGTCCTGCAGGGCCAGTTCGTGGCTGTCCCGGATACCGAGCCGGCGCTGCTCGGGACTGTCGACGAAGAACAGCCCGCCGAACGACCAGAACGCCTGACCGCCGATGTTGGCGGCGTTCTCCTGGTCGACGATCAGGACGCGGCGGCCGCGCTCGATCAGCTCACAGGCGGCGACCAACCCGGCCAGTCCCGCCCCCACCACGATGACGTCGACATCCATGCCGCCCACGTTATCCCGAAGGGCTCGGTGTCAGGCGGCATCCGGCTTCGTGATGGCGGCCGGCACCGCCCAGCGGTACAGCGACGGCAGGCAGCGGTGCATGAGCGCCAGGTCGACCGCATCGAGGATCGCCCGACGGGTCCCGTCGCTGGACAGCTGGCGGGCCGACAACGCCAGCCGGACCGTTCCGCCGCGCCGCGCGCTGCGATCGGCCGAGAGCACCAGCGTCCGGCACCACCACGGCTCGGTGAGAAACCCCTCGCCGATGCCGAGCACCCGGGCCCGCACGGTGGTGTCCCGCACCAGATCGGTGATGCCGGACAGGCCGACGAGCAAGCGGAACCCGTTGCGCGGCAGCGCGGTGATCGTTCCCTGCGAGACGTTCCAGCCGGGTGCGGCGAACAGTCGGGTGCGCAGGCCCAGGTGCTCGAGCACGCGATCAGCACCCATCAACCGCAGGTTCGCCTCGTGCGCGGGCAGCACCGCGAACTCACCGCGGCGGGTCTTGGTGGCGGCCTCGTCGAAACCGTGCAGGACGATCGCGTCACCGCTGGCGCGACGCTGGGTGAGCCAGTCGACGGTCTCGCGATCATTCTCCAGCCGGTAGTCGCCTTTGAGGCGCGGCGCGACCATCAACGACAGCGGCACGCCGCGGGCGTCCAGTTCGGTGCAGAACGCCGCCGTCTCGGTCAGGGTGCGATCCCTGATGCCCGATAGGGAGACGATCAGTTCTCCTGCCACCCGCCCAGTGTGGCAACGTCAGGTGTCGCGACGGTTGCGAACACCCGCACGGAAGTTGACTTTTGGGACAGTTATCCGGCCAGTACCGCTTCGATGGCCGCGATCACCTCGGGCGCGTCCGGTTCGGTGCGCGGCCGGAACCGGTTCACCACCGTGCCGTCCGGTGCGACCAGGAACTTCTCGAAGTTCCACTGGATGTCCCCGGCCGCACCGTCGGCGTCGGGGGTTTTGGTCAGTTCGGCGTAGAGGGGGTGCCGGTCGGCGCCGTTGACGTCGGTTTTGGCCAGCAGCGGGAACGTGACGCCATAGGTGGTCGAGCAGAACGTCTGGATCTCTTCGGCGGTGCCCGGTTCCTGGCCCATGAACTGGTTACAGGGCACGCCGACGACGGTGAGACCACGCTCGCCGTAAGTCTGGGCCAGGCGTTCCAGCGCGCCGTACTGCGGGGTGAGACCACACTGGGAGGCGACGTTGACGACCAGCGTTGCGCCACTGGACAAGTGGGCCAGCGTGGTGGGCGTGCCGGACAGGGTGGTCAGCGGAAGGTCTTTGATATGTCCTGAGCTCACGGCACCCGACGCTAGCCGTCGAACAGGATCGCCGCCAGCCTCTCGACGGTGGCGATCGGATCACCGGTGGTCCGCCTCTTGTCGATGGCGTCGTTGAGCCACAACTGCGCGAAGCCATGCACCAGCGACCACGCGGCCAGCGCGGCACCGGCCGGGTCGGCCGTGGCGTGCGGATCGGTCAGGGTGCCGACACCGCGATCGAGTTCGGCTCCGGCCGCGGCGGCGGCCGCCACCACGTCGGGATCGCGCTCGTCGTACAGCGATTTGTCGAACATCACCTCGTAGTGGCCGGGATGGTCGAGCGCGAACCGCACGTACGCCTTGGCCGCATCGATGAACGCGGGGCGGGCCTCGGCCAATGCGGCGGTCAGCAGGCGGAAGCCCTCGGCGGCCAGCGCGGTGAACAGTCCGCGCCGGTCGGTGAAGTGGTGCGCCGGCGCGGCATGTGACACCCCGGCCGAGCGGGCCAACTCACGCAGCGAGATGCCGTCGGCGCCCCGCTCGGCGACCAACACCGCGGCCTCGGCGAGGATGACCGCTCGCAGGTCGCCGTGGTGATACGTCCGCTTGGTCACCGGGCCATCGTATCTTGACAGCGCCTAGTTTCGGGGTGTTGCGAAGCTAGGCGTCCACCTGGCCGCTGCCGTAGCGCTCACGGTCGGCGGTCGCCAACACCCAGGCGTACTGGAAGGCAGCTTCCTTCCAGCGTTCGTAGCGTCCACTGATACCGCCGTGTCCGGCCGCCATCTCCGTCTTCAACAGCACGGGGTGGTCATCGGTCTTGACATGGCGCAGCGCGGCAACCCATTTCGCCGGCTCCACGTAGTAGACCCGGGTGTCGTTGAGCGACGTCATGGCCAGGATGGCCGGATAGTCCTTGGCCTCGACATTCTCGTACGGCGAGTACGATTTCATGTACTCGTAGACGTTCTTGTCCTCCAACGGATTTCCCCACTCGTCCCATTCGGTGACGGTCAGCGGCAGGGACGGATCCAAGATGGTGGTCAGCGGGTCGACAAACGGCACCTGAGCCAGCACCCCGGCGAACGCCTGCGGCGCCAGATTGGTCACCGCACCGATCAACAGGCCGCCGGCACTACCGCCCAGGGCCACCAGATTCTCCGGTCGGGTCAGGCCGGTGTCCACCAGATGCTCCGCCACCGCGATGAAATCGGTGAAGGTGTTGCGCTTGTGCAGCATCTTGCCGTTCTCGTACCACGGCCGGCCCAACTCACCGCCACCGCGCACGTGCGCCACCGCAAACACCATGCCGCGGTCCAGCAACGACAGCCGGGCGATGGAGAAACGCGGGTCCTCGCAGGACTCGTAGGCGCCGTAGCCGTACAACAACGCCGGCGCCGGGAAAGGCAACCCGACCCGGTGGACGATCGAGATCGGAATCCTGGCACCGTCTTCGGCGACGGCCCAGTCGCGCCGTTCGATGTAGTCATCCGGCCGGTAGTCGCCCAGCACCGGCTGCTCGCGCAACAGGGTGCGCTCGCCGGTGGTCAGGTCCAGGTCGTAGATGCGTACCGGCAGCACGAACGAGGTTGCACCGACGCGCAGTTTCGGCGAGGACCAGTTCGGGTTACCCGACAGCCCGGCGGACATCAGCTCGGACTCGAAGGCGATCTCCTCGGGCGCGCCATAGGAACCGTCGGCGGTGATGGGCCACAACTGGATTCGCGGCAGCGCCTCGCGGCGATAGCTGACCACCAGGTGCTTCTCGAAAGCGTCGACGCCGTCGAGACGGACGTCGTCGCGGCCTTCGATGAGCGTGCGGAACGCCGTCGGGTCGCTGACCGGTGCGTCGACCAGGGTGAAGTTGACCGCGCCGTCGTTGTGCATGATGAGGAAGCGGTCCTCACCACCGACGACGGCATGCTCCACCGAGTACTCGACGAGGTCACGGCGCGGCAGCACGACGGTGAACTCCGCTTCCGGGTCGGTTGCGTCGGCGTAATGCACCTCGGTGGTGACGGCACTACCCGCCGCGATGAGCACATACTTGTCGCTGCGGGTGCGGCCGACGGCCAGCCAGAAGCGTTCGTCGGGTTCGTGGAAAACCCTCTGGGCGGGCAGCCCCGACGCCAGCCGGTGCCGCCACACGGTATCCGGCCGCCAGGCGTCGTCGACCGTCACGTAGTAGACGGTGCGGTTGTCCGCCGCCCAGGTGACTCCGGAGCCGATTCCGGCGATCACGTCCTCGTACAGTTCGCCGGTGCGTAAGTCCTTGAACCGCAAGGTGTAGCGCTCGTCGCCCTTGACGTCCACCGAGTAGGCCAGGATGTTGCCGTCGATGCTGACGCTGATCGCACCGAGGGCGAAGAAGTCGTGTCCCTCGGCTTCGACGTTCTCGTCGAGCAGGATCTGCTCGCCGGGAATCGGGGTGTTCTCGTCCAGCTCCGGCGGCGTCCAGTCGTCGGGATCGGCAATGGGACAACGGCATTGCACCCCGTACTGCTTACCCTCGAAGCTGCGGGCGTAATACCACCAGTTGCCGCGCCGGGTCGGAACCGACAGATCCGTTTCCTTGGTGCGAGCCTTGATCTCGTCGAAGATCTTCTGCCGCAAGGGCGCCAGGTGCTCGGTGACCTGGTCGGCATAGGCGTTTTCGGCCTCCAGGTGGGCGATGACCTCGGGATTTTCCTTTTCGCGCAGCCACTCGTAGTGATCGATGAAGACGTCACCGTGGTGTTCGCGGCGCTTCGGAACGCGCTTGGCAATGGGGGCGGTCTGGCTCATGCGCCGATCCAATCGCCGAAGCTCAGCCCCGAGATACGCTCGTAGGCCTCGATATAACGCGCCCGGGTGGCAGCCGCTATCTCGGCAGGCAACGGCGGCGGGGGCGTGCTGCCGTGCCGGTCCCAGCCGGAGTCGGGCCCGGTGAGCCAGTTACGGACGAACTGCTTGTCGTAGCTGGGCTGCACCACACCCGGCTGATAGGTGTCGGCCGGCCAGTACCGCGATGAATCCGGGGTCAGAACCTCGTCGGCCAGCACCAGTTCGCCGTCGGCGTCCACACCGAACTCGAACTTGGTATCCGCGACGATCACCCCCTTGCTCAGGGCGTGGTCGGCGGCCTTGGAGTACACGGCCAGGGTCTGGTCGCGCAGCTGGGCGGCGCGCTGCTCGCCGACGAGCGTGACGACGGCGTCGAAGGCGATGTTCTCGTCGTGCTCGCCGAGTTCGGCCTTGGTGGCCGGGGTGAAGATCGGCTGCGCGAACTTGCTGGCCTCCCCCAGCCCCGCGGGCAGCTCGATACCGCATACCGCGCCGGTCTGCTGGTAGTCGATCAATCCTGATCCGGTCAGGTAGCCGCGGGCCACGCATTCGACCGGCAGCATCTCCAGCCGGCGGACCACCAACGCGCGCCCGAGCACCTCGGCGGGGATGCGTTCGTCGTCGGGCGGTCCGGCCAGGTGGTTGGGCACGCCGAGGTGGTCGAAGAAGAACACGCTCATCGCGGTGAGGATCCGACCCTTGTCGGGGATCTCGGTGTCCAGGACGTAGTCGAAGGCGGAGATGCGGTCGGAGGCCACGAACAGCAGGTGATCGTCGTCGATGCGGTACAGCTCGCGAACTTTGCCGCTGGCCAGATGCCGGTAGTCGGTCAGAGCGGGGCGCATCCGCCCACCCTATGTGCTGGGATCGGAGCCATGACTTCGCGGTACCTGCCCTACGCCACCAAACCGGGTCGGCTGCTGGTGCAGCTGCTCAGCGACATCGCGGTCATCATCTGGACGGCCATCTGGGTGATGGTGGGCGGGGCGGTGTACTCGGCCGTCGCGACCATCTCCGAGGTGGGCCGCCAGGTGCAGAGCGGTGCCGACGGAGTGTCGGGCAACCTGGCCTCGGCCGGTGACAGCACCGATGACGTGCCACTGATCGGCGGCACCCTGGCCGGCCCGCTGAAGGCGGCCAGCCGCGCCGCGGATCAGATCGCCGGCGCCGGGCACAGCCTCGACGTGACCGCGAGCTGGCTGGCCTGGGTGCTGGCGCTGGCGGTGGCGGCCACCCCGATCCTGGCCGTCGCGATGCCCTGGTTGTTCCTGCGGGTGCGATTCTTCCGCCGCAAGCTGATGGTCTTGTCGCTCGCCTCCAGCCACGCCGGCCAGGAACTATTGGCCATGCGCGCACTCGCCAACCGGCCGCTGGCCAAGCTCACCGCCATCGACCCCGACCCGATCGGCGCCTGGCGCCGCGACGACCGGATGGCCATCCGCGGGCTGGCCCTGCTGGAACTGCACGCCGCCGGCATCCGTCTCAAGTCGTAGCGATTTGTGCACGTTCCGTCACGTCCAGAGTGACAGAACGTGCACAAATCGCGCGAAAGGGAACCGCTGCGGCGGCCACCGCGTCACTACCGTCATGTTGGATACGCTCCTCCGGGACCACGACGGGGTGATCACGCTCGCCCAGGCCCGCGCGGCCGGGCTCAGTCGCCAAGCCGTTCACCGACGGGTGCACTCGGGCCACTGGCGACGTTGTTCTCCCGGGGTCTACTTCGCCGACGACCGGCAGTTCACCGATGCGGCTCGTATTCGAGCAGCGGTCTGGGGATACGGAGACGCCGCTGCCGCGACCGGTCTCGCGGCAGCCTGGTGGCATGACCTCACCAAGTACGCCCCGGAAGTTGTGGAGGTCACGGTTCCCAAGGTGAGCAACCATCCGAAGCGTCCGGGCGTGCGGGGCAGGCGTCGTGACCTCGCCCCAAGTGACATCGTCGAACGACGCGGACTCCGGGTCACTACGCTGCCGCTGACCGTGGTGGAAGCCGCCGCCAGGCGAGGTGGCGGGATGCGCATCATCGACGCCGCCATGCAACGCCATCTCGTCGAGCTCACCCAGCTGTGGCGGGCGCATCTGCTGCACAAAGGCAGGCACGGTTCACCGGCCGGTCGAAGATTGTTGCAGTCAGCAGACGGCGGCGCGCACTCCGAGGCCGAGCGGACGCTCGTGCGGCTGTTGCGCCAAGCCGGCATCACCGGGTGGAAGGCAAACCAGCGGGTCGGTCGCTGGGAAGTCGACGTGCTGTTCGCCGACGCACGCGTCGCCATCGAAGTCGACGGGCTCCCATTTCACAGCGAACACGACGACTTCCAACGTGACAGGGTCAAACAGAACGAGCTCTCATTGATGCGTTGGCAAGTTCTGCGCTTCACCTGGCTGGATCTCACCGAATACCCGGACCGCGTGCTCGCCGAGATCCGTCACGCCACCGGCCAATAGGGATTTGTGCACGTTCTGTAACGCTCACCGTTACGAATCGTGCACAAATCGCACGAAAAGGTGCCGGATTCCGGTGTGCCGGTTACTGCGTGTCCACTCCACCGGCGCCACCAACTGCGCGCCGGAGAACCGCGCGAGCAGCTCGGAGAACATCACCCGCAACTCCAGCCGCGCCAGGTTGGCGCCCAGGCAGTAGTGCACGCCGTAACCGAAACCCAAGTGCGGGTTCGGCTTACGGGAGATATCGAACACATCGGGGGCGGCGAACACGGCCGCGTCGCGGTTGGCCGAACCCTCCCACACCTGCACCTTCTGCCCCGCCTCGATGGCGCAGCCACCCAGGACCACATCCCGGGTCGCGGTGCGCCGTTTCGAGGGCGACGGCGTGGTCCAGCGCACCATCTCCTCGATCGCACTGGGCAACAACGACATATCTGCACGCAACGCCGCCCACTGCGATGGATGGTCGATCAGCGACAGCAATCCGCCGGCCACCGCGTTGCGGGTGGTTTCGGCACCGGCGCTGAACAGCAGGCTGAAGAACAGGTACAGCTCGAGATCGGAAAGGGCCGCGTCGGCCGCGTTGGCCACCACCGAGAGCATGTCATCGGCCGGCTCGGCCCGTTTGGCCGCGATCAGCTCCATGCCGTAGGCATACATGCGTGAGCCGGCTTCCTCGGCCGTCAACTGCCCCACCGACGCGCTTCGACCCGAGAAGTCGAACTGCGGCTCGATCGCGTGGAACAGCCAATGCCGTTCGGATTCCGGGATTCCCAACAGGATGCAGATCATCTGCATGGGCAGCTCGGCCGCCACCTCGACCAGGAAATCCAGCGGCTCACCGGGTGTCACGGTGTCCAGCAGCTTACGGGTCCGGGCTCGTAGGTCGTCTTCGACGCGGGTGATCATCCGCGGCGTCAGGCCCGACGACACCAGCTTGCGGATCTGCGCATGCCGCGGATCGTCCATCATGTTGAGCACCTGCCCGGCGATCGCCAGGTCCTGCAACAACGTGCCGCCGTACGGCCTACTACCACCGGTGACCGACGAGAACGTCACCGGATCACGCAGCACGGCAAGGGTTTCGGCGTGGGTGGCGACCGACCAGAAACCCTCGTCGTCCGGGGTGTGTTCGGTGGGCTCGTGCCAGTACACCGGCGCCTGCGCGCGGTGCACGGCGAACAGCTCATGGGGAAACCCATGGGCGAAGTTGTCCAGATCGGTCAGATCCGCCAGGGTCACAAGATGGCACCCGAGGTGTACTTGGCCGCCTCGGGGTAGCGGCTCACCAGCTCGTCGACCGCGCTGACCACGGTGTCGACCTGCGCCGAGGCCGCCCCGCTGAACGCCGCGCGGTCGGCCAGCGCGGCGTCGAGCGCCACTCGGTCCAGCGGCAACCGGGGGTCGGCCGCCAGCCGGTCCAACAGGTCTGGCTCCGAACCCTTTTCGCGCATGGCCAGCGCCACCGCGACGGCGTGTTCCTTGATGACCTCGTGGGCGGCCTCCCGTCCCACCCCGGCCCGCACGGCCGCGATGAGGATGCGGGTGGTGGCCAGGAACGGCAGGTAGCGGTCCAATTCGCGCTGGATCACCGCGGGGTAGGCACCGAACTCGTCGAGCACCGTCAGGAACGTCTCGGTCTGGCCGTCGATGGCGAAGAAGGCATCCGGCAGCGCGACGCGGCGCACCACCGAACAGAACACGTCGCCCTCGTTCCATTGCGCACCGGCCAGTTCGGCGGCCATCGAAGCGTAGCCGCGCAGCACCACCTGCAGGCCGTTGACCCGCTCACAGGACCGGGTGTTCATCTTGTGCGGCATGGCCGACGATCCGACCTGCCCGGGCGCGAAGCCCTCGGTGACCAGTTCGTGCCCGGCCATCAACCGGATGGTGTGGGCGAACGAGGACGGTCCCGCCCCCAGTTGCACCAGCGCCGAGATCATGTCGTGGTCCAGCGAGCGCGGGTAGACCTGGCCGACGCTGGTGAAAACGTCTGCGAATCCGAGGAATTCGGCAACGCGACGCTCCAGCTCGGCCAGCCGGTCGGTGTCGCCGTCGAACAGGTCGAGCATGTCCTGCGCGGTGCCCATCGGGCCCTTGATGCCGCGCAGCGGATAACGGTCGATGAGTTCACGCAGCCGCTGCAACGCCACCAGCGTCTCCTCGGCCGCCGACGCGAAACGCTTGCCCAGGGTGGTGGCCTGCGCCGCGACGTTGTGCGAGCGGCCCGCCATCACCAGGTCGCGGTAGAGCACGGCGCGCTCGGCCAGCCGCGCCACGACGGCCACCCCGTGCGCGAACACCAGCTCCAGCGACCGGCGGATCTGCAGCTGTTCGACGTTCTCGGTGAGGTCGCGGCTGGTCATGCCCTTGTGCACGTGCTCGTGGCCGGCGAGTGCGTTGAACTCCTCGATGCGGGCCTTCACGTCGTGGCGGGTGACGCGTTCGCGCGCGGCGATGGACGCCAGGTCGACGTTCTCCAGCACGCGTTCGTAGTCGGCCACGACGCCGTCAGGCACCGGAACACCCAGTTCGGCCTGCGCACGCAGCACCGCCAGCCACAGCCGGCGTTCGGCGATGATCTTGGCTTCGGGTGACCAGATGGCCACCATTTCGTCGCTCGCGTAGCGGTTGGCCAGGACATTCGGGATGCTCACGACCACACAGCTTACGAGTCAGTCGAATGGCGCGAGAACGTCGATCACATCCATCAGGGTGGCGCGGGCGGTCTCGCGTGGGGTGTCCCCGTCGTCGACGAGGGCGGCGACCACCGCGCCGTCGACGGCCCGCACCATTGCGGTGAGCAGTTCGGCGTGCACCGTGCGCCCGGACCGCTCCACCACCTCGACCACGGCGTCGGTGCGCTGACGCAGGATCCGGCGCTGGATATCGCGCAGCTCGGGCTGCCGGGCGCAGGCGATATAGCGCTCGTAGCGGGAGATGAGTTCGGGCACCCGCGAGCCGGGGTCGTCGCCGACCAGCAGGTCGACCAGCAGGTCGGCCGTGGACTCCGCGCCGCGCTTGCGCCGCGACAGCGTGGCCACCTGTGACTTCATCTGCTCGGCCTCGCGGGCGCCGAGATGTTCGACGGCCTTGGCGATGAGATCCTCCAGTGAGGAGAAGTAGTAGGTCGTCGACGCCAACGGCAGACCGGCCCGTCGCGCGACTGCCCGATGGCGCACCGCATCGATACCGCCCTCGCACAGCAGATCGGCGGCGGCGCTGACGAGAGCGCCCCGCCGCCGTTCTCCTTTGGGAGTCACTGCTGCTGTCACGCCTTGCATGCTGCCAGCAAAGGGCCTGCTGTATGGGGGTTTTTGGGCAATCACGAAGCCACTCCACAAGTTCGGTGCAGGCCCGATGGCATGATGGCCCGCATGCCAGACGTGACTCGCCGGACGGTTCTGCGGCTGGGCCTGGGCGCGGCCGCGGGTGCGGCCGGTGCCTACGCGCTGGGCACCGCGGCGAGTGTCCCGGACACCGCCGCTCCGCCGGTGGCGATGACCAGTGTGGGTGCCCCGCTCGCCCCGCCCCCGGTCCCGCAGCAGCCGGCGCCGACGTACGTCACCGGGTCGTTCGTGTCGGCGGCCCGCGGCGGGATCACCACCAACTGGGCCATCGCCCGCCCGCCCGGCCAGACGGCACCGCTGCGGCCCGTCATCGCGCTGCACGGCAAGGGCAGCGACGCGGCTACGGTGATGGCCGGCGGGGTGGAGGACGGTTTGGCGCAGGCGGTGGCCACCGGCATCCCGCCGTTCGCGGTGGTGGCAGTCGACGGCGGCGGGGGCTATTGGCACAAGCGGGCCGACGGTGACGACGCCGGCGCGATGGTGCTCGACGAACTCATCCCGATGCTGGCCGCCCAGGGCCTGGACACCTCCCGGGTCGGCTTCCTGGGGTGGTCGATGGGCGGCTACGGCGCGCTGCTGCTCGGTGCGCGGCTGGGCCCGGCGCGGACCGCGGCGATCTGTGCGGTCAGCCCGGCGTTGTGGACATCGTCAGGGGCGGCCGCGCCGGGAGCGTTCGACGGCGCCGACGATTACGCGGCCAACAGTGTGTGGGGGCTGCCCGCGCTCGGCCAGATCCCGATCCGCATCGACATCGGCAACAGCGACCCGTTCGCGTCGGCGACCCGGCAGTTCATCGCCCAGCTGCCGACGCCGCCGGCGGGCGGTTTCTCCCCCGGCGGTCACGACGCCGGGTTCTGGAGTTCGCAGCTGCCGGCCGAGGCGGCCTGGCTGGGCCCGCTACTGGTCGCCTAGGCTGATCCGGCCTTCGGCCGCGGCCAGTCCGATGTCGGTGCGGAAATGGCTGCCGGGCAACCGGATCGACTCGATCCGCCGGTACGCCTCGACCCGGGCAGCGGCCAGGTCGGCGCCGGTGCCCACCACCGACAGCACCCGGCCACCCGAGGACACGATGGCACCGTCGTCACGCCGGCTGGTACCCGCGTGCAGCACCCCCTCGGCCTCGGAGCCGGTGATCACGTCGCCGACGCGGGGCCGGCCCGGATAGTTCTCGGCGGCGACGACCACGGTGACGGCCGACCCGTCGCGCCATCGCAGCGGCGGATGGTCGGCCAGCGTGCCGGTGGCGGCGGCGTGCAGCAGCGTCCCCAGCGGGGAGTCCAGCAACGCGAGCACCGCCTGGGTCTCGGGATCGCCGAAGCGGCAGTTGAATTCGACGACGGCGGGACCGTTGGAGGTGATGGCCAGTCCGGCGTAGAGCAACCCGGAGAATGCGGTGCCCCGTGAAACCATCTCGGCGGCAACGGGTTTCACCACTTCTTCGACGATCTGGGTGAGTACCTCGGCCGGCAGCCAGGGCAACGGCGTGTAGGCGCCCATCCCGCCGGTGTTGGGGCCGGTGTCGTTGTCGCCGACGCGCTTGAAGTCCTGCGCGGGTAGCAGCGGCACCACGGTCTCACCGTCGACGACGCAGAACAGCGACACCTCGGGACCGTCGAGGAACGATTCGAGCAGCACCGGGTGGCCGCTCTCGAGGAGTTCCGCGGCGTGCGCGCGGGCGGCGTCCCGGTCGGCGGTGACGACGACACCCTTGCCGGCGGCCAACCCGTCGTCCTTGACCACCCAGGCCGGCTGGCCCGCCGGCGGCCCGAACTGGTCCAGCGCCGCGTCGAGGTGACCGGGGTTGTCGACGATCTCACTGGTGGCCGTGCGCACCCCGGCCACGGTCATCACGTCCTTGGCGAACGCCTTGGAGCCCTCGATGCGGGCGGCGGCCTTGGACGGCCCGAAGGTGGCGATGCCCGCGGAGCGCAGCGCGTCGGCGACCCCGAGCACCAGGGGCACCTCGGGGCCGATGACCACCAGGTCGGCGTTCAGCCGCTGCGCCAGCGCAACGACCGCCTCCCCCGAGGTCGCGTCGACGTCGTATTGCTCGGCAACAGCGGCGGTGCCGGCGTTACCCGGGGCCACGGCCAGGTAGTCGACACCCGGATCGCGGCTCAGGGCCAGCAGCAGGGCGTGTTCACGGGCACCGGATCCGATCACGAGGACGCGCACGAGTGCTCACCCTATCGGCCGCCGTCCGGCGCCGACACCGAAGCCGCGGCCATACACTTGACATTTCAGTGTATGGTCGAGGCATCGAGTGCGGTACGTCACAGGAGGACACCGATGACCACGACAAATGCCTGCCCCTTCGGCGACCGGATCGACTTCACCGACCCCGACGTCCTGCTTCGCGGCATTCCGGTCACCGAGTTCGCCGCGCTGCGCAAGACCGCGCCGGTGTGGTGGAACGAGCAGCAGGAGTCGATCTTCAGCGACGGCGGCTACTGGGTGATCAGCCGCCACGAGGACATCAAGGCCATCTCCCGCAACGGCGACATCTGGTCCACCAACTCCAAAGGCGCGGTCATGCGTCTGCCCGACGGCATCACCGCCGACCAACTCGAGCTCACCAAGGCGCTGCTCATCAATCACGACGCACCCGAACACACCCGACTGCGCAAGCTGGTGTCCCGGTTGTTCACCCCCCGCTCGGTGGCGGGGCTGGAACAGAAACTGGCCGACTCGGCACGCGCCATCGTGGCCGCGGCCAAGGAGAAGGACACCGGCAATTTCGTCGACGACATCGCGATGGGCCTGCCACTGCAGGCCATCGCGGACCTGATCGGTGTCCCGGAAGAAGACCGGGAGAAGATCTTCCACTGGTCCAACTGCATCATGAACACCGACGACCCGGATTTCGACTCCGACCCGACCACCGCCAACGCGGAGTTAATGGGCTACGCGTACACCATGGCAGAGCAGCGCCGGGCATGTCCGGCCGACGATATCGTCACCCGACTGGTGCAGGCCGATATCGATGGAGAGTCGATCACCGACGTCGAGTTCGCGTTCTTCGTCATCCTGCTGGCCGTCGCAGGCAACGAGACCACCCGCAACGCGATGACCCACGGCATGAACGCGTTCTTCGACAACCCGGACCAGTGGGAGCTCTTCAAACGCGAACGGCCCGACACCGCCATCGAGGAGATCATCCGGTGGGCCACCCCGGTGCACTGCTTCCAGCGCACCGCGCTGGTGGACACCGAGGTCGGCGGGGTCGCCATCGGCGAGGGCCAGCGCGTCGGGCTGTTCTACAGTTCGGCCAACTACGACGAAGAGGTCTTCGAGGACCCCTTCCGGTTCGACATCCTGCGCAACCCGAATCCGCACCTGGCGTTCGGCGGCAACGGCGCTCACTTCTGTATCGGCGCCAACCTGGCCCGCATGGAAATCAAGCTGATGTTCAACGAGATCGCCGACCAGATCCCCGACATCTCGAAACTCGCCGAACCCCAGCGGCTGCGCTCCGGCTGGATCAACGGCGTCAAGGACCTGCAGGTCGTCTACCAGTAAGCTGCCCGGGTGCGCACCCACGGCTGGTCCGGCGACGCCCCGGCGTCCGACGAGGAGGCCGTCGCGCGCATCCTGGCCGCGGCGGGCAAGGCCATCGACGAGCGTGGCGCCGAGTTCTCCATCGCCGATATCGCGCGCACCCTGGGCGTCACCCGGCAGACGGTGTACCGCTACTTCCCCAGCACCGACGCACTGCTGATGCAGGCCGGCGTCGTCGCGGCCACCGATTTCCTGGAGCGCCTCGCCGCGCATATCGAGGGCATGACCGATCCGATGGACGCCGCCGTCGAGGCCATCGCCACCGCGCTGGAGTGGTTACCCAAGGACAAGCACATCGGGCTGCTGCTGACCCCTGGCCGCACACCGGCCCTGACCGAATCGGTGACCTCCGATATCGCCCTGCAGTTCGCGCAGTCGGTGGTACGCCGCTTCGACGTCGATTGGGCCGCAGCCGGTTTCGACGACGCTGAACTCGACGAGCTGGCCGAGTACCTGCTGCGCATCATCCAGTCCTTCGTCGTCGACCCCGGCCGGCCGCCGCGCACCGGCGCCCGGCTGCGCGACTATCTGCGCCGCTGGGTCGCCCCGGCACTGCGCCGGTAGCGATGTGTGGAGCCCGACCCGTAATGATTACGGGTAGGACTCCACACATCACGACGAGATGACGGTGAGCGGCAGGGACTTTCGCTCTTCGAACACCCAGGAGGCCCCGCCGCTGAATTCGCAGACCTCCACCTCGGGCAACTTCTTGGCTGCGGTGTCGGTCGTGATCACCCGCACGGTCCAGTCCGACTCGCTGCCGGATACCTCGGCGCGCAGGTGCGGGTCGACCGCGGCGACGATGGCTTGCAGCGGCGCGTCGGCGACCGGTGAGACCAGCGAAATCCACGCACCGTCGTCGTGCGCAGGTGACGGGCGTACGTGCACGGAGTCCGGTTGCACCCGGGCGGATACGTAGGCCGCCGGATTGAGCAGCGGATGCAATTCCAGCACCCGCAATGCACCCTCGGCATCGTTGCCGAGTTTGAGCGCCTTGTGAATTCGGGCCGCGGCCACCCCGGCGATGCCGATCAGCTGCTTGGTTCGGATCGAGCGAGCCAGCGCCGCATCGTCCTTGGCGCGCTTTTCCACCGCGATGGTGAACGACTTGACCAGCAGATGCATCTGCAGGCACACCTCGTCGGCGATCCGGACGAGCGCCGAGTGCGAGAACGCGGCGAAGTCGACGTCGGCGAGCAGATCACCCGAATAGTCAGCGTTGCCTTCGTCATCCGGGTCGATCGGGTCCAATTCACACGCATGGGCGTGGGTGGCGGCGACCAGGTCGATCTCCGGGATGAACGGCACCGCCGGGTGGGAGTCGTCGATGATCACGGTCCACGCGCAATGCGGTTGCCGGTCGGCCGGTGTTCTCGGGGGCCGGTGGATGGGCCGGACCTGCGCCCGCCGATTGGTCGCCAGTGCGGTGGCGTCGAAGGTCGGATCCTCGATGTCGTGACACATGCCCTTGACGTAGTCGGGTCCCATCGGCTCCACGTCCAGCAGTGCGCCGCAATGATCCAGATAGAACTCGCCGTGCCAGCGGTCGTGCACGATATAGCGGAAATCCATGAACTGCGGCGGTGCCCCGATATCCAGTTGCAGTCCCTTGAACAGGGTGAAGATGTCGTCGCCCTGGTAGTTGAGCGCCTTCTGCATCCGCTTGGTGTACAGCGGGCTGGCGGCCGCCCACTCCTCGATGGCGATTTGCAGCATCTCTTCGCGACCGAAACTGCTGATGCACCAAGCCATTCCGGATCGGTCGATCAACTGCCCGATCAGCAGCAGCTCGGGGACCAGGGTCGCCAGCTGGTCGCGGGTCAGCGCCGCGTACCTACTTGTCATCGGCACCACCCCCGGAGTGCATCTTCACCGCGGCGTCGACGTTGGCTTTCTTGTCCGCACCGGTGCCCTTCTTCCGGTTGCGCACCACCTTGCTGACCGCCCCGTCGAGCTTGGAGCCCAACGGGAATCCCAGGTAGTGGGTCAGGAACACCGACACCTCTTTGAGTTCCTCTGCGGTGAGCTCGCCGTTGTGCAGGGCGGCGTTGATCTGGATCTCGGCGAGATCCGAATTGCCCACCGCCGTCACTGCCGCCAGGGTAAGCAGGCGCTTGTCGCGCATCGACAGGCCGGGCCGGGTCCAGATGGCGCCGAAGAGATGTTCCACGGTGAGGTCGAAAAACGGGTCGCCCTGGACGTCCGGCATCTCCCAGCCGTAGACCTCGTTCATCTTCTGCAGGCCCTGCTGACGGCGATCGGTCATACTCACTGCTCCTTCGTGTGCGGTACTCCGAGACCGTCGGCCAGGTTCTGCAACGCCACCTGAGCCAACGGCAGGTCCACTCCCAGCGCGTCGCCCAGTCCGAGGGCCAGCGTCAGGTCCTTCTCGGCGAGCCCACGCGTGTGGGTGAACATCTGGTAGAGCCAATGATCCGGCGCCAAGGGTGTGGTGTCGTCGCGCAGGATGATCGCGCCAGGGCCACCACTTTGCGCATCGCTGTGCCGGACCACCCGGCCCAGCTTCTGCAGGTCGATACCGGCCGCCTCGGCCAACGCCATCGCCTCGCAGGACGCCGCGAAACCGATGAAGGTCAACATGTTACGGGCCAGCTTCATCCGGGTGCCCGCGCCGGGCTCACCGGCACGCACCACCAGTGACGCCCACTTCTTGAACACCGGCTTGACCCGTTCGTAGGCCTCGTCGGAGGCACCGACCATGACGGCCAGTTCGCCCTTCTCAGCTGCCCCCGCGCCACCGCTGACCGGGGCATCGACGACGTGAATCCCCTTGGGCGCCAAGAGCTCGGCCAGTTCGGCGGCGGTGTCGGGCTCGATGGTGGAGTGGATCGCAATGACGGTGCCCGCACCGGCATGCCGGCCCAGTTCGGCAACGACGTCACGGACCTGGGCGTCGTTGAGCACGGTCACACTGATGACGTCCGCCGCGGCGACGCCTGCGACATCGTCGGCCAGCATCGCGCCCAGTTCGGCCAGCGGGGTCATCGCCTCGGTCCGGACATCGAAGACGATCAGCCCGTCCGGCCAGTCGGCCAGCCGCTTGGCCATCGGCGCACCCTGGTTGCCCAGGCCGATGTAACCGAGCTTCATGAGCGGATGATCTGTCCGCCGTCGACGTTGAAGATCTGCCCGGTGATCCACTTCGCCTGATCCGACAACAGGAAAAGGCACATGCCGACCAGGTCCTCGGGCTGGCCCATCCGGGACAGCGGGATGCCCTTGACGATGTCGGCGACCATCTCCTGCGGGGTGGTGGTGCGGTTGGCCTCGGTGTCGATCGGCCCGGGCGCGATGGCGTTGATGCGGATGTTCTGCCCGCCCAGCTCACGGGAGAGCTGCTGGGTCAGGCCGTTGACGCCGACCTTGGCCAAACCGTAGAAGTTCGCGTACATCCACGCCGCCGTGGAGGACTGGTTGACGATCGCGCCGCCGCCGCGCTTGGCCATTTTCTTGTACACCGCGCGGGTGCACCACAGTGCGCCGTCGAGGTTCACGCTCATGAACTTCCTGTAGTAGTCCGGGTCGACGGTCAACAGGAAGTCCAGCTTCATACCGCCGAAGATCGCGGCGTTGTTCACCAGGTAGTCGATGCCGCCGAACTCCGAAAGTGTCTGTGCCGCCATGTCCCTGGCCGATTCGGGGTCGGACACGTCGACGCGGACCGCCAGCGCGGTCCCGCCCTCGCCCTTGATTCCGTCGGCGACCTTCTGCGCACCCTCGACGTTGATATCGGCCACCACCACCGCCGCACCCTCGCGTGCCAGCGCCTCGGCATAAGCCTGGCCGATGCCACCGCCGGCACCGGTGACGATGCCCACCTTGTTGTCGAATTGCCCCACTGTGGTTCTCCTTCAGTTCGCCAGGGTCGCGATGAGTTTGGTTTCCAGGTACTCCTCGAAACCGGCCACGCCCATCTCGCGGCCGATCCCGGACTGCTTGTAGCCGCCGAACGGCGCGTCGGCCGAATACCAGACGCCGCCGTTGACGTTGACGGTGCCGACCCGCATCCGGGCGGCCACCGCCTGCGCGCGGGCATCGTCAGCGGAGAACACCGTGCCCGACAATCCGTAGGGCGAGTCGTTGGCGATCCGCACCGCGTCATCGTCGCCGTCGTGGGCAATGACCGTGAGCACTGGGCCGAAGATCTCCTCACGGGCCACCTTGGCCGAATTATCCAGGCCCGCAATCACGGTGGGTTCGATGAAGAAACCGGTGTCCAGATCGGCGGGCCTGCCGCCGCCACAGGCGAACCGGCCACCCTCGGCGATCGCCGAGTCCAGGTACCCCTGGATCCGGTCCCGTTGCCGCGCCGAGATGACCGGCCCGCACACGGTGCGCTTGCTGTTCGGGTCACCGGGTTTGATGCCGCCGAGCGTCGCAGCGGCGGCCTCGACGGCCTCGTCGTACTTCGCCCTGGGGACCACCAGGCGGGTGGTGATGGCGCAGCCCTGACCGGCGTGCATGGCCACGGTGAACGCGGCCATCGCGCAGGCGCCGCTCAGATCGGCGTCATCGAGCACCAGGAACGCCGATTTACCACCGAGCTCCAAGAACACCTTCTTGATCGTGGCGGCGGCATCGACCATCACGGCGCGGCCAGTCGTGGTGGACCCGGTGAACGACACCATGTCCACTCGCGGGTCCTTGGACAGCATCGCGCCGACACCGTGGTCGTCGGAGGTGACGATGTTGATCACGCCGGGCGGGAAATCGGTGTGCTCACTGATGATCTCGCCCAGCACCGCGGCCGCCCACGGGGTATCCGGCGCGGGCTTGAGGACCAGCGTGTTACCGGCGGCGAGCGCCGGGCCGACCTTCGCCAGGTTGATCTGGTGCGGGAAGTTCCACGGGGTGATCGCGCCGACCACGCCGACAGCCTCGCGGGCGATGGTCCGATTGGTCGGAATCCCCTGCGGTGTGGCGTGTCCCAAATCGGTATGCCACGCATAGCCCTCCGCGGTGTCGGCGGCGAAGGCCAAGTCGTCGATCGGGCCTTCCAGCTGGGCGCCGGAGGTCAGCATGCGCGGCGCACCGACCTCGGCGATGGTCAACTCCCGAAGATCCTCCACGTGCTCCTGCATCGCTGCACGGAGCTGACGCAGACAGCGCACCCGTAGCTCGGTGTTCGTCGACCAGTCGGTGGCGTCGAATGCGGTGCGGGCCGCGCCGATGGCAGCCGACATGTCGGATTCGTCGGCGTTGGCCGCCACGCCGAGAACTTCCTCGGTGGCGGGGTTGATCGTCTGGAAGGTCCCCGCACCCGCGGTGACCAATTTGCCGTCGATGAACAACCGGCTCTCGCGGTCAGCCAGCAGTGGCATCGGTTCTCCCTCACACATTCTGGACAGCTGTCCGGTGGCTTTGATCCGAACGATAGACCCAGCCCACCGGCAGAGGCAAGGGTGGGTCGCCTATGCGGCGTCAATAGCGCTGTTTTAGTGGCATTTTGGCAAAGCAACTTGCCCCGCACAGTCGTCGTCGGATAACTTAGACATGTGTCCAGCGATGCCGTGGCGGCCGTCACAAATGAAGCCGGGGAATCCCAGCGCAACCGCCGGCAGGAAGAGACCTTTCGAAAGGTCCTGACCGCCGGCCTGGAGATGCTGCGCGAATCCTCGTACTCAGACCTGACGGTGCGGGCGGTGGCCGCCCGCGCCAAGGTCGCCCCGGCCACCGCCTACACCTACTTCTCGTCCAAGAACCACCTGATCGCCGAGATCTACCTGGACCTGGTGAAGCAGGTGCCTTACTTCACCGATGTGAACGAACCGATGGCCAGCCGCGTCGAACAGGCGTTGCGCAGCATGGCGCTGGTGGTCGCCGACGAACCCGAGGTCGCCGCCGCGTGCACGGCCGCGCTGCTGACCGGTGCCGATCAGACGGTGCGCACGGTGCGCGACCGGATCGGCGCCGAGATTCACCGGCGCATCCGCACCGCCGTCGGGCCGGACGCCGACCCCCGCGTGGTATCCGCGCTCGAGATGACGTATTTCGGCGCCCTCGTCAACGCGGGCAGCGGAGCCTTCACCTACCACCAGATCGCCGACCGACTCAGCTACGTCGTCGGCCTGCTGCTCGGCGACGACACCCTCGGAGACCACCAATGAGCCTGAACACCGCTACGCCCCTGCTGGATCCATACGACTACGACTTCCACGAGGATCCATACCCGTACTATCGCCGGTTGCGGGACGAGGCGCCGCTGTACCGCAACGAGGACCTCAAGTTCTGGGCGCTGTCCCGGCACAGCGACGTCGTGCAGGGTTTCCGCAACAGCGTCGCACTGTCCAACAAGCACGGCGTCGCCCTCGATCCGATCTCGCGCAACGACGAGGCGCACCGGGTGATGTCGTTTCTCGCCCTCGACGATCCGGCCCACCTGCGGTTGCGCACCCTGGTGTCCAAGGGTTTCACCCCACGGCGAATCCGGGAATTGGAGAGCCGGGTCACCGAGATCGCGGTACAGCATCTCGATACCGCCCTGCAGAGCGACACCTTCGACTACGTCGATGATTTCGCGGGCAAGCTGCCGATGGACGTCATCTCCGAACTGATGGGCGTGCCCGAGGAAGACCGGGTGCGTATCCGGGCCCTTGCCGACGGTGTCATGCACCGCGAGGACGGCGTGGCCGACGTGCCGGCGTCGGCCATCGAGGCGTCCGGCGAGCTGCTGGTCTACTACGCCGACATGGTCCGGCAGCGCCGCAACGGTGTCACCGACGACCTGACCTCGGCGCTGGTCGAGGCCGAGATCGACGGTGACAAGCTCACCGACGACGAGATCATGGCCTTCCTGTTCCTCATGGTGGTGGCCGGCAACGAGACCACCACCAAACTGCTTGCCAACGCTGCATATTGGGGTCACAAGAATCCCGACCAGCTGGCTCCGGTGTTCGACGACCACGGGCTCATCCCGGCGTGGGTGGAGGAGACGCTGCGGTATGACACCTCCAGCCAAATCCTGGCTCGCGCGGTGGTCGAAGACCTGACGTTCTACGACACCACCGTTCCCGCCGGTGACGTGCTGGTGCTGCTGGCCGGTTCGGCCAACCGGGACGAGCGCGCCTTCGAGAACCCCGACGACTACCGCATCGGTCGCGATATCGGTTCGAAGCTGGTCAGTTTCGGTAGCGGAGCCCACTTCTGCCTCGGGGCGCATCTGGCCCGCATGGAGGCCCGGGTGGCGCTGACCGAGTTGTTCAAGCGGATCCGCGGATATGAGGTGGACGAGGCCAACTCCGTCCGCGTCCACTCCAGCAGTGTCCGGGGATTCGCTCACCTCCCGATCACCGTCCAGCACCGCTGACAGACCGAAAGGCCTTCTTGGATGCCCAGATTCGATCCGCTCCCCGACCGTCGGCCCGCGCTGGTCGCCGGTGCCTCCTCCGGTATCGGAGAGGCCACGGCGATCAAATTGGCCGCGAACGGATTTCCCGTCGCACTCGGGGCACGACGGGTCGACAAGCTGCAAGACATCGTCGAGAAGATCCGCGCCGACGGCGGTGAGGCCATCGCCGTGCACCTCGACGTCACCGACCCGGATTCGGTGAAGGCCGCCGTCGAACAGACCACCGCCGAACTCGGCGACATCGAGGTGCTGGTGGCCGGCGCCGGCGACACCTACTTCGGCAAGCTCGAGGCGATCAGTACCGAACAGTTCGAATCCCAGGTGCAGATCCACCTGATCGGCGCCAACCGCGTCGCCGCCGCCGTGCTGCCCGGCATGCTGGAGCGCCGGCGCGGTGATCTGATCTTCGTCGGATCCGATGTGGCCCTGCGGCAGCGGCCGCACATGGGCGCCTACGGCGCCGCCAAGGCCGCCCTGGTGGCGATGGTGCACAACTATCAGATGGAGTTGGAAGGCACCGGCGTGCGCGCCTCGATCGTGCATCCCGGGCCCACCAAGACCGCCATGGGCTGGAGCCTGCCTGCCGAGCTGATCGGCCCCGCGCTGGAGGATTGGGCCAAGTGGGGGCAGGCCCGGCACGACTACTTCCTGCGCGCAGCCGATCTGGCACGCGCCATCACGTTCGTCGCCGAGACGCCGCGCGGCGGGTTCATCGCCAACATGGAGTTGCAGCCGGAGGCTCCACTGGCCGATGTGACGGACCGCCAGAAGCTGGCGCTCGGTGCAGAAGGGATGCCGACATCGTGACGATTCTCAAAGAGGTGCAACGTGTTTCGGGCGGCGAGCAGGAGCACGGCCACCTGGAGGAATTCCGTACCGACCCGATCGGATTGATGCGGCGGGTCCGCGAGGAGTGCGGTGACGCCGGCTGGTTCCAGCTCGCCGACAAGCAGGTGGTGCTGCTGACCGGGTCGGAGGCCAACGAGTTCTTCTTCCGGTCCACCGACAGTGAGCTCAACCAGGCCGAGGCCTATCCCTTCATGACGCCGATCTTCGGTGAGGGCGTCGTGTTCGACGCCGACCCCGAGCGGCGCGCCGAGATGCTGCACAACACCGCGCTGCGCGGCGAACAGATGAAGGGTCACGCCGCCACCATCGAGAACGAAGTCCGGCGGATGATCGAGAACTGGGGCGACACCGGCGAGATCGATCTGCTGGAGTTCTTCGCCGAGTTGACCATCTACACGTCGACGGCGTGTCTGATCGGGCTGAAGTTCCGCAACCAGCTCGATTCCCGGTTCGCGAACTACTATCACCTGCTGGAACGCGGCACCGACCCGCTGTGCTACGTCGACCCCTACTTGCCCATCGAGAGCTTCCGTATCCGCGACGAGGCGCGGGCCAGCCTGGTCGAACTGGTGCAGGAGGTCATGAACGGGCGAATTGCCAACCCGCCCAGCGACAAGAGTGATCGGGACCTGCTCGACGTGCTGGTCTCGATCAAGGACGAGGAGGGCAATCCGCGCTTCTCGGCCAACGAGGTGACCGGCATGTTCATCTCGCTGATGTTCGCCGGGCACCACACCAGCTCGGGCACCTCGTCCTGGACGCTGATCGAACTGCTGCGTCACCCCGAGTTCTACGCCAAGGTGCAGGCTGAACTCGACGATCTCTACTCCGACGGCCAGGAGGTGAGTTTCCATGCGCTGCGCCAGATCCCGAACATCGACAACGCGCTCAAGGAGACGCTGCGCCTGCACCCGCCGCTGATCATCCTGATGCGGGTCGCCCAAGACGAATTCGAGGTGGTCGGGCACCCGATCCACAAGGGTCAGATGGTGGCCGCCTCACCGGCGATCTCCAATCGGATCCCCGAGGACTTCCCTGATCCAGACGCCTTCGACCCGGACCGCTACAACAAGCCGCGCCAGGAAGATCTGATCAACCGGTGGACGTGGATCCCGTTCGGCGCCGGCAGGCACCGCTGCGTGGGTGCGGCCTTCGCACAGATGCAGATCAAGGCCATCTTCTCGGTGTTGCTGCGCGAGTACGAATTCGAGATGGCCCAGCCACCGGAGAGCTACCGCAACGACCACTCCAAGATGGTCGTCCAATTGGCGCGGCCGGCGAAGGTCCGCTACCGCAAGCGCACCTCCTAGGAGCCGATAATGGGCTGTTACCGAATCGAACTCGACGAGGACCTGTGCCAGGGCCACGCGATGTGCGAGCTCGAGGCCCCCGACGTGTTCAAGGTACCCAAACGCGGCGTCGTCGAGATCGTCGACGCCGAACCGCCCGACGAGCTCCGTGAGGATGTGGAGCGAGCCATCGACATGTGCCCCACCCGAGCACTCTCACTCATAGAAAAGGACTGACAATGGCGTCACGCGAGCAACTCGAGGACTGGACCCAGCGCTGGCTGCAGGCCAACCGGGACGCCGAGGTGGCCGGCGACTGGAAACCGTTGGCGGACTTCTATACCGAGGACGCCACCTACGGCTGGAACATCGGCCCCAAGGAAGATGTCATGTGCATCGGCCGCGCCGAAATCCGGGATGTGGCACTCGGTTTGGAGATGGAGGGCCTGGAGAACTGGGTGTACGAGTACCAGAAGGTGCTCATCGACGACAAGCAGAACGAGATCGTCGGCTTCTGGAAGCAGATCGCCAACAAGTCCGACGGGAGCACCGACGAGATCTACGGTATCGGCGGGAGCTGGTTCCGGCTGAATGACGAGCTGCTCATCGAGTGGCAGCGCGACTTCTTCGACTTCGGGCATGTGCAGAAGGCCTTCATGGACCTGATCACCTCGGGTGACCTCACGCCGACCATGCAGAAGCGCATCGAACGCTCACTGGCCGGCGAGAAGTTGCCCGGTTACTACCCGCTCGGCCAGTCTCCGGTGCCCATCTGGTGAATCACCACCAAGCGGTTGCTTGGGAGCGGTGTGATGTGGCTAACTAGAGCCTCTAGTCTTGAGCTCGAGGCTCTCGTCGAAAGCAGGAGATATGAAGACCAAAGGCGCTCTGATCTGGGAATTCAACCAGCCATGGTCGATCGAGGAAATCGAGATCGGTGATCCCGTCAAGGACGAGGTCAAGATCCAGATGGAAGCCTCGGGCATGTGCCATTCCGACCATCACCTGGTCACCGGCGATATCCCGATGGCCGGGTTCCCGGTGCTCGGCGGCCACGAAGGCGCCGGCGTCGTCACCGAGGTCGGCCCCGGCGTCGAGCACATCGCCCCGGGTGACCACGTGGTGTTGTCGTTCATCCCGTCCTGTGGTGAATGTCCGGCGTGCCAGGAGGGTCTGCGCAACCTCTGCGACCTGGGAGCCGGTCTGCTCGCCGGGACCGCGGTGTCCGACGGCACGTATCGCATCCACGCTGCCAAGAACGGTCAGCCCGTCATCCCCATGACCCTGCTCGGCACGTTCAGCCCCTACATGGTGGTGCACAAGAGCTCGGTCGTGAAGATCGACCCGTCCATCCCCTTCGAGGTCGCCTGCCTGGTCGGCTGCGGCGTGACCACCGGGTACGGCTCGGCCGTCCGCAGCGGTGATGTCCGCCCCGGCGACGATGTCGTGATCGTCGGTGTCGGCGGCGTCGGCACCGGAGCCCTGCAGGGTGCGCTCAACGCGGGTGCCCGCAACATCTTCGCCGTGGATCCCGTGGAGTTCAAGCGCGACAACGCACTCAAATTCGGCGCCACCCATGCCTATCCGGACATCTTCAGCGCGATGGCCGGGGTCGCCGAGGTCACCAACGGCCGGATGGCGCACAAGACCATCGTGACCGTCGGCGAGCTCAAGGGCGAGGACGTCGACCACTACATGAACATCACCGCCAAGGGCGGCACCGTCGTGGCCACCGCCGTGGCGAACATGGCCAGCAACGACGTGAAACTCAACCTGTCGATGCTGACGCTGCTGCAGAAGCGCTTGCAGGGCACCATCTTCGGTGGTGGCAACCCGCACCATGACATCCCGCAGCTGCTGTCGATGTACAAGGCCGGCCGACTCAACCTCGACGACATGGTCACCCGGCAGTACAAGCTGGAGCAGATCAACGACGGCTACCAGGACATGCTGGAAGGCCGCAACATCCGCGGCGTCATCCGCTACACCGACGCCGATCGCTAACCCGGGATGTCCGAATCCCCCGTCGTCCGCGCGTCCCAGGCGTCGTGGCGGTGCGTGCAGTCCGGTGACCGCGCGGGTTGGCTGGCCTTGATGGCCGACGACATCCTGGTCGAGGACCCGATCGGGGAGGCTGTCACCAACCCCGACGGCACCGGGGTGCGCGGCAAGGATGCGCTGGCGGCCTTCTACGACACCAACATCGGACCGAACCAGTTGACGGTGACGTGCGAGGCCACGTTCCCGTCCAGTTCCCCCAACGAGATCGCCTACATCCTGGTGTTACGCACCGAATTTCCGAACGGCTTCGTCGCCAGCGTGCGCGGCGTGTTCACCTACCGGGTCGACGATGCCGGCTTGATCACCAATCTGCGCGGCTACTGGAACATGGACGCGATGGAGTTCAGCGAGGCGACGGCCGATTAGCGCGCTGTTGGCCGGGCGGGCCGCCGTGGTGGTCGGCGGGACCCGCGGGATCGGTCTGGCCGTCGCCGAGTTGCTGGCCGCCGAGGGTGTGTCGGTGGTGGTCAACGGCCGCGACGCCGACGCCACCGAGCAGGCCGCCCAGCAGGTTTCGGGTATCGGCTTCGCCGGTTCACCGGCCGATCCGGTAGTGGCCGACGGGCTGATCGGGGCATGCGTACGGGCTTACGGTCGGATCGACATCTTGGTCAACTGTGCCGGCACCGCCGAACCGGTCGGATCCTCGATCCTGACCGTCAGTTCGGCCCAATTCCGCGATCTGCTCGACGCACACCTGTTGACCGCCTTCGAGACGTGCCGAGCCGCCGCCCCGCACCTGGTCCGGCAGGGCTCGGGAGCGATCGTGAACACCAGCTCGTTCGCGTTCCTCGGCGACTACGGTGGCACCGGCTACCCGGCGGGCAAGGGCGGGGTGAACGGCCTGACACTGGCCATCGCCGCCGAACTCAAAGAGCACGGCGTTCGGGCGAATGTGGTGTGCCCGGGCGCGCGCACCCGGCTGTCGGAAGGCGCCGATTACCAGCGGCATATCGCCGAGCTGAACCGGCGCGGCCTGCTCGACGATGTCAGCGCCCAGGGTGCGCTGGATGCCGGCCCGCCCGAGTACGTCGCCCCCACCTACGGGTACCTGGCCAGTGACCTGGCCAAGGATGTGACCGGCCGCATCTTCATCGCCGCCGGCGGGTTCGTCGGTGAATTCGCGCGCCCGAAAACCGGATTCATCGGTTATCGGGACCACAAGGACGCCGCACCCTATGCGATCGAGGACGTCCACGCCCTGATCGGCGGTTAGCCCGCCCGGACCAACCGGCCGTGGGCGATCAGCGAGCCGACCTGTTTGAGCCGCTTGCTGCGGATGCTGACGTCATAGCTTCGGATGTGCTCGACGGTGGCCAGCCGCTGCGCCAGGTAGCGGTAGAGGTGTTCGACGTCGCGGCATATCACCACCACCATCAGGTTGGCCGAGCCACTGACCGCGATGACCGACGCCACCTCGTCATGCGCCACGATCTGGTCGGCCACGACGGTGAGATGTCGCGGCGGGGTGGAGATCCACATCGTCGCGTTGAGCGGGTATCCCAGCAGTTCGGGGAGCACATCGAGGTCGTAGGACAGGGTGCCGGAGTCCTCCAGTGCCGCCAGCCGGCGCTTGACCCGTGCCGGTGACCATCCGGTGCGTGCGGCCAGCGCGCTGTCGGAGATCCGCCCGTCGTCGGCGAGCGCGTCGATCAACAGCTGGTCATCGGGTGACGGGGCACCGGGTCGGTTCGGGTGGGCGCTTGCCGACGGTTGCAGCGCGGCGATCTGCTTCTCGCCGAGGGGGCGGCCGTGGCCGGTCCAGTGTCCACCGGATGCCTGCCCGAACACGTTGAGTACCAGGTCCACCCGGACATCGAGCACTGCCGACGTGCGGGGCAACCGGTGCAGCAGCCCCTTGCCGGTATCACCGACGGGCGCACGGACGACGCAGATCAGTTCGGTACCGCCGGACAGCACGTTGGCGTGTGTCACCTCGGGCCGACGAACCAACGCCTCCGCCAGCTTGGGCAGGTTGTCCGGTTTCGCGTGCACCCGCACGACCCACTGGCACTCGCCGTACACCCTCGGGTTCACCACGCCGATCACCCTGAGTACGCCGTCGCGGCGCAGCGCTCGATAGCGCCGCGCGACCGTCTGCTCACCGGCGCCGATCACCTCGGCGATCCGCCGGAACGAGGCTCGCGGCGCGATCTGCAGTGCGTGCAGAATCTGACCGTCTAGGCGCTCCATGGTGGCGATAACACTACGTTTCCGATGTGTTTGTCGCCTATTTTTGCCGTCAAGACGCGGATCTCTGGCCGGATCCACTCAACCGGCCAATGCTGAACACCATGAGACTGGGAATCGGGTTGCCGAACCACATCGCCGGGGTCCCGGGTGCGAGCATCGTAGAGTGGGCACGCCGCGCCGAAGCACGCGGATTCGAATCGCTGGCCACCATCGACCGGCTGTGCTACCCCGGCCTCGACTCGCTCATCGCCCTGGCCGCCGCGGCCGGCGTCACCACCGATACGACACTGGTGACGAATGTCCTTCTGGCCCCGGTATATCCGATGGTACCGCTGGCCAAGCAGGTCGCCGGTGTGGCGCAGATATCCGGCGGCCGGCTGGTCGTGGGCCTGGGCGTCGGCAACCGGCCCGACGATTACGCAAGCACCGGAGCGGATTTCGGCCGCCGGGGCAGGATCCTCGACGAACAGGTCGAGCGGATGCGCGGCCTCTGGGCCGGCACCGGTGATGCCGCGGTGTGCGCTGCCCCGGTCGCGGTTCCGTTCGGCGGACGGTCGGCCGCCACGGTCCGACGGGTGGCCACCGTCGGCGATGGCTGGGCGGCCGGCGCCGTCCGTCATTACGCCATCCAGACCGAACTGGTCGGCCGCATCCGGTCCGGCTGGGTGGCCGCCGGCCGGAGCGGCGACCCGTACCTGCAGGCATCAGTGAACTTCGGGCTCGGACCCGACGAGACGGTCGCCGCCGGAAGGCAGCACCTGGCAAGGTATTACGGGTTCAGCCCGGAGTATGCGCAGGTGAACGTCGATGACATGGTCAGCTCCCCCGCCGAGGCCTGCGCCACGGTCCGACGGTATCGGGATCTCGGGTTCGACCGGCTGCTCTTCCATCCCACGACCCCTGGGATCGACCAGCTCGACCGTCTCGCCGACGCGATCCTCTAGCGCCGGTGTACCCCGAACACCCGGCGCAGCGCGACGAACCGCACCAGGGTGGCCACCAGGTTCGCGACCACCAGCACCGACAGTTCCACGGCCTTGTCCTTCGTCAACCCGAAGTGGTGCAGCACCAGCTAGCCGCTGGTGATGGCCAGCCCGAACAGGAAGACCAGCAACCCGCTGGCTTGGTGGCGGGTCACCCCGGTGCGCCCGCGGATGCCGAAGGTGAACGCCCGGTTGGCCGTCGTGTTGCCGATCGCGGTGAGCAGCAATGCCGTCAGGTTTGCGGCCTGCGCGCCCATCGCCGCGTGCAGCGCGATGAACAGCACGGCGTAGACGATGGTGCTGATGACGCCGACGATGCAGAACCGGGCCAGCTGCCCCGCCAGGCCGGGCGGCACGCCGGGCACCAGGGGCTCGCGTCCGAGGCTGGTCTGGAGCTCACGCAGGGGCAGCGCACCGGATGCCAGCGCCCGGCCGAGCCGCCAGCAGCCCTTGAGGTCATCGATCGCCGTGGCGATGATGTCGACCCGGGAATCCGGGTCGTCGACCCAGTCGACCGGGACCTCGTGGATGCGCAAGCCGGCCCGTTCGGCGATCACCAACAGTTCGGTGTCGAAGAACCAGCCGGTGTCGACCACCAACGGCAGCAATTGCCGAGCCACGTCGGCGCGCACCGCCTTGAAGCCGCACTGCGCATCGGAAAATTGCGCGCCGAGGGCGCCCCGGAGAATGAAATTGTATGAGCGCGAGATGAATTCACGTTTGGGCCCGCGCACCACCCGAGCCGAGGCGGCCAACCGCGATCCGATGGCCACATCCGAATGCCCGGAGATCAGCGGAGCCACCAGCGGCATTAGCGCGGACAGGTCGGTGGACAGGTCGACGTCCATGTACGCCATCACGATGGCCGGTGAGGCCATCCATGCGGTGTACAGCGCGCCACCGCGGCCCTTGCGGTCCAGATGGATCACCTCGACGCCGGGCAGTTCGCCGGCCAATCGTCGCGCCACCGCGAGGGTGGAATCGGTACTGGCGTTGTCGACCACCGTGATCCGGGTCGGGTAGGGCACCTGCTCGGTAAGGTAGCGATGCAATCGGGTGACACTGGCCGGCAGCGCCCGCTCCTCGTTGTACACCGGGATGACGATGTCGAGAACCGGGCTGTCGTGCGCAGCCCGGAACCGGCCCCCGTCAGCCTGAGCGCGAGCCAACTCCGTCATATCCTTCACACTCGCGCAACTGGCTGCCACGGCACTGCCGTGCCCCTGGGAGCTTGCTGCACCCTGACTATGCTCGGTACCCATGGCGACCGTCTTCACCAAGATCATCAACGGGGAGCTTCCCGGCCGTTTCGTCTACGAGGACGACGAGGTGGTGGCGTTCCTGACCATCGAGCCCATGACGCAGGGCCACACCCTGGTGGTGCCCCGGGCCGAGGTGGACAACTGGCAGGATCTGGATCCGGCTCTGTTCGGCAAGGTGATGTCGGTGTCCCAGCTGATCGGCAAGGCGGTGACCAAGGCGTTCGATGCCGAACGAGCCGGCGTCATCATCGCCGGGCTGGAGGTGCCGCATCTGCACGTGCACGTCTTCCCGGCACGCAACCTCAGCGATTTCGGATTCGCCAACGTGGACCGCAACCCGTCACCGGAATCGCTCGACGACGCCCAGACCCGGATCAGGGCGGCGCTGGCTCAGCTCACCTGAGCGGCATCGGGCGTGGGCACGGCCACCGGGGTGGCCACCGTGCTGATTTCGGCGATGCGCGGCAGGTTCACCCGGAACTGGCAGCCATGCCCGGGAGCGGTTTGCACCGAGACGGTCCCACCATGGGCGTACACCAGCGAATCCACGATGGACAGCCCGAGTCCGGTGCCGCCGCTGGCGCGCGTGCGTGACGAGTCCGCCCGGTAGAACCGTTCGAAGACGCGTTGGGCATCCTCACTGCTCATCCCCGGTCCCTCATCGCAGACCTCCAACACCGCATGATCACCTTCGGTGCCGACGCGCACCGTGATGCCCGCGGATTCCGGGGTGTGCTGCAAGGCGTTGGCCACCAGGTTGCTCAGCACCTGGCGTAGCCGGGCCTCGTCGCCAAGCACCTCAGGCGTACCGGGACCGTCGAACACCTCCATCCGGATGTGCCGGGCGGGGGCCACCGATTGCGCGTCGTGCACGGCATCACTGGCCAGCGCCAGCAGGTCCACCCGGTTGCGTTCCAAGGGCCGTTGCACGTCGAGGCGCGCCAGCAGCAGCAGGTCTTCGACCAGCAGGCCCATCCGACGGGCCTCGCTCTCGATGCGACCCATCAGCATGTCCACATCCCGGGCCGCGCCCTGGCGGTACAACTCGGCGTAGCCGCGGATGGTGGTCAACGGGGTGCGCAGTTCGTGGCTGGCGTCGGTGATGAAGCGGCGCATGCGGTCCTCGGAACCGCGCGCCTGCTCGGCCGAGGCGTCCGAAGAGGCCACGGCGCGCTGGATCTGGGCCAGCATGCCATTCAGCGCCAGCGACAGCCGGCCCACCTCGGTGCGTGGATCACGTTGTGGCACACGGCGGTCCAGCTCGCCCGCGGCGATGGCGGCCGCCGTCTGTTCGACCTCGACCAACGGCCGCAGGCTGCGGTGCACCACGGCGAAGCCCGCCACGCCCAGCACCAACAGCACGGCCACGCCGATCCCGACCTGGGCGTAGATCAACGCGCGCACCGTGGACTGCACTTCCGACAGGTCGATCGCGACGGTGGTCAGCTCACCGTGCGGGCCGCGGACCGTCATGGCACGCCACTCCACGCGGGACCCGTCGACCGATCCGACGGTCACCGGCACCGGGCCGACATTGTTGTCGTCGGGCAGGTCGGGTTCGGCGTCGCGATCGTTGACGGCCATCCAGATGTGCCCGTCGGGTCCGATCCCGCGGACGTAGAAATTCGACGGCGGCCGGGCCGGGTTCGGGTCCTCGGTGGGCTGGGTCGGCATCCGGCGGGGGGCCTGCGCCCAGCTGCGGGACGCGTCCAGCAGCGTCTGGTCGATCCGGTCCACCTCGGTGTGCGACATGATCGAGGTGACCGCGACGCCGGAGGCGAGCAAGCCGAACGCCACCAGCACCAGGGTCGCGGCCACCAGGCCCACCCGCAGCGGCACCCCGCGCCGGCGATTCTCGGTCATGTACTCATTGTTGGCCGGAATCGCCCGGCCGTCCGGATGTTCCGGAATGGTCGGCGCGATCAGCGCGGTTCACGCAGCACGTAACCGACCCCGCGCAGCGTGTGCAGCAGCCGCTTCTCCCCGGTGTCGATCTTGCGGCGCAGGTAGGACACATACGACTCGACGACGTTGACGTCGCCGCCGAAGTCGTAGCGCCACACGTGGTCGAGGATCTTCGGCTTCGACAGCACGGTGCCTGCGTTGATGATGAAGTAGCGCAGCAGGGTGAACTCGGTCGGCGACAGCGAGACCGGCTCGCCGGCCTTCCACACCTCGTGAGTGTCCTCGTCGAGTTCGATGTCGGCGAAGGTCAGCCGGGCATTGCGCGGTTCCTCGATACCGCGGCCGGTGCGCCGCAGGATGACCCGCAGCCGGGCCACCACCTCTTCCAGGCTGAACGGTTTGGTCACGTAGTCGTCACCGCCCAGGGTCAGCCCGGCAATCTTGTCCTGCAGCGTGTCCCGCGCGGTGAGGAACAGGGCCGGGGCGTCGATACCGTCGGCCCGCAGCCGGCGCAGCACCCCGAAACCGTCCATGCCGGGCATCATCACGTCCAGGATCACCGCATCCGGTTTGACCTCACGAGCCTTGTCCAGGGCGGCCGGTCCATTGGACGCGGTGTGCACCTCGAAACCCTGGAACTTCAGACTCACCGAGAGCAGCTCGACGATATTCACCTCGTCGTCCACCACGAGGATCCGCGCTTCGGGAATGCTTTCAGGTACCGCCGCCATAGCCATACAACTACTGTCCACCCGCCGTTTGGACTCAACCTGCATACCAACTGTGAGATTCCTGTGAACCTGGGAGTCTGATGTGAGGGTCGTCCCCCTTGACTGGCCACGCGGCGCGCGTGCCCGCACCTAGACTGGCGCCATGAACCTCGGCAACACCGTCGTGCAGTTTGCCACGGCCCCGGTCCGCCTCGGGCTCGCCGTTGCCGACCTGGGCCTGAGCATAGCCGGTGGAACGCTCAAGACGGTCCAGCGTTCGCTGAACGATCCAACCGCGATGAGCGGCGGAGCCACCTCCTTTGCCGGCATGCTCGGCTTGGAGGACGCGGTGGACCGGGCCAACCGACTGGCCCGGCTGATGGACGACGACGCCCCGCTGGGGCGCGCGCTGGCCCAGGACGGCCCGCTCAATCAGCTGCTCCGGCCGGGCGGCATGGTCGATCAACTCACCGCGCCGGGCGGCCTCCTGGACCGGCTCACCGCCGAGAACGGACCGGTGGCCCGCGCCCTGGCCAAGGACGGCCTGATCGATCAGGTCACCGCCGAGGGCGGCCTGATGGACCGGTTGACCGCCGAGGGCGGCGTGGTGTCGCGGGTGATCGCCCCGGGTGGCCTGGCCGACCGACTGCTCGCCGAGGACGGCGTGGTGGAGCGCGCGTTACGCCAGGACGGCGTCGCCGACCAACTGCTTGCCGAGAACGGACCGGTGGGCCGCGCCCTGGCACCCGGCGGCCTGGTCGAACAGGTCACCGCCGAGGGTGGGCTGATCGACCGGCTCACCACCGACAGCGGGGCCCTGTCCCGGGTGATCGCCCCCGGCGGCCTGGCCGACCAGTTGCTGGCCGACGACGGGCTCATCGAACGGGTGCTGCGCGAGGACGGGGTCGCCGACAAGCTGCTGGCCGACGGCGGCCTCCTCGACACGCTGACCGACCCGGACGGCCCCCTGCTCAAACTGGCCGATGTCGCCGACACGCTGAACCGACTGGCCCCCGGACTGGAGGCGCTCACCCCCACCATCGACGCGCTGCACGAGGCGGTCATCACGCTGAGTCAGGTGGTGAACCCGCTGAGCAATATCGCCGGCCGGATCCCCCTGCCGCGGCAGCGCGGCCGGCGTGCCACGCCTCGGCCGGTCACCTCGCAGCGGGTCATCGAGCACGAGGACTGACCCGCTAAGCTATACGACGTTCCACTTGCCTCCGTAGCTCAGTGGTAGAGCAACGCTCTTGTAAAGCGTAGGCCGTCAGTTCAATCCTGACCGGGGGCTCAAGCTCATAATCTACTTGTCGGTGCCTATCCCTAGTTTGAGTTCATGAAGCTCTGCCGGGGTTGCGGCGCACCGCTTTCCAAACGCAGTCAGAAGATTTACTGCGGCAATGCGTGCCAGGCACTCGTCCGACGCACGAACAGCACAAAGTTATGGCTCGACTCCGGGGACGCGAAGGTTCGTGGTCACCAGGGCCACTACATCCGCGCATACCTCGCCGAAGCCCAATCGGGCTGCTGCGCGATCTGCGGCGGGGCGAGCACCTGGCATGGGCTGCCTCTGGTCCTGGTCTTGGACCACATCGACGGCAACGCCACCAACAATCGGCGGGAGAACCTCCGCTTGGTGTGCCCGAACTGCGATTCGCAACTGCCCACCTACAAGGAGCCGCAATCGCGGCAACGGCCGCAGTTACCGCAGGCAGCGTTACGCCGACGGACTGTCGTACTAGCGGTAGTCGATCACGATGCGGCCGTCGATCTGGCCGGCCTCCATCCGGGCGAACACGTCGTTGATGTCCTCCAACCGCGCGCTGTGCACGGTCGGGTGGATCAAGCCGCGGGCGTAGAAGTCCAGAGCCTCTGCCATGTCCTGGCGGGTGCCGACGATCGATCCGCGAATGGTCAGGCCTTTCAGCACGATGTCGAAGATCGGGACCGGGAATTCGCCGGGAGGTAGTCCGACGAACACGATCGTGCCGCCGCGGCGGGCCAGCCCGATCGCCTGACCGAAGGCTTGCGGGTGTACCGCGGTGACCAACACACCGTGTACCCCGCCGGTGGCCTTCTGCACCTCGGCGACGACGTCTGCGGTGCGGGCGTTGACGGCGACTTCCGCACCGAGGCGGGTGGCCAGCGCAAGCTTGGAGTCGTCGATGTCCACCGCGACCACCCGCAGACCCATCGCGCGGGCGTATTGCACCGCAACGTGGCCCAGCCCGCCGATGCCCGAGATGGCCACCCACTGGCCGGGCCGGGTATCGGTGACCTTGAGTCCCTTGTAGACCGTGACGCCGGCGCACAGGATGGGAGCGACCTCGATCGGGTCGGCGCCCTCGGGGATGCGTGCCGCGTGGGCGGCTTCGACCAGCATGAAGGAGCCGAAGCTACCGTTGACGGTGTAGCCACCGTTGCGCTGGCTCTCGCAGAGGGTTTCCCACCCGGTACGGCAGTATTCGCAGCGGCCGCATGCCGACCAGAGCCAGGCATTGCCGACCTTGTCACCGACTTTCAGGTCGTCGACGCCGTCACCGAGGGCGACGACGGTGCCGCATCCCTCGTGTCCGGGGACGAAGGGAGGCGTCGGTTTGACGGGCCAATCACCGTGTGCCGCATGGAGATCGGTGTGGCAGACGCCGGAGGTTTCCAGTTTGACCAGCACCTCCCCGAAGCCGGGGGTGGGCAGGTCGAGAGTCTCCACCCGCAGCGGCTCGCCGAAGCCGGTGACGACGGCGGCGTGCATGACATTGGTGGTGGTCGATCCGGCGGGACTGTGCAATGTGCTGGTCATGAGGAGATTCCAGTCCGGAAACCGATCCGCCAGTAGGGTCTTTGGGCCCCGATCGGCAGCCAAAGGCCACCCTCGATGATTTCCGGGTGCCGCGGGAACCGCTCAGCGCAAGGAGTCGCCCAGCCGGCCGCCGAGTTCTTCGTCGGCCTGCCGGTATGCCGCCGCGGCGGCCGTCAAATTGCTTGCATACGTGGTCAATCCACCATGGAGAGCGTCTGCCGCCGAGTCGAGCGCCTCGGCGGCGAATCGGCTGGCCGCACCCGAGGCCATATCGGTCATCCCGTCGGCCGCCCCGGCCAACGCAGCGCCGATATCGAGGCTCGCCACGGTCGCCGCCACCCCGGATTGCGCCGCCGCGGCGGCCAACAAGGCCGCAGGATCGACATGCAGGGGTGCGGTCATGCGGTCCAGTCTAAGGTCGGCGTGGGGCATCGGGTCGCACCTCTTCCCGGCGCCGGACAAGGAGGAACCGTCATGGCCGAGGCCGCATTCTGGGTCGCGTGGGGGCTACCGACACGGGGTCGCGAGACGAACGCGTTGGGGCTGCTGAAGAAGTCCCGCGACTACCTGCAGCAGGCAGCACAAGATGGCCGGATCGAGCGATTCGAGACGGTGATCCTCCGACCGCAGAGCCCCGAACTGGGTGGCTTCTTCCTGATCCAGGGCAGCACCGGCCAGATCGACGCGCTGCGCCGCGATGCCGACTTCGAGACGTGGGTGAACCAGGTACAGCTGGTCGCCGATCGGGTTGCGGCGGTGGACGCCTGGGTAGATGCCGGGATCGACGAGGCGATCGGACTCTACGAGGACGCGCTTCGGGAAGCCGGATTGGGCGACTGAGAAGTTTCTGTAACAAATACCGCCGCCGCTGCGACTATGGAGGGGGTTGCACAAACGGGTTGGCCCGCACCGGGTGATCGACGGAGGACGCACGCATGCGCGCAGCAGCACACATCGGTCGGGTCGGCGGTTTGGCGGTGGCGCTGGGCGTGGGCACGGCGATCGCGACGGGTCACGGGATCGCGGCGGCCGATGACACCGGCACCTCCGGTACCTCATCCGCCGGCGCCCAGTCCTCGGGCGGCACCGCGTCCGGCGGCGCCAAGGCCGATACCACCACTTCGGGCACCAAGACTTCAGACGCCAAGACTTCCGGCGCCAAGACTTCCGGCGCCAAGACTTCCGGCTCCAAGACTTCAGGCACCAAGACCGACGCCAAAGACACCGACACCAAGTCCGGCACGACCACGCAGGTCAACGCCCAGACCAATACCGGCACGTCCACCGCCCCCGACAGCACGACAACCCCAGACAGCACGACAACACCAGCCAGCACGGCGCCCAAGCCGTCGACCGAACCCGAGTCCGACGCCGACCCTGCCGAACAGGACGCCGAGCACGACAAGGCGACGCCGAAACCGGCCAAACCCAAGAAGGACACTCGCCCCGAAACCAAGGGCGCCACCGAGAACAAAACGACCGCCGAGAACAAGACCACCAAGGCAACCGCCGCCGTAGCCTCCTCCCCGACCGAGGCGAAGACCGCCACGGCGGCGACCGCGGCGGTGTCGGCCACGGTGCAACCCGCCGCCTCGGTCGCCGTGTTCGCCGACGCCCGGTCGCTCGCGGCGGCCACCACATCCACCACCTCGATGACATCTACGGCGGCCACGAAGGCGCCCGTGCCGATCCCGGACGTATTGCGCAAACCGGTCACCACCGTCCTCAAGGCGGTATCCGGTGTCCTGGACTGGGCGCTGAGTTTCGCACCCAACTCGCCGGCGCAGCCCGTGCTGGGCTGGACGCTGCTGGCCTTCGCCCGCCGTGAAGTGGAAAACCTCTTGACCGCGATCAACCCCAAGAGCGCGGCGGCCACCGGCGGCGTCGCCACCGATACCACGAGCCTGGCACTGGCCGCGGCCGCGATGAACCCGCGCCCGGGCTTCCCTTATCCCGGCCAGCAGCTGAGCCCCTCGACCAGCTTCGTCGACTGGGTCACCGGCAACTTCGCCCCGAACGACACCTACACCCGGTTCGGCATCTGGGGCACCGACGTCGGCACCATGTGGGACAACGGAATCGCCGACGATCCAAGCACCCCCATCAACGAACACCAAGTCCTCATCGCGTTCGGCGACACCTTCGGCGGCCCCAACATGACCGGCACCTGGCGCCTCAACACGCTGTTCCGCAGCTCCGACACCGACCTGTCCAACGGGATGAGCATTCCGAACGGCCAATGGCTCAACGGCAACATGTTCGGCGGCTCACCGCTGTGGGGCGAGACCTATTCCCGCCAGATCATCCTGCCCGAACGGCTGCCGGCCGGGCTGCCCACCGGTGTGACGTTGATCCCGACCGCCGGGATCTCGGTGCCCACCCCCGGCACGAAATACGGTGCGACACAGTACCTGAGCTTCATGTCCGTCAAACAGAGGGTCGCCGCGGGACAGTGGACCACCAACTACTCGGCCATCGCCTACTCCGAGGACAACGGCGAGAACTGGTACATCGCCCCCAAGAGCGTGCGCACCAATTTCGGCGGCAACGCCAAGTTCCAGCAGGCCGCGCTGCTGCGTCCCGGCGACGGTTACGTCTACTCCTACGGCACCCCGAACGGCAGGCAGGGGTCGGCCTACGTGTCGCGGGTGCTGGAGAAGGACATCCTCGACGCCAGCAAGTACGAGTTCTACAGCAAGGGCAGCAAGGGCGGACTCTTCGGAATCGGCGCCTACTCCGCCGGTTGGTACAAGAACGATCCGTCCAAGGCCAGCCCGGTCTTCGGCCAGGAGAAGGGGGCCTGCGGTATCGGGAAACCCGGCAACCAGGTCAGTGAGATGTCGGTGCAGTACAACCAGACACTGAACAAGTACGTGGTGCTGCACGCCGACCAGTTCAACAACATCATCCTGCGCACGGCGGACAGCCCCGAGGGCACCTGGTCGGCCCCCACGGTGCTGATGACCCAGCAGAACGGCGGCATCTACGCCCCGATGCTGCATCCGTGGTCACCGTCCACCGTCGGCACAGGCACCGACTTGTACTGGAACCTGTCGCTGTGGAGTCAGTACAACGTCATGTTGATGAAGACCGACCTGACCAAGCTGTGACCGTGCTGACGCGGATTGCCGTCCTGTTCGCCACGGCGCTGGCCGCCCCGGCCGTCGCATGGGCCGATCCCGCTGTGCCGCAACCAGACTCGCCGTGCACACCAGATCTCAGCGGTGCCGCCACGCTGCCCTACGGACTGTCCCTGCCGCTGGTATGCCAGGACACGCATTGGCGGGCCGCCACCGAACCCGGGGATCCCAGCGATCGCTGGGTCAGCTTCGGGCCGCCCATCGCTCTGCACGGCGAAGGTCTGCGCAACCCGAATCTGAGCTCCGGCGCCTGGACGGCGACGCCACTGGACCCGCAAGCCCGGTGCGCCGCCACCCAGCACGCTGTCATCAGCGCCGGGGTCCTCGGCCCGCCCGTCACCACGAAAGGCGAACCCGGCCAGCCACTTTCATTCCAGGTACTGCCCAGCCTGTTCGATATCACGATGACTGGGCACTGTCTCTGGACGCGTACCGGCTAAGGGCAGACCGTGACGTAGCCCAACGGACCCGTCACGCACGGCAGGTAGACCCCCGGCCCAGGCCCGTAGTCCCAGCCGCGGTGGCGGCCGTTGTCCCAGCGCCAGTCGTCACCATGGCCGTGTCCCCAACCGGGGTCCTCGGCGAACGGTGCCGCGGCGGCCGTCGCGGTACCCACACCCAACGCGCCCATTCCCAATGCGCCGACGATCGCCGCCCCCGTGGCGAGTTTGCGCAGCCCGTTCATCACAACCTCCAACAACATCGGTAATCGGTCGAACAACCCCGACCCACCCATTACCGACGCCCCGCGGAGCAGCGAAATTCCCGGTGCGCAGGACGCGCCATCGCGCCCCACCGCCCTAGACTCCACACCGTGCGCGAGGTTCTCGACGACCTGATGGCCATCTGGCGATCCGGTGGCACCGCCGGGCTGGCCACGGTGGTGCGCACGATCAGGTCCGCGCCGCGTCCGGCCGGCGCCGCCCTGGTGGTCGCCCCCGACGGCAGTGTGTCCGGATCGGTCTCGGGCGGCTGCGTCGAAGGTGCCGTGTACGAACTGGCCACCGAGGTGGTCGGTGCCGGACTGCCCGCGTTGCAGCGCTACGGGATCAGCGACGACGACGCGTTCGCCGTCGGCCTGACCTGCGGCGGCCTGCTCGACGTGTTCGTTGAACCGGTGTCGCAGAACACCTTTCCCGAACTCGACGTGGTCGCCGCGGCGATCGCAGCGCACCGGCCGATCGCGGTGGCCACGGTGATCGCCCACCCCGACCGGGCCCGGCTGGGTCGGCGGCTGATCGTGGACCCGGACCGGCATCTGAGCACGCTGGGGTCGGAACGCGCCGACGCGGCGGTCGTCGACGACGCCCGCGGCCTGCTGGTGGCCGGCCGTACCGCGGTGCTGTCCTACGGCCCCGACGGCGAGCGCCTCGACGAGAGCTCCGGCGTGACCGATACCGGCATGGAGGTATTCGTCGCCAGTTACGCGCCCAGGCCACGCATGCTCATCATCGGAGCAATCGACTTCGCCGCCGCCCTGGCCCAGCAGGCAGCCTTCCTCGGCTACCGCGTCACGGTGTGCGATGCCCGTCCGGTCTTCGCCACCCCGGCCCGCTTCCCCGCCGCCGATCAGGTCGTGGTCGACTGGCCGGACCGGTACCTGCGCGGGCAACAGGACCTCGGGGAGATCGACGGCCGCACCGCGATCTGTGTGCTCACCCACGACCCCAGATTCGATGTGCCCGCCCTCGCGGTGGCGCTGCGGCTACCCAAGGTCGGGTACGTGGGCGCCATGGGATCGCGGCGCACCCATCTGGACCGATTGGCCAGGCTCGGCGAAGCCGGGCTGACCGAAACCGACCTGGACCGCCTGTCCAGCCCGATCGGCCTGGATCTGGGCGCCCGGACCCCCGAGGAGACGGCGGTCTCCATCGTGGCCGAGATCATCGCGCGACGCTGGGGCGGCGGTGGCCGCCCGCTGACCGCCGTCGACGGCCGAATCCACCACGAACTGGCCGTCCGCCCGCCGGTGCACAGCAACGACGTGCGGTAACGCCGGCGCCGCTGCCGGCGATACTCCCCACGACATGTGCTCGCGTGGGTCGCGGGGACACTGCGGACCGATGCAGACGGAATGGGAAGACCGATGACGATCAAGCGCACCCTGGCCGCGGCGGTGCTCGCTGCGGGCGCCATGACCGCCCTGTCGGCACCGGCGGTGGCCGACGACAGCACCGATCAGCAGTTCTTGATGGCGCTGGACCAGCTCAAGATCAAGGTGGGCAGCGACGCCAAGGCGATCGGTATCGCGCACTCGGCCTGCGGGGTGCTGTTCCGCGGTAAGCCGCTGTCCTATGCGCTGTACAGCATCAAGAACCAGACCGACCTGTCCGACGATCAGGCCACCAAGTTCGGCGGCGCGGCCCTGCGCATGTACTGCCCCAAGTACCTGCCCTGATCAGGGGACGACACCGCGCAGGGCATCCTCGCCGAAGACCGGGCCCAGCATCGATGACATGTCCGGACCCCGCCGCAGGCAATGGCCGCCGTCGACGTTGAGCAGCTGACCGGTGATCCATTCGGCCGCATCGCTGAGCAGGAACACGGCCGCATTCGCGATATCCGCCACCTCACCCGGACGCGGCAGCGGGGTGCAGCTCGCATAGTCGGCGCTGATCTCCGGAGAATCCAGGATGGGGGCCACCATCTCGGTCTTGATCAACCCGGGCCGGATGCTGTTCACCCGCACCCACGACGGGCCGAGTTCGTCGGCCGCCAACTGCAGCAGGTGGTCGAGCGCGGCCTTGCTCGGTCCGTAGGCAGCGAACCAGCGGTGGGTGTTGCTCGACGCGATCGACGAAATGCCGACGAAGGATCCGCCGCCGCCGCGCACCATCGCCCTGGCGCTGTGCTTGAGCACGTACATCGTGCCGTTGACGTTGAGGTCCACGGTCTGGCGCCAGAGTTCGGAATCCACCTGCGTGAGCGGGCCGATGGTCAAGGACCCACCGGCACAGTGCACGACGCCGTGCAGCCGCCCGTTCCACGCCGTGGCCGCGTCCACCACGCGGGCCACCTCGTCCTCGTCGGTGACATCGGCCGGTTCGTAGCGGACCCGATCCGCGCCGCCGGCGGCGGCGATCTCGTCAACCGCAGCGGCGAGCCGATCGGCGTTGCGCCCCACCAGCATTGCGTTGCCGCCGCTGGCGACCACCGCCGCGGCGACCCCCTTGCCGATACCGCTGCCACCGCCGGTTACCAGCACCGTACGATCCGCCAACGAAAGCTGCACCGCGATCCCTCCGTAGAGCGTGCGTATCAACGTGCGCGCCAGAACTGGAACACGTTCTCGTCATCGAACCATGCCACCCGCGCGCCGTACAGCCATTCGCGAGTTCAGCCATGTCACAGCTATCGTGCAGACCACTCACAGCATGGCACCGGCCTCGGCTGAATTTCGTAGTCCTGCCAGGCATTTTCGCCCTCGTCAGCGTATTCTTGACTCAGGATTCACATCCGACCCTGCCCCCGCTCGGCCGAGAAGAACCGGCCAGCAAATCACAGAAAGCGTGACGCCATGGCGACATTCGCCTTTCCTGCCCGGCGACTGATCCTTGCCGGCGGCTTCGCCGCAGCGGTCTTCGCGGCACCCGCGCTCGCGACGTTCGCCCTCGAGGCGCCCGCCGGACCCGCCTTTGCCTCGTGTCCGTCCGGAGAATCCGAGGACACCTTCACCGGCTCGTGCACTCCCGAGCTGGTACCCAACTCGCCGGAATTCGGCAACACCTCGCCGGGTGGCCTGCCGTCCATCGACGGCGTCCCGTGCACCGGCGGCAACTCCGGGCAGTGCATCGGCCTGTCGGAGGATCAGCCGCAGTTCGTGGAGCCGCACACCAGCGTGAGCTCCAGCCCGTAGCGAAGTCGCTGGCTCATCATCCGGCCGGGACGCCCCACGTGGGCGTCCCGGCCGCTTTGTGCCGTCTTTCGTTGCGTTGGCGGCCGCGGCTCCGAACAAACTCCCAGGCAACTCATGGATCTCATGCAGATTTCTGCCAGCTTCCTTAGAATCTGTCCGACGTCTCGGTCAATAACTACAGAAAGCGTGACGATGGCGAGCTTCGAGTTTTCCGTTCCACGACTGATCCTTGCCGGCGGATTCGCGGTCGCGGTGGCCGCAGCACCGGTCGTCGCCGTCGTCACGACCCTCGGCCCGGTCGACCGCCCGGCGCTGGCCTGCGACTCTGGTGAAGAGGAAGATCTGTTCACGGGCACCTGCCTGCCGCACACCGTGCCGAACTCCCCGGCAGCACCGTTCAACTCCATCGCGGGCAACCCCGATCTGCCGGCGATCAACGGTATCCCGTGCACCGGCCACAACTCGGGCCAATGCATCGGCCTGTCCGAGGACGCGACGCAGTTCCAGCAGCCGGAGACCAGCGTCAGCTCCAGCCCGTAAAAGCCCGGAACGGGCCGGTGACCCGGCCTGCCGCGGTGCGTTGTGCCGGGTCACCTAGAGTAGGAAGATGCCTGCAAAATCTGAGACCGCCGATATCGGCGAAGTCGAGCCGGTTGCCGACGACACCGCCAGTCAGGCGCGTCGCGTCGTGGCGGCGTACGCCGCCGATGCCGACGAATGCCGGATGTTCCTGTCCATGCTCGGTATCGGTCCGGCGAAACAAGAGGCGTAGGTGGTGGCCGGAGACGGAGATTTGACCGACTCCACACCCGTCGAGGGCACGTCCGACTTCGTCGTGGTCGCCAATCGGCTCCCCATCGACCAAGTGCGCCTGCCCGACGGCACCACCACATGGAAGCGTAGTCCCGGCGGCCTGGTGACCGCGTTGGAGCCGTTGCTACGCAAACAGCGCGGCGCCTGGATCGGCTGGCCTGGTGTCCCCGACAGTGACGAGGAACCGATCGTCCAGGAGGGGCTGCGGCTCTTCCCGGTGCGGCTGTCCGCCGAGGATGTTGCCGAGTACTACGAGGGCTTCTCCAATGCCACACTGTGGCCCCTCTACCACGACGTCATCGTCAAACCCGAGTACCGCCGCGAATGGTGGGAGCGCTACGTCGACGTGAACCGGCGCTTCGCCGAAGCCACGTCCAAGGCGGCCGCACCCGGAGCCACCGTCTGGGTACAGGACTACCAGCTGCAACTCGTGCCGAAGATGTTGCGCATGTTGCGCCCGGACCTGACCATCGGATTCTTCCTGCACATTCCGTTCCCCCCGGTCGAGCTGTTCATGCAGATGCCGTGGCGCACCGAGATCATCGAGGGGCTACTCGGTGCCGACCTGGTCGGCTTCCACCTGCCGGGCGGCGCACAGAACTTCCTCATCCTGGCCAGACGGCTGGTCGGCGTGAACACCTCGCGCGGGACCGTCGGCGTGCGGTCCCGATTCGGTGAGGTGCAGGTGGGTTTCCGCACCGTCAAGGTCGGCGCTTTCCCCATCTCCATCGATTCGGCCGAACTCGACGCAAAGGCGCGTGACCGTGGAATCCGGCAGCGCGCCAAACAAATCCGGTCCGAACTCGGAAACCCCCGCAAGATCATGCTCGGTGTCGACCGCCTCGACTACACCAAGGGCATCGACGTCCGGCTCAAGGCGTTCACCGACCTGCTCGCCGACAAGCGCGCGGATCGCACCGACACCGTGCTGGTCCAGCTGGCCACCCCCAGTCGTGAACGGGTGGAGAGCTATATCGAGATGCGCGAGGGCATCGAGCGCCAGGTCGGCCACATCAACGGTGAGTACGGCGAGGTCGGCAGACCCGTGGTGCACTACCTGCACCGCCCCGTGCCGCGGGACGAACTCATCGCCTTCTTCGTCGCCGCAGACATCATGCTCGTCACCCCGCTGCGAGACGGGATGAACCTGGTGGCCAAGGAGTACGTGGCGTGCCGCAGCGATCTCGGCGGCGCCCTGGTCCTGTCCGAATTCACCGGCGCGGCAGCGGAATTGCGGCAGGCCTACCTGTGCAACCCGCACCACACCGACGGCGTGAAGGAAGCCATCGAGCAAGCCCTCACCCAGACACCGGAAGAGGGGCGGCGCCGGATGCGAGCGCTGCGCCGCCAGGTGCTCGCACACGACGTGGATCGTTGGGCACGCTCGTTCCTGGACGCGCTGGCCGCCAACAAGAACTGAGCGGTTACACCGGCTGGATGTAGTTGATCAGCCACTCACCGTCGATCTTGCGGTAATCGACGCGAAGGCGGCTGCCGTCATACACCGGCTGCTTCGACTTGTCGGTGACGGTGCGATTCATGAAGACCAGCACCGACGCCGAATCACGCTGAGCCGTCAGCATTCCCGCACCGACCACGTTGGCCTGGCTGACCACCTGGCGATCACGCGCCTGCGGAATGATGTCCTTGGCGGCACGGTCCTCGAACTCACGCCGGTAATCTGGAGTCAGCAATGTCGCGGCTTCGGTCAGGCTGCGTTCCACCGTCTGGTAGTCGTAACCGAAAACCTTCGGGATCTGCTCGGTGGCCAGCGCCGGCAGGGCCGCGCTGGCGGATTGCACAGCCCGGTTCTGTGTGCGGTCCCAGTACAGTGCACCACCGACCGCGGACAGCCCGACCAGGCCCAGCGCGAAGACCAGCACCACGAGCGCAATGAGCTTGCCGCGCATCAGTTTCCACCCTCGGGATACTTGAGGTCATATCCGGTCATGTGCCCGTTGTCGTCCTCGTGCACGACGACACGCATGCGGTAGGCCTGCGACGGCTTGTTCACACCGTCGAGGTCGGTCACCGTGACCCGCACCGCCACCAGCACCGCGGCGTTACGCCCGACCTCGTCGATCTTCTCCAGCGCGGCACCGCTGACCACTGCCTCCGAACTGGCCTGGGTGTCACGGAAGATGGCCTTGAGGTTGTCGACGTTGTTGCCCTGGCTCATCATGTCGCGCAGCGGACCGCTGGTGCCGTCGACGAAGCGGTTCACACTCTCGTCGATGTTGTTCTGGTTGTAGCTGAACATGTTCAGCACCGTCTGCTCCGCGGTGTCCACGAAGCGCTGCTGCCGCGCGATCGCCGCGTCGGCGTGCCGATGCTGGTCGAGAAGCACCAACACTGTGGTGACGAGCGCGGCAGCCGCCAATACCGCAGCGATGGCCGAAACCAGCGCCACTCGGCCGCGGTTCGGTTGCCGCCGCGGCAACGACACCGCCTTCTTCGGCTTACCGGCTCGTGCGCCGCTGGGAGCACTCACCACCACCGGATCAGGTGCCGGGGCGGGGGTGCCGCCCGCGGGTCCTGCCGCGCGCGAGGCACGCCGGCGGACCGGCTTCGGCTTGTCCGCCGAAACCTGTTCCTCAACCATCTAGACCTGCCTAAACCTGCTTGGGCGCCATCATCAAATCTACCCAGTTCTCCGCCGGCGAGAACTTGTCGGATCCGGAGGCGAACACCCCCGTGCCGCCCGACGGATCCGCGAACACACCGGTCCTCGGATCGTAGGTGGTGCTCGCGGGAGCACTGGCCTGGGGTTGCGGCGCCTCGGCGGGCAGCGGCGGCGGTGGCGCATCCACCGGTGGAGCATCGGCGGGCGGCGGCGGTGGCCGTCGTCCGTACGGCGGCACCACCTGATCCGGCGGTGCGTAGAACGTGCCCGGCGGCGCGGGCGGGTTGTCGTTGGGCGGTACCGGCAACGGGAACGGTGCGTTCGGCGCCGGGCCCGGTCCCGGCTGCACGCCGGGCGGTAGCTGCACCGCGGGTGGTCCCGGGTCGTAGTCCGCGCCGGGCGGGATGTTCGGGAACTTGTTGGGCGGCAGGATATTGCGGCCGTCCTCGACGGGAGTGCCGTATGGGACAGGCGGCCCGCGCCACGGGTTGCTTCCGAGCGGTACATAGCCGCGCGGGTCACGGCACAGCTGGATGGTCGGCGCCCGCTTGCCGGGGAACTCCTGGCACGGGTAGTTACGGGCGCCGCGCACCACCGACGGATCGTTCTGTGCGGTCTTGCAGTACAGGTCGGCGGGCAGTTCCCGCAGGGTGGTGTCGGCGGGTGAGCGGATCGCGGTGGGCGGCAGGAAGCCGGTCGAGCAGGGTGGCGGATCACCCAGGTCGACCTTGAAGTCCAGCTTGCCGCCCTCGTCGGCGGGCACACCACCTGCCACAGTGTTCAGTGCTGCAATCAGGGCCGGGAAAATGACCAGCGCCTGTTCGATCGATTTGTTGTAGATCACGCCGATCCGGCCGAAGTCCGCCAGGTTCGCCGCGAGCTGCGGGAATGTCGGGCGGATGCCGGCGAAGGTGGTGTTCGCCTCGGCCACCGCACCGGGCACCGTCTGCAACACCGAGCGCAGCTGCGGGTCGGCCTTGTCCACCTCCGAGGTGAACCGGGCCAAGCCGTCGACGGAGGACTTGATGTCGTCGCCGGCGCGGATCTGCGCCTCCAGGAACGGTCCGGCCTGGTCGATCAGCTGGGTGGTCTGGCCGTAATTGTTGTTGGCCTCGTCGACCAGCGCGCGCGAGGACTGGATGAGCCGGGACAGCTCGGGCCCGGATCCGTTGAACGCCTTGAACGTCTCCTTGAGCAGCTCCTGGACGCGGCTGTCGCCGACGCTGCTGACCAGATCGTCGGCCTGGCGGAGCAGCCCGGCGATGTCCTGACCGATCGCGGTGTGCGCGACCTCGATGTTGGAGCCGTCGCGCAGGAGCTTGGTGGCCGGGGCCTCGCCGTCACCGGGTGGCACCAGGTCGATGTATTGCTCGCCGACGGCCGAGACGCTCTTTACCGTCGCGGTAACGTTATCGGGCACATCGATGTCGGTGTTGAGCCGCATGTGCGCGATGACACCGTCATCGGTCAGCCCGACCTGTTCGACCCGGCCGATCGTGACACCGCGGTAGGTGACGTTGGCGTTCTGGTACAGGCCACCACCGGCCACGAAGTTCGCGGTGATGTTGTAGGTGCCGATACCCATCGCCGCGGGCACGTGCAGATAGAACGCGGAGATCGCGGTCACGGTGAGCACGGTGACGACCGCGAAGATCGACAGTTGAAGTTTGGTCAGCCGGTCCAGCATTACGGGGCACCTCCGTGCTGCGTGGCCGTACCCGGCGGGATCTTGAACGGATCGGCGGCCTGCCCGGACAGGTTGGCCATCGCACCGGTCAGGAAGTCCGGCGGGTTGATGACCTCATCGAGGTGCTTCATGTTCGGGTCGAAGAACGATGTGGTGAACATCGATTCGCCGAACCGCCGTGCGGTGAGGTCGAATGTCACGAACACGTTCAGGTAGTCACCGCGCACCGCGTTGCGCAAGTACTTGTAGTGGAACGGGAAGGTCGGCAGGAACTCCAGGTCCTTGATCACGTCATCGGCATTGTCGTTGAACTCCTTGATGACCGGAAAGAGGTCTTTCAGGTCGGCGGCGAAGTCGGTCTTGGTCTCCGACAGCACGCGAGCCCCCACCGTGGCGAACTTCTGCAGTGCCTGGAACGCATCGACGATGTTGGACCGGTTGTCGTTGAGCACCTTCAACGCGTTGGGCAGCGTGTCGAGGGTGCGGCCCAGGTTGTCCTTGCTGCGGGCCAGCATCGAGGCGAATCGGTTCAGCCCGTCGGCCGCGGCGATGATGTCGTTGGTCTGCTGGTCCAGTGACGAGGTCAGTTCGGCCAACCGGGGCAACAGCTCGGCGAAGCTTCCGCTACGCCCGGCAACCGCCGCATACGCCTCGTCGGTGATGTCCTGCAGCGCACCGAGATTGCCCTTGTTGACCACCACACCCAACGAGGACAGCACTTCCTCGGTGGTCGGGTAGCGGCCGATGCTGCCGAGCGGGATGTTCGAGCCCTGCTTGAGCTTGCCGATGGCCTTGCCCTCCGGGGCCGCCAGTTGGACATGCTGGGAGCCCAGCAGCGAGGTCTGCGCGACGGTGGCGGTCGAGTTCTCCGGCAGGTTCACATCCCCGTCGAGCGACAGCTTGACCGCGGCGTAGAACGTACCGTCGGGCCGCTGCACGGCGTCGATACCCGACACACTGCCGACGGTCACGTCGTCGACCATCACCGGCGAATTCTGGGGCAGCGTCGCCACATCGGGCAGTTCCACGGTGATGGTGTAGGACCCCGGACCGTGTCCCGCGGTGCCGGGCATGTCCAGCGAGTTCAGCCCGCCGAACGAACAACCGGCCACCAGCAACGCCCCCGAGCTCAGCGCGGTGGTGCGCAGCGTCGCGCTTCGCAACGCCTTCCCCGAATGCCTCATCCGCCGGCTCCCTGCGGTGCGGCGGCCGGGGCGGAAGCACCCGCGCCCATCGGCGGCGCCGGCGGCACCGGACCCGCTGGCGAGATCTGCCCGGGGACGGCGGGCGGCGGCAGGATCAGGTCACTGAGGTTCCCGTCGGGGCCGGTTGTCGGCGGCGAGACACCGGGTGCCGGCTGCCATTGCAGATAGGGCACCGGGGTCTGGGCCTTCGCCTCGGTGGCGGGCGTGTCGTAGATGATCTGCCCCTTGTACGCGGTGATGCTGTCGATCGGATGGAACAGCACCGGCGGATAATTCATCGCGATGCGCTTGAACACCGGCCCCATCCGCTGCCGGCAGATCTCGGCCCGCTTGTAGTTGTCCGCCGACGCGCCGACATCGAAGGTGCCACCGCAGATGAACTGCACCGGATTCGCGAAGTTGGGCAGTGACAGCAGGCCACCGACGGTGCCCTGGGCCGGATTGTAGATGTTGTAGAAGTTGGCCAGACCGTTGGGCGTGATGTGAAGCGCCTGCTCGATGTCATCACTGTGGTCGTTGAGGATCTGGGTGAAGTCGGCCAGCTTGCCGACGGAGTCGATCAGCGACTTGTTCGAATCATGCAGCAGGCCTTTGACATCGCCGAGGGCCTGGTTCAGCACGCCCAGGGTCTGGTCGAGGTCCGCCGAACTGGCGGCCAGCACCTGGGACACCGACGCCACGTGGCTGGTGAACTGCACGATCTGCTCGTTACTGTTGGACAGCGCATTGACCAGCACCTGCAGGTTGCGCACCGTGCCGAACAGATCGGTGCGCGAGTCGCCGAGGCGCCCGGCGGTCTGCGACAGCTCACGCAGTGCGGCGCGGAACGAGTCGCCGTTGCCGTCGAAGGTGTCGGCGGCCTGGTTGACGGCGGCCACCAGCGGACCCTGCACGCCACCGTCTTTCGGGCCGAGCTGCGCGGACAGCGCGGTGAGCTGCTCCTTGACCTCGTCCCACTCGACCGGCACGCCGGTGCGGTCCAGCCCGATCTGGGCGCCGTCCGCCAGCGCTGCACCACCGGTGAAGGCCGGGGTCAGCTGAATGAACCGGGCGGACACCAGGTTGGGCGCGATGATCAGGGCCCTGGCGTCGGCGGGAACCTTGATGCCGGGATCCAGGGTCATCGTGATCTTGACATCGTCGGCACGGGGCTGGATCGCATCGATCCGCCCGACCGGCACCCCGACCACCCGGACATCGTCCCCGGGGTAGAGCCCGACCGCGGTCGGGAAGTAGGCGACCACCTTCTGCCCACCGCGGCTCGGCCACACCAGGTAGACGCCCACGGCGAGCAGGGCGACCAGCGCGACGGCCAGGCCACCGCGCAGCCACTTTCCGCGCGACGACGTCGAATCATATTGGGTCATGGTGACTTCGGCCTTACCAGAGTGCGCTCGGAGATGTACCCGCGCAGCATGTCGGCCAGGCTGTCCGGCAGCTTGCCCGGCTGGAAATAGCTGTCTAACAGAACCTCTGAGATCGAAGCGGGCGGCAGACCGTAGAGGTTGATCTGAAATCCCGACCCTCCCCCTACAACTTCACCTAGCGTCGTGGCGTATCGCGGCAGCCGCTTGAGCGCCTCGCCGATGTGCTCGCGACGCTCCAGCAGGTTGGCCATCACCGCGTTGAGCCGGCGAAGCAGCGGTTCGAACTCACGCTTGTTGTCCGCGACGAAACCCGAAAGTTGTTGTGAGACATCGTCGATACCGGCGATCAGGCTGCTCAGGGCCTGCCGGCGTTCATCCAGGGCGGCGAACAGCAGATTGCCGTCGGTGACCAGTTTGTTGACCTGATCGGCGCGCTGGGCCAGCGTGTCGGAGACGTTCTTGGCGTGCATGAGCAGCTCTTCGAGGGCCTGGTCACGCTTGTTGAGGCTGCGGCTCAGGCTCGCGACACCATCGAGCGCACCGCGCAACTGCGGGGTGGCGTCGTGCAGGGTGTCGGTCAGCGTCTGCAGGGCCTGCTCGAATTTGGGCTTGTCCAGCGCGCTCACGTTGCCGCCGAGGTCCTGCAGTGCGGTGTTCAGCGTGTACGGAGTGGTGGTGCGCCCCAACGGGATTACCGTCGAGTCGCCATTGCCCTTCGGGGTCACCGAGAGTGACTTCTGGCCGAGCACGGTGTCGGTCTTGATCGATACCAGCGTCTGGTTGCCGACCTTGATGTTGCGGTCAACGGTGAAGCCCACCTTGGCCTGATCGCCCGCCAGTGCCACCGAGGTGACCTTGCCGACCTTGATACCGGACACCGCGACGTCGTTGCCCGGCGAGATGCCGCCGGCATCGCTGAAGTAGGCCTCGTAATTGCGCCCCTGCGGGTACCACGGCAAGCCGGTGTAGCCGAAGGAGATCAGCACCAGGCAGACCACCACGAAGATACCGAGGATGCCGGTCCGTAAGGGGTTGTTGCCGCTGGGGCTAGCCATTTTCCGAGCACCTCCCCTTGGTCGGGTCCGGTGGGCCGCCGAACGGGATCAGGATGTCGCTGCCCGCCGGTCCGTTGATCTTCATCCGGATCGAGCAGTAGTAGATGTTGAAGAACGAGCCGTAGGCGCCGAGTGCGTTGAGCCGCATATAGTTCTCGGCCAGCGGCTCGATCACCTTGTTGATGTCGGCCTTGCGCTCGTCGGCCCGTTGCAGGAACGGTCGGGCGTTCTCGATGACGCCCTGCAGCGGTCGGCGGGACTCTTGCAGCATGGCGGTCAGGTCGTTCTCGGCCGAGGACAGCGGTCCCATGGCCCCGGCGATGGGGTCGCGGCCTTCGGCCAGACCGGTGATGAGCTTCTGCAATTCATCGACGCTCGCGTTGAACTGGGTGCCCTTCGCGTCGACGGTGCCCAGCACCGTGTTCAGGTTGGTGATCACGTCACCGATGAGCTGATCCCGGTTTGCCAGGTTCTGACTGAAGGAGCTGGTACTGGCCAGCAGGTTCTGGATGGCACCGCCCTGGCCCTGAAGCAGTTCGATGACGGCGTTGCTGACCTCGTTGACCTTCGATCCGTCCAGGCCCTTGAGCACGGGCCGCAGTCCGCCCAGCAGGGCATCCAGATCCAGTGCGGGCTGGGTGTTCTCGCGCGCGATCGTGCTTCCAGGTGGGAGCTTGCGCAGCTCGCCGGGGCCCGAGGTGATCTCCAGGTAGCGGTCGCCGACCAGGTTCTCGTAGCGCACGACGGCTCGCGTCGAGGTGTAGAGCTGGTAGCGCTTGTTGACGTCGAAGGCTACGTCGACGCTGTTGTCGGGGTTGAGCTTGACCGCCTTGACGCTGCCCACCGGCACGCCGGAGATGCGCACGTCCTGGCCGGCCTTCAACCGCGACGCCTCGGCGAAGTTGGCGTGGTAGCCACTGCTGGAAGCGAATCGGAACTGGCCGAACACCACCACCAGGCCCGCGGCGACCAGCAGCATCGCCCCCGTGAACACGGCGACGTTGATCAGCGTCCGCCTCTGGCTCTGCATCAGAAGTCATCCCGTTCGGCGTAGGCCCCGTTGAACAGGAACTGCAGCGTCGACGGCGCGTTGAACTGCAGTTCGGTGTTCGGCTGGTACGGTACGTAGGCGTTGTCGGTCACCAGGAACGGGGTGTGGTACCAACTGCCGCCGAACTGCTTGCTGGGCACGTCCGGAAGGCCGCGGCAGTTGGGTCCACCGGAGGCGTTCACCATCGGCAGGCTCTCCGGGTAGGTGTACGCCGGGGCGCCGGGCAGGAAGCTCGACGCCACGAACAGGCCGGGACGAATACCACCGATAATCGGCGCAAAGTTGTTGACAGCATTGTTGACTCCCTTGAACAGGCAGCCGAACTCCGGCGAGTAGTCACCCGCGACCTTGGCCAGCGCCCGCAGGCGCTTGATGGCAGCGATGTAGTCGTCGGCGGCCGGAGCCAGCGTCGCGTAACCGTTCTCGGCGAACCCGGTTGCGGCCAACAGCGCGGCGTTGAGGTTGTCCTGCTCGTCGACGATCGTCTTCGACAGCTTCGGCGCGTTGTCCAGCACGGTGGCCAGATCGGCACCGGTGTCGCCGTAGATGTTGGCGACGACGCCGGCCTTGGAGATGTCGGACTGCAGGGTGGGCAACTTCGGATTGAGCTGCGCCAGATAGCTGTTCAGTCCGGCCATGGTGGCGCCCAGGTCATCGCCGTGGCCGCGCAGGCCTTCGCCCAGCGCCGTCAGCGTGGCGTTCAGATTGACCGGGTCGATCTTGTGCAGCAGGTCGGTCAGGGTCTGGAAGAGGGTGTTGACCTCCAGCTGGACGCTGCTGGCGGCGATGTTGGTGCCCGGCTGCAGCGGCGTCTTCTTCGGATCCTCGGGCGGCAGGAACTCGACCGACTTGGCACCGAAAACGGTTGTGCCGCCGATCTTCACCACCGCGTTGGACGGGATGAACCGCATCTGGTTGCGGTCGATGTCCAGGGTCAGCTTGGCCTGCTCGCCGGCATAGGCGATGTTGGTGACCTTGCCGATCTGGATCCCGCGGTACTTGACCTTGGCATCGGTTTCCATCACCAGACCGGCGCGCTGTGAGGTGACGGTGACGGTGTCGGTCTTGGTGAAGGCCGCCGTGTAGGAGAGGTAGGTGAACACCACTGCGGCGACGATGATCAGCGCGAGGATCGAGGCGGCGATCCTGACGTGACTGCGCTTGGCGCTTCCGGAAGACACTGGCCGCCTACCCGGAGAGGTTGAAGTTGCCGGACGCGCCGTAGACGGCGAGCGAGATGAACAGGGTGATGGTGACGACGACGATCAGCGAGGTGCGCACGGCCTGGCCGACGGCGATCCCCACGCCGACGGGCCCGCCGGACGCGTTGTACCCGTAATAGGTGTGGACCAGCATCACCGCGATCGACATGACGATGGCCTGCAGGAACGACCACAGCAGGTCGGTGGGGATCAGGAACGTGTTGAAGTAATGGTCGTACAGGCCCGCGGACTGGCCGTTGATGAACACGGTGGTGAACCGCGCGGCGAAGAACGCGGCCAGCACCGACAGCGAATACAGCGGGATGATCGCGATGAGTCCGGCGATCAGCCGGGTCGACACCAGATAGGACACGGCATGCACCGCCATGGCTTCCACCGCGTCGATCTCCTCGGCCACCCGCATCGCGCCGAGCTGTGCGGTGGTACCGGCACCGATCGTGGCGGCCAGGGCGATACCGGCGATGACCGGCGCGACGATGCGGACGTTGAGGAAGGCCGACAGGAAGCCGGTCAGGGCCTCGATGCCGATGTTGCCCAGCGAGGAATAGCCCTGCACGGCGATGACGCCGCCTGAGGCCAACGTCAGGAAAGCCGCGACGCCGACGGTTCCGCCGATCATCACCAAAGCTCCCGCACCCATGGTCATCTCGGCGACCAGCCGGATGGTCTCCTTGCGGTACCGGGTCAGCGCATTGGGGATGTAGCGCATCGTCTCGCCGTAGAACAGCGCCTGCTCGCCCACGTTGTCCACGGCCCTGGGCACGCCGCGGAAGAACCGGCGCACGCGCAGTGTCACGTCATAACTCATCGCTGTGCCACCTACCGCTCCAGGACCCGGACGCCGACGGCGGTCAAGATGACGTTGATGACGAACAAACAGATGAAGGCGTAGACCACCGTCTCGTTGACGGCGATGCCCACACCCTTGGGGCCGCCCTGCACGGTGAGTCCGCGGTAGCAGCCGACCAGGCCGGCCATCAGACCGAACAGCACGGACTTGAACATGGCGAGCACAAGCTCACCCAGTCCGGTCAGGATCGTGAGGCCGTTGATGAAGGCCCCGGGATTGACGCCCTGCAGGAAGACGGAGAACACGTAGCCACCCGCCAGGCCGATCGCGCAGACCAGGCCGTTGAGCAGCAGCGCCACGAACGTCGACGCCAGCACGCGCGGGACCACCAGCCGCTGGATCGGGTCGATGCCCAGGACGCGCATGGCGTCGATCTCTTCGCGGATGGTGCGCGCACCCAGATCCGCGCAGATGGCGGTGGCGCCGGCGCCGGCCACGACGAGCACCGTCACGACCGGGCCGAGCTGGGTGATGGTGCCGAAGGCGGTGCCCGCCCCGGAGAGATCGGCCGCGCCGATCTCACGCAGCAGGATGTTCAGGGTGAAGGCGACCAGCACGGTGAAGGGGATGGACACCAGCAGCGTGGGGACGAGCGACACCCGGGCGATCATCCAGGTCTGGTCGAGGAACTCTCGGAACTGGAAGGGCCGCTGCCACATCTTGACGAAGGTGTCGATGGTCATCTCGAAGAACCCACCCACGGCCCGCGCCGGAGCCGCAAGCTGTTCGATCAACCTCGGCTCCGTTCTCGGTTGAGGGCTGAGCAATCCCGCGTTGGCGAAGAGCCCGAATATAGCGGGTATCCGTTCGCTCCGGCGGCCTTTCCACCCCTGGTCTGCACGCTGCCCTTAGTGAGCGGGCTCATATTAACTAGAACACGTTCACAGTGTCAAAGAACGGTAATCTTCACCAAACATCTTATTTTTGCTGTTCAGGGCATGTGTGACCGACATCATTCTAGAACGTGTTCTAGTCCAGGTCGGCCTGGCGGGTGCGCCCTTCTCGACTTCAAGAGCCCATCAGGGCAGCGGCCGAGAATCCTATTTCCGGATCGCGCTCAGCAAAGAATCCGCCCAGCGCCGAGCTCAGCTCCGCCGGATCCCACGCGTCACCGGTCGCGTGGAAACGCTGAGCGACCGTGGGCGCCGCAACCAGGGTGACGGTCGGACCGTAGACGATGAAAAGCTGCCCGTTGACGGCATCGGCCGCCGGCGAGCTCAGGTAGGTCACCAACGTCACCACATGTTCGGGCGACAGCGCGTCGACCTGGCCGTCGGGCAATTCCGGCGCGTCACCGAACACGTCGGCGGTCATCGCCGTGCGCGCCCGCGGGGCGATGGCGTTGGCCCGCACCCCGTACCGGCTCAGTCCGCGCGCCGCCGTCAGCGTCAACGCCGTGATCCCAGCCTTGGCCGCGCCGTAATTGGCCTGCCCCACCGGGCCGGCCAACCCGGCCTCCGACGACGTGTTGACGATGCGCCCGTACACCTGCCCGTCGGCGGACTCCTTGGCCTTGGCCCGCCAGTAGGCCGCCGCATTTCGTGTCAGCAGGAAGTGGCCGCGCAGGTGCACCGCGATCACGGCGTCCCAGTCCTCGTCGGACATGTTGAACAACATCTTGTCCCGGGTGATGCCGGCGTTGTTGACGACGATGCCCAAGCCCCCGAGACCATCGGCGGTGGACACCAACTCGTCGGCCGTGCTGCGCGCGCTGATGTCACCGGCGACGGCCACACCCTTGGACCCGACCGCGGCAATCTCGTCGAGCACGTCGGAGCGGTCCAGCGCGGCGGCCATGTCGTTGACCACCACGGTCGCGCCCGCGCGGGCCAGACCGATCGCCTCGGCGCGGCCCAGCCCAGCGGCGGCGCCGGTCACCACGGCGACCTTCCCGGACAGGTCGAGCGCAGCGGAGCTTTCCACAGATGAACTCAATTTATGAATACCTCTAGTCTTTTCGGATCAGGGCGGCCCGGGGGCATTCGGCGACGGACTGCTCGGCCAGGTCCTCCTGATCGGCCGGCACCGGGTCGGCCTTGACCACGGCGTAATCGTCGTCGTCCAGATCGAACAGGTCGGGGGCAATACCCACGCATACCGCGTTGCCTTCACAACGATCGCGGTCGACTTCCACACGCATGACAACCTCCTCGTGCCTTAACGCACTCCATGTCCAAGGTCTGCACGGCCCCGCCTCTGTGCCGGCTAACCATACCGCCCTGGACCCCAAGACTAGAACGTGTTACAACCGGTTGAGAAAAAGGTGCCGTCGAGCGCCTCCATTCCACCACGTATTCCACAGGCATCCCCCGCCCGACAGTGAGGACATCGACATGCGGATCGGTTACACCGCCGAGCAGGAGGAGTTACGCCGCGAACTGCGCGCCTACTTCGCCAAGCTGATGACACCCGAGCGGGCCGAGGCGCTGGCCGCCAGCGACGGCGAAATGGGGCGCGGCAACGTCTATCGCGAGACCGTCGCGCAGATGGGCAAGGACGGCTGGCTCACGCTGAACTGGCCCACCGAGTACGGCGGTCAGGCCCGCACCCCGATGGAGAGCCTGATCTTCAACGACGAGGCGGCGATCGCAAACGTGCCGGTGCCGTTCCTGACGATCAACAGCGTGGCGCCGACGATCATGCACTTCGGCACCGAGGAACAGAAGAAGTTCTTCCTGCCCAAGATCGCCGCCGGGGAACTGCACTTCTCCATCGGCTACTCCGAGCCGGGCGCCGGCACCGACCTGGCCTCGCTGCGGACCACCGCGGTGCGCGACGGTGACGAGTACGTGATCAACGGCCAGAAGATGTGGACCAGCCTGATCGCGTACGCCGACTACGTGTGGCTGGCGGTACGCACCAACCCCGAGGCCAAGAAGCACCGCGGCATCTCGATGCTGATCGTGCCGACAACGGCCGAGGGCTTCTCCTGGACGCCCGTGCACACCATGTCCGGCGTGGACACCAGCGCCACCTACTACCAGGATGTGCGCGTTCCCGTCAGCAGTCTGGTCGGCGAGGAGAACGCCGGCTGGAAGCTGGTCACCAACCAGCTCAACCACGAGCGGGTCGCCCTGGTGTCCGCCCAGCCGATCTTCCTGGCGCTCAACGGTGTTCGCGAATGGGCGCAGAACACCAAGGACGTGCACGGCAAGCGGCTGATCGATTCGGAATGGGTGCAGCTGAACCTGGCCCGCGTGCACGCCAAGGCCGAGGTGCTCAAGCTGATCAACTGGGAGCTGGCCTCCGCCTCGGACAGCACGCCCTCGCCCGCCGACGCATCCGCGGCCAAGGTGTACGGCACCGAACTGGCCACCGAGGCCTACCGGCTGCTCATGGAGGTGCTCGGCACCTCGGCGACGCTGCGCACGGGATCGCCCGGCGCACTGCTGCGCGGCCGCGTGGAGCGGATGCACCGCTCCTGCCTCATCCTGACCTTCGGCGGTGGCACCAACGAGATCCAGCGCGACATCATCGGCATGGTCGCGCTCGGCCTGCCCCGAGTGAACCGTTAAGAGGAGACTTCACATGGACTTCACCCCTACTGAGGCCTCGACGGATCTGGGCGGCCTCGTCCGCACCATCACCGAGTCGGTGTGCACCCCCGAGCACCAGCGCACGCTGGACGGGCTGGAGCAGCGCTTCGACCGCGGTCTGTGGGGCAAGCTGACCGATGCCGACGTACTGTCCACCACCGCACCGGAATCCGTCGGCGGTGGCGGGTTCGGCGTGCTCGAGCAGACCGCCGTACTGACCGCGCTGGGCCGCCAACTGGCGGCGGTGCCGTACCTGGAATCCGCCGTGCTGGCCGCAGGTGCACTGGCCAAATTCGGCTCCGAAGCGCTGCAACAGGATTGGGCCGTACCCGCGGTCAACGGCGCCAAGATCGTCACGGTGGCGCTCGACGGGGAGATGGGCGAGGGCCCGGTGCAGGCTCAGGACGCCGACGGCGGTTTCCGCCTGACCGGCACCCGGACCCAGGTGTCCTACGGTCCGGTGGCCGACGCATTCCTGGTGCCGGCCGAGACTCCCTCCGGCGTTCAGGTTTTCCTCATCACGGCGGGTGATCCCGGCGTCGCGGTGAGCGCACTGGACACCACCGGCCACGGCAGCGTCGGGCACGTGGAGTTCGGCGGCACCACCGTCGACGCCGCCCGCGTCGTCGGGGGCCAGGAGGTACTCGACTGGCTCACGCTGCATACCGCCCTGGGCCGCACCGCCTTCCAGCTGGGCGTGCTGGAGCGGGCGCTGGAGCTCACGGCCCTCTACGCCCGCGAGCGTGAGCAGTTCGACCGGCCGATCGGCAGCTTCCAGGCGGTGTCCGCACGGTTGGCCGACAACTACATCGACGTGAAGGCGCTGCGCTCGACCCTCACCCAGGCCGCCTGGCGGCTCTCCGAGGATCTCCCCGCGGATATCGACGTGGCCAGCGCCGCGTTCTGGGCGGCCGATGCCGGGCACCGCGTCGCGCACACCACGGTGCACGTGCACGGCGGTGTGGGCATCGACATGGACCACCCGATCCACCGCTATTTCCTGGCCGCCAAGCAGACCGAGTTCGCGCTCGGCGGGGCCACCGGGCAGCTGCTGCGCATCGGGCGCGAGCTGGCCGACACCCCGGTCTGACGTGACGAACACCGGCCCGACCGTCGGCGCCCTGCTGGCGCCGTTGGCCGGCGTCACCGACCGCGGCGTGCACTACGGCGACGAGTTCACCAGCTGGCAAGACCACATCGCGGCGGGGGCGACGTTGGCGTCCGCCTTGCGGGCCCGGCTCGACCCGGACCGGCCCCCGCATGTCGGTGTCCTGCTGGGCAATACGCCGTTCTTCTCCACCGTGCTGGTCGCTGCGGGGATGTCCGGCCTGGTGCCGGTGGGCCTGAACCCGACCCGCCGCGGCGCGGCGCTGGTGCGCGATATCGAACGTGCGGACTGTCAGTTCGTGCTCGCCGACTCGGGCGCGGAGGTGCCGGCCGGTGTGCAGCACATCGACGTCGAATCCCCCCGGTGGGCGGCCGAACTGGCCGGCCATAACGGCGCCGCGGTGGCCTTCGCCGAACGCTCCCCCGACGACCTGTTCATGCTGATCTTCACCTCCGGCACCAGCGGCGAACCCAAGGCTGTCCGGGTCACCCACGACAAGGTGGCCTTCCCCGGCCGGATGCTGGCCGAACGGTTCGGCCTCGGGCCGGCCGACACCTGCTACCTGGCCATGCCGCTGTTCCACTCCAACGCCATCATGGCGGGCTGGGCCGTCGCCGTCGCCGCGGGTGCCTCGATCGCGTTGCGGCGCAAGTTCTCCGCCTCACAGTTCATCCCGGACGTGCGCCGTTACGGTGCCACCTACGCCAACTACGTCGGTAAACCGCTGTCCTACATCCTGGCCACGCCACCGCGGCCCGATGATGCGGACAACCCGCTGAAGTTCCTCTACGGCAACGAGGGCGCCGCGCGGGATCTGGTCCGCTTCGCCGACCGGTTCGGTGTGCGGGTGGTCGACGGGTTCGGTTCGACCGAAGGCGGTGTGGCGATCGCGCGCACCCCGGACACCCCGGACGGATCGCTGGGCCCGCTGACCGACGAGGTGGCCATCGTGGACGTGCAGACCGGGCTACCGTGCCCGCCCGGCGTGGTGGGCGAGATCGTCAACCCGACCGGACCCGGATGGTTCCGCGGCTACTACAACGCCCCCGAGGCCGAGGCCGAACGCATGGCCGGCGGGGTGTACCACACCGGTGACCTGGCCTACCGGGACGAGGCGGGTTTCGTCTATTTCGCCGGGCGCCTCGGTGACTGGATGCGGGTGGACGGCGAGAACCTCGGCACCGCGCCGATCGAGCGGATCCTGCTGCGGCATCCCGGTATCGCGGAGGCGGCGGTCTATCCCATCCCCGACCCGGCGGTGGGCGACCGCGTGATGGCCGCCGTGGTACCGGCGCCCGGCGCGTCGTTCGACACCGCCGAGTTCGTCGCCTTCCTCGGCGCGCAGCCCGACCTCGGCCCCAAGCAGTGGCCGTCGTTCGTCCGGGTCAGCACCACGCTGCCCCGCACCGAGACGTTCAAGGTGCTCAAGCGTGAACTGTCGGCCGAGGCGACCGACTGCGCGGATCCGGTGCACGCCATCGAACGTCCGACCGTGCGCCGTTAGAGCGCTGCCATCGACCCGACCGGCGAAATGGCGGGCGCGGCGATATTCCTGGCATCGAATTCGTCGGTTTATATGACGGGCCCGACCATTAATGGCGACGGCGGAACGCCCACCGGGACCGGGCTGATCAGGGCAAATCATCGTATGAGAATTTGCCCTTCGGGGACACGTTTTACCGCCCGCGAATTGGAGTAGTTCTACTCAGCACGGTGAACGCGCGGCTGGGCTACGCTTCCGATCGGAATGCACAACGGTGACCTTTGCCGTAATTGCATTGGAAAGAACTTTGACCCGCAAGGAGCTTATGTCATGAGAGCATCTGCGCTCACCGGCCTGGCGGCCGCGGCCACCGCCCTCGCCGTCGTCCTGTCGGGCTGCGGCTCGGATACCAAGACCGCGACCAGCAGCAGCGAGAAGACCACCGCGTCGTCCTCGGAGAAGACCTCGACCAGCAAGTCGGCCACCAGTAAACCGAAAGTGGCCCCGCGCGACGAGGATGCGGCCGGTCCGCACGAGACGATCGCGAGCTACATCAAGGAGAACGACATCCAGGAGGCGCAGGTCAGGCGCGGCGATCCGGGATCGCCGACGATCGATCTGCCGGTGCCGGAGGGCTGGGACACCGCCGGCGCCGACACCCCGGAGTGGGCCTACGGCGCCATCGTCTACACCGGCCCGGAGGCCGCCGAGTACACCCCGAGCATCGTCGCGATCGTGTCGAAGCTGACCGGCAACGTCGACCCGCAGAAGATCCTCGACCTGGCACCGGGCGAGCTGCAGAACCTGTCCGGCTACGAACCGCTGAACGAGGGGGCCACGAGCACGCTGGGCGAGTACCCGGCCTTCCAGCTGGGCGGCACCTGGGTTCAGGACGGCCAGAAGAAGATCGTCGCGCAGAAGACCGTGGTGATCCCGGGCAGCGACGGCCTGTATGTGTTGCAGCTCAACGCCGACGGCCTCGAGGACCAGATGGATATCGTGAGCGCGGCGACCGATGTCATCGACTCCGGAACGACCATCACGCCCTGACGTGACCGCCGAAGATGCCTCCACGGGTGCGCCCGTGGAGGCATCTTCGTGTCTTCGGCGAATAAATCCGACGAGCGCTCTTTGCGTGACCGCCGGTACCGAGTAGGTTAGCCGTAACCGCTAGTTACTCACCAGTAAGGGAGGGTCGGCCATGCCCGCTCCATCAGCCGCCGACTTCGCACGACTGCGCGCACTGGTCGCCATCGCCGACATCGACGCGCGCCCGTCCAAGCCGATCGAGGAGGTGTTCACCGGCCGCGAACTGACCACCATCCCGGTCGGCACCGCCGACGACGTGACCGCAGCGTTCGCCAAAGCACGCGCCGCACAGCGAGAATGGGCCGCCCGCCCGGTCGCCGAGCGGTCCGCGATCATCGAACGGTTCCGCGATCTGGTGATCACCAACCGCGACTTCCTGATGGACGTCGCGCAGGCCGAGACCGGTAAGGCCCGCTCGGCCGCGCAGGAGGAGATCGTCGACATGATCCTCAACGCGCGGTACTACGCGCGGGAGGCGGTCAAGCTGCTGGGCACCAAGCGGGTGCAGGGCCTGCTGCCGGGGATCGTCAAGACCGTGGTCAACCACCATCCCAAGGGCGTGATCGGGGTGATCTCGCCGTGGAACTACCCGATGGCGCTGTCCATCTCGGATTCCATCCCCGCCCTGCTGGCCGGAAACGCGGTCGTGGTGAAACCCGACAGCCAGACCCCGTACTGCACGCTGGCCAATGCCGAGTTGCTGTACCAGGCGGGCCTGCCGCGGGATCTGTTCGCGGTCGTGCCCGGTCCCGGCTCGGTGGTCGGCACCGCGATCGTGCAGAACTGCGACTACCTGATGTTCACCGGGTCGACGTCCACCGGCCGGAGCCTGGCCGAGCAGTGCGGCAGCCGGTTGATCGGTTTTTCCGCCGAGTTGGGCGGCAAGAATCCGATGATCGTGACCGCGGGCGCCAACCTGGCCGTGGCGGCCAAGGCCGCCACCCGGGCCTGCTTCTCCAACGCCGGCCAGCTGTGCATCTCGATCGAGCGGATCTACGTCGAGCGGGCGGTCGCCGACGAGTTCGCCGTCAAGTTCGCCAAGCAGGTCAAGGCGATGAAGTTGGCCGCGACCTACGACTTCAACGCCGATATGGGCAGCCTGATCTCCGAGGATCAGATCAAGACGGTGTCCGGGCATGTCGACGACGCAAAGGCCAAGGGCGCCAAGGTGATCGCCGGCGGCAACGCCCGCCCCGATATCGGCCCGCTGTTCTACGAGCCGACGGTGCTCACCGACGTCACCGACGAGATGGAATGCGGCCGCAACGAGACGTTCGGCCCGCTGGTGTCGATCTACCCCGTCGATTCGGTCGACGAGGCGATCGCCAAGGCCAACGACACCGAATACGGTCTCAACGCCAGCGTGTGGGCCGGCACCAAAGCCGAGGGCGAGGCGATCGCGGCCCGGCTGCAGGCCGGCACGGTCAACGTCGACGAGGGTTATGCGCTGGCTTTCGGTAGCACGGCCGCGCCGATGGGCGGCATGAAGGCCTCCGGTGTGGGGCGCCGGCACGGTGCCGACGGTATCCTCAAGTACACGGAATCCCAGACGGTGTCTACCGCGCGGGTGCTCAATCTGGATCCGCCGCTGGGCATTCCGTCGGCCTGGTGGCAGAAGGCGCTGACCCCGATGATCCAAGCGGTGCAGAAGCTCCCCGGCCGGTGAGCGATACCGAACGGACCAGACCCCCGCTGGACGCGGACGAACGCACCAACCTCGAGGGGTGGCTCGACTTCTATCGCGGCACCCTGGCCGAGAAATGCTCCGGCCTGACCGACGACCAGTTACGCACGGCCAGTGCCGGACCGTCGACCCTGACGTTGATGGGGTTGGTGCAGCACGAGGCCGAGGTGGAGCGCAACTGGTTCCGTCGGGTGCTGCTCGGCGAGGATGTGCCGCCGATCCACGGCGCGAAGTCGGCCGACGGGCATTCGGGTGGTTTCGACGTCGCGCCCGACACCACGTTCGCGACGGTGTACCGCACCTGGCAGGACGAGATCGCCATCGCCAAGGCCAACTGTGCCGGCCGCGCGCTGGACGACACCAGCCCGTTCATGGGTGCGGCGGTGACGCTGCGCTGGATCTACACCCACCTGATCGCCGAGTACGCCCGCCATTGCGGGCACGCCGATCTGATCAGGGAGCGCATCGACGGGGCCAGGGGCGTCTGAGCGCTACCCGCCGGCGATGCCGTCGAGGCGCTTGGTGGCCTGCTCGAACCCGGCCACCAGCTCGGCGATGATGTCGGCGACCGGCCGGATCTCGTTCATCCGGCCCACGATCTGACCGACGGGCATGGACACCGTGTCCGGATTGTCCGACTCGTTCATCCGCTGGTGCGCCTCGCTGACGAGGATGTTCTGCAGCGGCATGGGCAGCGGCTCCGGCGCGTCCGGGGCGTCCCAGGCCTCGGTCCACTTGGTCTTCAGCAGCCGGGCCGGCTTGCCGGTGTAGATCTTGCGGCGCACGGTGTCGGCGGTGGTGGCGCGCAGCAGCGCCTCCTGGATGGTGGACGTGCCGCCGGGCTCCCGGTGCCCGAGGTCGTACTCGGCGGAGGTCAGGAAGGCCGAGCCCATCCACACGCCGGAGGCGCCCAGCGCCAGCGCGGCGGCCACCTGCCTGCCGGTGCCGATCCCGCCGGCGGCCAGCACCGGTGCCTTCCCGTCCAGCGCGTCGACGATTTCCGGCCACAGGACCACCGAGCCGATCTCGCCGGTGTGCCCGCCCGCCTCGTGGCCCTGCGCGACGACGATGTCCACGCCGTTCTCGACGTGGCGCAGTGCATGTTTGGCGCTGCCGGCCAAAGCGGCCACCGGCACACCGGCGGCGTGCGCCTGCTCGATGACATCCACCGGCGGGGAGCCCAGCGCGTTGGCGATCAGTTTGATCGGGTGCTTGAGCGCCACGTCGACGTGGCTGCGGGCCACCGAGTGCAACCAGCCCAGCACACCCTCGTTGCGCTCCTCGTCCTCGGGAAGCGGCGGAACACCCAGATCGGCAAGGGTTTTAGCGACGAAGTCGCGGTGACTCTGCGGGATCAGCTTGTTGATGTCGACGGCGCTGCCCTCGGTGGGGATCTTGGCGGGCATCACCACGTCCACCCCGTACGGCTTGCCGTCGGTGTTGGCGTCCATCCACTGCAGAACTTCTTCGAGGTCGTCGGCGTCGTTGAACCGCACGCAGCCCAGCACGCCGAGGCCGCCGGCCTTGCTGACCGCGGCGGCCACCTTCTCCGACGGCGTGAAGACGAAGATCGGGTATTCGATCCCGAACCTGTCGCAGAGTTCTGTGTGCATTACTTGGCTCCTACATGCTTGGCGTGCACCTCGTCGGCCGGGCGCTTTTCGGTGACGTCCTTGGCCCAGCGGTAGTCGGGCTTGCCGGCCGGTGACCGCTTCACCTCGTCGACCAGCCAGAGGCTGCGCGGCACTTTGTATCCCGCGATCTCGGTGCGTACGAACGCGTCGAGATCGGCCAGCGTCGGCCGGGTGCCCTCGCGGGGCTGTACGACGGCGGCCACGTGATTGCCGAAGCGTTCGTCGGGCACGCCGACCACCAGGGCGTCGAACACGTCGGGGTGGCCCTTGAGCGCGGCCTCCACCTCTTCGGGGTAGATCTTCTCTCCGCCGCTGTTGATCGACACCGAACCGCGGCCCAGCATGGTCACGCTGCCGTCGGCCTCGACCGTGGCGTAGTCGCCCGGGATCGCGTACCGCACACCGTTGATGGTGCGGAACGTCTCGGCGGTCTTCTTCTCATCCTTGAAGTACCCCACCGGGATGTGACCACGCTTGGCGATGATGCCGCGCACACCCGAGCCCGGTACCACCTCGTTGCCGTCCTCGTCGAGCACTACCGTGTTCTTGTCGATCGTCACCCGCGGGCCGCCGGTGTGCGACTGTCCCTTGGCCACCACGCTGGTACCACCGAAGCCGGTCTCGGAGGAGCCGATCGAGTCGGTGATGACCCGGTTGGGCAGCAGCTCGAGGAACTTCTCCTTGAGGCTGGTGGAGAACAGCGCGGCGGTGCTGGCGAGCAGGAACAGGCTGGACAGATCGAACTGGTTGCCGTTTTCCTGATGCGCGAGAAGCGAATCCAGCAGTGGCCGGGCCATCGCGTCACCAGTGAAGAACAACAGGTTGACCTTGTGGTCGTGGATGGCCTGCCACACCTCGTCGGCGTTGAACTCCGGGACCAGCAGTACGGTGCCACCGGAGAACAGTGCCATCCAGGTGGCCGACTGGGTGGCGCCGTGGATCATCGGCGGGATCGGGTAACGCACCATCGGCCCGTTGGCGGCGGCCTGGCGGGACAGGTCGTACTCGTCCTTGAGCGGTTCTCCGGTGGCGAAGTCGGTGCCGCCCAGCAGCACCCGGTAGATGTCCTCGTGCCGCCACATGACGCCCTTGGGGAATCCGGTGGTGCCGCCGGTGTACAGCAGGTAGATATCGTCCGCGCTGCGCGGCCCGAAATCGCGTTCTGCGGAGTGCGGCGCGATGGCGGAGTAGAACTCCACGCCGCCGTACCGCGAGAAGTCTCCGTCTGCTCCATCCTCTACGACCAGGACGGTCTTGACGTTCGGCGTCTCGGGCAGCACGTTGGCCACCCGGTCGGCGTAACGGCGCTCGTGCACCAGCGCGACCATGTCCGAGTTGTCGAACAGGTACTTCAGTTCGCCCTCGACATAGCGGAAGTTGACGTTCACCAGGATGGCACCGGCCTTGACGATGCCGAGCATCGCGATGACGATCTCGATGCGATTGCGGCAGTACAGGCCGACCTTGTCGTCCTTCTGGATACCTTGGGCATGGAGGTAGTGGGCGAACCGGTTCGCCTTCTCCTCCAACTCGGCATAGGTGAGCTTTTCGTCGCCACTGATGAGGGCGACACGGTCAGGCACAGCGTCGATGGCGTGCTCGGCGAGATCGGCGATATTCAGGGCCACGGAACCTAAACTAGAACGTGTTACATTTCAAGACAAGTCTGGGTCGAAATTGCAGAGAGGCTGATACCCGTGGGTAAGACCGAGAAAGGGCCCGACGCCCTCATTGAGCAGCGCGGACACACTCTGATCGTGACGCTCAACCGCCCGGAGGCACGCAACGCCCTATCCGGCGAGATGCTCTCGATCATGGTCGAGGCCTGGGACCGTGTCGACGACGATCCGGAGATCCGCACCTGCATCCTGACCGGCGCCGGCGGCTACTTCTGCGCAGGCATGGACCTCAAGGGCGCCGCCAAGAAACCGCCGGGCGATTCGTTCAAGGACGGCAGCTACGACCCGTCGCGCATCGACGGGCTGCTCAAGGGCCGCCGACTGACCAAGCCGCTGATCGCCGCCGTCGAGGGTCCGGCCATCGCGGGCGGCACCGAGATCCTGCAGGGCACCGATATCCGGGTGGCCGGGGAGAGTGCCAAATTCGGCATCTCCGAGGCCAAATGGAGCCTGTACCCGATGGGCGGGTCAGCGGTCCGCCTGGTACGCCAGATCCCGTACACGATCGCGTGCGACATGCTGCTGACCGGACGTCACATCACCGCGCAGCAGGCGCTGGATTACGGCTTGATCGGCTACGTGGTGCCCGACGGCACCGCGCTGGACAAGGCGCTGGAGATCGCCGAGGTGATCAACAACAACGGACCGCTGGCGGTGCAGGCCATCCTCAAGACGATCCGCGAAACCGAGGGCATGCACGAGTTGGACGCCTTCAAGCCCGACACCGCCAACGGCATCCCGGTGTTCCTCTCCGAGGACGCCAAGGAAGGTCCCTTGGCGTTCAAGGAGAAGCGGGCCCCGCAGTTCAAGATGAAGTAGCGAACGCCGACCCCTGCTCACGGTCCAGATAGGTGCTGGACTTGTTCTTCAAGAAGAACACGTACACCAGCAGCGACACCGCGATGCACACCGTCACATAACCGATGAACAGCGGCACCTGATCGCGAGCCTTGAGTGCCTGGTAGATCAGTGGCGCGGTACCGCCGAAGGCCGAATTGGCCAGCGCGTAGCCGACGCCGACACCGAGCGCCCGGACCCGGGCCGGGAACAGTTCCGATTTCACCAGCGCGTTGATCGAGGTGTAGCCGGTGAGGATCATGTAGCCGACGACCACCAGCAGGAAGGACAGCATCGGTGAATGTGTTTGCGGCAGATAGGTGTACAGCACGTACGTGTAGACGACTCCGCCGATACCGAAGAACAGCAGCAGCGGCTTGCGTCCCACCTTGTCGCTGATCAGCCCGCCGACCGGCTGCAGCAGCATCAGCACGATCAGTCCGACAAGGTTGATCCAGGTGGCCGTCATCGCCTCGTTCTTGTACGTGGCCTTGACGATGGCCGGCGCGTTGACGCTGTAGGCGTAGAACGCGACGGTGCCGCCAAGGGTGATCAGGAAGCACAACAGCAGCGGCTTCCAGTAGTCGGTGAGCAGCACCCGGATCGAGCCGGCGCTGTCGTCCTTACCTTCCCGGATGGCCGCGAGTTGTTCGGCCGACAACGATTCGTCCATCGTGCGGCGCAGCCAGAACACCACGATGGCGGCCGCACCGCCGATGGCAAACCCGATGCGCCAACCGAATTCGTGCACCTGCTCGGTGGTCAGCGTGGTCAGGATGATCAGCAGGGTGAACTGGGCCAACACGTGACCGCCGACCAGCGTCACGTACTGGAACGACGAGAGGAAGCCGCGCCGCTCCCGGGTGGCCGCTTCGGACATATAGGTGGCCGACGTGCCGTACTCCCCACCGGTCGCGAAACCCTGCACCAGCCGGCACAGGATCAGGATGATCGGAGCGGCTGCGCCGATACTCTCCCGGCCGGGCACCAGGGCGATCACCAGCGAACACAGCGCCATCAGCGAGACACTGACGGTCAGGGCGGCGCGGCGGCCCCGGCGGTCGGCGAACCGGCCGAAGAACCAGGAGCCCAGCGGCCGGGTCAGGAAGGTGACGGCGAAGATCGCGTAGACGTAGACGGTCGAATTCTGGTCGGCCTCGTCGAAGAACTGCTTCTCGAAATACGTCGCGAAGACGGTGTAGACGTAGACGTCGTACCACTCGACGAGGTTGCCCGACGATCCCCTGACGGTGTTCCAGATGGCCGGGCGGGTGTCCGCCCGCGTCCCCGCCCGATCCTGTGATGTCGTCATGGATCCCATCTTTATCGGCCGGGACGGGCCGGAGTGTGGCTCTGCCCGAAACTCCGCCGTTTTCTTGCCGGGTTCTCATCCAACAGCGATCAACCTAGTCGGATGACGCCGGTCGGCCGACGCCGCCCGCGCCGACCTCGGCTACCGAACCTAGCCCAGCAGCCGCGGCACCGGAGTGAACACCACCGGCATGCTCTCGGGACCACTGACGAAGTTGGCCGGCCGCAACGGCACCTCGGCGCCGTCGGCCAGCCGCAGGTCGGGCAGGCGGCGCAGCACCCGCTCGGTCATCAACCGCAGTTCCAGCCGGGCCAGCTGATTACCCAGGCAGAAGTGGGTTCCGAAGCCGAAGGCCAAGTGGCTGTTCGGGTTTCGGTCGATGCGGAACTCGTCGGGATTCTCGAAGACGGATTCGTCGAAGTTGGCCGCCTCGAACATCAACATGATCTTCTCACCGGCTCGCAGCTGCGTGCCATGGAACTCGGTGTCGGCGGTGACGGTACGGCACATGTTCTTCACCGGCGAGGTCCAGCGCAGCATCTCCTCGATGGCGCCGGCCAGCAGATCAGGATCGGCCACCAGCGACTCCCACTGGTCGCGGTGCCGCAGCAGCTGCTCGGTGCCGCCGGACAGGGTGTGCCGGGTGGTCTCGTCGCCGCCGATGAGGATGAGCAGGGTTTCCATGACGATCTCGTCATCGCTCATCCGCTGCCCGTCCACCTCCGAGTGCACCAGCACGGAGAACAGGTCGTCGGTGGGTTCGGCCCGCCGCTTGGCGATGACGTCCATGGTGAAGGCGGTGTAGGCGGCGAACGTGTCCATCAGCTTCTGCACGGTCAATTCGTCGACATGGGAGGACAATCCACATACCAGGTCATCCGACCACTGCAGCAGCATCTCGCGTTCCTCGGGCAGCACGCCGAGCATGTCCCCGATCACCGCCATCGGCAGCGGAGCGGCGATGTCCCGGACGAAGTCCGCTTCGCCCCGCTCACAGACCCCGTCGATCAGGGTGTCGCAGAGCCGCTCGATGGACGGCAGCTTGTCCATCACCCGCTTGCGGGTGAATCCGGCGTTGACCAACTTGCGCCGCAACAGGTGCGCGGGGTCGTCCATGTCGATCATGTACGGCATGGCGGGTTGATCGGGCCGAATACCACCGGCGCTGGAGAACAGTTCGGGATTGCGTTCGGCGTCCAGTACCGCCTGATAGCTGGCGGCCGCGGCCTGACCGTTGCGGTCCCGGAACACCGGTTGATTCGCCCGCATCCACCGGTAGGCGTCGCGAGCCGCTGGGCCGTCGGCGTAGAAACGGCCGTCGGCCAGGTCGACGTCGGGTCTGGCGAGCACCGATGTCACGAGATCACCTCGGCGTCGGCAAAAGTCATGTCGACGTTCGCCGCCGAGCCGGAGAACAGCGCGCGCTTGGGGAAGCCGAGATCGGCGAGCTCACGTGCGTAGGGGTGCTCGCCGAGACGCACCGTGGCGCCACCCGGCCGGTATCGCACACCGGTCATGCGCATCTCGCCGGCGGTCTGCCGGGTGACGCCGTCGAGATGGGAGTAGGTGGCGTGCACCCGGCTGCCCGAGGTGACCATCGCCGGCATCGGCAGCCCCGGCCGGAAATCCATCCCGACGGCATGCCGGCCGTCGATGCTGACGTCGAAGGAGAAGGGTGACCCACCGCGGAGGGTAAAGTCTGCCAACACCTTCGGGTATCCCCAGATGGATCGGCCGGCCTCCAGCGTGAACGACTGATCGACGGGCAGGTGGTGGATGAACGCACCGGCCGACTGCAGCGCCCGCAGACCCGTCGCACGGGAGCCCGGCGGGTTGACCATCACATTGGTGCCGTACTCGTAGTACTGGCCCAGGTCGGTGTCGAGGTAGTGCATCAACATCAGCACGACGACGGCCTTGTTCGGCCGGTACCGGCAGACCTGCAGACCGCTGTAGTCGATCATCCGTTGGGCCGCGTCGGCGTCCACCGAGAACATCGCCATGTGCTGCCGGGCGGTGCGCACACGCACCGGCATGGTCAGCACGGCGCCCTGGATTGTGTGCTGCGATGAGCGCTCGCGCGAAGCGTCGGTGTTCTGCGTCACACCGTCAATCTAGAACGTGTTCTAGACACTCAGCAAGATGTGTTCACACCAGAGCAGCAAGATCCCGGATCTGCTCGACGGACCGCGCGCCGACGACCATCATGGTGACGCCGGCGGCCTCCCACGCCTTGATCTGTTGTTTGACGTAGTCGAGGTCACCCACGATCGCCGAGTCGTCGACGAGTTCGTCCGGGATGATCTTGGCCGCTTCGTCTTTGCGGTCGCTGCGGAACAGTCTGGTGACGTCGTCGACCACCTCCGCGTACCCCATCCGACGGTAGACGTCGGCGTGGAAGTTGGTGTCCTCGGCGCCCATCCCACCCATGTAGAGCGCCAGGTGCGGTTTCATCAGTTCCATGATGGCCGGCCGGTCGTCGGTGACCACCACCTGCGCGGTCGCGCAGATTTCGAAGGTCTCCCTGGTGCGCCGCGCGCCCGGCCGGGCAAAGCCCTCGTCCAGCCACTCGTTGTACATCCCCGCGATGCGCGGCGAGTAGAAGATCGGCAACCAGCCGTCACAGATCTCGGCGGCCAGCGCCACATTCTTCGGGCCTTCGGCGCCCAGCATCACCGGGATGTCCGCCCGCAGCGGGTGGGTGATCGGCTTGAGATTCTTGCCCAGTCCCGAGGTGCCCTCGCCCGTGATCGGCAGCGGGTAGTGCGGACCGTCGCTGTGCACGGGCGCCTCGCGCGCCCACACCTGACGCAGGATGTCGATGTACTCCCTGGTGCGGGCCAACGGCTTGGGGAACTTTGCGCCGTACCAGCCCTCGACGACCTGCGGCCCGGAAACCCCGAGGCCGACGATATGCCTGCCACCGGACAGGTGATCCAGGGTCAGCGCGGCCATCGCCAGCGCCGTGGGCGTGCGCGCCGACAGCTGCAGCACCGACGTGCCCAGCCGCATCCGGGTGGTCTCCCGGCCCCACCAGGCCAGCGGGGTGTAGGCATCCGACCCCCAGGCCTCCGCGGTGAACACGGTGTCGAAGTTCGCTTCTTCGGCCGCCGCGACGAGTTCGGCGTGGTTGGTTGGCGGCTTCGCGCCCCAATAACCCAACTGCAAACCCAACTTCATAGCTTCTCCAGACCTGTCCTTGAAACCATTCTTAGAACCTGTTCTACTCGATGCCGTGACCACAGGCCAAAGCAGCCCGGTGCAGATCGATAAGCATGAGCGGCCCCTCTCGGCGCCGCTGCGGCTTTCATTCGACTACACCCGTTCAGTCGGACCGCTCCTGTCTCAGTTCTTCACCGCGCTACGTGAGCGACGCATCGTCGGCGTGCGCGGTTCGGACGGCCGGGTGCACGTACCACCCGCCGAGTATGACCCCGTCACCTACGCGGCATTGACCGAGGTGGTGCCGGTGAGCGCGGTCGGCACCGTGCAGTCCTGGACCTGGCAGTCCACCCCGCTGGAAGGACAGCCCCTCAGTAAGCCGTTCGCCTGGGCGCTGATCCTGCTCGACGGTGCCGACACCCCGCTGCTGCACGCGGTCGCGGTGAACTCGGCCGACGAGATCAGCACCGGTGCCCGGGTGCACGCGCATTGGGTGGACGAACCCGTCGGCGCCATCACCGATATCGCCTACTTCTTGCCAGGGGAAGATTCCGAGCCCGAAAGCGCGCCCGACGCGCAAGATCCCAGGGAGCCGGTCACCGTGCAGGTGGCGCCGAGTTTCATCGAGATCCAGCACACCGCGTCGCTCCCCGAGACGACGTTCCTGAAGGCGCTGGAAGAGGGCAAACTGCTCGGCGGCCGGACTCGCAGCGGCCGCGACGGCAAGCCCGGCAAGGTGTATTTCCCGCCGAAGGAGGCCGATCCGGCGACCGGCCTGGCACTCGACGAGTTCATCGAACTGCCCGACAAGGGCACCGTGACCACCTTCGCGATCATCAACATCCCGTTCACCGGGCAGCGCATCAAACCGCCGTACGTCGCGGCGTACGTGTTACTCGACGGTGCCGACATCCCGTTCCTGCATCTGGTCACCGAGATCGACCCGGCCGACGTGCGGATGGGCATGCGGGTGCAGGCGGTGTGGAAGCCCCGCGAGGAATGGGGGCTGGGTATCGACAACATCGACTACTTCAAGCCGACCGGTGAACCAGACGCCGATTACGACTCCTACAAGCACCACCTGTAAAGGCCTGCACGCATATGACTGATATCGCAGTGGTGGGCTTCGCGCACGCGCCCCACGTCCGCCGCACCGACGGCACCACCAACGGCGTCGAGATGTTGATGCCGTGTTTCCACCAGCTCTACGACGAACTCGGCATCAAGCAGACCGATATCGGTTTCTGGTGCTCCGGGTCATCGGATTACCTTGCCGGCCGGGCATTCTCGTTCATCTCGGCGATAGACTCGATCGGCGCCATCCCGCCGATCAACGAGAGCCACGTCGAGATGGACGCCGCGTGGGCGCTGTACGAGGCCTACATCAAGTTGCTCACCGGGCAGGTCGAGACCGCGCTGGTGTACGGCTTCGGTAAGTCCTCGGCGGGCACCCTGCGGCGGGTGCTGGCCTTGCAGACCGATCCGTATACCGTTGCGCCGCTGTGGCCGGACTCGGTGTCGATGGCGGGTCTGCAGGCCAGGGCCGGTCTGGACGCCGGTAAGTGGACGGCCGAGCAGATGGCCCAGGTGGCGCTGGATTCCTACGCCGCGGGTGGGCGCACCGACCGGGAAGAGGTCACCGGCAGCATTGAGGACCTGCTGTCCCGGCCCTACTTCGCCGATCCGCTACGCCGCCACGACATCGCCCCGATCACCGACGGCGCGTCGGCCATCGTGCTGGCAGCCGGTGACAGGGCCCGCGAGTTGCGCGAAAACCCGGCCTGGATAACGGGTTTCGAACACCGGATCGAGACACCGATTCTGGGCGCCCGCGACCTGACGGTATCGCCGTCGACGGCGGCCTCGGCGCAGGCGGCGACGGGAGGCGATACCGGCTCGATCGACGTGGCCGAGATCTACGCGCCCTTCAGCCACCAACACCTGATCCTCAAGAAAGCGATCGGTTTGACGGACAAGACCACGATCAACCCGTCCGGTGGCGCCCTGTCCGCCAATCCGATGTTCTCGGCGGGCCTGGAACGCATCGGCTTCGCAGCACAGCACATCTTCGACGGTTCCGCACAGCGGGTGCTGGCCCACGCGACCAGTGGGCCTGCGCTGCAACAGAATCTCGTCGCCGTTTTGGAAGGGAAATAGCCGATGAGCCGCTTGCGCGAAGAGGAGAAGATCTAGTGGCGGGCAAGCTCGCAGCGGTGCTGGGCACCGGGCAGACGAAGTACGTCGCCAAACGCCACGACGTGTCGATGAACGGGCTCGTACGCGAGGCCATCGACCGGGCACTGGCGGACGCCGACTCCACGTTCGACGATATCGACGCGGTGGTGGTCGGCAAGGCGCCCGACTTCTTCGAGGGCGTGATGATGCCCGAACTGTTCATGGCTGATGCTGTCGGCGCGACCAACAAGCCGCTGATCCGCGTGCACACCGCCGGCTCGGTCGGTGGGTCGACCGCGATCGTCGCGGCCAGCCTGGTGCAGTCCGGTAAGTACAAGCGCGTGCTGACCATGGCGTGGGAGAAGCAGTCCGAATCGAATGCCATGTGGGCGTTGAGCATTCCGGTGCCGTTCACCAAGCCGGTGGGCGCCGGCGCCGGCGGGTACTTCGCCCCGCACATCCGCGCCTACATCCGCCGCTCCGGCGCCCCGAACCACATCGGCGCCATCGTGGCCGTCAAGGACCGCCTCAACGGGGCCAAGAACCCGCTGGCGCACCTGCACCAGCCCGACATCACCGTCGAGAAGGTGATGCAGTCCCCGATGCTGTGGGATCCGATCCGCTATGACGAGACCTGCCCGTCCTCCGACGGTGCCGCGGCCATGGTGATCGGCGATGAGAACTCAGCAGAAGCGCATCTGGCCAAGGGAAATCCCGTCGCCTGGATCCATGCCACCGCCCTGCGCACCGAACCCCTGGCCTACGCCGGTCGCGATCAGGTGAATCCGCAGGCCAGCCGAGATGCGGCCGCCGCGCTCTGGCGCGACGCCGGCATCACCTCTCCCATCGACGAGATCGACGCCGCCGAGGTCTACGTGCCGTTCTCCTGGTACGAGCCGATGTGGCTGGAAAGCCTCGGGTTCGCCCCGGAGGGCGAGGGCTGGAAACTGACCGAGGCCGGCGAGACGGCGATCGGCGGGCGGATCCCGTTCAACGCCTCCGGCGGGGTGCTGTCGTCGAATCCGATCGGCGCCTCGGGGATGATCCGGTTCGCCGAGTCCGCCATCCAGGTCATGGGCAAGGGTGGCGACCACCAGGTGCCCGGCGCCCGGAAGGCGCTCGGCCACGCCTACGGCGGTGGTGCGCAGTACTACTCCATGTGGGTGGTGGGCGCCGACAAGCCGACCCCGAAGGGCTGACATGGCGGTCACCGATCCCGAACATCCCGCACACCTGGCGGGCAAGCGCTCCCGCGCCGCGGTGGCCGCGCGGGACAAGGAGGCGTGGCTGGCGGTGTTCGCCGACGACGCGGTGGTGCAGGATCCGATCGGGCCGTCGTTCTTCGACCCCGAGGGCACCGGGCACCGCGGCAAGGAAGCCATCGCCGCGTTCTGGGACAAGGCCATCGCCCCGACCGACAAGCTGGAATTCCATTTCGTCGACACCTTCCAGTGCGGTGACGAGGAGGCCAATATCGGCAGCATCGTCACCACCATGGGCGGGCACCGGATCACCACCGAGGGCGTGTTCACCTACCGGGTGAACGCCAAAGGCGAGATGCTGGCCCTACGGGCGTACTGGGAAGTGAGCCGGGCAGCGAGCACGGCAACACCTACCTAGGCTCTGTACGGTTGTCGGTAGTTCCGACGTCAACCTTCCCCACGAGTCCAATAGAGCCCAGTGTTTCGCTTCGCCGTCCTCGCCCTCCTGTTAACTCTCCTGATCAGCGGTTGTACCGGTACCGACGGGAGCACCCCGGCGGCCACCAGCCTCCCGGGATTACCCGCACAACCCACCTCCACCAGCACCTCGGCAACGTCCAAACCCAAGGCCGCACCGGACTACGAGAAGCTGCTCATCACCGCCGACGACCTCAGCGACGCCGAGGACACCTTCCACCAGCAGTCGGCGCAATCCCAACCTGACGGCATGCCCGGCGCGAGCGCCTTCTTCGTCAACGACGAGGACACCCGCGCCATCAGCACAGTGGTGCTGATCTACCCGAACGCCGCGACCGCCGCAGCCACCCTGCAGCAGGCCCAGGCGACGCTGCCCTCGCTGGTGGCCGGCGGCACGCCGCAGCCGATCCCGGTCGGTAATGGCGGCATCGTCGTCAGAGGGGCCAAGCCCGCGGAGGACAAGTCGGTCACGCTGATGTTCTTCACCGTGGATCGTGCCCTGGTGCGGCTGGAGTTCCAGAGCGCGATCGGCGATCCGACGACCGACCAGTTCGTCACCAACGTCGGCAAGATGCAGGCGATCGCCCTGCGCACCGGGCTGGCTACTGCCCTGCCGGCACCTCGCTGAGGCCTTCCCGGTAGCGGCGCGCCAAGTCCTGGTAGACCTCGCCGTTCGTCTCCACCCAGGTCTGCGCACCGGTGCCCGCGATCGGACCTTTGACCTTGGCCGGGACACCGGTGACCAGAACCTCGTCGGGAACCTTCGTCCCGCCCACCACCAGCGCATGCGCGGCGACCAGCGTGCGGGCCCCGATCACCGCGCCGTCGAGCACCGTGGCGTGGTTGGCGATCACCGCGTTGCGGCCGATATGCGCGCCGTGGATGACACAACCGTGGGCGATGGTCGCCCCCGGTCCGACGTCGACCGGTATTCCGGGCGGGGCGTGCAGCACCGACCCGTCCTGCACATTGGCCCCTTCCCGGATGATGACCGGTGCGTAATCGGCCCGCAGCACGACGTTGAACCAGACCGAGGCGCCCGCGGCGACATGCACATCCCCGACGAGGGTCGCCGTCGGCGCGACGAAGGCGTCCGGGTCCACCACCGGCGCCCGGCCCTCGAATTCGTAAAGAGGCATGGTTCACATATACCGCAGGTGGGCATACCTGCGTTGCGCGATGGAGGAGCAAAACTGTAACGTGTTCTAGTTAGAGAGACCGATACGGGAGGCCCACCGTGAATACCGAATCTGCCGCCGGCATCAGGGAGATCGACACTGGCGCCCTGCCAGATCGTTTTGCGCGTGGCTGGCACTGCCTGGGGCCGGTGCGGCAGTTCCTGGACGGCAAGCCGCACCCCGTGCAAGCGTTCGGCACCAAACTGGTGGTTTTCGCCGACTCGCAGGGTGAACTCCAGATCCTCGACGGGTACTGCCGCCATATGGGCGGCGACCTGTCGCAGGGCACCATCAAGGGCGACGAAGTCGCCTGCCCGTTCCACGACTGGCGCTGGGGTGGTGACGGCAAGTGCAAGCTGGTCCCGTACGCCAAGCGCACGCCGCGACTGGCCCGCACCCGCGCCTGGCACACCGATGTCCGTGGTGGCCTGTTGTTCGTCTGGCACGACCACGAAGGCAACCCGCCGCAGCCCGAGGTGCGCATCCCCGAGATCCCGGAGTTCGCCAGCGACGACTGGACGGACTGGCGGTGGAACTCCATGCTGATCGAGGGCTCCAACTGCCGCGAGATCATCGACAACGTCACCGACATGGCGCATTTCTTCTACATCCACTTCGGGTTGCCGACGTACTTCAAGAACGTCTTCGAGGGCCACATCGCCTCCCAGTACCTGCACAATGTCGGCCGGCCCGACATCGGTGGCATGGGCACCGCCTATGGCGAGGCGCACCTGGACTCCGAGGCGTCCTACTTCGGCCCGTCGTTCATGATCAACTGGTTGCACAACAACTACGGCGGCTTCAAGGCCGAGTCGATCCTGATCAACTGCCACTACCCCGTCACCCAGGACTCGTTCGTCCTGCAGTGGGGTGTCATCGTCGAGAAGCCCAAGGGCATGGACGAGGCCACCACCGACAAGTTGGCATCGGCGTTCACCGACGGTGTGAGCAAGGGCTTCCTGCAAGACGTCGAGATCTGGAAGCACAAGACCCGGATCGACAATCCGCTGCTGGTCGAGGAGGACGGCGCGGTTTACCAGATGCGCCGGTGGTACCAGCAGTTCTACGTCGACGTCGCCGACATCACACCGGACATGACCGACCGCTTCGAGATGGAGGTCGACACCACGGCCGCCAACGAGAAGTGGCATGTCGAGGTCGAGGAGAACCTCAAGCGCCAGAACGAAGCCGCGACCCAACCGACGCAATGACCACCCACAACGAGCGGGCCCGGACGCCGGATGTCGACAATCTGGCCCGCTCGATGCTGGAACTGCTGGGCCATGACGAGCACGACCAGCCCGTCGGTACCGGAACACCGGCGGCCGGATCCTGGTCCAAGGCACCGGATTTCACCGGTGATCCGCAGCGGGCCGCCGAGGTGCGGGAGGCCACGGCGCGGGATCGCGAGCGCTACCTGACATCGGGTCTGGTGTCGGTGGACTGCCGGTTCTGCCACGTCGCCGTACAGGTGAAGAAGCTCGGTCCGGAGCACACCTCGGTGCAGTGGAACAGCGACGCCACGCAGCGCTGCGCCGTGTTCAGCGAGATCCGGGCCGCAGGTGGCGATCCCGCCAGAGCGCGGTCTTGCCCCAAGCTGACCGATAGCATCAGGCATGCCATCGCGGAAGGCTGTCTGGAAGAGGTGTCGAGCGCGCCGTCGCCTGGCGACGGTTAGCTGCGTCGTCGCGGTCGGGCTGACCGCCGGCCTGACCGGGTGTACCCGCATGGTCGACACAGCGGTACCCCATTCGGCGCCACGGGTGGGCCCCATTCTGGCCACCCAAGTGGGCGATCTGCTCAGCAAGCGGGCCACGGGCAAGGACGGCAACAGGTTCGTCACCGTCGAACCGGACTCCTGCGCAGGCGTGGCCCGCGAGCAGGACGCCCCCTTCATCGTCGATCACCATCCGGCTGCCACCGACGGCGGGCACTGGGTCACCACGGACGGCCACGAGGTGTACGTCGAGGAGATCGTCGCCGTCTACGCCTCGGACTTCGATCCCGGGGCCGCCGTCGCCGCGGCACGTGCCGGCCTGGCTTCGTGCGGAGACACCCCCTTCACCGTCAGCGATATGAAGGGCCGCAGGTATCTGTTCACGATGGGGCCCGCACCGGCCGATCCACGGTCGCCGGACATCGTGGTCTGGTCATTCCGCGCCGCCGACTGGGCATGCGACAACGCCTTCGTCGCGGCGCACAACGCCGCTGTCGAGCTGACCACCTGCGGCCCGGTGAACGGCTACAACGTCGGCGCGCTGGCCAAAGACGCACTCAAACGTATTGAACAGCTGGCCAATACCGCCGCGTGACGGTCACAACCCGGCGAACCGCTCCTTGACCTGTTCGGCAGTCAGCCCGTAGTCGGCCAGCGAATAGGTGTGTTTCGGTGCGCGCGGCCCCTGCTGACTCTTGGCGTGGCTGTCCTGCATGGCCTGGCGCGCTGCATCGGTGAACTCGATCCCGAAAGCCCGGTAGATGCCCACCACTGCGCCGATCGGATCCTTGACGAACTCGAAATAGTCGACATCGCAGAACTGGGCCGGATCATGCTTGGCCCGCTCGGCGTTGAACAGTTCCAGTCCGCGTGACCAGGTTTCCATCGAGTCGGCCCCGATCACCTCGCCGCGGAAGGTGTTCGACCAGCCCTCGGTGGTGTGCTGGGCCAGCGAGCACATGGATGCCATGATCGTCTCGGCCGGTCGGTGGCACTGCACCACCAGCGCGTCGGGATATGTCGCGAACAGCGCGTCGAGCGCGAACAGGTGACTGGGATTCTTGAGCACCCAACGCTTTTCCGGCTCGTTGAGCCCGATCAGTTGCAGGTTGCGGCGATGCCGCTGATACGACTTGGTCCAGTCCTGCTGGGCCAACCACCGCGAATAGGTGGGAATGTGCGCCAGCGTCTCATACGACACCGAGTGCAGCGACTGGCGCAGCAGCTGCCAGCACTCCTCGACTTCGTCGGCGGTCATATAGTGCAGGCCGGTGTAGTCGGGATTCTCCTCGTGCGCCTTGCTGAACTGGGCGTCCAGTTGCACGAAAACCGGATTCTGCGACCATGTTTCCCGCGGCGGCCGGGGCTGCGGAAACTCGGCCAGCCACAGTTCCAGACCCTGATGTGCGGGGTCGGCGGTCAGCAACCGGTGGATGACCGTCGTGCCGGTGCGCGGCAGCCCGGTGACGAAGATCGGTCGCTCGATCGCGACGTCGGCGTGCTGCGGGTACTGCTTGAACGCCGCTTCGGAAACCAAGCGGGCGACCAACGCATTCCTGACGAAGAAGCGCTGCATCTTGCTGCCGAGCTCGGTGAGGTCGGCGTCGCGCTGGTAAGCCTCCAGCAGGACGGCGAGCGCCTCCTTGTAATTGTCGTCGTCGGGGCCGAAATCATCGAGACCGCAGGCCTTCACGGCAGATGCGTGCAGGTCGTCGACGGTGCCTACATTGGTTCTCGGGCTCATGATCAGTACTTGTACTCTCCGCAGTTGACATCCAGCGTCTGTCCGGTGATGCCGCTGGACAGATCGCTGGCCATGAACAGGATCGCCGAGGCCACTTCGTCCTCGGTGGGCAACCGCTTGAGGTCGCTGTTGGCCGCGGCTGCCTTGTAGATCTCGTCCACCGTGGTGCCGTACTTACCGGCCCGGTGCTCGAAGTAGCTCTGCAATGTTCCACCCCAGATATAGCCGGGCAGAACGGAGTTGACCCGGATGCCGGCCTCGCCGAGCTCACTGGCCAGCGACTGAGACATGGCCAGCAGTGCAGACTTGGCCAACTTGTAGGCACCCTGTTTGGGATCGGAATGCCGGACCACCATCGAGTTGACGTTCACCACCGAACCTTTGGCCTCGGTGAGTGCGGGGGTAAAACCCTGGATGAGCCGCAGCGCGCCCAACACGGTCAGTTCGACGGTCTCGCGAATGTGGTCGTAGCTGGTCTTGGCGAACGGTTTCATCGACGGAACTCGGAACGCGTTGTTGATCAGTACGTCGATCTTGCCGTAGGCCGCAACCGATTCCGAGACCAGCCTGGCGACCTGCTCGTCGTCGGTGATGTCGGTGCCGATGGCCACCGCCCGCCGACCCAGCGCGGTGACCTGCTTGGCGACATCGTCCAGCCGCTCCACGGTGCGCGCGGCCAGCACCACATCGGCGCCGGCCTCGGCACATCGTCGGGCCAGCGTGGTGCCCAGTGCCGGTCCGACGCCGCTGATGACGACGACCTTGTCTTGCAACAGTCCGGACATCTAACCCACCATTCTTTCGCCGATTTGCTTCTGCCGCAGCGCGATCCGGGCGCGCCAGTCATCTTCGGAGATCTTGTTCGATTCGTGGTAGGGCAGCTTCGCCGGCACCTCGGCCAGGTCCACGATCTCGGCGGTCGGGCCGTCGGCCTCGGTCAGCTCGCGTGACACCCGTTGCCACCGGAACTGCAGGTAACCCTTGCGGTGCCCGAGGGTCTCACACCAGTTCGTCACCCCGGGGTTCGCATCGGAGACCACGATGCGGATCTTGCCGTCCGGATCGGCCTGGGCCTGAGTGCCGTTCAGCGAGGTCTGGTGGTTGATGTAATCCAGCGAGATGTACCAAAGGCTGCCCAGCTGGAAGCCCAGGTACGGCGCGTCGGTGACAGGCAGCGTGATCAGGACCGCCTGGTCGGGCGTGATGTCGTAGTGCCCGACCGACGAGTACTGGGTGGCCAAGCCGCCCGGGGTCAGGCGCGGTGCGGTCAGCGTGTTGACCGGCAAATTGTCGTAGAACCATTTGGGGAACTGAAGCCAGGTCTTGACCCGTTGCACCAGTTGCGTACCCGCCACCGCGAAACGCTTCTCGATCAGTTCGCGGGTCAGCGGCGGTGGCGCCGTGCCTGCGGTGTCGGTCCGGGCGATGGCGAAGGAGCCACGCTGGGCCGACCAGTCGTTGTAGACCTCACGAATCACCAATTGCGATGGCGCGTCCGGCGTGAATCGCCATTCGAAGGTGCCGTCGTCGGCGATGTCCAGTTTGCGGTCGTCGAATGCGGTCTCACTGTCGGGCACCACCTTGTCGGTGTACTCACCGCCGAGCAGCTGGAAGCTGACGTCGGTGGTGGTCCCTCGCCGCCCCGTCACCACGTACTCGTGACCAGCCTGCACGCGGGTGCCGAAGTACATGGTGTCCGGGTTGTCCAGGCCCATCTTGTTGAAGGGTCCGGTGCCGGTATGCAGGAAAGGGTGATCGCGGTCGTAGTCGAACGCGATGTGGGCGCAGGCCGAGATGCCTCCGGCGAGGTATTGGAGACCTTCCATCAGGTCGGCCTCGGATTCGATGAAGTGCGCCTCCCGCACCAGGCGCTCGGCCTCGGCGATGGCGTCCAGGAATGGCTGTGCGTACATCTCCATCCGATCCCCGCGTTCCAATATTGGACCGTGGTGGTAGAGTTTCCGACCTGAGACTAGAACGCGTTCTAATCCGCGTCAACGAAGGGGGCGCCATGCCACTGCCGGAACCGGGCGGCCGCGCCTCACCCCCGACGGCTCGAGTGGTGGCGGTACTGGAGTTCCTAGCCCGCCATCCCCATGACCGATTCGGGCTCTCCGAACTGGCCCGCCAGGTCGGCCTCAGCAAGCCCACCTGCCTGGGCATCGTCACGACGCTGGCCGACGCCGGTTATCTCGTGCGCGAAACCACCGAGAAGACGTATCGGTTGGGTCCCGCGTTGATCGCGCTCGGGCACACCGCGCAGGAAGCGTTGCGGGTCAGCCCCGCCGCCCGAGCCGAGCTCGGGCGCCTCAGCGAGACATTCGCCGGTACCGCGGCACTGTCGGGCGTCGTGGACGACCGGATCACCCTGCTCGAACTCGTCGCACCGACCGGCACCCCGCCGGCGGTAAGGGTCGGCCAGAGTTACCCGTTCGCCCCGCCGGTCGGGCTGATGTTCGTGCTGTGGGACGAGCGGGCGGTGCGCGACTGGCTTGCCAAGGAGCCGACCATACCGCTGCGCACCGATGGCGAGCGCCTGGAACGGGTGATCGCCGAATGCCGGCGCACCGGTTATCTGGTGGAGCGCCTCACGCCGGGCGGACGACGGCTCTACGCACTGATGGCCGGGATGTCGAGCACACTGCCCGACGAATTACGAGCACTACTGGGCGAATTGGTGTCCGATATCGGCGAGCGCGTGTACCTCCCGAGCGAGGCGGACCCCGACGCCCGCCACGATGTCAGCGTCATTGCCGCCCCGGTGTTCGACCACCACCGCCGCCAGGTCATGGTCGTCTCGTTGCAGGTCGGCCAAGCGCTGACCGAACCCGAGATCACCCAGCGAGCGCACGCCGTGATGGCCACCGCCGGCGCGTTGACGGCCCAATTGGGCGGTACCGCACCCGGTCTCGGCGCCGCACGCTGACCATACATTGACTCTGTTGGTGTATGGTCATGCCGTACGAGCACCCATCTCCGGAAGAGGCGCGCATGCCATCCCCAGACCAGATCCAGCACACCGTGGCGCGATACGTCGAACTCGTCGCAGCCCATCAGCCAGAGGCCGTCGCGGACCTGTTCGCCGCCGGCGCCACGATCGAAGATCCGGTCGGCTCCGAACTCAGGACCGACCGCGCGTCCTTCGTGGAGTTCTACAGCGTGATCGCGGGCATGGAGGAGACCACGTCAGAACTGTTGTGGAGCCGGGTGGCCGGTGACACCGCTGTCTTCGAGTTCCGCTTGCGTGTCTGCACCGCCGGTAACGGCTACCAGGTGCAGCCGATCGACATCATGACCTTCGACGATGCCGGGAAGATCGCCACCATGCGTGCGGTGTGGGATCCCGCGACCGATATCAAGATCCTCTAGGCGCACGCGAAAATCGTTTCCTCTGAAGTGCTTTCTGTGCTGCGATGGCAGCTATGGCGGATCCGATCTGGCCTCTGGCAGAGCTGGAGGTGACCACCCCGAACCTGGCGCTGGGCCACATCACCGATGAGCTGGCCACCGAATTGGCGCTGCTGGCGGCACGCGGCATCCACGATCCCGCCACCATGCCGTTCTCCGAGCCCTGGACCGACGTCACGTCACCGCAGCTGGAACGCAACACCTTGCAGTACTTCTGGCGGTGCCGGGCCGAGGTCACGCCCGAGCATTGGGACATCCCCCTCGCCGCAGTGGTCGACGGTCGTGCCGTCGGGGTGTGCACGGTGCATGCCGACAACTTCGCGCAGCACCGCTCGGTGACGACGGGATCATGGCTGGGCCGCGCCCACCAGGGTCGCGGCATCGGCAAGGAGATGCGTCAGGCCGCGCTGCACCTGATTTTCGCGGGTTTCGGCGCGCAGCAGGCCGTCACTCGTGCGTGGCATGACAACGCGGCATCGCTGGCCGTCACTCGTTCGCTGCCCTACGTACGCACCGGTGACGCGGTCGAGCCCCGGCGTAATCGTAGGGACGTGATCATCTCCTTCACGATGAGCCGTGATCGGTGGGAAACCATCCGGCGCAGCGATATTCGACTCGACGGCGTCGAGGCGGTCGCCAGTCAGCTGGCGTTCTCAGCGCACCGCAGCCAACGCGAACGGCAGGACGGCTGAGGCGCCGGCCCGGCGCACCACCCGGGCCGCCATGGTCAGCGTCCAGCCGGTGTCGGCGACATCGTCGACCAGCAACACGGGGCCGGCGACGCTCTGGGCGGGCGGCTCCCAGGCGTCGCGCAACCCGGCCACCCGATAGGCCGAATTGGCCGCGGTGATCGGCCGGTGGCCGGCCCGGTAGCCGAGCACGCCGAGGTCGGTCAGCCGGCCCAGCTGCGACAGCCGCGCCGCCAGCGAACGGATCAGCAGCGGGCGGGTGGCCGAATCCATGGCCAGCACCGCGGTGGGCCGGGTCGTCCAGTTCCACGCCTTGAGCACCTCGACCGCCGCCTGCACGACGTCGTCGGGAACCTCGCCGTCGGGCTCGTCGAGCAGCCGCCGCAGCCGGGTCCCCCAGCCCAGGTCGGTGAGCCGGCCGATCACCCGGCCGGGCTCGGGTCCGTCCGGGATGCGCCCGGATAGCTCGACACCGATGGCCGCCATCCCGGTGGGCCATTGCTTACGCGGGGCGAGTTCCACCCCGGGACGCATCAACTGTGCCCGGGCCGATTCCGCGGCCTCGGCGTCCACCGTCGATGCGTATCGCGGTCCGGTGCAGTTGTCGCACCGCCCGCAGCGATGATCGGCGGTCAGCTCGGGATCATCGAGTTGACGGCGCAGGAAGGCCATTCGGCACTCGCTGGTCGACTGGTAGTCAAGCATGGCCTGCTGTTCCCGTTGCCGGGCCTCCTCCAGCCGGCGGTAGCGCGGCTCGTCGTACTCCCAGGGCTGCCCGGTGCTGATCCACCCGCCCTTGACCCGGCGCACCGCGCCATCCACATCGAGCACCTTGAGGACCATTTCCAGGCGGGACCGGTTGAGGTCGACCAGCGGCTCCAGCGCGGCCGTTGACAACGCGCGGTCGGGCTCCAGCGCACCGATCACCTTGCGCACCATGGCTTCCGCCGGGAAGGCCACCGATGCGAAGTACCGCCAGACGTCGGCATCCTCACGCCCGGGCAACAGGATCACCTCGGCGCTGGCGGTGGCGCGCCCGGCGCGCCCCACCTGCTGGTAGTAGGCGATGGGAGAGGACGGTGCGCCCAGATGCACGACGAATCCGAGATCGGGTTTGTCGAATCCCATGCCCAGCGCCGACGTCGCGATCAGGGCCTTGACCCGGTTGGCCAGCAGGTCGGCCTCGAGTTGTTCCCGCTCGGCCGCTTCCGTCGACCCGGTATAGGCACCGACCTGATAACCGCGCTCGCGTAGCAGGGTGGCGATGTCGTGGGCCTGGGACACCGTGAGCGTGTAGATGATGCCCGAACCGGGAAGCGAATCGAGTTGTGCGGCAACCCATGCCGCGCGTTGTGCGGGACCGCCGGCTTGTACCACCGACAACCGGAGCGACTCGCGATCGAGCCCGCCGCGCAGCACCAGGGTGTCCGCACCGCCGACGCCGGCTGCATTGTCGGCACCGCCGACGCCAAGTTGCGCCGCCACGTCGTCGACCACCCTGTCGTTGGCCGTGGCAGTGGTCGCCAGAACCGGTATATCTGAACCCAGTTCACCGATCAGCGTGCGGATGCGGCGGTAGTCGGGGCGGAAATCGTGACCCCAGTCCGAGACGCAGTGTGCCTCGTCGACCACCACGAGCCCGGCGTCGGCGGCCAGCGCGGGCAGCACCGCATCGCGAAAGTCCGGGTTGTTCAGCCGTTCCGGGCTGACGAGCAGCACGTCGAGGTCGCCCGCGGTCACCAGCTGGTGCACGGTGTCCCATTCGGTGACGTTGCTGGAGTTGATGGTCGCAGCCGCCACCCCGGCCCGTTGGGCGGCGGCGACCTGGTTACGCATCAGCGCCAGCAGCGGCGACACGATGACTGTCGGCCCACGCCCGGCGGCCCGCAGCAGTTTGGCGGCGATGAAGTACACCGCCGACTTACCCCAGCCGGTGCGCTGCACCACGAGTGCTCGCCGCCGGTGCACCACCAGCGCCTCGATGGCCGTCCACTGATCGTCACGCAGGACGGCGCCCGGGCCGGCGAGTTGTTCCAGGATCGCCTGCGCCTCGCCGCGTGTTCCCATGCCCCCATGATGCCGGGCGGCCCTTGACCCTCGACACTGCGCTCCCGTGAGCCGCACGTTTCCGCTTGACGCCGGGGCTCTTACGAGTAGGTTTGACGATTATTTCCAAATGGTAGTAAAAGCAACGGAGGACGTCCATGCCCGCACCCACGGATGCCGAGTACTTCGATCTCGGCGATTTCACGCTGCAGAACGGTTGCACGCTCCGCGCTGCCACGCTCGCCTACAAGACCTACGGCACCCTGAACGCGGACAAGTCCAACGCAATCGTCTACCCGACCTGGTACTCCGGCTGGCACACGAACAATGAATGGCTCATCGGGCCCGGTCGAGCCCTCGATCCCGATGAACGGTTCATCATCATCCCGAACATGCTGGGCAATGGCCTGTCTTCCTCGCCGTCGAACACGCCTGCCCCTTATGACGGCCCCCGCTTTCCGGCCGTCACCTTTTACGACCAGGTGGAAGCACAGCACCGGTTGATCACCGAGAAGCTCGGGATCTCGTCGCTCTCCCTCGTGACCGGATGGTCGATGGGTGCGGGCCAGACCTACCAATGGGCGGTGAGCCACCCTGAGATGGTGCAGCGGGCCGCACCGTTCTGCGGCTCCAGTGTGACCGCTCCGCACAACAAGGTGTTCCTCGAATCCTTGGTGACCGCCTTGTCAGCCGATGCCGCTTTCGCTGCCGGCGACTACGACCCCGACAAGCCGCCGATCAAGGGACTGCGGGCCTTCGCCCGGGTCTATTCGGGCTGGGGTTACTCACAGGCGTTCTACTGGGAGGAGACCTGGCGGACCCTGGGCTACACGTCGTTGGACGACTTCCTGTACGGGTTCTGGGAGGGCTTTTTCCGCGACGGACGCGACCCCAACAACCTGATCACCATGATCGGGACCTGGCACAGCGGGAACGTCGGGAACACACCGGGTTTCGGAGGCGATGTGGAAAAGGCGCTGGCCTCCATCCGCTGTCCGCTGTTGGCCATGCCCGCGGAGAAGGACCTGTACTTCCCGCCGGAAGACGAGCAGTGGGCGAGCCAGTTCATCCCGAACGGTGAGGTCAGGGTGATCCCGGGCATCTGGGGACACTTCGCCGGTGGTGGCAGCAATCCCGTCGACACCGATTTCATCGACGCGGGTCTGCGCGAGCTGCTGGCCAAACCGGGTTACACGCCCAGCTGACCAGCCGCTCAGTACGCGTACGTGTTGGCCGGTTTGGGAATCGGGGTGGCCCGGATGACCTCCAGCGTCGGGACGAAGTTGGTGGACGGATTCGAGGTTCCGGGCACGACTCGTCCCTCGACCCGTAGCCAGGTGTCCTCGGGATGTTCGGAGATGTTGCCCGCCAAGTGAATCCGGGCGAGTTGCGCGTCCGCCGCACAGCAGATGATGACCACCCGGCCCAGGTCACCGCCCATGGTGAAACCGGTGGTGGTGATTGTTCGGTTGTCCAGGCTGTTGGTCGAATCGGCGGCCGCGCGCATGAGCAACTCCGGCAGGGCCACCGTGCCGTCGGCCGGCAACGGTGGAAACGCCCGCTTCTGCGGCTGGGTGGCGGCCACGGTTTGCGGTGTCGCACCGACCACGCCGACCGCGGGGACCGCGACAAAAGCGGTGAGTGCCACCGGAATCAGGAGCAGCCACGCCATGCTGCGGTGGTGATGGTGTTCGGCGGCCCCGTGCCGGGCGTCCGCGACGAAGCCGACCAGCGCGAGAGCCACCAACAGCACTGCGGCGGCGATCAACCACGGCAGCAGACCGGGTTTGACGAAGTTGAGGTAGGTGCCTTTGACCACCAGCAAGCCCGCACTCAGCCCGATCAACAGCACCAGGGTGTTCTCGGTGACCCGACTCATGTGGTGCCCAGCACCAGCAATCCGACGACAACGGCGCTGGTCGTCGCGACCAGGAAGGTCATCGGCGCGAACCGGACCGCGAACGCGCGCCCGAACATGCCGACCTGCATCGCGAACAATTTCACGTCGATCGCCGGACCGACCACCAGGAACACAAGCCGCGGTAGTAACGGCAGCATGGTGAACCCGGCGGCGACGAAGGCGTCGGCCTCCGAGCACAGCGCCAGCACCACCGCGAGCACCGCCATCATGGCGATACCCACCAGCAGATTGCCCGCGACGTGTCCGAACACCCAGGCCGGCACGAACGCCCGCAGCAGCGCCACGGCGGCTGCACCGAGCACCAGATAACCGGCGGATTGCAGGAAATCGTGCCGGGCCGCGCCCGCGAACACCGCCCAGCGCGGCGCTGCGTCGTCGTGCAGGGTCGGCAGGGTGCGGGTGACCCAGTCGGTGCGGCCCCACCGCTGCCACAGCAGGCCCATGACGACCGCGGTGAGAAGCGATGCACCGCAGCGGGCCACCACCATCTGCGGCTGCCCGGGAAAAGCGACGGCGGTGGCCACCAGCACCACCGGGTTGATCGCCGGTGCGGAGAGCATGAAGGTCAGCGCGGCCCCACCGGTACCGCCGCTGAACAATCGGCGCGCCACCGGAACCGAACCGCATTCGCAGCCGGGCAGTGCCGCCCCGCCCACGCCCGCTGCGGCCACGGCGAGCACCGGCCGGCGCGGCAGCCAGCGCTGTAACCGCTCGGCGGTGACGAACGCCGCGACCAGTCCGCTGACGATGACGCCGAGCACCAGGAACGGCAGCGCTTGGACGAACACACCGCAGAAGATGGTCGCCGCCGCGGCGATGCGCGGATGCGTCGTCAGCAGATCACTGACCAGGCTCGCCGACAACGCCAGCGCGGTGAGCCCGACCAGCAGAAACTCCAGGGACCCCGGGCGGCGCCGCGTTGTCGCTGTGGTGGCCATCCGCCCATCTTGCCGGGGTCGGCTGTCAGTTACCCAAATCGACGTTCTGCCGGGTTCTTCTCGACCTTTTCGGCCCAAAGGTGAGTTTGGGCGAGATCAGGCGGAGGCGGCCTCTTGCTCGCGCTTGATCTCCAAGGCGATGTCGATGAGCTGGTCTTCCTGACCGCCGATCAGTTTGCGCTGCCCGACCCGGAGCAACAGCTCGTGGGCGGGCACGCCATAACGTTCACCCTGACGAACCGCGTGCTTGAGGAAGCTGGAGTACACCCCGGCGTAGCCCATCACCAGTGCGTTGCGGTCGAGCAGGCACTCGGCCGGCATCGCAGGCGCGACAACCTCTTCGGCGGCGTCGGCGATATCGAAGAAGTCGATACCGGTCTTCACGCCGATCTTGTCGAAGACCCCGACCAACGCCTCCACGGGCGCATTGCCGGCCCCGGCGCCGAAGCGGCGGCAGGACCCGTCGATCTGCTTGGCACCGGCACGCACGGCCTCGACCGAATTGGCGACGCCGAGGCCGAGGTTCTCGTGGCCGTGAAAACCGACCTGGGCGTCGTCACCGAGTTCGGCGACCAGCGCGGCCACCCGGTCGGCGACCCCTTCGAGCACCAACGCACCGGCAGAGTCCACCACGTAGACGCACTGGCAGCCGGCGTCGGCCATGATCCGGGCCTGGGCGGCCAGCTTCTCCGGGGAGATGGTGTGGCTCATCATCAGGAACCCGACGGTCTCCAGCCCGAGCTCGCGGGCCAGCCCGAAGTGCTGGATCGACACGTCGGCCTCGGTGCAGTGGGTGGCGATCCGGCAGATCTCGCCGCCGTTGTTCTGGGCTTCCTTGATGTCTTCCTTGGTGCCCACGCCGGGCAGCATGAGGAAGGCGATCTTGGCCTGCGTGGCGGTCTCGGCAGCGAGCTTGATCAGTTCCTGCTCAGGGGTTTTCGAGAACCCGTAGTTGAAGCTCGACCCGCCGAGGCCGTCGCCGTGGGTGACCTCGATGACCGGCACCCCGGCGGCATCCAACGCCGCGACGATCGAGCCGACCTCATCCTTGCTGAACTGGTGGCGCTTGTGGTGCGACCCGTCGCGCAACGACGTGTCGGTCATCCGGACGTCCCAGCTGGCGTCGAACCAGACTTCTGCACTCATGCTTGCGCTCCTGTTCCTGCAGAGGCCCGTTCTTTGGCGATTTCCTCGCCGACCTTGGTGGCCGCGGCGGTCATGATGTCCAGATTTCCAGCGTACGGCGGAAGGTAGTCGCCGGCACCTTCCACTTCCACGAAAACGGTGACGACATGGTTGCCGCCGTTCACCACCGACGGTTCGTCGAACTGCGGTTCGTTGAGCAGCCGGTAGCCGGGCACATAGGTCTGCACCTCGGCCACCACATCCTTGATCGACGCGGTGATCGCGGCGCGGTCGGCGTCTTCGGGGATCGCACAGAAAATGGTGTCGCGCATGATCATCGGCGGCTCGGCCGGGTTCAGGATGATGATCGCCTTGCCCTTGGCCGCCCCACCGATGTTCTGCACCCCGGCGCTGGTGGTCTTGGTGAATTCGTCGATGTTGGCCCGGGTGCCCGGACCGGCCGAAGCCGAGGACACCGACGCCACGATCTCGGCATAGGGCACACCCCCTTTGTCGGCCACTGCGCGACTTACCGCGTAGACCATCGGGATGGTGGCCTGCCCGCCGCAGGTGACCATGTTGACGTTGGGCGCGTCCAGATGCGCTCGCAGGTTCGCCGGCGGGATCACCCCCGGGCCCACCGCCGCCGGGGTCAGATCGATCGCCCTGATGCCGGCCGCCTCATACCGCGGCGCCGCGTCCCGATGCACGTAAGCACTAGTGGCCTCGAACACCAGATCCGGCAATTCCTTCTGCGCCAGAAGCCAATCCACACCCTCATGGCTGGTTTCCAGGCCCAGCTTGCGCGCCCGGGCCAACCCCTCGGACTCCGGATCGATCCCGATCATCCAGCGCGGTTCCAGCCACTCCGAACGCAACAACTTGTACAGCAGGTCGGTGCTGATATTGCCCGACCCGACAATCGCCACTGACGCCTTATCCGCCATTGCAAACGTCCCCTATTCGAAACTCAGTCGGACCGAACCCAGTCCGTCGAAATCTGCTACGAAATCGTCACCTGGACGGGCATCGATCGCCCGCATACAGGCGCCCGGCAGGACGATGTCCCCGGCCTTCAGACGCACCCCGAACTGGTCGACCTTGCGGGCCAGCCAGGCCACCGAGGTGACCGGATTTCCGAGGACCGCGTCGCTGCGCCCCTCCGCCACCACCTCTCCGTTGCGTTTGAGGATCGCGTTGATGGCCTTGATATCGATGTCCTTGGGCGACACGCGTTCCGGCCCGAGCACCCAGCCGGCCGATGAGGCGTTGTCGGCGATGGTGTCGCACAACTTGATCTTCCAGTCGGTGATGCGGGTGTCGATCAGCTCGATCGACGGCGCGAAGGCGGCCGTCGCGGCCAGCACGTCGTCCTCGGTGCAGCCCGCGCCAGGCAGGTCATCAGCCAGCACGAAGCCCACCTCGACCTCCACCCGCGGGTAGAGGTAGTTCGCCGTCGGGACCGGCTTGTCCTCGAAAACCTCCATATCGGCGAGCAGATGACCGTAGTCGGGCTCGTCGACGCCCATCATCTTCTGCATGGCCTCCGACGACAGGCCTACCTTGTGCCCGATGACCCGGGCGCCCTCGGCAACCCGCTGCCGGATGTTGATCAGCTGGATTTCATAGGCATCAACCACGTCGATATCGGGGTAGCGGTCGGTCAACGGCGTGGTCGGGACCCTGCTGCGCTCCGCTTGGGCGAGATCTGCCGCGAGTTCGTCGCGGACCTGCGCACTCAGCATCTCGATGAATTCCCCTCATAATCTGATCAAGCCTTCGACCGGCACTGTTGCAGGCCTGTTGTCGAATGGCGCCGCAATTCTATAACGTGTTCTACATGACTGGACAGGAGTACGGTGCGTTCGACGTCGTCGTGGTGGGAAGCGGAGCCGCCGGCATGGTCGCCGCCCTCACCGCTGCCCACCAGGGCCTCTCGACAGTAGTCGTTGAAAAGGCTCCGCACTATGGAGGTTCCACTGCGCGGTCAGGTGGCGGAGTGTGGATCCCGAACAACGAGATTCTCAAGCGTGACGGGGTCAAGGACACCGCCGACGCCGCCCGCAAATACCTGCACGCCATCGTCGGCGACGTGGTCCCGGCCGAGAAGATCGACACCTACCTGGACCGTGGTCCGGAGATGTTGTCGTTCGTACTGAAGAACTCGCCGCTGAAACTGTGCTGGGTACCGAACTACTCCGACTACTACCCGGAGACGCCGGGCGGTAAGGCCACCGGGCGTTCGGTGGAGCCCAAGCCGTTCGACGCCAAGAAACTCGGCCCCGACGAAAAAGGCCTGGAACCGCCGTACGGCAAGGTCCCGATGAACATGGTGGTGCTGCAGCAGGACTACGTCCGGCTCAACCAGCTCAAGCGGCACCCGCGCGGCGTGCTGCGCAGCATCAAGGTCGGCATCCGTTCGGTATGGGCCAACGCCACCGGTAAGAATCTCGTCGGCATGGGCCGCGCACTGATCGCCCCGCTGCGCATCGCCCTGCGTGACGCCGGGGTGCCGGTGCTGTTGAACACCGCGCTGACCGATCTGTACATCGAGGACGGGGTGGTGCGCGGAATCTACGTTCGCGAGGCCGGTGCCACCGAGTCTGCCGAACCGAAGCTGATCCGAGCGCGCAAGGGCGTCATCCTCGGTTCGGGTGGCTTCGAGCACAACCAGGAGATGCGCACCAAGTACCAGCGTCAGCCCATCACCACCGAGTGGACCGTCGGTGCCGTGGCCAACACGGGTGACGGCATCGTGGCGGCCGAAAAGCTCGGTGCGGCACTGGAGCTGATGGAGGACGCGTGGTGGGGCCCGACCGTTCCGTTGGTGGGCGCCCCGTGGTTCGCCCTGTCCGAGCGGAACTCGCCCGGGTCGATCATCGTCAACATGAGCGGCAAGCGGTTCATGAACGAATCGATGCCCTATGTGGAAGCCTGCCACCACATGTACGGCGGCGAGTTCGGCCAGGGCCCGGGCCCTGGTGAGAACGTGCCGGCCTGGCTGGTCTTCGACCAGCAGTACCGAGACCGCTACATCTTCGCGGGTCTGCAGCCAGGACAACGCATCCCGAAGAAGTGGCTGGAGTCCGGCGTCGTCGTCAAGGCGGACAGCCTGGCCGAACTGGCCGAGAAGACCGGTCTGGCCGCCGACGCGCTGAAGGCCACCATCGACCGGTTCAACGGGTTCGCGCGTTCCGGTGTGGACGAGGACTTTCACCGCGGCGAGAGCGCCTACGACCGCTACTACGGTGATCCGACCAACAAGCCGAACCCCAACCTCGGCGAGATCAAGCACGCACCGTTCTACGCCGCCAAGATGGTGCCCGGCGACCTGGGCACCAAGGGCGGTATCCGCACCGACGTGCACGGCCGCGCGCTGCGCGATGACAACTCGGTGATCGAAGGCCTTTATGCGGCAGGCAATGTCAGCTCACCGGTGATGGGTCACACCTATCCCGGCCCGGGTGGCACCATCGGCCCCGCCATGACCTTCGGCTACCTCGCCGCGTTGCATCTCGCTGGAGCCGCACCGGCGGCGACATCGAACTCAGGAAAGGCCTGACATGCCCATCGACGTCGAGAAAGCGCTCGCCGCCGACCTGGACCCCATCGAGTTCTCGTGGACCAGCAGCGATATCCAGCTCTATCACCTGGGCCTCGGCGCGGGCGCCGACCCGATGGACGAACGCGAGCTGCGCTATCTGACCGACAACACCCCTCAGGTGTTGCCCACCTTCGGCAATGTCGCGGCCAGCTTCCACATGACGGAGGCGCCGACGGTGCAGTTCCCCGGCATCGACATCGAACTGTCCAAGGTGTTGCACGCCAGCGAGGGCGTCACCGTGCCCGGTCCCATCCCCACCAGCGGCAAAGCCTGGTCCAAACAGCGGTTCACCGAGATCTGGGACAAGGGCAAGGCCGCCGTCATCGTCAGTGAGTCCACCGTGACCGACGAATCCGGCACCGTGCTGTGGACCACCAAACGGTCCATCTTCGCCCGCGGCGAGGGTGGTTTCGGTGGCGAGCGGGGGCCCTCCACGTCCGTCGAGCTGCCCGACCGCGCCCCGGACGCCGAGATCGCGCTGCCGATCCTGCCGCAGCAGGCACTGCTGTACCGGCTGTGCGGGGACCGCAATCCCCTGCACTCCGACCCCGCGTTCGCCAAGGCGGCCGGCTTCGACCGGCCGATCCTGCACGGCCTGTGCACCTACGGCATCGGGTGCAAGGCCATCGTCGACCACTTCCTCGACGGCGACGTCGCGCAGGTCGGCAGCTACGGGGCGCGGTTCGCCGGCACCGTCATCCCGGGGGAGACGCTGCGGGCAGCCATCTGGAAGCAGGACGGCAAGCTCGTCGGGCAATTGACGGCACCGAGCCGGGACAACGCCGTGGTGTTGTCCGGTGTGGAACTCGTTCCCGCCTGATCAGACCCGGCGGGACAGGTCCTCGCCACCGGACGGCCGGCCGTGCTCATGCGGGGACACCGGCGCCGGGCCGGCCGCACCGGGTGCAGGCCCCGCCGCGCCGTGCTGGGGCACCGCGTCACGCGCGTCCTGCTGCGCCTGCCGCTGGTCCAGCTGGTGTTCGCGCTGATCCTGTTCGGTCTGGCGCTGATCCTGCTGCGACTGCCGCTCATTGAGCTGCTGCTCACGCTGATCCAGTTGCTCACGATCCTCGGGGCGGCCCTGATCCTGCGGTATCTGGCCGGCCAGCTGCGAGCCCAACGACCCCAGCCCGCCGGCGCCGCCGGCACCAGAACCGGAACCACCGCCCTGACCGGCGCTGCCCATGGCCTGCTGCATCATCGAGCCGAAGCTGCCGGTCTGCCCGCCCAGGCTGCCCGCGGCCTGCATCGGCGTCTGGGCCAACTGGCTCATCTGACCCATCTGACCGAGCATGCTGCCGAGTTGGCCGACCGACTGGCCACCGGCCTCGTCGGCGTTCTGGTACGCCGACTGCGCCGCCCCGACCTTGCCGGAGAACATGTTCTCCTTCGCCGCCACGGCGGACACGTTGGCCGTCAGGGAGGCTTCGAGGGTCGGCAGCACGGCCGCGATGGTCATGCTCATCGCGTCGGCGCCGGGCGGGATGGTCGGCATCGGCGGTAGTTCGACCGAGGCCGCATCCCAGCTCAGCCCCTCGGGTTTCTCCAGCGGACTCGTCATCGCCGATCACCACTCATCGTCGTCAACCTCGTCTTCCCCGTAATCCAGGGACGGCGGTAACGCCAGCCCCTGCTTGACTCCCCCACCCTCGCCGCCGCGCTGGCCCATCATGCCCATCGGCCCACCGCCCATGCCGCCGCCACCCGCGGCGACCGGCGCGACACCGCCCACCACGGCGCCCGCCGCGGCCTCGGCCGGGGCTACCGCCACCGGCAGCGTCTTGCCGACCAAACTGGCCATCAGCGGGGTTTGCGCCGATCCGCCGCCGGCACCGGGCAACCCCGCCGCACGCACCATCCCGGCGCCACCGCCGGCGCCCGAACCACCCGCCAGGGGATGGTTGGAGAACGCCGCGAAGGGCGACGGCCCACCACCGGCCGACGGGGAGCCCCCCTTGCCGAGCATCGAGGTGAGCTGCTGGAGGGGCTGGGTCAGCTGCTGCAGCGGCTGCATCATCTGCTGCGGTGCCTGGCCCAGCGCCTGGCCCAGCTGCTGCGGCAACTGGGTGAGCATGGAGCCCATCTGACTCATCATCTGCATCGCCTGTTGCGGGTCCTGACCGGCCAACTGCTGCGCACCGACCGCCGGCGGACCCGAGGCCGGCAGGCTCGGCGGTGCGCCGATGGTGTTGGCGAGTTCGGTGGCATTGGCGGTCACCGTGGCGGTGTTCTGCGACAGCCCCAGTTTGATCCTGGCCTGGACCAGCTCCTGCACATTGCTGACCGGCATGGACTGGATGGCCATGCATTCGGCATTCGTCTCTTCGGCCATGGTGTTCACCAGCGTCTTGGTCGCGACCACGGCGGCCTCCATGCTGCGCAGCTTGGCCGCGATGGCGGCCGCCAGCGCGCCGTTGGACTCGTGACCGCCGATGATGGTGGTCGCCTCACCGGCCGCGGCGACGGCGGATCCGCCTTGCCAGGCGTCGGCGAGCTTCATCAGCTGGCCCTGCTGCTGCGGCACCACTGTGCCGGTGATCTTCGCCGCCAGCGCCTCGTACTGCGCGGCCGCAGCACCCAGCGCATCCTCGTCGACGTTCGGCCAGCCCGGTCCGGTCACCGTCTGCGAGCCGAATGGACTCATATCGGGCTGAATGCCCATGCCAAGGCCCCCCTCGCGCACACGTAACAGCGCTATCGAGATTACCGCGCCTGCGGCCCACCGCTCGACACTTCCTGCGCTGTGGTGGCGGGCGGCCCGTGCGGCGCCGCGGCTCAGCCCAGGATGAGGCCCGACGTCGGCACCCCGGTGCCCGCCGTGACGAGCACATGCTCCACATTGTCGACCTGGTTCACCGACGTGCCACGCAGCTGGCGCACACCCTCGGCGATGCCGTTCATCCCATGGATGTAGGCCTCACCGAGCTGACCACCATGGGTGTTGATGGGCAGCCGCCCACCGATCTCGATGGCGCCGCCGGCGATGAAATCCTTCGCCTCACCCTTACCGCAGAACCCCAGCTCCTCCAGCTGGATCAGGGTGTACGGGGTGAAGTGGTCGTACAGGATCGCGGTCTGGATATCGGACGGTGACAGCCCGCTCTGCTCCCACAGTTGCCGACCGACCAAGCCCATTTCGGGCAGACCGAGCTCATCCCGGTAGTAGGAGTACATGGTGAACTGATCGGTGCCGGCGCCTTGCGCGGCGGCCTCGATGATCGCCGGCCGGTGCTTGAGGTCCTTGGCCCGCTCGGGGGTGGTCACGACGATGGCCACGCCGCCGTCGGTTTCCTGGCAGCAGTCCAACAGCCGCAGTGGTTCGGCGATCCACCGCGAGTTCTGGTGATCCTCGATGGTGATCGGCTTGCCGAAGAAGTGCGCCTTCGGGTTGTTGGCGGCGTGCTTGCGATCGGCGACCGAGACGGCACCGAAATCGGCGCTGGTGGCCCCGTATTCGTGCATGTACCGCTGCGCGATCATGGCCACCGATGCCGCGGGTGTGCTCAGCCCGTGCGGATAGGACCAGCTGTACTCCACCCCGCGGGAGTCGGCATTGATCGTCAGGCCGGTCATCACCTGGCCGAACCGGAACTCCGAGCGCTCGTTGAACGCGCGATAGGCCACCACGACCTCGGCCACCCCGCTGGCGACGGCGAGCGCTGCCTGCTGGACGGTCGCGGCCGCGGCGCCGCCGCCGTAACCGATCTGGCTGAAGAACGTGAGGTCACCGATCCCGGTCGAGCGCGCCACCGCGGTCTCCAGGTTGGAGTCCATGGTGAACGTGACCAGGCCGTCGACATCCGACGGCGCCAGCCCCGCGTCGTCGAGCGCGTCGAGCACCGCCTCGGCGGCCAGCCGCAGCTCGCTGCGCCCGGAATTCTTGGAGAAGTCGGTCGCACCGATTCCGGCGATGGCCGCCTTGCCCGACAGACTCACTGCCCTCCCCCCAACGCAACCGTGGATGTGGCGATGACGTGATCGCCGAGGCTGTTGCTGCCCACCACTTTCAACGTCACCACGTCACCGTCGATCGCGGTCACCTCACCCCGAAAAGTGATGGTGTCGTAGGCATACCAGGGCACGCCGAGGCGCAGCTTGATCGACTTGACGAGGGCGTCGGGCCCCGCCCAATCGGTGACATAGCGCCCCACCAGCCCGGTGTCGGTGAGGATGTTGACGAAGATGTCCTTGGATCCCTTGGCCTGCGCCTTGTCCCGATCGTGGTGCACGTCCTGGTAGTCGCGGGTCGCGATGGCGGTGGACACGATGAACGTCGGGTCACCGTAGATCTGCAGGTCGGGCAGCTTCGTGCCGATCTCGACGGTGTCGACCGTGCGGCTCATGCTTGCGGCTCCCATGCGTACAACGACCATGCCGGACTGACGTCACTGTCGGGGAAGTCGAGATACGTTGCACGCACCGGCAATCCGATCTTCACCTGATCGGGCTCGAGCCCGCGCAGTTCCCCGAGCATGCGGACACCCTCCTCGAGTTCCACCAACGCGATGACGAACGGGAGGCTGCGACCGGGCACCTTCGGGGCGTGGTGCACGACGTAGCTGTACACCGTGCCGTTGCCCGACGAGACCACGTAGTCGACGGGCGCATCCTTGTCCGCCCACACCGCGGGAACCGGCGGATGCTGCAGGGTGCCGTCGGGGCGGCGCTGGATGCGCAGCTCGTGGGCATTGATGCCGTCCCAGAAGAACTTGGTGTCCCGCGACGACGCCGGGCGCATCAGCTTGTCCGGGTCGAGATCCTCCGGGATCACCGCCGCCTCGGGTTGAGCCTGCTTGGCGGCGGGCAGGAACTTCATGATGCGCCAGTCCATATCGGCGACTTCCTCGGCGCCGACATGCCAACGGATCTTCTGGTTGATGAAGTAACCCTCACCCAGTGCGGTCTGCTTGGGGCCGATGATGCTGACGATCTCGGCGCTCATCGCGACCTGTTCGCCCGGCCGCAGGTAGCGGTGATAGGTCTGGTCGCAATTGGTGGCGACGACACCGACGTATCCGGCGTCGTCGAACAGCTTCATCGCGCGCGCCAGCGGATCATCGTCAGAGCGCGCGCGGCCCAGCCCCATCATGGTCCACACCTGGATCATCGCCGGCGGCGCGACGATACCGTCGTGGCCGGCCGCCCTTGCCGCGTCGTCGTCGACGTAGATCGGGTTCTTGTCGCCGATCGCATCCGTCCAATGATGGATCATCGGCTGGTTCACCGGATCTCGGGCGACGGTGGGTTCACCGCGTCCGGACGCGAGGATCTCCTCGATCCCCTGCTGCAGATCGCTCACTCAAGCTCTCTTCTCTTCGCGCAAGCGCTCATCGCGCAACTCTTCTCTACGCGCACGCTCGTTACCGCGAAACCCGGGGGACCTTCAGGCCCGACGCCGCGATCATCTCCCTCATCACCTCGTTGACGCCGCCGCCGAAGGTGATGACCAGGTTGCGCTTGGTCATCTTGTCCAGCCAGTCCAGCAGGTGGGCGGTCTCCGGATCGGCCGGGTTGCCGTATCTGCCGACGAGTTCCTCGGCGAGCCGGCCGACCTCTTGAATCCGTTCGGTGGAAAAGACTTTCGTCGCCGCGGCATCGGCGACGGCGATGGTCTCGCCGGACGCCGCGACCTGCCAGTTGAGCAGTTCGTTGATCCGCCAGATGGCCTTGATCTGACCGAGCAGCCGCCTGGCGTCATCGTGCTCGATCGGCGTGACTCCGTCCGAGCCCGGTTTGGAGGCCCACGTCTTGATCTGGTCGTAGATGCCGGCGACACGTCCGGCCGGACCCAGGCCGACCCGCTCGTGGTTGAGCTGGGTGGTGATCAGCTTCCAGCCACCGTTTTCCTCACCGACCAGCATGTCGGCGGGAACGCGGACGTCGTTGTAGTACGAGGCATTGGTGTGATGGGCACCGTCGGACAGGATGATCGGGGTCCAGCTGTAGCCCGGATCCTTGGTGTCCACGATGAGGATCGAGATGCCCTTGTGCTTGGCCGCCGACGGATCGGTACGGCAGGCCAGCCAGATGTAGTCGGCGTCGTGTGCGCCGGTGGTCCACATCTTCTGACCGTTGACGATGAATTCGTCGCCATGCCGAACAGCGGTGGTCCGCAGCGAGGCCAAGTCGGTTCCGGCATCGGGTTCGGAGTAGCCGATGGCGAAATGGATGTCACCGGAGAGGATCCCGGGCAGAAACTTCTTCTTCTGCTCCTCGGTGCCGTACACCTGAAGTGTGGGTCCCACGGTCTGCAGGGTGACCAGTGGCAGCGGGACGTCGGCACGGTTGGCCTCGTTGACGAAGATCTGCTGCTCGATCGGCCCGAAACCCAGGCCGCCGTATTCCTTCGGCCAGCCGACGCCGAGTTTGCCGTCCGAACCCATCCGCTTGATGACGGCACGGTACGCCTCGTTGTGCCGGTCGGTTTCCATCGCCGCGGCTTCTTCTGGGGTGATCAGGTTCGAAAAGTACTGCCGCAGTTCGGCTTGCAACGCTCGTTGCTCAGGAGTCAACTCGATGTACATGTGGTCTACGCTCCCACCAGGTCGAGGCGATACGTCGGACCGCCGAGCAGCCGGGTCAGATCCTTGATCGACGAGTAGTAACGATCCATCGGGTAGGTGATGTCCATACCCATACCACCGTGCAGGTGATGGCAGACGCGCATCGCCGGGGCGGCCTGCGATGCCACCCAGTATCCCAGGATCGCCAGGTCGTCATCGGCGTCCAGCCCCTCCGACAGCAACCACACCGCCGAGGTGGACGCCAGACCGATGGTGCGCGAGGCGATGTAGATCTCGGACAGCTGCGCGGCCACCGTTTGGAAGGTGGACAGTGGCCTGCCGAATTGCTCACGGGTGGCGACGTAGTCGGCGGTCAGCCGCAGTGCACCGGCGACCAGACCGGCGGCGAACGCCCCCGTGTTCGCCAACGCCAACTGGTTCACCCGATGCGTGGTCGCACCCTGGAGCACGTCGGCAGACGGCACCTGCACGTCGGCGAAGGTCACCACGAACTCGTCGGAGCCGTTGGCCGCCGGCGTCTTGACCAGGCTCACGCCTGCGGCCGTCGGGGACACCACGACGACGGCACTGTCGGCGGTGACCACCAGCCATTCGGCTGATTGGGCATAGGGCACACCGATTTTGGTGCCGTTGAGCCGCCCGCCGGCGAACGTGACAGCCGGCCGCTCGGGCAGCGAGGAACCCGGCTCGTTGAGGGCGGCCGACAGCACCGCCCCCTTGGCCACCCCGGCAAGGTAGCGATCCTGCTGCTCGGCCGAGGCCAGGTCGAGCAACGGCACCAGCCCGAGACCGAGCGTCGCCAGCGCCGGGCTGATGGTGCCATGCCTGCCGATCTCGGTCAGCGCGGTCGCCACCTCGAGCAGCCCGAGACCATCACCGCCGAGCCGCTCCGGTGCGGCGAGCGCAAGAACACCCCCGGAAACCAGTGCGTCCCAACTGTTGTCCCGGTCCAGCACGGACGTCACCACATCGATGACAGCCTGCTGCTCCGGATTCGGTGCGAAGTCCACGCGTGTACTCCTTGTTCAGTGCGCGACCGGGCACTTACCCGTGTAGTCGACCTGCCAATGCTTAATACCATTGAGCCAGCCCGACTTCAGCCGCTCCGGCGTACCGATGGGCTTCAGATCGGGCATGTGATCGGCGACCGCGTTGAAGATCAGGTTGATGGTCATCCGGGCCAGGTTGGCGCCGATGCAGTAGTGCGCGCCGGTGCCGCCGAACCCGACGTGCGGATTCGGGTTGCGCAGGATGTTGAACGCGTGCGGATCCTCGAAGACCTCGTCGTCGAAGTTCGCCGAGCGGTAGGACATCACCACCCGCTGGCCCTTCTTGATCGGCACGCCGGCCAATTCGGTGTCTTCCAGCGCGGTCCGTTGGAAGGCCGACACGGGCGTGGCCCACCGGACGATCTCGTCGGCTGCGGTCTCCGGGCGGTCCTTCTTGTACAGCTCCCACTGCTCGGGATGCTGCGAGAAAGCGATCATGCCGTGGGTGATCGAGTTACGCGTGGTCTCGTTACCGGCCACCGCGAGCATCACGACGAAGAAGCCGAATTCGTCATCGGAGAGCTTCTCACCGTCGATATCGGCCTCGATGAGCTTGGTGACGATGTCGTCGGTCGGGTTCTTGGCCCGCTCCTCGGCCATCTTCATCGCGTAACTGATCAGCTCGAAGGACGACATGGCCGGGTCGACGTCGGCGTACTCGGGATCCTCGCCCGCGGTCATCTCGTTGGACCAGCGGAACAGCTTGTCGCGATCCTCCTGTGGCACACCGAGCAGTCCGGCGATGGCCTGTAGCGGCAGCTCGCAGGAGACCTGCTCCACGAAGTCACCGGAACCCTCGGCCGCGGCTGTCTGCGCGATCTTCTGGGCGCGCTCGGCGAGCTCGGCCTCCAGCCGGCCGATGGCGCGCGGGGTGAATCCGCGGGAGACGATCTTGCGCAGCCGGGTGTGCTGCGGAGCGTCCATGTTCAGCAGCACGGCGCGCTGCAGGTCGACCGCTTCTCGGGTCATCTCCTGCGGCCACACCGGGATGGCGCCGTCGGGTGAGCTGCCGTAGATGTCGTTGCGCTTGGACACCTCTTTGACGTCGGCATGTTTGGTGACCAGCCAGTAGCCTTTGTCACCGAACCCACCGGTGCCGCCGGGCACGTCGACCCAGTGCACGGGCTCGGACTTACGCAGTTCGGCGAGTTCTTCCACGGGCAGCCGTTCGAGGTTGAGGCTGGCGTCGAGAAGGTCGAAATCACTCGGGATGGGGCATGGCATGGAAGTGCGCTCCTAAGAATGCAACGTGTTCTAGTGCCAGTAAAACATGCCTCCACCGCAGATAAAAGGCACGGTGGCATCGTCGCTTGTCAGAGTAATGAAACGTGTTCTAGCCTGACGACATGGGTAATCCTGTCATCGTCGAAGCCACCCGCAGCCCGATCGGCAAGCGCAACGGTTGGTTGTCCGGCCTGCACGCCACCGAACTGCTGGGCGCGGTGCAGAAGGCCGTGGTGGAGAAGGCCGGGATTGACGCCGGCGATGTCGAGCAGGTCATCGGCGGCTGCGTCACGCAGTACGGCGAGCAGTCCAACAACATCACTCGCGTCGGCTGGCTGACCGCGGGCCTGCCCGAGCACGTCGGGGCGACCACGATCGACTGCCAGTGCGGCAGCGCCCAGCAGGCCAACCACCTGATCGCCGGTCTGATCGCCACCGGCGCCATCGATATCGGCATCGCGTGCGGTATCGAGGCGATGAGCCGCGTCGGTCTGGGCGCCAACGCCGGCCCCGACCGCAGCCTGATCCGGGCCTCGTCATGGGATATCGACATGCCCAACCAATTCGAGGCCGCCGAGCGGATTGCCAAGCGCCGCGGCATCACCCGCGCGGACATCGACGCGCTGGGCCTGGCCTCGCAACTCAAGGCCAAGCAGGCCTGGGCCGAGGGCCGCTTCGACCGCGAGATCTCGCCGATCTCCGCGCCGGTGCTCGACGAGAACAAACAACCCACCGCCGAATGGGCGCCGGTGACCCGCGACCAAGGCCTGCGTGACACCACCGCCGAGGGGCTGGCGTCGCTGAATCCGGTGATGGAAGGCGGTATTCACACCGCGGGTACGTCATCGCAGATCTCCGACGGTGCGGCAGCGGTGCTGTGGATGGACGAAGACAAGGCGCGCGCGCTCGGGCTCACGCCCCGTGCCCGCATCGTCGCGCAGGCCAACGTCGGCGCCGAAACGTATTACCACCTCGACGGTCCCGTGCAGTCCACCGCCCGGGTGCTGGAGAAGGCCGGGATGAAACTCGGCGATATCGACCTGGTCGAGATCAACGAGGCGTTCGCCTCGGTGGTGCTCTCCTGGGCGCGCGTCCATGAGGCCGATATGGACAAGGTGAACGTCAACGGTGGGGCCATCGCGCTGGGCCACCCGGTCGGTTCCACCGGCGCTCGGTTGATCACCACGGCGCTGCACGAGTTGGAGCGCACCGGCAAGAGCACGGCGCTGATCACCATGTGTGCCGGCGGCGCGCTGAGCACGGGCACCATCATCGAGCGGATCTGAGTCCGGCCGGTGCCAGCTTCGGAAGCCGACCGCATCGCCGCGGCGCAGGCGTATATCGATGCCCTCGTCACCCACCGGGCCGACGAGGTGCCGTTCGCACCGGGATGCGTGCGCATCGAGATGGGGCTCAAGACCGGCCGCTCCGGAGATCACTTGCGGCGCAGCCTGAACAACGGCCCGCAGTTCAAGATCATCGAGGCGACGACCCCACCGGAGTTCTCCGTGGACGGTGATCATGTGCGGGCCCGGTTCGACGTGCTGACCAAGCCGCGGTTGTTCGGCCGGCGGGTGTGCTCACACGTCGACGAGACGTTCCTGATCCCGGCGTCCGACGGCAAAATCCACCACATCAGAGCCTCACTCACCCCCTTCATCAGCCGCTAGGGATCACAGCCATGGCCAATCCACCTCGCCCACTCAACGCCAAGCAGGTCGAACGACTCAACGCCCCGTCGACGGGCACCGCCATCAAGTGGATGTCCCGCGCGCAGACCTGGCTGTTCAAGAAGTCGGGCGGCAAACTTGCCAACAAGTTCCTGCGCGGCGCCGAGGTGGGCATCTTGACCACGACCGGCCGCAAGACCGGAGAGCTGCGGGACAGTCCGTTGCTCTTCCTGCAGGAGGGCAACCGGATCGTGCTGGTCGCCTCGCAGGGCGGTCGGGCTACCAACCCCATGTGGTATCTGAACCTGAAGGCGAACCCGAACATCGGTTTCCAGACCAAGAACGAGAAGCTGAACCTGGTGGCCCGCGATGCGACGGACGCCGAACGCGACGAATACTGGCCCAAGCTGGACGCCATGTACGCCGATTTCGCGAACTACCGGTCCTACACCGACCGCAAGATACCGATCGTCATCTGCGACCCGGCGTAGCCGGCCCCCGGCCGCGCCGGGGACCGGCGGCCGCTCAGGCGCCGTAAACCGGCAGCGGGGTCCGCGACTTGGCCAACAGGTCGCCGACCACCGGCCCCAGCTCGGCCGGGTTCCAGCGGGCGCCCTTGTCGATCTCGGCACCCCGCGCCCAGCCTTCGGCGACCCGGATGATGCCGCCTTCCACCTCGAAGACGCGGCCGGTGACATCGCGGGACTCGACACTGCCGAGCCACACCACCAGCGGGGAGATGTTCTCCGGGGCCATCGCGTCGAAATCCTGGCCCTGCGTGGACATCATGTCGGCGAACACCGTCTCGGTCATCCTGGTGCGGGCCGAGGGTGCGATGGCATTGACGCTGACACCGTAACGGCCCATCTCGGCGGCGGCCACCAGGGTCAGGGCGGCGATGCCCGCTTTCGCGGCACTGTAATTGGCCTGTCCGACGCTGCCCTGGAGCCCGGCTCCGGAACTGGTGTTGATGATGCGGGCGTCGACGGTGTTACCGGCCTTCGACTGGGCCCGCCAGTACGCTGCGGCGTGCTTCATGGTGGCGAAGTGGCCCTTGAGGTGAACGGCCGTGACGGCGTCGAACTCTTCCTCGGAAGTATTGGCGAACATCCGGTCACGCACGATGCCGGCGTTGTTGACCAGCACGTCGAGTCCGCCGAACGCGTCGACCGCGGTCTGGATCAGGCCCTCGGCCTGTGCCCAGTCCGCGACGTTCGCGCCACTGGTGACGGCTTCCCCTCCGGCCGAACGGATCTCGTCGACGACGGCCTGCGCGGCGCTGCCACCGCCGGCGGGTGACCCGTCGAGGCCCACACCGATGTCGTTGACCACCACGCGCGCCCCTTCGGCGGCGAAGGCGAGCGCGTGCGCACGGCCGATTCCGCCGCCGGCGCCCGTCACGATGACCACGCGGCCGTCAAGCAAACCCATTGCTGTATCTCCTTTTATTTGTTGGCGCTGGACGCCGCCAGGTAGGTCGGCGGCTCCCCGCCGCCGTGCACCTGGATCATCGCGCCGCTGATATACGACGCTGCTTCGGAAGCCAAAAAGGCTGCTGCCCAACCGATATCGGCGGGTTTGGCCAACCGGCCCAGCGGGACGGTGGCGGCGACGGCAGCCACCGATTCCGCGTCACCGTAGAACAATTCGGACTGTTCGGTCTCCACCATGCCCACCACCACCGAGTTGACCCGCACCTTGGGCGCCCATTCGACGGCCAGGGTGGTCGTGAGGTTGTCGATGCCGGCCTTGGCCGCCCCGTAGGCGGCGGTGCCCGGCGTGGGCCGGTGGCCGCTGACACTGGAGATGTTCACGATGGACCCGCCGCCGTCCTGCTCCTGCATGACGGTGTTGGCGTGCGTGGAGACCGACAGCGCGCCGATCAGATTCAGTTCGATGATCTTGGTGTTGAATTTCGCCGAGGCGTCGGCGGCCAGCACGTACGGCGATCCGCCGGCGTTGTTGACGACGACGTCGAGGCGGCCGTGCGTCGCCACGATGGTGTCGATCAGGACCTTGACCGCCTCGTCGTCGCGGATATCGCACGCATGGAACTCGTACGGCGAGCCCTCGACCGGACGGCGTGCACAGGTGATGACGGTGGCCCCCTGGGCGGCGAACACCGCGCTGATCCCGGCGCCGACCCCGCGCACCCCACCGGTCACCAGGACCACCCGGCCCGCGAGTTGCAGATTGATTCCAGCCCCGTCAGTCACTGTGCTAGCGTACCAAGCAAGTGCTTGCTTAGGTAGCGACCCCTTGAGGAAGTGTGTCTGATGACGATCACCACCACGACAGTCGAACCGGGCATCGTCTCGGTCACCGTCAACTACCCACCGGTCAACGCCATCCCGTCGCGCGGATGGTTCGAGCTCGGCGATGCCATTACCGCCGCCGGGCGCGATCGCAGCACCCATGTGGTGATCCTGCGAGCCGAGGGGCGCGGTTTCAACGCCGGCGTGGACATCAAAGAGATGCAGAACACCGAGGGCTTCACCGCCTTGATCGACGCGAATCGCGGCTGCTATCACGCGTTCCGGTCGGTGTACGAGTGCGAGGTTCCGGTCGTGGCCGCCGTCAACGGCTTCTGCGTGGGCGGCGGTATCGGGCTGGTGGGCAATGCCGACGTCATCGTCGCCTCCGACGACGCCAAGTTCGGCCTGCCCGAGGTGGAACGCGGCGCCCTCGGTGCCGCCACCCACCTGTCCCGGCTGGTGCCCCAACACCTGATGCGCCGGCTGTTCTTCACCGCCGCGACCGTGCCCGCCGAAACCCTGCACCATTTCGGTTCGGTGCACGAGGTGGTGCCACGCGCCGACCTCGACGAGTCCGCTCTGCGGGTGGCCCGTGATATCGCGAGCAAGGACACCCGGGTGATCCGCGCAGCCAAGGAGGCGCTGAACTTCATCGACGTCCAGCCGGTCAACGCCCGCTACCGCATGGAGCAGGGCTTCACTTTCGAACTCAACCTCGCCGGCGTGTCCGATGAGCATCGTGATGCATTCGCCGGTACCGATAAGGGGTCCAAATGAGCGATAAGCGAACGTCTTTGGACGAGGCGGTCGCCTCGATCGAGAGCGGCATGACCATCGGTATCGGCGGCTGGGGGTCCCGGCGCAAGCCGATGGCCTTCGTCCGCGCACTGCTGCGCACCGACGTGACGGACCTGACGGTGGTCACCTACGGCGGACCCGACCTGGGCCTGCTGTGCTCGGCGGGCAAGGTCAAGCGCGCGTACTACGGCTTCGTGTCGCTGGACTCGCCGCCGTTCTACGACCCGTGGTTCGCCAAGGCCCGCACCACCGGCGCCATCGAGGCCCGCGAGATGGACGAGGGCATGCTGCGCTGCGGCCTACAGGCTGCCGCCCAGCGGTTGCCGTTCCTGCCGATCCGCGCCGGATTGGGCAGCGACGTCCGCACCTTCTGGGGCGACGAGCTCAAGACCGTCAAATCTCCTTACGATGCTCAGGAACTCCTCGCCATGCCGGCGCTGAACCTGGATGCCGCGTTCGTGCACATGAACCTCGGCGATGAGCGGGGCAACGCCGCCTACACCGGCATCGACCCGTACTTCGACGATCTGTTCCTGATGTCCGCACAGCAGCGGTTCCTGTCGGTGGAACGGATCGTGACCACCGACGAGCTGGTGAAAGCCGTTCCGCCGCAGGCACTGCTGATCAACCGGATGATGGTCGACGCCGTGGTCGAGGCGCCGGGCGGTGCGCACTTCACCACCAACGAGCCCGACTATCGACGGGCCGAGAAGTTTCAGCGGCACTATGCCGAGGCAGCGGGCTCCGATGACACCTGGGCCCAGTTCGTCACCACGTATCTGTCCGGTAGCGAGGACGACTACCAAGCTGCCGTGCGCACGTTCGCCGAGGAGGCCAACCGATGACCCCGACCCGCGCCGAGGTGTGCGCCGTCGCCTGTGCCGAATTGTTCCGCGACGCAGGCGAGATCATGGTGTCCCCGATGACCACCATCGTGTCGGTGGGTGCCCGGTTGGCACGCCTGACCTTCTCCCCCGACATCGTGCTGACCGACGGGGAAGCACGCATCATCGCCGACACCCCGGCCATCGGTGCGGCCGCGGCGATCGAGGGCTGGATGCCGTTCAACCGGGTTTTCGAGACCCTGGCCTGGGGCAAGCGCCACGTGGTGATGGGCGCCAACCAGATCGACCGCTACGGCAATCAGAACCTGTCGGCGTTCGGGCCCATCCAACATCCGACCCGCCAGATGTTCGGCGTCCGCGGTGCGCCGGGTAACTCGATCAACCATGCCACCAGTTACTGGGTGGGCAATCACTCCAAGCGGGTGTTCACCGACAACGTCGATATCGTGTCCGGAATCGGCTGGGACAAAGTCGATCCGAAGAACCCCGCCTACCGGTTCGCCAACATCTACCGGGTGGTGACCAACCTGGGCGTGTTCGACTTCAACGGTCCCGAGCACCAGATGCGGGCGGTCTCGCTGCATCCCGGGGTGGATGCCGAACAGGTCGTCGAGAACACCTCGTTCGAGGTGCATGGGCTGGGCGAAGCCGAGACCACCCGCCTGCCCGACGCCGACGAGCAGCGCCTGCTGCGCGAAGTCATCGATCCGAAGTCGTTGCGCGACAAAGAAGTCAAGGTTTAGGTCATGAGCAAGCTGGTCACCCCCCTTACCGAACTGGTCGGTATCGAGCACCCCGTCGTACAGACCGGGATGGGCTGGGTTGCGGGTGCCCGGCTCGTCTCGGCGACCTCGAACGCCGGTGGCCTCGGCATCCTGGCGTCGGCCACCATGACACTGGCAGAACTGCAAGCGGCCGTCACCAAGGTCAAGGCCGCGACCGACAAACCGTTCGGCATCAACATCCGTGCCGACGCCGGCGACGCGAACGACCGCGTCGACCTCCTGATCCGCGAGGGAGTCAAAGTCGCCTCCTTCGCCTTGGCTCCCAAGCCCGACCTGATCGCCAAGCTCAAAGATGCCGGTGTGGTGGTCATTCCGTCGGTCGGACTGGCCAAGCACGCCAAGAAGGTGGCCGGCTGGGGCGCCGACGCGGTGATCGTGCAGGGCGGTGAGGGCGGTGGCCACACCGGTCCGATCGCCACCACACTGCTGCTGCCGTCGGTGCTCGACGCGGTCAAGGACACCGGTATGCCAGTGGTGGCCGCCGGTGGATTCTTCGACGGTCGCGGCCTGGCCGCCGCGCTGTCCTACGGCGCGGCCGGCGTCGCGATGGGGACCCGATTCCTGCTGACCGCGGACTCGACGGTGCCCGACGCCGTCAAACGCCGGTATCTGGACGCGGCGCTGGACGGCACCGTGGTGTCCACCCGGGTCGACGGGATGCCGCACCGCGTGCTGCGCACCGGCCTGGTCGAGAAGTTGGAAAGCGGTTCGCCGGTGCGGGGTTTGGCCGCCGCGGTGGCCAACGCCCAGAAGTTCAAGAAGATGTCCGGCATGACCTGGAAGTCGATGATCACCGACGGCCTGGCGATGCGGCACGGTAAGGACCTCACCTGGTCACAGGTGGTGATGGCGGCCAACACCCCGATGCTGCTCAAAGCGGGGTTGGTGGAGGGGAACACCGAGGCCGGCGTGCTGGCCTCGGGCCAGGTGGCCGGCATCCTCGATGACCTGCCGACCTGCGCCGAGCTGGTCCCGGCGATCGTCGCCGAGGCGATCGAGCATCTGGAGTCGGCCGCCAAGTACATCCAGTCCTGATTCCGGCTGCTCTTGTCACCGGAGTCAGCCGGAGGGCTGCACCCGCACCTTGATGTTCTTCATGATCGGCTGATCGCTTTGCGTGCTGTAATCGCCGATGGCGCACAGCACGTTCATCTCCGGCATGTAGCCGGCGGCGTTCCCACGGGGAATGCTGTAGGGAATGGCCTTGTACCGGCGCAGCGATCGTGTGCTGCCGTCACGTGCGGTGGCGACGATATCGACCTCGTCGAACTCCTGGATGCCGCGATCGGCCATGTCCGCGGCGTTCATGAAGACCAGGGTGCGCAGATTCTTCACACCGCGGTAGCGGTCGTTGTCGGAGTAGACGGTGGTGTTCCACTGATCGTGCGACCGCAGTGTCGCAAGGATCAGGCTGTCTTCGCCGACAGTGTCGTCGGGCAGTGCCGGTGCCCAGAACTCGGCCTTGCCCGAAGGGGTCAGGAACACCAGCTCGCGGGCGGGCTGCTTGATCCGGAACCCCAGCGGAAGGCGGACCCGCCTGTTGAAATCCTCGAATCCGTCGAGCACCTTGGCCATCGTGTCGCGGATCCGGTCGTAGTCCTCGACGTACCACTGCCAGGGAGTGGCGCTACCCGGAAGGGCTGCCGCCGCTATACCGGCGATGATGGCCGGCTCAGACATCAGCTGCGGGGATGCCGGCTTCTTCATCCCTCGGGACAGATGCACCATGCTCATCGAGTCCTCCACCGAACACGACTGCACGCCTGAGCGCTGGTGGTCCTTCTCGGTCCGGCCGAGGCAGGGCAGAATCAGGGCACGGCGGCCGTGCACGACGTGGCTGCGGTTCAGTTTGGTACTGACCTGCACGGTGAGTTCACATTTGCGTAGGCCGGCGTAAGTGTATTCGGTGTCGGGTGCGGCGGCGGCGAAGTTTCCGCCCATGCCCACGAACACCTTCAGCGCGCCGCTGTGCATGGCTTCGATGGTCCTGACGGTGTCCAGTCCGTGCGCGCGGGGCGGGTCGATCTTGCAGACGTCGGCCAGTCTGTCCAGAAACTCCTCGGTGGGTCGGTGATCGATACCGCAGGTGCGGTTGCCCTGCACATTGCTGTGGCCGCGCACCGGCGACGGGCCGGCACCTTCCCGGCCCAGATTCCCACGCAGCAGCAGTAGGTTGACGATTTCGCGGACGGTGTCGACGCCGTGTTCGTGCTGGGTGACGCCCAGACACCAGCTGATGATGCTGCGGTCGGAGTCCCGGTAGATCTTGGCCGCACTGCGGATATCACGCTCGGACACCCCCGATTTCGCCTCGATCTCGTCCCACGGGGTGGCTTCGACCACGTCACGGTACTGCTCGAATCCGGCGGTGAAGCGCTCGATGAACTCGACGTCGAGGGCCTTGGGATCGGTTTTGGATTGCTCCAGAACGACTTTGGCGATGCCACGGATCAGGGCCAGATCGCCGCCGATCTTGGGTTGCAGGTTCAAGGTGCTGGTCTTGGTCGATTTGAACGTCGCCATGCGCAGGAAGTCGTGCGGGATGATGGTCTTGGTGGCGCCGCCCTCGACGAGCGGATTGATGTGCACGATCTGCGCGCCGCGGCGGTAGGCCTCCGACAGCGCGGTCAACATCCGCGGCGCGTTGGATGCGGCGTTGACCCCGAGGACGAACAGGGCATCGGCGGTCTCCCAGTCCGCGAGGTCCACGGTGCCCTTGCCGGTGCCCAGCGCGGCCTGCATCGCGCGGCCGCTGGCCTCGTGGCACATGTTCGAGCAGTCTGGAAGATTGTTGGTCCCCAGCTCGCGGGCCATCAACTGGTAGAGGAACGTCGCTTCGTTCCCCAGCCGGCCCGAGGTGTAGTAGGCGGCCTGGTTGGGATCGTCGAGATCGGCAAGGGCGCCGCCGACCATGGCGAACGCGTCCGCCCAGCCGATCGGCTCGTAGTGGTCGGTGTCCGGGTTGTACACCATGGGTTCGGTCAGCCGGCCCTGGTCTTCCAGCGCGAAGTCGCTCCAGTTCGCGAGTTCCGAGACGGTATGTGCGGCAAAGAACTCAGGCCCACAACGCTTGTGCGTCATCTCCCACGTGACGTGTTTGATCCCGTTCTCGCAAATGTCGAGCTTGAGTCCCTTGAGGTCGTCGGGCCAGGCGCAGCCAGGACAGTCAAATCCACCGTCTTCATGGTTCATCTTCATGATGGCCCGGGTTCCGTCGAACGGCTCGCGTTCACGCGCCAGGAACTTGGTGACGCTGACGGCCGCTCCCCACCCGGCGGCCGGGTGGGGATACGGGTGGAACTCCGGCCGGTGCCGGTCGGTGTCGTTGTCAGCGGTCCCTGGCTCGGTCATGGTTCCAGTCTGCTCGACATCATGCGTCGGCGCCTACCGAATCACGACCGTCCAGCAGCGCTCAGCGATACCAGTCCGGTAGCTCACCGGGGCGCAGGTCGGTGGGATCACCGGGCCGGGTCAGCGTCAGCACCGCCCGCACGATGGTGGGTCGCGACTGGAGCTCGTCTGCAATGGCATTCAGCCGGGCGGCGACGTTGGACTCCGCCGCATCCCCGACCAGGTCGACCGCGGCGACCAGGTAGATCCGGTCGGCGCCGACCCATTCCATGTGCAGGTAGCTGACCCGCTCGACATCGTGATGGTCGAGCAGGCCCTGCAGCGCGGTATTGCGGGCCAGCGGGGTGACCGCCTCACCCGTCAGGAAGTCCATGTTGCGGCCGATCAGGAACAGCGCGACCCCGCCCAGCAGGATACCCACCAGGATGGAACCGATGGCATCCCACACCGCATCTCCCGTCAGCTGGTGCGCCAGGATTCCCGCGGAAGCGATGACGATCCCGATCAATGCCGAGAGGTCCTCGGCGAACACCGAGCGCAGCATCGGGTTGGACATCACCCGGACGTAGCGCAACGGATGGATACGGCGCTGGGCTGCACCGGATCTGGTCTGTTGCAAGGCTTGTAGGAATGAGGTTCCCTCGAGCACGAAGGAGACGCCGAGAACCGCATAGGCCCAGCTGTATGACGTCGCCTCCGATTCGCCGCCGAGTGATTGCACCCCATGCCACACCGATACCGCGGCCCCGACGGCAAATAGGCCGAAGGCTGCGAACATCGACCAGATGTAACCGGCGCGGCCATAACCCAGTCGGTGGTCGGCATCGGCAGGCTTCATCGAGCGACGGGTACCGATCAGCAGGAACACCTCGTTGCCGGTATCGGCCCAGGAGTGTGCGGCCTCGGCCAGCATCGAGGCAGACCCGGTGAGGCCGGCCACGATCGTCTTGGCAACGGCGATAAGCACATTCGCGCCGAGTGCGATGGCGACGGTCAGCAGGCTCTCGTTCTGGCCCACGTCTGTTGCGGATGCCTCCCCCGAATTGCCCATGCTCAACCCTAGCTCCGGGGTTGCCATCGAACAGCGGACCGCGCATGGGCCAGGGGTTGCGTCAGGTTCATCGATGCCCTATGTTCAACGAACACTTTGTTTAGTGATACCGAATGTTGGGTTCGCCCGCACGAACGGACGGTTCGAGTCGATGCAGTCTGACGGCGCAAGCGTCGCCGCGGCACCCGCGGCGGCGGACGCCGATCTGGGTGCGCGGATCCGCGAATTCCGGTTGGCCCGCAGGTTGACCCTGCGGGACCTCGCCAGCCGGGCCGCGACGTCGGCGGGCTTCCTCAGCCAACTGGAACGCGGCCAGGTCAACGCCAGCGTCGGGACACTGCGCCGGCTGTGTGAGGAACTCGGGGTCACGCTGCCCGACCTGTTCACCGACCACCATCCACACGGCGCCCGGATCCTGCGTAAGCGCGACCGCCCGGAGATCCACGTCTCGGATACCAGCGCGAAATATCTGTTGTCCCAGAAGCCGTTGCGCAATCTCGAGGTCTACGCCGCGGAATTCGCTCCCGGTGGCAGCGCGGGAGACGCTTACGTGCACGGCGATTCGCAGGAGATCTTGTTGGTCATCGCCGGCAGCATCGTGCTCGAGCTCGACGGGTCGATGCACCAGCTCACGGCCGGCGACAGTGCCGAATACCGCACGTCGGTGCCACACACCGTGCACAACCACAGCGCCGAACGCGCCGAACTTCTCTGGATCGTCAGCCCCCCGACGATATGAGGAAGCCCCTTCCGGTGGGCGAGCAACCGCACTGGCACACGTGACGAACACGAACAGGAGTACAGCGATGCCTTCCGAGATGCCTTCCGGCACCACGACGCAGTTCGTCAATGGTGGTGTGTCGTACTGGTATCGATCGATCGGCCTTCCTCAGCAACGACCCGCGCTCCCCGGTGATCAGGACGCCGACGTATGCATCGTCGGCGCCGGCCTGACCGGTCTGTGGACCGCGTATTACCTCAAGCGGCAACAACCCGATCTGCGTATCACCATCCTGGAGAAGGAATTCGCGGGATACGGCGCATCCGGCCGCAATGGCGGGTGGCTGTCGGCGGAATTGGCCGGCAGCCGCGACGCCTACGCCGCGACGCACGGCCGTGACGGCGTGGCCGACCTGATGCGGGCCATGCGGACCGCCGTCGATGACGTCATCGCCGTCGCGCAGACGGAGGGAATCGACGCCGATATCGTCAAGGATGGTGTGCTGCACGTCGCCCGGTCACGCGCACAACTCGGCCGGATGCACGAGATGCTGCGCTACGAACGGGAATGGGGCGCAGAGGCCGACGATTTCGTTGCCTTGACCCGCGACGAGCTGGACGAGCGCATCAGGATCGCCGGGGCCCTGGGTGGCGTGTTCACCCCGCATTGTGCTCGGGTGCAACCCGCCAAGCTGGTGCTCGGTCTGGCTCGTGTCGTCGAGGAGGCCGGTGTCACGATCTTCGAGGGCACCACTGTCACCCGGATCGAGCAGGGCCGTGCCGTCACCGATCACGGGGTGGTCCGCGCACCGGTGGTGCTGCGTTGCCTGGAGGGATTCACCGCCAGCCTGGAAGGACAGCGACGCGACTGGCTTCCGATGAACTCCTCGATGGTGATCACCGCACCGCTGTCCGAGCAAGCGTCGTCTGAGATCGGTTGGCGTGGAGCCGAACTGATGGGCGATTTCGCACACGGCTACATGTATGCCCAGCGCACCGCCGACAACCGGATCGCGCTGGGTGGGCGCGGCATTCCCTATCGGTACGGCTCCCGCACCGATATCGACGGGGCCACCCAGGACTGGACGGTCAGCGCGCTCACCGAGTTGATGCACGAGATGTTCCCCGCGACGCGGTCGGTGCCCATCGTGCATGCGTGGTGCGGGGTGCTCGGCGTGCCACGGGACTGGACGGCAACGGTCGACCTGGATCCGGTGACCGGTCTGGGCACGGCCGGCGGCTACGTCGGCAGCGGACTGACCACCACCAACCTCGCCGGCCGCACCCTCGCCGACTTGGTACTTCGCCAGGACACCGAGTTGACCCGGCTGCCGTGGGTGGGCCGCCGCGTGCGCCGCTGGGAACCGGAACCGCTGCGGTGGCTGGGTGTGCAGAGCATGTATGTGCTGTACCGGATGGCCGATCGCCGCGAGAGCACGCGGGATCTGCCGACCACCAGCCGAATTGCGCGTATCGCGAACATGATCACCGGACGTTGAGCGCCGCGGACCGCAGCACCAATACCGAAGTGTGTCAGATCATCTCGGGCTACGGAACGGTGACCGGGGAAGACGGCGCCGCCATCGGCCCGGGTTCGCTGCTGGTCCTGCCGCGCGGGTGGCGGGGAACCTGGGTCATCCGGGAGACGATCCGCAAGTCGTTCGTCATCGTCGACGGGTGACCGCCGACCGCGCGGTCAGAGCCGTTCGATGATGGTCACGTTGGCGGTACCGCCGCCCTCGCACATGGTCTGCAGGCCGTAGCGACCGCCGGTGCGCTCCAACGTGTTCAGCATGGTGGCGAACAGCTTGGCTCCGGTGGCACCGAGCGGGTGGCCCAGCGCGATGGCGCCGCCGCTCGGGTTGACCTTCGCGGGATCGGCGCCGGTCTCTTTGATCCAAGCCTGCACCACGGGGGCGAACGCCTCGTTGATCTCGACGGTGTCGATGTCCTCGATCGACAATCCCGTCTTCTGCAGCGCGTAGTGGGTGGCCGGGATGGGGCCGGTGAGCATGTACACCGGGTCCGCACCGCGGGCACTGATGTGGTGGATGCGGGCGCGCGGCTTGAGCCCGTGCGTCTTCACCGCACTTTCCGAGGCGAGCAGCACCGCGCTGGCGCCGTCGGAGATCTGGCTGGCCATCGCGGCGGTGAGCCGGCCACCCTCGACCAAGGTCTTGAGTCCGGCCATCTTCTCCAGCGAGGTGTCGCGCGGGCCCTCGTCGGTGACGAACCCGTCCACCGGAATGATCTCGTTCTCGAAGTACCCGGCCCGGATGGCCTCCTGCGCGCGCTGATGGCTGGTGAGCGCGTACTGCTCCATCTCTTCGCGGGACAGGTTCCACTTCTCGGCGATCATTTCGGAGCCGCGGAACTGCGAGATCTCCTGGTCGCCGTAGCGGTGCAGCCAGCTCTTGGATTCGTTGGTCGGTGACGTGAAGCCGAACTGCTCACCGACGATCATCGCCGAGCTGATCGGGATCTGGCTCATGTTCTGCATGCCGCCGGCCACGATCACATCGGCCGTGCCGGACATGATGGCCTGGGCGCCAAAGGAAATGGCCTGCTGCGAGGATCCGCATTGCCGGTCGACCGTCACCCCTGGAACTTCTTCGGGGTAGCCTGCCGCCAGCCAGGACAGCCGAGCGATGTTGCCGGCCTGGCCGCCGATGGCATCCACGCAGCCGGCGATCACGTCGTCCACCGCGCTGGGGTCCAAATCGTTGCGGTCGAACAGTCCGCGCCAGGCGGCCGCCCCCAGGTCGACCGGATGCACTCCGGACAGCGATCCCCCGCGCTTGCCGACCGCGGTGCGAACGGCATCAATGACGTACGCCTCACCCATGACTGATCTCCTTTTTCGTTATGCCGCCGAGAACGATGGCCAGGTATTGCCGGCCGACTTCTTCGGCCGTGAGGGGTCCGCCCGGCTGATACCAGCGGACCGACACCCAGGTGGTGTCACGGATGAACCGGTAGACCAGGTCGACATCGAGGTCGGGTCGAAACGATCCGTCGGCGATGCCCTGGTTGAGCAAGTCCAGCCACATCTTGCGCTGCTCACGGTTGCGCTTGTCGACGAAAGCGAACTGCGGCAGGGCGGACAGCCGTTTGGCCTCGTCCTGGTAGATCACGACCTGCGCGTGCCGGTGCTCGATCGCCTCGAACGATGTCAGGAACAGCCCCTTGAGCCGTTCCAGGGGACTGTCCTCGGAGGCCGCGATCTGCTCGTACCTGGCGAACAGCCAATCCAGGAAGTCCCGCAGGACCTCCTCGACCATCTGTTCCTTGGACTTGAAATGGTGGTACAAACTGCCGGACAGGATGCCCGCGGAATCGGCGATATCGCGGACGGTGGTCGCCTTGAGCCCTCGTTCGGCGAACATGGTGGCGGCGAGATCCAGCAGCTCGTCACGCCTGCTCGCCGGCTGGCCGGGCGATTCCGTCCCCATCACCAGAGCATAGCAACCAAGCGCTTGCTAGGTCGAATGTGTGGCGGAGCTCAAGCCGATGCCGGGGCCGCTCCCGCGCCCGCCACCACGACGCTGACCGTGCCGGCCCCGTCATCCGCGGCGATCACCAGCTGCGCCGCACCCGGCTCCGACACCACCTGCCCACCGGTGACGCTCACCTGATAACCATTCGGGAACTGGACGGCAGGCACCGAGATGGTCGTCTGCGCCCCGGCCGGGAAGCTCCCCGACCCGTCGGCCTTCGCGGTCGAGTAGCTGAACCGGAACGTGCCGTCGCGGTAGCTCCACGACGTCGGGGTGCCCGACACGGCCTGCGGATAGGGCGCCGACAGCAGCTTCAGATTGCCGGTGTTGACGTTGTCGCCGGTCGGCGCAAGCGTCGGGTCATAGACCAGCGCCTCACCGTCATGGGTTCCGCTGGTGGTGATATCGCCCTTGCCGGTGTACGCCCACACCGCCCAGCTCATCAGGTAGCGGTCGGCGGCGCCCAGCTGCGCCGTCAGATCACCGCTGGCACTGGTGGCACCGAACTCGTTCATGAACGCCGGGATGCCGTGCTGCGTCGCGTAGTTGTGGGCGCCTCGCGCAAGAGCTTTGGCGATATACCCGCACAGCGCGCTCAGGCTCGGGCCGCCACAGTAATCGTGGAATGCCAGCACGACATTCGGGTCGTCGACGGCGCCCAGCGTGGTGGGGAAACCGAGGATGTCCAGGATTTCGGACACCGCCGGATTGGCCGGCTCGATATACACCGCCGTGGTGGGGTCGACAGCCCGGATGGCCCCGATCACCTGGTTGTAGAACGGGGTCAGCTGTTGGTATCCGAAGTGGGGGCTGCCCAGCAGCGTCGGCAACCAGGAAAAGCCGGGGAACGGCTCGTTGATCACGTCGTACCCGATGACGGCCGGATCACCGCTGAAGTAGCCGGCGACGTTCTCCCACATCTGGGCGTAGGCGTCCTGTAAGCCGAGCCCGGTCGGTGACTCGGCGTTGTTCCAGAACCGGGTCCAGGCGTAGTTCATGGCGGGGTTGAGGTAGTAACTGCCAGGGAAGCCGAAGTTCTGGTTGGGTAGCCCACCGGTCTGCGTGGCCCACTCGGGTGCGCCCTCGCCGGCGAACGTGCTGCTGTAGAGGTCCTGGTGCATGTCGAGCAGCGTGTAGATGCCGTGGTCGGCCAGCATTTGCACGGCCTGTTTGAGCGACGCCAGGTAGGCGGTGTCGTACACGCCGGGTTGGGGTTCCACCGCCGCCCAGATGACACCGAGGCGCACCACGTTGAAACCGTTGGCCGCCAAAAACTCCGCGTCATCCTCGCTGAAACCGCTGGCGGCCGGGTCATAGGGGGCGATCTTGTAGACCTCGTTGACGCCGTGCAGGATGACGACCTGCCCGTCCCCGTTGGTGATCCAGGTGCCGGTGGTGGACAGGCCGGTCCCCGAGCTGCCCGGGAGCACCGTGCCGGTGCCGAAATGCCCCACGGCGCCATGTGTTCCGAACAGCCCACCATTGCCACCGGCGCCACCGAGGGCGGGCAATGTGGTGGCGGTTGCTCCCACGCCGCTGTTACCGGCATCCCCGCCGGCCCCGCCGCTGCCGAGCAACCGCGCGCCATCCCCACCGTTGCCACCTCGGCCGCCGTCGACCCCAGCACCTCCGTCGCCACCGGCGCCGCCGATCCCGAACACCAAACCGGTTGCGTCGCCGCCGAATCCGCCAGAGCCTCCGACCGGACCTGCCCCACCGTCACCACCGTCGCCGCCGATGCCGAACAGCAGACCGCCGGCGCCACCCCGGCCGCCGGCCGCCCCCGATCCTCCGTCTCCACCCTCGCCGCCGTTGCCGAGCAGTCCGGCCTTACCGCCGGTCCCACCGGCCACCCCAGCTTGCGTACTGTTCCAACCCTTGCCGCCGTCGCCGAACAACCAGCCGGCCGCCTCGCCGTCGGGATGCAATGCGGTGCCGTCGGCTCCGTCACCGATCACATACGATCCGGCCACCCTGTTGATGACACCGTTGACCTGATGGCCGAGCTCGGTGTCGATCCACGCCTGGGCCACGGTGTGAACCGGACTGTAGACAAAACGCTGGAATGCTTCGGCCGACGACTTCGGTGGCGGGCCGGTGACCACGGTCTGCGCGGCACGCACCACCGCCACCGCGACCGCGCTGACCCCGTTGACGATGACCCGCACCTCGCGGGCGATACCGGTGACGACGGACTGGACAAGCCCGACCACGGCCGGGACCCGTGGCGCGACGGTGCCACTCGCCGCAGCGAGCGGGGCCGCATACGCCGCAGCCGGCTGGCTCACCGAAATTCTGCCGGCTGAGGTGGAGGTGGCACTCACCGAAACGGTGGCGGGCTCGGCCGGGGGCTGGGTGGTCGAGCGGGTGCGGCGCGCGGACTTGTCGGCCGTGGCATCCGTGCCGTCGGCGGCCTCGGCTGCGGTGGTCTTGGCGGACCGCGTCTCGGCGTCGGATTTCTTCTTCTTGCGATGCGTGGTCGGCGGTTTGGGTGAATCCTGGCCGGCGGTTTCCGTTTTGGGTGTCTTGGTGTCAGCCGGCTTGGACTCGCCGGTCTTCGGCGCGCTGGTACTCGCCGAGGAGCTTCCGGTGTCAGACCCGGTGGGTGTGTCGGCCGCAGCCGCGCCCGCACCCGCCAGCATCGCCGCCGACATACCGGCGGTGACCACGCCCGCACCCATCCACGCCGAGAGTTGCTGCATGAATTCGCACGCTAACCGACCCTCGACCCGAAATTGGCGGAATGGTCAGGCGCGCTGGCTGGACACCGAGATGATCTCTCCGGTCAGGTAGCTGGAGTAGTCGCTGGCCAGGAAGGCGATGGTGGTCGCGATCTCCCACGGTTCGGCGGCTCGACCGAAGGCCTCGTCACCGGCGAGGCGGTCCAGCAGTTCCGACGACGACGTCTTCTCCAGAAACTTGTGTCGTGCGATGCTGGGCGACACCGCGTTGATCCGCACCCCGTACTCGACGGCTTCGATTGCGCTGCAACGGGTCAGCGCCATCACGCCGGCTTTGGCGGCGGCGTAGTGCGACTGCGAGTGCTGCGCGCGCCAGCCCAGCACGCTGGCGTTGTTGACGATGACACCGCCGTGTCCGGCGTCGCGGAAGTACCGCAGCGCCGCCCGGGTGGCGCGCATGACCGAGGTCAGGGTGACGTTCAGGACGCGATCCCACTCGTCGTCGGTCATGTCGATGACGGGGGTCTGCCCGCCCAGCCCGGCATTGTTGACCAGGACATCGATCCGGCCGGCGGCAGCCACCGCCTGGGTGATCAGCGCGTCGACGGCGTCGGTGGAGGTGACATCGCAGACCACTGCGTCGACCTTGCCCAGACCGAGTGCGGCCAGTTCGTCCCTGGTCTCGTTGAGTCGGCGTTCGTGGTAGTCGGAGACCACCACATCGGCACCCTCGAGCAGGGCGCGCCGCGCCGTCGTCGACCCGATGCCGGTGCCGGCGGCTGCGGTGATGAGCACGACCTTGCCGGCCAGCAGGCCGTGACCTTCGATCTCCTGCGGTGCGACTGAAAGGTCGGTCATCCCTTTGCCTCTCGGGGAAGGCCGAGCACCCGCTCGGCGATGATGTTGCGCTGGATCTCGTTGGATCCGCCGTAGATGGTGTCCGAACGGGAGAACAGGTACAGCCGCTGCCATTCGTCGAACTCACCGCCGGGCAGCGTCAGACCGGCCATGCCCTGCACGTCCATGGCGATTTCACCGAGCTCGCGATGCCAGTTGGCCCACAACAGTTTTGACACCGAATCTTGGCCGGGTTGTTCCACATCCATCGTCGCCAGCGCGTACGAGCGCATGGCCTGCAAACCGGTCCAGGATCGGGTGAGCCGCTCGCGGATGAGCGGGTCGTCGGCCGCGCCGGTCCGTTTGGCCAACTCGACGAGATTGGCATGCTCACGCGCGTAGCGGATCTGCTGACCGAGGGTGGACACGCCGCGCTCGAAGGTCAGCGTGCCCATGGCCACCCGCCAGCCGTCGCCGGGCTCCCCGACGACCAGCGACGCGTCGGTGCGGGCGTCGTCGAAGAACACCTCGTTGAACTCCGAGTCACCGGTCAGTTGGATGATCGGGCGGATCTGCACCCCGGGCTGGTCCAGCGGCACCAGGAGATACGACAGGCCGGCGTGCCGCTTGGAGCCCTTCTCGGTACGCGCCACCACGAAGCACCACTGCGCCCAGTGCGCCAGCGACGTCCACACTTTCTGCCCGTTGATGACCCATTCGTCACCGTCGAGCGTGGCGGTGGTCGACACGTTGGCCAGATCGCTTCCCGCGTTGGGCTCGGAGTAACCCTGGCTCCACAGTTCGGTGACGTTGCGGATGCCCGGCAGGAAACGCTGCTGCTGTTCGGGGGTGCCGAATGCGATCAGGGTGGGGCCCAGCAGCTCCTCACCCAGGTGATTGACCTTGTCGGGGGCGTCGGCCTTGGCGTACTCCTCGTAGAACGCCACCCGGTGCGCGACGGTCAGGCCGCGCCCGCCGTGCTTCTCGGGCCAGCCCAAGCAGGTCAAACCGGCGGCGGCCAGATGCTGGTTCCATGCGCGACGTTCCTCGAAGGCCTCATGCTCGCGACCCGGGCCGCCGAGACCCTTGAGCGCTGCGTATTCGCCGACGAGATTCTCGGCGAGCCAGTGCCGGACCTCGGCCCGGAAGTCCTCGACCTCTATCACCCTTGTAGGCTAACCTACCAAGCACTTGCTTTGTTAGAGGAGCGTCGATGACGAGGGAACCGCGGACCGTCCCGGCGGTGCTGGATCGGGTTGCCGCGCAGCTTCCCGACCATCTCGCGGTGGTGACCGACCAGCGCCGCCTGACCTACGGGCAGTTGCGCGACGAGGTCCGGGTCGCGGCCGCCGCGATGATCGCGCACGGTGTGCAGCCCGGTGACCGCGTCGCCATCTGGTCTCCCAACACCTGGCACTGGGTGGTCGCCGCGCTGGCCACGCACTACGCCGGCGCCGTCGTCGTCCCGCTGAACACCCGCTACACCGCCAGTGAAGCCGCGGATATCCTCGCCCGCACACAGGCCCCGCTGTTGTTCGCCGCCGGGCAGTTCCTCGGCGCCGACCGCACGACCCAACTCGACCGGGCCGCACTGCCGGCGCTGCGCCATATCGTGCGGATCCCCATCGAGGCCGACGACGGTACCTGGGATGAGTTCATGGCCCATGGCGGCGAAGAAGAGGCGCTGGCCGCTGTCGACGCCCGCGCCGCCGCCGTCAGCCCCGACGACGTCTCCGACATCCTGTTCACCTCGGGCACCACCGGCCGGAGCAAGGGGGTGCGCTGTGCGCATCGGCAGTCGCTGGACGCCTCGGCGGCCTGGGCGGCGTGCGGCCAGGTGACCAGCGCCGACCGGTACCTGTGCATCAACCCCTTCTTCCACAATTTCGGGTTCAAGGCCGGCATCCTGGCTTGCCTGCAAACCGGCGCCACGCTGATCCCGCAGCTGACCTTCGATCCCGAACAAGCCATGAAAGCTGTTGCCGAGCACCAGATCACCGTCCTGCCCGGCCCACCGACGATCTACCAGATGCTGCTCGACCATCCCAGCCGCGAACGTTACGACCTGAGTTCCCTGCGCTTCGCTGTCACCGGTGCCGCGGTGGTGCCGGTGGTGCTCATCGAGCGGATGCAGTCCGAGCTGGACATCGACATCGTGCTCACGGCCTACGGGCTGACCGAGGCCAGCGGCTTCGGCACCATGTGCCGCGCCGACGACGACGCCGTCACGGTCGCCACCACCTGCGGCCGGCCCATCGCTGATTTCGAACTGCGCCTGGGCGACTCGGGTGAGGTGCTGTTGCGCGGCCCGAACGTGATGCTCGGCTATCTGGACGACCCGGAGGCCACCGCCGCCGCGATCGACGCCGACGGCTGGTTGCACACCGGCGATATCGGCACCCTCGACGCGGCAGGCAATCTGACCATCACCGACCGACTCAAGGACATGTACATCTGCGGCGGGTTCAACGTGTACCCCGCGGAGATCGAGCAGGCGCTCGCCCGTCTCGACGGTGTCGCCGACTCGGCCGTGATCGGGGTACCCGATGACCGGCTCGGCGAAGTCGGCAAGGCCTTCGTCGTCACCAAGCCCGGCGCGCAACTCGATGAGGCCGCGGTGATCGCCTACGCCCGTGCGCATCTGGCGAATTTCAAGGTGCCCCGGTCGGTGGAGTTCCTCGAGGTTCTGCCGCGAAACCCAGGAGGCAAGGTGGTCAAACCAATGCTGCGTGAGATCGGCGGAAGGGCCTGAGGTGGATCTGCATTTCGACGAGGAGACCGAGGCGTTCCGGGCCGAGGTCCGTGAATTCCTCTCGGCCAACCGGGACGCGTTCCCTACCGAGTCCTACGACACGCTGGAGGGTTTCGAGCAGCACCGGCGGTGGGACAAGGTCCTGTACGACGCCGGGCTGTCGGTGATCGCCTGGCCGAAGAAGTATGGCGGCCGGGACGCCACTCTGTTGCAGTGGGTGGTGTTCGAGGAGGAGTACTTCCGCGCCGGCGCGCCCGGACGGGCCAGCGCCAACGGCACATCCATGCTGGCGCCCACCCTGTTCGCGCACGGCACCGACGAACAGCTCGACCGGGTGCTGCCGAAAATGGCCAGCGGAGAGGAAATCTGGGCGCAAGCCTGGTCGGAGCCGGAGTCCGGTAGCGATCTGGCGTCACTGCGGTCGACGGCCACCCGGACCGATGGTGGTTGGCTGCTCAACGGCCAGAAGATCTGGAGTTCCCGGGCACCCTTCGGCGAACGCGGCTTCGGCTTGTTCCGATCCGACCCGGAAGCCCAGCGGCACAAGGGTCTGACGTATGTCATGTTCGACCTGAAGGCCGACGGCGTCACCGTCCGGCCGATCGCCCAGCTCGGCGGGGACACCGGATTCGGGGAGATCTTCCTGGACGACGTGTTCGTGCCCGACCAAGACGTCATCGGCGGCGTGCACGACGGCTGGCGAGCGGCGATGAGCACGTCGAGCAATGAGCGGGGCATGTCCTTGCGAAGCCCGGCCCGCTTCCTGGCACCGGCGGAACGCCTTGTCACGCTGTGGAAGTCCGATCCCGATCCGGCGTTCGCCGACCGGGTGGCCGACGCCTGGATCAAGGCTCAGGCGTATCGACTGCACACCTTCGGCACGGTCACCCGGTTGGCCGGCGGGGGTGAGCTGGGCGCTGAATCGTCGGTGACCAAGGTGTTCTGGTCCGATCTCGACGTCGCGCTGCACCAGACCGCGTTGGATATGCAGGGCCCCGAGGCCGAGTGTGTCGATGCCTGGACAGAGGGCCTGCTGTTCGCCCTGGGTGGGCCGATTTACGCCGGCACCAACGAGATTCAGCGCAACATCATCGCCGAACGGCTGCTCGGGTTGCCACGTGAGGCCTCCGGGGGGAAGAGCAAATGAACTTCGAACTCGACGAACAGCAGCGCGATTTCGCCTCCAGCATCGACGCCGCGTTGGGCGCCGCCGATGTGCCCGCCGCGGTGCGGGCCTGGTCCGCCGGGGACACCGCGCCCGGCCGCAAGGTCTGGGCCCAGCTGGCCGACCTCGGGGTGACCGCCCTGCTGGTGCCCGAGAAGTTCGACGGCATCGAGGCGCATCCGGTGGACCTGGTGGTCGCGATGGAACGGCTGGGCTATTGGGCGGTGCCCGGCCCGGTGACCGAGTCCATCGCCGTCGCTCCGATTCTGCTCGCCGAGGACGATCGCAGCGCGGGGTTGGCATCCGGTGAACTGATCGCGACCGTCGCGTTGCCGCCGTCGGTGCCGCGCGCGGTGAACGCCGACGTGGCCGGGCTGATCCTGTTGGCCGAAGACGGTCAGGTCAGCGAGGCCGGTATCGACATGCGGCAGGGCGCCGGCCACGAGTCCGTCGATCCGACCCGCACCCTGTTCGACGTCACCGCATCCGGTGCCGCAGCGCCGGCCGACACCGCCCGCGCCTACGAGTTCGGCGTGTTGGCCACCGCCGCCCAGTTGGTCGGCGCCGGGCAGGCCATGCTGGACCACTCCGTGGAATACGCCAAGCAGCGCAGCCAGTTCGGCCGGATCATCGGCTCCTACCAGGCCATCAAACACAAGCTGGCCGATGTGCACATTGCCGTCGAGTTGGCCCGCCCGCTGGTGTACGGCGCGGCGCTCGCTCTGGCCGATGGGTCACCGGACACCGCGCGCGATGTCAGCGCCGCCAAGGTGGCCGCCGCCGACGCCGCGCTGCGGGCCGCCCGCTCGTCGTTGCAGACCCACGGTGCCATCGGCTTCACCCAGGAGCACGATTTGTCGCTGCTGCTGTTGCGGGTGCAGGCGCTGCGCTCGGCCTGGGGTGATCCGACCCTGCACCGCCGTCGACTGCTGGAGGCCCTCTAACCCATGAGCGAAGAACGCGAGCTGCTGCGCGACACCGTGGCAGCGCTGGTCGACAAGCACGCGGGACCGGAAGCCGTGCGGGCGGCGATGGTCTCCGAGCGCGGCTACGACGAACAGCTGTGGCAGCTGCTGTGCGAACAGGTCGGTGCGGCGGCGCTGGTGGTACCTGAGGAGCTGGGTGGCGCCGGTGGTGAATTGGCCGACGCGGCCGTGGTTCTGGAGGAACTGGCCAAGGCACTGGTGCCCACCCCGCTGCTCGGTACCACGCTGGCCGAGCTGGCCCTGCTGGCCGCCGGTGTGCACGATCCGCTCGAGGGGCTCGCCGAGGGCACCTCGATCGGGACGGTGGTGTTCGATCCCGAGTTTGTGGTCAACGGGGACGTCGCCGACGTGGTGATCGCCGCAGACGGCGCGAACCTGACCCGCTGGAACACGTTCACCGCCCAGGCCAAGACCACCATGGACCTGACTCGCCGGCTCTCGGCCGTCACCCCCGCAGAGACCAGCCCGCTCGGCGCCGATCCTGGCCTGGCCGATACCGCCGCGCTGCTGGTGGCCGCCGAGCAGGTCGGCGCCGCGAGCCGGGCGCTGGATTTGACGGTGGCCTACACCAAGGATCGGGTGCAGTTCGGTCGTCCGATCGGCAGCTTCCAGGCGCTCAAACACCGGATGGCCGATCTGTATGTGCGGGTGTCGGCGACGCGCGCCGTCGTCAACGATGCGATTGCCGAGCCGTCATCGGCCACCGCGGCGCTGGCCCGGTTCATGGCCAGCGAGACGCTCTCGACGGTCACGGCCGAGGCGATCCAACTGCACGGTGGTATCGCGATCACCTGGGAGCACGATATCCAGTTGTATTTCAAGCGAGCCCACGGCAGCGCGCAGCTGCTCGGGCCGCCCCGCGAGCACCTGCGCCGGCTCGAAGCCGAGGTGTTCTAGACCGGCCGACCGGCCCGCACCACATCGCGGATCAACGGCACCCCCGGCCGGTACGCAAGGTGGATGTAGGACGGCGCGTCCAAACACACGAAGTCGGCCCGTTTACCGGGCGCCAGCGCGCCGACGTCGTCGCGGCGCAGCGCGGCCGCACCGCCCGCGGTCGCCGCCCACAACGCCTCGGCGGGCGTGAAGTTCATATCGCGTACCGCCACCGCGATGCAGAACGGCATGCTGGTGGTGAAGGAGCTCCCCGGGTTGCAGTCGGTGGCGATGGCGACGCTCACGCCGGCGTCGATCATCCTGCGGGCGTCCGGCCACGGTGCGCGGGTGGAGAACTCCGCGCCCGGTAACAGCGTGGCGACGGTGCTGCCGGAAGACAGCGCCTCGATATCCGCATCGGTGGCATAGGTGCAGTGATCGACCGAGGCCGCGCCGAGTTCCACCGCCAGCTGGATACCCGCACTCGGACCGAGTTGGCCGGCATGCATGCGCGGTTGTAGGCCGGCCTCGATGCCCGCGGTGAGAATGGCGCGGGATTCGTCGACGTCGAAAGCGCCCCGGTCACAGAACACGTCGATCCAGCGGGCCAGCGGGGCACAGGCATCCAGCATCGCGCCGGTGACCAGCTCGACATAGCCGGTGCGATCGTCGCGGTACTCGGCGGGCACCACATGCGCTCCGAGAAACGTCGTCTCGGCGGTGTATTCGCGGGCGACCGCCAGCGATCGCGTCTCGTCGGCGATGTTCAGGCCGTATCCGCTCTTGCATTCGAAGGTCGTCACGCCTGCGGCGACCAGCTCATCGGCGAGCCGGCGCACGCCCGCGGACAGCGTGGCGTCATCGGCCGCCCGGGTCGCCGCCACCGTTGTCGCGATACCGCCTGCGACGTAGGGGCGTCCACTCATCCGGGCCGCGAACTCCGCGGACCGTTCACCGGCGAAGACCAGATGCGCGTGGCTGTCCACGAAACCGGGCACCACGCTGACACCGCCGCAGTCGACATGGTGATCCGCGGCAGGCGCATCACCGCGCGGGCCGACCCATTCGATGGTCTCTCCGGTGACCAGCACGGCCGCATCGCTGATCACGCCGAGGGCGCTGCCGTCACCTTGGGCCGGGTCGTTGGTGACCAGTTCGGCAATGCCGTCGTACAGGGTGGTCATGAGTCTCCCAGCAGGTTTGCGATCGCTGCGTGCAATTCCGCGGCCACATCGACGCGGACGTGCTTGCGGTCGGCGACCACCACCGCACCGTCGACCACCACGTCGGTGACATCGGCGGCCGACGCGGCGAACACGACCGTTTCCGCGGTGGCACCGCCACCGGCCGTGCGCACCGAATGCAGTTCCACCGCAACCAGATCGGCGCGTGCTCCGACCTGCAGGACGCCCGCATCGGACCAGCCGATCGCATGGTGGCCGTCGCTGGTGGCGGCACGCAACAAGGCGGGGGCGCCGATGATGCCGCGCTCCTGCCGGGCCAGTCGCTCATCGAGCTCGACGGCACGAGCCTCTTCGAACATGTCGATGACGGCATGGCTGTCGGAACCCAGGCTGAACGGCCCAGGCATCGCGAGTAGGGCCGGCGCGGGGCCGATCCCGTCACCGAGATCCCGCTCGGTGGTAGGGCAGAAACAGACACCGGTCGCCGAGACACTCATGTCGGTGATGTCATCGGCCGTCAGGTGAGTGGCATGAACCGCGGTGGTCCGCGGGCCCAGCGCACCGGCATCGCGCAGGACCGCGGTCGGGGTGCGACCGTGCACGGCCAGGCATTGCTCGATCTCGGCGCGCTGCTCGGAGGAGTGCACGTGCAGCGGAGCCTGGTGCATCGATGCCCACTCCACCACATCGGGCATCTGGCCGACCGGGACGCCGCGCACCGAATGCAGTGCTGCACCGACAAGAACACCCGGCCGCGAACGGGTTTGGTCGTACAGCGTTTCGACCCGGTCGGCCCACTCGGCAGCACTGCCGTCGCCGAACCTCCGCTGGGGTCCGTCGTGCAACGGGGCGCCGTCCGGTGCGGAACTCAGATAGCAGGTGTCGAGCAGGGTCAGCCGCACCCCCGCGTCGGCGGCCCCCTCGATCAGCGCGTGTCCCATCACGTTGGGGTCGCCGTAGCGCCGCCCGCCGGTGTCGTGATGCAGGTAGTGGAACTCCCCCACCGCGGTGACACCGGCCAGCGCCATCTCGGCGTAGACGGCACGCGCGAGCGCCCGGTACCGGTCGGGGTCCAAGCGGTCCGCCACTTGGTACATGAGGTCACGCCACGTCCAGAACGATCCACGGTCGCGTTGGGTGCGCGACCGCAGTGCGCGGTGGAAGGCATGCGAATGGGCGTTGGCCATGCCGGGAATCACCAAGCCGGACAACCGTTTCGCTCCGACCGGGGCCGGCTCGCCCGCCACGATCGTGGTGATCCGCCCGTCCTGCACCGTGATGAGCACGCCTGGCTGCACCGCGTGGTCCAGCCAGGCGTACTCACACCACCAGGTGGACGTCACCGGGTGACCCAGTCGGCCATCACGTCGGCGAGGGCGACCGCGCCGCGGTTGCAGTCGGCCGGTTCGGCGTACTCGGCGGGCGAATGCGACACACCGGTCGGGTTCCGGACGAACAGCATGGCCGTGGGCACCAGGGCGGACAGGATGCCGGCATCATGGCCGGCCGCCGTCGGCAGCACCGGGATATCACCCAGGTGCCGCAGCGCTGTGGTCAGCCGGGCGCGCGGCCCCTCCGGGAATTCGACGATCGGCGTGATCGATTCGGCGATCACGTCCAGGGTCACCGACTCACGGGTGGCGTGCCGCTGCGCTTCCACTGAGATGGCCTCGACCAACGCGCCCAGGGTGGTCTCATCGGCGGCCCTGGCATCCAGCCACGCACGGATCTGCGACGGGATCGCGTTGGCCCCGTTGGGGGCAACGATAACCTTGCCGAAGGTGGCCACCGCCTGGTGGGCGGCGGCCTGCTCACGCGCGGTGTGCACCGAGGACGCGAACGCCAGCATCGGGTCACGCCGATCGATCAGCCGGGTGGCACCGGCGTGGTTGGCCTCACCGTCGAAGGTGAACTCCCACCGGCCGTGCGGCCAGATCGACGAGGCCACCGCGATCGGGGCGTCGACCAGATCCAGCGCCCGGCCCTGCTCCACATGCAGCTCGACGAACACGCCCACCCGCTCGGCCAGCCGGGGATCCGGGCCCAGGTGCGCAGGATCGCGACCCACCCGGGTCAGGGCCTCCGCCAACGTGATTCCGTCGATATCACGCAGACCTCGGGCCCGCTCGGCGCTCAGCGCGCCGGTGGACAGCTGCGATCCCACACACGCCACGCCGAACCGGGCGCCTTCCTCATCCGAGAAGGCCGCCACCCCGACCGGGATGGCCGGCACCACACCGCGCTCGCGCACGATATCGATCGCGGCGAATGCCGACACGATGCCGAGCGGCCCGTCGAACGCCCCACCGTCGGGCACCGAATCCAGGTGTGAGCCGGTCACGAACGCGTCGCGCGGGTCACCGGACCACCCCGGCGGCAGCCACCAGGCCCACAGGTTCCCGTTGCGGTCGGCCTCGACATCCATGCCGCGCCGCGCGGCCTCGCCGGTGAACCACTCCCGCAGGGTCAGATCGGCGTCGGTCCACGCGAACCGGCGATAGCCGCCGTTGACGGGGTTGCGGCCGACCTCGAGGATGGCCGGCCACAGCGTGTCGAACGAGGTGCCAGACGATGTCACGCGTTCTCCCACATCGGAATACGCACACCCCGTTCACGTGCGATATCGGCGGCGTGCTCGTAGCCGGCGTCGACGTGCCTGATGACACCCATTCCCGGATCGTTGGTGAGCACCCGCTCGAGCTTCTGCGCGGCCAGCTGGGTGCCGTCGGCCACACATACCTGCCCGGCGTGGATCGAGCGCCCGATGCCCACGCCACCACCGTGGTGGATGGATACCCACGAGGCGCCGGACGCGGTGTTGACCAAGGCGTTCAGCAGCGGCCAGTCGGCGATGGCGTCGGAACCGTCGAGCATCGATTCGGTCTCGCGGTACGGCGATGCGACCGATCCCGAGTCCAAGTGATCGCGGCCGATGACCAGGGGTGCGGACAGCTCACCGGAGGCCACCATCTCGTTGAACCGCAACCCCGCCCGATGGCGTTCGCCGTAGCCGAGCCAGCAGATCCGGGCGGGCAGACCCTCGAACGCCACCTTCTCACCGGCCATGGTGATCCAGCGCCGCAGATGGGCGTTGTCGGGGAACAACTCCAGAATCGCCCGGTCGGTCGCGGCGATATCGGCGGGGTCGCCGGACAGCGCGGCCCAGCGGAACGGTCCCAGGCCCTCCTCGAACTGCGGGCGGATGTAGGCCGGGACGAATCCGGGGAAGGCGAAGGCACGGTCGTAGCCGGCCTTGCGGGCCTCGTCGCGGATCGAGTTGCCGTAGTCGAATACCTCGGCGCCCTTGTCCATGAACCCGACCATGGCCGCGACATGTTTGGCCATCGACTGCTCGGCCTGTTCGGTGAAGTAGGCGGGGTCCTTGTCCGCCATCTGCTTCATGTCCTCGAAGTCGATACCCAGTGGCAGGTAGGACAGCGGGTCGTGCGCGGAGGTCTGGTCGGTGACGATATCGATGGGCGCGTCGCGTTCCAGCAGTTCGGGGAACACCGCCGCCGCGTTGCCCACCAAGCCGATGGACAACGGCCGCTTGGCATCCCGGGCTTCGATCGCCATCGCCAGGGCTTCGTCGATATCGGCGGCTTTGGTGTCCAGGTAGCGGTGGGCGATACGCCGGTCGATCCGGCTCTCGTCGCAGTCGACGCAGATTGCCACACCCTCGTTCATGGTGACCGCCAGCGGCTGGGCGCCACCCATGCCACCCACCCCGGCCGTCAGCGTGATGGTGCCGGCCAGGGTTCCACCGCTGTGCTCATAGCGGCCAGAGGCCGCGAACTTGCGGGCCACCGCACCGAAGGTCTCGAAGGTGCCCTGCAGGATGCCCTGGGTGCCGATGTAGATCCACGAACCGGCCGTCATCTGGCCGTACATCATCAATCCCTCGGCTTCCAGCTTGCGGAACTGTTCCCAGGTGGCCCAGTCGCCGACCAGGTTCGAGTTCGCCAGCAACACCCTCGGCGCCCAGACGTTGGTCCGGAACACGCCGACCGGTTTGCCGGATTGGATGAGCATGGTCTCGTCATCGGCCAGCGAGCGCAGTGTGTGCACGATGGCGTCGAAGGCTTCCCAGCTGCGCGCCGCGCGGCCGGTGCCGCCGTAGACGACGAGGTCCTCGGGATGCTCGGCCACCTCGGGGTCGAGATTGTTCATCAACATGCGCAGGGCGGCTTCCTGCTGCCAACCGCGACAGGATATTTCGGTGCCGCGCGGGGCGCGGACGGGGCGGGGTCCGGTCACGGAATGGGGCATGAGAGTTCCTTTGCCGAGAGAGTCGTTCACTGTGCGCTGATGCCGGCGCCGGCCAGCCACTTCTTGGCGATATCGGAGAGGTTGGCGCCCGTGGCCGCCTCGGCGTTCATCGAGATGAGGTCATCGGTAGTGAGTTTCGCCGATACCGCGTCCAAGGTCTTGGTCACGGTGTCGTTCTGCTTACCCGCCTTGATGAGCGGCACCACGTTCTCCGCGGCGAACAGATTCTTGTCGTCCTCCAGGGCGACAAGGTGATTCGTCTTCAGCCCGGGGTCGGTGCTGAACAGGTCACCGGCCTGGATCTGACCGTTGGTCAGGGCCGTCATGGTCAGTGTTCCGCCCGCGTCCAAGCTGACGAAGTCCTTGAAGTTCAGTCCATACACGTCACGCAGCCCGACCACGCCCTGCTGGCGGGTCTTCCATTCGGCCGGTCCACCCAGGACCAGCTCACCGGCGACCGGCGCGAGATCGGAGATGGTCTTCAGCTTGTATTTGTCCGCGGTGGCCTGCGTAACGGCGACGACGTCCTTGTCCTCGGCGTCGGACGGGGTCAGCATGGTGATGCCGGCGGGCAGCTTGGACTTGAGTTCGGAGGTGACGGTGTCCTTGGTGGCCGCGGTGGATTTGGGGTCCAGGTAGCTCAGCAGCGCTCCCGAGTACTCCGGGACCAGGTCGATGGATCCATCCTTGAGCGCCTGGATGTACACCTCGCGACTGCCGATGTTGAACTGCTCCTTCACACTGACACCCTTGGCCTGCAACGCCTGTGAGTAGATGCTGGCGATGAGCTGGCTCTCGGTGAAATCGGCGGACCCGACGATGATCTGCGAGCCGGCAGATCCGGTGTTGTTCCCGCCGCCGGAGAGCGGGTCGCCCCCGCCGCCTCCGCATGCGCTGAGCGCGAGCGCTGCGGTGGTGGCGATGATCGACAGGATGCTGCGCTTGTTCATGATGCTCTCTCCAAGGTGACTGTGGTTACTGAGGTTTCGACGGGGGACGTGGATTCGGTGGCCGCTCGGCGCAGACCGGGCGAGATGACGAGCCGGCCGATCCAGGCGAAGGTGAATTCGAGCACGATGGCAAGCAGGGCGACCAGGATCGCACCACCGGCCATCTCGCTGAAGCTGGCCGTCGCCCGACCGTCCAGGATGAACCTGCCAAGGCCCTGCAGACCGAGATACGCCGCGATGGTGGCCGTCGAAACGATCTGCAGGGTGGCGCTTCTGACGCCGGACAGCATCAGCGGCAACGCGCACGGCAACTGCACGCGCAGCAGGATCTGGGTTCTGGTGAAGCCCATACCGCGAGCGGCGTCCACCGCATGCGGATCGGCGCCCTGGATGCCGGCGTACGTTCCGGTAAGGATCGGCGGGACGGCCAGCAGCACCAGCACGACGATGGTGGGCAGGATGTACACCAGTTTGCCGGCCACCACCGGTGAGATGATCAGGAACAGCAGCACCAACAGGCCGAGGGAGGGCAACGCGCGCAGAGCATTCGCGAGCCCGGCCACCACCGCTTCGCCGCGGCCGGTGTAGCCGATCATGACGCCGAGCGGAACCGCGATGGCCAGTGCCACCAGCAGCGCCGCGGCCGAGTACAGCAGGTGGTAGCCGATCTGCATCGGGATGCCGCCCGCTCCGGTCCAGTTGGCCGGATCGGTGAACCAGCCGATGATGTTCATGACGTCACCGTCCGCTGCCGCCACGGGGTGAGCACTTTGTTCAGCCAGATGATCAGCCCGTCGAAGACGACGGCGAGCACCACGCACAGCACCACACCGGTGATCAGCGGGACGTACAGCCGTAGTTGAAAGCCCTGGGTGAAAAGCGATCCCAGTTGCGGGATACCGAGCAGGGCGGCCATCGTGACGATGCTGACATTGGACACCACCGCCACCCGCAGCCCGGCCGCGATCACCGGTACCGCCACCGGGAGTTCCACCAGCAGCAGGCGCTGCCAGCCGCGGTAGCCCATCGCTTCGGCGGCGGCAACCGTGTCGTGCGGTACCGAACCGAGACCGTCGGCTACCACTCGGACAAGCAGCGCCAGCGTATACAAGGTCAGCGCGACAACGATATTCACCGGGTCGAGGATCTTGGTGCCGAGGATGACCGGCAGGATGATGAACAGCGCCAGGGACGGGATGGTGTACAACAGCCCGGCGGTTCCCACGATGGCGGCGTAGCCGCGGCCCGAACGGTGCGCCCACCAGCCCAGCGGCAAAGCCAGCAGCAGCCCGAGGACCGTCGGCACGAGGGTCAGCCAGGTGTGGCTGATGGTCAGCGAGATGATGCGGTCGATATTCGACGAGATCCAGTTCATGCCGGGACCGCCCTGGTGTCCTTAGCCCGGCGGATCGCGTCGATGATGTCGTGGTCGGTGGCGGTGCCGAGCAGGATCCCGGATTCGTCGGTGATGACACCGCGTCCACTCGGGCTGGACAGCGCCGCGTTGAGCAGGTCGCGCAACGGGTCACCACGGCGTGCGGTGGTGCCGCACAGGTTGACGTCGCTGTCGCGCACGGTGTCGCCGGACATCGCGGCGGTGTCGACCCAGCCGATCGGTGACCGGTGCGCGTCGACCGCCAACACCCACCGCCGCACCCCCGGTGGAATCGTCGAGATCGACTGCCCCACGACAACGGTCGGCTCCTGCTGCACGGGCAGCTGGTCGTCACCGGTGTGGAAGCCGAGCGCCCGGTAACCCCGAGCCGAGCCGACGAAGTCGGCGACGAAGGCGTCCTTGGGCGCCGCCAGCAGTTCGGCCGGCGTCGCCGCCTGTGCGAGGGTGCCGCCTTCGCGCAGCACCACCACTTGGTCGCCGAGTTTGAGCGCTTCGTCGATATCGTGGGTGACCATCACGATGGTCTTGGAGATGTCGGCCTGCAGGCGCAGGAATTCGTCCTGCAGTTGGTTGCGGACGATCGGATCGACGGCGCTGAACGGCTCGTCCATCAGCAGGAACGGCGGATCTGTCGCCAGCGCTCGCGCCACGCCCACGCGTTGTTGCTGCCCGCCGGACAGCTGCCATGGGTAGCGGCGGGCGAACTTGGCGTCGAGGCCGACCCGTTCCAGCAGTTCCATTGCCGCCGAACGTGTTTCCTTCTTCCCGCCGCCGAGTAGCCGGGGCAGCGCGGCGACGTTGTCGACCACGGTGCGGTGCGGGAAGAGCCCGGCGTTCTGGATGACGTAACCGATCTTGCGCCGCAACGCCACCCGGTCCAGGGACTGGGTATCGACACCGTCGAGTGCGATGGTGCCCGACGTGGGTTCGATGAGCCGGTTGATCAGCCGCATGGAGGTCGTCTTGCCGCAGCCGGACGGGCCGACCAGCACGGTGATCTTGCCGTTGGGCGCCGTGAGCGTCAGCTTGTCGACGGCCACGGTGCCGTCCGGGTACACCTTGGAGACGGTGTCGAATGTGATCATGACTGTCTTTCCGGGGGGCCTGATTTCGTGGGTCCGCTCAGCCGCGCGGAAACCTCCGCGGCGGCCGAGACCAGCATGTGGCCGTACCGCGCCGTTTCCGCCGCGGTCAGCCGATAGCTCGGGATGACGAGGCTGAGCGCCCCGACGATCCGAGCCTCCGAGCGGACGGGACATGCGATGGCGGTGACATCGGTTTCCACGCCGCGCTCCACCACCACATAGCCGTCGGCGGGGATGTCACCGCGCAGCGCGTGCCCGGCCGCCGAGCTGTCGAGGGGTACCGTCCTTCCCACCCAGTTGGCGTGCCGGACGGAGTGGGTGCCTTCGACGATGTTGAGGTAGAGCGCAGTCTGGCCGTGCCCCCGCACCGACAGATAAGCGGACTCGCCCGTGTCGGCTACCAGTGCGTCCATGGCAGGTTTGGCCAGATCGATCAGGGACTCGCTGCTCAACGCTTGGGCGCCGAGCTGGATGATCCGCCCGCCGGGCCGGTAGTTGCCGGATTCGTCCTTGCTGACGAAACCTGTCGTTTCGAGGGTCCGCAACAACCGCAGCGCGGTGCTGGGCGCCAACTCGCATTCCCGCGCGCTGTCGACGAGGTTCGTGCCGCCCGTCTCACAGACCGTCGCGAGCAGTGCCAGTGCCCGTTCGACGGTCCGCGTGGACGCTTCGGCCACGGTGACCTCCTCTCCTGGACGTCCTGTCCTCGACACCGAAATTAGGGTCCCGACGTTTCGATCAGCACACCCCAGATTTCCACTAAGTAAAATCTGATTTCCATCTAGCGGAAAATTCGACCATTCGGCGATGATAGGACCGATCGCGCGCCTGCGGTGGAGAACGAGGAGATTCCGATGATTGCGCTGACCGGAGCGGGCACGATTGCCGACGTCGTGGCGCTGGCAGAACAGCGCGATCAGGTCTGCGTCGCTCCCGCCGTGCTCGACGCGGTGACCCGGGCCCATCAACAGGCGGCAGATCTGAGCTCGCGCTTTGCCACCTACGGCCGGACCACCGGTGTCGGAGCCAATCGCAGCACTCCGGTGGCACCCGATGACGACGACTACGGGCTGCGACTGCTGCGCAGCCACGCCGCCGACGCGGGTGAGCCGCTGGACGATCGCACGGTGCGCGCCATGCTGGCCGTCCGACTCATTCAGCTGTGCATCCCGGGAGCTGGGCTGGATCCGCACATCTTGGGTGGCCTCCAGCAGATGCTCAACGATGACGCCCTGCCCGAACTGCGGCACTACGCGTCGATCGGAACGGGCGATCTGGCGGCGTTGGCCGGAACCGCGCTCACCTTGATGGGCGAGCGGCCCGCCACCAGACCGCTGAGCCCGATGCCCCCGTGGGGTGCCGACAGCGCACTACCGTTCATGAGCAGCAGCGCGCTGACCGTCGGCCGCAGCTGTCTGGCCGCCGACGAACTGATCCGGCTCGAACGTGCGTCGAGCGTCATCTATATGCTGAGTTTCCTTGCCCTGGAGGGCAACCCGTCGGCGTTCACTGCCGCGGCGGCACGGGCGGCGGCCGCGCCCGAAGTCGATGCGCTGGCCGACCGCTTGCGGTCGCTGTGCACCGGCGCCGGTCATCGCGATCACCGGCCGGCGCGCATCCAGGACCCCTACGGGCTCCGGGTCTACCCCGTCGCCCAGGCCAGTGTCATCGCGACGCTGAAATCTCTTGTGGGGCAGCTTGAACGGACCCTCAACACGGCTCAGGAGAATCCGCTTTTCGACATCGAGGGTGATCAGGTGGTGCACCACGGGGCGTTCTACCAGGCGGCGCTGTCACTGGAACTCGACGGCACCACGTTGGCGCTGGCGTTGACCGCGCCGATCACGCACTCCCGAATCCGTATGCTCAACGATCCGGAGACCAATGGCCGCAATGCTTTTCTGGCGGTAGCCGAGGACGGCTCGTCCGGACTGATGATGGTCGAATACGTTGCCGCCGGTGCCATCGCGGAGATCCGCGCCGCCGCACAGCCCGCCTCCGTCGGGACGCTGGTGCTGTCCCGGGGCATGGAGGAGGACGCCACGTTCGCCTCCCAGAGCGCCCTTCAGCTGGAACGGTCGGTGGCCGCCTACCGGGTGTTGTTGTGCTGCGAGTTGCTCGGGGCGCTCCGGCTGTTGCGGCAGCGCGGTCTGCAGCACACGTTCACCGGTGTCGTCGGACAAGCTCTGGCCCTGGTTGCGAATCTGCCGTGGGACGACGCCGACCGAGACCTGCGCGGTGATCTCGCCGCGGCCGAGACACTGCTGGACGATCTCGGCCGCCTCGTCCCCTAGTTCAGCTCAGCGGCCCGGTGACGGCCTCGGCCGCGGTCACCAGCGTTGTTTCCCTGGCCAATTCGACGACGGCCTCGATCTCGGGCGCCAGGTGGCGATCCGGGCCGAGGCCCCCAACCCTGTCCCGCACCGCGGCGATCACGGCCGCGGTGGCCGGCGCCGGCCGCAGCGGGGCCCGCATCTCGATTCCTCTCGCGGCGGTGAGCACTTCGATGGCCAGCACCCGAGTGAGGCCGTCGATGGCCGTGCGCAGCTTGCGGGCCGCCGACCACCCCATGGAAACGTGGTCCTCCTGCATGGCCGATGACGGGATCGAGTCGACGCTCGCCGGCTGGGCCAGTCGTTTCAGTTCGGAGACGATGGCGGCCTGCGTGTACTGCGCGATCATGTGACCGCTGTCGACCCCCGGATCGTCGGCCAGGAAGGCATTGAGGCCGCGGTTGCGCGCCGCGTCCAGGAAGCGGTCGGTGCGCCGCTCACTGATGCTGGCCAGGTCCGCCACGGCGATCGCGAGAAAATCCAGCACGTAGGCGACCGGGGCGCCGTGGAAGTTCCCGTTGGACTCGACGGTGCCGGCATCGGTGATGACGGGATTGTCGACGATGCTGGCCAGTTCCCGCTCGGCAACGGTGCGGGCATGCGTCACCGTGTCCCGCGCGGCACCGGCCACCTGAGGTGCACACCGCAGCGAGTAGGCATCCTGCACCAGCGGGCAGTCCGGTCCGCTGTGACTGGCGACAATGGGAGACCCGGCCAGCATCCGCGTCATGTTCTCGGCCGCGATGGCCTGACCGGCCTGGGGCCGCAAGGCCTGCAGATGCGCCGCGAAAACCCGATCAGTGCCCAGTAGGCCCTCGACACTCATCGCCGCGGCGATATCGGCCAGCACGAGCAACCGGTCGAGATCCGCCAGTGCCAGCACGAGCTGGCCCAGCATCCCGTCGGTCCCGTTGATCAGGGCCAGGCCTTCCTTCTCGGCGAACGTGACCGGTTCCAGCCCGTGCGCGCGCAGGGCGTCAGCGGCGGGCAGCAGCGCACCCTCGCCGGTGCGGACGTGACCTTCACCCATGATCGCGAGCGCGACATGCGACAGCGGCGCGAGGTCACCGGAGCAGCCGAGGCTGCCGTATTCGTAGACCACCGGCGTCAGGCCGGCCGACAGCAGCCCGGCATAGGCCTGGGCGACATGCGGTCGAACCCCGGTGCGGCCGGTGGCCAGCGTCGACAGCCTCAGCAACATCATCGCCCTGATGACCTCGCGCTCGACTTCCGGTCCCGATCCTGCCGCGTGTGAGCGAATCAGGCTGCGTTGCAGCTTGGTTCGCAACTCCGCCGGGATGTGACGGGTGGCCAGCGCCCCGAAGCCAGTGGAGATGCCGTACGCGGGGACGGGGTTGTTCGCCAGCGCTTCGATGCGAGCTCGACTGGCGGTGATCGCAGCCACCGCGTCCTCGGCGATCACCGTTTCCGCATCCTGACGCGCCACCCGCACGACGTCGTCGGCACTGACGGGGCCGACACCCACCACAACCTGAGTCATCCGATGATTGTGCATGCACCTTCGACCGGCCAGCCGGTATTGCGGCCAGGTGTTCTAGCCTGACTCAGGTGACCAACCCCGTGGCACTGCGCGCCGGTATCCCGCCGTTCTACGTGATGGACGTGTGGCTGGCCGCCGCCGAGCGGCAACGCACGCACGGGGACCTGGTGAACCTGTCGGCGGGTCAACCCAGCGCGCAGGCCCCGACGCCGGTGCGCGTGGCCGCGGCCGAGGCGCTGAGCCAGCATAACCTCGGATATACCGTGGCCCTGGGCATTCCGGAACTGCGCGCGGCCATCGCCTCGTCGTACCAGGACCGGCACGGCCTGGATGTGGAACCCGACGCGGTGGTGGTGACCACCGGCTCCACCGGCGGTTTCCTACTGGCATTCCTGGCGTGCTTCGACGTCGGCGACCGGGTGGCGGTCACCAGTCCCGGCTACCCCTGTTACCGCAACATCCTCTCGGCGCTGGGCTGCGAGGTGGTCGAGGTGCCCTGCGGACCGGAGACCCGATTCCAGCCGACGGTGGCCATGCTCGAGGCGCTGGACCCGCCGGTGAAGGGGCTGATCATCGCCAGCCCGGCGAACCCGACCGGGACCGTCATCGCCCCGGCCGATCTGGCGGCGATCACCCGCTGGTGCGATGCCGGCGGAGTGCAGCTGGTCAGCGACGAGATCTATCACGGCCTGGTGTATCCCGGCGCCCCGGCCACCAGCTGCGCGTGGGAGACCTCACGCAATGCCATTGTGGTGAACAGTTTTTCGAAATACTTCGCGATGACGGGCTGGCGTTTGGGCTGGCTGCTGGTGCCCGCGCCGCTGCGCCGCGCCGTGGACCGCCTGACCGGCAACTTCTCCATCTGTCCACCCACCCTGCCGCAGCTGGCTGCCGTCGCCGCCTTCGATCCGGAGTCACTGGCCACCGCCGACACCCTGGTCCAGGAGTACGCGGTGAATCGGGACCTGCTGTTGCGCGGGCTGCCCGAGATCGGGTTGGACCGGTTGGCCCCCGCCGATGGCGCGTTCTACGTGTACGCCGACATTTCCCGGTACTCGGAGGACTCGCTGGACTTCTGCGCTCGATTGCTGGCCGATACCGGGGTCGCCATCGCACCCGGGGTCGACTTCGACACCGTGCACGGCGGGTCGTTCGTCCGGCTGTCCTTTGCGGGGACCGCCGGTGAGATCACCGAGGCGTTGTCCCGGATGGGGCCTTGGCTGAACTGACTTGAGTTCCTAATGGATGTCAAGCGACGTGTTGGCTCGTAGGGTGGGTGTTGGCGGGCCTGGATGTTGGAGCGCTTGGCGACTCCTGTGACTCCTGGCCCGCCGCCTGCTTGCGGCGGACTCGCATGCGGTGGTGCCGTACGTGGTCGCGGCGGCGGGGGTCGATTTGGTATCGGTCTTTGACGATGGCCCGTCCTTGGGCTTCGGTGATCGGGGTGCCGTCGACGTCGCGCAGGGCGTAGGGCTGGCCGGTGCGCATGCAGGTGGCGATCCGGGTGACCAGCAGGGTGCCCAGGTGGCAGATTGCGGAGTCGTGGTGGCGGTCGCCGGTCATCAATCGTTGGTATTTCGCCGCGATCTGCGGATCGACCTTGCGGGCTTGATCGGCTGCGGCGCAGAGCATTTCACGCAGCAGCGGGTCGCCGGCCTTGGTGATCGAGGACTCGACCTTGCTGACCCCGGACTGGCTGACGGTGGGAACCAGTCCGGTGTAGGCGCGGATCGCGGCCAGCGAGGTGAACCGGTGAGGATCACCGATCCGTCCCGCGATAACGGCGCTGATGACCGGACCGACGCCGGGAGCAGAGGCCACGATGCCATCGGGGTCGGCGTCGGCGTAGAGATTGGCGATCCGTTCGTCGATCTGCTTGATTTGCCGAGTCAGGAACAGCGCCTGCTCGGCTTCGTGAGCGATGTCCTCGGCCAGTTCGGCGAAGTTCATCCCGTCGGTCCCCCACAGCACGAGGGTTTCTTTGGCTGCGGCGATGAGACCGGCGGCGTGGTCCTCGCGCCACGCGCCGCGGGACCGGGCGATCAGAAACCGGCTCAGACGGCCCTGCCCGAGCCGGATCACCGCGTGCGGATCGGCGTAACGGGTGAGGAATTCCAGCGCAGCGATGCCATAGTTTGAACCCAGCACGCCATACCAAGCCGGCCCCAGGAGCTCGACGAGTGCGTCGAGTCGGGCGTAGACCGCGACCCGCCGCTTGACCATCGTGGAACGCTGTTTGACCAGCCGCCGCAAGGGATCTGCGGGCCCCTGCCCGGAGTACTCACGTAAACCTTCGGGATGCAGCAACGGCAGCCGAGCCAGCAGTTCGGAGTCGATGCGGTCGTTTTTGGTGTGCTTGGAGTAATACTTACGCAGGTCAGCCGACTGCGTGGTGGGCACCATCACCACCCGGGCGCCGCGACGACGGAACCACTCGGCCAGCACGATCCACGCATTACGGGTCGGCTCGACCACCACGGTCAACTCTTTTGCGTCGGCCACGTCGAGATCAGCCCACAGCCGATCGAGGTCGACCGGCGTGGTGACGAACTTGCGCCCCCGCCACACCGTGGTCCCGTCACGAGCCAACGTCGCCTGGTGCGCCGCCCGCACCGCCACATCGATACCCAACGTCAACGCCATGGCGCTCCTCCTGTCAGTCCTGAACCCAAAACGCCCCAGGTGACTGACCACCGCGGCCACGGCCCAGACATTCTCCAAGCAGGAGTCCACGCCCATCGGCTGGCTCCAAGTTCCCGAACAAGGACACCGCTCGACCAGACACCGGGACCGCGGGCGACCACTCAAAATTCAGGGATCACCGGAGTGTCCCGGTCGGACGTTCGGCCCGCCCGCGGACCCACACCAAGGCTAAATGTCG
>NZ_JAPFPY010000070.1 GCF_026240945.1 Mycolicibacterium sp. J2
CGCTGGCTGGTCCGCTACAACCTGAAACGCAGGCACTCCCGCTGCCGCTATTCCAGCCCGGCCAGCTACGAAAACACCCACACAACCGCTACGCTGCCAGAAGCTGCTTAATCCAAATCCCGTGTCCACCATCCGGGGTCAAGGCCCACCTTTTAATCGGCGAGGATCTTCGTGGTAGGTCTCTTCGATTCGTGGTACTTCCATATTTACTTGTGATTGTGATCCGATTAATTGATCAGTCAATCCGGAAAGCGCCAGGTAGAGGTGGGCGTCCGCCTGACGCTATCCAGATTCCCCTCCCGAGCAAGAAATTTCATAAGGAGAAGTTGCTTGTGGAGGTCGGGAGAGGCTTAGGGGGTTGCGGAGCGCTAGAAGTAAAACATGATAAAACTTCGAGTGCCCAGTGCCTTGCGCTACCAGGTGCCGAGTAATGCAAGGGACTGGTTCGGAAGGTGCGTCTCTGTCGCTCTCGCAATGCGACAGAGGACTGTTGCCAGTCGCCTAGGTGTGGGAAACGTGTAATCCACCGGGCCTCGATCTACTGATCGACGAGCGACTATGGCTAGCGGGATCGCTTGCCGAACTTCATGATTGGAAGCAGGCCAGCTTTGTTGATGAACAGGACGGCCTTGCGGAAGCTACGCGCCCAGTTGCGGGCGATGGCTTCGGCGATGAGCTGGTCAGCCGACATGGGGCTTTCGAACTCTAGCTTGAACTTGGATAACAAACATTCGGTACTACTCATAACTATTTCCCTTCTACGTATTAGTATGTGGGAAATGGTCTATAAAATCAATACCAAAATGTGCGAGTTATCCACAGGCTGTTCAAACTGAATTAATTTCGCGGTCAGTGATAACTCCCACCGTCACCGGGTAATCGGCGAACATGCTGCGAAAGCGTTTCATTTCGTTCTGGGACAGTCCTTCACCGTCATTGAACATCACTCCGATGAACTTCTTGTTATTCCTTTCCATGGGATTTACGTACCGCACCGGCTTTATCCCGTTAGCAGCCGCTTCAACACGGTCTTGCAGTATCTGCATCGCGTGGCCGTCAATCCATGGGTTGGGGTCATTAACCCAAAAAGTTTTGACGCCGGTCGAGGTCAGTATCGGCGGAGCGGACTGGGCGAGGTTGGACATCTGCCGTTCTAGCCCTTCGACCGACCGCACGAGTCCCTTAATGAGGTCAGTATCGTTCAGCTCGGGAGGAGTGGGCTGAGTGCCGGCGATCTGCTTAGCATCCTGGATGGCGCTCTCCAAGCTTGGCCAAGCCCACTCGAAGCGAGAGTCGATCATCAGTGGATCGAGACCGATGACGTTGGCAATTGACCGGCACAGACGTTGCATGCCTTCCTGATTCAGCATAGTCGCCTGGAATTGACGTATCGGCCCCTGCACCTGGTAGACGCTGTCAAAGTTGACTAGCAGCGGTACGACGCGGTTGGCATCACCCTCAAGTCGTTTCGATAGCGCGCCTGCTTCGAAGTTGAGCCAGGACTTTTCCATGTTCTCGGTTGTGACGACGATGATGCCGAAGGCGCTCTCGTTGAGTCTGCCTTGGATCTCGTCCAGACCCCGAAGTCCAGCATCGATGTCTACATCCGAAGCCCACGGATCGATGTGATCGAACATCTTCGGCAACCAAGCGCGTAGAGCCTTCGTGACTTCCTTCGCCAGCACGCCCGACCAGCTGATGAAGATCTTCAGATCTTGTTCGATCGCCATGGTCAGGCACTCTACTTATTGGAAGTGTTCGGGCATCGGGGAGGGCTCAGTCATATTTGCGTTCCGAGCAGCTCACTACGAAAGTCATCGAGTCTGTCGTCGTGGCGAGTCCCCGTTTCCGAGTCCACCCGGTTCTGGAGTCGGGGTGGTGTGATCCAGATTCAATTGATGCTGCAGGCCATCGGGGTGTGGGTACACCTGCAGACGGCAGCGTACTCGGCTGGCGTGCGGTAACCCAGTCCCGAGT
>NZ_JAPFPY010000071.1 GCF_026240945.1 Mycolicibacterium sp. J2
CCATGTGAGCATGAGAAAGCGGGCCTCCTTCGATGGAGCAACTGGCGTCAGACACCAGCAGCTTCGAGGGAGGCCCGCCCTTCTCGGCGGAGCCACACGGGTGGGGAATTTCGATGAGCGTCAGTGGGGAATTTCAGTGAGCGCGGTCATAACTGAGCGGCCCCATCGTTTCCGACGTGGGGAGCTGGCCCGGATTGCGTGCCAGCCGACACGCGGCTGTCAGGATCGCCCCGGCAATCTCATCGTTGGGTACGTCATCTGTGAACCCCTCGCCCCGCGTGTAAGCGCGGGCCATAAGGGTTACGGCCTCGACGGCTATCTGTAGAACGGCCTCGGTGGGCGCGCCGTCACCTAGCAGCGCGCCCACATCGACGGCCTGGACCCCGGCCATGCTTACGCCGCGTCGTACAGCCGAACCACGCCAGCCGGGTTTGCGAACCCGAACCCGACACGCGCAGTAGCGCGCACCTGAATGGCGTCCTCGGCGAAAGCCGCGTCAGTCGACTTAACGATGGTCGTGCCGGTGCGCTGGACTGCGAAAATCTGAGTAGCGTCAACGCCCCACGCGTTACCGGCGGCAACGTCAGTAGACACCAGCACCTTCACGCCAGCCAGCGAAATACCGTCACCCACGTTGTCCAACAGGCCCAGATTCGAGCTGGTGCCCTGCTTGGCCTTGGACAGCACCAACGCCACGTCAGGCGCAAGGATGAAATGGGTCAGCTCGGCACCGTCTGCCAGGGCCGCGAACTTCGCCTCATGGAACGCGTCCAGCGACGTAAGGGTCACCGTGCCGGTATCGACAACGTTGACACCCGTAAGCGAGAGCAGGCCGGACGGCCCGTTGGTCGTCGTGTTCGCGAAAAACGCCTTATCGACGCCCTTAGGATGGAGCGGGCCAGCGTGCGCCCGGTCTGCTCGGCAACGGCCGGGTTGCTGTCGTCTGCGGCCTCATTGGAGATTTGCGTACGCCCGGCCACCTTCTTAGGCGTGATGATGATTTCGCCGGTAGTCGGGTCGGTCAGCGCGATAGTCGAGTTCTCGCCATACCAGGCGACAGCCGGATCGGCGGTCAGCGTCGGGAAACGGATACTTTCGGAACTGGTCTGAACGACCGTAGCGGCCTGAAACGCGATGGACTTCTCAGCGACGACAAGATCAATCAGCTTGCCGTAATCCTCGGGGGTCCATGCCTGCGTTAGATTGCTGTTAAGAACAGCCATTATTGCCTCATATTCTTTTGTTATGTAGTTGTTTATTCAGTTGTGTGACAATGCTTTTCGTGCTTAGGTGCGGCGCGCACCCTTCCAGACCTCCACGGCCTCGGCCAGCTCTCTCGCCGCCCGGTGACGTGACGCCTGATCCTTTGCGCCGAACTCATGCAGCACGGCGTATTCCAGCCCGTCACCTACCGTGACCTTGCCGACCCACCGGTCGTTGCGGCGACCACCCACCTGCACAGAAGCGTGAGCAGACGCGGCCAGACGGCCCGTGCGCTTAGCCACCCCGGCGCGGTACAACGCGACAAGCTCCTCCGCATCCGCCAGAAGCATCGCGGCCAGCCCGGGGCCGAACAGAATGCCCGGTGGCACACGGTAGGTCTTGATGTCCACTAGCGGGTAGCTCATACAGACACCAGCTCGTAAGCGACCCAACCGAACACTCGGCCCGAAAGCGGGTGCGGCTGGTCCCATTGCGGACCACCGACAACCCGGTACTGGTCACCGTTAGCGCGCTTAACCCGATCTCTAGCCTTTACATCGGTGCCCTTCGCTACCCACAGTTCGGCCCCGGTGCTGGCATCCTCGCCACGTCCACCAACGGGCGATGTCGGCTTAGCCTCGATCCGTGGATCGACCCTGTTGAGGTTCTTGGGGCTGATTTTTGTCATGGCCCCAGATCGTGGGCAGTCGGTAGTTGCTGGTCTACCCAGCTTTTCCTGTGATGTTCGGGTCGGGCCTTTCGGCGGTTGGTCAGGCGGTGG
>NZ_JAPFPY010000072.1 GCF_026240945.1 Mycolicibacterium sp. J2
TCGCACCGTCGGTGTCTCGGTAGAGCGCGACTGCGTCCCGTTTGAACTCGTCGGGATAATTTTTCCTTGCCATCGTGGACCGATCATCTCGCTTCCCCCGCCAATCTTGCGGGATTCAGCGTGTCCAACACTCGGGGTCAAGGCCCGGTGTAGCTCGCCTCGCGTTCCACACCACGTTCGAAAGAACGATGGCATGGCGGATCGCCATGAGATCACCCGCGAGCACGCCATCCTGCACATGCAGCAGGTTGCAGTGCCGCATCTCGTGAAGCTTCATGGCGTGGAGGAGATTCTGTAGTGCCGCGCTTCAGACCCAACTTCTCCACCCCGCTTGAAGAGATCGTTCACGTGCCGGCCAACTGGACGCTGAGGGAACGGCTCGATCTGCAATCCCCCGCCGAACATGTCGCCGCGCAGGAGCCGGAGTACCCAACGAGCCCTGGGCGTGATTGCGCTTGAGAGAGCGCAGGAGTGGCTAGACGTCGCCTACCTATGCCGGGATGCCCTCGCGGAAGACGGATAAATCCAGAAGAGCCGCAAGCGGGTAGTCGTGCTGGCTCAGGCAGTGCCAGAACTTGGAGCCGCGGAGTGAAGCGTCCAACCGCCGTCGAAGTCCACCTCGCAATCGCGGCTGCGGTCGTACTGGCTGGGATCTGGTTCATGGGATGGCTGATCGTCGGCTTCATCGGCGCACTCGGGAGCTTGAAATGACAGCAGATCCATTCGCGCTACCCGTGCCAACAGAGGACGACGAACAGGCGCCCTGGTGAACTGGCTGGAACTGATTGGCCTGCGGTTCTCACACCTGCCCATGAGCACCTTCACCAAACACATGGGCGTCAAGGTGAAGAATCACCGCCTTGGCGTCCGTCCGGGTGTACCGGACATGCTGATCATCGTCCCGCCGCACAGGTCGAAGGATGGTCAAGGGCATCTGCTCTTCATCGAGATGAACCGGCGTCGCGGTGGGGTCGTCAGCAAGGAACAGCGGGACTGGCTCGTAGCGCTGACCGCGGTTGAGTCGCCGAACACTGAGGCCATCGTCGCCAAGGGATGGGGTGAGGCCAGAGAGGCTGTGCTGCAGCACCTTAACGACGGACCTGTATCACTGTTCTAGCTCGCGGATGTGACTGCGCGCCCAACCGGACGTGCTGAACATCTCCACGAGAGGCAGACAATCATGACCGCAATCAAGGCCATCCTCATCCCCGTTGATGAGGAGAAACCGCTGGAAGTCGTTGAGTTCGAACCTGACGACCTTCAAGCCATGCAGCACCACGTCGGCGGCTACATCTAAATGGTCGATGGCTTCCGACCCGACTGCACGTTCGTCATGAACGAAGAAGGCAAGGTGCTTGGGCTCGACGTCAACCGCAGGGCCACGTTGGCACTCTGGGTTCACCACACCGAGTTCGCCGGCCACGACACATTGAACGGTGCCGTCCTGATTCTTGGACCAGCCGACGAGGCGACCGGTGAACAACTCGGCGCACCCGACGAGCTGATCGACTTGTTCTTCAACACACCGGAGTACCGCTTCCTGGTGAAGACCATCGGCGAGGACGGCTGGCACGGCAACGGACGGACGTTCACCGACCTGTGGAAGGCGTACAACGACGGCCTGGCCCTGTCGGCGCGGTGGACGTTGGTCGAGAACGTCAAGGTTGTCGCCGCGTAGAGATCCTTGCTTCCGCAGCCTCGGAAGCATAAAGACCCCAGTCTCATTGGCTGGGGTTTCTCTCTTGGGTACCGTTCTGCATACTAAACCTCGATCCACTGATGAATTGGCTGTTCAGTGGGTGTCGGAATGAGGAAAGTGCCCTCTGAGCTGTGATGATGAGTGTTCTCTACGCACTTATCGGCACAACTTCGGAAAGGCACTTCCGGTGCAAGTGTCCCACAGGTTCACCGCTTC
>NZ_JAPFPY010000073.1 GCF_026240945.1 Mycolicibacterium sp. J2
GCGGCCAGTTCGTCCGCGCGGCGCAGTTTGCGCACGATGTCTTCTGCGGAGTTCCGCTTCCGACCAGCCATACGTTCATCGTCCCTTCTCGCCCACCATCGGGCTACAGGACTCTAGAACGCGCTGGACTCGTTCACCGGGAACACGCCAGGGGCGGCCGGCGATAACGCAGCCATCGAGAGCTTCTTCAGTCTTCTGCAGAAGAACGTGCTCGATCGCCTCCGCTGGGATACCCGAGAAGACCTACGCATCGCGATCGTCACCTGAATCGAACGCACCTACCACCGTCGTCGACGCCAAGCAGAGCTCGGGCGATTGACCCCAATGGAATTCGAAGCCATCATGACCACACCGGCCAGTCAGGCCGCGTGACCGAAACTGTCACCTGATCGTGCAGCAGACCCCAGTCTAACGATTGTTCGTCACGTTGACGATCGCAGATCGCCGCGAGCGTTGTCTATGAAGCTATTCAATAGCTTGTTGAAGTCGTCGCTCTTGTTGTTTGCGTCAGCTATTTCCGCGGTGTAGTCAGGCTTTGGCGAGAAGCGCTGCATGACCAGGAGTTGGACAGCTGCGTCATAAGCTTTCGCTCCTGTGACCACACCATCTGCCGCTCCGCGTGTATTTTCCGAACCCACGAGACGGATCGTCGACACCAGAGAGGCGAGTCTCTTCAGCGCTTTGTCTACATTCGTATAATCCGCAGGAGGCGCGCCATGATCTGCCTGCGATCGATAGAAGCTCGTCAGAAATTCTTGCTCAGCGTCGGCGACAGCATTAGCGCCGTTCATAAAATCTGCATACGCCGTCTTCTGTTGATTATGGGCGAAGTCGTCCGCAGCTTGCCGCCTCGCGTTGCTGGTGGTTATAAATGCCACGGTTAGTGTCGCCGCGATGCCAAGCACCGAAACCAGAACGGTACCGAAGTCTTTGACGAGTGACCGCATCGCTTTGCGCTTCTTGTTGCGTCGCTTTGCTGCCTTTTCCGCCTCCGTTTTGCGACTCCCGACATAGGGACTAGCTGGCTTCAACCCCAGCCTCGCCCCCGACCGAATCGGCCCCCTGGCCGGCACTTGACTCATGGGCGGAAGCTATCAGCCCCAGGCCCTACGCGCAGTCGTCACATACCCCGGAGGTTGGCAGCGCTAACCACGGATGGTGAGGACAGAACTTCGGCGGCGCTTCCTTCTTCGCCTGCCCGCGCTTCCAATCCCTCGCGGCCTTCGCTTGCGGCGTCAATGTCGGCTCACCACCACCGGGCGGCAACTCCGCACCGAAGAAGCGGTAACAGTCCAGTCGAGTCTTGGCCGCATGGTCATCTAGCTCATCAAGCGTCTCCTCAACGGCCTCGTCACCAGTGGCACCCTGCTTCCACATCCGCTCGGCTTGGATAACTGCGCGATACCCATTGCCCACGGTCCCCTCAGATGTCACGCAAAGCGAGCTGAGGTGCGGCGTCTCGTTTTCCAGGCAGTAGTCGATGACCCGACCCAGTAGCTCACCGATCCAGTTGGTGATCAAGCCCTTGTGTGTGATGCCTGTGCGGTCTTGGACGTAGAGGGAAAGCTCTTTGTACGTCACGTGATCGTTGTAGATCTTAGCCGATTGAATGAGTCGTTCGACAGCTAAGCTTCGATCCGTGGATGGGCCCCGCTGAGGTGTAGGGAGGCTGATTCTTGCCACGATTTCGGTTGTGGGTAGCAGGTATCGGCTGGTCTGCTCCAGCTTTTCCTGTCTGCTCCGGTCGGGCCTTTCGGCGGTTGGTCAGGCG
>NZ_JAPFPY010000074.1 GCF_026240945.1 Mycolicibacterium sp. J2
CTACCTGCGCAAACGCGCCAACGGCAAGAGTCACAGCGAAGCGATGCGCTGCCTCAAGAGACGACTTTCCGACACCGTCTACCGACAACTACTCCGCGACGCCAACACCACTACTTGACACAGAGAGGCGCCACTCTGCTGGACGCAACCGATTCCTAAGGCTGGAGACGTTTCGGCGGAGGGTTTGGCCGCCGGGTCGTTGGTGTGAGCGCACCATTCGATGACCTCACGGATCAGTTGAGTCACCGCCGCCGGAGGCATCAGGACGCACCCGCTCTTGACCTGGGCGGTGACCTTTACCCCTAAGTCTCCGCTGAGACCTCGGACGAATTTCTTCTCGAAGGCCCCAAGGCGGGAGAACAGTGCTGCCTCGTCGACCTCCGCGAAGATCCTGCACACGAATTCGAGGGTGGGTCGCAGCGCGTGGGTCGCCAACAGCCGTTTGCGGCCCTGTTCGTCGAGGTGCTCGACATCGATGCTGGTCGCAGTGATGCACTGTGCGCCCAGGTCTTGCGCTGTCAGCTTCAGAAACGCTTCGTACTGCTCATCGGAGTCGAACCAGGCCGGTCGTTCTCGGGGAATCGGAGTAGCGCCCCCCACGACACCGTCAAGGTTCAACATGCGACGTTGCGATCGGTCAGACACTTGGCTTTACCCCAATCTCCGGCACAGAACCATCGGTTGGTCGACGCCTCGGCTGGAGGTAACCCGCAGCACAAATCATCGTGCAGGATGACGACATCCTGCACGATCATCTAGGATCAGGGAGTCCTACCAAGACATCCGAGGCCCTTGCTGGAGTCCGCTCCGGCCGGGGCCTCGGCTTTCTCGCAGATGTCGACGACAACCGCGACTATCAGATTACTCGGAGGGTCCGACAAGGCCCTCCGCTGCCGCCGCGGTGTCCCTGGCATTCACCGACCCCTCACATCACGTACCCCATTTCAGTAGCCGCATGAACGCAAACCAGCACGAATGAACCGGGCACCTCGCCGCCTAGTTCTCGGCTAGGCCGCGCAGTGCGTTCGCAGGGCCCGCGGGGACGACGAATGAGATCCTGCTCGGTCGAGCTTGGTTTCCCACGGGTCTTACATGAGGTCGAACATGCTTATGGGCGAGCCGAGTTCGTTCCGAATCTGACTAATCCGTCCTTCGGTCAGACCTGTCAATCGCGCAACTTTTTTCGGCGGAAGGTGCTCCACCGCCTCACGGATGAAGTGCTTCTGGTGATCGAGCGCCTGCTGCAGCGAGGTGCGGCGACGGGTGATGGTGTTCCGATTCCGACGGAGTTGAGCGATGAGAACTGCGACGTGGTCAGCGTCGTTGTTTTCCGTATCCATGTCGATCACCCTGCCTTACTGGCGACATGTTTGCAAGCACAATTAGCTGGTAACTAGCTTCAGATCGTTTAGTCGGTTAAACGCACAGACATATGATCACAGTTGTCGCGGCGACGCGTAAGGGCTACGACTCGCCGTCGCGGCGACCGAGGGCGCATTTTCTCGGGGATTTGGCGCCAACGCCAGGTCATAGGCCGAACCGTTCTTGGGCAACGTCGCCGGCGACAACGCCAACGTCAACCGCGACATCGGCCACTCATTACCGCAATTGGTGATCGCCGCGCGCACCCGATCCCGCGACTCCTGCAACGCCGCATCC
>NZ_JAPFPY010000075.1 GCF_026240945.1 Mycolicibacterium sp. J2
GAGCAAGATCACCAACCGGCGGGGTGTGCACCTCCGCCCGGCTTCGACACCCTGACGGCCACCGCGGCGGTATCGATGTAAAAATCAATGAAGCGGATGGCTACCGCGCGGAACTCGCACCTCGCTAGCACGCACCGTTACCAGCTTCTCATGCGAGTTGCGTTAGGTGCAAGGACTTGCACCTAGGCGCGATGACACCGTCGGCGCAGCTGACACGCTCGCCCTCTCGTTCCATCCAACGGTACTTTGGGTCATCTGTTGACCCCCGTTGGTCCCGCTCGACGTAGATGTCAATCACTGAGTGAACGATTCATTGTTGGTGACGAGATGCCGATGTCAGTTCGCTCAAGCCCGCCTGGCATCTCCGCGCCGGGTCGCCCCTTGTCCGGCCGCCAGCGTGCCAAAACGTCACTGTGACGAATTGCTATGGCCCGCTGGGGCATTGGGTATTCTCCGTTCGAGTCGCCAGTCAACGTCCCGGCCCCGGGTGGCATCCACGTCGTCGAGCCGGATGTCAGGTGGAGTCGGCGATGGCCGCTGAAGAGCTTCCGGGAAAATCTGGTAGCCGTCCCCCTACATTCCAGAGCTATCTGACTGTGACGCGGAGTCGCGGGCCGTCAAGGCTATGACACTCGATCGGCCAGGCCTGTTCCCCCCTAGATGTGACGTTCGCGATTAATCATGACAGTTTTGTCACTGTGACGTATCTAGGTACTGGATGTGTGTTTTGTGAGTTCACCGTCGCTTCAGTTTCATCGCCCACTAGCTGAGCGTGACCGCCTCGAGTGCCGCTTCCGCGGCATCACGCAGGATGGCGGTACCGACTCCCGCCTGGGACAGCGCTTCGATTCCGCGCATTGTTACGAAAAGCAGGTGCGCACCCTTGTCGGCATCGACGTCAGGGCCCACGTCCCCGGCATCCTGGGCTTGGGCCAGGGCGCTCCGCAGCGCCACGACCATCTCCAGCAGGGTGGCTCGGGCCTGCGCTGCGATGTCGCTGTCGTGGGCCGCCATCTCTGACGTGGTCTTGGCGAGGAGACAAGGACGGCCGGCCACACGGTCCCGGCCGCGCTTGGCCGTGTTACGGAGCAGTGCGCGAATCCGTCGCGCTGCCGTGGCATCCGGGCCAGCCAGCGCATGCTCAAACGCGTAGCCGACCCGCTTGCAGTACCCATCAAAGACACGGCTGAACAACTGCCGCTTGCCGCCGAATACTGCGTAGAGGCTTCCCTTGCCCAGCCCCGTTACCTGCAGCACGTCGTCGACGCTGGTGCCGGCAAACCCGTTCTCCCAGAACCGATTCGTCGCAGCTTCGAGCACTTCGGCTTCGTCGAAGGTTCTGACGCGTCCCACTCCGACGACGTTAGTGTTTTGTGGACCGCTTCGTCAACTATCGCTATAGTTGACTGAGCGGTCCACAATTCGGCCCGAACAACATGACCTGTGAACGATCTCCATGAGGGGTGATGTGCGGTGTCGTGAAGGGCCGCGACCGGAGGTTGTCCCGAGTTCCGTGGAACTTCGGTGGCGGCCCGGTGAGCATCAGGCTGCGCTCACCTGATCATTGTGCACGACGGGTCCGACAGATTGGGCGAACTCACGCTCAAGAGCGGCGCGCAGTGCCGCGAGGTGCAGGTGACCG
>NZ_JAPFPY010000076.1 GCF_026240945.1 Mycolicibacterium sp. J2
AGGAACACCAGGGCCCTGGCTGCTCACCGAGCCTGGGCCACCGGCCGCGGGGAAGACACCTTGGGCAGAGGCCAGCACCCGGTCCACCTGCGCGATATACGCGCCCACACCCGAGCCGCCCACCCGCTCAAACTAAAACCGCCACCACCCCAACAGCACCGCCCCAAAAAAGCGGATTCGGCATGGGCCTACGTGTGCTGCGCGATCTCCGCCTGATGTGCCGCGATCTTCTGCGCCGACGCGTCCAACCGCTCACGGGTCACCTTGATGTGGTCCTGCATGGCGGCTAGGCGGTCGTCCATCTGCGAGACCAGCAGCACAAGGTTGTGGGGGTCGGTCCCTTCGGCCAATACCGACTGCGCGGCCGTCGCGGCGGTCTGCGAGATGGCCCGTGCTGACGCGTTCGCCTGCCGAGCATGTGTGACCGCTTCCGCCACCGAGCTGTGCAGAGCATCGCTGAGCGCCACCGCACGCGCATCGTCACGGCGATAACGGCTCGACGCTTCCCCCGTCGCCACGGCCAGACCACTGTCGCCGTCAGGAAGAGCAGCGGCGGCCGGGGCCGGATCGCGCTGCAGGCCCGCACTGTGTGCCTCGTCAGGGAACAGTGAGGCGGCGGCGGCCAAGATACGGTCCACCTGCGCGACGTAGCTCTGCGCGGCGAAATCCATACCCGCCAGGATAGAGCCCGGCGCCTAGCCCCACTCATCTACCGGGGCAATCGACACACTCGCCCCCACACGTCCGCACGTTTGTGCCGGCAGCTCCCCTGCATTGGTCCAGCGCGTCGCAGCCTTCCTCGTTCACCAGTCGGCCAGCCGATTCCCGCGAGCGCAGCGAGAAAATCGCCTGAAAGCAGCGGCCGGTCGCCACCTCGCCTGCGTCACCCTGCCTAGTTATGCAGACCTGTAATAGCCTCTGGTGCAACAATATTCGTGGCACTGACTCAGTAGCCACGAGGTGGCCGGCGTGGGTCAGCTTGTTGAATTCGTGAGGCCAGGTCATGGCCGTCGATACTGACCCCGTATCGCCGCATGGCGTAGTTGATGAACGCGCACGCCTGGCCGAAGGTATCGCGGTGATTCGGAGACGTCCCCGGTTCCTGGTAGGCCCGGTAGGTGGTGGCGATGAACTGGAACGGCCCCCCAGAGTGATTGCCGGCCCGCGCATTCGAGTCCGAGTTGTTGACGACATCGCGGAAATTCGACTCACGCTGGGCGACCAGCATCATGCCGGACTCCCAGCGCGCACGCGCGGCCGGATTCCGGATTCCCTTGCGGTCGAGAGCAGCTCGAATCGCCGCACGTACATTTTCAGCACCCTGGCCGGTGAACGACGACGGAAAGTTCCCCGCCGTGGAATCGCCCAGCGGGTTCGTGCCGCGTGAGTTTTGGCCGGTGAGCATGCCGGGCAGTTTCGAGAACATGCCCATGCCGGGGAACCCGCCCCCGCCGCCACCCATACCCATCGACGGCATCCCGCCGCCGCCGCCCATTCCCCCGCCCATCCCGCGGAACATGCTCGCCGGTGA
>NZ_JAPFPY010000077.1 GCF_026240945.1 Mycolicibacterium sp. J2
GGTCACCTGCACCTCGCGGCACTGCGCGCCGCTCTTGAGCGTGAGTTCGCCCAATCTGTCGGACCCGTCGTGCACAATGATCAGGTGAGCGCAGCCTGATGCTCACCGGGCCGCCACCGAAGTTCCACGGAACTCGGGACAACCTCTTGATGTCAGGCACGATCCTGCACTGATCCAACGAGTCCACTAGGACCCGTTCAGCAACGACAAACTTGTTGGTCGAGTCAAGAAAAGCCGCATAAGCACCACGTACCTGTTCGCGCGCTGCTTTGGCTTCAGCAATGGCCCTGTCGTTGGCGCTCTGGATCGTAGTCGTGATCGGCGGAACCGCAATGCCCGCGATACCTACCATGGCCGTCGTAGCTAGCCCTAAAAGGGTGAAGCGTTGATCACGCCGCTTCATACGAAAATCCATCACGTTCTTTTCCTCGGCAAGCTTGCGATCAAGCTCGCGCTGTCGAATCTCTTCGTCAACCTTCTTTTGCGCCTGGCCTGAGGGCACCTTCAACCGAAGACGGCCAGACGATCTATTGGACGAGTACTTTGCGCCACCTCCGTGAACCATGGCGGGGACAGTAACAGCCCCAACGGTTACCGCCTTCCACGACACGCGTAGTTATCCACAGCCCTGCTCATTTTGGTATTGAATTAGAAGGTGAATTGTAGATAATTGGAATATAGACAACGAAATAGAGGAGGGTGTTGTGAGTGAGAAAACTATTTTGAAGCCTACCAACGAAGAAAGTCTGACGCACTACCGCGACGGCATTGGTGACGACTGCTTGGTATGCCGTAAGAAACTCGAAGGCACGTGGACCGACTACAACGGTCAGATTCGCTGCCAAAACTGCGGCATGACGTACCAGATCCTCGGGTCTCATCTCAGCGAGTCATACCGCCGAGAACGCTCTGACTAAAGAGGAGGTGGCACAACGCTACTGCGACGAATTCAGCCTCGTTCCACTTGCTAGCGCCTACCGGAAAGAAGTCGGTGTCGAGTTGTCTTTCGGTGCATACCTCGGCGGTGGTCCCATAACCGAACAGCAGTCCAAGACGTATTGCATCTGGTTAGACGCCAACACCTCTCGGTTGCGTCCTTCGTATGACGAAACCTACGACTGGGAACGAGTGAAGAGCTTCGTCAGCAGGGCACAGGCAGCGGCATGATGACCCTCGAACTTACCCCGAAGAACAGGCCATCTACGACCGTAACACCTACCGCGGTCCACTCTCCCAACGATCTGAGCAGCCGAAAGCCGTTGAACCGAAGCGTCATCCCCTTGCCGGCAACCGCCCCGGAGTTCGCAGCACTAGCCGCAAGGCGTTCAAGACGGTGAAAGTGAGCGATGACCAACGCGTGGGCCTTGACCCCGAGTGTTGGACACGCTGAATCCCGCAAGATTGGCGGGGGAAGCGAGATGATCGGTCCACGATGGCAAGGAAAAATTATCCCGACGAGTTCAAACGGGACGCAGTCGCGCTCTACCGAGACACCGACGGTGC
>NZ_JAPFPY010000078.1 GCF_026240945.1 Mycolicibacterium sp. J2
CGGCAAAGCCATGCGACACTCGCACTGGAAGTGCCCTTCTAACCGGGTTTGATTAATGCGTGAGGAACATCAATCATCCCAGCTCAAAGGGCACTTTCCTCGTTCCGACACCCCGCATCCAGCCTATTCATCCACGGATCGAGGCTAAGGGTGCCCACTGATCGTACGCATCCTTCATCTGCACATAGTCGCCGTCTTTGTCGTAAGGCACCGTTTGCTCCCCTGTCTGTTGGCCTTACCTTCGCATAACAAACTGCCACGCCTGGTGAGCGCACCCCCGCGCCATAGCATCACCACCATGGGTAATGAACAGAGCGACGAGAACAAGCCGTCGACACTTGAGAAGATCGGCGTCACCACCGCTGTTGGCATCGGCGCAGAAGTCGCGGGCTTCTACGCTGGCGTCCCTGGATTGAGCGCTGGGACCACTGCCTTAGTGATGGGGATGTACGAGATGCGCCGCCACCGCTTGGGCGAGTTCTTCAGATTAGTGATCCACAAACTAGGCGGTGAGGACAAGCTTGCCGAGGCGGTCGAGAATGATCCCGAGCGCGAGCAGATCCTCTACGACGCAGCCCAGGCCGCAATCGCCACGACCATGAACGAGAAGCGCATGTACCTCGCGGACGTGGCAGCGGCAGCCATGACCGGTGATAAGCAGGTTGTCGATAAGGCAGCACTCATCGTCGCTGCATTGTCCGAACTGGATGCCGTCCATATATCGGCGTTGACCCACATCGCAATTGCTGACGATGCCTATCGCGCCAATCCCGGTGCTAGTGACGAGCCATTCCAGAGTGTCGTTCGTGCCGAGCACCCGCCAGTCCTGGCCGCCTTGGTTCGCACTGGGGTCGTGCTCGTAGGCTCCCAGGAAGTCCGGCCGGGAATGTACAGCATCCCCCGTGCCGACACCTACAGCATCACGGGCGTGAACGGGTTCGGCCGAGACTTGTTGGAGGAGTTAGGCGTTGCGAAGTTGGATCACCACCACTAAGGCCGCTCGAAGCAGCTAGGAACCGCCATTCCGTCACTCGAGGAGTATGTCCGACCGCGAAGCTTGCAAGAAGTCGTTTAGCGGCGCCTCTATGTACGCCGCTTCGAAGCGGCGCAACTTATCGCTTTCTTTTGTCGTCTCCAGAGTTGGCTGTCGAAACTGCGAGCACACTTCCCCTGCGCTGTTTCGGATCCGTGTCACCGTATCTAGTAGCCTTTCGGCCGCGAGCGCGCCAACCTGGGAGACGGTGAGCAGGATGGCGCTGTTCTTACTCTGCAGATCAGAGTAGGCAGCTGTCACTGCTGCACTATTTGGGTTCGCCTTGATGTCAGAGGTTGTCCCGGGTCTCGTAGAAATTGAGGTGGCGGTCCCCCGCTCGTGACCTGCCGTGTGGTAGGTGTCGGGCGTTCCGCCAAGAACACCAGGAGAAGGGGACCGTCATGAAGAAGAGTAGCCAGAACCGGGCCGGGGACGCGAG
>NZ_JAPFPY010000079.1 GCF_026240945.1 Mycolicibacterium sp. J2
TGAAACTTACGTCGACCTGGCCCGCTGCGCAAGACCCAAGGTCGATCAGGGGCGCTGCAGCGGCGACCGACACCCGTCACAACCAGGACAATCGAGCCAGTCGTCCAGGGGTGCAAGTTCTTTCACTAAATGAAACTCGCATGCTTTTTGTACCGATAAGCCACATTATGTCAAGTAATCTACTGCGTATTGCGATGCGCACCAACGAGCTTCAACTCCAGCACACCCTGCCCTGACCTAACTGATAGTGCCCCGTTCCAACGCCCACCGATGCTGGAAGGGCAATACCTCGGCAGCGATCTCGAAATCAGCGTCGTAGTGCAGCAGTGTCACATCATGGGCGTTGGCAAGGGTGGCGATCAGTAGGTCGGCTATGCCGACGGCACGATGACGACCAGCGCCGGCCAGCGATCGCTGCGCATCCAACGCCGCCTGCCAGTGTTCATCGTTGGTCGGCAGGTACTCGTATGCGAGGCGGCGATCTGACCATATCTGCGCGTAGTCCGCGGCGGTCCGGGCGCTGTAGAGCGCCTCGGCATCAAGCTGAGCGGTGGTCGCGACCAATCCGGCCTCGATAAGCGGAGCAAGTCGGTCTGCGACCTCGGGATTTGTCATTCTTGCCGCGGCACTGGTGTCGATGAGATACCGCGCTACTACCGCCACGCATCACCTCGCTTACCGGGGTCAGTCATCTCCCCCATACCGCCAGACTTCAACCATGCGATCTGGCGAGCGCGTGCAGACGCCGCTGCAGCCTGCTGCAGTGCGATGCGGACGGTATCTGACACGCCGGACGTCTTAAGTTCCTTTTGCGCGGCGGCCAACAGGTCGTCATCGAGGTCAATCAAACGCTTGGTCATCTCGCCACCCTCACGTATATACAATATCTTGGGTGAGTATATACGCGCGCGTTCTCGGTCGGCTGCACCAGCCGTGAACGGAGAATATGCAGCAATCGAATATGCAGGTTCACCAGAAAACTACTGCGTCTTCATCTGATGAATCACGCAGCACCTGTGTGAATCTCGCCGCCCACCGTCGTGCTGGTGTCCATGGTCGAAAAGGCCTGGACACCAAGGGGCTTTCGGTGGCTGCGACCCAGCCTGCATGACCTCCCTCCTGGATGGTCGGTGCGACACGCGTCGATGAACCTTCGAGATGCGATCGGTGGGTGTGCGCGACTGCAACTCATCGCAAGGCCGGAATGCCGCTAAGCCTCGATCCACTGATGAATTGGCTGTTCAGTGGGTGTCGGAATGAGGAAAGTGCCCTCTGAGCTGTGATGATGAGTGTTCTCTACGCACTTATCGGCACAACTTCGGAAAGGCACTTCCGGTGCAAGTGTCCCACAGGTTCA
>NZ_JAPFPY010000008.1 GCF_026240945.1 Mycolicibacterium sp. J2
GCAATGTCAAGTGGTTGGGGAAACATTCAGGCTGTTTGGCTAATGAGGGCGGCAAGACGTTGGGCTGGGGTATCGAGGTCCAGGGTGGGCCTGGGCCGTGTATTGAGTTTGTCTTGAACACGTTTGAGGTCAGCTCTGGTGTAACCGGCTAGGTCGGTGCCCTTTTCGAACCAATGCCGCAAGAGTCGGTTGGTGTTCTCATTGGTGCCGCGCTGCCAGGGCGAATGCGGATTGCAGAAGTAGACCGGCGCCTTGAGCTGCAGGTGGATGTGACGCCATTGAGCCATCTCAGAGCCACGGTCCCAAGTGATCGAACGGCGTAGATGCTCGGGTAGCTCGCCCATCGCCGCGATCATCGCGGCGGCAACGGCCTCAGCAGTGTGATCGACCGGCAGATGCAGCAAGATCGTGAACCGGGTGCTGCGCTCGACCAAGGTGCCGATCGCGCTGGTATTGCCGGCCCCCATGATCAGATCGCCTTCCCAGTGTCCAGGTACTGCCCGGTCAGCAGCCTCGGCGGGTCGATCGCTGATGCGGAATTCCTCGCCGCTGGCGTAGACCCCGCGGGGACCACTGACCTGGCCACGCGTTTTTCGGGCCGCCCGTTTGGTCGACAGACTCTTGTGCAGATCGGCACGAAGACTGCCACGGGTCTGGACGTACAGACTCTGGTAGATCGTTTCGTGGCTCACCTGCATCAGCTTGTCAGCGGGATAATCTTGGGCCAACACCTGCGCAATCAACCGCGGGCTCCACCCGTCGTCCATCCACGCTTCGACCGCCGCGCACAGCTTCAGATCATCGAGCCTGAATGCCTTGGGCCGCTTGGCTTTATCCTCAGATCGAGCATGAGCCATCAACGCGTGATAGTCCCCGTCATCACCTCGGTTACGGCGGATCTCTTTCCACACGACCGACCGGTCGCGACCGATCCGGCGCCCGATCTCGGCATAGCTCAACTCATCGTCGAGCCCACGCATGATCTCTACACGCTCAGCCAGGCTGATCCGATGCCCAGGCCCACCCGGCCGATCCTGCTCGATCACATCGGCGACACCGCCGCGCCGACCCGTCGTAAGCGTCATCCCACCAGCCTTATGCCACCACTGATGACCCAACCCGTGCGACACGCCCATCGCTATTTCAGCAGCCGTCACCGACTGCCCCCGACACACCCGATCAAGAAGCTCCCGCTTCAATGCCCGCGACGCAGGGATCCCTCTCGGCACAGCAACCTCCAAAACCAGGAAATGTTGCCTTGACCGTATGAATCCGCCCAGTCTTACTCGCTATCGCTGCGGCGATAACGCTCGACGTTCTCCTCAGCCCGGAATTCGCCGCAGACTTCGACGGTGGTTCCCACACCGCGCAGGTCTCCAGGGATGTGCACGTCGCGACCGGGTCGCTCATTGGTGGCGCGCTGACCTCGATCGCGGCCATCATTCGCGGCGGTGGCCACCGGGTGCGACCCGTCGGCATTCTGTTGCTCTTCCTCGGAGCCCCGAGTGTGTCGGTCCTGACACTGCCCCTGCTGGACTACTACGGCTGATCACATCCAGATCTGCAGTTCGCTAATGCTGTGCCCGACCCCACACCGCATCACGCGCAGCCGTGATTAAACGCCAGGTAAACGGGGTATCAACCGCGGGCCGGAACCGGTACGCGGGTACCGCAAAGTGCCGGCTGGTGGCGTCGACAGAAGGAGTGCTGACGGATGGTTGTCCACGGGGTCAATTCGGGTGCAGTGGTCGGAGCGGACGAGCAGCGACTGCTCGCCGCCGCTGAGGGCGTCTTGTTGGCACTTCGCCGTTACACCCCGCAAGCCGCCGGCGACGAACTCCGGACCGCTGCGCGCCGCCACGGTGTTCCGCTGTCGACGATCGCGCTGGCGTTGGTCGACCTGGCCTCATGCCGCCCGGTGGAGGGCACGCCCGGCCCGGCTCATATTGCCGCGCAAGAGGAATGGGGCGCGTTGCTCGGCACCGCCGAGGCTGCCGCCGCTTAGGTCGCGCACAGCCCGGGGACCTGCGGGCACAATGATCGCCATGCGAGTTGCGGTTCTCGGAACGGGCGCCATGGGCGCCGGCATGGCGCAGTCCCTGCTACGCGAGGGCATCGAGGTCACTGTGTGGAACCGCACGCCCGAGCGGGCTCAGCGGTTGGCCGACGCGGGTGCCGAGGTGGCATCGCATCCCGCGGCGGCCGTCACCGGGGCAGACGTCGTCGTCGCCATCCTGTTCGACGCGGCGGCAACGCTTGACGTGATGGCGACCGCGCTGCCGGCGATGCCCGACCACGCCGTCTTCGTCCAATGCGCCACCATCGGTATCGACGGCGCCGCTCAGGCCGCCGCCGCTGCGGCAGAGCGGAATGTCGCGTTCCTGGACTGCCCGGTGTTGGGCACTAAAGGACCCGCTGAGCAGGGAAAGCTTGTGGTGCTGGCGTCGGGTGATCGGAGCTTGCTCGGTCGGGTGCAGCCGGCGTTCGACGCCATGGGAACCAAGACGGTGTGGGCGGGCGACGAGCCGGGCATGGGTTCACGGCTCAAGCTGGCGTGCAACGCGTGGATTGCCACGCTGGCCGCGGCTGTGGGGCAGTCGTTCGCTCTGGCGAAAGGCCTTGGCGTCGACCAGCAGCTGATCTTGGACGCCTTTGACGGATCCGCGGCGGGTTCGCCCTATCTGCAAATGAAGGGGAAAGCGATCCTCGAATCGTCCTTGGCGCCGCAGTTCAGCGTCGACGGCGTGCGGAAGGACACCGGATTGATCCGTGAGGCGATCGTCGCTTCCGAGCTGTCGACCGCGCTGGTCGACGGGGTCCGGGCGGCCTTCGACGCCGCGAGCGCGGCCGGGCATGGTGACGAGGACATGGCCGCGGTCTACTTCGGCTTCTGACGGCAGCTGCGATCGCTCGGACCCTCAATCCGGAATCACGGTGACTGCGCAGCGGATTCCGGGTGCTCGGCTCAACCGCGCGTCCGCCGTTACCAATGGACAGTCCAATGCTTCGGCCAGGGCGACGTACATCGCGTCATAGGTCGTCACGGTGTCGCGAAGCTCGCACACCCGCTCCAACAGCGGAGCTGCGGCGTAGCGGGTGATCCCCAGCCGCGCCCACACGTCGATGACCCTACGTGCATCGCTCAGTGCAAGCGCACCATCGGCTATCTGTCGGCGAAGGGCGCCTGATGACGGGTCTGCGCTGAGCCGATAGTCACAAATGGGTAACCTCGACCGGAGAGTCGATGGATCAGGGGGAACTCCATGAGCCTCGTACTGGGCCTTTCGGTGACGACGAGGGATGTTCGCGGTGAGCTGGTTGACGGTGCCACCGGCCAGGGCGAGCACCTGGACCGCATCGTGCTCGATGCCGCCGACGTGGAGGATTACCTGGCCACCTTGCCCGCCGACGAAGATCTGCACGCCGTCGGACTGACCTGGACGCCCGACGCCGAGTCGGCCGCCATCAAGGTTCGCGAGGCCCTCGACGTCTACAGCGGGGGAGCACCCGTGGTGGCCGTCCGCGAGGTCGAGGCCACCGAGGCGTTGGCTCGCGGTATCGCCGAGATGACCGGCCACGATTTCTTGGTCGTGTGCATCGTCGAGCCCGGTTCGGCGACAGTCGCGACGGTGGACGGATTCAGTGTGGCCGTCGAGCAGATCGAGCGGATGGACGCCGCGACCCTGATCGACCGGGTGTGTGCCGTGGTGCGCAGCGCGCGGCCTAGCCCTGACGTGGTGTTCGTCCTGGGCTCCGAGGATGCCGACGAGCTGGTGACGGCGCTGCAGCAGGAAACGGATCGCCCGGTGCTCACGGCAACCGAGGCGGATTTCGCCCTGACGCGGGGTGCCGCCCTGGCGTCGGCTTATGCCGCGAGCCTGCCCCAACCGGAGCCCCGCGCGCGCCGGTTCACCCGGGTCCGGCTGCTGACGTCGGCGCTGGGTATCGCGAGCGTGGCGTTCGTGGTGGCGTTGTCGGTCGTGATCGGATCACTTGGGTTGCCGGAACGCGGCGAGCGATCGACCGAGCCCGTCGCCGCGTCGGCGCCGACCAACGATCCAGCGCCCCCGTCGCCGGGCTACCTTTCAGTCCGCGAGCAGGCGCGCGAACCATTCGCATTGATGAATGTGTCTGTCCCGCAAGCACCTCCACCGGTATCTGCGCCCGAGCCTGCCGCGCCACCGTCCGCCCCCGAACCCGCCGCGCCGGCCAACGTGTCACCGGCCCCGCCGGTCTACGTTCCGCCGGCGGCCCCGCCACCTCAGCCGCGGCTGCGTGACCGGATTTTGGACAAGATCCCGATCATCGGCCGGTTCCGCTAGGGCTCAGCTCTCCGGGAGCGGGGATTCCCCGGCGCCGAGTCCATTCAACGGGTGTTGCGCCGCGGCGGTCGGCTCTGCGCGTCGGCCGGTGATAAACGGTACGGCGGCGCAGGCAATGAGAATCACCGCCACACCGATCCACTGGCTCGGTCCCAACCGCTCGCCCAAAAGTATTGCCGCCAGGGCGATCCCGATGACCGGTTCGAGGGCGCCGAGCAGACTCAACGGCACCGACCCCAGAGTGCGCACGGCATAGAGCGCCCCACCCATGCCGATGGTCATCAACACGATGCCTTGGATGGCAGCCACCATCCAGACGCTCATCGGCACCGCGAAGTGATCGTCCGCCACGACGGCGACGACGGCGGTGGTCACCGTCGAACCGAAGGTCACCAATCCGGACGCCGCGACGGTCCCCACGTGGGGCACCCACCGCTCGCCCAACACCAGGTAACCGGCGTAACCCGCGGCGCTCAGCAAAGCCAGACCAACGGCGGCAAGGGAAACCGATCCCGATCCGGCCCCGCCGACCATGACCAACCCGGCGATCGCGGTGCACGCCAACACGATCAATACCTTGGGCACCGGCGCACGGTCACGCAGCCATACCAGCGCGATCACGATGAGGGGGCAGACGTTCACGACGATGACCGGTATCTGCGCACCGCCGCGTTCGACGGCCATGAAGAAGGCGAGCACCTGAGCTCCGAACAGCGGACCGCACAGCAGCAGTAGACATGCCGCCGGCCGCCAGGGCAATCGCCGGGCTCGGCCGGTCAGTAGCCACAGCGCGGCGATGACGGCCGTGCCTAGGACACCTCGGAGAGTGAGCAGTACAGCAGGGCTCGTGCCGTCTCGGTAGGCGAACACCGCCGCCACCGCCATCGAACCGTAGGCCAGTGCCGACGCCGCGCCGGCTGCCCAGCCGCGCCGTGTAAGGCGCGCGAGATCGTGACCCACCGGGCGCCTTTCCGTCGCTTATGCAGCACCGAGCCGACGACGTTGTACAGGCTGATCTTGCGTGCGCAAAGACTACTGCCTCGGCAGAGGAGCGTTCCTAGGAGTCAGACCTTGGGCAGCCAGCCCGACCATGCTGGCGACAGGATGAATCCGCGGCCCTGATCGTCCTTGCAGGCAGTGGTTCGAGCGTCGTCCACGCCGCAGATCATGCCATTGAAGGTGATGGAGTGAAACGGCGGAAGAGTCTTGATGGGTTGATCCCTGAAGGTTCCATTCGTCGAGATCGGATTGCCTGTCTTCTTCAACCCCGTCAGGGTGCCGATCCAATTGGCGCCATTGAGCCCTTTGTCCGGATCCGTCACGACAGGTGGCACTCCGGGGAAGTTATTTCCCGTGCACTGGGCTTGTTCGATAACGAAGTTGCACGAAATCCCATCCGGTGTCGAGAACACCACCATGTTCGAGGGAATACCCGGGGTGGTGGTGTCGATGGTGTACTCGGCCGCATTAACCGGCATGAAGGTAGTGAAATCCGGGAATGCCGGCGTGTCGGCGTGTGCTTCGGCTCCCTGGACTCCGCCAAATATTGCTGCGGCGGCCACCAGCTGGATGGCACATCTCATCCCGCTCCTAAACTCTCGGCATCCAGCCCGACCATGTCGGAGACAGGATGAATCCCCGGCCTTGAGCGTCTTTACAGACGGTGTTGCTTTTATCGTCGACAGACGGCGCCTCCGACTGTGTGAACGCCTAAACCTTCGGTAACCAGCCGGACCCTTGCGCAGAGAGGACAAACCCGCGCCCTTTCGAGTCTTTGCATGCGGTGGTTCCTCTGTCATCGACGCCGCAGATCGCGCCGAAGGCGGCGATCGAGTGAAGCGGCAACAACGTCTTGATGTTCTGGCCGTTCAACGGATTGGGTACGGCTCCTTCGGAGGTTTGTTTCAAGCCCGTCAGTGTGCCGATCCAGTTGACCCGGTTGAGATTTCTCGAAGGGTCAGACGCTGCCGGAGGTATCGAGGGCAAGTTGTTCCCACTGCATTGCGCTTGCAAGGAAGTGATATTGCAGATCACGCCGTCGGGAGTGACGAAGTAGATCTGGGAGCTGGGCATACCCGGCGTTGTGGTGTCGATGCTGTAGTCGGCTACGTCGACAGGCGTGTAAGCGCTGACATCGGGGAAGCGCGGAGTGTCTGCCGCTGCTGTGCATACGCCGAATGCGGCGACGCCGGTGGTTGCGGCCGCAACAGCGAGGGCTTTGGCGATCATGCTTGTCCTATCGGTACGGAAGACGGATGCGTTAGCAGTTGTCAACGGTTCGGATTCACCTGGAATTGCTCGACGACGTAAGGGTTGCCAGTGCTGGTGTTCCACTGACTGACCAGAATGCCCATGTTGTTCAGGGTCGAACCCGGCAGAATGTAGCCCCCGTAGTTCTGTGGGTACTTCCCGGGAATCGGCTGATCCCAGTGGCCGCCAGGCGCTACCACCGTCGGCGGCGCGGTGTTGAAGATCTCAGTCGGCATGCCGCTGCCTACGTACACCTCGGTCGCCCCAGTTGTGGCATTGAAGCCGGACAGGACAGGGCGGCCCTCGATCTCCCGCATACTCAACTCGCCGAACGGACCACGACTTATCGGGACGGCAGGTTCGCCATGGCCACCAAAAGTCTGGCCATTCCAAGGCTGCCAGGCATCTCGGTTGAAAATCTGATCCGGATCGACGCGATACATGGTGATGGGCTGATTGCGGTCAAAACCGTCGGCGGCGATGTAGACTTTCCCATCGCTCGCCTGATACCCACTGACCTGCGTCGGTGCTGCGGTGGGATCGCTGATGACAGGCGGCTGTCCTGGTCCGGCGGCGACGTTAGGCACCGATGACCACGGTCGGTAGCTACCCTCCACCGGCACCCAGCCTTTCGACGGGTCGTTGGTCACCTTGACCAGCCAGGAGCCGCCCTTCGGGGCTAGCCCCTCGCCGGTGTTGGTACCGGCCACCATCATGTAGGTGTCTTTCCCGACGGTGATGCTGCCAGCGGGCAGGGAGTTGTTCGCACCCGCTTTCACCGCTTCGGGAGGCAGGGGGAACAGCACGTTTTTCCCGTCTGGCCCGGTCAGCGGTGTCCCGAAATGCGCCTTACCCTGCGAGTCGAAGCTCACCGGCACGGCCACCGACGGATAGTGCGTGCCCTCGCCCTGCTTGCCGCCAGAGTACGAATCACCCAGGATGGCGACTTTCGACCCGTCGGGAAGCGTGATCACCTCACCAAGATCGGCCGCATTGATCCCGTCGATCGGAGCGCCGGTACCCGCGACCGGCCCCAGATTGCGCGATTCACCGGGCTGCAGCGGCCCGAGATCCGGCGTCGTCATCGGAGTCGGCGCCGGCTCCGGCAGCCCCGACGCCTTCGCGATCGCCTTGGCGAGTTCATCGTCGATCCGCTCGCCCTCGATGATCGCGTCGGCGATCCGTGCCTTGACCTCGGCGATCTTCTCCGACACCTTCGTCTGGGTTTCGGCGTCCATGTAGTCGTAACTCGGCGGGGGACTGACCGAGTTGGTGGCCGGGTCTACATTCACCGCTGGCGCCTCGGCCGCGAAATTGAGGATGTCCTTGACCTTGTTGGCCAGCGCGTCGGCTTCCTGATGCGCGGTGTCGATCAGCGTGGCGGCCGCCTTGATCCGCTCGGCCTGCTTGTCGTGATCGGCCGCCGTCGAGAACACCGCCTGCCGCGCGGTATCGCCGGACTCGCCGTCCCAGTCCGAGGCCTGCATCGCCGAGCGCAGAAAGTCGGCGGAATCGGCGTGATTGGTCGCCACGTCATGGGCGGCCTTGCCCAGGTCACCGATCTCGGGTGGCCAGTTGAGCAGCTCCTGAAGGGTGAGCGCCACGAGCTACAGGTCGCGCCCGGCTGCCTCGATATCCTCGGCAGCACCACTGTCGGTCGTCGTGTAAGCCCGCGCGGCCGCCCGGTGACCCTCGGCATGCTTCTGGTGATGTGCCGCGAACTGGGTGGCCGAGGTCTGCCACTCACTCAGCATCGCCGACAACGCGGCGGCAGCCTTGCTTGCTCCGAGCGCGACCCCGCCCGCGCGGGACTGAGCTTGGGTGTGCGTCGCCGTGAACGACTCGGCGTGACTGCTCAGCGACTCCGCGGTCACCTGCAACTGGGCCGGGTCGACCCGCAATGCCTTTGCCATCAGATTTACCCCCTAACCACACGATTCTAGGCCCGTGTCGAACCGGCCCAAGACACAAATGCGGCGCTGTACCGTCAACCCCGTGGAGATCCTGCGCACCCCAGACGACCGCTTCGCCGATCTGCCGGGCTATGACTTCGAGCCGCACTACGTCGAGGTCACCGGTGCCGAAGACACCCCAGTACGCATGCACTACCTCGACGAGGGCATGCCCGACGCGCCGGTCGTTCTGCTGCTGCACGGCGAACCCAGCTGGTCCTATCTGTACCGGCACATGGTGCCGGTCCTCGTCGAGGCGGGGCTGCGGGCGGTCGCCATCGACCTGGTGGGCTTCGGCCGCAGCGACAAACCCTCCAGGCGCACCGACTACACGTATCAGGCGCATGTGGACTGGGTGCGGGCCGCCATCGACGGGATCGGGCTCACCGATATCACCCTGGTGTGCCAGGACTGGGGTGGGCTGATCGGACTGCGTCTCGTCGGGGAAGAACCCGACCGATTCAGCCGCGTGGTGGCCGCCAACACGTTCCTGCCGACCGGTGATCGGCCGCCGGGCAAGGCGTTCCTGGCCTGGCAGCAGTTCAGCCAGCAGACGCCGGTGTTCGACGCGGGTGCCATCGTCAACGGTGGCTGCACAACCGCCTTGTCCGAGGACGTCATCGCCGCCTACAACGCACCGTTTCCCGACGAGTCGTTCAAAGAGGGTGCCCGTCAGTTCCCCACGCTGGTGCCCACCAGCCCGGACGACCCCGCCACCCCGGCCAACCGGGCGGCCTGGGAGTCGTTGGGGCGCTTCGAGAAACCCTTCCTCTGCGCGTTCTCCGACTCCGATCCGATAACCCGCGGTGGTGATCGGGTGCTGGCAACGCACGTTCCCGGCGCTCGCGGCCACGAGCCGGTCACCATCACTGATGCCGGGCACTTCCTGCAGGAGGACAAGGGAGCCGAACTGGCTGCGGTCGTGGTGGCCTTCGTCGAACGCACGACATGACCGTCATCGTCATCACCGGCGGGGGCCGCGGCATCGGCGCCGCGACGGCCCGCGCCCTGGCCGCGCGTGGTGCGCGGGTGGCCATCGGTGACATCGACGCGGCGGCGGCCGCGGCGTTGGCCGAGCAGCTGCCCGGCGCCGTCGGCCTGCACCTCGACGTCACCGACCCGGCGTCGTATCGGCGGTTCATCGATGAGGTCGAAGCTGCCCTCGGACCGCTGGACGTCCTCGTCGCCAACGCCGGGGTGATGTGGGTCGGGGCGTTCGACGACGAACCCGTGACCGCGACGCGCCGTCAGATCGCGGTCAACTTGGAAGGTGTCATCACCGGATTCCGGCTCGCCGCCCCGGCGATGCGGCACCGGCGCTCAGGACAGATCGTGGTGGTGGCCTCGGCGGCCAGCAAGCTGGCACCCGCCGGTGAGGCCACCTACGCGGCGACCAAGCACGCGGTCTACGGCTACTGCACCGCCGTGCGGGAGGAACTGCGTGGCACCGGCGTCGACGTCAGCGTGCTGATGCCGACCGTGGTGGCGACTGACCTGGCCGCGGGTACATCGAGCGGCAAGGTGGCGCTGCTGACTCCCGCTCAGGTCGCGGCCGGGGTGCTGAGCCTGATCGACAGCCGCCGACCGGAACTGTTCCTGCCCCGTAAGGCGGGCTTGGCGGCGCTGGCCCTGGCCGTCACACCGGCCCGGTTGCGTGCCGGTCTGCACCGGTTCCTGGTCCCCAACCAGGTCAAGCTCGGCCGACTTGCAGAGCGCCGCGCCTACCAGTCCCGCACCCTTGACGCACCCGACTCGGGGGACTGACTGCCGCTACGTTGGAGCCCGTGACCGTTTCCCGGCAGACCTGACCGGAACCGAACGCGCCGTACTGCTGGTCCTGATGGCACAAGCGCGACCCGTGCCCAACCCCGAAATGATCGCGCTGGGCCCCAAGCGGGAGAAGGCCGGCCGCGACAACCTGAACGCACTCGGGCTCATCGAATCCGACCGCAGCACCGGCAGATTCGTGCATGAGCTCACCGACCGTGGCTGGCGGCTGTGCCGCGACATCCTCACCCCCGGGGCGCCCCGCGCTCCACCGGAACGGCCAAGACGCTGTACACCGTCCTGGCGGCCTTCGACCGCCATCTGACCCGCGCAACCAAACTCCGGGCAATGCCACCACGCAGTTCTACGGGCTGTTGAACTCGCCGACCCAGATTGACACCGCCACCGAAATGGCCGGCGCCAAGGGTGGATTGGTGCCCGATATCAGCCGACTTCGGGTCGGCAACTTCTACGTGGCGACCGAGGGGGAGGCTTTCCACAGGATCGTCGCCCCATGGTCTCTGTCGCATCACCCGTCGAGCCCGCCGTCGGCTGAACAGGTGCTGGGACTCGCCCAAGGACGATGAGACCGGTCATTGCAGGTCGTCGCGGAATTTCAGTCTTTTTCCAGCTGTCCGTTAGCTTTTCGCTATGCCGATGTGACTTCCAGCGACCATATGTACACCGAACCCTGACCGGGCGCATAGCTCGGCCTTAAGGTCGGTAGCAAAACTAACTTTCAGACGTCCCTGGACGGCGTCGCGTCTGAAAGGAATCCTCCGACATGAGATTTGCGAAAATCATTTCTGCAGTAGGGATTACTGGAGCGCTCGCGATGGGTGTCGGCACCGGTGTCGCCAGCGCCGACCCGTACTGGGGGCCGCCTGGACCGCATGGCCCCGGATGGAACCGAGGACCCGGGCCGGCGGACTGGCACCACCCCGAATGGGCCGGCTGGAACGACGGCTACCCGGCGCCGGGCTGGCGGCCGCCGGAGGGCTGGGAACCGCCGGTCGACTGGAACAACCCCGGTGGATGGGCGCCGCCGGCTGACTTCCACATGCGGTGCGGCGGTCCGCTGTGGAATCTGTTCCACCCGATCCCGTGCTGGTGACCCGCTAGGCCTGCTCCCTGCTCTGCCGCTCGCCGTCCGGTGGGCGGCAGAACGCCGTGGGCTGGTTCGTATTTGGAGAATGTCTAGCAGTCCTGATGACACCAACTGCGAAGCTGCTCGGCGACGTGATCCAGTGATAGCTCGTCTCCCGTCGCCACTGCGATGACGAAATCGAAACGATCGTCCTCGGGCGCTGACACCCACTCATCGTTGACGGCCAGGAACGTTCGGCAGGCCGTCCACGCCAACCGCTTGTTGCCATCCGCCAGTGCGCGATTTCGCGCCAGCGAGTGAAACAACGCCGCCGCCTTGACGAACAGGTCTGGGTAGGCATCCTCGCCGAAACGGAGGCGCGCGGGCCGGCCCAGGCGGACTGGAGCAATCCGTAATCGCGGACAGCGAAGTCCTCTCCGATGGCGCGTCGCGCGAACTCGAGGAGGTCGTCGAGATCTAGGTACTCGGTCATGCGTCCTTGAGGCGCTCGAGGACGGTGGCTTCTTCGGCGAGAACGCGGTCGAGGGCGGCATTGACCTTCGACTTGTGCGATCGCTGGGCGATGTACTCGTCGATCGCGTCCAGGGCCACGGCCTGCATCGACCGCCCTTCTGCGGCGGCTTGTCGACGTAGCGCTTCGGTTTGCTCGTCACTGGTGCGCAGAGTCATACCCATGGCTTGATGATGCCGAAGTGATACCACCGAAGGCGACGGATTTAACGATCCGCTTCAGCGGCGAACAGACGACACGATCAGGCCGATAGCGATGATCGTCGGGACGCTCACCTGCCATGCGACAAAGAGATACATCGGCCCCCACATCGTCAGGGCGGCAACGACCAGCCGAACGTAGTCTCCAACTGCAACCGGTGTTGTGCTTTCGTTGCCCGTTATGAAACCGACCGCGACCGCGATACCGGTGGCGAGGCTGCTGACGACGAACACAATGATCGTGCACCAGATCGCGCGACGCAGCGATGGTTTCGTGAAGTGGATGGTCATCGCTCGGCCTTCGTGTAACGAGAACCGGCCCCGAGCACCCTGTCGCTCGAAAGTCGCTCAGAGGCGGGCACTAATACCCGCGGAGTCACGAACCGACCTACCCCTCCGCCGCCACCAACGAACGCAGCTTCACCGACGGGTTGTCCCGCTGGAACCCTTCCAACCGCCACTTGGTGGAGAACAGCACCAGCAGCACGCCGTCGGTCCGGGTCAACACCTCCGAGGACACCTGCTTGTTCATGAACTCCAGATCGGCAGGATCCAGCACGCGGGCGACCTGATAAGGCAACGGCTCCAACGTAATCGGCGCGCCGATCTCGGTGGCCATCCGGTGGGTGGCGACCTCGAACTGCATCGGACCGACGGCGGCCAGCACAGGCGCCTGCTCGCCGCGGCGGTCCGAGCGCAGCACCTGCACCACGCCCTCTTGCTCCAGCTGCTCGATACCCTTGCGGAACTGCTTGTGCTTACTGGGATCTTTACCGCGGGCCACCGAGAAGTACTCGGGGGAGAAGCTCGGGATCGGCGGATAGTGCACCGGCACATCGACATACAGCGTGTCGCCGGGACGCAGCGCCCCCGCGTTGGCCAACCCGATCACATCGCCGGGCCACGCGTTCTCCAGGGTGGAGCGCTGCTGGCCGAACACCGACTGCGCGTATTTGGTGACGAACGGCTTGCCGGTGCCGGCGTGCGTCAGCACCTCACCCCGCTCGAACGAGCCCGAGCACACCCGCGCGTAGGCGATCCGGTCCCGGTGCGACGAATCCATCCCGGCCTGCACCTTGAACACGAACGCGCTGAACGGTGCATCCACCGGACGCCGAACACCGTCGACGTCGACCGCGCCATTCGGCGGGGGTGCCAACTCGACCAGCACGTCCAGCAGCTGGTTCACGCCGAAGTTCAACGCCGCCGAGGTGAACAGCACCGGCGACGACTCGCCACCGAGGAACGTCTCGCGGTCGTAATCCGAGCCGTCGGCGGACAGTAGCTCCGACTCCTCCACCGCGGTATCCCAGTCATCCCCGGCGGCGTCGTGCGCGTCGGCGGCCGCGATGTGCTCCTCCGGCGCCGCGGTCGCGCCACCGGCGGTGCGGGTGAACCGGATGAACTTGTTCGCCCGCCGGTCCATCACCCCCTTGAAATCGCCGGCGATACCGACCGGCCAGGTCAGGGGAGTGGTACGCAGTCCGATGCGCTCGTGGATCTCGTCCATCAACTCCAGCGCGTGCCGCCCGGGCCGGTCCCACTTGTTGATCACGGTGATGATCGGGATGCCCCGGTGCTTACACACCTGGAACAGCTTCAGCGTCTGCGGCTCAAGACCTTTGGCCGCGTCGATCAGCATGACCGCGGCGTCCACGGCCGTCAGCACCCGGTAGGTGTCCTCGGAGAAGTCGGCGTGCCCCGGGGTATCCAACAGGTTGATCACGCAATCGCGGTATGGGAACTGCAGTGCCGTCGAGGTGATGGAGATGCCGCGGGCCTTCTCCATGTCCATCCAGTCCGACACGGTGGATCGGCGCCCGGCCTTGCCGTGGATCGCCCCGGCCTCGGTGATCACCCGCGCGTGCAAGGCCAGCGCCTCGGTCAGCGTCGACTTACCCGCGTCAGGGTGGCTGATGACGGCAAACGTGCGACGACGGGCCGCCTCCGCGGCGACGCGGCCGGCGGTACGGGTGTCCAGGGCATTCTCGGTCATAACGCTCTCGATGGTATTTGCCCAGCAAGGGAATCAATAATCGAGCGACTCGGCGCGGTTAGCTGAATGGCCGGATCACTGCACAACGATGCGATGTTCTGTCACGATACAGCCGTGAAGAAACGGCGTTGGCGGATAATCCTGAGTTTGCTAATCGTGCTCGTGATCGCCGCTGTGGCAACGGCCCCGTGGGCCTTCCGCACCTACGTCGAAGGCGCTCCCGACCCCGCCTTCGCGCTCCAGTCGGGCGCCAAACCGGCCGCCACCGATGTCAACGGTTCATGGACCGTGCAGCAGGGTTCACAGGCCGGCTACCGCGCCGAGCAGAAGCTGTTGTGGCAGACGGTGGACGTCAACGGCCGCACCTCCGACGTCACCGGTCATGCCGAGGTGACCGAATCCCGGCTGGTCTCCGCGGAATTCACGGTGAACGTGGCATCCATCGCCTCGGCCCACCCCGGTCGCGACGAACGATTCCGCGGCCCCGACGTGATGGACTCTGCAAAGTTCCCCACGGCTCAGGTCACCGTCAGTGCACCGGTCGATCTCACCCTGGTTCCCGACGACGGTCGGCCGGTCGATGTCGAGGTCCCCATCCACCTGACCCTGCACGGTGTCAGCCGCCCGGCGTCCGCGCACACCACCATCGCGCGCAACGGCGACCGGGTCGACGTTGCCGGGGCCATCCCGGTCCGCTTCTACGACTACAACGTGTCCCCACCGAAGCCGTTCGCGTCACTGCTGGCGGTGCAGCCGGTCGCGACCATCGAGTTCCTGGTGCATCTCGCCAAGGCCTGACGCTAGAACCGCAGCCAACCGCGCCTGGCCGGCCTGTGCCGGTCCGCGTATGGCCACGGCTGGTGCCGCTCGGGCACCGCGGCGGCGCGCACCTCTTTGAGCTGCGTGCGCAGGAACCGTCGCACCTCGTCCAACGCTGGGTCTTCCCAGCGGTTGACGGCCTCGATCGGATCATCGGTCAGGTCGTAGAGCTCCCACTGATCGTCGAGCACATCGCTGCGGTACCGCTCGCCGCCGCGTCCGCTGAACGCCAGCTGCCGCACCCCGGGCTCGGTCCAGGTGCCCGGATCGTCGAAGGTGCGCACCAGCTTCCACAACCGACCCTCGTACCGGCGAACCAAACCCTCGAAGTTGCCCGCCACATCCGCGGGCACCCGAATGCGCAGTGGAGCAGGGGGATTGGCCACCGCGCCGATGGCCCGCGCGGCCGCCGACGCCCCGCTATCGCCTTCCAGCACGTTGTCGCGGGTCAACAGGTACACCGCCCGGTCATCGTCGGCCGGGCCGCCGTCCACCACGGGCATCAAATCGCGCCCTGGCAGCGGATGCACCTCGCTGAAGGTCTCGGCCAATACACCGGCGACGGCAGGCACGTCGACGCCCGCCGCGCCCAACAACGTCGGAACCAGGTCCACATGCGATGTCGGCGCCTCGACCGTCCGGGCTGCCGTCGCGCCCGCGCCGATACGCGCGACCACAAAGGGCACCCGAGTGGCCTCGTCGTACAGGTTGAACCACTTCTGGTGCAGCCCACCATGGGCGCCCAGCAGGTCACCGTGATCCGAGGTGCGCACCAGCACGGCATCGGTCGAGCCCTCGGTGACCGCGCGGCGCACCCGGTCCAGAGGTCCGTCCACCTCGGCGTGCAACCGGTAGTACAGGTCGCGGTACTCCTGAGCCTTGCGCCGATAGGTCCGCTCGATGGCGGCGGCCGGCCCGTACCCCGAGTAGTAGGCCTCCCGGAACGCCGCCTGCGCGGCCGGCTTGGACCCTAGATCCTCCTCGGCCGTCGGCGCGGGCGGCACCGGAGGTGGGTCCAGCGGGGACGGGTGCAGCGGTGAACGTCGCGCCCACGCCGGAAACAGCACGATGTCATGCGGATTGACGAAACTGGCCACCAGCAGGAACGGCCTCAGCGCGGCCGCGTCACCGGCCCGGCGGCGGGCGTACCGGTCATCCAGCCACGCCACGATCCGGTCGGCGAACAACGGGTCCCGGCGAAAACCGCTGTTGGCCAGTCCCGCCCCGTGCGGCTCGGGGCCCACCCACCCGGAGAACCCGTATGGACCCAGCGGGTCGGCGTCCAGGTAGCGCTGGACCGCAGCCGGGTCGACGACGCCGGCATCGTCGTTGGTGGCCAACGGTTTTCCGGTCTTCGGGTCAGTCAGGTCGGCATGCGAGATATGCCATTTCCCGTCATAATGCGTGTCATAGCCGGCGGCGCGAAACCAGTTTCCCAGCGTCGGCACCTCGCCGCGGCGCAGCCAGCGCAACCTCGAATCGTCGTACCGTTTACCGATGCCGTCGGTTTGGGTGACCCCATGCAGATCCGGGTACTGCCCGGTGAACAGGGTGGGCCTGCTGGGAACGCAGGCCAGCGACCCGGTGTAGTGCCGGGTGAACCGCACCCCGTGCTCGTCGAACCAGCGCCATCCGGCCAGCGTGCGGTGGCGCCACTGCCGCAACGCTTCGGTCTCGTACGGCGGCGCGGCGCGTTCCTCGTCGGTCATCAGGATCACGATGTCGGGCCGCTCGGTGCTCATCTGTGAATTCTCACATCGTGCGCCCAGCCTGGTGGGGCAGAATTGCCGGATGTCGACACCGCCGCCCGACCCGGCGACCCGACGGATCCCGCGTCCGCCGCGCCCGGAGGGGCCGACGCAGCGGATCCCGCGACCCGACCCGGCGACCGAACGGCTGCGGGCCCCGGAACCCGCCACCGAGAAGTTCGCCCGGCCCGACCAGCCGCCACCACCGAAGAAACGCAACAAGCAGACCATCGTCCTGGTCGCCGTCATCGTCATCGCGCTGCTGGTCGGCAGCCTGGCCGGCGCCGAACTGTACGCCCGGTACAAGGCGGCCGATGTGCTGTCCGACATCACCGACTGCCTGGTGCAGGACGGTGCCGACGTGTCGTTTTCGGTGAGCCCGCCGTTCCTGTGGCAGTACCTGTCCGGCGACTACACCAAGATCTCGGTGGCCACCGCCGGTAACCGGGTGCAGGAGGCCAAGGGCATGACCGCCGACGTCACGCTCAGCGATATCACCCTCAAAGACTCCGACGGTTCGAAAGGCACCATCGGCACACTCGATGCCACCCTGTCCTGGACGTCGGCCGGGATCAAGGACACGGTGGCCGAGAACCTGCCGGTGGTCGGCAGTCTGGTGACGGCCGTGCGCACCGACGCGGGCGCCGGAACGCTGATCCTGGAAGCCGCCGGCGGTACCACCGTCACCGCGCAGCCCGCGGTCGCCGCCGGCAAGCTGAACCTGAACGTCACCGACGTCACCGGCCCGTTTGCCAAGGACACCGTGCAGTCCGCCCTCAACGAGCTGACCACCAAGCTCAACGACAATTACCCGCTCGGCATCAAGGCCGACAGTGTGCAGGTGACCAGCACGGGTGTGGTCGGCAAGTTCTCCAGCCGAAACGCGACGATCCCGTCCGGGCAGACCAATTCCTGTTTCGCCGACCTGTAGGAACGGCTACAGGACCCCGAGGATGTCGTTCTTCAACGCCTCGGCCTCGGTGCCGAACACCGCCTGCACGCCGTTGCCGACCTCGATGACCCCCGCCGCGCCAAGGCTTTTCAGCCGCGCCTGATCGACCTTGGCCGGGTCGGCGACCTCCATCCGCAGCCGGGTGATGCAGGCGTCGACGTTGACCAGGTTCTCCCGGCCGCCGAACGCGGCGATCACCTGCTCGGCTCTCGATTCAGGCCGGGTACCGGTGTCGGTGACGACGGCGGTCGCCGACTCGGCACCCTCACCCAGGTTGGCCTGCTCCTCGGCCTCGAACTCGGCTTCTGGCTCGCGGCCCGGGGTGCGCATGTTCCACCGGGTGATGGCGAACCGGAACATCAGGTAGTAGACGACGAAGAACACCACGCCCATACCGATGAGCAGCGGGATGTTCTTGGCCGCCGGCGCGGTGCCGTAGAGCAGTAGGTCGATCAGCCCCGCCGAGAACGAGAAACCCAGATGGATATCGAGCAGGTAGGCGATCGCCAGCGACAGGCCGGTCAACACGGCGTGCACGACATACAGCGGGAACGCCACGAACATGAACGCGAACTCCAGCGGCTCGGTCACGCCGGTGAGAAAGGCCGTCAGCGCCGCGGCCGACAGGATGCCGACGGCCACCTTGCGCTGCTTCTTGTCGGCGACGTGGATCATCGCCAACGCCGCGGCAGGCAACCCGAACATCAGGATGGGGTAGAACCCGGAGGTCAGCAGGCCCGCGCTGGGGTCACCGGCGGCGAACCGGGTCAGCTCACCGGTCACTGTGTTGCCGTCAGGCGTCTGGTAGTCGCCGTAGAGGAACCACACGTACGAGTTCGGGATGTGGTGCAGGCCCAGCGGGATCAGCATGCGATTGGCGAACCCGTAGACGAAGGCACCGAACGCGCCGGCGCCGCCGATGAACTTGCCCAGCCCCGTCAGCCCGGCGTCGAACAGCGGATAGAAATAGCTCAGCGCGAACCCGATGAACAACGACGCCAGCGACACCACGATCGGGACAAATCGCCGCCCACCGAAAAAGCCGAGATACGAAGGTAATTGGATGGTGTGGTAGCGATCGAACAACCAGGCCGTGACCAGACCCACCACGATCCCGGCGAATACGCTGTAGTTGATCTGCGCCTGTTCGCCCGATTTGTCCAGCTCGCCGGCCAGCACGATCGGCGACATGGTCTTGAACACCGCCTCGACCACCAGATAGCCGACGACGGCGGCCAGGGCGGTGGAACCGTCCGCTTTGCGGGCGAACCCGATGGCAACGCCAACGGCGAACAGCAGCGGCAGATTTGCGAATACCGCATCGCCGGCGGCACTCATCGCCTTGAAGAACGCTCCGATCACCGGCGCGTCGATCCGCCCGAGCAGGTCGGGTTGGCCCAACCGCAGCAGAATGCCTGCCGCGGGCAACACCGCGATGGGCAGCATCAGGCTCTTGCCGAGCCGCTGCAGTTGCGCAAACCCTGGAACCCGCCTGCTGCGACCGGTTTTCGTCGACTGGCTCATTCGGCGCAGCTTAGACGAGAACCGGCGAAGCCAAGCCCCGGTTGGGCCATCCTCGTAGGGTTGGTAACCATGACGACACATGTGCACGCCCCGGTCGCCGGCCGGACGGTCGCCCTCGACCAGGTTCCGGACCCGGTGTTCGCCCAGGGGATGGTGGGCCACGGCGCCGCGATCGACCCGCCCCACACCGTCATCGAGGCGCTGGCCCCGGTCACCGGCACGCTGGTCAAGCTCATGCCGCATGCCTACATCGTCATGACCGCCGACAACGTCGGCGTGCTGGTGCATCTCGGTCTGGATACCGTCGCGCTGGGCGGCGAAGGTTTCACCACCCACGCCGCCCAGGGCGACGCTGTCACCGCGGGCCAGCTCATCATCACCTATGACGTTCCCGCCGTCGTTGCCAAGGGGCTCAACCCGATCGTGCCCGTGGTGGTCATGGACGAACGCGAACCAGGGCATATCACCCAGCGTGCCGACGGCGAAATCGCCAGCGGTGCAGTGCTCTTCGCGGCGGCCAAGTAATGGAAGTCGTCATCGAGGCGGACCCGGCCACGCTCGGGACACTGGCCGCCGACGCCATCGGCGCACTGCTCACCGGCAAGCCCGATGCGGTGCTCGGCCTGGCCACCGGATCGTCGCCGCTGGTCATCTACGACGAACTCGTCGCGCGCTGCGAGGCCGGGCAACTCAGCTTTGCCCGGGCCCGCGGATTCACCCTCGACGAGTACGTCGGGCTACCCGCCGAGCATCCGGAGCGGTACCGCAACGTGATCGACACGGTGTTCGTCTCCCGCGTCGACTTCGCCCCCGGCGCGGTCGCCGGTCCCGACGGTCTGGCCGGCGACATCCCGGCCGCGTGCGCGGCCTACGAGGACGCGATCGCCGCCGCCGGCGGCGTGGACCTGCAGATCCTCGGCATCGGCACCGACGGTCACATCGGTTTCAACGAGCCGGGCTCGTCGTTGGCGTCGCGCACCCGGATCAAGACGCTGACCCGGCAAACCCGTGTCGACAACGCCCGCTTCTTCGACGGCGATGTCGATGCCGTGCCCACTCATTGCCTCACCCAGGGGTTGGCCACCATCATGGCCGCCCGCCACGTCATCCTCATCGCCCGTGGCGCCGCCAAGGCCGAGGCGGTGCATCATCTGGTCGAGGGGTCGGTGTCGGCGATGTGGCCGGCCACCATCCTGCAGCACCACCCCCATGTGACCGTGCTGCTCGACGATGCCGCGGGCCGGCGCCTGCAGCTGTCGGACTACTACCGCGAGGCCTACCGGTCCAAGCCGGCCTGGCAAGGTATCTGAGTGCTGATCGCCGCCGACACCCTGCTCACCGGTACCGATCTGCTGCGGCCGGGCTGGATCGAGACCACCGGTGACACCGTGCGGGCCGTCGGTGCCGGAGCGCCCCCGGCGCCGGCCGACCACAGCGCCGCGGTGGTGGTGCCCGGATTCGTCGACACCCATGTGCACGGCGGCGCCGGCGCCGACTTCTCGACGGGCACCTTGGCCGCCACCACCGCCGCCGTTGCGCTGCACCGCCGGCACGGCACCACCACGCTGATCGCCTCCCTGGTCACCGCCGCGCCCGACGACCTGCTGCGTCAGGTCGCAGCACTGGCCGAGCACACCCACGCCGGACTGATCGACGGGATCCACCTGGAAGGGCCGTGGCTGTCGGTCCAGCGCTGCGGCGCCCACGATGCCTCGCTGATGAGGGACGCGGATCCGGTTGAGCTGCAACGCATCCTGGATGCCGGCGCGGGGGCGGTCAGGATGGTGACGTTTGCCCCGGAGCGCGACGGAGCACTCGACGCCATCGGCCGGCTGACCGACGCCGGCGTGGTGGCGGCCGTCGGGCACACCGAGGCCGGCTACCACCAGACGGTGGCCGCGATCGAGGCCGGCGCGACGGTGGGCACCCACCTGTTCAACGCGATGCGTCCGATCGGCCATCGAGCGCCCGGCCCGATCATCGCGCTGCTGGAGGACCCGCGGGTGACCGTGGAACTGATCACCGACGGGGTGCACCTCGACCCGGCGATCTACCGGCATGTCTGCCGCACCACGAATCGTGTCAGCCTGATCACCGATGCGATGGCCGCCACCGGCAACGCCGACGGCCACTACCGGCTGGGCACCATGTCCGTCGAGGTGGTCGACGGGGTGGCCCGGGTGGCCGGCACCGACACCATCGCGGGCAGCACCGCCACCATGGATGCGGTATTCCGGTTCGCCGTCACCCACAGCGGCCTGGACCGGGACGCCGCGCTGCTCCAGGCGGTTCACCAGGCGACCGTCAACCCGGCACGCGCGCTCGGATTGGCCCGGCCCGGACTGGTGAAGGGCGCACCCGCGGATGTGGTGCTGCTGGATACCGGCCTCGCGGTGACCGGGACGCTGTACCGGGGTGAGTGGGTGCTCAGCTCTGACGACGGCGACGACGCCGATAGCGCCACACCTTGACCGCGAGATAGACACCGGTGCCGATCAGCACCATGGTGGGACCACCGGGGGTGGTGGCGCCGTCCTCGGAGCTCGGGATATGCCGGGGAGCCGGCGGCTGGGGATCGTCGGGTTCGGTCAGCGTCAGCTCCTCGATTGCCGTCGCGGCATCGCTTGCCGAACCGTTCATGCTCATTTAGCCGATCATCCTCATGCCAGTGCCGCCACGCTGGCAACGGCTACGACTGTACAGAGTCCCGGTTACCGGCGCGTAGCGGTGACGCCGCGACAGGCCCGGCGCGCACCGCTCACCACCGCATCCGACAGGGCATGATGAGACGATGCCCGAACGCAATGTGCTCGGCGGCCCACTGGAACCTTGTGGTGCCGAGCCACTCACCGGCTTCTACCGGGACGGCTGCTGCTCGACCGGTCCCGAGGATCCCGGCCTGCACTCCATCTGCGCGGTGGTGACGCGCGAGTTCCTGGAACACCAGCGTTCGATCGGCAACGACCTGTCCACCCCGATGCCCGAATACCGCTTCCCCGGACTGGTGCCCGGTGACCGCTGGTGCGTCACCGCCCGCAACTGGCTGCGCGCCTACGAGGACGGGTACGCCGCACCGGTGGTGATGGCCTGCACGCACGAACGCACCCTGGACGTGGTGCCGCTGGAGGCGCTGGCCGAGCACGCCGTCGACGTGCCCGACGACGCCAGCGACCTGTAGCGGGCCGCCCGACTCACAGGCGGTCGCGTACCGCCGCCGCCGAATCGGCCGACAACACCCGGGCAGCCAGCGCGGCCGCATGCGTGCCGTCGACGGCGCGCACCGCCTCCTTGGTCGCCGGAACCGCCGGGGGAGTGACGCTCAGTGCCTCCACCCCGAGTCCGACGAGCAACTCCGCTGCCCGTTCGTCGGCGGCGAATTCGCCGCACACCGATACGGCGGCCTGCCCGGCGGCGCCCCGGCAGGTGGCCGCGATCAACTGCAGCACCCCCGGATCGAAGGTGTCCCCGAGAGCGGCCACCGCGTCGTTGTTGCGGTCGGCGGCCATCGTGTACTGGGTCAGATCGTTGGTGCCGATGGAGAAGAAGTCGACATGCGGGGCGAAGGCGGCGGCCTTCAGCGCGGCGGTGGGCACTTCGACCATCATCCCGACCTTCAGGTCGGCCGGTGGTCGTGGACCCGTGCGGCCCAGGGCATCGTCGAGCAGCCGACGCGCCGCGAACAGTTCGTCGAGGGTGGCGACCATCGGGAACATCACGCTGACCGGGGTATGCCGGGCCAGCGTGGCGATGGCCAGCAGCTGCTCGGCGAACAGGTCCGGATGTGCCAGCGACATCCGCACGCCCCGCACCCCCAGATACGGGTTGGTCTCGGCAGGCAGCGGCAGAAAGTCCAGCGGCTTGTCCCCGCCGACGTCCAGCGTGCGCAGCGTGATCCGGCGCCCCTCAAGCGATTCCGCGATCTTGCGGTAGACCGCGAGTTGCTCCTCGGTGTCGGGGGCCTGCCTACGCCCCAGGAACAGGAACTCGGTGCGGATCAAGCCGGCGAAATCGGCGCCGTGGGCGGCGGCCGCCCTGGCATCGTCCACCGAACCGAGGTTGGCGCCGACGCCGATGCGCACCCCGTCGCGGGTGACGGCGGGCTCGGCCGACCGGGCGCGGGCCGCTTGCCGGCGTGCGGTGAGCGCGGCGACCTTCGCCTCGAACCCGGCGCGGACCGCGGCGTCCGGGTTGACGAGGTACTCGCCGCGGTTGCCGTCGACCGCGACCGTGGTGCCCTCGGCTATGTCGAGCACCGTGGGGCCGGCTCCGACGACCACCGGGATACCCTTGGCGCGCAACAGGATCACGTTGTGTGCCTGCGGGCTGCCGAAGGCCAGCAGCACCGCCGCCACTCGGGCCGGATCGAGTTCGGCGGCTTCGGCGGGGCTGAGATCGGCGGCCACCAGCACCCCGCTGACCTGTTGCGCGTTGGCGGCACTGCCCAGCAGCACCCGCAACACCTGGTCGCCGACCGCCTGCACGTCGGCGGCGCGGGCCTGCAGGTACGGGTCGGCCAGCGCGCCGAACTCGGCCGCCAGCTCGCTGACGGCGGCCGACCACGCGGCGGCGGCGTTGTGGCCCTCATCGATCCGCTGCTGGACTCCGCCGAGCAGGGCGTCGTCGTCGAGCAGCAACAGGTGGGCATCGAAGATGCCGGCCTCGGTCTCACCGACATCGCGCGCGGTCCTGGCGCGCACCGTCGTGATGACCCGGCGCACCTCGGCGATGGCAGCGCTGAGCCGCCGCCGCTCTGCCGCCGGGCTCTCACCGGGGCCGTCCGGCACCACGATATCGCCGGTCCTGGCCGAGCGGGCCGGTCCGATGCCCAGTCCCGGGCCCGCGCCGATCGGCCGGTTGCGAACCGGCACCGAGGTGACTTCGCTTGGCGCGCTGACATTCTCGTCGAAGTTCCGGGCGGCCAGCGCAAGGATGTGCTCCAACGTCTCGGCGGCCTGGCTGCCCGAGACCCGCACCAGCACCTCGTCACCACTGCGCACCCCGAGCGTGGCGATCTTGGACAGGCTGGCGGCATCCACCCACGCCGAGTCGGTGCGTGGATTGCGGATGCGCGCCCGCGCATCGCGGCGGCGCACCTCCTGGGCCAGCCGGGCGGCCGGACGGGCGTGCAAGCCGTGCGGGTTGGCGACCACAAAGCTGCCCGAGAGCTCGTCGGCGGTATCGGCGCCGGCGGCTTCCGGCGCGGGGGTGGCGGGGCCGAGGTGGGCGATCTTGCCGGTCAGCGCGCCGGATGCCTCGGCGGCGATCTCGGCAGTCGACGCATCACCGGCGGCCGCGACGGCGGCCACCACCAGTCCCTCGACGAGCGGGGCGGGGCACAACACCACCCGCTCGCGCACCTCGTCGTCGAGCAATTCGAGGGCGAGTTCGGCGGACAGCAACGCGCTGCCCAGGTCCATCAACACCACGGTGCCGTCACCGGTGTCGGCGTCGGTCACGGCGTCGACGATATCGGCGGCGTCGGTGCCGAAGGTGGTGTCGTCCAGACCCGCCGCGACGGCGATCCGGATCTCCTTGCCGTGCACCATCTCCTGGGCCAGGGCGACGGCGGCGCGGGCCAGCGGACGGCTGTGCGAGACGACGACGAGGCCGACCGTCATGTGCCCACCACCGTCGCCGCGGCGGTGATCAGCAGCGCCGCGGACGCCGCGCCAGGATCGATATGCCCGACGCTGCGCTGCCCGAGGTAGCTGGCCCGGCCCTTGCGGGCCACCATGGATTCGGTACCGTCGCGGCCCTTTTCGGCCGCGGTGGCCGCGGCGGCCAGATCACCGCCGGATTCCAGCGCCTCCAGCGCCGGCGCCAGCGCGTCGAACATCGTCTTGTCTCCGAGTTCGGCGCGACCGCGCTGCACGACACCCTCCACACCGGCCCGCAGCGCGGCGGCGAATCCCTGGTCCCATGCCGGGCCCATCCGCAGGAAGAAGGTGCCATACAGCGGGCCGCTGGCCCCTCCGACCGATTTCACCAGGGTCAAGCCGACCTGTTTGCACGCCGCGGGAGCATCGGCCGGCGGTGCTTCGTCGAGGGCGGCGACCACCGCGGTCATGCCGCGGTCCATGTTGATGCCGTGGTCGGCGTCCCCGATCGCGGCATCGAGATCGCTGAGGTGCTGCGCGTTCTCGGCGATCAGCCGCGCGAATTCCCGCACCCAGGACTGAAATTGGGCCAGATCCATGCTCAGCATCCTCTCCGCAGCGCCGGGGTGTTGACCGGGTGATCCCACAACCGCAGCAGTTCGTCGTCGGCCCGCAGCAGGGTTACCGAGCAACCGGCCATGTCCAGGCTGGTGATGTAGGGCCCTACCAGCGACCGGGCGACCCGTACACCCGCCTTGTCCAGGATGGCCGCGAACTCCGCATACATGACGTACAACTCGATCAGCGGGGTGGCGCCCATGCTGTTGACGAACAGGATGACACCGTCGTCGGAGGTGAAGTCGAGGTCGGCCAGGACGGGCTCGGCCATCTGCTCGGCGATGGCGCGGGCGGGCTGCATCGGGATGCGCTGCCTACCCGGTTCGCCGTGGATGCCGATGCCGATCTCGATATCGGTCTCGGGCAGGTCGAAGGTCGGATGCCCGACGGCGGGCACAGTGCACGACGTCAGTGCCACTCCCATGCTGCGTGATGCCGCGTTCACCCGGCGGGCCACGTCGGCGACCTCGGCCAGCGGGCGGCCCAGATCCGCTGCGGCGCCGGCGATCTTCTCCACCAAGACGGTGGCCCCCACCCCGCGTCGGCCTGCGGTGTAGGTGCTGTCCTGCACCGCGACGTCGTCATCGACGATCACCGACTCGACGGTGACGCCTTCGGCGGCGGCGAGCTCGGCAGCCATCTCGAAGTTCATCACGTCGCCGGTGTAATTCTTCACGATATGCAGCACCCCGGCACCGCCGTCGACGGTCTTGGTGGCCTCCAGCATCTGATCGGGCACCGGGGAGGTGAAAACCTCACCGGCACAAGCCGCGTCGAGCATGCCCCGGCCGACGAAGCCGCCGTGCAGCGGCTCGTGCCCCGAGCCGCCGCCGGAGAGCAGGCCGACCTTGCCGGCCACCGGGGCATCGGCGCGGTAGATGATCCGATTGGCGTGGTCGACGCGCAGCTCCGGATGGGCGAGGGCGATGCCGCGCAGGGCTTCGGCGATGACATCGGCGGGATCGTTGATGAGTTTCTTCATGTTCGGGAGTCCTCAGGCGGCTGCGTTGGTGGGCGTGGACGGGGTGGCCGCCGGCGCTGGGGTGGCGTCGGCGCGGGTGCGCGAGATGGCGACGTAACCGAGCGCGGCCAGGGCACCGGCGAGCAGTTCGGCGGCGACATAGACCGGCAGCTGGTGCCAGGCGACCGAGCCGCCGGCCAGCTGCTGGACGAGCATCGGACCGAAGGTGCGGGCGGGGTTGATCGACGCGCCGGTGGTCGGGGCGACCGGAATGATCGCGGCGAACACCACCAAGCCGATGGCGACACCGGCGAAACCGGCCGGGGCCTTGCGGTGTATCACGCCGAACACGGTGAACACGAGAATGAACGTACCCACGAACTCGGCGAAAAACGCCTGTACCGCACTGGTCTGCGCGGAATAGGTGGCGATGCCCAGCCCGGCGTCGCGGGCGGCCGTGCCCAGCACCCCGAGGATTGCGGCTGCACCGGCGGTGGCGCCCACCACCTGGGCGGCGATGTAGGCGGGTACTCGCGACCACGGGAACTGGCCGGTCACCGCCAGTCCGATGGTCACGGCGGGGTTGATGTGGTTGCCGGAAATGTGCCCGAGGGCGTAGACGGTGGCGACCACGACGGTGCCGAAGGCCAGCGAGATCATGCCGAGATCGGCCATGGTGAACGGTGCATCCCCGTTCACGATGATGGTGGCCGGGACCGCGCCGACACCGATGAAGACCAGGAAGGCCGTGCCGAGCGTTTCGGCCGCGAGTTTCTGCCAGAGCGAGGGCTCGTCCATATCGCGTTCTCCCTTGAACGATGGGCAGCGAACCGCTGCGACTATCTCGGACGGCATTCGATAATGTCGAATGTGATGTGGACCATACGCTTATGCTTCGGGGTGCACAAGAGGTCTGACCACGAACGAGAGGGGCCGCGATGATCCAGGCGGTGGATCGAGCGTTGCGCATTCTCACGGTCTTGCAGGGTGGATGCCGGATGAGCCTGGGGGAGATCGCCACCGCCATCGAACTGGCACCCTCGACGGTGCATGGCCTGGTCCGCACCCTGCTGGCGCACGGCATGGTGCAACAGGAGCTCGACTCGGGCCGCTACCGGCTGGGGCCGGCCACTCTGAAGCTGGGCAACGTATACCTGGAAAGCCTGGAACTGCGGTCCCGAGTGGCCATCTGGGCCGAAGGGTTGGCCCGGCGCACCGGATGCGCGGTGCGCACCGGCGTGCTGTTGTTCGACGAGGTGGTGGTGGTCGCGCATGAACCGCGACCGGACGGCACCCGCCAGATGCCGGAGGTCGGCATCGTCATCCCCGCCCATGCCAGTGCGCTCGGCAAGGGCCTGCTGGCATTCCAAAACGACTACACTCCAACGAATTTGCGGAGCATGACGGGGGAGACCATCACCGATGCCGGTGTGCTCGCCGACCAGCTTGCGCAGACCCGCCGAACCGGTATCGCGACCGAGGTCGAGGAAGCGGTTATCGGTGAATGCGTCACCGCCGCCGTCGTTTTCGACTCTTCTGCGGGCGCGATCGGGGCGATCGGCCTGGTGGTGCCCACCGGTCGCTGGCCGCTGCAGCCGGCCGATGTCGACGCCCTGCGCGATACCGTCCGCACGGTGTCACGTGAACTCGGCGCGCCGGTGTGGCCCCCGCGCGGTTAAGCCGAGCGCCCGCCCCGGGCCGCCACGAAGCGCAGCAACACCGGGTCGGTGGAGGTGAAGCGGTCCACCTCCTCGCCGCCGTCACAGCGCAGCAGCGCGATGGTCACCTCACTTCCGCCGTCCCGCAGCACCTGCCAGTGCGCGCCGGCATCCTCCCAGCGGAGCAACTCGGCAACCCGGTCACGTGTCATATCCCCACCATGGCACCCGTGGTGCCGCAGGCGCGACCCGCAACCCGGCCCAAAGCGATGCGGCGCGGGCCGCTGGCGTAGCTCACCCGAACAACGCGGGGTTGGGTAGGCTCGGGCCTCAAATGATCGAGACTGACGAGGCGCTGCCCATCCTGCCGCGCGAGTTGACCACGATTACCGACGAGGTCCGCGCCGTCGCTGCCCCGCCGATCCCGCAGATTGCCGAGCCGTACGGGGTCCGGCCCGCCGACCCGGACGTCGACGCCGAGCTGATTTCGCAGTGGATGAATCAGCCGCACCTGGTGCAGGCCTGGGAGTACGACTGGCCGCCGGAACGTTGGCGGCGCTACCTCAAGGCCCAGCTCGCCGGCTCGTTCTCCCGCCCGCTCGTCGTAAGCCGTCATGGCGAGGATGTCGGCTATGTCGAGATCTATCGGGCGGCAAAGGATTCCATTGCCGCGTGCTACGACGCCGACCCGTACGACCTGGGCGTGCATGCCGCCATCGCCGATATCAACCTGGTGAACCGGGGCATCGCCGCGCGGCTGCTGCCCACGCTGCTGGTCGATCTGTTCGCCCGCGAGCCGCAGTGCCGGCGGGTGATGTTCGATCCGGATCACCGCAACGTCGCTGCGCGCCGGCTGGTCGAGTACGGAGGATGTACGTTCCTTGGCGAGCATCAGATGTCGAATCGCCGGATGGCGCTCTACGCGTTCCCCCGCACCCCGGACGATGTCCCGTCGCGCCGGTAGCCTCAGTTGCCGTACCCGGCCACGTCCGTCGCGCCGCGCCGGCGACCGCCGTCGATGCTCACCAGGGCCGGGACCAATTCGCTGGTGACCAGCCCATGCCGGCCGGTCACCTCGTCGACGATATCGAAGCACGCCGCGATGCGTGCCGGAGTATCCACCACCACCGTGGTCACCGGTACCCCACGGCTGAGCTGAAACAGCTTGTCGCCGTATGGTTCATGATCACCGTGGAAGCCCCAGACGCCGCGCAGCACGGTCACCCCGCTGACGGCCCGGCGGTCTCGAAGCCGGGCCACCAGCGCCCGGTGCACCGGCACGTCGCCGTGCGGCGCCATGGTGTTCTCCGCGGTATGGATCATCAGCTTCTGATACAGCGGCCGCCCTGCGGTGTCGGTCTCCGGCAGCGGTTCCGGCGTCGCGAGCAGCCGACCGTCGCGCTTGCACACCTGGGCCCGCTCCACCGTCATGGTCGCGCCGGGCACGAGCCGCTGCAGCTCAGGCGCGGCGGCGGCCACCTGGTCTCCGGTGCCGGGGGCGATGATCATCACCGGCACATCGGTGTTGGTGCTGAAAAAGCGGGCCCGCCTGCGCCGGCCGCCCGCGGTGCCGTCCACGCCGAGGAACGCCGCCGCCCCGGCGAAACCGTGCGCGTGCAGGATGTCGCAGACGGCGCGATGGGACCCGGTGCGCTTGACGTACACGGTCAGCTTGGCGTGCCCGGGGGGCGGTGCACCCACCAACTGGGCCCGCTCCAGCGTGACGATGCCCCGGCTGATCATCGACACGGCCTGCTCGGTCAGCCCGGTGATGCGCTCGGCGCGGTCCACAGCGGCCACGGCCACCGGCAGGTCCTCCGACAGCGACAACGTCAGGTCGCTGCGCAATTCGTGGCGCGGACCGTAACCGGCGCTACCGCGCAACACCACGCTGGTGGCCACCCGGTGCGTGCCGAACAGGTCCAGTAGTTCGTCGGCGACGAACCGGCGCCGGCCCCGTAACCGCTCCCCGAAATACGCGGTGAGTTTCAGGTACTCGGTACTCACAGCGCGGCTCCCATCGTTTGGCCCAGCCACGCTGCCGCCAGCCCGAGTGCCATGCTGATCACGATATTGACGGCGGCCGGCCACATCTGGCGTTCCTCGGCGAGGCGCTGGGTCTCCAACATCCACGTCGAGAACGTGGTGTACGCGCCGACGAACGCGGTGCCTGCCAGTAGTGCGGCGTGCGGACTCAGGGCGAGCCCGCCGATGAAACCGAGCAGCCACGCGCCGCTGATGTTGACCACCAGCGTCCCCACCGGAAACGGCCGCGACACCCGCTGCTGCACGCGTTTGTCCACCATGAACCGGCAGACCGCGCCGACACCGCCGATCAAAGCGACACCGATCCAGAGTGCGACGACGGTCATCGGACGCGCGCCCGCCGCACCAGAGCGGTGGTCACGTGCATCGCGAGCAGCCCGACCGCGATGCCGGCCACCGTATAGGCGGCGGCCAACGCGTAGAACCCGTGCTCCAGCATCGCCACCGTCTCCACCTGCATGGTGGAGAACGTGGTGAGGCCACCGCACAACCCGGTGCCCAACAACGGCCGCCGGTACGCCGATGTCGGCAACCGCTCTAGCAGCCGGGTGGTGAAGAAGGCCAGCAGCACCGTGCCGACGATGTTGACGATGAACGTCGGCCACGGCCAGTGCCCGGGCGGGACCGTCAACACATGGCCGAGCGCCGCCCGGGCCAGCGTGCCCAGCGCGCCGCCGGCGAACACGGCCGCCAGTTCGCGGCGGTCGAAGCCAGTCATGCCGCTCAGTATGTCGCCCGCCGCTGGGAACGTTATGTTGGGCACACCATGACAGCTGTGCGGATCTGTGTACTGGGCCCGATCCGTGCCTGGGTGCGTGGCGAGCCGGCGGGCAGCAGCGAAGCGACCGGGGAATTCAGGCCGGTCGACCTCGGTGGTCCCAAGCAGCGCGCCGTGCTGGCCCGGCTGGTGCTGGCGCACGGCCAGGTGGTGTCGGTGGACCGACTGATCGAGGACCTCTGGGAAGGCGAACCACCACCGAAAGCGTTGGCCGCGTTGCAGGCCTACATATCTCATCTGCGTCGGGTGCTCGAACCAGGGCGGCAACGCCGCGCCGCGGCGCAAGTGATCGTCAGTGCCGCACCGGGTTACTGCCTGCGGCTACCCGAGGATGCCGTCGACGTGTGGGCACTGGAAGCCAAAACCGTTGCCGCCGAATCACGATCGGACCAGCTGGAGGATGCCCTCGTCGGATGGGTCGGCGACCCGTACGCCGAGGTGGCCGACACCTTCTGGGCGGCGCCTGAGGTCGCCCGGCTGACGGAGCTGCGATTGTCGGCCGTGGAGTCCTACGCCGGCGCCCAGGCGGCACTGGGGCAGCACGCCGTCGTGGTCCGGCTGCTGGAACCGCATGCCCGCGACCACCCGGACCGGGAGACCGCCGCATGTCTGTTGGCCTCCGCGCACTACCGCGCCGGACGGCAGGTCGCCGCGCTCGACGTGTTGCGTCGCACCCGCGAATACCTGACCGGTGAACTCGGTCTCGAACCCGGCCGCGCGCTGCGCGACCTGGAGCGTGACATCCTGCGCCAGGCCGATCACCTCGAGCCGATCGCCGTGGCACCCGTCGTGCTGCCGGCCCCCGCGGCGCCCGCGGCGACGATGTCCCGGACCCGCGGGCGCGCAGGCGAACTGGCCGCGATCGCCTCGGCTGCCACGGCGGCCTGCCGGGAGGGACTCAAGGTGGTGTGGATCGGCGGGGAGGCCGGGGCGGGCAAGACCACGTTGGCCGATGCAGCCGCGGCTGCCCTGCACCGGTCAGGGTGGCTGGTGACCCTCGGGCGGTGCCCCGAGGTCGACGGTGCACCGGCGGGCTGGGCCTGGACGGAGGTGCTCGGCACGTTCCGCTCCGGGTTGGACCCCGCCGAGGCCGTGGCGCTGGCCCCGCTGTTGCACGACGTGGCCGCAACCGCGCCGGAAGGCGGGGCCTTCTGGCTGGCGCACACCCTTGCCGGCGTCCTGGGCCGGGCCGCGTCCGGTCAGCCACTGGTTGTCGTGCTCGACGATCTGCACCGCACCGACGGCCTGACGCTGGAACTGCTGCGCCTGGTGTCCGACCGGCTCGGGTCCCAGCCGGTGCTCGCCGTGGGCACCTACCGCCCGTCGGAATCCGGTGCCGAACTCGAGATGGCGCGCGCGGCACTGGCCAACGTCACGGCCGCGCACCTGCATCTCACCGGATTGGACGACGCGGCGCTTGTGGAACTCGCCGCCGACTGCGGCCTGCCCGCGATGACGGCAGAAACCCTGAAACTGTTGCGGGACAGGACCGATGGCAATCCACTGTTCGTGCGCGAGATGGCCCGGTTGATGGCCGCCGAGGGGCCCGCTGCCGCGTATGAAGGTGTCCCCGCCGGCGTGCGCGATGTGGTGCGCCGCCGGCTGGCGCGGCTGCCCGGCCAGACCGCCACCGCGCTGCGCCAGGCCGCGGTGCTCGGCCGGGAGGTCGAATTGGACCTGTTGGAAGAGCTGGCGCACAGTGGCGACGAACTGCTCGACGCGCTGGAACCCGCGGTGTTGGCCGGCTTGCTCGACGAGCCGGCACCCGGCCGAATAAGGTTTGCGCACAGTCTTATCCGGGACACCCTCTACGACGACACCGCGCTGCTGCGTCGTACCCGACTGCACGCCGCGTCGCTGGAGTTGCTGCGCGGCCGTGGGGCGGACGCCACCACGCTGGCCTATCACGCGGTGGCCGCCGCCACCGCCGAAACTGCCGATTCAGCGGCAGATTTCGCGACCGCCGCCGCTCGTGAGGCCGACGCCATGGGTGCGCCGGGCGAGGCCGCGCGGCAATGGCGGGCCGCGGTGCGGATGCTCGAGCTGGCCGACGCGGAACCAGCCCGTGCCGTGCCGGCGCGCTGCGGACTGATCTCCGCGTTGACGCGCGCCGGTGACGCCATCTCGGCGCGTGAGGAGTTGAACCGGACCGTCACCCTTGCCGCCGCTGACGACGCTCTGCTGGTGCAGGCGATGACCGCGCTGGACAGCCCGCTGGTGTGGCGGTTGCGCACCGGTGACCACATCGATCCGGTGATCGTCGATCCGCTGCGCCGGCTGTTGACCCTCGACCACCCGCCGCACCTGCGGGTGCGGCTACTGATCACGTTGTTCAAAGAGGTGGAAGGCGCCGACCACGTGACGGCGATGGCGGCCAGCGCCGAGGCCCTCACCTTGGCCCGTGCACTGTACGAGCAGGACCCCGACGCGCACGCCAGGTTGCTGTGCGCCGCCCTCAACGTGCGGGCTTTTGCTTGTCTCGGACCGGATCTGGCCGACCAACGCGACGCCGTGTTCGCCGAATTCCTGCGCACCGCACAGGACTGCGGTGCCGTCGACTACCAGGCCGTCGGGCACTGGCTGCTGTTCCTGGCGGCGTCCGGTCGATCCGATCTGGCCACCGCCCTGCACCACGTCGACCAGGCGGTAGCCCGGGCGGCCACCGGCCAGCTGGCCTACCTGCTGGGCGTGCTCGACGCCTACTCCGCGCAGCTGACGGTGCTGGCCGGACGGCCGGACGAGGGCGAGGCCCGATATCTGGCCGCCGGTGCCAAGCTGGCCGAACACGGGGTGGCCAACGGTGTGCTGGTCGGGCTGGTGGGGCGGGTCAGCGCCGCGCTGACCCGCGGCGATCTCGGGCCGATGGCCGACGAACTGTTGGTGCTGCACCGCACGGTGTCCGCGACCATGGCCGAGGGAACGGTGCTGGCCCTGATGGCGATGGGCAGAACGGCCGAAGCGCAGGAGGTCTGGTCACAGCGTGTCCCGCTCGAGCGCTCCTATTACTGGGTGGCGATGGCCACCTTGCGGGTGCATGCCGCGGTGCGGATCGGTGACCTGGCGGTGGCCCGCGCGGTAGCCGAGGAGCTGAAGCCCTACAGCGGGCGGATGGCCGGGCTGGACAACGGCACGTTGTTGACCGGGCCGGTCGACGCGGCGCTGGCCGCCCTGGCCGACGCGGACGGCGACGCCGCCGCGGCGGCCCGCTATCGAGCCGCCGCCGCGGAGCTGACGCGCCGGCTGGCCGCCGAGGCTGCCGCCCTGCTCTAACCGAAAACCCGTCGTTCGAAGCGGTTGTGCCGGCGCATCATCAGCTTGATGAAGGCGATCAGCAGCGGGTTGGCCGCGGCCGCGGCCGCGGCGAACTCCTCCTCGGTCGCCACGTTCATCACGCGCGGCCCGTCGAACGACATCTTGCCCGCCCGCTGCGCGGCCTTCTCGACGACCGCCCAGTCGGCCGCCGACACGTGGTCGCGGATCACCGCGAACACCGTGCGCTCCTCATCGGCGATGTGCTCACACACCAGCTGGTGCAGGTCGGCCAGCGCGGCCGCCAGCGGCGTCGCCGTGGCCGCCCCGGGCCTCTTACGGAAGGCGGTCGACAGCGCCCGGATGCGATCGAGCCGCGGGTCCAGCGCCGCATGGTCGTCGATCAGCTCGGACAGATCGACGAAACTGCCCGCCGATGCCGTGACGATCGGCCACAGCACGTCGTCCTCCACGGTGTGGTGATGGTGGATGGAATCGCACAGCAGCCGGATGTAACGGTCGACGTCGGCGGGGTGGGCGCAGGTGTGCCTGCCGTGGGCGACGGCGTCCAGCAGCGCGGCCAACCGCCCGACGTCGGTGGTCATCGCGCGGTGGGCCATCGTGATACCGGACAGATCGGGGACGGTGGTCTGTTGGGCTGATCGTGCGGAACTGTTCATGTCGGATACGTTGTCGCGCCGCACTTGTGACGCACTTGCGGCAGGCTTGCGGCAAGTAGGCAAGAATCGTGGGCATGGCTGCCAATCCACGTGCCGGTACGCCGGCCGACCCGTCCGACCTGATCGACATCGCACACGTGGTGACGGCGTACTACACCGTCGTGCCCGACCCCGACGACGTCGCCCAGCAGGTGGTGTTCGGCACCTCCGGGCACCGCGGCTCCAGCCTGGACGGGGCGTTCAACGAGGCGCACATCGTGGCCACCACCCAAGCCATCGTCGAATACCGCGCCGCGCAGGGCACGACCGGACCGCTGTTCGTCGGCCGTGACACGCACGCCTTGAGCGAACCGGCGTGGGTGTCGGCGCTGGAGGTGCTGGCCGCCAATGACGTGGTCGCGATGATCGACACCGCCGACCGCTACACGCCGACCCCGGCCGTCAGCCACGCCATCCTGACCTTCAACCGCGGGCGGGAGGGCGACCTCGCCGACGGGATCGTCGTCACCCCGTCCCACAACCCGCCCCGCGACGGCGGCTTCAAATACAACCCGCCCAACGGCGGACCGGCCGATACCGACGCCACCGGATGGATCGCCAAGCGCGCCAACGAGATCTTGCGCGGCGATCTCAAGGATGTGAAACGGATCCCCTTGGCGCGCGCCTTGCAGAGCGCGCAGCGGCACGACTATCTGAACGCCTATGTCGAGGACCTGCCGAATGTGGTGGATCTACATGCCATCCGCGCGCAGGGCATCCGAATCGGCGCCGACCCGCTGGGCGGGGCGAGCGTGGACTACTGGGGTGCGATCGCCGAGCGGTACCAACTGGATCTGACGGTGGTCAATCCACTCGTCGACGCCACCTGGCGGTTCATGACGCTGGACACCGACGGCAAGATCCGGATGGACTGCAGCTCGCCCAACGCGATGGCCTCACTGATCGCCAACCGGGACAAGTATCAGATCGCCACCGGCAACGACGCGGACTCCGACCGGCACGGCATCGTCACCCCCGACGGTGGGCTGCTCAACCCGAACCATTTTCTGGCGGTGGCCATCGACTACCTGTACACCCACCGTTCGGGCTGGTCGGCGGACACCGCCGTGGGCAAGACGGCGGTGAGTTCCTCGATCATCGACCGGGTGGTAGCGGGTCTGGGCCGCAAGCTGGTCGAGGTGCCCGTCGGCTTCAAGTGGTTCGTCGACGGATTGATCAGCGGCTCAATCGGTTTCGGTGGCGAGGAGAGCGCCGGAGCATCGTTCCTGCGCACTGACGGGACCACCTGGACAACCGATAAGGACGGCATCATCCTGGCGCTGCTGGCCTCGGAGATCCTGGCGATCACCGGGTCCACCCCGTCGCAGCGGTACACCGAACTGGCCGACAAGTACGGGGCGCCGACCTACGCACGCATCGACGCCCCCGCCGACCGGGAGCAGAAGGCGCGGCTGGCCAAACTGTCCGCCGAACAGGTCACCGCCACCGAGCTGTCCGGTGAGCCCATCACCGCCAAGCTCACCGCCGCACCCGGCAACGGCGCAGCGCTGGGTGGCCTCAAGGTCACCACCGAGAACGCGTGGTTCGCCGCGCGACCCTCGGGCACCGAGGACGTTTACAAGATCTACGCGGAGTCGTTCAAGGGAGCCGAGCATCTGGCGCAGGTGCAGGAAGCGGCCAAGGAGTTGGTGAATACAGTCATCGGGTGAGTTCTTCGGAGGGCGATTGCGGACGCGAGGAGCAAATCGAGCACTGTACGGCGCCCCACAAACCCAAGCTGCCCGCTGAGGTCTGGGTACTGATCACCGCCAACGCGGTGATCGCCCTCGGGTACGGCGTCGTCGCGCCGGTGCTGCCGCAGTACGCCCGCGACTTCGGTGTCAGCATCAGTGCCGCGACGTTCGTCATCACCGCCTTCGCGTTGATGCGGCTGTGCGCGGCGCCGGCATCCGGCGTCTTCGTGCAGAGGCTGGGGGAGCGGCGGGTCTACCTGACCGGCCTGCTGATCGTCGCGGTGTCCACGGGCGCGTGCGCGTTCGCGCAGACGTATTGGCAACTGCTGGTGTTCCGCTCCCTGGGCGGGTTCGGGTCGGCGATGTTCACGGTGTCCTCGCTCGGGCTGATGATCCGGATCTCCCCGCCGGATGCCCGCGGCCGGGTGGCCGGCATGTTCTCCAGCGCATTCCTGGTCGGTTCGGTCGGCGGCCCGGTGCTGGGTGCGCTGACCGCGGGGCTGGGGTTGTCCGCGCCGTTCGCGATCTACGGGGTGGCGCTGCTGGTGGCCGCCGCGGTGGTCTGGGTCAGCCTGCGGCATTCGCCGCTGGCGGCGCCCGCCGAGCGGGACGGGCCGACGGTGACGGTGCGGATGGTGCTGCGCAATCGGGCCTACCTGGCGGCGATGTTCTCCAACTTCGCCACAGGCTGGTCGGTGTTCGGGTTGCGCGTCGCCTTGGTGCCGCTGTTCGTCACCGAGGTGCTCGACCGGGGACCGCGGATGGCGGGGCTGGCGCTGGCGGTGTTCGCGGTCGGCAATGTCGCGGCGGTGATCCCCAGTGGGCACCTGTCCGACCGGGTGGGCCGCCGGGTGCCGTTGATCACCGGTCTGGCGGTGTCCGGGGTGGCCACCCTGCTGGTCGGGCTCACGTCGTCGCTGACGTTGTTCATGGCGGCCGCGTTCGTCGCCGGAGCGGCCGCCGGGGTGTTCACCTCGCCACAGCAGGCCGCGGTGGCCGATATCGTCGGCAGCAAGGCCCGGGCCGGCACCGCGGTGGCGGTGTACCAGATGATGTCGGACGTCGGCTCGATCATCGGGTCCCTGGCCGTCGGGCAGATCGCCCAGTACGTGTCGTTCGGCTCGGCGTTCGTGATCAGCGGTGTCATCCTGCTGGTTGCGGCGCTGGGCTGGGTCTTCGCGCCCGAGACCCGCGGGATGGCCGCCCAGGAGCACACCCCGGCCCGTCCGCTGGGGCCGGAGGCGGGCGGCGAGCTTCCGTGACCAGCGGTTTTGAGCCAGGGGTACGAGTGGTGTACTTTCGGTGAGCACAAGTTACGGGGCTATGGCGCAGTTGGTAGCGCACCACACTGGCAGTGTGGGGGTCAGGGGTTCGAATCCCCTTAGCTCCACTCCTGGGAAACCCGCTCTGGCCTCGGCCGGAGCGGGTTTTTTCGTGAGCGCCTTCGCGAATGTCGGCCCCGGAAAGGTCGTGACGAGCTGGGCGGGGTCAGGTTCGGCGGGCCGTTCGTGTCCGCCCTCACTGGGCACGACCACAAACCTTGCCGGGCGCAGCCCAGTCCGGCGACACTAGGCCGCCGCGGACAGCGAGGTGACACCCGCCGCTGCGCTGCTGGCGGTTTGCCGCTCGGCGGTGATGAGCGTAAAGGTGCTGGCTTGCCAGGCTCGCATGAACGTGTCGAGTGGCACGGCGAGTCCCTGTCCCTCCTTGGGGGCGCTGTCGTTCAGGTACACCGTGTTTCTGTCGAGGTCGACGGCAAGCACGATGACATTGTGATTGCTTTGCTGGATACCGCTTAGCGGAGTCAAGTCATAGCCCAAGTACTTGCGCAGGTATCCGTTGTAGAGCGTGGTGTTGTGGATGGACACCATTGCGCCCTGGCCGTCACTGAGCGCGGCTTCGAGATCATCGAGTGCCAACGCGCCCTGACCCTTCGTGTACTGCGTCATGTCGGCGTTGAGACCGTACATGTTGAGCAGTTTGACCGCGTCGACGTTGTTGGTGCCGTAATGCCCGCCGGTCTTTCCGTCGCCGTCGCCGACGAAGATGGTCTCGTCGGCGTAGACGTCGCTGGCCGTGGAACGGGCCAGATTCAGGATGGCCTCTTCGGTGGGCATCGAGCCGGTGAGCTGACCAACCACCCCCGCAATGGCCATCAAGGAGCAGGAAGCCTTCTTTCCTTGATAGATCCAGTAGGGCAGGTTGGCCGCATAGTTCCCGAACTGGGTTTCGTTGGGGGCCGGCGGACCGGTGACGGTGTTGGTCTGCGGACCGATCCCCAGGGCATTGGCCAGGTCATTGCCGAAGTCGGTGAGGTTGCCGGCGATTCCTTGGATCTGATGGACCACCAATGCGGTGACATTGACGGCGAAACCGCCGAGCGCACTGCCCAGTTGGTCGGGCCGGGGCAGCGACCACACCAGCCGGGTGGGCGCCGACGGGGGCACCACCACCGGAGTTCTCGGGGTGGCGTTGAGCGCCGCACTGATCAACCGATAACTCTTGCTTTGCCAGGCGGATTGGAAGTCATCGAGGCTCATCGTCATGTCCTGCCCATCGGCGAGCGTCGGGTCGTTGAGCCGCACGGTTCCGTTGGCGGTGTCCACCCCCAACACCACCACCGACTTCCAATACGTACCGCTGAGGCCGGTGGCGGGGCCATTGATGACCGCCATCATGACCTTTCCCGGGTCTTGCAGGTTTTCAGCCAAGTCGTTGAGCGCCTTCGAGAAATCGCCGTTGGGGTAGTACGTGCTGATGACACGGACCCCCTTGTCTTGCAGAAGCTCGAGGCTGTCGTTGAGCCAGACCGTGTTGCCGGGCTCGTACATCTTCTGACCGTTGTTGAACTGGCTGTCAGTGTTCTGCGCCGTGTTGATGAATCCCGCCAGATTGACGACGGTCCCGGTCAATTGCGCGTAGGCCATGGCGATGGTGGCCAGGGCCGCAGTGTTGATATCGCTCGACGTCCAGTACTGCGCGTCAGCGTTGGGTGTGCCATACGAACCGGGCGCGGTGATGACTTGTTCGTGGATGCCGAAGATGCGTGCCAGATCGGCGCTGAGTTGGGCCAGATTTCGTTGTACACCGGCGATCTGATTGACCACGATCTGCGCGATGTTGGCGGCGAAGTTCTGCACCTGGGCGATGACATGTTGCGGCGTCGGCAGCCCCCACGATGGGGTAGCGGAAGCGGAGGGGCTCAGGGTCATCGAGCTGGCAGTGGACAATGCACGCGGCGTGCCTGGCTGCGCTGACGCGCTCGCCGCGGCGGTCGATGGATGAGCCGCGACGGCTGCTTTCGTCACCGGCGGGGCAGTGGACGACGAGGGACTGGACGACGAAGGACTGGACGTCGGCGGATTGGATGTGGAGACGCTCGCCGAGGGTCCGGTAGTCGGGGATCCGCCGGTGGTGCCCGATCCTGAGATCGGTGCCGGTTCCGACGAGGTGGGCGCCGTAGTGTCCGTCGACGTCGGAGCCGCCCCTCCGTCGCTGGTGCTCGGTGATGATGACGACACGGGCGTGGTCACATCCGAGCCACTGATCGCGCCAGTGGTTGGCGCAGATGTTGCTGCGGACGAATCGGTGTCCGGGTCCGTGGAACTGGCTGAGCCAGGTGCTGAGGACCCGGTGCCGGGTGGATCGGGATTCGACGCCGTTGCAGCAGTGGCGGCGCTCTCACTCTGGTCTTGGCCCGAGGCCGCCTTCTGAGGCGATGACGATGACGTGGGTGTGGAGTCCGTCGACGACGAACTCGCGCCGGTCGAAGCGGTGGTCACCCCGCCGCTGACCTTGGTCGGCGGGGACGTCGAAGAGGCTCCCGCGCCCGCCGCACTGCGGCTGTTGGGGTCCTCAGCTGACGGATGCTTTCTGGTGGGCCGCGCGCCGGCTTTGCTGGCATCGCCGGCGGGCGAGCTACCAGCAGCTGAGCTGCTCGCGGCGGAGGATGAACTGCTCACCGTGCCGTGGGAGCCGCTCGAGGACGTGCTTGACGAGCCTGCCGAAGACGGTTCCGAACCTGTACCACTGTCTGCAGTGGCCAGAGTCGCTGCACCGAGCGCGCCGACGCTCATTCCTAGAGCTATCACGGTTGCGCTCAACCACATCCGCGCAACGTGCCCACGCCGAGGTGCCGCCTCGCAATGGTGATCCGATGTGCCCATGCCTGCCCCCGTCGACGGCTCGCCCGATCTCGTCAGTAGCCGTCGAAGAAATTGACGCCCATGAAAATCGCGCTGAGGCGCAAGCTTAGGTCAGCTCTGCAGATGCCGCTGGCTAATCACTTCATTTGTCCGTGGATGCGCCCGCCATGCAAACCACGTCTTTGTATGGCATGAGCCAGGTGAACCCTTGGTGGCCACCCCCACCGTCGCTGAACGTCCTGTGCTGGGTTGTACTCGATCGAGTCTGATGTCAACGTCGGCTGAAGTTGCAGCGGACCATCATCTCCAGTCCCACTTCGTCCCCACTTGTGTGGTGGTGGATGTAACCGATCTTGGCGACACCGAGCGCCGCTCTGGAGAGCGCGTGGGCTGACAGGTCGTGGAGGGGATCACCGTTCAGCGCGCCTTCGACGATGATCCTGACTCGCACCGAGACAAGGCCGCGGCACAGCGATACGACCAATGGCGCACCGACTTGACGGGAAACCGATATCAGAGAACCGCAGGCGATCGAAACGGCCCGCGCGAGACCGTCGGTGCTCGCGTCCGACAGTCCAGCGGGGCCGCCGAAAGCGCGCACAACTACATCGATCAACGGCAAATTGAGTGTGTGCCCAGCGAAATTGAGTTCGAGTGACTCGGTCCACGGCGGTGCCGGTTTGGTGGTCATCGCCGCCGCAGAGGTGCGGGCATCGATCGATCCTGCTGTGCCACGGTTGCGTTGCCGCCCTCTCTCGTGCAGCGGACTCCTAAGTCTTGCTGTGTATTGGCCAGCGCAAACTTTCCGTGTGCGCCGCTGAGATGACATCGTCGGCCCAACAGGTAGGTGCCGCGGCTGTCGCCGCTCGAGCGCTCCGTGCGAGAACGAGTACTGCTATCTCTTTGGATGTCGTACTGGGGACCACGAGAAGCCTTGCGCTGCAGATCTTTCCCATGAGCGAGATGAGGCGCGGACGGCGAGAACCTGTCACCGGTCCCTCGCCCGTCGCGATGGCGTGGAGTGCAGCGGCGCCTTCGCCCGCTCGCCAGTTGATTGCAATGTCGGCGATGGTGCCGAGCCGGGGCTCCAGTGCAGACACCAACTCGACGAGTTCGCCGGCTACGGCGCTGCCTCGCGGCCACCACGCACCATCGATACCCGACCCGAGGTTCGTGGCGAGTGTGAGCCGCACCGCACGCGGTGTTCGGCGTCCGACCTGTGTCATCGGCCGCCGAACTGTCGTCCGAGCCCTGGTGGGTCTTGCTGGTCGGAGAAGTCGAGCCTGGTCAGGTCAACGCAACCAGTACTGGCCGCTGTGACAACGGTCTGGCAAGGGTGAGAAAAGATCTCTGCGTTCATCGCCTGACTAGCTCCACGTCGCTGACAGTGCTGCCGGCACAAGGGATAAAGCATCGTTTCGCCCGATCTCGGCGGCGGCTGTGGGCAGCGTGAACGAGAGCGTAAACCGCACGGGGTGGGCTGCTGTGTAAGCGCAGCTTTGGTGGCGGTGCGCTCGACTGCACATCGTTATCCGCAGGCGTGAACGAGTCTCCCTCAGCACCGCCATCATGTAGTCCAACCGCGCAGCGCATTGTGGCGAGGGCTTCCGGTGGACCGGTTGTCGGTGGCACCACCAGCAGGATGATGCGAGCACCATGCACACCCTGCACTTCGATGGTGGCGGGTGGCTGGTGCCGATAGCCGTCCAGGCGCACCAAGTCGTCGTGCACATACACCTTACGGGGCTCGACGACCCATTCACCGATCCGATAGATGACTCGGCTGATCGAACCGAGTCGCGGTGTCAAGGCCTCCAGTAGATGCGGCAGTTCCGTAACGAGGTCATCGCTGGCTGGCCACCAAGCGCCATCGACGAAGCCGGATGTTGGAGACTTGGGCTTGAGCATCAACCGCGAACGCGGCTGCTCGTCAGCGGAATCGGAATGGTTGATATCGAGAAGGACATGTTGCTGCGTCACACGGACGCTCCTGTCATTGGCTCGGAAGAAGCCACAAAGTTCCAGATCTGCGATGACACGGTGTTCGAAAGCGCCTCGTGTGCAAAGGACCGCCGATACGACGACCATACCCTGTCGGCCCGGTACACGACAGCCGGCGATGTGTGCAAGTCACCGGATCATTGGGTAAGCGTGGTCTGACTCAGGTCAACCCTCGGTGGCCGCCCGCCAACGCTGAACGTCCTGTACTGGGTGATAATCGAGTCTGGAAAGCGATATCGCATGCGATATCGCTTTCCCAGGGGAGCGCATCCTGCCTGGCGACATTCACACATGCCAGGCGCTGCTGCGCCCTTCCGTGCTTGGAGAGCAATGACTTTCACGCAGGGGGTGCCGTGGTCCGCAGAATCGGCCAACAGATTTCGGTGGCGGTGAATGCCGTGGGAGCGGACGGTGTGCTGCCGATGTAATGCTCGCGAATCGGGCCCTGGTGGCTGATCAGGTGCTCGTTGACGTAGGTCCCCAGCGCTCCGTAACTGCGGTCGATACCTTCGTCGTGGCCGCCGGGGTGGGTGAGCACCGCGTACTCGGCCGCGGGCAGCACCTCGGCGCGGACACCCTTCGGCGGGTCCGCGGATTGCGGCGCTGCGATGAACAGCTTGGCCTCGCCGCGTGCTTCGAGAAACAGCGCTCGGTCGTAGAGGCCACCCAGCACGACCGCGGCACGGGTGCTTCCTGCTGTGGCGACCGCGTCGTACAGCGCCCTCAGCGCTGCCGCGAACCAGCTGTCGATCTCCGAGGCATCGATGACGGAGCCGACGGACCACACGGCCAGCGCCGGTTCGTGGCGCACTTCCACCTCGGCGGGGGTGCGCCCGGGAGACAGCAACTCGCGCAGCGCGCTCACTGTGTCGCGTGTCTGCTGCAGCTGCACTTCCATCTGTTCGAGATGAGTCGTGATGATCGCGGCGCGGTCCGCCGCGTCGTCGGTGCTCAGCAGCGCCTTGATGTCGGGAATGGACATGCCGAGTGATCGGAACCGGCGGATGATGTGCGCATGATCGACCTGGCCGGTGTCGTAGAAGCGGTAGCCGGTGTGGGAGTCGATATGGGCCGGTTCGAGGATGCCGATGTCGTGGTAGTGCCGTAGCGCCTTCCTGCTCAGGCTGGTCATCACGGCGAAGTCGCCGATCGACACCCGCGCGCCCATCGCGTCCTCCTCTGCCCTCGGCCGCCTCGTAAGTCGGTGAAGCGGTGGAGCCATCCTGCAGTCTCCCCCTAGGGCAAGGTCAACATCGCGGCATGTGCTTGACCTTCCCCTTGGGGGAAACCCCATCGTGAAGCCATGACCACCACAGAATGGGATGCACTCCCAGACACCGTAAAAACCTTCATGACTGCGCTCGACGCTCGAGACGTCGGCCGGGCGCTCGCCACGCTCACGCCCGGTGCGGTGGTGACCGACGAAGGCCACGACTACAACGGGCATGACGAGATCGGGACCTGGATGGCCACCGCCGTGACCGAGTACACCTACACCACCGCATTCACCGGATCGACCAGCACGGACGTCGGCGTCACCATCACCCAGCATCTGGAGGGCAACTTCCCCGGCGGGGTCGCCGACTTGAACTACCGGTTCACCCTCGGCGACGGCTTGATCAGCCGGGTGGTGATCGAGCCATGACCAAGCGTTGGTTCGTCACCGGGGGGACGCCCGGTGGCTTCGGAGTGGCATTCGCGGAGGCAGCGCTCGCGACGGGTGGCCGCGTGGTGCTGACGTCCCGGCGTCCGGCGGAGCTGGCGTCATGGGCCGACCAATACGGCGACCGCGTCCTCGTCATCCCGCTCGACGTGACCGACGTCGTGCAGGTCTCGCGGGCGGTGCGGGCGGCGGAGGAGCGCTTCGGGGGCATCGACGTGCTGGTCAACAACGCCGGTCGCGGGTGGTTCGGATCGATAGAGGGGATGGACGAGTCATCGGTGCGGGCGATGTTCGAGCTGAACTTCTTCGCGGTGCTGTCGGTGACGCGTGCGGTGCTACCGGGGATGCGTGCCCGCGGCGACGGATGGATCGTCAATGTGTCGTCGGTGGCCGGGTTGGTGTCAGCGACCGGCTTCGGTTATTACAGCGCCACAAAGTTCGCCATCGAAGCGGTCACCGAGACGCTGCGTGCGGAGGTCGCCGGGCAGGGCATCTCGGTGCTGGCGGTCGAACCGGGCGCTTTTCGCACCAATGCCTACGCCGGCTTTGCCGATGAGCCTGTCACGGAGCCGATTCCGGAGTATCACGACATGCTGAAGCAGGTCCGCGCCACCTTTGTCGAGATGGACGGTGTGCAGCCCGGCGATCCGCACCGCGGGGCGCGGGCGGTGATCGCGGCCATGGCGCAGGACCAGCCGCCTCGGCGACTGGTGCTGGGCAACAGCGGATTCGATGCCGTGACGGCCACGCTCGAAGGGGCGCTTGCCGATATTCGGGCCAACGAGTCCCTCTCGCGCAGCGCAGACTTTCCCACTGAGTAGGACGCGAGTGAGACCCGAGTAGGACCGGGTAGGAAACTCCATTGGCCGCCGGAAGTTCGGGGAAATTCGGTTGCTTCCGCGCGGTGCGTCACCTTGACTGAAGACATGCACGAGGGGGAGAAACTACTACTGCTCGGTGCCGCGTCGCAGCGGCAGCCGGTGCGTTCGCTGGAACTGCGCGGGTGGGAAGCGCTACGCCACAGCGTTTTTGGCGCCATCTGGAGTCGGCATTGCGCTCATGTCGAAGTTGCCGGCGGCGCGGCGTGGGTGCTTCGCGCGGAGGCCACACGGTAGGCAATCCCGCGCCGCGTCGACGTCAACGCTGACTATCGTTGCGATGTCACGGAATTGGAGATTTCAGCCCGCTCGGCGGCATGAACGGCGGGCACCCAGGTTTTCTACAGGTTATTTGCCTGTTGTGCACCGCTGTCGCCGAAGATGTGCGTAACCTGGGTGCATCTGCGATGCTGCGAGCTTCGCTGACCGCGCCTCACATCAGCACCACACGCCGGGGTTCGTGGCCGTTGCGGAGGAAAGGCGCAATGAAACGGCTGGTAGACGCGTTGACCACCTCGGTGGATCCGGCGTCGCTGATGTGTCGCGTCGCCGAGCAAGCGTGTGCATTCATGGTCAATGCCGACGGCGCTGCGATCAACCTGCTTCGTGCCTCCGACAATGCCTTTGTAACCGTTTCGGCCAGCGGCGTCCTGTCGCCGGCTCTGGGTTTCGTCATCGCCATGGACCACAGTTTGCAGGGCGTGGCGGCGCAAGAAAGGCGACCGCATCTGGTAGACGACGCGTTGATCGATACCCGCTTGGCTCCGAAAGTGCGGGCGCTCAACAAGCAGTGGGGCACCCGGTCATGGGCGGTGATTCCGTTGATACGTAACGGTGCAGCAATGGGTTCTCTGATGCTGGCCGCCAGAGCGCGGGGTGCTTTCACGGCCAAGGATATCGGTCCGATGGTTGTCGTCAGCGACTTTGTTTCGGCCTTGATCAGCAGCCAGTCTGAACTCTCGACGCTGCTGACTCACGCGATGAGTGACGGCGAAGACCGCGTGCGGGGCGCCTTCCCGGCTCGATTCGTCGCCTCGCTGATGGTGCCGGAGGCGGTCGAGGCCGAAAGTCACCAGATCCGACTGGACGAGCTGCTCGAGCACCCCGACGCCCTCAGCGTGGCGTTCCAACCGATCGTGCACCTGACGAGTCGAAAGACCATCGCCTACGAAGGGTTGGCGCGCTTTCCCACATTGTCGGAGTTGACTCCGGCGCAATGGTTCGGCACGGCACGGCGCCTGGGTCGCGGCCTCGACCTTGAAGGGGCTGCGCTGCGCGCCGTCTTGGCCGGCGCCGGGGGAATCCCGGCTGATTGTCCGATCGCGGTCAATCTGAGTCCGAGCGCGGTACTCGAGCCTTCGATTCAGGATTTTCTGGTGGCCCAAGATCGAAAGCTGATCATCGAGATCACCGAACATGAGCCGTTTCCCGATGACCTTGCCGTGGGGCTGATGCGCCTGCGTGAGCGGGGGATGAGCCTGGCTGTCGATGATGCCGGCGCCGGTTACGCCAGCTTCACCCAACTGCTGCGACTCCGTCCCGACATCATCAAGATCGACGGTGAGTTGACCGCTGACATCGACAACGATCCCGCCAAGCGGGCGATAGCCACCGCGCTCACCTCACTCGGCGCCGAGATGGGCGCACAGGTCGTCGCGGAGGCAGTGGAGACGGCCGGCCAGCTCCAGACCTTGATTCATCTCGGTATCGAGTACGGCCAGGGTTTCAGCCTCGGTCGGCCAGAACACCCGCAGGCGTCATACCATCGCAGATCATCGTGATCCACGGGCCGGTGATCGGCATCGCCGGCCTACACGACCACCGGCGGCGTCCAGAATTGGTTCATCGGCTGGGCGTACCTGTCGTTCGCGGTGAGCGTCGGCAAGCCGAGGGAATCCTCGATGGTGCGCAGCAGGCTGTAGTGGTTCGCGTACCCGTCCACCGTGAAGTTGCCGGTCCGCATCCCAGCCGTCACCGCGCCCGGTGACGGGATCACGATCGTCACCACATGGTTGCCCTCGTTGGCGAAGCCGAGGGAGAGGTTGTTGCTGTCTTCGTCGAAGGTGAGGAAGATCGCGCTTTTCTGCGTGGAGTCTTGCCAGACAGTCGAATTCACGATTGTCGAGACGGTGTCCCGGATGAACGCTTCGCCCGCCTTGATGTTGTACTGGCGGTTGGTCAGCAGGCTGGCGACGTAACTGAGGACGCCGCCCACCGAATTGACCGGGCCCTCCATGTTGTTGGCTTCGTTGGCGGCGAACCAGACGAAGTTGGGCGTGGTGTCAGCCGATTTCAGGTCCTTGTCCAGTTGGGTCAGCGGGAACAGGTGCGCCGCGGCCCGGGCCGGATCGTCGTAGATGTCGTGGTAGGCGAGGAAGGGCAGTTCGTCGGGCGCATAGTCGGCGGTCTCCACGTACGGGCCGGCCGGGGACATGCCCTGCGCATATCCGGCCCACGTCTTTTTCGCGGCCTCGATGTTGTCGGCAAGATTGTGCTGGTCGATGCAATCGGTCGGGCAGTTGTAGTTGAAGCCGAAATCCGAGCCTCCGAGGATCGGGTAGTAGTTGGGGTCGCTGGGGTGAGTCAGCGCGTAATACGCCGTTGCCGCGCCGTAGGTGTCGAGGAGGCTGTTGATGTACGGGGCGTTCGGACTTCCGACGACGTCGCGATAACCCTTGTTTTCCATGTACACCATGAAGACGTGGTCCAGCGCGCCGACGGTGGACGCCGGGGAAGCGGGCGGCGCGGGTGCGGGCAGTACGGCGCCGACGGTGAACGACAGGTCGTCGGCGTAGGCGTTGTTGTAGCCCAGCGCCGCGGGGTTCGAATCCTTGAGTGTGACGACGACCCGCGCCGAGCGGGCGCCGACCGGGATGACGCCCGACGTATCCCGCTCGAGCAAGCCGGTCTGCAACCACCGATCAAGCGCCGTGACGGGGCCGATCTTGCCGGTGCCCAAGGGTGTTCCGTCGTCGGCCAGGAACTGCACGGTGATCGAGGCAGCAGACGGGTCGGTCGATGTGCCGCCCAGCCGACCGCTGAGCTTGAACGGCACCGCACCGGCGTCGATGCTCGGCGCCGCCGCACCGAGGTCCACTGTTTGCGACAGCGTCGACGTGCCCACGTTGCCACCGCCGAAGAACTGGGTGTCGGTGGGTGACGGTCGGACGCTGGGATAGCTGCCCCACACCGGACCCGGCGTCGACAGGGGCCACGCGGTACGGCGCTTCGCACCGTATTCGATGACGGTCGGGGTGCCGGTCACCGACCAGCCGGGAATGGTCACCGAACTCGTGCCGGACAGCGACGGATCACCGACTTCGGCGCTCGGGTTCACCAACAAGTTGGGACTGGTCACCGACCAGGCGGGCGTCACGTGGGGTGGGAAGAGATTTTGTTCGACCTCTTTGCGCACCCACGCCAGCACCGTCCACACCACCGGTGACTGCGGGGGAACGTGCGACGGCAGCGTCGAAACCAGCGGTCCCAGGGCGGCCTTGATGAGTTGCTTGGCCGCGGTGACCACGGCACCGACCAGAGTGGACGGATGCGACGGCCCCACCGCCGGCGTGGCCGTCGGCGCCGCGGTGGCCGACGTCGGCACCGCCAGATGGTTGGTGGGCGCGGGTGCCGACGCGGGCGTGATGTCGGCGGGAGCGGGATCGGCCGGTGGCTTCGTGGCCTTCTTGAGCGGGTGTGTCGACGAGGTGTTGGTGGTCTGGGCCGACACCGGCTTCTTCGGGGCCGGATCGGCAACGGCGGGATGATGTTTGTGTGTCGTGGCAGAGTGGGCCACAGCGGTGGGCGTCGTGGCGGCCGTGGACGCCGCGGTTTCCGAGGGAGCCGGGGTTTCCGAGGGCCCAGCATCCGCGGCCGGCGCGGAGTTGGAGACGCCCGGGCTCGTGGACGGGGGCTCGGCCGACGCGACCCAGTCCGGCATCGTCACGCCGGCGCCAACGCCGAGAAAGACCGCCAGTGCGCCGACTCGACCGATGTACCGTGAGCAGTTCATCGAGGCTCCCTTCGCAAGGGCCGGACCGCGTGACCACGCCGGTGGGAATGTGACGTCAGGCTAGCCCCCTGGGGCGGCGATACGGAGGCATATCCGTGGGTTGGTAGTCGATGAGGCGCTAGTGCGCACCTGTCCGTCTCAGCCTTTAAGGTTGAGCCGCACTCCTGCACCTTGGCGTGGCACCGCCGCCACGCCGCCTCGACCATGGATCGGCGGAGATCATCAGCATCCTCATCCGTGAGGTGGGCACCCACCTCGACGTGGACATCACCGAACCGGCCGCCCTGGAGTTCCAGATCGCCGTGGCCCCACACCCGGGCGCTGAGATATCGGAGTCACTGACGTTCGTCTTGAACGGGCAAACAGTCTTCGCCACCGAGATCACCGGCGTGCACGGCAATCGGATCCACAAACTGGACGTCGGGGTGGGAAGTCTCACCGTCGACTACGCCGCGACCATCACCGGCCGTGGCCACCCCGCTCCGGTCACCGACTATGACCTGTCGCAGTACCTGCGGCCGAGCCGCTACGCCGAATCGGACAAGTTCTTCGGTTTCGCCGGGTATGAGTTCGGCCGATACACCGACACGGCCGCGCTCTTGGAGGCCATTTCGTCGTGGGTGGGGGCGCGGTTGCGCTACGTGCCGGGCAGCAGCGATCCCATCGACGGCGCCGAGGACACCCTGCTGGCCGGTGCAGGCGTATGCCGTGACTACGCACACCTTGTCGTCGCGCTACTGCGGGCCGTCAATGTCCCGGCCCGCCTCGTCGCGGCGTACGCGCCGGGCTGTGTACCCATGGACTTCCACGCGGTCGCCGAAGCCTTCGTGAACGGTCAGTGGTACGTCGTCGACGCGACCTACCTGGCGCCGCGTCAGACATTGGTTCGCATCGCTACCGGACGCGACGCCGCGGACACGGCCTTCCTCGACAATCACGGCGGCTCCATCACACTCACCAACATGGTCGTCACCGCGTCCACCAATCAACCGCTGCCGTTCGACGCGCACGACGAGCTGATCTCGCTCAGTTGATCCACTCCGGACAGTGCCTCCGACACGGTCCCCGAAGCGTGCCGCGGTTTCGTTGTCGTGCAACGGCTTCCATGCGGTGGAACCGACACCCGGGTGTTGGGGATGAGCAGCTGCTGTCGGTGATCGGCACCCCGACGACGGTGTGAACTCGGCACGTATGGGTACACCCCGGCCATGGGGATCACGAAAGACGACATGAGTCGACTGTTGGCGGCCGACGACGACCCGAAGCTGGTGTTGGTCGAAGGGCGCACCGAGATTGTCTCCGGCGCATCCAGCGAGGGCCTGGAGGTGATATCGCGAGCGGACCTGGTGGTCCGGATGGGCAACGCGGAGCCGTCCGAGCGCGAACTGGCCGAGCAAGCGGCGGCCCTGCAGACGGCGGTATCCGAGCTCGGCGGATGATCCGGCGCACCGAACGTTGCGGCCGCTCCGATCTCACGTGATTAGAAGGCGGCACCGCCGGGTATACGCGTGTTGTCGCTGTCGTCAATAACCAAGGAGCACACGGTGATCGTCCTCGGCATCATCCTCATCGCGATCGGCTATCTGTTGCCGGTCCCCGCAGTCATTGCCACCATCGGCTGGATCGTGCTGGTCGTCGGCCTGGTGCTGCTGGTGCTCGGCCAGGTCGGGCGCCCCGTCGGCGGACGCAAAGTCTGGTACTAGCGTCCGATCCGGCATATCGACCCGGCACCCCCGAGCCCTCGGCCCGGGGGTGCCGACTCGTCGGAGGGTTGGCGCTCAACGGATTTGGCGGCCACCGGGCTCTACCGACCACACCAGGCCGATGACGTCGTCCACCGCGACGGTCCCGGCGGCCGCGTCACCGGTGCACAACACGCCGCGCTCGACGTGCGCTTGGACCTGGGCGCAGTACACCCGCGAATCGGCCGAATGCGTGCGGTTGTCGCCCATCACCCACAACCGGCCCGCGGGGACGGTGACCGGGCCGAAGGCGCTGCCCAGGCAGGGCAAGAGCGCGGGATCAACTTCCAGCGTCGTCTTGTCAAGATAGGGCTGGGCGATCGGGCGGCCGTCCACCGTGACCCCGGTCTCCATCCGGCATTCGACGGTTTGCCCGCCCACCGCGATGACCCGCGTGACGATCGCATGGTCATCGGGGGCGCCGAAGCCGAAGACCGCCAGCGCATCCTGCGCCCAGCGCAGCAGTGGATTGGCGGATCGGGGCGACGGGTAGCCGACGTCCCACTCGGCCGGGGCACGCAGCACCACAACATCACCGGGGCGGGGTGGGTGGCTGCGGAACGCGAGCTTGTTGACGACGACCCGATCGTCGGCCTGCACCGTCGGCGCCATCGCCACTGACGGTATCCGGTACTCCTGGCCGATGAACGCGAGGACCAGCGCCCATGCCGTGAGCGACAGCGCCACGAGGAGCGTCCCGGCAATCACGATCACCCGCAGGATCGGCCTCCTGCACGCGGTTGTTGTCCGCGAACCAGACATGGACGCCGTGCCCCCTTACTCGCAAGTGGTGCCGCTCAGCGTAGGCCTGACATTCGCCGCGGGCCGATCTGCCTGATCGGCCCGCTGCATCCGGGGGTCGATGCGGACTTGGGTTAGGTTAGCCTTCACTGCATGGGAGTAGTGCGGGGTGTCGTCACCGAGGTCAGACAAATCGGCCCGCGTATCCGGCGCGTGGTCTTCGAGGTTCCGGAGATCGCGGCGCTTGGACTGCCGGAGGTCGGTGATGCCGCCGTCGGCATCTACTTCCCGTTGCTCGGGCCGGCCGATCCGGACGCCGAGACCGACGGGCGCAACTACACCGTGCGCCATGCCGACGGCCGGTACCTCACCTGCGATTTCGTCCTGCACGAAACGGGCATGGCCACCTCCTGGGCGCGGCGCGCCACCCCCGGCCAGCGGGTAAAACTGGACCACGCGCGCAGCTGGTACCGGCCCGCGCCGGCCGGCGTCTGGCAGCTGCTGGTCGCCGATCTGTCCGGACTCCCGGCGCTGGCCCGGATTCTGGAGGAACTTCCCCAGGGCGCCGCCGCCACCGCGATCGTCGAGGTCGCCGGCGAGGAGGACCTGGCCTATCTGCCTGCCCGGCCCGACATCCCTCGGATCGTCACCCTCGGTAGCGGCAACGGTCACGAGCCAAGCGCACTGCCGCACCTGGTTCGCACGTATCCCCACCCTGAGGGCCGGGGATACTGCTGGTTCGCCGGGGAGGCGCAGGCCACTCGCGTGGTGCGCAAGCATCTGCGCGGGGAGTGCGGCTGGGTGGCCGACCAATACGACATCGTCGGGTACTGGCGGTTCGACTCCGAAACATGGGACCGCAGATACGCGGCGGTCAGCGCGGAGGTGGAGGCGACCTATGAGCGGGCGCTCGCCGCGGGTAAGAGCCCGAAGATCGCTGCCGAGGAGTACGACCTCGCACTCGAACGTGCCGGCCTGTAGGCGCCGGCATCCCATGGCGATCTCTCCCGCCGAACCTGACCTCGCCGCGTCGGCGCGGCGGCGTCTCACCGGCTTGCTGGCCTGTGTCTCGGTCCTCATCGTGGCGTGTGTGCTCAGTCTGGCCGTCGGCACCCAGACCGTGGGCCTGACTACGGTCTGGCAGGCCGTCACCGACTACAGCGACATCGGCAACGAATGGATCGTCCACGAACTGCGCATCCCGCGCACGGTCCTCGGCATCGTCGTCGGCGTGGCGCTGGGCCTGAGTGGTGCGCTCATCCAGGGGATCACCCGTAACCCGTTGGCGGACAGTCAAATCCTGGGCATCGAGTCGGTAGCGGGTCTTTTCGTGGTGTCCGCGATCGCGTTGCTGGGCTTCCGTTCGCTGTCGAGCTACATCTGGTTTGCCTTCTTGGGCGCATTCGTGGCGATGCTGGCCGTCTACGCGGTGGCCGCGTCAGGGCGGATGACGGCCACACCGGTGCGGATGCTGCTGGCCGGCGTCGCAGTGGGCGCCGTGGCCGACGGGGTCTCGTTCTCCATCCGGTTGCACTACCCGCGCGCCTTCGACTCGATGCGGTTTTGGGATGCCGGTGCGCTCGACGGCAGGCCGTTGGAGGTCGCGGTGACCGTCGCGCCGTTCGTGGTGCTGGGTGCCGCGCTATGCCTGTATGTCAGCCGGGGGCTCAACGCCGTAGCGCTCGGGGACGATCTGGCGGTGGCCATGGGCGGCAACGTCGTTCGCACCCGGATGCTGGGCCTGCTGGGGGTGACGTTGCTGGCCGGCGCGGCCACCGCCGCGGCCGGGCCGATCGGGTTCGTCGGACTGATGGTGCCGCACGCGGTGCGATGGTTCACCGGGCCGGACTGGCGATGGATCTGTGCCTACTGCGTCTTCGCGGCACCGGCGTTGCTTCTGGTGGCCGATGTACTCGGCCGGGTAGTGGTAGCCCCGGGCGAGCTGCCGGCCGGGATCGTGACTGCCTTCATCGGCGCGCCGGTCCTGATCTGGCTGGTTCGCCGGACAAAGGCGACCGCGCTGTGAACCGGCTGCCGCCCGTCGATTTCGGCCGTCGTCAACTGGTACTGCGCCGTGAACCGGTGCTGTCACTGCGGGCGTCGTGGCGCAGCATCGCGGTGCTGACGGCGCTGGGGGGCGGTGCGCTGATCCTCGCGGTGCTGGCGCTGGGGGTAGGTGAGTACTCCGTGTCGCCCGCCGAGGTGATCGATGTGCTGACCGGTCGGGAGCAGGGTTTTGTCAGCGTGCTCGTCCTGCAGTGGCGACTGCCCAGGATCGTGCTCGCACTGGTGATCGGTGCGGCACTGGGCATGTCGGGGGCCATCTTCCAGGCTCTGACCCGTAATCCGCTGGGCAGTCCCGACGTGATCGGGTTCAATTTCGGGGCTTATACCGGCGCACTGGTGGCCATCGGCGCGTTCGGTGGCGGGTACTACCTCACCGCGCTCGGTGGCGTGATCGGTGGGCTGCTGACTGCCGTGGTGGTGTACCTGTTGGCCTACCGACAGGGGGTGGCTGGGTTCCGGCTCATCATCGTCGGTATCGGTGTGGGCGCCATGCTGAGCTCACTGAACCAATGGATCATCCTGAAGATCAAACTGCACCAGGCGATCACGGCGGCGATCTGGCAGCAAGGCACCCTCAGCGGACTGCACTGGGAACAGGCGATCCCCGTGCTGGTGTGCGTCGCGATCGTCGTCGCCATCCTGGTGCCGATCGGGCCGCAACTGCCGATCCTGCAGATGGGTGACGACGCCGCGGGCGGACTCGGCGTGCGACCGGAGCGGGCCAGGTTGGTCTACTTCGGCGTCGGCGTCCTGCTCATCGCGGTGGCCACCGCTGCAGCCGGACCCATCTCGTTCGTCGCGCTGGCGGCACCCCAACTGGCCCGCCGGGTCGCCGGGACCCCGGGTGTCGGGATCATCTCCTCGGCGGTGATGGGTGCGTTCCTATTGCTGTCCAGCGACCTCATCGCACTGAAAATCTTTGCCCCTGCCGAACTTCCGGTCGGTGCGGTCACCGTGGTGGCTGGCGGGGTGTATCTGATCTGGCTGCTGGTAGTGCAGGCTCGGAAGGGATAGTGACATGACCGAGTTGAGTGCGCGTGATCTGTCGCTGGGATACGGCGACCGCCGCATTGTGGACGGATTGACGGTCGACATCGCCGAGGGCGCCATCACCGCGATTGTCGGTCCGAACGCCTGCGGCAAGTCGACGTTGTTACGTGGACTGGCGCGCCTGCTGCGTCCGGTCGGGGGACAGGTGATCCTCGACGGCGCCGACATCACCAGCTTGCCGACCAAAGATGTTGCCCGGAAACTGGGGCTGTTGCCGCAATCCTCGATTGCACCGGAAGGCATCACGGTGGCAGATCTGGTGGCGCGGGGCCGCTTTCCACATCAACGGGTGCTGCGGCAGTACTCGCAGCAGGACCAGCAGGCCGTCACCGAAGCCATGGCTGCCACCGGTGTCACCGCGATCGCGGGCCGGCCGGTGGACGAACTGTCCGGTGGCCAGCGTCAACGGGTGTGGGTGTCGATGGTCTTGGCGCAAGAGACACCGTTGATCCTGCTCGACGAGCCGACGACCTATCTGGACATCGCTCACCAGATCGAACTGCTGGATCTGTTCGTGGAGTTGAACGCCACCCAGGCCCGGACCATCATCGCGGTGTTGCATGACCTCAACCATGCCTGCCGGTTCGCGGACCGGATCATCGCGATGAAGGCGGGTGAGATTGTGGCCCAAGGTGATCCGGCCGCGGTGATCACCGCCGAGCTGGTCGAGGATGTGTACGGCCTGAAGTGCCAGATCATCGACGACCCTCAGACGGGGACGCCGCTGGTGATACCCCGGGCATCCGCTCGCGACAGGGCGCGGGCGGACGCCCGGAGCGGCGGCTAAGAGTTCGACAGATCGGCTACCGGTTTGCCGGTCAGCGCGTTGCTCAGCTGCGGCGTCAGCACATTCAGCGCGTAGAGCAGTGCCTCGGGTCCGCTGTAGGTGAGGGCGCCGCTGAGCGTGGAATCCGAGCCGGCGTACAGGGTGCGTCCGTCCTGAACCACCTTGAGCCTGCTGAACGCGGGCGAACCGGCCACCTGTTCTGTGGTGAGACCGTTGACGAACAGCACGTCACCTTCGAGCAGCGAGAGCTTCTCGTCGGAGACATCACCGGAGTCATGCTGGGCGTTGAATCCGAGGGCGTCGAACAGCTGGCGGCGTGGATCGCCGGCCGGGAGCAGGTACTGCGAGTTCAGCTCGGTGGTGTAGTCCGCGACCAGCGTCTTGCCGGCGAATTCGGGATGCGAGGTTTTGGTCTCGCTGATCTTGGAGTTGACCTTGTCGACCAACCCTTGCGCTTCGGTCTCCTTGCCCAGGGCCTTGCCGATGGTCAGAAGCTGTACGTCCCAGGGCGTTTCCTCGTCGGGGTACTTGTCGGACTGCACCACGGTCGGCGCGATCTGTGACAGCTGGTCATAGGTCTTCTTGTCGATGGTCTCGTAGATCGCGAAGATGACGTCCGGCTTAGCCTTCGCGATGGCCTCGAAGTTGATCTCGTCACCGGGGATCACCGGCACGCCTTTACCGTCGGTGGCGGTCTTCACCCAGGGAAAGTCGTTGTAATTGTCGAAGAAGCTGCGGGTACCGACAGGTACTACACCGAGGGCCAGCACATCGTCCTGGTCATTCCAACCGACGGTGACCACGCGTTTCGCATTGGCGGGCACCTTGGTTTCGCCGAACTTGTGTGCAATCGCGATGGTTTCTGCCCCGACCGACGTGCTCGCGGCGGCGGAGTCGTTCTTGGCAGTGGTCCCGCCGCAGCCGGCGAGGAGGGCGGTGGTGAGCAAGAGTGCACAGGTGCGGCCCAGTAGGGAACCAACATTTGTAAGCGGCATTAGGTTAGGTTAACCTACGCTTCGCGCCTGACGGTGGGTTGGGTGTGAACTAACTTAACAACCGCTGGAGGGACATATGTTCCGAACCATGCTGGGGGGCAAGGTGCATCGTGCCACTGTCACCCAAGCTGACCTGCACTACGTCGGATCGATCACCATCGACGAGGACCTGATGCGAGCTGCGGACATTCTCGAAGGCGAGCAAGTCGACGTCGTCGACATCACCAACGGTGCGCGGCTGACCACCTATGCCATCACCGGTGCCGCCGGCTCCGGAATCATCGGGATCAACGGTGCCGCAGCGCATCTGGTCCATCCCGGTGATCTCGTGATCATCATGTCGTTCCGAACCCTGGACGAGCGCGAGATTCCCGACCATCAACCCCGGGTGGTGCACGTCGATGGCCACAATCGCATCGTGGCCCGAGGGTGCGACCCGTCCGAACCCGTTCCGGGCGCGATCGACCAGATGGCGGGCGCCTGATGTCGATGTCTGCGGGTAATGGCAGTTCTGGCAACGGCGTAGGCCGCGTTCTCGATGTTGTCGGCGTGGGTTTTGGCCCGTCGAACCTTGGTCTGGCAATCGCGATCGAGGAACACAACCACGACCGAGGGGCGCGTCCGGCCATCTCCGCCGAGTTCATCGAGGCGAAGCCGGAGTTCGGCTGGCACACCGGCATGCTCATCCCGGGTACGACGATGCAGATCTCCTTCCTCAAGGATCTGGCCAGCCAGCGCAATGTGCGCAGCCGGTACACGTTCTTGAGCTATCTGACCGAACGCGGGCGGCTCAACGACTTCATCAACCACCAGACGTTCTTCCCGACCCGCCTGGAATTTCACGACTACCTGGAATGGGCCGCCGCACGGGTCGCGGCCACGGTGCACTACGGGATGCGTGCGGTGCGGGTACGCGACGAGGGTGACTGGCTGGCAATCGATATCGAGCGAAGCGACGGGAATCTCGGGCCGGGCGAGCGAAGCGACGGGAAACTGAGCAGCTCGACACTACGGGCTCGAACGGTGGTGCTCGCGGGTGGTCTGCAGGCACAGTTGCCGCTCGGTGTGACGGAGACGCCGCGGCAGTTCCACAACCACGAGTTGCTGACCAAGATGCCCAAGGTGCCGTCTACGAGCAACAACCGCTTCGTCGTGGTCGGTGCCGGACAGAGTGCCGCCGAGGTCACCGACTACTTGCACGTCACTTATCCCGATGCGGAAGTTCACGGGGTGTTCGCCAAGTACGGATACAGTCCCGCCGACGACAGCCCTTACGCCAACCGCGTTTTCGACCCCGCAGCGGTGGATGACTTCTACACTGCCGAGCCGACGGTTCGGCAGCGGTTGATCGACTACCACCGCGCCACCAACTACTCCTGCGTCGACTTACCGCTGATCGAGGAGTTGTACGCCCGCGAGTATGCCGAGCGGGTCGCGGGCAAGCGCCGATTGTTCTTCCGTGGTGCCTCCAGTGTGCAGGATGCCGTCGAGCACGAGTCTGGAGTGCGGGTAACCATCGAGCACCACCCGACCCGTGCGGTCGAGGTGCTCGAGTGCGACGCAGTCGTTTATGCCACCGGATTCATCCCGATGCCGCTGCCGGACATTCTCGGTGACCTCTACGAGCCCGGCGAATTCGGCATGAACCTGCCCGAGCTCACCCGTGACTACCGGCTGCAGACGTCCCGGGAGATCGCCGGTGCGATCTACCTACAGGGCGGCACCGAACACACGCACGGGCTCAGCTCGTCGCTGTTGTCGAACGTCGCCGTACGCAGCGGTGAGATCGTCGAATCCATCGCACGCCGGGTGCAGGCGACCAGTCAGACCCACGAACTGGTCGGTCGGCACTGAAAGACCCGGTGCTGTAGCGGGGTTGGGTGACCAACCCCGCTACGAGGCGTTTCATGGCCGGTCCGTCAGGTACCCGCCGCCGCGGCCGAAGTACTCCAGCGCGGGCAGCTCGGTCCCGTCGTCGAGGCGCACGCGCTGGATCACCAGGCCGGGGCCTTCGCCGCGATGGGCGTCGGAGCCCGTCACGATGACCATGCCGTCACCTTCGGCGATGAACACGCGGCCGGGCGTTCCGCCGTACCGGAATCGCGACACCGTGGCCTTGAGCACTCGGACGCGCTCGCCGCGGTAATAGGTGACGGCGTTCGGGTACGGATCGGACAATGCCCGCACGAAGCGGTCCAATTCGGCAGCAGACCAACGCCAGTCGATGATGCTGTCGCGGGCCGAGCGCTTGTGGAAGAACGTGCGGTCGTCCAGGTTCTGGGGTGTCCAGGTGGCCGTGCCGCGCTCGATGAGGTCCAGTGCCTCGATCAGCACCTCGGGGATGAGGTCGATGGTGGCCCGTACCAACTCGGTCCCGGTGTCCGCAGGCCCGATCGGAATCGCCCGCTGTAGCACGATGTCGCCGGTGTCCAAGCCGTCGTCCATCCGGTGCGCGGTGAGGCCAACCTCGTTGGCACCGCTGATCATCGCCCAGATCACCGGCGAGAACCCGGTGAAGCGCGGCAGCATCGAGTCGTGCAGGTTCAGCGTGCCGTGGGGAGGCAGATCGAACAACTCGCGGGGCAGCCACGTGCGCCAATTGTTGGCCACCATGATGTCGGGCTCCGCTGCGCGGACCCGGTCGATCAGCGCATCGTCCGGTCGCTGGGCCAAATGGACCGGGATTCCGTGGTCGCGGGCCAGATCCTCGACGGAATCCGCCCAAATCGACTCATACGGTTGGTCGCTGGGTGGGTGGGTGACTGCCAGGACGACTTCGTGAGGTGATTTGATGAGTGCCTCCAGGGTCTTGTGTCCCCAGGTCTGGTACCCGAACATTGCTACCCGCATGTCTCACCTTCTGTATCCGGCTGTCTTTGGCAAGCCTAACCTTGGTAGTGTGTCCACGTTCGGGCGGGCGTGCCAGAGGTACGTCGACCGCCACGTCACTGCTGAGGAGACTTCGTGCCGGGCAACCCCTTTGACGATGAGACCGCGACGTTCTACGTGCTGGTCAACGACGAAGAGCAGCATTCGTTGTGGCCCACCTTCAAACCGGTACCTGGTGGGTGGACCATCGCATTCGGCGCTGACGGCCAGACCGGTCGTCAGGCCTGTTTGGATTACGTCGAACAGAACTGGACGGACATGCGGCCGAAGAGTCTTCGACTGCGGATGGCCACCGCCGGCGGCCCGGCGTCGGGTGAGAAGTCATCGTAGCCACCGAGCCGGCGGAACGGACTCGCACCGGCGCTGCCATCCTGTGGCGCACCGTCACCCGTAACGCCCGGTTACTCACCAGCGGATCGCTGCTCATCTGCGGTCACCAGGTGTGTGAGGCGATGGTGCCGGTGCTCATCGGTGTGGTCATCGACCGGGCCGTGAAACCCGGCGACCTCACCCAGCTGTTCATCTGGATCGGCGCGCTGGCAGCGTTGTTCGTCGCGCTGACCGCCGGCTATCGGCTGGGCGCACGGCACCTGATGCGTGCGATCGCCACCGAGGGCCACCAGTTGCGGGTCGACCTGGCCAGCCGCATCCTGCATCCGCAGCGGCTGCGCACCAGTCAACGCACCGGTGAGCTGCTGTCGATCGCGAGCACCGACGCCGACAACACGTCGTATCTGCTGGACTACATCCCGCGCATCGCCGGTGCGGTCACCGCCATCGTGGTGTGCGCAACGGTGTTGCTCACCATCGACATCCCGCTCGGGCTGGCCGTTCTGCTCGGCACCCCGTTGATCTTGTTCGTGCTGCACTTCGGTGGGCCGGTCATCACCCGTCGCGTTGCCGACCAGCAGGAACTGGCCGGCGAGGCGACCGCGATGTCGGCCGACCTCATTGCCGGGTTGCGGCCGTTGCGGGGCATCGGTGCGGAACGAGCCGCCGCGCAGCGCTACCGCACGGTGAGCCGCGATGCGATGGGCGCCAGCATCCGCGCCGCCCGGACCCAGGGCGTCTACCTCGGCTTCTCCACCGCGCTGAGCGCCCTGCTGGCGGTCGGGATCGCCGTGTTGGCAGGCTGGTTCGCCTTGCGTGGCGACATCACCGTCGGGCAACTGATCACGGTGATCGGGCTGGCGCAGTTCCTGCTCGAGCCGTTCGGCACCATGGCCGAGGTGCCCAGCTGGATCGCCGAGGCGCGGGCCTCGGCCGAGCGGGTTGGTTGGATCGAGGACGCGCCGCTGGCCCTCACCCCGGGTGTCGCCACCCTTGGTGCGGGCCCGCACGGCATCGACCTGGACGGGGTGCGGCACGGCAGCCTTGACGGCATCAGCCTGTCGGTCGAACCGGGCCGACTGGTCGGCGTGGTGACCACCCGCGCCGGTGACGCCGACGCACTCGTCGGCGTGCTGTCCGGACGGCTCGCGCGTGACGAGTACACCGGCGAGCTCCGGATCGGAGGAACCGTGGTGGAAGATCTCGACCTGGCCGAGGCTCGGCGGGCGTTGCTTGTCGAGCCGCACAAAGCCGATCTGTTCACCGGATCACTGCGGACCAATCTCGCTGCAGAACAGAGTGATCCGGCCGATCTGGCGGAAGCCCTGCGGGCTTCCAGTGCGGTCGATGTCGTCGACGTACACCGTGACGGCCTCGACCACAGCGTCACCGAGCGCGGCTCCAGTCTCTCCGGCGGTCAACGCCAACGGCTCACCCTGGCCCGCGCGCTACTGCACGCCGCCCCGGTGTTGGTGCTGCACGAACCAACCACGGCCGTTGATGCCGTGACCGAAAGCGCGGTGGCCGAGGGAATCTCAACGCTTCGGCACGGCCCGGGGAAGAGCGCGTTCACCACCGTGATCGTCACCAGCAGCCCGGCGCTGCTCGCGGTCGCCGACCGGGTGGTGCTGATCGACGACGGCCGGGTGGTCGCCGAGGGAACCCACGAGGATCTGATGGACCGGCCCGACTACGCCGCGGCGGTGTTGCGATGAGCCGCTCGGGCGAAGAGCGTCAGGAACCGATGAGCCGCTCGGACGAAGAGCGTCAGGAACCGATGAGCGCCACCATTCTGCCCGTCGCGACGGGTCGCGAGACCTGGGTTTGGTTGCGCCACGAATTGGGTTCGCGGCGAGGCGCATTGAGTGCGACGCTGTTGGTCGGTGTGCTGGCGGCGGCCGCCGCGGTGGCCCCGGTCTATGTGCTCGGCGTGCTCGTCGACCGGATCATCGACGGATCGCCGACCTCGGTCATCGTCACGGTTGCCGCCGTCCTCGCCGCCGCGGCAGTCGTCGGCGGGATTGCCACCGGGTGGTCGACCTACCTCATCAGCCGGCTCGGTGCCGTCATGCTGGCCGATCTCCGGGAAGCCGGTGTGGATCGTGCTCTGTGGCTGCCCACCACCACGGTGGAGCGCGTAGGCCGGGGGGATCTGCTGTCCCGGGTCAGCACGGACGTCTCGACAATCGCCAAAGCCGTGACCGATGTGTTCCCGACGATGTTCTCGGCACTCATGCTCGCGGCGCTGACCATGGTCTCGATGCTCGGCCTGGATTGGCGCCTGGCGCTGGCCGGTGCGGTCGCCATCCCGTTCTATCTGCTGGCCCTGCGCTGGTACCTGCCGCGCTCCGCCCCGCGGTACGCCGAGGAGCGCCGCGTCATCGCCGAGCGATCGCAGGTGCTGATGGAGAGCATGCTCGGAGCTCCCACCGTGCACGCGTACCACAGCCACGCCGTGCACGGCGATCGGATCGAGGACGCCTCAGCCCGGGTCCGCGACATCTCGATCGGCGTCTTCACCTTCTTCACCCGGTTTGTCAGCCGGATCAACCGTGCCGAATTCATCGGTCTCGCAGTCATTCTGGTCGCCGGATATTGGCTGGTGCAGCACGGCTCGGTGACCGTCGGCCAGACCACTGCGGCGGCCCTGCTGTTCCACCGGCTGTTCGGGCCGATCACCATGCTGCTGTTCACCGTCGACGAGGCGCAGGACGCGGGCGCCAGCCTGGCCCGGTTGGTCGGACTGGTGAGCATCCCGCAGCCGGTCACCGCCGAGACCCCCGTCGCCGAACCCCGCGATGCGGCGCTGGAGCTGACCGGCCTGGAATTCAGCTACGACGGTGTACATCCGGTGCTGCACGGGGTGAACCTGCGGGTCGAGCCGGGGCAGCGGGTCGCATTGGTCGGTTCGACCGCGGCCGGCAAATCCACCGTCGCCGGCATCGCCGCGGGTGTCCTGGAGCAACAGGGCGGCACGGTCCGGATCGGCGGTGTGCCACTGACCGATCTGACCGCCGAACAGCGGCGCCGGCATGTGGCGATCATCAGTCAGGACGTCCACGTGTTCGCCGGGGCCCTCGCCGATGACCTTCGGCTGGCCAAGCCCGATGCCACCGACGCCGAAGTGCTTGCGGCCCTGGACATCGTCGGGGCAGGCGAGTGGGTTGCCGCGCTGGAGGACGGTGTGCGGACAGTGGTGGGTGAGGGTGGCCATGAGTTGACCTCGGCCCAAGCCCAACAACTCGCGCTGGCCCGGCTGCTGCTGCTCGACCCCACCGTCGCCGTCCTGGATGAGGCCACGGCGGAGGCCGGCAGCCTGGGCGCCCGTGACCTGGAACGCGCCGCGGCCGCTGTCACCGAGGGCCGCACCACGCTCGTCGTCGCCCACCGACTCACGCAGGCGGCCACCGCCGACCGGATCGTGGTCATGGCGCACGGCGACATCATCGAAGAAGGAACCCACGCCGAACTGATCTCGGCGCAGGGACGTTACGCCCAGCTCTGGCGTGCTTGGGCTGCGCATCACACGGATGCGGAGAGGACGGACGCGTGACGACAACTGGGGCGAGCGCAGCGACGGGGAATGACACGGCGGCGAGCGCAGCGACGGGGAATGACACAGCGGCGAGCGCAGCGACGGGGAATGACACAGCGGCGAGCGCAGCGACGGGGAATGACACGGCGGCGAGCGACGGTCTGACCCCCGACGACCGCCTGGAACTGTTGCGGCAGTGGAACCACGAGACGTGGCCGTCGGCCACGGCCACCATTCCCCAGCTGTTCGGACAGCAGGTTCGCCGCACACCGGACGCGCTCGCCGTGGCCGCCGGGGAGACCCGGCTGACCTACCGCGGACTCGCGGTGCGCGCTTATCAACTCGCCAACCACCTCGGCGACCTGGGTGTCAGCCACGAGCAGGTGGTCGCGATCGCGGTGCCGCGCTCGACCGAGATGGTCGTCGCGGTGGTCGCCATCCTGGCCGCCGGCGGAGCGTTCGTGCCCCTGGATCCGCAGTGGCCGGCTGAACGGCGTGCCCAGGTGCTCGCCGACACCCAGGCCACCGCGGTGCTCGTAGCGCCCGGTCACGGCCGGCCCGGCGATCCGAACCCGATCGAACTCGACTTGGACAGCTGGGCTTTCGAAGACCAGCCGGCGGTCGCCCCTGCCGTCGAGATCGACCCCGGCCAACTGGCATATGTCATCTTCACCTCGGGATCCACCGGTAAGCCCAAGGGTGCGATGATCCGGCACGAGGCCATCTGCGAGCGCCTGAACTGGCAGGTCCGGGAGATTCTCGGGTTCGGCCCCGGTGACGCGTCCCTGTTCAAAGCGCCGCTGTCCTTCGACATCTCGATCAACGAGGTATTGCTCCCGCTGGTGTCCGGTGGCTACGTGGTGGTCGCCGATCCGGGCGGAGAACGGGACCCGCAGTACCTGCTCGACCTCATCGCCACCGAGAAGGTCACCTTCGTCTACCTGGTGTCCTCGATGCTCGACGTGCTGCTGGATCTGGCAGACGGCACGACGCTGCTGTCCGGGCTCAAGCACGTCTGGTGCGGCGGTGAGGTACTGACCCCGGCCCTGTTCGACCGGTTCCGGGCTCAGCTGTCCACCACGCTCTACCACGGGTACGGCCCGGCCGAGGCCACCATCGGTGTCTCCCATGTGATTTACCGTGACAAGGCAGAACGTATCGAGACCTCGATCGGCAGGCCCAACCCGCACACCCAGCTCTACGTCCTCGACGCCGACCTGCGCCCCGTCCCGGTCGGTGCGGGCGGTGAGCTGTACGCGGCCGGCTTCCTGCTCGGCCGCGGCTACGTGAACGCCCCCGGTCTCACCGGCGCGAGATTCATCGCAAACCCGTTCGCGCGGGACGGCTCCCGGATGTACCGCACCGGAGACCTCGCCCGCTGGACCTCCGACGGTGTCCTCGAATTCCTGGGCCGCGCCGACAATCAGGTCAAGATCCGCGGCATGCGCGTGGAACTCGAAGAGATCGAGGTCGTCCTCGCCGCCCACCCGCAGGTGCGGCACGCGGCCGTGATCCTGCGTAAGACGCCGGCCGGGGGAGCGCAGCTCACCGGTTATGCCCTGTCCACCACCGGCGCCGACCCGGACGCATTGCGTGCCTGGTGCGCCGAGAAACTACCCGAACACATGGTGCCCAGCGCCGTGCTGGTACTCGATGAGTTCCCGGTGACGGCGAACGGCAAGATCGACCGGCGGGCACTGCCCGAGCCGGTGATCGTGGAATCCGGCTCGGGCATGCCCGTGAGCGATCCACGCGTGCAAACGATCTGTGACATCTACGCCGATCTGCTCGGGGTGACGTCCGTCGGCGCCGACACCGACTTCTTCGCGATCGGCGGCGACAGCATCGCCGCCATGGGACTGGTCAGCAGGGCCCGACGCGCCGGGCTGCGGGTGCGTCCGCGCGATGTGTTCACGCTGCGCACCCCCGTCGCCCTCGCCGCGGCCGTCACCCAGATCGAGGGCGCCGCCGCCGCTTCGGTGCCGGGCATCGGCAACATCGAACCCACCCCGATCCTGGCCTGGCTGCACGAAATGGGTAACAGCACAGACGGTTTCTTCCAATCGATGGCAGTGCACACACCGGCAGGCCTGACCCGTGCCCAACTGACCGACATGCTGGACGCCCTGCTGCAGTGTCACGACCTGCTCCGGGCTCGACTCGGCGCCGACGGCGGACTGATGGTGCCGGCGACCGCCGCGGTGACTGCCGCGGAGATCCTCACCCACCTCGACGCATCCACCGACCCGAGGGCAGCGCACGACCGGGCCGTCGCCGACCTGGACCCCGGGGCGGGTCGCATGCTCAACGCTGTGTGGCTGGACGGCGGTGCCGGACGGCCGGGCCGGCTGATTCTGGTGGTGCACCACGTCGTGATCGACGGTGTGTCCCTGCGGGTAATCGCCGACGATCTGCGGTCGGCGTGGGCCGATATCACCGCCGGCCGGCCCATCGCGATGACCAAGCCGGACACCACCTTCCGCCAGTGGGCAACCGAGCTCCGCGCCGCGTGTATCCGCGGGGACTTCGACGCCGACGAGGACCATTGGCTGCGTACAGTGGCGGCCGCCGACCCGCTGCTCGGCACCAGGGCGCTGGACCCCACCGTCGACACCGTGGCCACCGAAGCCAGACTCACCGTGCGACTGGACGCGGAAAGCACCGCGCGGCTGCTCGGCCCGGTGCCCGCCGCGATCCGAGGCGGCGTGAACGACGTGCTCGTGGCAGCCTTCGCGCTGGCGGTGACACACTGGCGCGGGGATGGCCAAGGTCTGCTACTGGAACTGGAAGGCCACGGCCGCGAAGCCGACCATCTCGGCGCGGCCGGTGACCAGCTGGACCTGTCACGAACCGTCGGTTGGTTCACCACACTGTTCCCCGTCCACCTGAGCCCCGCACCGGCCGATTGGGCCGACCTGATGGCCGGCGGTCGCGCACTCGGTGCCGCGGTCAAAGCCGTCAAGGAACAACTACGCGCCGTCCCGCGCAATGGCCTGAGTTACGGTGCGCTGCGCTATCTTTCAGGCCAGCAGCGGCCGGATCTGGCGGTCGTCCCGCAGATCCTGTTCAACTACCTCGGCCGCTTCGCAGCCACCAGCCAGACACCGTGGACGATGGTCGACGCGACGGTCGGTGAGGACCGCGACCCGCGTATGCCGCTGCCGCGCGCCCTCGAGATCAACGCCATCGCCGCCGAAACCGCCGAGGGCACCCGGCTGGAGGCCGCCTTCTCCTGGCCCGCCGGTGTCCTGGACACCGACCGGGTCGCCGAGCTGGCGCAGGCCTGGACCGAGGCGCTGACAACGATCGCGTACAGCGCCGACATCGTCGGCCCGACGCCATCGGACTTCCCGCTCGTGACGCTCACCCAGGCCGATATCGATGCCCTGCCCACGCCGGTCGTCGACGTACTGCCGCTGTCCCCGTTGCAGGCGGGCATCTACTTCCACTCCACCTACGCCGACAGCGATCCATATGTGGTGCAACAAATCGTCTCCTACGACGGACCGCTGGACGCCGATCGGCTGCGCCGTGCCGCCGACACCCTGATCATTCGTCACCCTCACCTTGGCGCGTCCTTCCGCGCGTTGGCCGACGGCAGCCTGATCGCCCTGCTCGGCAGCCCGCCCGCCGTGCGGTGGGAGCACTACGACCTCAGTGCGCAGAGTTCCGAGGACGCTGCCGCACGCATGGCGCAGCTTGCCGAACAGCAGCGCACCGCGCCCTTCGATCTGGCCGACCCGCCGCTGATGCGCTACACCCTGGTGCGGCTCTCGGCGCACCGGCACGTCCTCATCCAAACCGTGCACCACATCATCGCCGACGGCTGGTCAGTGCCGATCGTGTTGCGCGAGTTGGCTGCCCTGCACGACGACCCCGACACCGGCCGGCTTCCGGTGCCCGCCCGCTACCGCGACCACCTGGCCTGGCTGGCCGACACATCGCAGACGGAATCGCTGGCCGCGTGGCGCGCCGAACTCGATGGGGTAGTGGAACCGACCAGGCTGGCGGATGCATTGCCGCCGCACCCCGCGACGGATTGCGGATTCGGCAAAGTGACGGCAGATATCGATGCCGAGATCGCCGGTTGGGCCGCCGGCCACGGCGTCACCGTCAGCGCGGTTCTCGGCGCGGCGTGGGGTATCACCGTAGGCCGCTTGACCGGCCGCACCGATGTTGTCCACGGCTGCACCGTCTCCGGCCGTGGCAGCGATATCGCGGGTATCGACGATATGGTCGGTCTGCTGATCAACACGGTGCCCGCCCGTACCCACTGGAGCCCGGCGGACACCCTCGCGGCCGTGATCATGCGACACGCGCACGCGCAGGCTGCCGTGATCGAACACCACCACGTGGCCCTGACCGACATCCAACGTGCGCTGGGGATTCCGGACCTGTTCGACACCCTGGTGGTCATCGAAAACTATCCGGCTGCCGACAACCACGACGCCACCATCCGGGTCACCGGCATGGAGGTCATCGAGGCCCCGCACTATCCGCTGACCCTGATGCTCACGCCGGGGGAGCCGTTGCGGGTCACACTGACCCACGACCGCGCCGTAATCGATACAGCCACCGCCGAACACGTACTGGCCGTCTACGGCCGCACCCTGGCGGCCATTGTCAGCGCCGGTGACACCGCCCGCTGCGGCGATATCGAGGTACTCGACGCCGACGGCCGCGACCACGTGTTGCGATCCGGCACCGGCGCGCCCGGCCGGACCGGCACGGTCCTCGAGCTGTTCGACAATCAGGTTCGCCGCAGCCCCGCCGCGGTGGCCCTGCAGGACGCCACCCAACGGCTGACCTACCGGGACCTCGACGATCGTACGGCGGTCCTGGCCGGCGCCCTGGTGGCCGCCGGTGTGTGCCGTGGCGACATCGTCGCGGTGGCAACCAGTCGGACCTGCGCCATGGCCACCGCGCTACTGGCCGTATTGCGCAGTGGCGCAGCCTATTTACCGATCGACCCGAGCTACCCCGACGCCCGCATCACCTACATGCTCGACGATGCGCGACCCGCGGTGGTGCTCACCGATGGCACGGCGCTGCCCGGCCACGACATCCCCGTGGTGCACACCGACACGCAGGGCCAGCCGTGGCGCCATGCGGTCATCGACCCGGCGGACGCTGCATCCATCGTCTACACCTCGGGCAGCACCGGCCGGCCCAAGGGCGTCATCGGCACCCACGGTGCGCTCACCAACCGGCTGTCCTGGTCACGGGCGGCGTGGTCGCGCGACCGAGACGATATCCGCATCGCCAAGAGCTCCATGAGCTTCATCGACGGCACCACCGAACTGCTCGGTGCACTGGTGGCCGGTGCCACCACCGTGATCGCCGACGACGCCACCGCCAAGGACGGCGTGGCGCTGGCCGCCCTGGTCGACGACGTAGCGGCGACCCAGTTGCTGGTCGTGCCCGGCCTTGGCGCGGCGATGGCCGAGGTCGCCGGCGGCAAACTCGGTTCGCTGCGCCGCTGGATCTGCAGTGGTGAAGCCCTCGACGTCAGCACCGTGGCTGCCCTGCATCAGGTCTCACCGGATGCAGAGATCGTCAACTCCTACGGGTCCTCGGAAGTGGCAGGCGACGTTCTCGCGGGCCCGGTGGACGCGGAGGTCACGCTGGGCCGCCCGGTCCCGGGCACCCGGGTCTACCTGCTGGGGCCCGACCTGTCCCCGGTGCCCCCCGGTGCGGTCGGCGAGATCTACGTGGGCGGAGCGCAACTGGCCCGGGGCTATCTCGGCCGGCACGCCGACACCGCCGCCAGATTCGTGGCCGACCCGTTCGGTGCCAGGGGTGAACGGATGTACCGTACCGGCGACCTGGCCCGCTGGACCCCCGACGGGGCCGTCGCATATCTGGGCCGTGTCGACAACCAGGTGAAAATCAACGGGTTCCGCGTCGAACTCGGCGAGGTCGAAGCGGCGTTGACGGCCCTGCCCGGTATCGCCGACGCCGTCGTCACCGTCCGGCACCAACGTCTGGACAGCTACGTCGTGACCCGTGCCGGCCACTCAATCGAGCCGGCGGCCGTCCGCACCGCAGTCGCGGACGCGCTACCCGCCCACGCGGTACCTGCCACCGTCACCGTTCTGGACAAGATTCCGTTGCTGCCCAACGGGAAACGGGACCGCGGTGCGCTGCCCGAACCTGTAATCGCCATGTCGAGCACCGCGCCCCGCACCGACCGGGAAGCGCAGATCTGCGCCGTCTTCGCTGAGGTGCTCGGCCTCGACCCGGCCGGTGGCACGATCGGGATCGACGACGACTTCTTCGCGCTCGGGGGTGACAGCCTGCTCGCGCTGCGCGTGGTCAATCGGTTGGCCGGTGCCGGGATCACCTTGGCCACCAGTGCGCTGTTCCGGTTGCGCACCGCACGCGCACTGGGCTCCGCTGTCGGCAACGACACACCCGCCGTCGCTCCTAGGCTGGTGAAAACACCAGCCTGGCATGGACTCTCCGAGGACGATCTGACCAGGCTGACCGCGTCCGCTCCGGTCGAGGTGGCCGACGTCTGGCCGCTCTCGCCGCTGCAAGCGGGGGTGTACTACCAATGCACCTACACCGATGACGTCAACACCTACCTGGCGCAGAACATCTTCGACTTCGACCACCGGCTCGACATCGACGCACTGCGGGTGGCGTTCGGGGCCATGCTGTCCCGACACGACAACTTGCGTGCCGGATTCGCCAGTGCCGACCTACCCCGGCCCGTGCAGTACATCGGACGGTTCGTACCCGCCGCGGTGGCCGAGGTCGACCTGTCGCCGCTGGGCGTCGATGCCGCCGAGGAGGAACTCGCCGAGGTGATGCGGGCAGACAGCGCCGCACCGTTCGACCTGACGATGCCCCCGCTGGTGCGCCTGACCGTCATCCGGCTGCCCGGTCGCGGCGACAGACTGTTGCTCACCTGCCACTTCCTGCTCTGGGACGGCTGGTCCCGCGAGTTGGTGTTGCGAGAGTTGTTCGCGCTGTACAACTCCGGTGGCTTGCGGGGTGCCCTGCCCGCAGGCACTGCCAGTTACGCCGACTATCTGCGGTGGATCGGCGCGCAGGACCAGGACGCATCCAGCGCGGCGTGGGCCGATGCGCTGAGCGGACTCGAGGCGCCCACCCTCATCGCGCCGGTTGGTGCCGAACCGGTGCTGCCGGAACGCGTCTACGGTGAACTGTCCGCCGACGTCACGGCACTGCTGAACCAGCATGCGCGGCGCGAACACACCACCGCCAACACCGTGCTCACCGCCGCACTCGGCATCGTGCTGGGTTACGAGACCGGTACTACCGATGTCGTCTTCGGCACCACCGTCGCCGGCCGGCCGCCGGAGCTGCCCGGTATCGAGCATGTGATCGGTCAGTTCCTCAACACCGTCCCGGTCCGGGTGGAGATGAGGCCGACGCGCACCGTTGCCGAACTGTTGCGCAGCGTCGAGGACTTCCGACTCGGCCTGATGGCTCACGAATACGTCGGGCTCGGGGATATCACTCGGGCCGCAGGCCACCAGCAGCTGTTCGACAGTCTTTATGTACTGCAGAACTTCCTGGATGACGACACGTTCACCGACTTCGAACGCGAACAGGGTATCGTTGGTGTCGATTTCACGGACACCACGCACTATCCGCTGACGTGGGTGCTCACCCCTGGCGAGCGGCTGCGGATCAAACTGGAGTACCGGCCCGATGTCATCGGTGCCGATGTCGCGGCGTCGATGGTGGCCCGGCTGTGCCGCGTCGTCGAGATGCTGCTGACCCGGCCGGACGCTCGGATCGGTGCGCTGGATCTGACATTGGACTCCGAGCGCGTCGCCCTGTCGGCGCAGTGGCGGATGGCCGAACACGAGATCGGCGGTGACACCATCGCCGACCTCCTGGCCGAGCGGGCCGCCTGCTGCCCGAATGACACCGCGCTCGTCTTCGGCGAAGAGCGGCTCACCTACGCCGAACTCGATGAGCGGATCAACCGGCTGGCCCGGCTTCTGATCTCCCGCGGCGCCCGGCCGGAAGAGGTGGTGGCGTTGGCGCTGCCGCGGTCGATGGACATGGTGGTGGCCCTGTTCGCGGTGCTGCGCACCGGGGCGGCCTACCTGCCGCTGGAACGCGACTACCCGGTGGCTCGGCTCACCGGGATGCTCGACGATGCCCGGCCGGTGGTGCTGGTCTGCCCGCAGGCCAGCACCGAACTGGCGGCCCACCAGATCGGACTGGGTGCCACCGTGCTCAGCCCGGACAGCCCGACAGTCGTCGAGGAACTCGCCCACGCATCGGGTAGGGCTTTATCGGACAACGAAATCGGTGCCTTCGCGGGTGCCGATCGGCTCGAGCACCCGGCGTACGTGATCTTCACCTCGGGTTCCACCGGCCGCCCGAAGGGCGTCGTGACGCCGTACCGCGGCCTGACCAACATGCAACTCAACCACCGCGCCGAGATCTTCGACCCGTCGATCGCCAAGGCCGGCGGCCGGCGGCTGCGGGTGGCGCACACCGTGTCGTTCTCCTTCGACATGTCGTGGGAGGAACTGCTGTGGCTCGTCGAGGGGCACGAGGTGCACATCTGCGATGAGGAGCTGCGCCGTGACGCGACCGCGTTGGTGGCCTACTGCCACGAGCATCGGGTCGACGTCATCAACGTCACCCCGAGCTACGCGCACCACCTTTTCGCAGAGGGTCTCCTCGACGCGGGCAGTCATGGCCCGAACCTGGTGCTGCTGGGTGGGGAGGCGGTGTCCGAGGACGTGTGGAACCGGTTGCGCGACCGGCCGGACAGCACCGGCTACAACCTGTACGGCCCCACCGAGTACACCATCAACACCCTCGGTGGCGGTACCGACGACAGCCCCACCCCGACCGTCGGCCGGCCCATCTGGAACACCCGCGCCTACATCCTGGACGCCTGGTTGCGCCCGGTGCGTGACGGGGTGATCGGTGAGTTGTACATCGCAGGAAAGGGTTTGGCGCGCGGATACCTGAACCGTGCCGGACTGACCGCGGAGCGCTTCGTCGCGGACCCCAACAATCCGAGCGGGCGGATGTACCGCACCGGTGATCTGGTGGCGCGGCGCGCCGACGGCAGCGGCATCCTGGATTTCTTCGGCCGCAGCGACGATCAGGTGAAGATTCGCGGGTACCGGGTGGAACTCGGTGAGGTGACCGCCGCGCTACAGGCGTTGCCGGGTATCCGGCAGGCAGCCGTTGTCGTGCGGTCAGGGATCGCGACGTCCGGTTCTTCAATCAAACAACTCGTCGGGTACGTCGTGCCCGAATCACCCAGCGATCCCGTCGAACTCGCTGCGGAGCTGCGTACGGCCCTGGCCGAGAAGCTGCCCGAGTACATGGTGCCGGCCCTGTACGGCGTCCTGGACGCCATCCCGCTCACCGTCAACGGAAAGCTCGACACGAAGGCGCTGCCCGAACCCGTCGCGCCGGCTGCCGGACCGTCGCGTGCCCCGCGTGACCGTCGGGAAGAGCTGCTGGCCGGCATCTTCGCCGACGTGCTCGGACTGCCAGAAGTCGGTATCGACGACGATTTCTTCACCATCGGCGGGGACAGCATCTCCTCGATCGCGGTGTCGGGCAAGGCCCGCAAGGCCGGCCTTGCGCTGACCCCGCGCGACATCTTCCGGCGTCGCACGGTGTCGGCGCTGGCCGCATCGATCACCGGCACCACCCCGGCACCGGCTGCCGCCGACAGCGGCATTGGCCTGATCACCGCCACACCGATGCTCGCCGAGACAGCGCAGTCGGACACCCCGCTGTCCAACTTCTACCAGTCGATGGTGCTGGCCACCCCGGCCGGAATCACCTGTGCACAACTGGAACTGGTGCTCGGTGCCGTCCTCGGTGCACACGACATGCTGCGGGCCCGGCTGGACCGGACCGCGACCGGTTGGACACTCACCGTTCCCGAGGCGGTGGCACCGGTCGCGGTGACCCGGCGAACCGGTGCCGTCACCGATGCCGCCGTCGCCGCGGCGGCGGCCGAACTCGACCCCGGCAGCGGCGGCATGGTGCGCGCAATCTGGTACGAGGACGCCGGTGATTCCCCCGTCGCTCCGCTCGCCCAAGGCCACCTGCTGCTCGTCATCCACCACCTGGTGATCGACGGCGTGTCCTGGCGCATCCTCACCGAAGATTTGTCCCGCGCCTGGACCGACGTGATCGCCGGCCGCACCCCGGTGGTCGAGCCGGCCCCGACGTCGTTTCGCACCTGGTCCGAAACCATCGCCGCGGCAACGTTCACCGCCGAGACCGAGTATTGGAACCGCGTCCTGGCCACCCCCGACCCCGACCTGGGCCGGCGGCCGCTGGACGCGCGCGTGGACATCGCGGAAACCGTCGTGAGCCACAGCGTCGCGCTGCCGGCCGCGATCAGTTCGGTGTTGTTGTCCGCCGTGCCCGCCGCCATCTACGGCGGTGTGAACGACGTGCTGCTGACCGGTCTGAGCCTGGCACTGGCACAGTGGCGTGCCGACCGCGGCCACACCGACGCGCGCGCGACGCTGCTCAGCCTCGAGGGCCACGGCCGCGAGGCGGATCTCTTCCCCGTCGCTTCGCTCGCCCTGGATCTCTCCCGCACCGTCGGCTGGTTCACCTCCATCTACCCGGTGGCCATCGACCCGGGCCGGGTCGCGTGGGGAGACGTGATCGCGGCCGGCCCGGCCTTGGCGACGGCGGCCAAGGCCGTCAAGGAGCAACTGCGTACCGTGCCCAGCCGCGGCCTCGGCTACGGCGTGCTGCGCTATCTGGACCCGTCGGCTCCCGTATCTGGTGCAGCACCGCAGATCCTGTTCAACTACCTCGGCCGGTTCGCCGGCGGGGCCGGGCGGGACTGGGAGGCGGTCGCCGGTATAGGGGCGCTGCGGGAAGGCGTCGACAAGTCCAATCCCGCCATGCCACTGGAGATCAACGCCCTTGCCGAGGACGGCCCAGACGGCACCGTCCTCACCATGACGCTGACCTGGCCGGCCGGACTGATCGAGGCGGCCGATGTGCACGAACTGGCCACGATGTGGACCGACGCCCTGACTGCGCTGACCCGGTGCACGGCGCTCGCCGGGCACACACCCTCGGATTTCGGCCTCATCACACTGCACCAAGACGACCTCGACGACTGGCAGCACCTCGGCGAGATCGAGGACGTGCTGCCCCTGCTGCCGTTGCAGGAAGGCATGTATTTCCACAGTGCGTTCCTCGAAGCGGGCGACGGGGTTGTCGACACCTACCGGGTCCAACAGATCGCCGAGATCAGCGGACCGCTCGATGCGGCGCTGCTGCGTGCCAGCGTGACCGCGACCGTGCGCCGCCACCAGGCGCTGCGGGCCGGGTTCCGGGAACTGCGCGACGGCCGGGTGGCGCAGGTCATCTGGTCGGACACCGCCGTGGAATTCACCTCCACCACAGGTGACGTGAAAAGTATTGCCGAACAACAGCTGTCGCGGCCGTTCACGTTGTCCGACGCTCCACTGGTGCGCTACACCCTGGTGTCGCTCAGCGACACCGAGCACCGATTGATCCAGACGATGCACCACATCATCGCCGACGGCTGGTCCTACCCGGTGATCTTCGGCGACATCATCGCCCACTACAACGCGGGCCTTGGTGCGGCCGCCGGTCCGGCACCGGTCGTGGCGACCCTGCGCGACCACATCGACGCGACAATCGGCGGCGACCGTGACGCCGCTCGCGCGGCATGGTCGCAGGCGCTGGCCGGGGTTGCGCCCACCATCCTGTTCACCGCCGACAGGAAGACGATCGGCGCGCACCGCAGCGTGGTGCGCAGACTGTCACCGGAGCTGACCGCGGCATTCACCCGCACCACCCGCGAATGTGGCCTCACCCCGAGCACGGTGCTGCACGGGGCGTGGGGCCTGTTGCTCGGCCGGTTGCTGGACCGGACCCGGGTGGTCTTCGGCTCCACCGTCTCCGGGCGCGGAGGCGAGCTGGCCGGCACGGATTCCCTGGTCGGACTGCTGATCAATACCTTGCCGGTACCAATGGACTGGCAGCACGACACCCCACTGGGGACCGTCATGGCGGCGCTGCAGGAGCGTCAGAGCGCGCTGCTCGACGCACAGCAGCTGGGTCTGGCCGAATTGGCGAAGCTGGCCGGCGTCCGCGAATTCTTCGACACCATGGTTGTGGTCGAGAACTTCCCGGCCACCGCCACCGAGACCCCGGACGATCCTCGGGCGCTGACTTTCCACCGCTTCACCGGAACCGACGCCCCGCACTACCCATTGTCCTTCGTCGCGTACCTCGACGAACAGCTCGGCATCGAGATCAAATACGACGCCGACGTGGTGACCGCGGAGCAGGCCGACCGTTACGCCGAGCGGATCGAACTGATCTTGGCCGCCTTCGCCGAGAACCCCGACTCCGCCGTGGCCGCGGTGGATCTGCGCACCGCGACCGAACGTGACCGCGTCGCAGGGGATATGACCCGAGGCGGACCGGACCGCACCCTGGTCGACGCCTTCGCCGAAGTCGTCGCGCGGACCCCGGATGCCGTCGCAGTCAGTTTCGGCTCCGAGCGGCTCACCTACGCCGAACTCGACACTCGCTCCGCAGCGGTCGCGGCAGCGCTAGCAGACCTCGGTGTGCACGCGGAATCCCGGGTGGCGGTGGCGCTTCCGCGCTCGACCGACCTGATCGTCGGTCTGCTCGCGGTGCTCAAGGCCGGCGGTACCTACGTGCCGCTGGACATCGACTCACCGGCGGCGCGACTGCAGCACATCGTCACCGACGCGGCGCCGGTGTGTGTGCTCACCGATGCATCGCACCGGGTGCCCACCGGGCCGGCCCAGGCTCTACTGCTCGCCGACGCCGCCCGCCACACCGGTCCTGCCCCGCGGGTCCAGGTCGACGCCGACCATCCTGCCTACGTCATCTACACCTCCGGTTCCACCGGTCTGCCGAAGGGTGTGGCGGTCGCGCACCGCCAGGTGGCTGCGCTGTTCGACGGCGCCGCAACGCTGTTCGAGTTCGGTCCCACCGACGTGTGGACCATGTTCCATTCTGCGGCCTTCGACTTCTCGGTGTGGGAACTGTGGGGCGCGCTGCTGCACGGCGGGCGGCTGGTGATCGTCGAGCAGGAGGTGGCCCGAGACCCGGACCGCTTCGTCGACCTGCTCGCCGACGAAGGCGTGACGGTGCTCAACCAGACACCGTCGGCGTTCTACCCCCTCATCGACGCCGACCGGCGACGCCGACCCGTGCTGTCGCTGCGCCACATCGTGTTCGGTGGTGAGGCACTGGACACCAGCCGTTTGTCCGGCTGGTACGAGCGGCACCGTCAGGACGCGCCGCAGCTGGTCAACATGTACGGCATCACCGAGACCTGCGTGCACGTCTCGTTCCGACCGCTCACCCTTGCCGACGCCGCGGACACCCGCAGCGTGATCGGCGGACCCCTCCCTGGCCTGCAGATCCACCTGCTGGACAGCGCATTGCAACCGGTGCCCACCGGGGTCGTCGGCGAGATGTACATCGCCGGTGGCCAACTGGCCCGTGGCTACACCGGCCGGGCCGGCCTCACCGCGGCCCGTTTCGTGGCCAATCCGTTCGACCCGAACGGGGAGCGGCTGTACCGCAGCGGGGATACCGCGATGTGGACCGAGGACGGCGAACTCGTCTACGTCGGCCGCTCCGACCAGCAGGTCAAGATCCGCGGCTACCGCATCGAACTCGGCGAGGTCGAATCGGCACTGGCCGCGCTGCCCGGGGTGGCCAATGCCGCCGCGGCTGTGCACACCGACGCGGCGGGCCGGGCCCGGCTGGTCGGCTACCTGGTCGGTGACGCCGACACCGCCGCTGCCCGAGAGGAACTCGCGACGCGACTGCCGGGCTACATGGTGCCCGCGGTGCTGATCCCGCTCGACGCGCTGCCGCTGACGGTCAACGGCAAATTGGACCGTGCCGCGTTGCCGGCGCCCACTGACACCGCTGCGCCGCTCACCGCCACCGGGACCGACCAGGGCACTGCCGGGATGCTCGCCGCGCTGTGCACCGAAATCCTGGGCGTCGCTGTCGGTGTCGACGACGACTTCTTCTCGATGGGCGGCGACAGCATCGTCGCCATCCAGTTGGTCAACCGGGCCCGTCGCCACGGTGTGCGGATCACCCCGCAACAGGTGTTCACCGCCCGCACCCCGGCAGGTCTGGCCGAGGCGGCCGGAATGCAGGCGCCCCAACCCGATCCGGCCACCGACGACCCCGGACCCGATCTCGGCGAGGTGATGCTGACCCCGATCGTGCAACGGCTCGCCGAACTCGGCGGCACCGTGTCCCGGTTCAATCAGGCCGAGCTGGTACGCACCCCCATCGGAGCCACCCAGCAGCAACTCGAAGCGGTCGTCAACGCCGTCGTCGCCAGGCACGACGCGTTGCGGCTGCGCCTGCACCGGCCCGCACCGATGCTGTGGTCGTTGGAAACCACGGCAGCCGAGCCGGTTCCGTTCCGTAACGTCGACGCTGCCGGCATCGACGACGACACACTGCGGGAACTGATCGCTGCAGAGTCCGACGCCGCCGCGGATCGACTCGACCCAGGGGCCGGCACCGTGCTGCAGGCGGTGTGGTTCGACCGGGGTGGGGAGCGGCAAGGCCGGCTGTTGCTGGTGGCCCACCACCTCACGGTCGACTCCGTGTCGTGGCGGATCCTGATCGACGATCTCGGCGACGCCTGGCAGGGCCGTCGTCTGGCGCCGGTACCGACGTCGCTGCGCACCTACGCGAGGACGGTCAACGAGAACGCCCAGCAGGCAGCCAGATTGGCCGAATTCGAGCACTGGACCGCCACGCTCGCGCCCGGTGGCGAACTCGACCCGCAGGCCGTCACGGTCGGGCTGACCGTCGGGGTCACCCGGGATCACGAGATCCGGTTGACCGCGGCAGAGACGGTGCCGTTGCTGACCACGGTGCCCTCCGCCGCAAACGCCGATGTCAACGAGACGTTGGTGGCGGCCTTGCACATCGCGGTACAGCGATGGCGCACTGCTCGTGGGGGCCCGGTGGATGCACCCTTCGTCCTCGACCTGGAACGACACGGCCGCGACGGTTGGGGAGAGGACCTCGACCTGTCCCGCACCGTCGGTTGGTGCACCGCCATCGCGCCGGTCCGGCTGCCGGCCAATGGCAGCAACGATCACCTGGCGGTGCTGAAGGACGTCAAGGAACGGTTGCGCGCCGTCCCCGATCGAGGGCTGGGATACGGACAGTTGCGCTACTGCAACCCGCGGACCGCGGCCGCCCTGGGTCGACTGGCGCCGCCGCAGGTGCTGTTCAACTATCTCGGCCGGTGGACATCGGACGCCGACGGCGACTGGGATTCGGCGCCGGAGGTCGACGCCCTGCGGGTGGCGCCCGATCCCGACCTCGGCACGCCCTATCTGTTGGAGATCAACGTCATCTGCGACGAGACGCAGGACGGCCCGCGGCTGCGGGCGACGCTGACCTATCCGGATGGCGAGTTCGCGGACTCCGTGCGGGAGATCGCGGAGCACTGGACGGCTGTCCTGCGGGAATTCGGTGCCCTCACCGCGCGAGGCGGATCGCTGACCCCGTCGGATCTGCCGCTGGTTGACCTCACCCAACAGCAACTCGACCGGATTGCCGAAAGCGCTGCAGTGCAGACGATTTGGCCGCTGTCCCCACTTCAGGAGGGCGTCTACTTCCAGGCGCGCTACTCCGATGCCGCGGTGTACATCGTGCAGAACGTGTTCGACTTCGCCGATCGGATCGACACGACGGCGCTCACCACGGCCTTCGCGGCGGTGATGCGCCGTAACGCGGTGCTGCGGTCCGGCTTCCGGGCCGACGACCTGCCGCACCCGGTAGCCGTCATCGTCGACAATCCCTCGTGTGAGCCACAGATCGTCGACCTCACCGGGATCCCGGACCACGAGGCGAAGGAGCGGATCAGGGAGGTCACCGCGCAGGACCGGCTGCGCACCTTCGACATTGCCGCCGCGCCGCTGGCCCGGTTCACGGTTGTCCGTACCGCGGACATCGACCGACTGATCTTCAGCTATCACTTCCTGCTGCTGGACGGCTGGTCCCGCGAACAACTGTTGCGCGAACTGTTCGCCGAATACGCAGCGGCCAAACGCGGCACACCCGCGAACCTGCCACGGCCGCAAGCCGAGTTCACCGATTACCTGCGCTGGCTGAGCGCACAGGACCGCGAAGCGTCCGCTCGGCGTTGGGCTGAAGCCCTCGCCGGCCTGGCCGCCCCGACGCTGCTGATCCCGGAGGCGGTCGACACCGCGCCCACCCTGGCGCTGCGGCTGGACTTCTTCCTCACCGAGGAGCAGACCAGCCGCCTGACCCTGGTCGCCAGGGACTCCGGCGTGACATTGAACGCACTGATCAGTACCGCGCTCGCATTGGTGCTGGCCTTCGAGATGGGCACTGCGGCCGGTGCCGACGATGTCGTCTTCGGCTCCACTGTGGCCGGTCGCCCCACCGACATCGACGGAATCGACTCGGTCATCGGGCTTTTCCTCAATACCGTACCGACCCGGGTGCGGCTGCGGCCGGAGCTGACGATCGCCGACACCATGCGCGCCGTGCAGGACGATCGCCTGCGGCTGATGGACCACGAGTACCTCGGGCTGGGGGACATTCAGCGCGCCGCCGGCGTCCAGGGCGCGTTGTTCGACAGCCTGTATGTGCTGCAGAACTTCCTGGACGATGACACCTTCACCGACATGGAGGCCGAGTATGGGATCGTCGGCCACGACTCCATCGACGCCTCGCACTACCCGCTGACCTGGGTGGCCTCACCCGGGCGCCGGCTGTGGGTGAAGTTGGAATACCGTCCCGACGTGGTGCAGCGCGCCCACGCGCAGCGGCTGCTGGACCGGCTGCAGCAGGTCCTGCTGGGTATCGGAGAGACCGGCCCGGCTGCTCCTTTGGCCGCAGTCGAGTTGGTGCTCCCCGAGGAGGCCGAGGGCCAACTCGCCCGAGCCGTTTCGACCAGGCATCCGCTGCCCGACGCGACCGTCGTCGACCTGCTCGCCGAGCGCAGCGCCACCGCCGCCGGTCTGACGGCGTTGGTGTGCGGCGGCGAGAGCATCGATTACCGGCAGCTCGATGCGCGCATCAACGCGCTGGCCGGGCTGTTGCGAACGCGCGGAATCGGTCCGGAAACCACTGTGGCACTGGCCATCCCACGCTCCATCGGGGCGGTGGTGGCGCTGTTCGCGGTGCTGCGCTCCGGCGCGGCCTACCTACCTCTGGAACTCGACTATCCCGACGATCGGTTGGCCGTCATGCTGGCCGACGGGGCACCGGTCGCCATCGTCACCACCGGTGCGGTAGCCGGCCGGATCGGCGCGGTTGCGCCCACATCCTGTGCGGTGCTCATCCTGGACGATCCCGAGACCGCCGCCGAAATCGCTGCGGCGCCGCAAGTCTGGGATGGTCATCGGCCCGGCCTTGACGAGCCGGCCTACGTCATCTATACGTCGGGCTCCACCGGCAAACCGAAGGGTGTGCTGACCGCGCACCGCGGACTGACGAACATGCACCTGAATCATCGGGAGGCCATCTTCGCGCCGGCCATCGCGAAGGCGGGCGGGCGGCGGCTGCGCATCGCACACACCGTGTCGTTCTCCTTCGACATGTCGTGGGAGGAACTGCTGTGGCTGATCGAAGGCCACGAGGTGCACATCTGCGACGAGGAGTTGCGCCGTGACGCCACCGCACTGGTGGCCTACTGCCACCAGCACCGGATCGACGTCATCAACGTCACGCCCACCTATGCGCAGTTGCTCTTCGAACAAGGCCTGCTAGACGGGCCCGGTGGTCATGCACCCGTGCTGGTGTTGCTCGGCGGTGAGGCCGTCTCGGCGACGGTGTGGAACCGGTTGCGCGACAGCGACACCAGCTACGGCTACAACCTGTACGGCCCCACCGAATACACCATCAACACCCTCGGTGGCGGTACCGACGACAGCGCGACCCCGACCGTGGGCTCGCCGATCTGGAACACCCGCGGTTACATCCTGGACGCCTGGCTGCGCCCGGTGCCCGACGGCACCCCGGGCGAGCTGTACGTCGCCGGTGCCGGACTGGCCCGTGGCTACCTGCGCCAACCGGCCCTGAGCGCCGGACGGTTCGTCGCCAACCCCTTCGAGGCCGGCGGCGAGGACACCCGGATGTACCGCACCGGCGACCTGGTGGTGCGCCGACCCGACGGCAATCTGGACTACCTGGGGCGCACCGACGATCAGGTCAAGATCCGCGGCTACCGGGTGGAACTCGGCGATATCCAGAACGCCGTGGTCGCACATCCCGATATCAGCCAGGCTGCCGTCATCGCCCGGCCCGACCCGAACACCTCGGGCTCGCACCGGCTGATCGGTTACCTCGTCCCGACCACCTCGCTCGATGATGACGCGGACCTGATCCGGCGGGTGCGCAGCCACCTCAAAACCGTGCTGCCCGCCCACATGGTGCCTTCGGCGATGGCCGTGCTCGACGCGCTGCCGATGACCGACAACGGCAAGCTCGACACCCGGGCCCTGCCCGAGGTCGAGCACCAACGCGGCACGAGCCGCCCGGCGCAAACCCCGACCGAAGAGACGCTGTGTGCCCTGTATGCCGAAGTGCTCGGCGTCGACGAGGTGGGTGCAGATGACGACTTCTTCGACCTGGGAGGGCATTCGCTGGTCAGCATCCGGTTGATCAACCGGGTGCGTGGCGCGCTCGGTGTCCAGATGTCCATCCGCGACGTGTTCGACGCTCCCACGGTCGCCGAGCTGGCCGCACATCTGGACAGACAACCACGTGTGATGCCGCGCCCCGAGCTGGAGACCATGCCGAGGCCCGCACGGATTCCGGCGTCCCCGGCACAGCAGCGGCTGCTCATGCTGGATCGCATCGGAAGTCCCGACGGACGGAGCACGGCCTACAACTACCCCCTGGTCTTCCAGGTGCGGGGGCCGTTGCGGCTCGATGTGCTGGATGAGGCGTTGACCGATGTGCTGGCCCGTCACGAAGCGTTGCGCACCGTGTTCGCCGAGCACGACGGCGCGTACATCCAGCAGATCCTGCCGGTGGGGACCCGGGCTCCGATCGAGGTACTCGACGCCGCCGCCGCCGCCGCCGATGCCGACCAGCAGGTCGCCGAGGCGGCGCAACGACCGTTCGACCTGAGTACGGAGATCCCGTTGCGGGTCACCGTGATCCGGACGCGCACCGACGAGCACACCGTGGTGCTGCTGTTGCACCACATCGCGACCGACGAGTGGTCCGACGGCCCGTTCCTCACAGATCTCAACCAGGCGTACGCGTCCAGGCGCAGCGGCGATCCGGCTGCGCTGCCGGCGCTGCCCGTGCAGTACGCCGACTACACGCTGTGGCAACGTGACCTGCTCGACCGTGTCGGAGACCAGCAGCGCGACTTCTGGCGGACCACGCTGGCCGGGATTCCCGATGAGCTGACGCTGCCCACCGACCGGCCCCGACCCGTCCGGCCCAGCGGCGCCGGCGGTGTCACCTACGTCGATATCCCAGCGGAAACCGCTGCCGCACTGCGCCATCTGGCCAACCGAGCTCAGGTCAGCCCGCTCATGGTGCTGCAGGCCGGCGTGGCCGCTGTGCTGCATCGGCTCGGCGCCGGCGACGATATCGTCCTCGGCACGCCGGCCGCCGGCCGCGACGACGCCGCGCTCACCGAGGTGGTCGGCTTCTTCGTCAACACGTTGGTGCTGCGGACCGACGTCTCGGGTAACCCGACGTTCGACGAATTGCTGGCCAGGGTGCGCACCGCCGACCTCGCCGCGTTCGCGCACCAGGACCTGCCGTTCGACCAACTCGTGGAAATGCTCAACCCACCACGGGTGGCTGGACGCAACCCGCTGTTCAACGTGTTCGTCGGCTATCACCTGCGCGACGGCGGGCCGACCGAGATGTTCGGTCTGCCCACCCGGTGGAGTGAACCGCCGGTCGCCGCAGCCATGTTCGATCTCGGCTTCACCCTGATCGACGACCGCGCCGACGGTGGCGCCACGATCATGGCCGAGTACAGCGCAGACCTCTTCGACGCCTCGTCGGTGCGCACCCTGGCACGCCGACTGATCACCGCCCTGGCGCAGTTCACGCACGACACGGCCCTTCCGGTAAGTGCGGTCGACCTGCTCGACGAGACCGAGTACGCCACCGCGGCCGCCCGCAACGCCACCGATCACCCGATCACCCCGAGGGGCCTGGGCGCGTTGGTTTCCCGGCAGGCGGCGCTGACCCCGAACGCCGTCGCCGTGCGATTCGAAGGCGCCGAGTTGACCTACGCCGATCTCGATGCGTGGTCCGACCGGCTGGCCGCCGCCCTCGACGTGGCGGTGGGCGGCATCGTCGGGGTGTCGCTGCCGCGGTCGATCGAATTGATCGTGGCTCTGCTGGCCGTCGCGAAATCCGGTGCCGCGTACCTGGCGCTGGATCCGGACTACCCGCAGGAGCGTCGCGAGTACATGCTCACCGATTCGGGTGCGCAGGTCGTGTTGTCCGACCCAGCCCACATCCGCCTGGTGCGGACGGAACCTGCCCCGCCGCCACCGGCGGAGATCGACCCGGCGGCATGGGCATATGTCTTGTACACCTCCGGATCCACCGGCCGGCCCAAGGGTGTGGCCGTCGCGCACGCCGGCATCGTGAACCGGATCGGCTGGTTGCAGCATGCGTACCCGTTGACGGCCGGGGACCGGATGCTGGTGAAGACACCGATCAGCTTCGACACCTCGGTGTGGGAGGTGTTCTGGCCACTCAGCGTCGGCGCGACCCTGGTGATCGCCCGGCCCGGCGGTCATCGCGACCCGGCTTATCTGGCCGAAACGATTGTGGCCGAACAGATCACGGCCGTGGACTTCGTGCCCTCGATGCTGGAACTGTTCCTGGACGAGCCGCGCTCGGCGCAGTGCCGGTCGTTGACCAGGGTGACCGTCGGCGGCGAGGCCCTCGCCGACGACCTGGCCGCCCGGTTCGGTTCGGTGCTCGGTGTGCCGTTGCACAACCTGTACGGGCCGACCGAAGCGGCCGTCGATGTGCTCGGCTGGACCGCCGACGGTGGCCCGGTGGCCCTCGGTGTGCCCGGCTGGAACGTGCGCGTGCACGTGCTCGACGGCTACCTGAATCCGGTTCCCGAAGGTGCGCCGGGCGAACTGTATCTGGCCGGTATCCAGCTGGCCGACGGATACCTGCACCGCTGCGACCTGACGGCGCAACGTTTCGTGGCCGACCCGTTCGGAAACGGTTCGCGGCTGTACCGGACAGGTGACGTGGTGCGCTGGCGTCGCGACGGTCAACTGGAGTACCTGGGCCGCAGTGACGATCAGATCAAGCTGCGTGGGGTGCGTATCGAACCCGCCGAGATCGAGACGGTGCTGAGCGGGCATCCGGCGGTGTCCTCGGTGCGGGTGGTGGTCCGCAACGACCGGCTGGTCGCGTATTACCTTCCCGGGGGCGAGCGAAGCGACGGGGAAGGGCCCGTGGGCGAGCGAAGCGACGCGAGGGCACTACGCGAACATGCCGCGGCCGCGCTGCCGATCCACATGGTGCCTTCGGCGTACGTGCAGTTGACGGAGTTCCCGCTGACGCCCAGCGGAAAGCTGGACCGCAACGCATTGCCGGAGCCGGAGATCACCGTGACTGCCGGACGGGCGCCACAGACCGACGACGAGCGACGGCTGTGCGCCTTGTTCGGCGACGTGCTCGGGATCGGGGCGAGCGAAGCGACGGGGAAAAGCCCGGGGGCGAGCGAAGCGACGGGGAAAAGCCCGGGGGCGAGCGAAGCGACGGGGAAAAGCCCGGGGGCGAGCGAAGCGACGGGAAGGGCGGCCGACGTGAGGGCCCAGAGCGTCGGCGTCGACGACGACTTCTTCGGCCTGGGTGGGCATTCGCTGCTGTTGGTGCGGCTGGCGTCGGCCATCCGGCGTGAGTTCGGCATCGATATCGCAGTGGCGGATCTCATGGCGACGCCAACCGTGGCCGATATCGTGCGACGGCTGCACGGTGGGGCCGCCGACGGTGCAGTGAGCCTGGGTCCTGTGCTGCCGCTGCGCGTGACCAGTGCTGCTGGGGCGAGCGAAGCGCCGCTGTTCTGCGTGCACCCGGCAAGCGGTCTGAGCTGGCAGTTCTCCGGGCTGAAAAGGTATGTCCCGGAGGACATCCCGATCTATGGCCTGCAGTCACCGTTGTTCGCCGGTGGGCGGCTGCCGGATACCATCGCCGAACTCGCGCACAACTATGCGGATTCGGTCGAGCAGGTGGCACCGACCGGTCCGGTCCGACTGCTCGGCTGGTCCTTCGGCGGGTCGATGGCGCTGTTGATCGCCACGGAGCTGCAGCGACGCGGTCGGGAAATCGGCTTCGTCGGCATGCTCGACGCGCGGACGGATACCGCACCCGGTGCCGACTTCGACGCCGAGTCGGTGCTGGGCAGCTTGCTTCGGGAGATGGGGTTCGACGTCCCCGTCGGAACCCGGATGACGGTGGCCGACGCGGTGAGGCTGGTCCGCGACAGCGGAGATGCCATCGCCATGCTGGACGACACCCGGATCGCCCAGGTGCTCCAGAACTATGTCGCAGCGGAGCGTTTCACCGCCGGGGCCGACTACGGCCGCTACGACGGCGACGTGTTCTTCGTGGATGCCGCCGTCCTGGAGATGGATCTGCACGGGGTCGCCTCCCAGGGTTGGCAGTCCCATGTGGGCGGTCGGATGGAGGTGGTGCCCGTGGCGTGCCGGCACTCCGAGTTGCTGGATGCCGTAACCCTGGAACAGCTGGGCCCCCTGATCGCCGAACGGCTGCGGGCCTGACACCGTGGCTTCGGAAAGTTGCCAAGTCTGCAAGATCATGTCGAGCTTGCGTGGATAAGTGCAAGACATGCTCCCACTGGGCGTACCGGATATGCCGAATGAGTATTAACTGAATTTGCATTTGCGGGCGTATTTGCCTGAGGTGCGCTGTGGCTTGATGGATCGCGGGATGTTGCCAGTTCACCGGACTATTCGGCGGTTGGCGCGGTGGTCGCCTATCCTTCGCCCGTGCTCCATTTCGCGTTGCTGAAGCGACCACGCGCGTGACCGTGCCCACGCTTTTGGTACCGGTGAGCGGACGATCCAAGCGCCTCGACATCCAGGGCATGCGTGCCATCGCCGTGGCTCTGGTCCTGCTGTTCCATGCCGAGATCCCCGGTTTCGGTGGTGGTTATGTCGGCGTCGACGTGTTCTTCGTGATCTCGGGGTTCCTCATCAGCACCCACCTGCTGGAACATCTGCAGCGCAGTGGACATATCGGGTACAGCGCCTTCTACGCACGGCGGGCGCGGCGTCTGCTGCCGGCTGCCTTCCTCGTCATCATGGCCACGTTGGTCGCGGCGACAGTCTTGGTCTCGCCCGTGCAGTTCCGCTATGTCGTCAAAGATGCGATGGCGGCCGCGCTGTACGTTCCCAACCTCTTGTTCGCCTACAACGCGACCGACTACCTCGCGGAGAAGACACCCTCGCTGTTCCTGCACTACTGGTCGCTCGGGATTGAGGAACAGTTCTATCTGGTCTGGCCCGTCCTGCTGGCGCTGGTGTTCGGGCGGTTCGCGCTGCGGTGGCGGTTCAGGTTGACGCTCGCCGCGCTGACCGCAGCCTCGTTCGTGCTGTGCGTGTGGCTGACCGGGTTCTCCCAGGCGAATGCGTTCTTCATGCTGCCGGCGCGGATGTGGGAATTCGGACTCGGCGCCTTGGTGGCCGTTGGTGTGCTCCGGAGGGGGCGGATTCTGCCGACTTCGATTGCCCCGCTGGCGGGTTGGCTGGGTTTGGGCGCCGTCATCGCCGGGGGAGTGCTCTTCTCCACCGCCACCGAGTATCCCGGCTATGCGGTGGCCCTGCCCGTCGTCGGGGCGGCGCTGTTGATCGCGGCCGGGCCCGTCGCCCGCGGTCCCGCCGCCGTCCTGAGTGTTCGTCCGCTCACCTGGCTCGGTGACATCTCCTACTCGCTATATCTGGTGCACTGGCCTGTCTTGATGCTGCCCGTCGCCGCGACCGGCTATATGCAACCCCTGCCGCTCTGGCTGCGCGCGGTCGCGGCGACTGCATGCATTCCGCTGGCCTGGCTGCTCTACCGCTATGTGGAACAACCGGGTCAGCGCGCCGCGTGGCTGACCGGCGCGCGTCCACGCCGGACCTTCGCGGTGGCCGCGGCAGGCATGGCCGCCATCGTCGTGGCCGGCGCGACGGCTGTCGTGACGTTGCACCCACCCCTGAGTGCGGGCAAACCTGTCGCCCATACGTCGCTGAGCATCAAACCCGCGGGCACGCCGTACGTCCCGGACAATCTCAACCCGGCCCTCGACACCGCCGAGAGTGACCAGCCCGTCGTGTACACCAACGGCTGTCACCGGTCGCTGTGGTCCACCGATGCCGCGGGCTGTATGACCGGGACCAATCCGGCAGCACCGCTGGTGGCATTGTTCGGGGATTCCCATGCCACCCAGTGGTATCCGGCTCTGTCGGCGCTCGCCGAGCGCGGGGTGATACGGCTCGACAGTCATACCAAGAGTGCGTGCCCGGCTGTCCCGGTCCCCATCGCGCACTACGCGGCATGTGCGGCCTGGCGTAGCGCGGTGATCGACAAGCTCGCCGACTCGAAGCCCGACCTGATCTTGCTTGCCGGGTATCCGCGCAACTACCTGGGCCGCGTCGACGCCCCTGCCCGCGCCTGGAGGAGCGCTTCCGCGGCGCTTCTCGATCAACTTCCGCCGACGGCCCGCGTCGGAATCTTCGCGGACACGCCGTCGACCGGTGTCACGCCGTCGATCTGCCTGGGACGTTTCGTCGACGACGCGCGTCGCTGTGCGCTGCCGCGTGACGCCGCACTCGATGAGGACATCCGTGCGACCGAGCGTCAGCTGGCAGCCGCCCGCTCGGTCAGCTACCTGGACTACGCCGACTATCTGTGCAACGACGCGATGTGTCCGGCGATCATCGGGAACACGTTGGTGTATCGCGACGGTTCGCATCTCACGGCGCAGATGAGTGCCGAACTGGCGCCGTTGGTCGGTGTCGACACCACCGCCCTGCTGCCCCGCCGGGAGAGCCCGGCCGACGGTGCCGCCGGCCCCCAGATGGTCATTCGACAGCCCGGTGGGTGACCGGCCGACCGACTCTTCGCGGCGAGCGGGCAGCCCCGTCGGTCAGTCCGCGGCCCGCGTGTCGGGGATGGTCCGTTTCTCCACGTACATCAGCTCATCGGCACGGGTCAGCAGGGCATCCAGCGAGTAGCCGCCCGCTTCGGTAGTCGCCAGACCTACGCTCGCCGACATCGCGTACGGGCGGGTCGCCGACTCGTTGAAGATCCGAAATGCCTCGGAGAGCCGGTCTTTGAGCCATGCCGGATCACTGCCGGACTCCACGATCAGCGCGCAGAACTCGTCCCCGCCGATCCGGCCGAGGATGTCGGATTCGCGCAGCGTGGTCCGCAGCACCTCGGCCACATCGCTGATCAGCGCGTTCCCGGCATCATGGCCCAGCTCGTCGTTGACCTTCTTGAGTCCGTTGACGTCGATATAGGCAAGTAGGCAGGGATGGTTGTTGCGGCGTGCGGCGCGTAGCGCAGACTCGGCCAGGAGATAGAACCCACGCCGATTGTTGAGACCGGTGAGATCATCGGTCGCCGAGAGTCGCCGGATCTCGTCGTTGGCTTTTTCCAGTTCGGCAGTCCGATCCCGGACTCGTCGTTCGAGCTCGGCATAGAGCTGGATGTTCTCCATCGCGATCGACGTCGAGTCGGCCAGGGCCTGCAGCAGGGCCACTTCACGCGCAGTGGCGCTACGCTCCGTCGCCCAGTAGGTGCCGATCGCCCCGACCGGACGCATTCGGCGAATCGGCACCATCACCAGGCTCTTGACGAACGTCGGGCGGTAGGCGTCGTACGGCACTCGTGGGTCGGCATAGATATCGGGGATGACGGCCGCCGCGCCGTTGAGCATCACCCATCCACTGACACAGCTCGCCATGGCGAACCGGCTGCCTTTCCACAGCGGGGCGATCGCGTCTTCGTCGGCGTAGTAGCACGTGTCGCCCTCCCTCAGCACGAAGGTGGTGCCATCACAGCCGACGATTATTCGTGCCGCGTGTCGCACGATGTGCTGAATCTCCGGCAGGCTGCGCGCCAAGGAGAGCTCCTGCACGGCGTGCAGCAGCCGCTCCGTACCTTGCAGGCAGTTCTCCTCGGAGAACTCGTCACCGTCGGGCGCGGACATGCCCATTGGTGCGTTCACTCGCACCCCCGAAGCGAGAACTGGACCACAAAGTGGGCACGGCCTGTGTTCGCGTCACACTAGCAGAATGTCGGCGGCACGCCAGGCAAGTTAGTTTCGTCCACTCGCATCGTGCGAAAAGTGTTGCGGCGGCCGAACTGCGCAGGATCGGCCCCGCTCCGTGTGAGAATTCCCCGGTGACCAAGGTTGTCGTCATCACCGGCGCCGGCAGCGGGATCGGCCGTGCCACGGCGAGGGTTCTGCTCCACGCGGGGCATCGTGTCGTGCTGGCCGGCCGCCGGCCCGACCAGCTCACCGCCACCGCCGACGGTCGGCCCCATGCCCGCGTCGTGCCCACCGATGTCACCGATCCGTCGTCGGTACAGGCCCTGTTCGCCGACACGGTGTCGGCTTTCGGCCGGGTCGATGTGCTGTTCAACAACGCCGGGATCTTCGGGCCGTCCGTGTCGATCGCCGATATCGACACCGAGGCATGGCACACCGTGTGGCGCACCAACGTCGACGGCTCGGTGTTCTGTGCCCGTGAGGCGGCCCGCGTCATGGCCGCGCAGCTGCCCCGCGGCGGGCGGATCATCAACAACGGCTCGCTGTCGGCGCATCGACCGCGGCCGAAAAGCCTGGCCTACACCGTCACCAAACACGCGATCAGCGGGCTGACGGCGTCCATGCTGCTCGACCTGCGCGATATCGACATCTGCATCACCCAGCTCGACATCGGTAATGCGGCGACCGATATGACCGCCGGATTCAGCGAGACGCTGCAGGCCAACGGAACCCTGGCCGCCGAGCCGACTTTCGACGTCGAGCATGTCGCCCGGGCGGTGGCTCATCTCGTCGATATGCCCCTTGAGGTGTCGGTGCCCGAGCTGACGGTGATGGCGCGCGCCATGCCGTACTACGGGCGTGGCTGACTCGTGAGCGCCCGCTACGTCGTCAACTGTTCGATCCTGTTGACCCAGCTGCCGTTGCTGCAGCGACCCCAGGCCGCATTCGATGCTGGGTTCGAGGCGGTCGAATTCTGGTGGCCTTTCGGCGATTCGGTACCTGGTGATGGCGACGTCGACGGCTTCGTCCGGGCTGTCGACGACGCCGGGGTGGCGCTGGTGGCGTTGAACTTCGCCGGTGGTGACATGGCCGCGGGGGAGCGTGGCTTGCTGTCCGACCCGGCCAGGCGGGCCGAGTTCCGGGACAACGTCGATGTCGCGATCGGCATCGCGCAACGATTGGGCACCAAGGCATTCAATGCGCTCTACGGCAACCGGATCGACGGAACGTCAGCCGACATGCAAGACGAGGTGGCCACCGAGAACCTGGCTCATGCAGCAGAGCGGGCCGAGGCGATCGGCGCGGCCATCCTCGTGGAACCGCTGAGCGCCGTGCCCAGATATCCACTGCGTACGGCAGCCGACGTGGTCGCGGTTCTCGACCGGGTCGGATCGCCGTCGGTGCGACTGCTGGCCGATCTCTATCACCTGACCGTCAACGGGGATGACCTCGACGCGGCGATCGAGACTTACGCCGACCGCATCGGACACGTTCAGATTGCCGACGCGCCGGGGCGCGGAGCGCCGGGCACCGGAACGGTCGACTTCGCCGCTCACTTCGCTCACCTGAACCGTCGTGGCTACCGGGGCCATGTCAGCCTGGAGTACGTGTCCACCGGCCAGGACCCGTTCGGGTGGTTGCCGCCGGATCGGCGCGGCGCCGACCCGTGGCAGTGACCCGAAGACAAATCAGAGCCGGGGCCCGCACGGGCCACCGGCTCTGTCTGTCAGATCGTTCTCGATCAGCGGATCAGCGCACCGAATCTTCGAGTTCGTACCGCTGCGCCACCGCGATCAGTTCCTCGCGAACCGTCGAGTGGGGCATGGCGTTGATCCGCGCGTAGAGGCGCCGCCGGTTGTTGGCACGCTTCACGTCGGCGCGAAACTTCGCGAAAGACATTCTTCTCACTCCTTGAAAGTGCCCCCGGGTTACGGGGGCTTTCGTTGTCATCGTCGTCCACAGATTGGGGATCACCCGATAGGTGGAACACCTCGATGGTGCTTGTTAATTCTGTGTAAAGCAACTTTCGTGGTGTGAGATTCGATACAGCTCAACAGAATTGGGGTGTCCGCCGTCACACCCGTCAGTCGAGGATACGGCGCGCCACATTGGTGGTCATCAGGTCGAGCAGTTCGTCGGCACGTCCGGCCATGATGGTGCGGATCGCGTACAGCGAGAAGCCCTTTGCCTGTTCGACGGTGATCGCCGGCGGAATCGACAACTCCTGCCGCGCCGTCACCACGTCCACCAAGGCGGGTCCGTCGTGGGCCAGTGCCTCGCTCAGCGCGGACTCCAGATCGGCCGGGTTCTCCACCCGCAGCCCGAACAAGCCGAGCGATTGGGCCACGGCGGCGAAGTTCGGGTTTTCCAGGTCGGTGCCGAAGGTGACGATGCCGGCCGCCTTCATCTCCAACTCGACGAAGTTCAGCGACGAGTTGTTGAACACGACCAGTTTGACCGGCAACCGATTCTGGACCAGGGTGATCAGCTCGCCGAAGAGCATGGCCAGTCCACCGTCGCCGGCGAAGGCCACCACCTGCCGGTCCCGGTTGACGGTCTGGGCACCGATCGCCAGCGGCAGCGCGCATGCCATGGTGCCGTGGTTGAACGAACCCAGCAGCCGACGCTTACCGTTCATCGTCAGGTACCGCGCCGCCCACACCACCGGAGAACCGACGTCCACGGTGAACACCGCGTTGTCGGCGGCCAGCCGATCGGCCACGGCCGCGACGTGCTCGGGGCGGATGGGGGTGCGGTCCCGGTCATTGACAGCCAACTCGTCGAGCCGGCGCCGGGTCTTGCGGTAGTGATTCAGGGAGCGGTCCAGGTGGGTGCGGTCGTGCCGGGCGGTGAGCAGTGGCGCCAGGGCGGCGAGCGTATCGGTGACGGTGCCGACCAGCCCGAGATCGATCGGGGTGCGCCTGCCCAGATTGCGGCCGCGGATGTCCACCTGGATCACGGTGGCGTTCTCCGGATAGAACTGCCGGTAGGGGAAGTCGGTGCCCAGCATGAGCAGCACATCGGCTTCCTTGATGGCCTTGTAACCGGAGGCGAAGCCGAGCAGACCGGTCATGCCGACGTCGTACGGGTTGTCGTACTCGACGAATTCCTTGCCGCGCAAGGCGTGTACGACCGGAGCCTGCAGGGTCTGCGCCAGTTGCACCAGTTGGTCGTGTGCGCCCTGCACGCCCGCGCCGGCCAGGATGGTGATATTTCCGGCGCCGTTGAGAATCGACGCCGCCCGCCGTAGTTCGTCATCGGAGGGGCGGATCACGGGATGGGTGGGCAGGACCGGTGTGACGCGCACGTCGGCGATCTTGGAGAGGAAGATCTCACCGGGGACCACCACGACGGCGACGCCGTTCTCCTCGATCGCCGCGCGCATCGCCATCTCCAGCACCCGGGGCGCCGACTCGGCTGTGGTGATCAGTTCGCAGTACACACTGCATTCGCGGAACAGCTCCTGCGGCCGGGTCTCCTGGAAGTACTGCGACCCGATCTCGGCTTGCGGGATGTGCGCGGCGATCGCCAGCACCGGGACCCGGCTGCGCTGCGCATCGAACAGTCCGTTGATCAGGTGCAGGTTTCCCGGTCCGCAGCTGCCCGCACACACCGCGAGCCGTCCGGTGAGGGCCGCATCAGCGGCGGCAGCGAACGCGGCGGCTTCTTCGTGTCGCACATGCTCCCAGGTGAAACCGTCTGATCGCCGGATCGCGTCGGTCAGCCCGTTCAGGCTGTCTCCGGGCAATCCATAGATGCGCTGCACCCCGCTGGCGCGCAGGGTCGACATGACGTGATCGGCGACTGTGGTCATGTCCTCAACCCTAGGTGCCGCGCGATGCCCGCACCGGGAGTCGCGTGACGGTGTCCGGCTGCGGGAAGTTTGGGATCGGTAGTGATCCTGGCGCCCTGTACTTGCTGGCATGACGACGCCATCGGGGCGGAGCATAGGAAAGGACAGCCAGACATGAACATCGTTCCCGCTCGTATCCAGGAACAGATCAACCGCGTCGACCGGTCGCGCGCCATGGTGCTCGCCATCGCCGCCGGTCTGACCGTGCTGTGGTCGGTTTACCGGCTCATCTGGCTCGTCTACTCGGCCACGGTGCTGGCAGGGGTGGGCTGGTCGCCGATCGCCCTGATCTTCCCGTTCGTGCTGTGGACCGCGATCGGTGTTGCCGCGGCAATCGCCGGGCTCGGCTTCCTGAACCGCTACAAGCAAGCCGAGTAACGGAATCTGTCGACGTACTGGGTCATGGTCTTGAGTTGGTAGGCAGAGACCTCGTGGGCCGTCTCGTCCTCGGCGAACACCGAGGACACCATGACGGTGTCCTCGCGGTCGTAGAAACCGATCTCGGCCAGGCCGCCGAAGAACTCGTCCCAGTCGATGTCTCCGTCGCCGATCTTGAGGTGCTGGTGCACCCGCACCGGGTTGCCCGGCGGGTTGGTGATGTAGCGCAGGCCGTGGCTGCGGTGGTGATCCATGGTGTCGGCCACGTGCACCAGGCGCAGCTTGTCTGCGGCCGCGCGCATGGTCTCGAGCATGTTCCCACCCATGTGGAACGCATGGCAGGCGACGTACACCATGCCGATGTTCGGGGAGTTCACCCCACGGATGATGCGCAGCGCCTCCAGCCCGTCTTCGACGAAATCGTCGGGGTGCGGGTCGATCCGGACGTCGATGCCCTCGCGTTCGATGATCGGCAGTAATTCCTCCATGGACCGGAAAAACGCCCGCTCGGATTCCTCGGCCTTCTCCGGGCGGCCGGAGAATTCGGTGTTGATGACGTTGACGCCGAGATCGACGGTGATCTGGATGACGCGTTTCCAGTTGCGCACCGCGGCCTCGCGGGCATCGGGGTCCGGGCTGGACCAGCGCAGCACCGGCAGTACCGAGGCGATCCCGACGCCCGCGTCGGCGCACGCCCTGCGGAACGCGGCGACCAGCGCGTCATCGGCGCGCGGGTGGTTGAAGAACGGGATGAAATCCCGGTGCGGGGTCAACTGCAGGTGCTCGTAACCCAATTCCGCGACCACCCGGGGAAGTTCGAGCAGCGGGTAATCGTGATGAAACGGTGTCGGATCGAGGGCGATCTTCATCTCATGCCCCTTCGATCGATCCGCGGTCGACCAGCGTCACCTGGACCGGCAGCCCGGTGTTCAGCGACTCGACACCGGCCTCACACACCGCCGCGGCCGCGTAGCCGTCCCAGGCGGTCGGCCCGTCGGTGTAGTTTCCGGTCGCTTGCCCTCGCGCAATGGCGTCCACCCAGCACTGGAACTCGGTGTCATAGGCCTGCCCGAAGCGCTCCTTGAACGACGGGGTGATCTGGCCACCCCAGCTCCCGGGCGACGTCTTGCGCACCAGACCGACATCCAATCCGATCATGGCGCTGCCTTTTTCGCCCACGAGCTCGGTGCGTACCTCATAGGCGACACCGGTGGTGACGAACACCTCGACGTCCACATGCTTGCCGGACACGGTCTTGAAAATGGCGATCTGCGGATCCTGCAAACCCTGCGGCGCACCAGGGTTGGCGGCCGGGCGGATGATCTGCACCGTGGCGATCTCCTCGCCGAACAGGAAACGGGTCACGTCCACCTCGTGCACCAGCGAGTCGCGCACGATCATCGCGCTGTCGAAGTTCGGCGGTACCGCGGGGTTGCGGTGCGCGCAGTGCAGGACCAGCGGCTCACCGAACTCGCCGGCGTCCAGCAGCGCCTTCAGTTGCGCGTACTCGTGGTCGAATCGGCGCATGAAACCGACCTGGATGAGGCGCTTGCCCAGCTCGGCCTCGCGCTTGACCACCGCCAGTGAGGTCTCCACGTCGGTGGTCAGTGGCTTCTCGCAGAGCACCGGCTTGCCGTGCTCGAGGCAGGCCAGCAGCTGTTTCTCATGCGTGGGCCCGGGGGTGGCGATCACCACGGCGTCAACCTCGGGATCGGCGATCGCGTCCAGCGGGTCGCCGACGGCGCGGCAGCCGGGCACACCGGCGGCGGCGGCCTCAGCCTTGTCGGTGAGGTAGTCGTTGACCACCACCACCCGAGCGCCCGAGATGCGCGACGTGATGCGCGCGATGTGGTCGGCGCCCATCATCCCGACGCCCAGGACGGCAATCTTCAGATCGGACATAGCTTTTGGACTCCTAGTTGAAGCGGACGGACTGGACGCCACAGGAACCCAGGTAGTTGCGGGTGCGCTTGGCGATGGGCAGGGGAGCGTCGACCTCGCAGGGATACATGTCCTGCTCGACGATGGCGAACACGTCGATGCCGAGCTTGTCGACCTCGGCGAGCAGCGCCGGCATCTCCGGGATGCCAAGCGGCGGTTCGGTCATCGCGCCGAGCTTGACGGCCTCGCCGAACGGCAGGTCCTCGGCCTCGACCTTGGCGCGCACCTGCGGGTCGACCTGCTTGAGGTGCAGGTAACCGATGCGTTCCGGGGCGCGCCGGATGATGGCGATGTTGTCACCGCCGCAGTAGCTGATGTGCCCGGTGTCCAGGCACAGGTTGACGAACTCGCCGTCGGTGCCGTCCAGGAAACGGTAGACGTTGTCCTCGGTGTCGACATGGCTGTCGGCGTGCGGGTGGTATTGCGCACGGACGCCGTACTTCTCGAACATGGCCCTGCCCAGTTCGTTCATGCCCCTGGTCTTCTTGCGCCACTGTTCGGGGGTCAGCTCGCGGTCCTCCAGCACGGCGCCGGTGGCCGGATCACGCCACATCTCCGGGATGACGACGACGTGCTTTCCGCCCACGGCGGCGGTCAGTTTCGCGACGTCCTCGATCTGGGACCACACCGCCGACCACGAATCATCCTGGTGCAGGTGCTCGAACACCGTGCCGGCCGACAGCTTCAGGTTACGCGCGGCCAGTTCGTCGGACAGCTGCTTCGAGTCGGTGGGGAGGTAACCGAACGGGCCCAATTCGATCCATTGGTAACCGGATTCGGCGACCTCGTCGAGGAATCGGGTATAAGGCGTCTGGTTGGGGTCGTCGGGGAACCACACGCCCCAGGAGTCGGGTGCGGAGCCAACGAGGATGGAGCTCATCGGGGGATTGTCCTTTCGGTGGTCACGGGGGTGGTGGTGCCGTGCTGGGCCGCGAAGCGCTCTTCGAGTTCGTCGAGGGTGGTGCCTTTGGTTTCGGGGACGCAGCGGACGACGAAGAGAAACGATGCGACGTTGACGAGGACGAACAACAGGCCGCCGAGGGTGGCAATGACGGTGAGTTTGGCCAGGAGCCGCGTGTGCGTCGGCATCGTCGTCGGTGCCCCTTGCCTGTCGAGCTGAGCGGAAGGTCCGCGTGTCCGGTAACCTAACGCGCGTTAGTAACGCGCGTTAGAGCTACTATGGGTGCTCGGCCCGGTACGTGTCAACCGTCACGTCGACACAGGAGGTGTGATGCCGTCAGCCCCGCGCGGCGCCGCGTCGTCGCGCCGTCCGACGATGGCCGAGGTCGCCGCCAAGGCCGGGGTGTCGCGCACCCTGGTGTCGTTCATCCTCGACGGAAAACCCGGTGCCAGCGAGGAAACCCGGCAGCGGGTGTTGGCCATCGCGGAGGAGGTCGGCTACCGGCCGGACGCGGCGGCGCGGCTGCTGGCGCTGGGACGCAGCCGCACGCTCGGCGTGTTGACCGACGTCCGCCAGCTGTTCCAGGCCGAGTTGGTCACCGGCATCTACCCGGCCGCCGAGCAGCTGGGGTACGAGGTGCTGCTGACCACGAACCTCTCCGATCGCCCGGAATCGGTTCCGATCGACGCGCTGGTCAGTCACCGGTGCGGCAGCCTGGTCCTGCTGGCGCCGACATCCGGCCACGAGTACCTGACCAAGTTGGCGGCGGAGGTGCCCGTCGTGGTGGTGGGCCCCCGGCTGCCGGCAGAGGTGCTGGGCGCCGGGGTGGACCTCGCCTCGGTACGGACCGACGACGCCCGCGGCATCCGCGACGCCGTGGACTACCTGGTCACATTGGGGCACAAGGATATTCTGCACGTGGACGGTGGTGGCGGTTCGGGTTCGCCGGAGCGTCGACGCGGATACCGCGAAGCCATGTCCGCCCACGGCCTCGGGGAGCGAATCGACATCATCGCGGGCGAGCACACCGAGGAGGCGGGTGCGGCCGCCGCGCGGCGACTCCTTGCCCGTCCCTCCCTGCCCACCGCCGTGCTGGCCAGCAACGACCGCAGCGCGCTGGGACTGCTCGACGTGCTGACTCGCTCCGGCGTCGACATCCCCGGTGAGTTGTCGCTGGTGGGTTTCGACGACACCCGGCTGTCCGACTTTCCCAGGATCGACCTGACCACCGTGCACCAGGACGCGCCGGGGCTGGCACAGCACGCGGTGCGGTTGGCGGTCGAACTGCTGGAGCGGCGCTGCTCCGGCCCCAAGGAAGTGGTGTTGCGCTCACAGCTCGTGGTCCGCGGCACCAGCGGGCCGCCGCCGGCGACGGTGCGCCGGTAAGGTCGCCGGCATGGTGAATTTCGCGCTGCGGTCCTGTGGCCTGCGCGGGCATGCGACGTTCGCGCCCGACGAGCCCGAGCTGCGGGAGCGGCTGCGCGTGGATACCCCGGTCGGCGAGGCGTGGCGTTGCCTGCGCTGCGAGACGTTCGTCGTCGGGCCGCCGCGCGGCCACGGGCCTGCCGACACCGCGCCCGAGGTGCCGCGTGGCCGATTGCTGCGGGACCGCACCTTGATGCGAATCCTGGCCGCCGAGCGGGTCGTTCGCGCGCTCCTGCTGCTCCTGGCCGCCGGTGGGGTGCTCAAGGTCCGCGGTGAGCGTGAGCATCTCAAGCAGGCTTTCGAACAGGAACTGCCGCTGCTGCGCCCACTGGCCGACCAGATCGGCTGGAACCTGGACGATTCCAAGATCATCCGGCATATCGGCGACGCGTTCTCGCTGTCGGCGACGACGCTGCTGTGGATCGCGGTCGGCCTGGCCGCCTACGCGTGCACCCAACTGGTGGAGGCGGCCGGACTGTGGTTGATGAAGCGCTGGGGTGAGTACTTCGCGGTGGTGGCGACCAGTGCCTTCCTGCCGCTGGAGATCTACGAGCTGACCGAGAAGATCACCGTGCTGCGGGTCGCGGCGGTGGTCATCAACGTCATCGCCGTGATCTGGTTGCTGTGGAGCAAGCGGCTTTTCGGACTCAACGGCGGTGCCAAGGCGTATTGGGCCGAGCATCACACCGAGAGCCTGATGAGCGTGGAACGGGCCGGACTGGAAGCTGCGGCACCCTAAGCCATCCGGTCCCGGGCATACCGACGCACCGCCGCTTTCGCGATCTTGCCGTTACTGGTGAGCGGGAGCTCGTCAACGAACAGCACATGCCGCGGCCGCTTGAAGCCGGCAAGGCTGCCGCGCACCTGGTCGACCAGCTGCGCGGCGCTCACCTGCGCTCCGGGCTGCCGGACCACCACGGCGCAGATCGCCTCGCCCCAATACGGGTCCGGAACACCCACCACCGCAACCTGTTCCACGCCGGGGTGCCGGCACAACACGTCCTCGACCTCCCGGGAGGACACGTTCTCCCCGCCGGTGATGATCACATCCTTGAGCCGGTCCGACACCACCAGACGACCGGCACCGTCGAGATAACCGAGATCGCCGGTGTGCAGCCAACCGTCGACGGTGACGGGCGTGTCCGGCCAGTAGCCTGCGGCGACCTGTGCACCGCGGACCAGGATCTCGCCGACAGGGCCGGGACCGGCAATGCGGATCTGAACGTCGGCGTGCGGCCGTCCGGCCGTCGCCAGCACCGCCGGGTCCCCGGACCGGTGCTCCTCAGGCCCGAGAAAGGTGACATTGCCCCCCGTTTCGGTCATCCCGTAACCCTGGTGGAAATCGACGCCCAACCGGGTGATGGCCCGCTCCAACAGATCGGCCGGGATAGCCGCCGAGCCGTACGCGATATCGCGCAGGGTGGGCAGGTCGCTGCCGGTCTCGTCCAGATGCGCGAGCAGGCTGTGCAGCATCGTCGGCGCCAGTGAGCACGCGGTGACGCCATGGTCGTTCACGGCCGCGACGAAGGTATCCGGGCGGAACGCGGGCATCGGTAGCACCGTCGCGCCGGCACCGTGGTGCACCAGCATGTTGTAGCCGGCGATATGGCACATCGGGAACGGCAGCAGGTACGTTCCGTCACGGCGCACCGACCGGCCGGCGATCGTTCCCCGCGCGGCGGCGAGCAGTGTCCGGTGGGTGTGGATGACACCCTTGGGCTCGCCGGTGGACCCGCTGGTGAACAACAGCCAGGCCGGATCGTCCGGCTCGGGGGACACGTCGTCGCACCCAAGGGCCGAATCGTGCCATTCGATGTCGTCGAACGACACCAGCGGCAAGCCGGTGTCGAACAGCGGTGTGAGATAACGCGAGTCGCCGATCACCTGTGCCGGGCGTACTGACCTGAGTTGGGCCAGATGTTCCGTGCTGCTCAATCGTTGGTTGATCAGCACCAGTGTGCGTCCGCTGCGGGGCACACCGTAGTACAGGCGCGCATAGTCGACGCTGTTGTCGGCAATGACCGCGATCCTGCCGCGTGGTGGGGTGTGCGCTGCGATCCATGCGGCCGTGGCGCGGATCTGATCGTCGAACTGCGCGAAGCTGGCCGACACTCCGTCCGGGCTGATGATGGCCGCCCGGTCGGGCGTTGCGACGGCGTTCGTGCTGATCAGCTCGTGCAGCAGTAGTGCGGTCATGGGCCCCGATCGTGCCATGGTCGGCGCCGAACGCGTTGTGCGCGTCAAGCCCTGGTGAGCGCGGCGTACCGCGCGACGTGAAAGTCGGTGGAACCGAACTCGTACTGCACGGCGGTGAGGCGCTTGAAGTAGTGCCCGATGGCGAGTTCCTCGGTCATCCCCATGCCGCCGTGCAGCTGAACCGCATTCTGTCCGATGAACCGGGCGGCCCGCCCCACCGTTGCCTTGGCGGCGGACACCGCCTTGGCCCGCTGATCGGGTTCGGCCTGCAGGTTCAACACGGCCAGATACACCGCGGCCGCCGCCTGTTCGAGTTCGATGTGCATGTCCACCATTCGGTGCTGCAGCACCTGGAAACTACCGATCGGCACACCGAACTGTTGACGCTGCTTGCTGTATTCGATCGTGTCGGCCAACACCTTTCGCATGTTCCCGACGGCTTCGGCGCATACCGCGGCGGCGCCCTCGTCTCGCGCCTGGGTCAGCGACGGCCAGGCCGCTCCCTCCTCACCGAGCAGCACGGCGCGGACTCCGTCGAGCAGGATGTCGGCTGCCCAGCGGTCATCGACGGTGCGGACCTTGCGCACGGTGAGCCCGGTGGTGTCACCCCCGAGGTCGACGAGGAACAACGACAAGCCGGCCGGCGTCGACGCCGTGACGATCAGGTGGGTCGCCAGGGGAGCGTTGAGCGCCATCATCTTTGCGCCGTCGAGCAGCCAGACGTCACCGTCGCGGTGGGCGGTGGTGGCCGCCTCCTGCCAGCGATCGCCCGACTGCGACTCGGCGGCGGCCAGCGCGACAATCGCGTGACCGGCCACCAACTGCTGCAGAACTTCGCTCGCCTGGGTATCTTTCCCCGTCGCTTCGCTCGCCTGGGCACGCAGCAGCAGGCCCCCGGCCACCACGGCGGTGTCCACATAAGGCTCGACCACCAGCGCGTAGCCCAGCGCCTCGGCGATCACCATGACTTCGACGGGGCCGCCGCCGATTCCGCCGACCCGCTCGGGAAGGGCGGCACCGAGGATGCCGAGTTCGTCGGCGAATGCCCGCCAGATGTCTGGTTGCCAGCCGGCACCCGTCTTGGCGGCGGCGCGGCTGGACTCCAGCTGGTACCGCGTCGACAGAAACTTGGTGAGGCCGTCGCGCAGGAGTTCCTGCTCGTGGGAAAGGGTGAAGTTCATTTACAGTCCCAACTCCGCCTTGGCGAGGATATTGCGCTGAATCTCGTTGCTGCCGGCGTAGATCGAGCCGGCCCGGTCGTTGAAATAACGCAGCGGGGCGACGGCCTGCCACGGGTCCCCACTGAGATAACCGTCGTCGGGTACGACGAAGTCGGCGATCGGCCCACCAGGGCAGGTGGCGTGTGGTTGGTAAGCGCGGCCGCGGGCACCGGCAGCCTCCATGCGCAATTCGGTGAGCACTTGGCTCAGTTCGGTGGAGATGATCTTGAGCATCGACGAGGCCGCCCCCGGATGCCCGCCGCCGGCCAGCGCCGCCAGCACCCGATATTCCAGGATCTCGAGCACCTCGGTACGGATTCGGGCGTCGGCCAGCTTGCGGGCGAAAGCCGGATCGTCGATGAGTGCACCACCGGCCGGACCTGGTTGTGCCGCGGCCACCTCGGCGATCTGCTCGGCCATCACCTGAAGGGCGGGAGCGGTGGCGCCGCCGCCGCGTTCGAACTCCAGCAGATACTTCGCCACCGTCCAGCCGTCGTCGATCCGGCCGATGACGTTGGATTTCGGCACCCGTACATCGTCGAAGAACACCTGATTCTGTACCTCTTCACCTGAGGTCATGACCAGCGGCCGGATCTGGATGCCCGGTGTCGTCATATCGATGAGGACGAAGGTGATGCCCTGTTGCTTCTTGCCGGTCCGCGAGGTGCGCACCAGGGCGAACATCCAGTTGGCCTCGGTGGCGTGCGTGGTCCAGATCTTGCTGCCGGTGCACACCAGGTCGTCCCCGTCGGGTATTGCGGCCATGGACAGCGCGGCCAGATCCGAACCTGCCTCCGGCTCGGAATAGCCCTGGCAGAAGAACACCTCGCCGGTAAGGATGCGCGGCAGGAAGAAGTCCTTCTGTTCCTGGGTGCCGAATTTGATGATGGCGTGCGCCACCATCTGGATTCCCATCGGGGACAGCGACGGTGCTCCGGCGAGCTGCGATTCCCTGCTGAAGATGTAGTGCTGGGTGAGGCTCCAATCGCAGCCGCCGTACTGCACCGGCCAGGCGGGCGCTGCCCAGCCCCGACGGTGCAAGATCCGCTGCCATTGCATGCTGGCGTCGTGATCGCTGTAGACGCTCGTCATCAGCCGACCCGCCCGCTGTAGCTCGGGGGTGAGCTCGGCGGCGAGGAATTCGCGCACCTCGTCGCGGAAGGCGGATTCTGCCGCCGACCAACTCATGTCCATCTCTGCCCGTCTCTTCTCCGTTGGATATCTAACTATGTTATATAACTGAATATCTCTGACGTGGCGAATCGTCCGGTTTTGCCCAGGCTTCGCCGATTCTGCGGTGCTATCTTCATGGCGTTGCCGCGGTCCACGTTGGCAAACCCCCTCGATCCCCGGCGTGGACCGCGGCTCCTCGGGCTGGAATAGGTCGTCGACCCACCGTGCCGTGTCGATCGGGTACTTTCACATGTGTTGATTACCGGAACGGCCGCGACACCCGCGGCTGTCCGACCTCATCGCCACTGTTGCTCAAGGCCAATTGCGTACGCGGCGATCGAAATCGAGCAACTGTGAGGACGCTAACGAGAAATGTGGGACGACGAAGTTGCGGTGTTGGCCGTCGGTGCAGGCCCAGGTGGGCAGGCCTACGCGGCCGTCGCCGCGGACGCGGGGCTCGACGTCCTGATCGCCACCCCGCCGGCATCTGCTTCGGGCGTCGCGCCGGGGTCCCGCGGATGGCTCCCGTTTGCCGACGACGCGCTCACCGAGGAGTACCTGTCCGAGTTGACGGCGGGCGTGCCGGCTCCCGTCGGTCCCGCTTCGATCGAACTGGCCGTCCGAACGGTCTACACCACGCCCCCTCCGCGCTCCGGTAAGGCGGTGGTGCAGACATTCGACGGGGCACAGCTGCCGGTGTGGGCCGCGACCTGCCTCGCGTCCCAATATGGTGCTGTGCTCACCACGGTCGATCATTGGCCGTCCACCCGGCGCACGTCGGACGGACGTTCGGTCGGGGTGGCCGCGCTCGGCGGCGCCGACGGCCGGGCGGTGTCGGACTGGATGGCCGATGCGGTGCGGGAGCGCGACATTGCCGTTCTCGGGGACGCGCCGCTGCGGCGGCTGGTGTTCGACGACGACGGACGGGCGGTGGGGGCGGTGTTCGACACCCCCGATGGGGAGTACGCGGTGCATGCCCGACACGGGCTGGCCTTGGCGCCGGCCGTCATCGCACCTGCGCCGGAGGTGCCGGTACCGGCCGACGGCGAGTTCGCGCTCGTCGGCCTGGCCGGGAGCCGGTTCGTGCGGCTGGAACTGGTGCATACCGACGGCGTGTTCGGCTAAGGCCGCCATCCCGTCGAAAAATCGACCGAGACACCACGCTGACGCAGCAAGGACTCCATCGCGTCGCTGGAGATCGGGCGCGACAGCAGAAAACCCTGAGCGCGGTGGCAACCGTGCCGCAGCAGTGTCACCGCCGCCGAATCGGTCTCCACCCCTTCGGCGATCAACTCCAATCCGAAGGCTTCGGCCAGCGCGATGATGGCCCGGACGATCGCCAGATCGCCCGGGCTGGCGCCAAGATCCTGGACGAAACTCTTGTCGATCTTGATCGCGTCCACCGGCAGGGTCTTGAGCAGCGACAACACGCTGTATCCGGTGCCGAAGTCGTCGATGGCCACCTGCACACCCACATCTCGCAGTCCGGCCAGGGTGATGCGGGCTGTTTCGATGTCCTGCACCACGACGCTCTCGGTGATCTCGAGGCACACCGAGCTGCGCGCCAGCCCGAACTCGTGCAGGATTCCGGCCACCGATTCCACGAAGCCGTCACCCACCAGCTGGACCGGTGACACGTTGATCCGCAGCACCGTGTCCCGACCCAGCCCGTTGGCCTGCCACCGCGCGAAGTCGGCGCACGCGGTCCGCATCACCCAGCGGCCGAGTTCCCCGGCCAGGTTGATGGATTCGGCCACCCCGATGAACGAGTCCGGGGACAGCAAACCACGCGTCGGATGCTGCCAGCGCAGCAGCGCCTCGGCACCGAGGACCTGTCCGGTACGCATATCGATTTCGGGTAGATAGCGCAGGAACAGCGCACCGGATTCCACGACGTTCTGCAGATGCAGCTCGATATCGTTGCGGAATTCGTTCTCCAGCTCCATCGTGTCGGAGAACACCGCGACCTGGTTGCCGCCATTGCTCTTCGCGGTCAGCACAGCCTGATCAGCTCGGCGCAGCAGGTCCGAGGTGGTGTCGCGGCCGGGGACGCCGAGCGCGACGCCGATGCTCACGGTGCGCGTGAGCATTTCACCGTCGATGGGCACTCGTTCGCGTAGCACGGCCTGCAGTCGGTAGGCCAGTTCCTCCGCTTCCGCGGCGGTCATCACGGCGTCCGGGATCACGACGAATTCGTCACCGCCCAGGCGCGCGATCATCGCGGGACCGACCGCCGTGGCCAGCCGCTCGGCCAGCACCCTGATGAACCGGTCTCCGGCGATATGGCCCAGATAGTCGTTGATGGCCTTGAGTCTGTCGAGATCGAAGAACAGGGTCACCACGGGACCCGACCGGCCGGCCCGCAGTCGCTCGTCCAGATGTGCGGTCAGGGCGCGGCGGTTGTGCAGTCCGGTCAGATCGTCGTGCTCGGCCAGGAAACGCAGCCTGTCCTCGGCCTCGGTCCTGGCCTGCACCTGGGCGAACAGTGAGGCGATGGCCATCAAGGCGTTGAGTTCTTCTTCGCTCCACTCCCGGACACCAACCTTGACGAAACCCAGCACCCCGGTTGTCACTTCGCCGGACAACAGGGGCACGCAGGCCATCGAGGTGGTGGGGATGTGCCGACCGGATTCGATGGTGCGCTGATAGTCCGACGTCTTGTTGGGGTCGAATACCGCCGGTTCTTTCAGGGTTTCCGCCAATTTGAACACCGGGTCGGCGTCGGCGAAGTAGATCAGGGCCAGCGGATCGGGACCCTCGCCTTCGGGTCTGGGTGGCCACTCGGCAACCAGGCGGGTGGCGTGGATCACATGATCGTTGTGGCGCAGGAAGCTGAAATCGACGTCGAAGTACTTGACCAGTTGGGCGAGGACCTCCCGACTCACCGGGGTGGCCGTCGCCGAGTCGACCGCGATGAGCTGCGTCGCGACCGCTGTGACCAGGAGCTCCAGGCTGGGTCGCGGCACCTCTACCTCTTGTGGTGGCGTCGCCGTCACGGCGCCGCGGTCTGGCGGGGTGGACGCTGACGGCGGCTCCGGACCGTGGGAGGCGGGGCATCGGTGATCCGGAACACCAATGCTTGTGCCTCCTGCGCCCCAGCGCCGATCAGCTTCCGGAAAGTGTATTGCAGGGAACGCAGTTCGTCGGTGAAGGCCGGGGCCAACGCGTCCAGTTCGCGGTCGTCGTGAGCGTAGAGGAAGGCCGGCGAGATGGGCTGCACGGCCAGGCCGTGCATTTGGGCGGTGATCCATACCGCTTCGACGGCCTGTCCGGCGAGTGCGTAATCGGCAAGGGTGTGTCCGGAGAACGAAATGACAGCCAGCGCGGCACTGCTCATGACCCGGTCGCGGGTGTTGTCACCCAAGGCGCCGCCCGCGTTCCAACGAGCCAGCCGCGCCATCACATCCGGGCGGCGTAACACCTCGAGCACGGCGAGGTCGGACGGCGGCAATTCCAGTCCGCGCACGTCGATTCCGAACTCTGGCCGGGGATCTCCCGGCCACCAGAGTTCGGAGAACATCTCCGCGTGCAACTTCGCGGTGAGGTAGCGGATACGGTCCGCGGCGGCGAGCACCGAGGCCCCCGTTTCGATGTGCTCACGGTCGGTGAGCAGCTGCAGCTGGGCACCCAACCCGGCGGCGGTGCTGCGCAACAATTCCGCCACGTGGGTCGAGATCTCCCGACCGGTGCCGTGATGCCGGTTGGTGGCACGGTCGAGCATCGGGCCGTACAAATCAGCCAGATTCGGCTCGGGCGTGTCTGTGAGCGTGATGACCGCCTCCAGTGGGGAGCGTTCCCCGCCGGCCCCGGTTCGCACCTCGGTACCGCGGCCGCGCGCGGCGGCGGCGACGCGCGCGTTGAACACCGCGGCGCCCAATGCGACGGCACTCCCGCGGAATTCGACATCCATCATGGTGGTCCGCGCCGGATCGATGCGTACCGTCAGGGCCTCCGGCCCGATATCGATCTGCCAGGGTTGGGCGTTGCCTCCGGACGGTGCCCGGTTGGCGGCGGCCGCCATGAGCGCGGGCACCGATGCCGGCTCGTCCGTCTCCGGGTCGTCAGCCACCTCTGCGGGGTTGCGCGGCTGTGCCGCATAGGGATCGGTGGACTCTGCCAGGTGCGCTCCGATATCGATGCGGACCCGGCCGGATGGCAGGGCTTCGCCCGAGCCGATGCGCCGCACCGCCTCGGCGATCATCGCGGCGCCGAGAGTCACCTCACCAGCCAGTTGCGGCCAGGTGGACAGCGTCTGGCCCACCTCGCACAACGATGCCGCCATGCGCTCTGACAACTGCCCGGCGTCGAGGATGCCCAACACATAAGGCACCTTGTCGGCGCTGCTGAGTCCCGCCAGGTCCGCGGTCGCCACGTTGCCGAGCAATCCGTGCAGGATGGGGCGTCCCGGGTCGAGATCGAACCGTTCGACGTCGATCAGGCCGCGGTCACTGGTTGCCATCAGCACCGGGATGTGCCGGGCGCGGGCTGCCTCCCGGACAAGCACCTTGGTGTCCAGGGAGTCGCACACCTCGATGAGGATGTCCAGGCCGTCCAGGAAAGGGCCGATCGTCTCGGCCGTGATGCCCGACGTGTCGGCGTGCACGGGAAGGTAGGGGTCGACCTCGGCGATTCGGCGCGCGGCCACGATCGCCTTGTTCTGGCCCTCGTCGAAAACCGTCGCCGGCACCCGGTTGAGATTGCTCAATTCCAGGTCGTCGAAGTCGGTCAGTCTCAGTTCGCCGCAGACCCCCTGGGCGGCGAGGGTGTGGGCGATGACATGGCCGACGCTGAGCCCCACCACACCGATGCGCAACTGTCCGAGGTGGTGTTGTTCGTCCAGCGTGATCAGATTCCGGTTGCGGTCCAGCCGAACTCGCCGGAAGCCCCGCGGGCCGAGCATCGCCACCACCGCGCGCCGCCACGGGAAGTAGACCCACCGCGGGGGTTCGCCGAGGATGTCGTCCGCCGGCACGGGGTTCAGCGCGTGCAGGACGGCGCGCTGGGTTTCCCGGTGGTCGACGAACTCGATGTCCGGGCGGGCCCGCAGCTGCCGGAGCAGCTCGGCCTGGTCGGAGTGGTCTTCGGACAGAACGATCGCATTGCCCGGATCGGTCACGCTTCGCTCCCGGCTACGGTGTCCTCGTCAAGATCGGTCATGAGAGGCAATAGAATTCGCGACTCGGCGAGAATCGTCGAAATCTGCTGGGGCTCCGCGGAGCGGGTGAACTCGGCACGGTCCCACCACATCATCTTGGTCTGGTATCGGGCATCCGGGTACGGGGTTGCGGGTATGCGGGAGGCGACGATACCGCCGGACGACCGCCACCGGTCGAGTACGTGATCAGCGGCAGTGGCCATCGCGAACTTGGCGCCGAGGATCGCGGTCGCGTGCAGCGGCATGCGAGCCAGGGCGGCGGTCAGGAAGCGTCCACGGTCGTGCTTGCCGGCCCAGGCTGTCTTGATCTCCACCACGCCGAACGGGATGCGGTCGGCGATCATCTTGTGCACCGCCGCAAGCCCGGGTTGGCCGGCCCATTCCACCACGGCGTGCGCTTGTCCGGCGTCGACATAGGGCCCCTGCGCGCGCACCCCGCCCACCAGCATTCCGTCGGGACCGATCGCGGCGAGGAACAGCGATGTCATGGCGGTATCGCGAAGCACACCCTCGTCGACGGCGCACTCGGCACCATGGCCTCGGTAACTGGTCATCGCGCCGTCGACGAAGTCGTCCCAGAGCTCGGGTTCGGCCGCCGGGGTGCTCATGACCAGCGTGCAGCCGGTGGCATCGTCGTGCCAGTGCGCAGTCGTGGTTGCCGCTGGTGCCGGTGCCGCCGCCTCGGCCAAGGAAGCCCTCATGTGTACCCCGATCGAGTCGCCGGCACCGCTCCCGCGGTGACGTGCATTTTCATGCTTATTCAAATAGGTCAGTTAAGTATCGTCATATTTAGGGTTTATTCCAGAGGAAAGTTCTGTCCGGAAATGCCAACTATTTGCTGGTCGCATATCGGGGTTTGACCAGCAATGTGCGCGCGCGGGTCTTCTATTGTTTCGGCGTCAATTAACGTACGCGGCGTCAAGGTTACGGCAAAAATTACCGCCCGTGTCAATACTTGTCTGGTCAAACCGCTGACCGGGGCGGCAGACCCTTCGCGGGCCCGCTCGCTGTCGCCACCCCGGCATCTGTGCGAACTTGAGGGGGACCCCGGTGATCGGTCTGCACGGTCAGCAGGCTATGCATGAACCCGTATCTCGAGAGGAGAATTGTGAAAATCTTCGAAGACCTCGGCGAGCTGATTGCGGGCGCCGGCACCGAACTCGGTCCCACCGAATGGCTGGAGATCACCCAGGACCGGGTGAACCTGTTCGCCGACGCCACCGAAGACCATCAGTGGATCCACGTCGACCCCGAACGGGCCGCCGCCGGTCCGTTCGGCGGACCCATCGCGCACGGCCTCCTGACGCTGTCGCTGCTGCCGCATTTCTCCCACCAGCTCTACCGGGTGGAGGGCATCAGGCTTGCGGTGAACTACGGCTACAACAAGGTGCGCTTCATCAGCCCGGTGAAGGTGGGAGCGAAAATCCGGGCGCGCGGTGTCGTCACCGACGTGGCCGCGCCCGCCGAGGGCACCGCCCAGGCCACCGTGACCATCACGATCGAGATCGAGGGATCGGACAAACCCGCCGCGGTGGCCGAGTCGATCATCCGCTACATCGCCTGAGCCGCCTTGACGAGGGCGCCGCCGATGATGAGCCGCTGGATCTCACTGGTGCCCTCGTAAAGACGAAGCAGGCGCACCTCGCGGTAAATGCGTTCCACCGCCACTTCGCGCATATATCCACTGCCGCCGTGGATTTGGACCCCCAGATCGGCGACCTTGCCGGCCATTTCGGTGCAGTACAGCTTCGCCGCCGAGGGTGCGATGCGGCGATCCGCACCCGACACCCACAGCCTGGCAGCTTCCCGGACCAGGGCCCTACCGGCCATCACCCCGGTCTGTTGGTCGGCAAGCATCGCCTGCACCAATTGGAAGCTGCCGATCGGGGTGCCACCCTGGGTCGCGGTCGCGGCGTAGGCCACCGACTCGTCGAGGGCGCGCTCGGCGCTGCCCACCGCCAGCGCCGCGATGTGTATCCGGCCGCGGGCCAGCGTGGTCAAGGCTGCCCGGTAGCCGATGTCGACGCTGCCGCCCACCAAGGCGTCGTCGCCGACGCGGACCTCGTCGAAGCTGACGTCGGCGGTCCAGGCGCCCTCCTGGCCCATCTTCGCGTCTTTGCTGCCGACCGAGACACCCGGGGCATCGGCGGGCACCAGGAACACGGCGATCCCCGCGCCGTCGGCATCGGCCGGGCGGGTGCGGGCGAACACCACGAACAGATTTGCCGTCGGCGCATTGGTGATGAACCGCTTCTGACCGCTGATCACCCAATCGTGGCCGTCCCGCACGGCCTTTGAACGCAGTCCCGCCGGATTCGAACCGGCGCCCGGTTCGGTGAGTGCGAACGACGCCACCACGTCGCCGGCGGCGATACCCGCCAACCACCGGGACTTCTGCTCATCGGTGCCGAAGCCGACCAGAACCTGGCCCGCGATGCCGTTGTTGGTGCCGAACATCGACCGCAGCGCCAGGCTGGTGTAGCCGAATTCCATCGCCAGTTCGACGTCCTGAGTCAGGTCGAGCCCCAGGCCGCCCCATTCCTGCGGGATGGCATAACCGAACAGCCCCAGGTGCTTGGCCTGGTCACGAAGGTCGTCGGGCACCCGGTCGGCCGTCATGATCTCCACCTCGCGGGGGATCACCTGGGTGCGGATGAACTGGCGCGTGGCGGCGAGGATGTCGGCGAAATCCTTGTCGCTGACTTCACTGCTGACCGTGGACGTCATGGGTCGGACTCCTGACTTGCTGCCCCGGGGATTCAGATTTGGTGCAAGAAATATCATATTTTATGTTTGAGACCCAGTTCGTGAGGTCCCGGAGGAAGGAAGTCGATGGCCCTGCTAGACGGTCGCACCGCGGTGATCACCGGTGGCGCGCAAGGAATCGGATACGCCATCGCGCAGCGATTCATCGCCGAGGGCGCCAGGGTGGTCTTGGGTGACCTCGATCTGGAGGCGACCGAGGTCGCAGTGGCCGCCCTCGGCGGCTCTGCGGTCGCCCATGCCGTGCGTGCCGACGTCACCGACGCCGCAGCGGTGCAGGCGCTGGTCGACGCGGCGGTCGACACCTTCGGCGGCTTGGACATCATGGTCAACAATGCCGGGATCACCCGCGATGCCACGATGCGCAAGATGACCGAGGAACAGTTCGATCAAGTCATCGACGTGCACCTGAAGGGGTGTTGGAACGGCACCCGGCTGGCGGCCAACATCATGCGCGAAGCGAAAAGCGGCGCCATCATCAATATCTCGTCGATCTCCGGCAAGGTCGGCCTGGTGGGGCAGACGAATTATTCGGCAGCCAAGGCCGGTATCGTCGGCCTGACCAAAGCCGCGGCCAAGGAGGTCGCCCATCTCGGCGTGCGGATCAATGCGATCCAGCCCGGGCTGATTCGCTCGGCGATGACCGAGGCCATGCCACAACGTATTTGGGATCAGAAGCTTGCCGAGATCCCGATGGGTCGGGCCGCCGAGCCCAGCGAGGTCGCCTCGGTGGCCACGTTCTTGGCCTCCGACATGTCCTCGTATATGACCGGCTGCGTACTCGAAGTCACCGGCGGGCGGCACATCTGATGTCCGTGACGGCGGACACGGTGGTGATCTGCGAGCCGGTTCGGACTCCCATCGGTCGGTACGGCGGGATGTTCGCCTCGCTGACCGCCGTCGAACTCGGTGTCGCGGCGCTGCGGGGACTGTTGCAGCGCACCGGTATCCCCGCCGACGCGGTGGGGGACGTCATTCTCGGACACTGCTACCCGTCTCCGGAGGCCCCCGCGATCGGCAGGGTGGTGGCATTGGACGCCGGACTGCCGATCACCGTTCCCGGCATGCAGGTGGACCGTCGTTGTGGATCCGGGCTGCAGGCCGTCATCCAGGCCTGCCTGCAGGTCGGCAGCGGCGCCAACGACCTGGTCGTCGCGGGCGGTGCCGAGTCGATGAGCAACGTGGCGTTCCACTCCACCGATATGCGCTGGGGTGGTGCTCGTACCGGTATCCGCGTGCACGACGGCCTGGCCCGTGGCCGCACCACGGCCGGCGGCAAGAACTATCCCGTGCCTGGGGGCATGCTGGAGACCGCGGAGAATCTTCGGCGGCAGTACGGCATCTCACGCGTCGAACAGGACGAGCTCGCCGTGCGTTCACACCAGAAAGCCGTTGCCGCCCAACGCTCCGGTGTGCTTGCCGAGGAGATCGTGGCCGTGACCGTGTCGTCGAGATCTGGTGAGCAGTTGATCGACACCGACGAGCATCCCCGTGCAGATACCTCGGTTGAGGCGTTGAGTTCATTGAAACCTGTTCTGCGGAAAGAAGATCCGGAGGCAACGGTGACCGCGGGAAACTCCAGCGGACAGAACGACGCGGCGTCGATGTGTATCGTCACCACGGCCGTGCGCGCCGCCGAATTGGGGTTACGGCCCCTGGTTCGCCTGGTGTCGTGGGGGCTGGCCGGGGTGGCACCCGACATCATGGGTATCGGCCCGGTGCCGGCCACCGAGGTGGCGCTGCGTAACGCCGACCTGACGCTCTCCCAGATCGACCTCGTCGAACTCAACGAGGCGTTCGCTGCGCAGGCGTTGGCCGTGCTGCGGGAATGGAAATTCACCGAGGCGGACATGGAGCGCACCAATGTGCGGGGCTCCGGGATCTCGCTGGGGCATCCGGTCGGCGCCACCGGTGGCCGGATGCTGGCCACGCTGGCCCGCGAACTCGACGCCCGCGGCGCCCGGTACGGGCTGGAAACCATGTGCATCGGAGGCGGCCAGGGACTGGCCGCCGTGTTCGAACGGATCGCCGCATGACCCGCTTGGCGCAGACCCTCGGCCTCACCGAGGTGCAGGCCGAAATCGTCTCGACGGTCCGGCAATTCGTCGATCGTGAGATCATCCCGAACGCGCAGGAACTGGAACACTCGGACACCTACCCGCAGGCCATCGTCGACGGGATGCGGGAGATGGGACTGTTCGGGCTGATGATTCCCGAGCAGTACGGCGGGCTGGGGGAGTCCCTGCTGACCTACGCGCTGTGCGTGGAGGAACTGGCCCGCGGCTGGATGAGCGTCTCCGGGGTGATCAACACCCATTTCATCGTCGCCTACATGCTGCGCCAACACGGCACCGACGACCAGAAGCAGCGCTACCTGCCCCGGATGGCCACCGGAGAGGTGCGCGGTGCCTTCTCGATGTCCGAACCCGAACTGGGCTCCGACGTCGCCGCCATCCGCACCAAGGCGGTCCGCGGGGCCGACGGCAACTACACGATCAACGGGCAGAAGATGTGGCTGACCAACGGCGGCAGCTCGACCTTGGTGGCTGCGCTGGTGAAAACCGATGAGGGAGAGGCCAAACCGCACCGCAACCTGACGGCGTTCCTGATCGAGAAGCCCGCCGGCTTCGGGGAGGTCAAGCCGGGGCTCACCATCCCGGGCAAGATCGACAAGATGGGCTACAAGGGCATCGACACCACCGAGCTGATCTTCGACGGGTACGCCGCCGCTGCCGACGACGTTCTCGGAGAGGCCCCGGGACAGGGCTTCTTTCAGATGATGGATGGTATCGAGGTGGGCCGGGTGAACGTCTCGGCGCGCGCGTGTGGTGTGGGCATCCGGGCGTTCGAGCTGGCCGCGCGTTACGCCCAGCAGCGGGCCACGTTCGGCAAGCCGATCGCCGAGCATCAGGCGATCGCCTTCCAGCTGGCCGAGATGGCGACCAAGGTCGAAGCCGCACATCTGATGATGGTGAATGCGGCGCGGCTCAAGGATTCCGGTGAGCGTAACGATATGGCCGCGGGCATGGCCAAATACCTGGCCAGCGAGTTCTGTTCGGAGGTCACCCAGCAGAGCTTCCGGATCCACGGTGGCTACGGCTACTCCAAGGAGTACGAGATCGAGCGGCTGATGCGTGATGCGCCTTTCCTGGTGATCGGTGAGGGCACCAGTGAAATCCAGAAGACCATCATCAGTAAGAACCTGCTCGATGAGTATCGCGTCTGAGCCGCCGGCCAGGCGAGCGCAGCGACGGGGAGAAAACACTGGGCGAGCGCAGCGACGGGAAGAAAACACCGGGCGAGCGCAGCGACGGGGAGAACCGGAATTCGTCGACCGCCCACAGCTTTCCGAGGATGTCGCGCGGGTGGTGCGGCACCGGATCTTCCATGGCACCTATCCGGCCGGGGTGTACCTGCGGTTGGACCAACTGGCGGCCGATCTCGGCATCAGCGTCACGCCGGTTCGCGAGGCGTTGTTGAATCTGCGTGCCGAGGGCCTGCTGGTGCAGCATCCGCGCCGTGGGTTCATGGTGCTGGAGGTCACCGCCCGCGACATCGCCGACGTCGCGAACTTGCAGGCCTATATCGGCGGCGAGCTGGGGGCCCGGGCGGCCGCCACCATCACCGATGAACAGGTGGCCGAACTCAGCGCCATCCAGGATGCACTGGAAAAGGCCTACGAGCACCAGGATCTGGATCGGACCGTGCGGCTGAATCATGAATTCCACCGGCTGATCAACGTCGTCGCCGATTCTCCGAAGCTGACCCAGATGATGTCCGTCGTCACCCGCTATGCGCCGGAGTCGGTGTTCCCGACGCTGGAGGGTTGGCCGGCCCAGTCGATCCGCGACCATCGCATGGTGATCGACGCGCTGCAGCGGCGTGACGGGGACATGGTGCGCGCCGCAATGGCCGAACACTTCACGATCGGGGTCCGGCCGATGACCGAGCACCTCACCCAGCGGGGCGTGATCCGGCCCGACTGAGGTGTCCGCTTGTCCGGATAGATCCGCCCCGACCGGGGTGTCGCGGCTGAAACGGCACGAACGCCGACCCGGAGTCGTTCAGTCCAGCCGCACCGTCCCGTCCGGCTCGACCCGCCACCCCGGATTGTGCGCGATCTCCCAGACCACCCCGTTGGGGTCGCGGACGTGGGCGTGGAACACACCGCCGAACTGGCCGGGCTGCGGGGCCTTCAGAATCGTGCCGCCACCCTCGGCCATCACCGAGACGACGTTGATGACCTGGTCGCGGCTGGCCACGTTGTGCGCCAACGTGATTCCCGAGACGTCGATCGGGGCGTCGGTGGGGCGGCCCTGATCGGCGTTGAACTTCTCGGCCAGAAAGAAGGCCAGTACCTGGCCGGGGGCGGTCTGGTAGAACACGATCTCGCCCTCGACGTCCAGCAGCGCATGCCAGCCGAGTGCGCCGTAGAAGCGGCGGGTGGCGTCCAGGTCGATCGCGGCGACGGTGACGACATTGAGCTGCTGGTCCATCACCTGACCGTAGCGGTCAGCGGTCGCCGGCTTGAGGCGCGGCGGCTGTCAGTCGGCCGAGTTGTCGCGCTGCGACCGCGCCGCCCGGCGTTGTGTCTCGGCGCGCTCTCGGCACTGCCTGCGGAACTCTTCTTCGGCCGCGTCGTCGACGGTCGGCGCCGCGGGGGTGTGCCGCTCCGGCGCCGGTCGTCCCGCGATGAGCCAGGCGAGCGCACCCGCCACCGGGGCGAGGACGACGACGAGCGTCCATTGGGTGCGGCCGAAGCCGCGGATGCGCTTCTCGTCGGCGCGCGCGATATCGACGATGGCGGTCACCAACAACGCGGTGACCAGTAATCCCAGGTAGGGCACTGGTAGCGATCCTCTCGTGGCCGGCGGCCAGGGTGCGGACGACACAACGCTGGGCCGACTCACTCACCGCGAATCTAGCAAGCGCGCCCTAGTGGTCGCCTAGTTGTCCCCGGGGGGTGGTGGTTGGAATGGGTTGTACCACCACCATTGGGCGCGTTCGCCGGTCGGCCCTTTGTAGGGGCCGACGGGCGGTGGCGCCGTGGTGGGTGGTCGGGCTAGTGATCCGCGGTCGATGGGGTCGCCGTCGGCGTCGGTGACGACAAGGCGGTCGGCGGGGCCGGTGATGGTGGTCTCCCCGCGGTGATGCATCCGGTGATGCCGTGCGCAGAGCAGGACCAGATTGTCCAGCTCGGTGGGGCCGCCGTCCTCCCAGTGCACGATATGGTGCGCGTGCAGGCCTCGACTTGCGGCGCAGCCGGGCACCACGCAGTGCCGGTCGCGGTGTTCCAGGGCGCGGCGTAGCCTGCGGCTGATGGTGCGGGTGGAGCGTCCGGCCCCGATCGGTTGGCCGTCACGCTGGAACCAGACTTCGCAGGTTGTGTCGCAGAGCAATTCGCGGCGCTCGTTGTCGGTGAGCACCGGTCCGAGGTGCAGGGCCGCGGGTTGGTCGATATCGACGTGGACGATGACGGTGGTGTGTTGGCCGTGGGGGCGGGCCGCGGCGTCGGCGTCCCAGCCGGCCTTGACCAGACTCATGAACGCATCGGTTCGGGTGGGGAACGGCGTCTGGTCGCCGGGGTGGTCGGCGATCAGTCCGTCGTGGCGGGACTGGAGTGCGGCGTCGAGTGTGGCGGCTTCCAGTCGGGGCAGGGTGATGCGGTAGGTGGTGTGCTCGCCGTGCTCGGTTCTGGTGATCTGTGGTGTCGGTTCGGGCTTGCCTTGGGGCTGCGGGCGGGGCACGAAGTTGATGGCGGTGCGCAGCTGGCTGACGGTGGCCGAGAGGGCGAGTTCGCTGTAGTGGGCATCGGAGCCGTCGGCGGCGCGTTCGGCGATGACCCCGACCTGGTCCAGCGAGAGTTTGCCTTCCCGCATGCCTTGCGCGCAGCGGGGGAAGTCGTCGAGGCGGTGTGCGAAGGCGACCATGACCTCGGCGTTGCGTTCGGACATGCCCGTCTTCCAGGCCACCAGCGCCTTGATGGAGCGTGCGCCGGTCATGCCGGCCAGTTCGTCGCGGTCGATCTCGGCGACGATCTCGACCAACCGGCTGTCGATGGCGTTGCGCTGGCCCATCAGTTCGGCGACCTCGTCGAAGAGCCCCTCCAACCGCTCTTTGGGTTCCAAAGATGCTGCGGCGGTGGACATACCCCATTCTGACAGAGTGGTACGACACGTCCGTTCGGCTCAGAAGTCTCCGCGCCAGTTCCGTCACGTCGTATCCACCAAAAGCCGCAACGCGATCTCGTCAACCGCGACCGCGGTATTGGCGAGGATCACGGCCGCCGCAGCACCGGCCCGATCCAGCGCCAGCATGCTGGAGAAGCCCCCGGTTGCGCCGTTGTGCCACACGATGTCGACGTCCGCGACGCGATCGGTGAACCAGGCGTATCCCACCTGGCTCCCACCGTCGGTATCCCAGCGGGGGTCGAGCGCGGTGAGGCCCGGCGCTGCACCGTCGAGCAACGCTTGCGCGTAGCTGGCCATGTCGCCGGCAGTCGAGCGCACCCCACCGGCAGGCGCGTACGCGCCCATCGTCCACGCCTGCTCGGGTGTGCCCCTGGCGCTCCATCCCGTCGGCGCGCCGGTGGGCAGGTCGGCGCCGGACAGCGGTGTGCTCGATTCGGTCATGCCGAGTCGACCGAACAGGCGATGGTGCAGCAATTCGGGGAACCCGGCCCCGGCGTGCGCGGCCAGCGCCTGGCCCAGCAGCGCAAAGCCCAGGTTGGAATACGAAAACTGCCCTCTGGCACCTATTTCCGCAGATCTGGCTTGGGCAAGCAGCCGCTGAAGGTCCGCTGTGTACGGATTGCGGTGCCGCAGCACCGCGACGACCGCGTTCGCGCGATCCCGCAGGCCGGTGGCGATCCGAGGCAGCCCAGAGCGGTGACCGGCAAGCTCCGCCAGGGTGACCTCAGCCGCGGGGCAGCCCTCGAGGTCCAGCAGGGTCCCGAGCGGAGTATCGGTGCGCAGCTCTCCCGTCTCGATTGCTTCCGCGAAGAGCAGCGACGTCATCGTCTTGGTGACGGACCCGATCTCGTACACCGTGGCGGGGCCGGCTCCGAAATGGGCGTGGCGGTGCACACCGTCCCGGATGCACACCACGCTCAGGCGGTCACCGAGGTGGGCGGCTCGGGCAAGGGGTTCGACCCGCGCGATCAGCTCCGGGTCGCCGGTGGGCAGTCCGAGTTGTGGTGTCGACACCAACTCAGTAGACAACGATGATGGCCATGACAACGACACCCCTCGACGAGCTGGGCTACTACCTGCTGGCCGGCGCCGGCGGGGACGGCCCGGCGGCCCTGATCGACGAGGCGCGCCGGGGTGAGGAACTCGGCTTCGGCACCGCCTTCCTCTCGGAGCGCTGGAATGTCAAGGAGGCGTCATCGCTGACCGGTGCGGCGTGCGCGGTGACCAGCCGCATGCGGATCGCCACCGCCGCCACCAATCACAACACCCGCCACCCACTGATCACCGGGTCGTGGGCCACCACCATGCACAAACTGTCCGGTGGCAGGTTCACCCTGGGTATCGGCCGCGGGATCGCCGCCATGTACCAGGCCTTCGGGGTGCCGGCCGTGACGACCGCCCAGATGGAGGATTTCGCCACGGTGATGCGCCGGCTGTGGCACGGCGAGGTGATCGTCAACCACGACGGTCCGATGGGCAAGTATCAGATGCTGTTCCTGGATCCCGATTTCCGTGAGGAGATCCGGCTGGCCATCGTGGCGTTCGGACCGCAAACCCTCGCGCTCGGAGGCCGTGTCTTCGACGATGTCATCCTGCACACCTTCTTCACCCCGGAGACGTTGCAACGCGCGGTCAAGACCGTCAAGGACGCTGCGGAACGGGCCGGCCGGGACCCGGCCGCCGTGCGCGTCTGGTCGTGCTTGGCCACCGTGGGCGACCATCTACCCGAGGAACTGCGGCTCAAGAAGACGGTGGCTCGGCTGGCCACCTACCTGCAGGGCTACGGCGATTTGATGGTCAGCACCAACAACTGGGATCCGGCTGTGCTGCAACGATTTCGGAGCGACGACGTGGTCACCTCCATACCAGGGGGCATCGACCACAAGGCCACCGCCGAGCAGATCGAGCACATCGCCACCCTCATTCCCGACGAATGGCTGGAACCCTCGGCCACCGGATCGGCACAACAGTGTGTCGACCGTATTCGCCAGGAGTTCGACTTCGGTGCCGACGCCGTCATCCTGCACGGCGCCACGCCGGATGAACTTGAGCCTATCGTGACCGCGTACCGGAGTTCCTGACCGCCGCTCAGCAGCAGCGGGCAGCGGGGTTGGCGTCGGCCGCCGCGTGGCGTTGACGCCAGTAGTCCCGTTCGCTGAGCACCGGCTCGCCGGGGTGGGTACGGCGGCGATGTTCGACGTAGCGCTGGTAGTGGTTGTCGCCCATCAATGATGAGCAGTACCAACGGATCTGGCCGACGAGCTCGGCAAGGCGTCCCATTCCCGCTGCACCTCCTTCTCCGCGGCGGTAGGGATCAGTCCGGACGGCGCGAACAGTTTGGACGGTGCTGGGTCGTCGGCGGACAGCGGGCGCGCCGCGCCGCGCAACGCCCGCGCGGCCACCACCACACCGGCGACGAACACGATGAGTACCAGCACCGCGAAGATGACCGACAGCGTGCCCTGGATGAACGTGTTGCGGATGACGGCGTCCAGCTGGTCGGGGTTCTTGGCCGCCCCGAACGCGGTCTTGCCGGCGTCCTTGGCCGCAACGTACTGCGAATGCTGCTTCCAGTAACCGACTTTCGGATCACCGGAGAAGATCTTCTGGAACGACGCCGTCATCGTGACGGTCAGGTCCCACAACAACGGCACGCCCGGGATCCACGCCCACTTCACCAGCCCACGTTTGATGATCACCACGGTGACCACCGTCAGTGCGATGGCGGCCAGCAATTGGTTGGCAATCCCGAACAACGGGAACAGGGTGTTGATCCCACCCAGCGGGTCCGTGACGCCCATCAACAGGATGCTGCCCCACGCGGCCACCACGATGATGCTGCACACCCACGCACCGACCCGCCAGCTCGGATCGCGCAGATTCTTCAGCGGGCCACCGAGATTGGCCAACCCGTCGGACAACATGAACCGGGCCACCCGGGTGCCGGCGTCGACGGTGGTCAGGATGAACAGCGCCTCGAACATGATCGCGAAGTGATACCAGAACGCTTTCATGCTCGCCCCGCCGAACACCTGGTGCAGCACCTCGGACATGCCGAAGGCCAAGGTCGGTGCGCCGCCGGTGCGGGAAACGATGGACTTCTCGCCGACGCTCTCGGCGGCATCGGCGATCTCCGCGCCGGTGATCGGTTGGCCGGAGAGGCCGAGCCCGTTGACGTAATCGGCCGCGGTCTGCGCCGTGGTCCCGGTGGAGGCGGCCGGCGCGTTGATGGCGAAATACAGATGCTGGTTGAGGATGGCCGCGGTGATGAGCGCCATGATGGCCACGAACGACTCGGTGAGCATGCCGCCGTAGCCGATCAGCCGCATCTGCGATTCCTTCTCCAGCAGCTTCGGCGTGGTGCCTGACGAGATCAGCGAATGGAATCCGGACAGGGCTCCGCAAGCGATGGTGATGAACAGGAAGGGGAACAGCGCCCCGGCGAATACCGGGCCCGAGCCGCTGCCGGCGAAGTGCGAGATCGCCGGGGCTTCCATCACCGGGCGGGCCAGCACGATGCCGATGGCCAGCAAGACGATGGTGCCGACCTTCATGAACGTGGACAGGTAATCGCGGGGCGCCAGCAGCAGCCACACCGGCAGCACGGAGGCGGCCAGGCCGTAGACGATGATGCACCACGACAGCGTCACCTTCGACAGGGTGAACCAGTCGGCACCCCAAGACGTTTGGGCCACCCAGCCGCCGGCGACCACGGCCAGCAGCAGCAGCGCGACGCCGATGAGGGATACCTCGGACACCCGGCCCGGGCGCAGGAAGCGCAGGTACAAGCCCATGAAGATCGCGATCGGAATGGTCATGGCGATGGAGAACACACCCCACGGGCTCTCGGCCAGCGCGTTGACTACCACCAGCGCCAGCACCGCGAGCAGGATCACCATGATGACCAGCACGCCGACGATCGCGGCCACCCCGCCGATACTGCCGAGTTCGTCGCGGGCCATCTGGCCCAGCGAGCGGCCGCGGCGACGCACCGAGATGGCCAGCACGAGGTAGTCCTGGACGCAGCCGGCCACGAGCGCCCCGATGATGATCCAGATGGTGCCGGGCAGGTAGCCCATCTGCATCGCCAGCACCGGCCCGACCAACGGCCCGGCGCCGGCGATCGCGGCGAAGTGGTGGCCGAACAGGACCCGCCGGTCGGTGGGCATGTAATCGGTGCCGTTTTCGAAGATCTCGGCCGGGGTGGCGTGATCGTCACGCGGTTGCACGATCTTGTTTTCGATCAACCGCGCGTAGAACCGGAAGCCGATGACATAGGTGCAGATGGCCGCGATGACGAACCACACCGCGTTCACCGTCTCACCACGCAGGAACGCGATGACTGCCCAGGCGATCGCACCGAGCAGGGCGATCACCCCGAAGATGACGCGGTGCCGCACGGTGATGGGGGAGCGATCGATGATCGCGACCGGTGGGAGGTCCGCATCGGTGCGGATATAGGTGATATCGCCCTTGCGCTCTTCCAAAGGTGTGGTCGGTGAGGCCATGGGGCGATCCTTTCATCGCGACAAACTGGGCCGGGGCCGAACCGCCGTTTAGGGTCGGTCGGCGCGCTCGTAATGGGCCCGCACGGTGTCGATGGTGTCCGCCTCGTCGGCGCGCTTGTCCTCGCGGTAGCGGATCACCCGCGCGAACCGCAACGCCATCCCACCCGGGTACCGGGTGGAACCCTGCACCCCGTCGAAGGCGATCTCGACGACCTGTTCCGGTCGCACCGTGACTACGTACCCATCGGTGCCTCCGACGGCAAGCTCGGTGAAACGCCGTGTTTGCCAATCCAACGTGGCATCGGTCATGCCCTTGAAGGTCTTGCCCAGCATCACGAAGCCGCCCGTCGCCGGGTCGCGGGCGCCAAGGTGGATATTGGACAGCTTGCCGGTGCGTCGTCCCGAACCCCATTCCACCGCCAGCACCACCAGGTCGAGGGTGTGCACCGGCTTCACCTTGAGCCAGCCGGACCCGCGCCGACCGGCCTCGTACGGGGCGCCCGACGATTTGGCCATCACACCTTCGTGACCGGCGGCCAGCACGGACTGCAGGAACCGCCCCGCGGCGTCGGGATCGGCGGTGATCAGCCGGTCCACCCGCTGTCCGGCGGGCACCACCGCGTCCAGCACCGCCAACCGGTCGATGGTCGGCAAGTCGAGCAGATCGGTCCCGTCGTGGTGCAGCACGTCGAAGAAGAACACCGACAGTGGGTGTTCTCGGGCACCGGACTTGTTGCCGAACCGCGATGCGGTGACCTGGAACCGGTGTGGGCGGCCGTCGGGACGCAGCGCGATGGCCTCGGCATCGGCGATGAAATCGGTGACCGGGAGCGCCAGCGCGGCATCGACGACCTCCGGTAGGCGGGCAGTGACATCGTCGAGACTGCGGGTGTACACCGAAACGTTGCCACCGTCGCGGTGGATCTGCACCCGCGCACCGTCCAACTTCGCCTCGAAAACGACGTCACCGCGCAGCTTTTCGAGTGCGTCACCGATATCGGTGGCGGTCTGCGCGAGCATCGGGCCGACCGGCCGGCCGACGGTGAGGGCGAATCGGGCCAGACCTGCGGCGCCGTCGGACAACGCGGCAACGGCGACAGCGGGCAACTCACCGGCCAGCATCGCCGCCCTGCGCACCTGGGCCGCGGGGACCCCCGCGGCCTTGGCGACCGCATCGGACATCACCCCGGCCAGGGCGCCCTGGCGCAGCTCACCGGAGAGCAAGCGGCGCAGGAAGGTCTGTTCGCCTGCGGTGGCGGCGGTGAACAGGTCGCCCAGTAGCTGTGCGCGCTGCGCCTGCGAACCCTTGCCCGTGGTGCTCTTGACCCTGGAAAACGTTCGATCGACGTCGGGCACTGTCAGCGTCGCCGTGTCGGCGGGCGGGGGCAGGCTCCGCAAGGCGGCCCAACCGACCCCGATCTGGCGCTGGGGCAGCTCACCGGCCAGCCAGGACACCAGCAGGCCCACGACGGCGGGATCGGCGTGCACCAGCAGGTCGGCCACCCGAGCGGTCTTGGCCAGCCGCGACGAGGACGCCGCCACATCGACCGACGCTTCCGCCACCGCGCTGAGCAACATGGTTCCACCGTGCCATGCACAGCCGACAAGTCGGGACTTTCGGCCCTGTGCCCGACGCGCTTCCCGGTGGACAGTGAGAACCATGCCGAACACACACGACCTCGACGTCCTCAACCGCAGGCAATGCCTGGACCGGTTGCAGACCACCCGCGTCGGCCGGCTCATCTTCACCCAGAACGCGCTACCCGCCGTCCAGCCGGTGAACTTCCGGCTGTGGGGTGACGACGTGGTGATCCGCGTCGCCGGAGGCGCCAAGCTCGCCGCCGCCGCGGAACGCCAGGTGGTGGCCTTCGAGGCTGACGAACTGGACCAGGACCTGCGTTCGGGCTGGAGTGTGGTGGTCATCGGGCACGCCGAACCCATCACCGAGGTCGACGACCTGGTGGCGGTGGCCGGTACGTTCGTCACACCATGGGTGAGCGGCCGCCGCGACCACTTCCTCAGGATCAAGACCGAAGAGATGAGCGGCCGGGAATTCCGTGACCCGACCAGCCCGCAGTACCACGCCGCAGCCGCCGCGTCACGACCCGGTCACTAAGCATTCGAGTACCGCGGCTTCGGCGCGTAATTGGGCCGCCCGCTCGTCGTGTCCGGCGGCGCTGAACTGTGTTGCGGCGCTGATCCGTTCGTCGATCTCGGCGTGCAGCAGGGCCAAGATCTCGACCTCGGTGAGTTCCCGGCGCGCGACCTCGGCCGCGCCGAGCCCGGCGACACTGTGCGCGATCGGGCCGTCGAGCAGGGTGTGCGTCGGCGCGGTGGCCGGTGTCTCGGCGTTGTCGATCGCGCTGAGCGCACTGCGGATCGCCGGCACCCGCACGGTGTCGCGCTGTTTGCGGGCGTGCAGCAGCGCCGAGCGCAGCGTGGCACGCCAGCGCTGAGCGGGCATCGAGGTCATGGCGGACAACGTAGCCCGGTCCGGGTGGACCGCGAAACCGAATTACGTGACGGTGAAATCCACACTGTGATAGCCGGTCGCGCCGTCGGGCACCACGTCGGCGATGTCGGCGGTCTGCACCGCCCCGGTGTTGTCGGTCGCGCGCACGGTGATGGTATGCGGGCCGGGCTGATCGGTCTGCCAGTCGAAACTCCACAGCCGCCACGTGTCATTCGAGTACGCCACCCCCAGCGTGGCCGGCTGCCAGGTGCCCTCGTGCCCCGGGGTGTCGATACGCACCTCCACCGCGCGCACCCCGCGGTTCTGGGCCCAGGCCACTCCACCGAACCGGGCTGATCCGCGCGGCACATCGGCTCCCGACCGCGGCACGTCGATGCGGGACTGCGTCTTGATCGGCCCCTGTGGGGCCCAGCCCAGCTTCGTCCAATAGGCCTCGGCGCGATCGAATCTGGTGAGTTCCAGGTCGACGACCCATTTGGTTGCCGAGACATAACCGTAGAGCCCGGGCACCACCAGCCGGGCCGGGTAACCGTGCTCGACGGGCAGCGGCTGACCGTTCATGGTGATGGCCAACAACGCATCACGATCATCGGTGAGCGCCTGCACCGGGGAACCGGCGGTGAAGCCGTCGCTGGACGTGGACAGCACCATATCGGCGTCGGTGTGCACGCCGGCGGCGGCCAACAGATCACGCACCCGGTAGCCGGTCCACACCGCGTTGCCGATGAGGTCACCCCCGACCGGGTTGGACACGCACGTCAGGGTGACGATCTTCTCGATGAGCTCGAAACGGGCCAGATCATCGAAACGATAGGTCTTTTCGTGATCGACCATCCCGTGGATGCGCAGTTTCCAGTCGGCCCGGGACAACTGCGGCACGGCGAGTGCGGTGTCGATCCGGTAGAAGTCGGCGTTGCCGGTCACGAAGCTCGGCAGTTCCACACCGGCCGGCTGCACACCGGCCGGCACCGGTGCGGCGGGTTTGGCCAGCGGTGGCGGGGTGAACGCATTCCGGTCGCCGGAAACGGAATTGACCCGACCTCCGTAGATGCTGCCCAGCGCGCCGGTCAGGGTGCCCACCCCGAGAAACCCGAGAGCTGCCAGCGAGAGCCGGCGGCCGGGATCGGTCTCGGCGGCGCTGTTGGCCGAATCGTCGCGCAGCCGCCCCGACGTCAGGAAACGCAGGGTCGCAATGCCGGCCAGTGTGCCCACCACCGTCGGAACGGCGTCGAGCGGGCCTGTGCCGGTGCGGGTCAACACCGCCGCACACCCGAGCACCCCAGCGGCAGCGAACATGACACTGCCGATCGGCACACGGCGACGTTCCAGCAGGCCCGCCAGCGCTGCCAGGATGGCGATCACCAGCAGCACGGCGACCGTCAGGAACAGCTTGTCGGAGGTGCCGAACGTCTGGATCGCCCATTCCTTGACCGCCCCCGGGGTGTGGTCGATGACGCTCGACCCCACGGCGGTGCGGGCGTCACCGGACGCGCCCAGCGGGATGGCGGCCAGCGCGCTGATACCGAGGGTGATCGCCGCGGAGGCGATACCGCAGAGCAATCGGGTACCGGGGGCGATGGGCGCACTCACGATCCCACGCTAGCCCAGGGAGGTTCTCGAAAGCCTTACCGAACAGTGACGGGGTGCGCCCAGCCCCGCCGGGTGCCGGGCAGGGCTCACGCCGGCGGCCGCGGATCGACGATTGCTGAAGTCGCCCTCACTGACCGCTGATACGGGAAACAAACTGCTCACCGGATTCCAAGCCAATTCCAAGCCGGCGCATTACTGTTTGCCCATGCTCAAGCGAATCGCTGCGGCGTGCGCCGCGGTCGTGGTGGTTGCCGGCTGTGGCGCGCCGAAGGTGGAGATCCCGAAATCCCCATCAACCTCGGCTGCAGCCAAGCCGGACACCAGTGGCATCGAGGTGCACGGCGACGCGTCGGGACCGTTGAATCAGCTGGCCGTCGAGGCGATCGCTGATCTGCAACAGTTCTGGGGCAAGCAGTTCCCCGAGTTGTACGGCAAGGATTACGAGCCCGTCTCGGGTGGCTTCTTCGCGGTCGACCCCTCGTCCGGTGAGACGCCGCCGTGCGCGTCCGGTCCCGACGACGTGGCGGGCAACGCGTTCTACTGCGGTTCCAAGGATGTCGTCGCATGGGACTCGACGGGGTTGTTCCCCGAGCTGCAATCCAAGTACGGCGACTTCGTCATCCCGGTGGTGCTGGCGCACGAGTGGGGGCATGCGGTTCAGGCTCGCTCCAACTTCACCGCGCGGACCATCACCCGGGAGCTGCAGGCCGACTGCTTCGCCGGAGCCTGGTCCCGGCATGCCAAGGATGACAAGGTCTTCCAGGTGACCAGTGCCGAGCTGGACACCTCCTTGGCCGGCATCCTCGACCTGCGTGATCCCGTCGGCACCGACAAGCTCGACCCTTCGGCGCACGGCAGCGGATTCGACCGGGTTGGCGCGTTCCAAGACGGCTTCGACAATGGTCTGCAACGGTGCAAGGACTACCGCGACGACGACCCGATGGTGCTCGCGCTGCCGTTCAACGACCCCGAGGACGAGGCCAGTGGGGGTGACGCGCCGTACGACTCGATCGTCAACGGGGTGCCCTACGACCTCGAAGATTACTGGACCCACGTGTACCCGGAGCTAGCGCACGGCCAGGCATGGCCCCCCGTGCATGGTCTGGAGCCGTTCGACCCCTCCAGCCCGCCGAACTGCGGTGACCAGTCCGCCGAAGGATTCTCGTTGTTCTATTGCGTCCCTGACGACTACATCGGCTGGGATAACGCCGAGACGATGCCGCGGGTGTACACGCAGGGCGGCGACTATGCCGTCGCCACGCTGCTGGCCACCCAGTACGGGCTCGCCGCACTGACCCGCCTCGGCGACGACTCCGATGAGAAGACCTCGACGGCGCGCGGCGATTGCTTCGCCGGTGCCTACACGGCCAGCGTCATCCTGCACAACCGTGCCGAGACCAGCTCGTGGTCCATCTCACCGGGGGACCTGGACGAGGGGATCAAGGCACTGCTGGTCTTCCGCGGCGCCGACGATGCCGACCGGCAGGGCGCCGGTTTCGACCGGGTGCGGGCCTTCCGCGAGGGGGTCATCAACGGCGCCGAGGCGTGTGTGGGGTACCAGCACTGACGGCTCGCGTGCTTCTAGTAGGCGTCCACCCCGAGCTTGACTGCCAGCCCCAACCCGGCGACGGCGATGAGCAGTCGCAGTGGGGTGGCCGGAGCGTGGCGCACCACCACCGGTCCCAGCCGCGCCCCCAACAGGCAGCCGAGACCCAATGGCACGACGTCAGCCCAGTTCACCGGCGCAAAGGCGACGAATCCGATCGCGGCAACGCCGTTGGCCACCCCCAGCACCACGTTCTTGGTGGCGTTGGCGTCGGCCAGCGTGGCGCTGCCGGTGCGCAAGAACAGGGCCAACAGCAGCACGCCCGCCGCCGCGCCGAAGAATCCGCCGTAGACACAGATGGCCAGTACGGAAAGTGTTTGCAGCACAAGGTGTCTGGTGCTGTGAACGCGCCAGGGATCGTTGCGGACGGGCAGCGCGATCGCCACCGATGACGCCGCCAGCAGCACCGGCACCACGTTCTCGAACCCCTCGGCCGGGATCGACAGCAGCAACACCGCTCCGGCTGCGCCGCCGAGCACGGCCGCCGGCAGCATCCGCCGCAGCTTGGGTCCTTGGCCCTGCAATTCGGGCAGCGACCCCCAAACCGAACCGACACCGTTGCCCACCAGCGCGACGGTGTTGGTCACGTTGGCGGCCACCGGCGGCAAGCCGACGAGCAGCAGGGCCGGGTAGGTGGATACCGAGGCCAGTCCGGCGATACTGCCCGTCAATCCGCCGCCGATTCCGGCGACCGCCAGGAACAGCACCTCCCACCACGTCACCGGCCCATCCTGGCCTATCAGTATTTTTTGCGAGCGACCAGCGCGTCGGCGGGCTCGGGTGCACCGTCGCGGTCTTTGACCACGCGGTAGGCGGCGTACCCGGCCACCAGTGTCAGTGCGACGAAGATCACCGCGAAGTACTGCAGGAACCATGAATCGCCGGCCGGGTTGTAGACCTCCTGGCGGGGCCAGCCGATATTGATCACGAGCAGGGCGCCCATCACCACGGCGACAAGATTGACCGGGATGCCCCAGCGGCCCAGGTCCATCACCGGCTTGCCGTGCGAGAGGCTGGTGCCGCGCAGGCGGTGGATCAACGCCGGGACCTTCACCATCAGGTAGGCCAGGTAGACGATGACCACCGACACCGAGGCGATGGCGGCGAACACGCTGGACTGGCCCAGGTTGACCAACAGGACGGCGATGGCCAGCAGGCTGACCGCAACACCGGTGATGACCGGGGTTCCGGTCCGCTTGTTGACCTTGGCCAGCAGTTTCCCGAACGGGAGCCGGTTGTCGCGCGCCATCGAGAACATCACCCGCGACGCCGATGCCTGGATGGCCAGGGTGGCCGAGAAGATCGCCACCGCGACCAGGCCCAGCAGGGTCTTGCCCAGCCACGTGTCGAGTTGGCTCTCGATGACCCAGGCCATGCCGCCATGGGCCAGGTCGTCACCCAGTTCGGGGGCGGACATGAGGGCGGCCAGGATCATCAGCCCGCCACCGACGAACGACACCAGCAGGGCAGTCACGATCGCCTTGGGTGCGGTGCGGCGGGGATCCTTGGTCTCCTCGGAAAGCTCTGCGGCGCTGTCGAATCCGTACATCACGTAGGCGGCCATCAGCATCGACGCCAGGAAGGCGGGCAGGTAGTGCACGCCCGAGCCGTGCCCGCCCGTGTCGGTGATCGCTTGCCCGGGGTTGCGTTCGGCGGTGAAGAACATCGCCCCGACGATGAGGAGCACACCGATGATCTCCAGGGTGACGCCGGTGACGGTGATCCGGGCCATGAACCGCACGCCGGCGGCGCTGATGACGGTGCACGCCACGATGGTGATGGCACCCAGGATGATTCCGTTGGTGGCGCCGTCGACCGACAATGGATCCATGTCGGTGCCGACGAGCTGAAAGCCGCTCCAGATCGGCGGCAAGACGGTCTGCATGGCGATCGCCAGCGCGGCAATGGACACGATGTAGCCGATCAGCATGAACCAGCCGGCGAACCAGCCGACGGCGTTGCCGGCCAACCGGCGCGACCACTGGTAGATGGCACCGGCGACGGGAAACTTGCCGGACAGTTCGGCGAACACCAGGCAGACGCAGAACTGGCAGATGAACACGATGGGCCAGGTGAAGAAGAACGCCGGCCCGCCGAGCGCGAAACCCAAAGGGAAGAAGGCGAAGACGGTGGTGAGGATCGACACGAAGGAGAAGCCGGCGGCGAAAGCGGCGTAACCGCCGATGCCGCGGTGCAACTCCTGCGTATAGCCGAGTTCCTCCAAGGTGGCGGCGTCCTCCTGGGAGGAGATCGCCGGATCGAAGGTGGCGGGCATGGCGTGTACTCCTGAATGGTGGCGAATAACTATCGTGCGATAGAAATTAGGGTGTGTTTTTGATCCGCGCATTTCGGCGGTGTGACATCTGTGTGACCAGCGTCGGGGGAGCAACCGAGTGACAATCGATGACATGTCCTCCCGTGCGGTGCATGCCATCGACGCTGCCGGCGACGAAGCCGGTCTTCGTGCCGCGATGGAGCAGGCCCGGCTGGCCCTGATCGACCAGCTGGCCGCGCAGACCCCGGCGGCCGACCTTGCCGCCGGTTGGTCGGCGGTGCTGCGTCACGGCGTCGCCGCCGCCGTCCGGGTGGCCTCCGGCGCCGACGAACCGCGGTGGAGCTGGTTCGTCTCCGGTAGCGCCGCCCGCGGCGAGGCGGCCCCGGGTTCGGATATCGAGACGATGATGGCGGTGGCCGACGCCGCCTCCGACGAGCAGAAGGCAGCACTGCTGGTGCGGGCCGCCGACGTGCACGCGCTGCTGGAGCGATGCGGGATTCAGGGCGACGGCAACGGGGTGCTGGCCAGCCGGCCGCGGTTCTGCCGCCGGGCATCGAACTGGCTCGAGGGCATCGAACACTGGGCTACCGAGCCCCGCACGGACCGGGGTGTTGTGATGACCGGACTGATGGCCGATGCCGTCGAGGTGGGCCCGGGGGCGGGGGACATGCTGCGGGTTCGCGCCGTCGACGCGGCGTGCCGGCATTACCCGGTCCGTCAGGCGATGCTGGACGACGCCACCACCGTGCGGGCGGGCTTTCCGTCGCGGCTGCGCATCTTGTCAAGGCACGCCGATACCGTGGACCTGAAATTGGCGATGGTCGACCCGGTGGTCAAGATCGCCCGCTGGGCCGGCCTGTCGGCCGGTTCGACGGCGGTGTCCACCCTGGCTCGACTTGACGCCGCAGGCGCGGCAGGCATCCTCGACGCCGACGACGTGTCGACCCTGCACGAGTGCTTTGTCTGGCTGACCCGGTTCCGTTGGCGGTTGCGTGCCGGTCCGTGGTTGCGGGGTGCGCCGGTCGGTGACCTGGTCGGGTTGGCCGAAATCGCCCCGCATGAGCGGGCGGTGCTGCGCGGCGTGCACCGCGAAGTGACCGGTGTCAGCCGCAAACTCACGTTCCTGGCCTCGACGTCGGCGTTCCGGTAGTGGAATCCGGTGCGGTGCGCCGAGCACTGGACCAGACCGTCGCCGCGCAGCGGCTGGAGGGCTGGGCGCCCACCGATGAGCAGCTGGCCGACCTGGGCCGGCTGGCTCGTTCCGAGCTGAGTTTCGGGGAGTATCTGGCCGGCTATCGGGCCAGGTACCCGCCGGCACAACAGCCACCGCGCCGGTGGGTGCTGCGCCGTCGTGTCCCATACCTGATTCCGGGAACCACGCTGTTGCGCAACAACTTCGGCGTCACCGAGCAGTCGGCGCTGACCGAACTGGAGTGCATCGCCACCGCCGGCCGCATGCTGGCCTGGCACTTGCGGATCGCGGCGGGGCGCACCGACCCCGCCGACCTCGACGCCCGGGTGATCCACCAGCAGCTGTTCGCCGATGTGTACGTCTGGGCGGGCCGTTATCGGGTGACCGACTTGCGGCGCGGGGAAACGGCTTTCGGATGGCAGGCCGATATCGCCACGCGGATGGCCGAGGTCACCGACCGGGCCCGCGGGTTGGCGGCCACGCCGCCCGGCGACGGACCCGCCCTGGCCTACCAGCTGTCCCGGCTGTACGCCGACTACAACCAGGTGCACCCTTTTCGCGAGGGGAACGGGCGCACCGGAACACTGTTGCTGCACACCGTCTCGGCGCGGTGCGGCTATCGGCTCGACCTGTCCGGCATCAGCCGCGCCGACTGGTACGCGGCGTCGGCGGACAGCATGCCTTTGCGTCGCGACGGCCGCGCGAACCACCGGCCCTTCATCCCGCTGCTGGTGCGCGCGGTCGGCCGATAAACGGGTTGCATGGCCACCGCCGCAGCCGCTACCCTCGCTGACGTGCATCGCATTCTCGTAGTAGCCAGTACCCGCAGCGGGGTCTGATCCAGACCGACCCCCCGCTGTGGGTCGGAAGCTACTACCCGTCGGTCGCTCCCTCAGAGCCGAAAGACCGACACCATGACAATCACCAACACCATCACCACCGGCACTCTGACCGGCCCCCGCTTCGCCGACTTCTTCGACACCCCGTTGCCGCGCGGTGTGCGCGAACTCGCCGGCGACATGTCCTGGGACGACGTCGCGACGACGTTCGGTTCGGGTCCCGGCCCGGTGACGCTGAGCGCCGCCGCGCTCGCGGCGCTGGCCGCCGAGCCCGCGCCGATCGCCGCCGTCACCGCCCTGCTCTACGACGCAGGCATCGCCGTCGAGATGCTCAACTTCCACCAGCTGCGGGCCGGCGGCCAGACCGCGACCTTCATCCGCGGCACCGACGGGGCGCGTACGCAGTGGGCGATCGGATGGTCTGAGTCGGCGACCGAATCGGCGCTGCGAGCATTCATCGCCTGCGCCAACCGCCTGGTGGCGTGACGCCCGAACTCAGCGGATCGGACGCAGCACGATCGGCATGCCGTCGACCGGTACCGGCATGCCGCCGTAGTCGTAGTGCGGCTGGTAGCCCGGATGCGTCAACTCGAGGCGGTAGCGCCGCAGCAGCCGATGCATGACGGTCTTGATTTCCAACTGGCCGAACACCATGCCGATGCACTTGTGCGCCCCGCCGCCGAACGGCGCGAACGCATACCGATGCTGTTTGTGCTCGTTGCGCGGCTCGGCGAAGCGGGACGGATCGAAGGTGTCCGGATTGGTCCACAGTTCCTCGAGCCGGTGGTTCATCGAAGGCCACGTCATGACGTTGGTGCCCGCCGGCAGGTAGTAGCCCAGCAGTTCGGTATCGCGTACGGTCTGCCGGAAGTTGAACGGCAGCGGCGTCTGCATCCGCAGCGCCTCGTTGATCACCAGATCGTAGGTTTCCAGCTTTTCCAGGGCCTCGATGTCCAGTGGGCCGTCACCGATGCGGTCGGACTCTTCGCGGCAACGATCCTGCCAATCCTGATTGGCGGCCAGGTGATACGCCATCGTGGTCAGCGTCGAGGTGGAGGTATCGTGCGCGGCCATCATCAGGAAGATCATGTGGCTGACGATGTCCTCGTCGGTGAACCGCTGGCCGTCCTCGTCCTCGGCATGACACAAGACGCTGAACATGTCGGTGTCACCCGATGCGCGCTTCTCGGCCAGTCGGCTGTTGAAGTAATTCTCCAGCGTCTCGCGGGCCTTGATGCCGCGCCACCAGCTCAGCGGCGGCACCGGCTTGCGCACGATCGCATTGCCGGCACGCGTCGTGGTGGTGAAGGCGTGATTGATGGTGGTGACGAGTTCAGTGTCGGTGCCCGCCTCGTGACCCATGAACACCACCGAGGCGATGTCCAGGGTCAGTTCCTTGATGGCGGGGAAGAAGAGGAACCGCTTGTCGTTGGCCACCCAATCGTTGGCGATCACCTGGCTGGCGACACTGTCGATGTGCTCGACGTACCCGGTGAGCCGGCTGCGGGTGAACGCCTCCTGCATGATCCGGCGGTGGAACATGTGGTCGTCGAAGTCGCGCAGCATCAGGCCGCCCTCGAAGAACGGGCCGATCACCGGATCCCAGGCTCGCTGCGAGTAGTCCTTGTTCCGGTTGGAGAACACCGCCTGCGTGGCATCGGGCCCCAGCGCCAGCACCGCGGGCAGCACCGGCGAGAACATGTAGTGCACCGGGCCGTACTTGCGGTAGAGGTGCAGCAGGAAATCGGGGCCGCCGCGGAACATCTCGATCATGTGCCCGAACACCGGCAAGCCGCTGTCACCCATCACCGTCTTGAGGCCGCTGCCCGCCGGAGCGGGCGCCAGGGGGAACTCGTCCCACTCGCGTTCCAGCAGCTTCTTCTCGAGCACGCCCATGCCGGGGATGGTCACCGGGGTGGGGGTCAGCTTTCGTTTGACCTGGTCGAGCAGGTAGGCCGGAGTGCTGATGGTGGGCTTGGTCGTGACCACTGCTTCTACTCCTGGAAGATCGTCGGGCTGACAGACCTGTGGTCGATGTCACTCGTGCAGCCATCCTGTCTGGCAGACTTGACGCATGTCAAGTTTTGATCTGGCGCGTCGCGATGCGAAGGTCTAAACCATGAGCGCACAGCCGGAATCGGGACCGGAGTCGCCGGTCCGCCGCAGTAGAGGGGACCGGCAGCGCGAGGCCATCGTGACGGCCGTCCGCGAACTGCTGGAGGAAAAGCCGTTCGCCGACCTGTCGGTGAGCATGATCAGCGAGCGTGCGGGCGTCGCGCGGTCCGGGTTCTACTTCTACTTCGACACCAAATACGCCGTGCTGGCCCACATCTTGGACGAGGCCACGCGCGAACTCGAGGAGCTCACCCAGCACTTCGCGCCCCGTGGACCCGACGAGACCCCGGCCGCCTTCGCCAAGCGGATGGTCGGGAGTGCGGCGTTGACGTTCGCGCACAACGATCCGGTGATGTCGGCGTGTTACGCCGCCCGGGCCACCGACGCCGAGATCCGCCGGATCCAGGACGAGCAAATGCTCGCGGTGGTCGACCAGATCATCGCGGTGGTCCAGGGCGAGATCGCGGCGGGCACCGCGCGCCCGATTTCCGACGACATCCCCACCCTCATCCGCACCCTGGGTGCCACTACCGTGATGGCGTTCTCGGGCGACCTGCCGTCGGTGGGGAACGCTATCGACCGGGACCGCATCGTCGGCGTGCTGGAGAAGTTGTGGTTGCACGCCCTGTGGGGCGGTAACACGATCTGACCGGTACCGCCGGTAGCATCTGGGCCATGCCGGAAACGTTCGCGGGCAAACGGTGTCTTTTGACCGGCGCGGCGAGTGGCATCGGCCGCGCCACCGCCCTGCGGTTGGCCGCCGACGGCGCCGAGTTGTTCCTCACCGACCGCGACGCCGACGGACTGGCGCTCACCGTTGCCGATGCCGAGGCGCTCGGCGCCCGGGTGAGCGCGCACCGGGCCTTGGACATCACCGACTTCGACGCGGTCACGGCCTTTGCCGCCGACATCCATGCCGCGCACGGCCCGATGGATCTGGTCTGCAACATCGCGGGCATCTCCGCTTGGGGGACCGTCTCCACGCTCACCCACCAGCACTGGAAGTCGATGATCGACGTCAACCTGATGGGGCCCATTCACGTCATCGAGTCGTTCCTGCCGCCGATGGTCGCGGCCCGGCGTGGCGGCCATCTGGTCAACGTCTCCTCGGCGGCCGGCATCGTGGCGCTGCCCTGGCATGCCGCCTACAGCGCCAGCAAGTTCGGGCTGCTGGGGCTGAGTGAGGTGCTGCGCTTCGATCTGGCCCGGCACCGGATCGGTGTATCGGTGGTGGTACCGGGGGCGGTGAAAACTCCTCTGGTGCAAACGGTTCAAATCGTCGGTGTGGACCGGGAGGACCCGCGGGTGGCGAAATGGGTGGACCGGTTCGCCGGGCATGCGGTATCCCCTGAGCACGCCGCCGCCAAGCTTCTCGACGGCGTGACCCGCAACCGATTCCTGATCTACACCTCGACCGACATCCGGGCGCTGCACCTGTTCAAGCGCCTGGCCTGGTGGCCGTACAGCGTGGCCATGACCCGGGTGAACGTGTTGTTCACCCGGGCGCTGCGGCCCAAGGCGCGCCGGGTTTAGCGCTTACCCCAGTCCCACCGCGGCGCGGTGAGCATGGTCTGACCGTCGACGCGCGTCTCGCCCCACTCCTTGTACAGTTCGACCTCGGACTCCGCGCCGAGGTGCCGCACCAGTTCGGCGGCATGGGTGATCACGAGCACCTGCGTACGGGTCGCGGCGGACCGGATCATCGTGGCCAGCGGTGCGACCAGGTCGGGGTGCAGTGAGGTTTCCGGCTCGTTGAGCACCATCAGCGACGGGGGTCGCGGCGAGCACAGGGCGGCGCCCCACAGCAGGAAACGCAGTGTGCCGTCGGATAATTCGGCTGCGCGCAGCGGTCGGAGCATTCCCTGCTGGTGCAGTTGTAGGTCGAAGAGGCCGTCGTGCACCGCGACCGAGAGGCGGGCGCCGTCGAAAGCATCGGCCACCGCCCGGGCCAGATCGTCCTGGCCCACCTCCAGGATGGTTTGCACCGCCGCGGCCAGGTCGGCACCATCGTCGGACAGGACCGGGGTGCGCGTCCCGATCTGTGGCCGGCGGGCCGGCGCGCCGGAGTCCACCCGGAAGCCGTCGTAGAACCGCCAGCCGCGCAACCGTTCTCGCACCGCTGCCAGCTCCGGGTGCGCCCCGGGATGGGCGAATTCGGCGAGCACGCTGTGATAGGTCGGCAGCCCGCTGGTCAGCGGGTCGAAGCCGCGGCCGCTGTCTGCACTCACTTCGGCGTACTGTCCGGCGCGTCGCACCAGGATGGCGCTGGTCCGTGCGACCGGGCCGGCGAAGACCACCTCCCGCTTGATCTCCGGATCACGGGCGAACGCCGAATTCGGCCCGGCGTACTGCGGCAGGCCGAGGTCGATCAGATAGCCGAAATCATCCGAAGCGAAACCCAATTCGAGTGAAACCGGGCGGGTGCGGGTGGTGCCCGTACTCTCGCCGGTGCGCCGGGCACCCGAGGTCTGCTCCGGACCGGCCCACAGCACCGACTCCAACCCGCCCTCGCGGGCCAGCGAGCCGATCACCGCGCCGCCCGCGCAGTCGGCCAGCAGGCGCAGCGCCCGGTACACCGACGATTTCCCGGTGCCGTTGGCCCCGGTGATCACCGTCAGTTCGCCCAGCGGTAGCGCGATATCGCGCAGTGACCGGTAGCCGCGCACCGCAATGGTGCTCAGCACGGCATCGCCAGTTCCAGTCGCACGCCCAACAGCCGGATGGGACGGTCCAGGTCGAACTCGCCCAGCAGGTCCAGCGCGGTGCTCACGATCTGTTCGGGGTCGTTGCCGGCAACGGCCAGCTTGCGAATCTTGGTGCGGGTGAAGAACGTCTTGGTGCGCACCGTCACCGCGACGCGCGTGACGGTCCGGTCTGCCTCGATGATCTCGGCGAGGGTGCGCCGGGCCAGCTCGGTGACCGCGGCCTCCATCTCGGCGCGGTCGACGAGATCGTGCGGGAAGGTCACCACGTGGCTGCGTGACCGAGGCACCCACGCCTCGGTGCTCACCGTGTCGTCGCCACCACCCTTGGCCAGCAACAGGATCCACAGCCCCGTGGTCGGGCCGAAGGCGGCCGTCAGGGTGGTCGCGTCGGTACCGGCCAGATCGGCGACGGTGGTGATGCCCAAGGTGGCCAGCTTTTTGGAGGTCTTGGGTCCGATGCCCCAGAGCGCGTCGACCGGCCGGTCGCCCATCACGGACATCCAGTTCACGTCGGTGAGCTGGTACACCCCGTCTGGTTTACCAAACCCGGTCGCCACCTTGGCTCGCTGCTTGTTGTCGCTGATGCCGACCGAACATGACAGCCCGGTCTCGGCGGCGATAACGGTACGGATCCGCTCGGCGAGTTCGAACGGATCCGCAACGGCCGCACCGATATACGCCTCATCCCAACCCCATACTTCCAGCGGATGGCCGAGATCGCGCAGCAGGCCCATCACCTCGTCGGAAGCGGCGTCATAGGCGGCCGGGTCCGACGGCAGGAACGTGGCGGCCGGGCATTTGCGGGCAGCGGCGCGCAGCGGCATGCCGGCATGCACACCGAACTCCCGGGCTTCGTAGGAGGCGCATGTCACCACCTTGCGCGGCTCGGTCGGGTCACCGGAACCGCCGACGATCACCGGCAGTCCGGCGAGCTCGGGATGACGGCGAAGCTCGACCGAGGCCAAGAATTGGTCCAGGTCGACATGCAGAATCCAGCTTTTCACGTGCCGCAGAGTTTGCGGGCGACGTGTTCCCACGCGTCGCCCAGGCGGTCGAGATCCTGGCCGCGGTCGTTGAGTTGGTGCACAACATAGTCGGCGTCCAGCAGGGCCAGCAGGGCTTCGGTCTGCGCGTCGAGATCGCCGGTGGTTCCCGCCGACTCCAGCAGCATCCGCACATGTGCGCGGTGCAACGTGGCAGGGGAGTTGAACCGCATCTGTGGGTCGCGGTTGGCGTCGGAGAGCAGCGCATGGTGGGTCCGGACGAAGCAGAGCCGCTCACGGCCGTAGGCCAGGAGGCGCTCCAGTGGCGGAGCGCCGGGCCCCAGTGGCGGCGGCCCGAACATGAATGCGTGTTGTTCGGCCTTCTCGTCCTCGTCGAGCAGCACGATCATCAGCCCGGCCCGGCTGCCGAAGCGGCGGAACAGGGTGCCCTTGCCGACCCCGGCCGCGGCGGCCACGTCATCCATGGAGACGCCCTCGGCGCCGCGCTCGGCGATCAGCCGTCGCGCCGCGTCCAACAACAGGGCACGATTGCGGGCGGCGTCACCGCGCTCCTGTGGGGCGGTGACGGCGCCGTTCGTCAGCGGCAACGCTGTCAGCGGATCGGGGGCGCCCATTACTGCACTTTAACTCAGCCGGAATTATTCGGACTATGGTCCGGTTAGACTGTGTGACGATCGCAATGACCGAACAGACTCAGGGAGTGAACATGTCGGATACCAAGATCCTCGTACTGCTGGGCAGCCTGCGGGCCGCGTCGGTGAACCGCCAACTGGCCGAGCTGGCCATCGAGTCCGCCCCGGACGGCGTGGAACTGCGGCTCTACGAGGGGCTCGGTGACCTGCCGCACTACAACGAGGACATCGACACCGCAGATGCGCCGGCCGCGGTGGTGGCCCTGCGCGAGGCGGCCGCGGGTGCGGACGCTGCGCTGGTGGTCACTCCCGAGTACAACGGCAGCATCCCCGGCGTGCTCAAGAACGCCATCGACTGGCTTTCGCGCCCGTACGGCAACGGCGCGCTCAAGGACAAGCCGGTGGCCGTCATCGGGACCGCGCTGGGACAGTACGGCGGCGTCTGGGCGCACGACGAGACCCGCAAGTCTTTCGGCATCGCCGGTCCGCGCGTCATCGAGGAGAAGTTGTCGATCCCGTCGGCCGCCTTCGACGGCAAGCACCCGCGCGAGACCGCCGATGTGGTGGCCAAGGTGCGTGACGTCGTCGGCAAGCTCGCCGCTGAGGTCGGCTGAGCCGACAGGTGGATGACGTCGGCTGAGCCGACAGGTGGATGACGTCGGCTGAGCCGACAGGTGGACTCGCGCCGCCGGCGCCTCTCGGATCGTTCCGCAGGGCGCCGGCGGCGTTTTGCTGTCCGCCATCGACGGTCCGGAGGTTGTCGGTGCCCGATGGTAGACCCCTAGATATGGCGACACACCCTCGATGTGACGTGCGACACGCCGGGGCGTGTCGTGGTCGAAGGGCTTACGACCTGGGAATTTCATGAATGTGGTTCAGAACATCTTGTATGCCTTCGGTTTGTCGGACACTAGGTGTAGTGTTTGGCGAACCGACGGACCCCAAGCAGTACGGGTCGGTGGGGGCCCGGAATTCAGCCGGTCGGCATCACGCCGGCGGCTGCATCTCGGCCCCGGCCGGCAGGAATCTCGGGCCCCGCAGGAACGCTGTACCAGATAAGTTGCCAGTCCCATCCGCAAGAGGAGCCGTACCGCCGATGACTCAGCCGTTGATCACCGTGTACACCAAGCCCGCGTGCGTGCAGTGCAACGCCACCTACAAGGCCCTCGACAAGGCGGGCATCGCCTACGACATCGTCGACATCAGCGTCGACATGGAGGCCCGCGACTACGTGATGGCCCTCGGCTACCTGCAGGCTCCGGTCGTGGTGGCCGGCAACGAGCACTGGTCGGGATTCCGGCCGGACCGCATCAAGGCGCTCGCGGCGGCGGCGGTCAGCGCTTAGTCAGACACGTCACGGACGAAGGGGTGGGCGGATGACCAACCTGGTGTACTTCTCCAGCGTCTCCGAGAACACCCACCGCTTCGTCCAGAAGCTGGGTGTCCCGGCGACCCGGATCCCGCTGCACGGCCGTATCGAGGTCGACGAGCCCTACGTGCTCGTCCTGCCGACCTACGGCGGCGGCAAGGCCACACCCGATATCAACAACGGGGGATACGTCCCCAAACAGGTCATCGCGTTTCTCAACAACGAGCACAACCGGTCGTTGATCCGCGGCGTCATCGCCGCCGGCAACAACAACTTCGGCGCCGAATTCGCCTACGCGGGCAATGTCGTGTCCCGCAAGTGCGGCGTGCCGTACCTGTATCGCTTCGAACTCATGGGCACCCCCGACGACGTGGAAGCCGTCCGCGCGGGATTGCAAGACTTCTGGAAGGAACAGACGTGCCACCAACCGTCACAGCTGCAGAGCCTGTAACCACCGGGACTCATGCGCTCCCCGGGGAGACCGATTACCACGCGCTCAACGCGATGCTCAACCTGTACGACAGAGACGGCAAGATCCAGTTCGACAAGGACGTCCAGGCCGCGCGGGAGTACTTCCTGCAGCACGTCAACCAGAACACGGTGTTCTTCCACAGTCAGGACGAGAAGCTCGACTACCTGATCGAGAAGGAGTATTACGAGCGTGAGGTGCTCGACCAGTACTCGCGCAATTTCATCAAGTCGCTGCTGGACCGCGCGTACGCCAAGAAGTTCCGGTTCCCGACGTTCCTCGGTGCCTTCAAGTACTACACCTCGTACACACTGAAGACCTTCGACGGCAAGCGTTACCTGGAGCGTTTCGAGGACCGCGTGGTGATGGTGGCGCTGACCCTGGCCGCCGGCGACACCGACCTGGCCGAGAAGCTCGTCGACGAGATCATCGATGGTCGCTTTCAGCCGGCCACCCCGACCTTCCTCAACTCGGGTAAGAAGCAGCGCGGTGAGCCGGTGTCGTGCTTCCTGCTGCGCATCGAGGACAACATGGAGTCCATCGGGCGCTCCATCAACTCCGCGCTGCAGCTGTCCAAGCGCGGCGGCGGTGTTGCCTTGCTGCTCACGAACATTCGTGAGCACGGCGCGCCGATCAAGAACATCGAGAACCAGTCCTCGGGTGTCATCCCGATCATGAAACTGTTGGAGGACTCCTTCTCCTACGCCAACCAGCTCGGTGCCCGCCAGGGTGCCGGTGCGGTGTACCTGCACGCCCACCACCCGGACATCTACCGGTTCCTGGACACCAAGCGGGAAAACGCCGACGAGAAGATCCGGATCAAGACGCTCTCGCTGGGTGTGGTGATCCCGGACATCACCTTCGAGCTGGCGAAGAAGAACGAGGACATGTACCTGTTCTCGCCGTATGACGTCGAGCGGGTGTACGGCGTTCCGTTCGCCGATATCTCGGTCACCGAGAAGTACTACGAGATGGTCGACGACGCCCGGATCCGCAAGACCAAGATCAAGGCGCGCGAGTTCTTCCAGACACTGGCCGAGCTGCAGTTCGAGTCGGGCTACCCGTACATCATGTACGAGGACACCGTCAATCGGGCCAATCCCATCGCAGGCAAGATCACGCACTCCAACCTGTGCTCGGAGATCCTGCAGGTCTCCACGCCGTCGGTGTTCAACGAGGATCTGTCATATGCCAAGGTGGGCAAGGACATCTCGTGCAACCTCGGCTCGCTGAACATCGCCAAGGCGATGGACTCGCCGGACTTCGCGCAGACCATCGAGGTGGCCATCCGGGCGCTTACCGCGGTGAGCGATCAGACCCACATCTGGTCGGTGCCCTCGATCGAGCAGGGCAACAACAGCTCGCACGCCATCGGCCTCGGCCAGATGAACCTGCACGGCTACCTGGCCCGCGAGCGGATCTACTACGGCTCCGAAGAGGGCGTCGACTTCACCAATATCTACTTCTACACGGTGCTGTACCACGCGCTGCGGGCCAGCAATCGCATTGCGATCGAACGGAATACCCGCTTCGGTGGGTTCGAGCAGTCCAAGTACGCCTCGGGCGAGTTCTTCGACAAGTACACCGAGCAGGTGTGGGAGCCGAAGACCGAGCGGGTACGGCAGCTGTTCGCCGACGCCGACATCCACATCCCGACGCAGGATGACTGGCGCCAGCTCAAGGAGTCGGTGCAGACGCACGGTATCTACAACCAGAACCTGCAGGCCGTTCCGCCCACGGGCTCGATCAGCTACATCAACCACTCGACCAGTTCGATCCACCCGGTGGCGTCCAAGATCGAGATTCGCAAGGAAGGCAAGATCGGTCGCGTCTACTATCCGGCGCCGTACCTGACCAACGACAACCTGGACTACTACCAGGACGCGTACGAGATCGGGTACGAAAAGATCATCGACACCTACGCCGCGGCAACCCAGCATGTGGATCAAGGACTTTCGCTGACGCTGTTCTTCAAGGACACCGCTAACACGCGCGATGTCAATAAGGCGCAGATCTACGCCTGGCGCAAGGGCATCAAGACGCTGTACTACATCCGCCTGCGCCAGATGGCGCTGGAGGGGACTGAGGTGGAGGGTTGCGTCAGCTGCATGTTGTGAGGCGCGCTACGAATTGAATTGCCGAAACGCCGGCTTAAGCCGGCGTCCCTGGGAGGTGGTGTTCTCAGGCTGACGATGGCAGCCATAGTGTTTATGACCGTTGGATCCTTGGGTTTTTTCGTGGACTTCGCAATCTCGGAAGTTATCGGATACCTGTCAACGATCATCGCGAAGGAGGTCTCGCGTATGGGAAGTGCAGTAGTGAAATGCGCCAAAGAGCGCACGGGTAATGCCGGTAAAAGCCACCTCCCGCTCTCCAGGGTTACCCTGCCGACGAGCCTGTGAAAGTCAGGCGAAAGAGCGAGTATTCACATCCGCCGAGTGTGCGTTCGGCTATGTCCTCAGCGCCGTTTTGCGTATGACGCCGCACAGTCGGACTGGGAGACGCTACAGGTCCCGAGCCTTTTCCGCCCGGGCTGCCTTCAGCCGTCGCTCTTCGCTGAGCACGTTCTGATAGCTTTCCCGCTCGGCGACCAACCAGTCCGGCATCTCCTCGAGCAGTGCCTCGATCTGCTCGGTGGTCAGGGCCTCCGTGACGCCGCCCCGAGCGAGCCCCGCGATCGAGACGCCCAGCTTGGCGGCGACGAGGTTCTTGGGGTGCGGCCCCTTCTTGCGCAGATCCTTGAGCCACTGCGGCGGGTCGTCCTGCAGGGCGGCCAGTTCGGCGCGGGTGATGGCGTTCTCCTGGAACTCCGCGGGCGTGGCGGGCAAGTACACGTCCAGTTTCTTGGCCGCGGTGGCCGGTTTCATCGACTGCGCGTTGGGCCTGCTCATGGGAGAAGCCTATCGGTAGCCTGATCCGGTGACCCAGACCTCGCTCACCCTCGGCTACGTCCCCGGGGCGACGCCGGCGAAGTGGGCCAGGAACTGGGCGCAGCGCCACCCCGAGGTGCCGTTGAACCTGCGCGTGATCGCCGCGGCCGCAGCGGCCGACGCGGTGCGGGCCCGCGACGTCGACGTGGCGGTGCTCCGGTTGCCGGCCGACACGTCGGGGCTGGCGGTCATCTCGCTCTACGAGGAGACCACGGTGGCGGTGGTGCCGACCGATCATCTGCTCAGTGCCGCCGACGAGATCACCGCCACCGACCTCGACGGTGAGCCGGTGCTGGTGCCGCTCGACGACGTCGTCGCGTGGGCCGATGCGCCGGGCGCCGCGGTCGAGTACCGGCCCGAAACCACCGAGGCCGCTATCGAACTCGTCGCCGCGGGGATGGGTGCGCTCATCGTGCCGCAGTCGCTGGCGCGCCTGCATCACCGCAAGGACCTGACCTACCGACCGATCGTCGGAGCCCCGGCCTGCCCGGTGGTGCTCACCGTGCCGGAAGGGCCGCAGGCGCCGCTGGTTGAGGAGTTCGTCGGTGTCGTGCGGGGCCGCAAACCTGGATCCTCACGGGGGCAGGCTCAGCCGGCCCCGAAGCGCACCGCCAGGGAGAAGACACTGGCCAAACAGGCGGCGCGCGCCGCGGCCGGGAAGGTCGCCGGTAAGCCGACCAAGCGTGGCCGGCGTTGATCGGGCACTGAGGTCACAGTGCCCGAATGGTGAGCTCGCCACGCTTCCCGCACATGACGCGAATGTTGTTAGGGCCGTCGACTTCCCAAGCATGAACGGGTTCTGGGTCAACGACGATACGACTGTCATTCGCGAAGTTCAGATGCAGTGCTTTGGTTGTTCGAATCTCCAAACGGGCGAGGACAAGCCCGCGAAGGTTGCGCAGCGGCGTTGCCGCATCTGGAGGAGCCCTGTTCGGATCGAACTCAAGGGATTCGCCGAGCGCGTGCACGGTGAACCGCGTAGATATCGAAACGCTGTAGTCACCGGTGAATGTCAGCGTGGCACCGTACTTGGTGCTGACCGCGGTGAACGTCTGTCCGCCGATACCGGCGAGGAGTTCTGTCGCACGGTAAGTGTCGTCGCTGTTCACTTACGCCGCCTTGCGCATCACGATCTGGCTGGTCCGCTATGTGCAGGCTATCTCACGTCAACGTTGGGCCAGCCCGGCAGCCGTAACGGATGCGTGACGCCGTTTTACCTGGTCAACACACATGCTCCGAGATACTCGACATCATGACCGCGCTCAACCACGTTCCGGCCGGCACCTCTGCGACCGAGCTGGCCGACCATCTCCGCAGGGACGGCTACGTCATCGTCGACAACCTCGTTCCGAACTCGTTGATGGACACCATCACCGACGAGCTGGCGCCGTACCTGGACGCGACGCCGATGGGTTACAACGCGATGATCGGCCGCAAGACCCGACGCACCGGTGCACTCGTCGCTCGGTCGCCGGCCTGCCGCGACCTGATTCAGCACCCGTCGATCCTCGGCGTCTGCAAGGACTTCCTCGGCCACGCCAGCGCCTTCCAGTTGATGCTGACCCAGGTCATCTCGATCGAGCCCGGCGAATCGGATCAGGCGCTGCATCGTGACCAGAACGCGTTCGACTTCTACCCGTTCCCCGACGACTATCACGTGCAGTGCAACACGCTGTGGGCGATGACCGACTACACCGCCGAGATGGGCGCCACCCGCGTGGTGCCGGGAAGCCAAGTCGGTGACAAGAAGCCCACCGACTATGCCGACGACGAGTGCCTACAGGCCGAGATGGCGCGCGGTTCGGTGCTGCTCTACTCCGGCAAGATCGTGCACAGTGGTGCCGCCAATCGCAGCGACAAGGTGCGCCGCGCCATCAACGTCAACTACTGCGTCGGGTGGGTCCGCCAGGAGGAGAACCAATTCCTTTCCGTACCACCGGAAGTCGCGCGCACTCTCGATGATGACCTACTCAAGCTCATCGGCTACCAGGAAGGCGCGTGGGCGATGGGCTACTTCCGGGATTTCGAGGACCCGCTGCGCGCGGTCCGTGGCGATGCGGTCGGATACGGTTTCGACGCCGCCAAACTCACCGGCAGCGCCGGCGCGGCCTACGCCGACCAACTGACCCACAGCGAGTGACGGCAGCGGCGAAATTCGGTGGCGCCGCGCGCGGAATCCGTCCACCCTGGGAAGCATGGACGTGACCCTGCACCGCACCCGGGGCGAGTTCGCCCCGGTCGCCAGGTCGGTCTATCTGCCGGACCCGGTGACCTTCACGGTGGAACTGACGACCCTGCGCATGCCGTTATCCGACGACGGCCGGCTTATGGTGTCGGTCACCGACGGCGTCACGGTCGGGGCTGCCGTTGCGCTCGCCGACGGAGCCCTGCTGACCAGCGGCTTGCCGCCGACCAGCGTGACGGACGTGGCCGGGGCGCTCACGGGGGCCAAGTCGAGGTTGCCCAGTGTGCGTGGAATACGGGACAGCGCAACGCCATTCGCGGCGGCATGGAGTGACGTCACGGGCATGAACGCCGAGCTGACCGATGTGGAGCCGCTGTACCGGCTGGGGGCGTTGGCGGCGCCGGCCGGTGTGCCCGGAGAGAGCCGGCTGGCCGTCGGACGTGAGGTGGACCTGCTCGTCGAGTGGCTGGACGCCTTCTTCGTCGAGGCCTTCGGCGCACCGTCGGACCACGACGCCAGACGGGCCTACTTGCATCAGATCGCCGCCGCCGACAGCGACATCGTGTTGTGGACCGTCGGCGGCACGCCGGTGAGCATGGCGCGGGTCCATGCGCCGCTGGCCGGCGTGTCGCGGATCGGCCCGGTCTTCACCCCGGCCGGGCGCCGCGGGCACGGGTACGCGGCCGCGGTGACAACGGCCGGCGCCAGGCACGCACACGCGCGCGGCGCCGACGAGGTGGTGCTGTTCGCCGACGCCGCCAACCAGGGGGCCAACAGGGTCTATCGGCGGATCGGGTTCGTCGCCGTCGACGAACACGTCCACTACGCGTTCGGTTAGACCTTGTGGTGCGCGGGGCCCTGCGCCTTCTTGTACAGCGCCTTGAGCAGCCGGTCCCGGAACGTCGCGTTGTCGATCAGCTTGATACCGGCCTCGGCGATCTTCGGGTTCCCGATCAGCTTGTGCATGTAGCGCCCGCGCCGGTACTCCCTGCCCCACGCGGCTTCCATCCGCTGTGCATAGTTGGTGAAGTCGTCGGGGCCACCGTTCTGCAACGCCGCGATGGCGCATTCGCCTGCAGCCAAACCGGATTCGAGAGCCTTGGAGATACCGGCACCGGATGCCGGCTTACCGGCGCCCAGCGAATCGCCGGTGAACAGCACACCGGGACGCCACGGCGGCCAGGCGGTGAAGCCCATCGGCAATCGCCACGCCCGTACGCTCTTGTTCTTCTTCAACTCCTCGATCGGCGGCAATTCCCAATCGTGCGGCAGTGACCGCAGGAACTCGCCGAGGAACTGGGTCGCGTTGATCGACTGCCAGTTCTTGTAGCTGTTGACGTAACCCAAGCCGATGTTGAAGACACCGTTGCCCATCGGGAACACCCACCCGTAGCCGGGTAGCTGATCGCCCTGGAACAGCAGCTTCAGGTAGATGTCCATGCTGTCGCCGTCGGGACGGTTGGCAGGCATCTCCGAGCGGATCGCGATGGCCGAGTAGCCGTTGTACTCGGAATCCAGTTTCAGCGCCCGCTTGATGGGGGAGTAGGCCCCGTCGGCGGCGATGACGGCATCCCCGAGCACCTTCTCACCGCTCTTGAGCACCACACCCACCACGCGGCCGTCGGCGTCGAATTCTGGGCCGGCCACCTCGGCGCCCTGACGAACCTCGGCGCCCGCGGACTCGGCGTGCTTGAGCAGCTTGAGGTCCAGGTCGGTACGGCTGGCGGTGTGCCCGTGATCGGGCATGCCGGGGCGGCGGGGAAACGACAGCTCCCACGCGCTCGGGCTGTACACCGTGACCCGGTTGATCCGGTGGTACTTGGCCACCTCGTCGGCCAGGCCCATCTTCTGCAGGTAACTGACCGCGCGTGCGGTCAGGCCGTCGCCACAAGGTTTGTCCCGGGGAAAGTCCGCCTTGTCCAGGACGATCACCCGCGCCCCCGTCTGGGCGGCCTGCCAGGCAGCCGCTGATCCAGACGGGCCTCCGCCCGCGATGACCAGGTCGTATCGGGCCGTCATTCTCCGCCTCGTTGAAAGGGATGGTGTTCGGTTGATGGTACCCAAGACATTCGTAGCCGGTGCGGCGGTGGATGACGCACCGAGCGGTCACGGCAGGTCAGGGGCGGCGAGCCGGTACAGTATGTGAGTGCGCAGACCATCTCTTCCCTCCATACCGCTGCCCGGTGGGCAACCCGGCGTGAAGGTCGATGCGCGCAGCGAGCGGTGGCGTGAGCATCGCAAGAAGGTGCGCGCGGAGATCATCGACGCGGCCTTCCGGGCAATCGACCGGCTCGGCCCCAACGTCAGCGTTCGCGAGATCGCCGAGGAAGCCGGCACCGCCAAGCCCAAGATCTACCGGCACTTCACCGACAAGTCCGATATGTTCGCCCAGATCGGCGAGCGGATGCGCGACATGCTGTGGGCGGCGGTCATCCCGTCCATCAACATCGAGACCGACACCGCCCGGCAGATCATCGGCCGGGCCGTGGAGCATTACGTCGAGCTGGTGGACCAGCACCCGAACGTGGTGCGGTTCCTGCTGCAGGGCCGGTTCGCCGACCAGTCAGCGGCGGCGATGACGACGGTCAACCGCGGCCGGGACATCACCCTGGCGATCGCCGAGATGGTCAGTGGCGAGCTCAAGGACATGGACCTGGACCCGGCGGTCTTCGAATTGGCCGCATTCGCCCTGTTCGGTACCGCAGCTTCGGCCACCGACTGGTGGCTGGGCGGCAGCGAGGACGGTGCCCGCCGGATGCCGATGGACCAGTTCGTCGCCCACATGACCACGATCATGATGGGTGCGGTGAACGGCACCGGCGAATTGATGGGGGTGGCGATCGACCCCGATCAGCCGGTCAGCAAGGCCGTCAAGCGTCAACAGGCGGATCTGGGCGCCTGACCCCGGGGCGAGCGCAGCGACGGGAAAGAACCCAGCGGCTGTTGCGGTTCCCACCGCAGAATCTGGATACTGGATATCCGGTACCGCCGTTCCGGGAAAGGCCGTGAACTATGACCGCCGTCGTTACTCGTGCGTTGATCATCGGATCCGGATTCTCCGGCCTCGGGATGGGCATCGCGCTCAAGAAGCAAGGCTTCGCCGACCGGGATTTCCTGATCCTGGAGAAGGCCGACGAGATCGGCGGCACCTGGCGGGACAACACCTACCCGGGCTGCGCGTGCGACATCCCGTCGCACATGTACTCCTTCTCCTTCGAACCGAAACCGGACTGGACCCACATGTGGTCGTTCCAGCCGGAGATCTTCGACTACCTCAAGCACGTCACCGACAAGTACGGCCTGCGGCGCAACATTCGGTTCAACACCCATGTCGACCGCGCGCACTGGGATGAACAGGATTCCCGCTGGCATGTCTTCGACAAGTCGGGGCAGGAGTTCGTCGCGCAGTTCCTGATCTCCGGGGCCGGCGGCCTACACATCCCGTCGATCCCCGAGATCGAGGGCGCCGACACGTTCGCCGGGGCGATGTTCCACTCGGCCCAGTGGGACCACGCCGTGGACATCACCGGCAAACGGGTCGCCGTGATCGGCACCGGCGCCAGCGCCATCCAGATCGTCCCGGCGATCATCGACCAGGTGTCCGGGCTCGACCTCTATCAGCGCACCCCGGCCTGGGTGATGCCGCGACCGAACAACGCCTTCCCACAATGGATGCGGCGGATGTTCACCTACGTTCCCGGCGCCCGGGCGCTGATGCGGGCGGCCATCTACTGGATCCACGAGGGGGTCGGGTTCGCCATGACGCGGCAGCCGCGACTGCTCAAGATCGGTGAACTGCTGGGCCGCTGGAACATCAACCGCAGCATCAAAGATCCCGTCCTGCGCCGCAAGCTCACCCCGAGCTACACCGCGGGATGCAAGCGAATCCTGAACTCCGACACCTACTACCGCGCCATCGCGAACCCCAAGGCGCAGGTGATCACCGAGGGTATCGCCAGGCTGACCCCGACCGGCATCGTCACCGGCGACGGTGCCGAGCACCCGGTCGACGTGATCGTGTGGGCCACCGGTTTCCATGTCACCGACTCCTACACCTATGTCGACATCAAGGGTGCCGGTGGCGAAGACCTGGTGGACCGGTGGAATGCCGAGGGCATCCAAGCTCACCGCGGCATTGCGGTGGCCGGGATGCCGAACCTGTTCTTCCTGCTCGGCCCGAACACCGCGCTGGGACACAATTCGGTGGTCTTCATGATCGAATCGCAGATCCGCTACGTCGCGCAGGCCATCGCGGCCGCCGACGCCGCGGGCGCCAAGGCGCTGGCCCCCACGCGGCGGGCCCAAGACGACTTCAACGCACAGCTACAGCACGATCTGGCGGGCACGGTGTTCAGCACCGGAGGTTGCCACAGCTGGTACATGGACGCCCACGGGGTGAACCGCACCCTGTGGAGCGGCATGACCTGGCAGTACTGGCTGTCCACCCGGCAGTTCCACCCGGCCGAGTACGAGTTCACGGCCTGACCGACGCGACACGAAAACACAATCTGTGGGGCTCCGGCGTGTCGTCGGCCCCCAGTTGTAGTGTCGTGACAGCCACTCACCACGCACCGAATTGGGGTCTGAGATGTCCGACGGAATAAAGCTGATCGACCGTGTCTCGGCCATCAACTGGAACCGCGTACAGGACGAGAAGGACGCGGAGGTGTGGGACCGGTTGACCGGCAACTTCTGGTTGCCGGAGAAGGTTCCGGTGTCCAATGACATCCCGTCCTGGGGCACCCTGACCGACGCCGAGAAGCAGCTCACCATGCGGGTGTTCACCGGGCTGACCCTGCTGGACACCATCCAGGGCACCGTCGGTGCGGTCAGCCTGATCCCCGATGCGCTGACCCCGCACGAGGAAGCCGTCTACACCAACATCGCGTTCATGGAGTCGGTGCACGCCAAGAGCTACAGCAACATCTTCTCCACGCTGTGCTCGACCGCCGAGATCGACGAGGCGTTCCGCTGGTCGGAGGAGAACCCGAACCTGCAGCGCAAGGCGCAGATTGTGATGGACTTCTACCGCGGCGACGATCCGCTCAAGCGCAAGGTGGCCTCGACGCTGCTGGAGAGCTTCCTGTTCTACTCCGGCTTCTACCTGCCGATGTACTGGTCCAGCCGGGCCAAGCTGACCAACACCGCCGATATGATCCGGCTGATCATCCGCGACGAGGCCGTGCACGGTTACTACATCGGCTACAAGTACCAGCGCGGGCTGGCCCTGGTGGACGAGGCCAAGCGTCAAGAGCTCAAGGACTACACCTATGAGCTGCTCTTCGAGCTCTACGACAACGAGACCGAGTACACCCAGGACCTCTACGACTCCGTCGGTCTGACCGAGGATGTCAAGAAGTTCTTGCGTTACAACGCCAACAAGGCCCTGATGAACCTGGGTTACGAGGCGCTGTTCCCCAAGGACGAGACCGACGTGAACCCCGCGATCCTGTCGGCGTTGAGCCCCAACGCCGACGAGAACCACGACTTCTTCTCCGGCTCGGGCTCGTCGTATGTGATCGGCAAGGCCGTCGTCACCGAGGACGAGGACTGGGACTTCTGAGCCGGTCCTGACCGGCTAGATGCACCACTGACCCAGGCAGACGGCACCCGGGGGCTGCCAGCCGCCATTCCAACCGGCTGGCCCCCACGGGCCTTCGTTCGGGTTCCAATCGCGCGGCGGCCCCCAGCCTGGGCGGCCCCAGCCGTGATCGTGATCGCCCCAGCCGGGTCCGGGTGGGGGTGGTCCCCAGGCCGGGACAGGGCCGGTCGCGGGGGCGGCCGTCGCGGTCCCCGCCCCGATCCCGATCGCTGCTGCTGCCAATCCTCCGGCGATCGCCGTGGCGGCGATCAGTTTGTGTGCGTTCATATCTGCCATGATAGTTAGCGAATATAATTATCAGCTATGTGTCGCCTCTGAATCGGCAGAGCCGGGTTGGCGGCGCGGCCCTCACAGTACGGGAATGGCCACCTCGTTACGGCGGCGGAAGGGCAGCGTCCACGGTGGGTCGAAGAACCACGCCGTGGGTTCGCCGGCGGCCTCGAAACCGTTCTCCCGCAGGATCTCCCGCAATCTGGCCGTCTGATCGGCCACCCGGCGGGCGTCGTAGCCGCCGCTGAACCGGAGTACGGCGTACTTCTGCGGCGGGACCGTCACCAGCTCGACGCGCGGGTCGTTCGGCTTGGGCAGCGTGTCCATCGTCCATTCGGCGGGCATGAAGAAGCGGATCACCCACTCGTCGTGATCGCCCTGTTGAGCGACCGGAGCCGTCATGGCGATCTTGGTACCGCGGGAGCGCCCCGTCTGCACCGCGACGGGTGCGGTCATCGCGATGCTGCGCCCGCCGTCGTTGCCGCCGAAGATATAGGCGGCCACCCGCCGAAATCCGGTCGAACGGGCCTGGTCCTCCGATTCGCCCGACACCTTCGTCTGCGCCGCGATCCGCTCTCCGTAGTGGCGTATCTGCACTCCTCGTGCCAACTCCACCGCGTTGAACTTCGGTTCTTCCAGCCCGATCCGGATCCCGGCCACGGATCCCACCGTCTCCACCACCTGCTTGGCGATGGTCTGCACACCCGGCATGCCTGGTCCTCTCCCTTTCGCATCCCTTTCGCGAGGGTTCGTCACCCGCGTCATAGGGGATTCGGAGTGCACCGCGGCGCGGATGGCGACGTCACGCCGCCGTCGGCATCGGCGCACCTTTGGGCCGTCGTGACGCGGCATTGCCCTTGTCCACCTTGAGGATGAGGTTACGCGTGGCCTTCTCCAGAACCGCTTGTGCCCCAACGGAATCGTCGATCCGGGCCGCGCGGCGCACTCCCGCGCCGATGGTCAAGCCCTGCTCGTAGCCGGCGACCACCCGAGGATCGACATAGGAACCGCGCGCCACGGCAGGCGTATTGCCCAACGACTCGGCAACCTCTTTCATCACGGCCGCCTCGACACGTTTGACCACTCGCTTGGAGACCGGGGGATCGGCATCGGCGAATGCGACCGCAGCCAGCACCGTTCCGTGCCAGGTGCGCAGGTCCTTGACACTGAACTCCGCGCCGACGAGCTCTTTGAACCGTGCGTTGAGATCATCGGATCGAAGATCGGTCCACCCGGAAGCGGCCCGGCACACCAGCAGTCGCTCGCTCTGGTTCCCACGGCGCAACAAGGCCTTGACGGCCCGCGCCACCTCCGGGTCGGCCAACTCCAGTCGCCGCTGGACGCCGCTCTTGGCCGGATAGTCGAAGGACACCGCCTCGCCACGAACCCTGACGTGCTCGCACAACAACGTTGCCAGGCCGTACGATTCGTTCTCCTCGGCGTATTGCTCGCCGCCCGCACGGAAATACCCCTGGTCCAGCAGATGCAGCGCCAGCGCCAACACGCGGTCGCGACCCAGGCCCTTGCCGGCGAGATCGGCGGACACTTTGGCGCGCCAGCCGGGCAATCGGGAGGACATCTCCAGCACCCGGTCGAATTTCTCCTCGGCGCGTTCCTGCTGCCATTGCGGGTGATACAGGTACTGGCGCCGGCCCGCAGCGTCGGTGCCGACGGCCTGGACGTGCCCGTTCGGGAACGGGCAGATCCACACCTTCTTCCAGGCCGGCGGAATCACCAACGCCTTGATCCGCTCGACGGTGGCCTCGTCGTCCAGCAACGAACCGTCCGGGCCGTAGTAGGCGAATCCCTTGCCCCGCCGCTTACGGCTGATTCCGGGACCCGAGAGCGCACTCCGCCGTAGTCGCATGACCTCTTCCTCACCGGGTGTGTCGTGCTGCCGGATTACCCGCGCGGTGCGGGCTTCACACCTGGTGGGCACCCGGTTTGCGAACCCGCTGAAGGGGGCATTCTGACGCAGGTCAGGGTGAGGAGGGGCGGGCATGACTGCACCAGTGTCGGCGCGAGCCGGCGTCGCAGAGAGCAATGTGATCGACCTTGCGTCCCGACGAACCCGGCACCATCTGCATGCGATCGTCGTGGCCACGCGGCGGTACGCGGCCGAGAATCCGGAGCGACCGTGCCTGGTGCTGCCGTTCCGGCCCCGACCCGCGCTTTCTCAGCAACTTCACGGCTTTCGTTGAAGATCTTCCTCCATTGGGCGAGCAACCTCGATGGTGACGGATGAACCACCCGCGCAGGAGGACACCATGGCAGCGACCGCGATTGCCGAGACCAACGTCGTCGAGCTCGCACCACGACGCGCCCGGCAGAACATGCGTGCGCTCGTGGAAGCCAAGCGCAGGCACCCCTCCCACATCGGTGCCGCGCCGGCCCGGCGACCTCAGGAAATGTGCCGAGTGCTGCCCTTCAGGCGTTCAGCGGGATAGCCGCGGTGACGGTGGTCCCGGCGCCCACGGCGCTGGACACCCCGAATTGCCCCGACAGCGCTTGGACCCGGTCACGCAGACCGACCAGACCCGATCCACCGCCGGCCACGGCGCCACCGACACCGTCATCGGTCACCCTGAGCCGTAAAGTGGCGTCATCGGCGACCGCAGTGACCGTGATTACCTCCGCTTTGGCGTATTTGGCTGCGTTGGTGAGGGATTCGGCCACCACGTAGTAGGCCGCCACCTCCACTGATTCCGGTAGCCGCTCATCGACGTGCAGGTCGAGTTCAACCGGCACCGGCGACCGGCGAGCGAGCGTGCGGATCGCGGGCGCCAGCCCGCCCTTCGAGAGGATCGCCGGGTGCAGACCCCGGGATAACTCCTGCAGGTCGGCATACAGCCCGGCCAGACCCTCGACGATGCCGGACAACTGGGTGCGCACGGTGCCCTCTGCGGCCGCCTCTGCCGCCCGCAGCTGCAGGCTCAGCGCCACGATGCGTTGCTGGGCACCATCGTGCAGATCGCGTTCGAAGCCGCGCCGGGCCTGATCGGCGGCGGCGACGATGCGGGCCCGCGACGCGGTCAGTTCGGCCCGCGTCTCCGCGTTGGCGATCGAGGTCGACACCAGATCGGCGAAATCACAGATATGCGTTTCGGCGTGCTCGGCCGCACCGTGCGGCTGTGGCCAAGCCACCACCAACGCTCCGCGTGTCTGCCCGTCGACCACGATCGGGGCGCCGGCGCCCGAGCGTATGCCCAATCCGGTCAGCATCGTGGCGACCTCGCCGGCGGCGGCGCCGTAATCGACGATACGGGCGGGGGCCGCGGTGGCCTTGATCCGGCTGCCGACATTGTCGCCGCTCAACGAAAACCGTTGGCCCATCGCGAAGGCCCGCGGATCGGTGGTCGCCAGCACCACCGCGTGCTCATCGGAGTCGTAGCGCAGCAACGTGACGTGGCGCGCGCGCAGGCTGTGCGCCAGTTCCGAGACCGCGACGTCGTACACCTCGGAGGTGGCTGCCCCGCGGGCCACCAGGGTCGCCACCCGCCGCAGCGAGGCTTGCTGATCGGCCAGAGTGGTCGCCTCGCGGCGGCGCTGCTCGGCCTCGGCGGTACGCAGCCGGGCCTGCCCGACCAGCACGTTGGTGACCAGTGCCAGGGTGAGGAAGACGCCAACGGCGGGCGCCAGGGTATCCCGGCCGTCCAGATGGAAATAGGTGTACACCAGCGCGCTGGCCACCGAGGTCGCCACCGAAAGCCCGAATCCCCAACCGGCCGAGACGACCAGCACCCCGAGCAGGAAGACCGCTCCGAACGCGTCATCGGGAGCCACCCGCTTGAGCGCCAGCACCACCAGCGTCTCGGCGACGATGAAGCCGGCCGCCACCACCACACCCCACCCGAGGGGGCGGGCGGTGGGCCGAACGATGAGCGCCAAGGTACGACCGGACCACGACTGCCAATTCACCCCGCAGATATTATTGCGGAAGTTGACAGCGAACTTTCCGGCTAGCGGTAATGCTTCAGTCCCGCGGTCCTGTCAAGCTCGGAGTATGTCTGGTTCACCGGTTATGCGGGCGCTGATCGTCGACGACAGTGCTGCCTTCCGGGATGCCGCGACGACGATGCTGGCGCACGGCGGGATCACCGTCGTCGGCACCGCCACCGACGGTGCCGGCGCGGTGCACGCCAGCCGGTCGCTGCAACCCGATGTCGCGCTCGTCGACGTCGACCTTGGCGCCGACAACGGTTTCGACGTGGCCGAGCAGCTCACCGATGTGCCGGTGATCCTGATCTCCACCCACGACGAACACGACTTCGCCGATCTCATCGCCGAGAGCCCGGCCCTGGGGTTCCTGCCCAAGTTCGCGTTGTCACCCGAGGCGATCTGGGGCCTGCTGCGCGGCTGAGCTCAGCGCGAATCCAGGAACAGGATCACCGCGCGCACCCGCCGGTGATCATCGCCGGTTTCGGGTAGATCCAATTTGGTCAGGATGCTGCGCACGTGCTTTTCCACCGTGCCCTCCGTCACCCACAGTCGTCTGCCGATTCCGGCGTTGGACAACCCCTCGGCCATCAGCGCCAGCACCTCACGTTCCCGTGAGCTCAGTGCGGCCAGTGGATCGTTGCGCCGCCGCGCCGACACCAGCTCGGTGACCAGCGCCGGATCGATGACAGAGGCACCGGCGGCGACCCGGTTCAGGGTGTCGACGAAGTCCTCCACATCGGTGACGCGGGTCTTGAGCAGATACCCGATCCCGTGCCCTCCCGCGAGGAGTTCGGTGGCGTGCTCGACATCGATATGCGCCGAGAGCACCACGATGCCGGTGTCCGGGAGCTCGGCACGAATGGTGCGGGCGGCGTCCAACCCTTCGGCGCTGTGGCCTGGTGGCATACGGATATCGGTCAGCACCAGCTCGGGTCGGTGCGCCCGCACCGCCTCCAGCAGCGTCGGCGCGTCACCGGCCTGCCCGACCACCTCGAATCCCGAGCGCTGCAGCAGACTCGCCACGCCCTCCCGCAACAGCACGTCGTCCTCGGCGATGACAACTCGTATAGCCACCCGCATGCCCTTTCCGCCCAGCCTGTGCAGCCGCGACATTTTCGCATCCCATCGTCGCGTCGGCCCGGCATCGGGTCGATATGGGTGCTAGCCCTACCGGGTCGGTACCGTCAGCGCTCCGCCGGATTGGCAGCCAGCAGCGCAGACATTGCCCCCGCGGTGGAGCAAGGTGAACACATCGCACCCGTCCGATCAGAGGAGATCACCATGACCGCAGCAGTCACCCGCCGCACGCACACGCTGTCCCTGCTCGACGGCGAGATCGTCGAGGAGAACGACTTCGGGTCGATGCGCCGTGTCACGGCCGACAACCTGCCCATCCTGAACCGGTTGTCCATCAAGCGCGTCCTCCTCAACCCCGGCGCGATGCGTACGCCGCATTGGCACGCCAACGCCAACGAGCTGACCTACTGTGTGTCCGGCACCGCGTTGGTCTCGGTGCTGGACAACCACAGCAAGTTCTCCAACTTCATCGTCACGGCCGGCCAGATGTTCCACATCGACTCCGGGGCGCTGCATCACATCGAGAACATCGGCAGCGAGGTGGCCGAGTTCATCATCGCCTTCCGCAACGAACGGCCCGAGGACTTCGGATTCGGCGCGACGTTCGGCGCCTTCACCGATGCGGTGCTGGGCAACACCTACGATTTGCCGGCCTCGGACCTGGCCAAGATTCGGCGCGACAATCCGCCCACCGACCATAAGTTGGCCGCCCGCATCGGTGACCCCGAGATCCCCGCGTCGGCGTACTTCGAGGATCCGCACAAGTTCGACATCGAAGCCCAAGCACCCGGATTGAACTACGCCAGCGGCAACGCCAGGTTCGCCCGAGACCAGTTCTGGCCGGCCCTGAAGGACATCTCGATGTATTCGCTGCGCGTCACCGAGGACGGGATGCGCGAACCGCACTGGCATCCGGTCACCGCCGAAATGGGATATGTCCAGCACGGGGACGCCCGGATGACTATCATGAATCCCGATGGCTCCCTTGATACCTGGACCATGACCACGGGTGACATGTACTTCATCCCGCGCGCCTACCCGCACCACATCGAGAACATCGGCACCGACGACTGGCATTTCCTGATCTTCTTCGACCAGCCGTTCCCCGCCGATATCGGCTACCGTGCCTCGGCGAGTGCCTACTCCCGCGAGGTGCTGGCCGCGGCCTTCAACACCCATATCGACGATCTGCCGAATTTCCCGTTCACCCCCGCCGATCCGCTGATCGTCGACCGGCGCAACCCGCTCGACTGAAACCTGTTAAACCGCACGAAGTTTGAGCAGGAGGGACCGTGGCCATATGGGTGAGGTGACCGTCGGCAGGCCCGTCGATCGGGTCGAGGGACGCGCGAAGGTCACCGGAGCCACCCGGTACACCGCGGACACGCCGGTCGCGGGCGTGACCTACGCGGCCCTGGTGCAGTCCGAGATACCCCATGGTGAGGTTACGGCGGAATCCGTGGCGGCCGCAGCGGCGGCCGCCACGGCCGCCCCCGGTGTGTTATACGTCCTGACCCCGCTGAACTGTCCGCCGCTGCAGGTACTTCCCGAAGACCTGACCTGGGATCTGCCGCTGGAGCGCCGGCCGCCGCTGTCGGACCTGACCGTGCAGTACGTGGGCCAGCACATGGCCTTGGTGGTCGCGGATTCACCGGAGAACGCAGCGCAGGCAGCGGCGCTGATGCGGTTCGACTATCGCAGCGCTCCAGCCCAATTGACGGCCACCCAGGTGCTCGCTGAACCGGTCCCTGCCGACGAGCGGGGCGGTCTCATCCGGCACGGGACCTACCGGCCCGACCATTTCGTCAAACTGGACGACGAGAAGTTGCAGGATCGGCGCGGACCGGATGCCGAACCCGACGGGGTGCGGATCGCGACCCGGTACACCACCGCGCGTAACACCCACTATCCGATCGAACTGTCGGCCACCATCGCCGAGTGGACCGGCGACACCCTGACGGTGCACGACAGCACCCGGTGGATCACCGGTGAACGGCGCGCACTGGCCGGCTATCTCGGGATCCCCGAACAGCGCGTGCGCATCGTCTCCGAGTTCGTCGGCGGTGCCTTCGGATCCAAGAGCTTCCTCTGGATGCACGTGGTGTTGTGTGCCGTCGCGGCGCGCGAGGTGGGCCGCCCGGTCAAGCTGGTGCTGACCCGCAATCAGATGTTCACCTCGACCGGGCACCGGCCGCGCACCGAACAACAGCTGGCGTTGGTCGCCACCGCCGGCGGCGCCCTGCTCAGCACCGAGCAGCACACCCTCACCGAGACCTCCACGGTCGCCCACTTCTGCGAACCGGTGGGGCTGTCCGCACGCTTCCTCTACGAGTCACCGCGGCTGTCGGTTTCGCACACCGTAGCCAGAATCAACGCTCCCACACCGTGTTTCATGCGCGGCCCCGGTGAGGCGCCCGGACTGTTCGCGCTCGAAGTGGCCATGGACGAGTTGGCCGAGCGGCTGCAGATCGACCCGGTGGCGCTGCGGTTGGCCAACGACCCACAGCTCGACCAACCCAGCGGGCGCCCGTACTCGGGCAAACACCTCGCCGAGTGTTACGAGCAAGGCGCGCGACGGTTCGGCTGGGCAGACCGCTCGCCGGCACCCCGCGCGATGCGGCGTGACGGCGTGCAGGTGGGCTGGGGCGTGGCCACCGCCACCTACCCGGGCCGCCGCATGCCGGCCGGTTGCCGGGTGGACACTGACGCCGACGGCCGGGTCCGGTTCGCCTCGGCCACCCACGAGATCGGCACCGGGGTGCGTACCGTGATGACGCAGCTCGCCGCCGACGGTTGCGGATTACCACTCGAACAGGTCAGTTTCAGCTCCGGTGACTCCACGTTCCCCGACGCCCCCTACAGCGGCGCCTCGCAGACCACCGCGACGGTCGGCTCGGCCGTGCACGAGGCGGCGCGCGAATGGCGGCGCCGATTGATCGCACACTGCCCCGACTATGACGGGGAGCCGGCCACGCTCGCCGACCTGCTGCGGCGCAAGGGCGATGAACTGCGGGCGGCACTCAGCTTCACGGTGACAGCCGGGGGAGCGGCCGAGGGCGGCCCACTGTCGCAATCCTTCGGTGCGCACTTCTGCGAGGTGGAGGTCGATGAAGCGATCGGTCGTGCCACCGTGACGCGCTGGACGGCGGTCATGGATTGCGGACGGGTGCTCAACCCGAAGCTGGCCACCAACCAGGTGATGGGCGGTATCACCTTCGGGATCGGGATGGCGCTGCTGGAGCAGGTGGCCAGGGACCCGCGGACCGGCCAACTGATCGGGGAGTACTACGTCCCCACCCACGCCGATCGACCGGAGTTCGACATCAGCTTCGTCGACGTCGCCGATTTCGGGCTGGACCCGATCGGTGTGCGCGGTATCGGCGAGATCGGCACCTGCGGGGTGCCGGCGGCCATCGCCAACGCGATCTATCACGCCACCGGAAAGCGGTTGCGGGACTTGCCGATAACCCTGGAGAGCCTGATGAGCCCCTTCGCGCCCCGGTACGAGGAGTCGAGATGAAACTGACGGTCAACGGCACCGAGGCCGAGATCGACACCGATGTGCGCGCCACCCTGCTCGACGTGCTGCGCGAACGGTTGGGACTCACCGGCACCAAGAAGGGATGCGACCACGGCCTGTGTGGGGCCTGCACGGTGCATGTCGACGGCGAGCGGGTGCTCAGCTGCCTGACGCTGGCCGTGTCGATCGATGGAGCCGTGGTCACCACGGTGGAGGGCTTGGCCGACGGTGACACCCTGACCCCGTTACAACAGGCGTTCGTCGACCACGACGCATTCCAGTGCGGGTACTGCACCCCGGGGCAGCTGTCCTCGGCGCACGCCCTGCTGCGTGAGCACGCCAGGGGCGAGCTGTGCGCCAGCACCTTCGGCGGTCCGCGCGCCGACGTGGTGAACGGGCCACCGTGCCTGTCCGGTAACGAGATTCGCGAACGCATGGCCGGCAACATCTGTCGCTGCGGCGCCTACGCCAACATCGTCGCCGCGATCGCCGCCGTCACGGAAGGTCAATCGTGAAGACGTTCGCATTTCGGCACGCGGTCAGTGTTCCCGACGCGATCGACGAAGCCGCCGCGGGCGCGCGGTATTTCGCCGGTGGCACCAATCTGCTGGATCTGATGAAGACCGGGGTGGAGGCCCCGGACACGCTCATCGACATCCGCCGGATCGGGCTGGACACCATCACGGCCACACCCGATGGCGGCGTGCGCATCGGAGCCGGGGCGTCCAACACTGCGGTGGCCAACCACCCGCTGATCCGGACCCGCTATCCGGTGCTGTCGCAGGCCATCCTGTCCGGTGCCACCACGCAGATCCGCAATATGGCCACCGCGGGCGGCAACCTGGTGCAACGCACCCGATGCCCGTACTTCATGGATCCGGCGTTTGCGCAGTGCAACAAACGCACACCCGGGTCCGGCTGTGCGGCGGCGGACGGCTTCAACCGGGAGCACGCACTGTTCGGCGCCAGCACCCACTGCGTGGCCGTGCACCCCTCCGATATGGCCGTCGCACTGGAGATCCTGGATGCCGCCGTGCGGCTGCGCGGCCCGGCGGGAGAGCGCACCGTTGCGCTCGCGGACTTCTTCGCGTTGCCGGGGGACCGCCCGGACCGGGACAACACGATGGCGCCGGGTGAACTCATCACCGCCATCGAACTACCACCGACGCGGTACGCGGACGCCAGCTGGTATCTCAAGGTGCGGGATCGGCACAGCTATGCGTTCGCGCTGGTATCGGTGGCCGCCGGCGTCCAGCTGGTCGACGGCGTCATCGCGTCGGCGGCCATCGCGCTCGGCGGCGTCGCAGCCAGGCCCTGGCGGGTACCTGCGGCGGAGGCGGCGCTGCGCGGTGAACAGCCGGGCACCGCGGTCTTCAGGCGTGCCGCCGACCTGCTGATGGCCGGCGCTCAGCCGTTGAGCCAGAACGCATTCAAGGTCGACCTCGGCAAGCACAGTGTGGTGCGTGCCCTGAAACGTGCCTGCGGCGTGAACGACGAGTGAATGGCCGGCGAACTGTCCGATCGACAGTGGCGCCCATCGACCGAACCCGAGAAACTTGTCGCGTGACCACGTCGACCTCGCTCGTCGCTCGAATACTGAACTGGCTGCGCGCCGGCTACCCCGAGGGCGTGCCCGGCACCGACCGGGTTCCGCTGCTTGCCCTGCTGCGCAACACCCCGCTGACCGAGGAGCAGGTCAAGGAGGTCGTCGCGAATATCACCGCAACCGGCTCGCCAGCGTTGACCGACGGTGCGATCGGCCACGACGAGATCGAGGCGTTCATCGCCGAAGTCACCCACCACGACGCCGGTCCGGAGAATGTCCGTCGGGTGGCGGCCAGGCTGGCCGCCGCGGGCTGGCCGCTGTCCGGGGTTGAGGAGCTCGACAACTGAGGTAAAGCGCCGCCCGTGCCGCCCGGGGAAGAGGAGGCCCGGGCGGCAGGGACGGCGTCAGATCGTGGAGGCGTCGATGACGAAGCGGTAGCGGACGTCCGAGGACAACACCCGGTCGTAGGCCTCGTTGACGTAGGACGCCTCGATGACCTCGATCTCGGGCGTGACATCGTGCTCGGCGCAGAAGTCGAGCATCTCCTGGGTCTCCGGAATGCCACCGATCATCGAACCCGAGATACTGCGGCGCCCGGCGGCCAATGCGAAGGTCGGCACCTCCAGCGGATGCTCCGGGATGCCCAGCTCGACCAGGGTGCCGTCGACCTTGAGCAGGTTCAGGTAGGTGCCCATGCTCAGGTTGGCCGACACGGTGTTGAGGATCAGGTCGAACTTGCCGGCCAGTTTGGTGAAGGTGTCGGGGTCGGAGGTGGCGTAGTACTCGTCGGCGCCGAGTCGCAGACCGTCCTCCATCTTCTTCAGCGACTGGCTCAGCACGGTGACATGCGCACCCATCGCGTGCGCCAGCTTGACTCCCATGTGGCCCAGCCCGCCGAGGCCGATGACGGCGACCTGCTTGCCGGGGCCCGCGTTCCAATGCTTCAGCGGGGAGAACAGCGTGATACCGGCGCACAGCAGGGGAGCGGCCTTGTCCAGCGGGATCGAGTCCGGGATGCGCAGCACGTAGTTCTCGTCGACGACGATCGCCGTGCTGTAGCCGCCGTAGGTCGGGCTGCCATCGCGCTCGGTGGAGTTGTAGGTGCCGTGCATGCCGTACTCACCGATGCAGTACTGCTCCTGACCGGCCTTGCAGTTCTCGCACTCGCGGCAGGAGTCGATGAAACAGCCGACGCCGACGTGATCGCCCACCTTGTACTTGGTGACCTCGGACCCGACCTCGGTGACCACACCGGCGATCTCGTGGCCCGGTACCACCGGGTAGTTGGGCTGGCCCCATTCGGCCTTGACGGTGTGGATATCGCTGTGACAGATGCCCGCGAACTTGATGTCGAACGCGACGTCGTGCGGGCCGACGGCGCGGCGCTCGATGGTCGTCTTGGTGAGCGGGCTGGTCGCCGAGCTGGCGGCGTAGGCGGAAACGGTGGTCGTCATGATCTCGTTCGGTCCTCTTCGTCGACTTCGTCTTCTGAGCGGGCAACACGCGCCTTCGCCGAAACGTTAGCGAAGGTAACTGTAATCAGGGCGCGACGCTGCACCATCGCGTCATTTCAACAGATACCGTGACCCATCTAGTCCCGGCTACCCATGTGAGCCAAGTTATAGGCCTGGGGCGCGGAATCCGGCGGTGAAGCTCACCCGGTCATAGCGTGCCACCCCCGCTCGGGTGTAGGGGTCACCGGCGATGACGGCGTCGGCCTCTTCGGCGGACATATCGGCGACCACCAGTACGGCGCCGCGCGCTTCGGTGCGCCCGGCCAGCAGCACCCGCCCGGCGGCGACCTCATCGGCCAGCCAGTCCAGGTGGGCGGGCCGCGTCCGGTCGATGACGTCGTCGGGCTGTAGATAGGTCAGCGTCAGCATGTGGAACACCGCCAGAGATTATCGGGGCGCCAGTCCCGGGGCGGCGGCACCCGCGCGCTCACGGTGCCGCTCGATCACCGCCGCGCTGCGCTCCCGCAACCGCGGGCTCGCCGCGTCCACGCTGCCCAGCACCCGCAGGCACGCGTCGGCGACGTGCACCGGAAGTTCGGCCCGTTGCGGGCCGTGCGGTTCCGACCACATGTTGACCAGCGACTCGACCAGCCGGAATGGCAGGTCGGCCGCCGCCGGATGCACTCCGGTGCGCTGCAGCACCGCGTGGCTCGACTCCAGATAGTGCAGCCGCAGCCGCTCCCGGTCGGACCAGAACGGTTCCAGCCGGGCGTCCCGCAGTTCGGGCAGTAGATACAGGGCGCCCAGGTTCCAGCGCCCGTTGAGCAATTGGTCACCGTCGAAGCTGGCCAGGGCGTGCAGGTGCTCGGCGGCCGTCAGCGCGGGGGAGGCCTCCAACAGCGCCGGGATGAAGGCCAGCGTCGGGGTGACGGTCTGGCTGAGCAGGGCGCACAAGATGTCGTCTTTGGTGTCGAAGTAGTGATACAGCGAAGCCTGCCGGATGCCGACCGATTCGGCGATGCTGCGGGTGGACGTGCTCGCGTAGCCCAGCGTGGTGAACAATTCCCCTGCCGCATCGAGGATTTCGTCACGGGCCGTCATGCCGGGGCGTCGCTGCGTCTGCAGCCTGGGACGGCCGGCGCGGGTGAGCGACATGGCTTCATCGTGGCCCATCGGGCGCGGGAAAAGTATGCCGCCCCGTTTCTGTCACATGATAGAAACGCGCGATACGCCTCGGTTACCTGCGACGCGGAATTGGTTACGCCAGCGACACCCATCGGGTACGCCGGCCGTGAAAACTGTCAACTGACAGGCCAGGCCGCGACAGATCGGGAGAATGCACATGGGCATCGTCGTTTCCGACGCCGTGCAGGTGCGCCCCCCGGAACCGCCAGAGGCAAGGACCGTCGCCGATATCGACGATCTGCACGTGACATTCCGTCGCGGCGGCCGCGACGTGCACGCGCTGCGCGGAGTCACCCTGACCATCGCCCCCGGCGAGATCCTGGGCTTGGTAGGCGAATCCGGCTCGGGCAAGAGCGTATTGGGCTTCGGCATGCTGGGACTGCTACCCGCCGCGGCCCGCATCGACGGCTCCATAAAGGTGGCCGGCTCGGACATGGTGCACGGTGACGCCAAGACCCTGCGCAAGGTGCGCCGCCTCGACCTGGGGGCGGTGTTCCAGGACCCGATGACCTCACTCAACCCCACCATGCGCATCGGCAAACAGGTCGCCGAGGCGGCAGGCAGCGCCGAGGAAGCACTGCGACTGCTCACCGCGGTGGGCATCCCGGATCCGGCGCGCCGCATGCGGTCCTATCCGCATGAACTGTCCGGCGGGCTGCGGCAGCGGGTGATGATCGCCATCGCCATCGCCGGCGACCCCGAACTCATCATCGCCGACGAACCCACCACCGCACTCGACGTCACCGTCCAGGCGCAGGTGCTGACCTTGCTGCGCGGACTGCGCGACGAGATCGGTTGCAGCATCGTCTTCATCACCCATGACCTCGGGGTGGCCGCGCAAATCTCGGATCGCATCGCGGTGCTCTACGCGGGCCGGATCGCCGAGATCGGGCCCACCGCCGAGGTGCTCCAGACCCCCGCGCACCCCTACACGCGTGGGCTGCTGCGGTCCCGGCTGACGTTGCACACGCAACGCGGCCGGCCACTGGCCGCACTGCCGGGCTCGGTGCCCAGCCCCCTGACACCGTTACCGGGATGCGCCTTCGTGCCCCGCTGCGACCTGGCCACCGAGGACTGTACGAAAACCCCGCCGGATCCGATTCCGGTGGCGCCGGGCCGGGTCAGCGCCTGCGTGCTGCCACCCGGCGCGGCCCCGACTGATACTCCGCCGGTGCCCGTCGCCGAGCCGACCACCCAGACCGTCGCCGATACCGCGCCGTCGATCGAATTGGCCGATGTCACCAAGACTTTCGCGGTGGCTCGACGTGGCAAGCTGCAGGCGCTGCGCGGGGTGACGCTGCGCGTCGGCCATGGCGAATCGGTGGCCTTGGTGGGCGAGAGCGGTTCGGGCAAGTCGACGTTGCTGCGCGTCATCGCCGGACTGGAGAAGCAGACTTCGGGCACGGTCACGCTGGCCGGTACGCAGCGGCCGCAGATGGTGTTCCAGGATGCCGGTGCCTCACTGACGCCGTGGCTGTCGGTCGGTGAGCTGATCGCCGAGCGGCTGCACGGCACCAAGATGTCCAGGGCGCAGCGCCGTGATGCGGTCATCGAGGTGCTGGATCGGGTCGGCCTACCCGCCGAGGTGGCCAAGTCACGCGCCGGTCAGCTCTCCGGTGGTCAGCGGCAACGGGTTTCGCTGGCCAGGGCCACCGTGGTGCCCCCACCGGTGCTGCTGTGTGACGAACCGACCAGCGCGCTGGACGTGTCACTGGCCGCATCGGTGCTCAACCTGATCGGTGACCTCCGCCGCAGCCTGGACATGTCGGTGGTGTTCGTGACACACGATTTGTCGGTGGCCCGGGTGGTCGCCGACCGCATCGCGGTGATGTACCTGGGCCGCATCGTGGAGGTCGGCCCCGCCGAACAGGTCATCGGCGACCCCGTACACCCGTACACCCGTGCGCTGGTCGACTCCATCCCCGACCTGGGTCGCGAAACACGGATATTGCCAGGCGAACCCGCCAGCCCGCTGTCACCGCCGCCGGGATGCGCGTTCCATCCGCGTTGCCCGATCGCCGTCGACGCCTGCGCCGGAGCCGAACTCGACGTGCGCCTGGAAGGGTCGCCCGGCAACCCCCACCAGGTCGCCTGCATCGAACGGAAGGTGCGCTGATGGTCAGCTCGACGGTGGACGCGATACCCGCACCCGTCCTGGTCCGGAGCCAGAAGTGGCGGCTGACGTTGCCACAGTCCCGCTCCGTGATCGTGAACTGGGCCGGCTTCGCCCTGGTGATCCTGGTGACGTTGATCGTGATCGCCGTGCCGGTGCTGGCCCCGCACGACCCGCTCACGCCGGTCGGGATGCCGCTGCAACCGCCGGGCACCAAGGGATTCCTGCTCGGCACCGACAGCGTGGGCCGTGACATCCTGTCCCGCGTGCTCTATGGAGCACGGTCCAGCTGGTTCGCCGCACTGGCGGTGGTGGCACTGGGTCTGCTGATCGGTGGGCTGGTCGGGTTGATCGCCGGTGCCACCGGCGGGTGGATCGATGCCACGCTGATGCGGATCACCGACGGCTTCCTGTCCTTGCCCGCGCCGGTGCTCGCCATCGCGGTGGTGGCCGCTCTGGGGCCCGGCTTCCTGCACACGCTGATCGCGGTGTCCATCGTCTGGTGGCCGTTCTACGCGCGACTGGTGCGCGGCGAGGTGGCCCGGCTGGCCGCGCGGCCGCACGTCGAAGCGGCGAAACTGGCCGGGGTCAGTTGGTTCCGGCTCGCCGGGCGCCACTTGCTGCCCGGCGCGGTGCCCAATGCGCTCGTGGCCGCCAGCCTGGACATCGGCACGCTGATCCTCACCCTGGCCGCGTTGTCGTTCCTCGGGCTCGGGCAGGCCGCGCCGGCACCGGAGTTGGGCGCCGACTCCGCGCGCAACCTCAGCTACTTCCTGCAGCAGTGGTGGCTGCCGGTGATGCCGGGCCTCGGCGTGCTGGTCTTGGCCCTGATCGCCAACATCGCCGGTGACTGCCTTCGCAACCTGATGAAGACGAGATAGCCATGAAAACCTTCATAGCCTCCCGGCTGGGAGCAATGGTCGCCATCCTGGTGGCGTTGACCGCGGTGTTGTTCGTCCTGCAGAACATCTCACCGCTGGACCCGGTCAAGGCGCAGTTGGGCGCTCAGGCCTCGGCTCAGGCCGTCGCCGCCCGCCGTGAAGCACTCGGTCTGAACGACCCTGTGCTGGTGCAGTTCTGGCATTACCTGACCGGGGCGGTCACCGGCGATCTGGGCACCTCCTACCGGACCCGGCATGCGGTGCTGTCCGATCTGTCTTCGTTCTTCCCGGCCACGCTGGAATTGGCACTGTGCGGGCTGCTGATCGCGATCGTGCTCGCTGTGCTGCTGGCTTTCAGCACCACGCTGAACTGGCGCGGCGCGGGGGTGTTGCGGGCCGTGTTGTTCACCGGGTCGTCGGCGCCGATGTTCTTGCTGGGCATCGTGGGGCTGATCGTCTTCTATCAGACCCTGGGCTGGGTGCCGGCCAACGGCCGCCTGGCCGTGGCGAATCCGCCCGACGGGCCCACCGGCCTGCTCACCGTCGACGGACTGCTGCACGCCCGCTTCGACGTGGTGGCCGACGCCGTGCACCATCTGATCCTGCCCGCGTTGGTGATCGCGATCGGCCCGGCCGTCGCGATCGGGCGGGTGCTGCGCAGCAGCCTGCTGGCCGATATCGACAGCGACTACGCCCGCACCGCCCGGGCCAACGGGCTGTCCGAGACCCGCATCATGGCCCGGCACGTGCTTCGGAACTCCGTCGGCGCGGCCCTGTCGATGACGGGACTGCAAGTGGGGCTGATGTTCTCGGGCGTCCTCGTGGTCGAGCAGGTGTTCGGCTGGCCCGGGATCGGGCAGTACATCGCTCAGAGCATCCCCGTCGCGGACTTCCCGGCCATCGCCGGCGTCACGCTGATGCTCGGGGCCCTCTACGTCGTCATCAACACGGCCGTGGACCTACTCCAGGCCGCCGCAGATCCCCGTATCGCAGTAACAGGAGGTTAGGTGCCGAAACAGCCGCTCATCGTGGGCAATCCCGTGCTTGTCGTGGTCGACATGCAGGAGTCCGGTGACATGCCGGTCGAAGAAGTGGGCATCCCGCACATGGCCGGGTACGCAGACCGGATCGCCAAGGCACGCCAACTGATCGCCGCCGCCCGGGCCGCGACCATCCCGATCGTGTTCTTCCAGGAAGTGCACCGTGCCAGCGGAATCGATTTCGGCCGGGAACTCGACGGTGTCGAGGGGCCGCACTGCATCGACGGCCGGCCCGGTACACCGCTGCACCCGGAGTTGCTGCCCGACTTCGACGGGCCCAATCACGAATTCCACATCGTCAAGCGGCGCTATTCCGGTTTCATCGGAACCGAATTCGAGATCGTACTGTCCGGGCTGAAGGCCGACACGCTGATCCTCATCGGCGGCCTGACCAACGTCTGCGTGCACTACACCTTCGCCGACGCCCACCAGCGCGACTTCTACGTTCGCGTGGTGTCTGACTGTGTCGGCGGGTCCTCGGTCGCCGCGCACGAAGCCGCTCTGGCCAACATGGAATACCTGCAATCCGGTGCGGTGCGCAGCACCGACGAGATCCTCACCGCCTTCTCTGATCTGACCACCCCGGTACTCGAAGGAGCCGCCCGATGAAGAAACTCAGCATGCTGGTCGCGATCGGCGCGACGGCGGCCCTGACCCTGACCGCCTGCGGCGGATCGAATTCCGGTGGCAGCAGCACACCCAACGCCGCGCCCACCGACAAGGTGCTGCACTTGTCGTTCCTGCAGGACCCGGGCCAGCCGCCGGACCCCGACATCTACTACGCCGGCCAGGGCCTGCTGCTGACCACCAACACCTACGAGGGTCTGCTGCAGTACAAGGGCGGTACCGACAAGGCCGAGTTGCAACCGTTGCTGGCCACCGAGTGGACGGCCTCACCGGACAACAAGGTCTTCACCTTCAAGCTGCGCGAAGGTGTGAAGTTCCATGATGGGACGCCGTTCACGTCGGCTGCGGTCAAGGCCTCCTTCGACCGCCGGGCAGCGGTGAACCAGGGGCCGGCCTACATGGTCTCCGATGTCGATTCGGTGACCACCCAGGGCGATTACGGCGTCACCATCACGCTCAAGGCACCCAACTCGGCGTTCTTGGACTACCTGGCCTGCCCGTATGGGCCGCGGATGCTCAGCCCCGAGGGGCTGAAGAAGAACGGCGGCACCGATAACGCCCAGGGCTACCTGACCAATCACGACCTGGGTACCGGTCCGTACACGCTGACGGCCGCGGAGGTCGGCTCGAAATATGAGCTGACCGCCTTCGGCGACTACTGGGGCGCGAAGCCGTATTTCGAGAAGGTCGAACTGCCGGTGATCACCGACGTGTCGGCCCAGCAACTGCAGTTCAACAACGGGCAGTTGGCGGCGATCCTGCACGACCTGCCGTCCTCCGCGGTGCAGTCCTACCTGGACAACAAGTCGTTCGCGAACTACTCGCTGCCGACGATGATGTCGAACTTCGTCTACATCAATCCCAAGAAGGGCATGATGACCGACGTCAAGAATCGCAATGCGGTGATGCAGGCCATCGACGTCGACGAACTGGTGAAGCAGACCTACTTCGGCCGAGGCAAGAAGGCCGAGCAGATCTACCCGGCGAACATGATGGCCCCCGAGTTCGGCAAGCAGTCGGTGACCCATGATCCGTCCGTGCTGACCGGTATCGCCGGCAGTCTGCCCGCCGACCAGAAGTCGGTCACCATCGGCTACGACTCGTCCAACCCGGACAACCAGCTGATCAGCAACCTGATCCAGACCCAGCTGGCCGCAGCCGGTTTGAATGCCAAGGTGCAGGCCTACCCCACCTCGGAGATCTACGGCTGGATCGGTAGCGACGCACAGGCGGCACCGGAGATCATGACCTACCTCGGCTGGCCCGATGCCCCGTCGCCCTACACCTGGGGTCACATCTCCTGGGACGCCGACGGCGGACTGAACTTCTTCGGATGCTCGTCGCCGGCGATCAAGGATGCGTTGGCCAAGGGGCTGCCGAACGGCACGGAGGCCGACTTCTCCACAGCCGGTGAGGAAGCGGTCAAGACTGGTTGCTGGCTCAACGTCGCGAACGTCAACGACTTCATGGTGGCGCAGCCGTGGCTCAAAGGCGTCGAGCAGGCGCACGTGGTGACCGACCCCAACACGCTGCGGCTGGCCGCACTGTCGGTGGGCTGATGGCGACGCTGGTCCGCAAGAGCGGAGTGCGCCGGATCATCCTGCTGACCCTGGGCTGGGAGGAACTGCCGAAATCGGTGTCGGTGTACGGCGCCCCGCCCGAGGAGCGGATGCGCGAACCCGTTCCCGGTGTGCTGCTGCAGACCGACGGCGGCTGGGTACTGCTGGACACCGGATTCAACACCGCGCTGGTGCGGGACCCGGCGTTGTACCGGCGGTTCTTCCCGACCGTCGAGTACCGCCCGGTGCTGCCCGGCCCCGGTGAGCCGATCGAGCAGCGGCTCGCCGAGGTCGGGGTGGATTTCGATGCCATCCACACCGTCGCCGTCAGCCACCTGCACCATGACCACGCCGGCGGGCTGAAACTGTTCGCCGGCAAGGTGCCGGTGTACGCCCAGCGTCGCGAACTCGAGTACGGCCTGTCGAATCACCCTGAGCCCGAACACAATGCGATCGTGCGGGTGGACTTCGACGACCCCAACATCGAGTGGCGGCTGGCTGACGGGGACGCCGAGATCGCGCCGGGGATCAGCGCGGTGCCCACCTACGGACACACGCCGGGGCATCAGAGTTTTGTGGTGGAACTCGACGAATCGGTGGGTGGCGATGGATTCATCTTCGCCTTCGACGCCGCCGACCTGACCGAGAACATCGAGCACGAGCTGCCCATCGGCGGGTTCATCGACGTCGATCCGCAGGACACCGTCGAGCCGATCCGCAAGCTCAAACGCCTGGCCGCGGAGAAGGGGTACCAGCTGATACCCGGGCACGATCCGCATGTCTGGCCGGAGCTGACCCAGCATTTCCACGACAGGTTCGGGCCGGTCGAATCGTGATGGACTGTGTCCTGCGTGCCGATCGGGTGCTCGTCGACGGGCACCTGGTCGCCGCGTCGGTCGGGATCACCGGCGGTGTGATCACCTCCGTCGGCCCCGTCGACGCGAGTCAGCCGACGGCGCAGGACATCCGGCTGCCCGAGCGGGCGGTCCTGTTACCCGGATTCGTGGACACCCACGTCCATGTCGACGATCCCGGCACCGACTGGGAGGGTTTCGACACCGCCACCGCGGCCGCTGCCGCGGCCGGTATCACCACGCTGGTCGACATGCCGCTGGACTGTCGGCCGGTGACCACCAGCGTGGCAGCCCTGGCGGTGAAAAGAGCTGCGGCAGAAGGCCGCTGTCACGTCGATGTCGGCTACTGGGGTGGTGTCGTCCCCGACAATCTGGATGAGCTGGGCCCGCTGGCCCGGGCCGGGGTGCGCGGCTTCAAGTGCTTCCTGGCCGATTCGGGCAACCCGGACTTCCCGCGCCTGAGCCCCGCCGAATTCCGGGACGCCATGGGCCGCATCGCCGAGCTGGGTTCGGTGCTGCTGGTGCACGCCGAGAGTCATGCCGTCGTCGACGTCAGCCCCCGCCCGACCGGACGTGACTACCGGTCGTTTCTGGCCTCGCGCCCCGACGCCGCCGAGCAGGACGCGGTGGGCCTGGTGGTCGACACCGCCCGGGCGACCGGAGCCCGGGCCCACATCGTGCACGTCTCCAGCGCCACCGTGGTGCCCCTGCTGGCTGCCGCCAAGGCCGAGGGTCTGGCCGTCACGGCCGAAACCTGCCCGCATTACCTGACGTTCGGCGCCGAAGCCATTCCCGACGGTGGCACCGATTTCGCCGTGTGTCCACCCATCCGGGACGGCGCCAACCGCGAAGCGCTGTGGGCGGCACTGGCCGACGGCACGGTGGAATCGGTGGTGTCCGATCATTCGCCCTGCAGCCCGCAGGACAAGGCCGCCGGCGACTTCGGACGGGCATTCGGCGGCATCAGCTCGTTGCAGCTCGGCCCCCGGGCGGTGTGGACACAGGCCGGCCGGCGCGGTTTCGGTCTGCCCGAGCTGTGCCGATGGATGTCCGAAGGTCCGGCCGCGATTGCCGGATACACCGACCGCGGCCGGATCGCGGTGGGGTTGCGCGCCGACCTGTGCGCCTTCGACCCTGACGCGCAGGAGACCGTGCGCGCCGCCGAACTGTGGCACCGACACCCCGTGAGCCCGTACGACGGGATGAGCCTGCGTGGCGAGGTGTTACAGACCTGGGTGGCCGGTGTGCCGGCCCTGGCCCGGATAGGAGAGCCGGTATGAGAATCCTGGTGCTCAACCCGAACACCTCGGCGGCCATGACCGCCGAGATCGCGGCCGCCGCGCGCGCCGCCGCCCGCCCCGATGTCGACATTGTCTGCCGGTCACCCTATTTCGGCGCCGAGGCCATCGATTCCGCTGCCGAGAGTTACCTGTCCGCGGTCGGGGTGATGGATCTCGTCGACAGGCTGACGCGGGCGGACGCCTTCGACTTCGATGCCGTGGTGCTGGCCGGGTTCGGCGAGCTCGGCCGCGATGCGCTGGCCGAGATGCTGGCCGTCCCCGTCTTCGACATCGCCGAGTGCGCTGCGCACGTGGCGCATCTGATCGGCCGTCGGTTCTCGGTGATCACCACCCTGGCCCGGTCCATCGCGCCGATCCAGGACAGGCTGCTGTTGGCCGGCCTGAACGCGCACTGCGCTTCCGTGCGTGCCTGCGGGTTGGGTACCGCCGAGGTGGACGCCGACCCGGCGGCTGCCGTGCAGGCCATCGTCGCCGAGGCCGCCCGTGCGATCAGCGAGGACGGCGCCGACGTGATCTGTCTGGGCTGTGCCGGCATGGCCGGGGTGACCGCGGCCATCTCGGCCAAACTCGGGGTGCCCGCCGTCGACGGTGTCGCGGCCGCGGTGGCCCTGGCACAGGCCGTCGTCGGATTGGGACTGTCCACCAGCAAGGCCGGGGTGTACGCACCAGGACCGGACAACCCGCGCAGCCACTGGCCCCTCTCGGAAAATTTGGGCCTGTGACCCACGTCGATCTCGCCTCCCGCACCGTCGGCGGCGCCGTGGTGGCCGCCAGTGACGAATCCTTCGGCTTCAAGGAACGGCTCGTCGACCCGTCCGAACCGGCATTCGTACCCGGCACCTACGATCTGCGCGGCGAGGTGGTCGACGGCTGGGAAACCCGGCGGCACGCCGGCCCGGACGGCGACTGGGCCATCATCCGGCTGGGTGTGCCCGGCCGATTGCACTCCGTGGACGTGGATACGCGGTTCTTCTCCGGTAACCACCCCACCGCCTGTGCGGTCGACGCCTGCGCACTGGATCGCATCCAGGACCCGACCGGTTCCGATATCACCTGGACGACCGTGGTGGAAACCACCGTGCTGAAGGCGGATTCGCACAATCTGCTGGCCGTGCAGGACCACCGGCGCTGGACCCATCTGCGGTTGCGGCTGCAGTCCGACGGCGGCGTCGCCCGACTGCGGGCCTACGGCGAGGTGATCCCGGACCCGGCACTGTGGGCCGATGTGACCGTCGAGGTGTCCGGCCTGGAACAGGGCGGTCGGATGGAATGGTGCAGCGACAGCTTCTATTCGAGCGCGGCCTCGCTCGTCGCGCCGAACCGGCCGCACAATATGGGCGACGGTTGGGAGACCCGCCGACGCCGCGATATCGGACCCGACACCCACGACGCGGTGATCATCTCGTTTGCCGTCCCCGCCGACCTGCGTCGCATCGAGATCGACACCTCCTACTTCGTGTTCAATGCCAGCGCCGAGGTGTCGGTGCTCGGCAGTTGCAGTCGTCCTGACCACGAGAATGGCTGGGGTCGTGTCGCTTTCGACGTTACGGTGTTGCCGCGCACCCGGTTGATCGCCGATGCGCGCCAGGTGTTCACCGTCGACGCGCCGGCGGTGGCGGCCCTACGCGTGCAGGCCTACCCGGACGGCGGTATCGCCAGGGTGCGCGCCATCGGTGTGCCGACGGAGGAGGGCTTGCGAACACTGCGCCACCGATGGGAGCTGTCATGACCGCGGTCGCCATGACCGACTGCGCCGGCCTGTGGCGACGAACCCTGCTGATCGAACCCGACGGCACCCGCGACGCCACTCCCGGCGTGCTGTGGCTGCAGGGCCTGACCGCCTACGTCGACTCCCGCGGCTTCGCCGGGCGGCTGGACCAGGACGGTGACGTGTTCGCCTGGCATCGCGCCGTGGACCTGCAGCCCCCTGGGCCCTTCCCGGACGCCGGCCGGATGCATTGGGACGGTGAGGTGCTCGTCGAGACCGGGGTGCACGAAAACTACGTCGAGCACTGGGTGCGCGATCCGGTGGACCCTACCCCGACCGGGGCGCTGTTCCTGTCCGGTCCAGACGGCGCCCCCGCGCTGTTGGTGCGCGTGGGGGCGGCGTTCGGCTGGGCCGACGGCACCAGGGTGGTCACCGGGGTGCAACGTCGGGAGCTCGCAATCAGCTTGTCCGGAAACGAAATCCAGGCCAATGGTGTGCGCTGGACGGTAGCGGGATCGGAAGGGAACGTGGATCTATGAGTGGCGTCACGTCATTCACGTCGGTGCCCGTCATCGACATCAGTGGACTGTACTCACCCGAGCGGGCCGAGCAGGACCGGGTGGCCGGCGAGATCGGCAGGGCAGCAGCCGAAGTCGGTTTCTTCTATATCAGTGGCACCGGCATCGACGAGTCGTTGTTCGATGCCATGCTGGCCGCGGTCAAGGAGTTCTTCGCCCTGCCGGTGGAAGAGAAGATGCGCAGTTATATCGGCTTGTCCCGGTGTCACCGCGGTTATGTCCCGGTCGGTGAGGAAGGGCTGGAGGGCACCGTCCCGGATCTGAAGGAGGCGTTCGACACCGCCTTGGACCTGCCCGCCGACGACCCGGACTACGTGGCCGGCAATCCGATGCTGGGGCCCAATACCTGGCCGGACCTGCCCGGCTTCGCCGACGCGGTGACGGCCTACTATCAGGCGCTGCTGGCGGTGGGGCAGCGGCTGCTGTGGGCATTCGCCGTCGCGCTCGGCGAGGATCCGGAGGTGTTCGCCAGGCACGCCACCAAGACGCCGAGCCAGCTGCGGCTGATCCACTATCCGTACAACCCGGATGCCAAGGACAGCATCGGTATCGGTGCCCACACCGACTACGAGTGCTTCACCCTGCTCAAGCCGACGGCGCCGGGGTTGGAGGTGCTCAACGGGGCAGGTGAATGGATCGACGTCCCGCCGGTGCCGGGCGCTTTCGTCGTCAACATCGGTGATCTGCTGGAGCTGTGGACCAACGGAGCCTTCGTCGCCACCAGCCATCGGGTTCGCAAGGTCGCCGAGGAGCGGTACTCGTTCCCGCTGTTCTTCAACGTCGACTACCACACCGAGGTCAAACCACTCCCGCAGTTCGACTCGCCGGAGGCCCAGAGTCGGCCCACCCTGCGCGCCGGGGAACACCTCTTCGCGCAGACCGCGCAGACGTTCGCCTACCTGCGCCGGCGCATCGAGTCGGGTGAACTGCAGCTGCCGGACGGCTCGCTGGGATTGAATCAGTTCGGCCGAAAGCCGTTGCCTGCCTAGTTGATCGGGGCGTTCAACCAACGCAGGTCGTCGAGGATGCCGCGGGCGGCCACCACGCCGCCGCCGGTTTGCCACACCTCGTTGTTGACGATGAACACCCGGTTGTCCCGGTTGGCCGACAGTTTGCGCCAGGCCGGACTGTCCAACACGGCAGCGGCCCGGTCCTTGGCGGCAGGCGAGTCGAAGGACAGGTAGACGATATCGCCGTCGGCGGCGGACAGGTCGCCGTCGGGGGCCAGCTCGAGATAAGGCTTGTCGGTGAAGCGTTGGGTCGCAGGGCGATCCACCCCGACCGCATGCAGCACACTGGCCGGGAAGTTGTCGGCGCCGTAGACGCGCACGGTGTTCGGCGTGAACTGCACCACCGACGCCTGGAAGTGTGTGGCGTCGTTCTGCTGGCCGGTCTTGCGGGCGTCCTGGGCGAACCCGTCGAGCAATCGGTCCGCCGCCTCCTGGCGCCCGACCGCCGCGGCGACCGTGCGCAGGGTGTCCTGCCAGCCCGCGCCGGCAGCCCCGGTGAACACCGTCGGAGCGGTCCGCGCCAGCGCGCCGAACTGCGACGGCGTCAGTGCCGCCGAGCCGAGGATGAGGTCGGGCGCCGCGCGCCCGATGGCATCGAGGTCCGGTGCGCCCGCATCGCCGACACCCGGAGCGCCGTGGATGACACCGCCCAGATACGACGGTGCCGGCTGACTGGTCCCGACGATCCGGCCCTGCAGGCCCAGCGCGCACAACGCGTCGAGCTGGTCAGCGGAGAGTGCGACGATCCGCTGCGGGTCGCCGCTGACCTCGGTGCTCGCCGGCACCCCCGCGGCGGGGGCGTTGCGCACGACCCGCGCGGCAGGATCGGCCGGTGCCGGGGCAGGGGCGCAGGACTCGTCGGGCCGGCGTTGGTTGCCCAGCACGCCCGCGCTGGCGATACGGGTGGTGCTGGTGATGGGCGCGCCCGGCGCCGTGTTGGGGGTGGCGCCCTGCTCGGTGCCGCATCCGGTCAGCAGAGTCAGGGTGAGCGTCGTGACAGCCGCGCCGCTCGCGGCGACCTGGGCGATGCGGGCACAGGAAAACAGCACGTCGCCGACGGTAACATCAGTTCGTCGCGGTCGAATACGACAGTTTGTAGGACCCACGCCGCCGCGGGCGGCGATGGGGGATAAGATCACGAATGAACAGTGCCGGGATGACCCGTCGATTTTTATGGAGGATCTGTTGGTAGCCGAAGCGCCCCCAATCGGAGAACTCGAGGCACGGCGTCCGTTCCCGCAGCGAATGGGCCCAAAAGGCAACCTGATCTACAAGCTGATCACGACGACCGATCACAAGCTGATCGGCATCATGTACTGCGTCGTCTGCTTCATCTTCTTCTTCGTCGGCGGCCTGATGGCTCTGCTGATGCGCACCGAGCTGGCGTTGCCCGGGCTGCAGTTCCTGTCCAACGAGCAGTTCAACCAGCTGTTCACCATGCACGGCACGGTGATGCTGCTGTTCTACGCCACCCCGATCGTGTTCGGCTTCGCCAACCTGGTGCTGCCGCTGCAGATCGGCGCCCCCGACGTCGCCTTCCCGCGGCTGAACGCCTTCTCGTTCTGGCTGTTCCTGTTCGGCGCGCTGATCGCCATCGCCGGTTTCATCACCCCCGGTGGCGCCGCCGACTTCGGCTGGACCGCGTACTCGCCGCTGACGGACGCGATCCACTCGCCCGGCGCCGGTGGTGACCTGTGGATCATGGGTCTGGCCGTCGGTGGTCTTGGCACCATCCTCGGTGGCGTGAACATGATCACGACCGTGGTGTGCATGCGTGCCCCCGGTATGACGATGTTCCGGATGCCGATCTTCACCTGGAACATCCTGGTGACCTCGATCCTGGTGCTGCTGGCCTTCCCGCTGCTGACCGCGGCGCTGTTCGGCCTGGCCGCCGACCGGCACCTGGGAGCGCACGTCTATGACCCGGCCAACGGCGGTGTGCTGTTGTGGCAGCACCTGTTCTGGTTCTTCGGTCACCCCGAGGTGTACATCATCGCGCTGCCGTTCTTCGGCATCGTGTCCGAGATCTTCCCGGTGTTCAGCCGTAAGCCCATCTTCGGCTACACCACCCTGATCTACGCGACGCTCGGTATCGCCGCCCTCTCGGTCGCGGTGTGGGCGCACCACATGTACGCCACGGGTGCGGTGCTGCTGCCGTTCTTCTCGTTCATGACGTTCCTGATCGCCGTTCCGACCGGTATCAAGTTCTTCAACTGGATCGGCACGATGTGGAAGGGGCAGCTGACCTTCGAGTCGCCCATGCTGTTCTCGGTCGGCTTCCTGATCACCTTCCTGCTCGGCGGTCTGTCCGGTGTGCTGCTGGCCAGCCCGCCGCTGGACTTCCACGTGACGGACTCCTACTTCGTCATCGCGCACTTCCACTACGTGCTCTTCGGCACCATCGTGTTCGCCACCTACGCGGGCATCTACTTCTGGTTCCCGAAGATGACCGGCCGCCTGCTGGACGAGCGCCTGGCCAAGCTGCACTTCTGGTTGACCTTCATCGGCTTCCACACCACCTTCCTGGTGCAGCACTGGCTCGGTGACGAGGGCATGCCCCGTCGCTACGCGGACTACCTGCCCACCGACGGGTTCACCACGTTGAACGTCATCTCCACGATCGGTGCGTTCATCCTCGGCATCTCGACGCTGCCGTTCGTGTGGAACGTGTTCAAGAGCTGGCGCTACGGCGAACCGGTCGTGGTGGACGATCCGTGGGGTTACGGCAACTCGCTGGAGTGGGCCACCTCGTGCCCGCCGCCGCGGCACAACTTCACCGAGCTGCCCCGGATCCGTTCGGAGCGTCCGGCGTTCGAGCTGCACTACCCGCACATGGTCGAGCGGATGCGCGCCGAGGCACACATCGGCCGCGCACACGGACCGAGTGACGGCGACGTGACGCGCCTCGACGACGAGCACGTCCGCACCTGACCCTGATCGGCGTGCCTACGTCAAAGGTGTCGGTACTCATCACCGTCACCGGACTTGACCAGCCTGGCGTCACATCGGCGCTCTTCGAGGTGCTCTCACGGCACAACGTCGAGTTGCTCAACGTCGAACAGGTGGTGGTCCGGGGTCGGCTCACCCTCGGGGTGCTGATCTCGGCGCCGTCCGAGGTGGCCGATGGTGCCGCGTTCGGTGACGACGTCCGGGCGGCCATCCACGGGGTGGGCCTGGACGTCACCATCGAACGCAGCGCCGACCTGCCGGTGATGCGCGAGCCGTCCACCCACACCATCGTCGTGCTGGGCCGGCCCGTCACCGCCGAGGCGTTCGGGGTGGTGGCCAGGGAAGCCGCCGCGCTCGGGGTGAACATCGACACCATCCGCGGGGTGTCCGATTACCCGGTGACGGGGCTGGAGCTGCGCGTCTCGGTGCCACCCGGTGGCGTCTACGGTCAGTTGCAGGCGGCGATGGCCCGGGTGGCCGTCGAGCTGGGCATCGATATCGCGCTGGAGGACTACAGCCTGTCCCGGCGGGCCAAGCGGCTCATCGTGTTCGACGTCGACTCGACCCTGATCCAGGGCGAGGTCATCGAGATGCTGGCCGCGCGGGCCGGTGCCGAGGCCAAGGTCGCCGCCATCACCGAGGCCGCGATGCGCGGCGAGTTGGATTTCGAGGAGTCGCTGCGCGACCGGGTCGCCACGCTGGCCGGACTGCCCGCCGACGTGGTCGACGAGGTAGCCGAGGAGCTGGAACTGACTCCGGGCGCCCGCACCACCATCCGCACGCTGCGCCGGCTCGGCTACCACTGCGGTGTGGTGTCCGGGGGCTTCCGCAAGGTCATCGAGCCGCTGGCGCACGAGCTGATGCTGGACTACGTCGCCGCCAATGACCTGGAGATCGTCGACGGCAAGCTGACCGGCAGGGTGATCGGCCCGATCGTCGACCGGCCGGGCAAGGCCAAGGCGCTGCGCGACTTCGCGCAACAGGCCGGTGTGCCGATGGAGCAGACGGTCGCCGTCGGGGACGGCGCGAACGATATCGACATGCTCACCGCGGCCGGACTGGGTGTCGCGTTCAACGCCAAGCCGGCGCTGCGCGAGGTCGCCGACGCCTCACTGAGCCACCCGTACCTGGACACCGTGCTGTTCATTCTCGGGGTGACCCGCGGTGAGATCGAGGCCGCCGACGCCGTGGATGGCACCGTGCGCCGGGTCGATATCCCCGACTAGCAGCGCCGCGCACAGGTCGGGCCTCTACAGTGGAGCCATGGTGTTGGTGAGACGGACGGTTCTGGTGGGTGCGTGCGCGGCTGCGATCGCCGGCGGCGCGGTCGTGCTCGCCGCCCCAGCCTCGGCGGACTGCCCGTGGGGTACCCGACCCAGCCATTTCCCGGGCGTCTGCGTGGCCGGAGCCGGCCAAGGCAGCAGCACCGGCGGTAACGCCGTCGTGCCGCCGCCCAACGCCGCGCCGCCGCTGGTGCAGAACACGCCGGGCGGATTGTCGTCGGTCGCAGGCATCCCGTGCACCCCGGAGAACGTGGGTAAGTGCATCGCCCTGCAGCAGAGCCAGGGCGGCTAAACCACCACCGCGTGGGATTCCGGTTCGGGTGCACCGGTGATGGCCGCCCAGGCCCGTGCCATCAGATCGACCGCTTCCTCGAGTTGCGGCTCGGGCAGCGCATAAGGCACCCGCACGAACCGTTCCAGGGTGCCGTCCACCCCGAACCGCGGACCGGCCGGCAGGTCCAGGCCCAATCGTGAGGCCGAAGCCGATAGCGCCGTGCTCATCGGGGCCGGCAATTTGACCCACAGCGACATCCCGTTGGGACCCGACCCGGGCCGCCAGTCCGGTAGCCGGCGCTCCAGCAGATTCAGCAGGTAGGCCCGGCGACTGCGCAGCAGGGCCCGGCGTTCGGCCAGTACCGCCTCCCGTTCCTCGATAAGCCTTGCCGCCGTGAGCTGTTCGAGGATCGGGGTGCCCAGATCCACCGACGGCCGGATCGCCGCGATAGTGGCCAGGGTGTTGCGTTCGGCCCGGATCCAGCCGACCCGCAGGCCGCCCCAGAACGACTTGGACATCGATCCGATCGTGAGCACCAGGTCGGGTCGCGGCACGCTGGTGGCCAGCGGTGCCGGCGGCGCCTGGTCGATCCACATGTCCATGATCGACTCGTCGACGATCGTGCGGGTCCGCGTTTCGGAGATGATGTGCCCCAACCGGGTTCGCTCATCGGGCGCCATGGTGAATCCGGTCGGATTGTGGTTGTCCGGGATCAGGTAGGCCAGGCTGGGGGAGAGCTGACGCAGCGCCGCGTGCACCGCATCCAGCTCCCAGCCGTCGTCGGTGAGCGGAACCGGCACCGCGCGTGTCCCCGCCGTCGAAATGGCCGCCAGCGCACCGTGATACGTCGGTTGCTCGACGAGCACGCGGTCGCCCGGCTCGGTGAATGCGGCCAGGATCAACCCGATGGCGTGCTGGGCGCCGCTGGTGATCATGATCTGGCTGGGTTCGGTGGGCAGTCCGCGGTCGCAGTACCGCTGGGCCACGGCGGTGCGCAGGGCACACACACCGGTCAGGTCGTGGCCGGGCTCGCTGAGATACGGGGTGATATCGCGGGTGGCCGCGGCGAAGGCCTCCAGGACCGGGGCGCTCGGCGCCGACAGTGCGGCGGCGGCCAGGCTGACGGTGGCGCCGGTGCTCGGCTCGGCGGTCATCTCGGGGCGGGGTGGCAACGCCGCTGTGGAGCGCGCCCCGCGGCGGGCCTGTAGGTAACCGTCTTCGCGGAGCTGGGTGAAGGCCGCGGTGACGGTGGTCCGCGATACCCGTAAGGCATCGGCCAGGGCGCGTTCGCTGGGCAGCCGGGCGCCGACCGGCACGCGGCCGTCCACGATGAGCAGCCGGATGGCGTCGGCCAGTCCCGCGTAGGCAGGGCCGGTGGCGCTGGAGGTGCGCCAGTTACCCAACTCGCGGGCCAAAAGGTCCTCATCGAGTGATCTGGCAGCCATTTCGATCGACATTTGATGCCAGTATGTCGGAACTGGCTATTGATGAGCAAGCCAATCCGGTCCGAAACTGGGGAGGTGACCAAGAACTGGCTATCCCGACTGGCGTCGAAGTACCACCGCAGTGGCCCGTCGAACCGCGTGCGGCACGGCGGTGACCCCGATGCCCGGCGCGTTCGCAACGAACTGGACGCCATCCGCGCTCGCTTCCCGGACCACGCATGAGAAGCCTCAGCAGGGCGGCGCTGCTGCTGTTCGGGCTCGTCGGGTACGGCCTGTCGATGGCCATGATGGTGCGCGCCGGACTCGGACTGGACCCGTGGGACGTATTTCATCAGGGCCTGACCCGGCACACCCCGATGACGATCGGGACCGCCACGGCCGTGGTCGGCGTCGTCGTGCTGCTGGCCTGGATCCCGCTGCGCAACAAGCCCGGCATCGGCACGGTTGCCAACGTCATCGTCATCGCCGTGACCGTCGATGCCGGGCTGGCCCTGCTCACCGCACCGGAGTCACTGCCGGCCCGCATCGCCCTCATGCTGGGCGCGGTCCTGCTCAACGCCGTCAGCACCGTGCTCTACATCGGCGCCGGACTCGGCCCCGGGCCACGCGATGGGCTGATGACCGGCCTGGTGGCGCGCACCGGCCTGTCGGTCCGGCTGGTCCGCACCGCCATCGAGGCCACCGTGCTGGCGGCCGGTTGGCTGCTGGGCGGCACCGTCGGTGTCGGCACCGTGGTCTACGCCTTCGGGATCGGCCCGCTGGTCCAGCTGATCCTGCGGATCATGCCCCGCCGGCTGCTGTTCCACGACTTCGGCGCCGCGGGGCGCTCCCGGGCCGGTGAGGAGTCCGACACTACGATGGGCGAGTGCCAGACACCGAGCGTGAATCCGATCCAGACCTGCTGATCGATTTCGCCAGAGTCAGCCTGCGCCGCGGCGGAAAAACGCTGGTCGGCCCCCTCGATTGGGCCGTCGAACTCGACGAGCGCTGGGTGGTGATCGGCCCCAACGGGGCCGGTAAGACCTCGCTGTTGCGGATCGCCGCCGCGGTTGACCATCCGTCGTCGGGCACCGCGTTCGTGTTGGGGGAGCGACTCGGCCGCACCGACATGGCCGAGCTGCGCAGCCGGGTCGGGCTGTCCAGTTCGGCACTGAGCCAACGCGTGCCCGACGACGAGGTGGTACGCGATCTGGTGGTCTCGGCCGGGTACGCGGTACTGGGCCGGTGGCGCGAGAAATACGACGACGTCGACTACGAGCAGGCCGTCGACATGCTGGAGAGCGTCGGCGCCGAGCATCTGGCCGAGCGCACCTACGGAACGCTGTCCGAAGGTGAACGCAAGCGTGTGCTCATCGCGCGGTCGTTGATGACCGATCCGGAACTGTTGCTGCTCGACGAACCCGCCGCCGGCCTGGACCTGGGCGGCCGCGAGGAACTGGTGGCCCGGCTGGCCGATCTGGCCGCCGACCCGGACGCGCCGGCCATCGTGCTGGTCACCCATCATGTCGAGGAGATCCCGCCCGGCTTCAGCCACTGCCTGCTGTTGTCCGAAGGGGCGGTGGTGGCCTCCGGGTTGCTCACCGACGTGCTGACATCGGAGAACTTGTCGACGGCATTCGGGCAGTCGATCGCCCTCGAGATGGTCGAGGGACGCTACTTCGCGCGGCGGGTGCGCAGCCGCGCGGCACACAGGAGGCGCGCATGAGCGAAGCTTGCGAGCGAACCATCGGCGCCGAATGTGCCGTCCGAGCCTGCGAGGCCGGCGCATGAGCGAAGCTCGCGACCCGTTGATTCCCCGGCCGGCCTCGACGGTGATGCTGCTGCGTGACCAGGGCACCCCGGAGTCGCTGGAGATCTTCCTGATGCGCAGGCACTCCGCGATGGACTTCGTCGCGGGCGTGATGGTGTTCCCCGGCGGCGGTGTCGACGACCGTGATCGCGGCCAGGACATCGCCTGGTACGGCCCCGACCCGGCGTGGTGGGCCGGGCGCCTCAACGTCGACGTCGACCTGGCCGAGGCGCTGGTGTGCGCCGCCGCCCGCGAGACATTCGAGGAGTCCGGGGTGCTGTTCGCCGGGGCGGCCGACGACTCGGACGTCCTCGTCGACGATGCATCGGTGTACCGGGAGCAGCGCGCGGCGCTGGCCAACAATTCGCTGTCCTTCGCGGATTTCCTGCGCACCGAGAAGCTGGTGCTGCGAGCCGACCTGCTGCGGCCCTGGGCCAACTGGGTCACCCCGAAAGAGGAGCGCACCCGCCGCTACGACACCTACTTCTTCGTCGGTGCGCTGCCGGCCGGCCAGCGCGCCGACGGGGAGAACACCGAGAGTGACCGCGCGTTCTGGTCCACCCCGCAGGCGGCCCTCGACGAGTTCGCCGAGGGCCGATCGTTCCTGCTGCCGCCGACCTGGTCGCAATTGGATTCGCTGAACGGGCGGACCGTGGCCGAGGTGCTGGCCACCGAGCGCAAGATCGTCGCGATGGAGCCTCGGCTGTCCGCGGACAAGGGGACCGGCGACTGGGATATCGAGTTCTTCGACGGGGCCCGGTACAACGCCGCGCGTAACCGGCGCGCACCCGAGGGGTACTGACCGTGCGCGAGTTCGTCACCCTGGTCGTCGACGACGGCATCGGCACGCTGGTGCTGTCCCGTCCGCCGGGCAACGCGCTGACCCGGCAGATGTGTCGTGAGATCGGCGAAGCAGCCGCGGAACTGGGTGGCGATCCGGCCGTCAGCGCGGTGATCGTCTACGGCGGTCACGAAGTGTTCTGTGCCGGTGACGACGTGCCCGAGCTGCGCCGGCTACAGCCCGGGGATGCCGAGAGCATCACCCGGACGTGCCGGGCCGCCGTCGACGCCGTCGCCGGAATCCCGAAACCCACCATCGCCGCGGTGACCGGCTACGCGCTGGGGTCCGGGTTGGCGTTGGCGTTGGCCGCCGACTGGCGGGTGTCCGGTGACAACGTCAAGTTCGGGGCCACCGAGGTGCTGGCCGGGCTGTTGCCCGCGGCGGGCACGGCCGGTCTGGTCCGCGCGATCGGCGTGAGCCGGGCCAAGGACCTGGTGTTCAGCGGCCGGTTCGTGGGCGCCGAGGAGGCGTTGGACATCGGCCTGACCGACGAGATGGTGGCCCCGGACGGCGTGTACGACGTCGCACTGGCCCGGGCCCGGCGCTTCCTTGAGGCGCCCGCGCATGTGCTGGCCGGGGCCAAGGGAATGATCGACGGCGCTGGTGACGGGGTGCGCCACTACGTCGAGGTCTTCGCGAAGGCGACCGGGAGTTAGGCTGCCCATATGACGAGCACGGACCACACGCCCGCCGAGACCGATGTCGCCGCCGGAGCGGCTCCGGCCCCCAACCCGCACGCCACGGCCGAACAGGTCGCGGCCGCGCTGAAGGACACCAAGCTGGCCCAGGTGCTCTACCACGACTGGGAAGCCGAGACCTACGACGACAAGTGGTCCATCTCCTACGACCAGCGCTGTATCGACTATGCCCGCGGCCGGTTCGACGCCATCGTGCCCGACGAGGTGCAACGCGAACTGCCCTACGACCGGGCTCTGGAGCTGGGCTGCGGCACCGGCTTCTTCCTGCTCAACCTGATCCAGGCCGGGGTGGCCCGGCGCGGTTCGGTCACCGACCTGTCACCGGGCATGGTGAAGGTGGCCACCCGCAACGGACAGGGCCTGGGGCTGGACGTCGACGGTCGGGTCGCCGACGCCGAGGGCATCCCGTATGAGGACAACACCTTCGACCTGGTGGTCGGGCACGCGGTCTTGCATCACATCCCCGATGTGGAGCTGTCCCTGCGTGAGGTGGTACGCGTGCTCAAGCCGGGTGGGCGCTTCGTGTTCGCCGGTGAGCCGACCAGTAAGGGCAACGTCTACGCCCGCAACCTGTCGACGTTGACGTGGCATCTGTCCACCAACATCACCAAGCTGCCCGGCCTGGAAGGCTGGCGCCGGCCGCAGGCCGAACTCGACGAGTCCTCCCGCGCCGCCGCACTGGAGGCCGTGGTGGACCTGCACACGTTCGAGCCGTCGGATCTGGAGCGGATGGCCACCAATGCCGGTGCGGTCGAGGTCGCCACTGCCAGTGAGGAATTCACCGCCGCCATGCTGGGCTGGCCGATCCGCACCTTCGAGGCGTCGGTGCCCCCCGGCAAACTGGGTTGGGGCTGGGCCAAATTCGCGTTCAACAGCTGGACGTCGCTGTCCTGGGTGGACTCCAACGTGTGGCGCCGGGTGGTGCCCAAGGGCTGGTTCTACAACGTGATGGTCACCGGGGTCAAGCCGTCCTAGCTTTCGGCCTCGACGACGTCGAGTATCTGCGTAGCGACCAAGGCCGGGCCGCGCTGGCCGAAGTCGATGGTTACCGGCTGACCGAGGCCAGTCGGGTGGCCGATATCGCTTCGGCTCGAACGTCTTTCGGTGACCATGCCGCGGTTCTGGTGGAGACGGTGCTGTTGCGGCGTAAGGCCGCTGCCAAGTTCGCCGACCCGTCGGGCTGGCTGTTCACCGACGAGGCGTTGCAGCAGTGCACCGCTGAGCCGGTGGCCCGGCACCGGGCCGCGCGGCTGGCCGGCAGGCCCGTGCATGACGTGACGTGTTCGGTCGGTGCGGAGTTGGCCGCCCTGCGGGGCACCGCCGAGGTACTACTGGGCAGCGATCTGGACCCGGTGCGACTTGCCATGGCCCGCAACAATGTCGCGGGGGTGCAGCTGTGCCGCGCCGATGCGTTGGCACCGGTCACCCGCGACACCGTCGTGGTGGCCGACCCGGCCCGGCGCAGTGCGGGGCGGCGGCGGTTCGACCCGCGCGATTACACCCCGGCGCTGGACCTGCTGCTGGAGGCCTACCGCGGGCGTGACCTGGTGGTGAAGTGCGCCCCCGGAATCGATTTCGGTCAACTCGGTGAGCTCGGTTTCCGCGGTGAGATCGAGGTGTGCTCACTGGGCGGCAGTGTGCGTGAGGCCTGCCTGTGGTCGGCCGGGCTGGCCACCGCGGGGCGCCGGGCCACCCTGCTGGATCGTGGCGAGCAGATCACCGACACCGATCCCGACGACTGCCCGGTGGCACCGGCAGGACGCTGGATCGTCGACCCAGACGGCGCCGTGGTGCGGGCCGGACTGGTACGCCAGTACGGGACCAGGCACGGGCTATGGCAACTGGATCCCGATATCGCCTATCTGTCCGGTGACGAATTGCCAGAGGGTGTCCGGGGTTTCGAGGTGCTCGCCGAGATCGGATTCGACGAGAAGCGGTTGCGCCGGGAACTGAGCGCGCGTGACGTGGGGGCGGTCGAGATTCTGGTGCGCGGTGTGGACGTCGACCCGGACGCGTTGCGGCGACGCCTCAAACCGCGGGGCACCGAGCGGCTCAGCGTGGTGATCACTCGGATCGGCACCGGTGCGGCAAGCCGCGCGGTGGCGTTCATTTGTCGGCCGTCGCGATGACGTCACAGGTAATCTGGCGGCGACGGCGTCCGTGCCGTCCCGGACCCGGAGGATGTCACCCGATGCGAGTTGTTTCGCTGGTCGTGTCTGTTGTGCTGCTGGGGTCCGCCGGCACGGCCATGGCCTCGGCCGCCCCGCCGAAATGTTCCGATGTGGGCGGTAACCCGGGGCCGGACGCGACCTGCGTGGTGCAGGCCACGGAACCGGCCTACACGCTGAACATCACGTTCCCGACCGATTTCCCGGACCAGAACGCCGTCTTCGATTACGTCAAGCAGACCCGCGACGGGTTCCTGAACGTCGCACGGACGCCGGACTCGCGCGGTATGCCCTACGAGTTGGACACCACCACAACGAAGTACGACTCGTCGGTGCCGCCCCGGAACACGCAGTCGGTGGTCTTCACCACCTACCAGAACGTCGGCGGCGCGCACCCGCAGACCTTCTACAAGGCCTTCAACTGGGATCAGACGCTGCGCAAGCCGATCACGTTCGAGAACCTGTTCCGCGCCGGCACCGACCCGTTGCCTGCGATCTTCCCCGTGGTGCAGGCCGAACTGGCCAAGCAGTCGGGTCTGTTCAATCCGGTGGCGCCGGCGGCGGGCCTGGACCCGGCGAACTATCAGAACTTCGCGATCACCAACGACGCGATCATCTTCTTCTTCAGCCAGGGTGAGCTGTTGCCGGAAGCCGCCGGGGCCGTGCAGGTGTCCGTGCCGCGCGGGCCGATCGATCCCATGATGGCCTGAGTTCAGGCCGGGGCGAAACCGTAGACTTGGCCGTCACTGGTCGCGGTGATCACGCGGCGATCATGTCCGACCGACACCCCGACCGGCCATCCCGTGGCCTCTGGGAGCCCGTAGCGGTTCAGCGGATGCCCGTCGGTCGGGTCGAAGGCCAACAGCGCCAAGCCGTTCGCACCGTCGCGGGTCACGGTGTACGCCACCCGTGCGCCGGCCTGACTCGAGGTCGACAGCGGCTCGGTGTCGGCACGGGTCCAGGCGATCTTGCCGTCGGGGTTGATGCCCACCAGTTCGGCGCCCGGTCCGCCGCCGGCGACGATCACGCCCTGCGGTGACACCGACGGTGGCGTCTGGGGCTGGAAGCCCAGTGCCACCGACCATTTCGCTGTGCCGTTGGCGGTGTCGACGGCCCACAGCTTGCCGTCGCGCCCGTTGACGTAGGCGGTGCGGCCATCGGCCGAGAGCACCGGCGCGGCGAGCGGGCCACCCCCCACCGCGGTGCTGGTCCATTCGCGGGTCAGCATCGGTGTCTGGTTCGGCTTGTAGCGCAGGCCGATCAGTTCCGGGGCTGCTGCCTGGGGTTCCCACAGGGTGGCCACCACGATGCCGGTGTCCGGGGAGAACGCGGGCGCCGCCGCCACCGGGCACCCACGCCGGGCTGGCGGGCAATCCTGCAGGCCGCGTTGCGCATCCGTCGGGTCCACCCCCGCCACCAAGTCCAGCGGGGTGCCGATCACGGTGCCGCGGTGGGCGTCGAACACCAGCACCTGGCCCAGATGAGTGACCACCAGCAGCTGGCCGGGGTCCAGCAGTCGTGGTGTGGTGGGCATCCCGATGACGGGTTCGCGCCAGCGGATCCACTGGGTCGGCGGGAATGACATCACGGCGCCCGGTTGGCCGACGTACAGGTTGTCGAAGCCATCGATGAGCGGGCTCGACATGCCACCACCCTGCCACAGTCGGGTGCACCAGCGCTGTCTGCCGTCGTTGTCGCTCTCCCACAGCATCAGCGAGCAGCCGTCGGGGGTCTGGGCGTTGGCGGCCAGGTAGCCACCGGCGCCCAGGGCGACCTGCGCGCCGAGCTGGCCCTTGACCGAACGGCTCCACTCCAGCTTCAGGGTGTTCGCCCCGTCGACCGGGCTGTAACTGCTGTTGGCGGCATCGGCGTACTGGGCCGACCAGCCCTGGGCGGGATGCGCCTGGACCCAGGAGTCGGTGTTTCCACAGGAAGTCACGGTCAGCGCCGCGACACCCAGCACAGCAGCGAACCGGCGTATCGCCGTAGTGGGAGCAGGCAACGTCGTGGAAGCAGGCAACGTCGTGGAAGCAGGCATCGAGTCCCGAGACTATCGGGTCTCACCCTCGCGTAGGCTGACCGGCCATGACGACGATGTGGGGCGCGCCTCTTCACAAGAGGTGGCGCGGTTCTCGACTGCGTGATCCGCGTCAGGCGCGATTCTTGACCGCCGACTCGTTGCGCTGGGTGCTGGCCAACAAGGCGTACACGCCGTGGTACCTGGTGCGGTACTGGCGGCTGCTGAAATTCAAGCTGGCCAACCCGCACATCATCACCCGCGGCATGGTGTTCCTGGGCAAGGGTGTGGAGATTCAGGCCACCCCGGAGCTGTCCACCATGGAGATCGGGCGGTGGGTGCACATCGGGGACAAGAACACCATCCGGTGTCACGAGGGGTCGCTGCGTATCGGCGACAAGGTGGTGCTGGGCCGCGACAACGTGATCAACACCTACCTGGACATCGAGCTGGGTGACTCGGTGCTGATGGCCGACTGGTGCTACGTCTGCGACTTCGACCACAAGATGGACAGCCTGGAGTTGCCCATCAAGGACCAGGGCATCGTCAAGAGCCCGCTGCGGATCGGGCCGGACACCTGGGTCGCGGCGAAGGTGACCATTCTGCGCGGGACGTCGATCGGCCGTGGTTGTGTGCTCGGCGCGCACGCCGTGGTCAAGGGGGAGATCCCGGACTACTCCATCGCCGTCGGCGCCCCGGCCAAGGTGGTCAAGAACCGCAAGGTGGCGTGGGACGCGTCGGCCGCCGACCGGGCCGAACTGGCGGCGGCACTGGCCGATATCGAGCGGAAGAAAGCCGCGCGTTAGTCCCAGTCGATCCCGAAGTGTTCGGCCAGCGCCGCCCGGCCGCGGTCGGTGACGAGCACCGCGCGCCCGGTGTGCGCCCGCTTGATCCACGTCGCCGCCATGAAGCGGTCCAGCAGCGCGCGGCCCAGCGCTCCGGACAGGTGATGTCGCTGCTCGGTCCAGTCGACGCAGTAGCCGATGAATGTCCGTGCACCGGTTGGTAATTCGACGCCGATATCGGCGAAGAAAGCCCGCCCGTCTGGGCTCAGTTCGTAATCGATGTCATGGCCGGGCCGGCTCAGCCCGTCGCCGCGGTCGCGATGCGGCCGGTAGTGGCCGTCGCCGCCGGTGAGCATGTCACGCTCCAGCAGGCTGCCCATCACGGCGACGCCGAGGCGCCCGGCGAGATGGTCGTAACAGGTGCGGGCGGACCGTAAGCGGGCCGCGCGGGTGCCCTCGCGCAGGGAACGCACCGGTTGGGCGGGTGCCAGCCGGCCCAGCTGTTCCAGCAGTGCGCCGACCTGCGGGCCGGCCAGCCGGTAGTACCGGTGCCTGCCCTGGGTGTGCACCGTGAGCAGGCCCGCCTCGGTCAGCTTGGCCAAATGCCCGCTGGCGGTGGACCGGGCGATGCCGGCCTCGGTGGCCAGCACGCTGGCGGGCAGTGCACGGCCGTCGTCTAGGGTCAGCAGCACCTTGCATCGGGCCGGATCGGCCAGCAGGGCAGCGACGCTGGCAATATCGGCGTCGCCGTGGGTGGGTAGTTCGGCGACATCACGCATGGCATACCTCCTTGGCGCGCACCCGGAAGGCGAGTAGGGCACCGCCGAGTTCGACGGTGCCACCGACGACCAGTGCCGCGCGAACGCCTGCCGTTGCCAGCACCGTCCCGACTACCGCGATGCCCATCGTGACGCCGAGCAGCCGGGCCAGGTTCGTCAGGCCGGCGGCCAGCCCCGACCGTTCAACGGGCACGGCGGACAGCACCACGGTGACCGCGGGGCCGGTGTTGAACGCCAGCCCTGCGCCGACCAGCACGAAGGTCGTGGCCAGCAGGAGGATATGGGCGTCGGGGCCCACGGCGGCGTAGGCCAGGATGCCGGCCCCCATCAGTGTCAGGCCGATGACCATGGGTGGACGGGGGCCGGTGCGGCGCGCGACGCGGTTGACCATCGGGATCAGTGCCAGGTAGGTCAGCGGCATTGGGAGGAACCACAGTGCGGTGGCCAGTGCGCTGGCACCGCGCTGCTGCTGAAAGGCCTGGCTGTTCAACCACATCAACGAGTACACCCCGAACGTCATGGCGAATGTGGCGCCCAGGCCGACGGCCAGTTGCCGGTTGCGTGCGAGGTCGGCGGGAACGGCCGGTTCGGGGGTGCGGCGCTGCCACCAGAGGAAGGCGGCGCCGGCAATCACGACGACCGCAATCAGGGCGGTGGTTTTCCCGGTGCCCAGTGAGCGGCCCTCCACCAACACCAGGGTCAGCGTCGCCAGCGACACCATGGCCAGCAGTTGGCCCGGCACATCGGATTGGCGGCTGTCGGGGTCGCGGGATTCGGGCAGATACCGATACGACAGGGCCAGCGCGGTCAGGCAGACGGGCGCGTTGAGCCAGAAGATGTAGCGCCAACCCAAGGTGTCGGTCAGTACGCCGCCGAGCACCGGGCCCAGCGCGGTGCTGCTCGCGGCCGCCATCGCCCAGGCGGCGGTGGCTTTGGCGCGTCCCGCGGCGTCGGGGAAGGCGGCAGCGGCGATGGCCAGCCCCTGCGGCAGCATGATCCCGGCGGCGACACCCTGCACGGCCCGGGCAGTCAGCAGAACCCCGAGGTGCGGGGCGACCGCGCAACCGAACGAGGCCACGGCGAACAGCGCCAGGCCGATGCGCAGCACCGCGCGGCGTCCGAACCGGTCACCCGCGGCGCCCGCGGTCAGCAGTACCGCGGCGAACGCGACGTTGTAGGCGTCGGCGGCCCATTGGGCGGCGGACACCCCGCCCCCGAATTCGGCGCGGATGGCCGGTAACGCCAGATTGACGGCGTTGCTGTCGATCAACCCGACGAACAGACCGAGGTACGCGGCGACGAGCGTGGGGATGGTGCGCATGACCCGACGGTATGGCCGGGACGATTCGGTGCCGGCCGAATCATCCTCATCGCTTAGGTGAGCTAGGTATCTGCGGAATTGGGTAGTTTGGCTAAGCGAAGAGGCTGTCGCGACGGCGGAAATTTGATGCGTGATGCGTCGGTGGGGCCGACTAAAATCGAACACATGTTCGACGAAAGTCTTCGCGCGGAACGCCGGCAAGCCGCCGCAGCGCTGGAGTCCATGGCTGCCGCCAGCCGTCGGGAGAACGCCGCTGGAGCGGCCCGGCTGTCGGCCATCGCCGATCTCTATCAGATCCGCTCGCCCGAGGATGACGTGGAGAAAGTCAACTGGGTGATCGACGGTTACAGCGGCTTGGCAGCGGAGGTCGCCGCTGCACAAGGCGTCTCGCAGCGGCGGGCCAAGGCGCAGGTGGAGTTGGCCATCGCCTTGCGTGAGCGACTGCCCGCGGTGGCCGCCGTGTATGCCACCGGTGCGGTCGACCGGCGCCTCATCGCGACCGTGGTGGCGCGTACCGATCTGGTCGAGGATCCTGCGCGGTTGACCGCCATCGATGCCAAAATCGCCGCCAAAGTTGCCGGATGGGCCCGCTATTCGGGCCCGCAGCAACAGAAACGCGTCGACGAGATCATCGCCCGCACCGATCCGGCCGGTGTGCGTGCTCCGCGCCCCGCCGTCGAAAAACGGCGCGTCGACATCGACCCCGGACCACCCGGTGTCACCGATATCTGGGCCCGCGCACGCGCCGCCGATGCCGCGGCCTTCGACGCCGCGCTGAACGTGCTCGCCGACGGGGTGTGCCGAGGAGATCCGCGAACCAAGGCGCAGCGTCGCGCCGACGCCATCGGAGCGCTGGCGATGGGCCGCCCGTTGGCCTGTCAGTGCGGTCAGGACAATTGCCCCGCCATCGAGGTCACCGCGGCGCCTGTCAACGGCAAGTTCGTGATCCACGTGATCGCCGATCGCGCCGGGCTCACCGGTGATCCGCGTGCACTGGCGTTGCTGTCCGACCATGGGCTGATCCCCGGCGAACAGATCGCCCAGCTCGTTGTCGGTGGAGCCACGGTGAAGCGGGTGAAAATCCCACCGGCGCAGGCCGAACCCGGGTATCGGCCTAGTACCGCACTCGCCGATTTCGTTCGCTGCCGCGACCTGACATGCCGATTCCCCGGTTGCAATGTTGCCGCGGTCGATTGCGATATCGACCACACGGTCCCATGGCCGGCGGGGCCGACACACCCGTCGAATCTCAAGCTGCTCTGTCGATTTCACCATCTGCTCAAGACCTTCCACTCCGGCTGGAGTGACTTTCAATTACCGGACGGTGCGGTTGTCTGGGCGACGCCGAGCGGCAACACGTACATCACCACGCCAGACGGCGCGCACTGGTTCCCGGCGCTGGGAACCCCTACGGGAACACCGACGCTCGGCCGCGCAGATCCTGCTGCCGGGCGCGAATTGAAGATGCCAACCCGTCGACGGACGCGCGCCAAAGAGCGGGCCCAGCGGATCAAAGCCGAACGGGCAGCCAATCAAGCGCACATCGACGAACGGAAGGAGCGGTTACGTCGAGAGCAAGCCAATGAGCAAGGAGTCCCCCCGTTTTGACCTCAGCGGTCGGGGAGTGCGTGCTCGACGATCGGCCGGCGCGGCAGCGGGTTGCGCTCACCGCGTTTGGCGGCCAGGTACACCTGGGCGGTCTCGGCCGCGACGGTGTGCCAGTCGAAATCGTGGTTCAGGCGCTCACGGGCGGCGATGGCCCGGCGTTGCGCGGCGGCCGGATCGTCCAGCACGGTACGCACGGCGGCGGCCAGCTTCGCGACGTCGTGCGGCGGGAAGGACACGCCCGTCTCGCCGTTGATGACGGCCTCGCCAAGGCCGCCGGCGGTCGAGGTGACCAGGGGAGTGCCGGTGGCCGCAGCCTCGAGCGCGACGATGCCGAACGGCTCGTAGTGGCTGGGCAGCACGGCGGCGTCGACGGTGTGCAGCATCTGTACCAGCCCGGCATGGTCGAGACGCCCGACGAACTCGATGGCCTTGACCACCTTGTGTTTGCGGGCCTGCTCGGCCAGCCAGTCCCGCTGCGTGCCGTCGCCGGCGATGGTCAGCGTGGTGCCGGGATGGGTGCGCCGGATGCGGGGCAGCGCGGCGATGGCGTCCTGGATGCCCTTCTCGTACTCCAACCGACCCAGATACAGCAGCCGGGGCGGCCCGCCGTGCGCGACGCGCTTGGCGAACGGCCATGCCGCCGCGTCGATGCCATTGCGGATCACCCGGGTCTCGGCCAGGCCGGGCCCGAACAGTTCGGTGATCTCCTCAGCCATGGATGCCGAACAGGTGATCAGGAAGTCGGATTCGCGCACCAGCCAGGACTCCACCGCGTGGACCTGGCGGCTGATCGAGCCCGACACCCAACCGGAATGTCGGCCCGCCTCGGTCGCGTGGATGGTGGAAACCAAAGGGGCGTCGAAGAATTCGGCCAGTGCGATGGCGGGATGAGCCACCAGCCAGTCGTGCGCGTGCACGATATCCGGGCGCCAGGCCCGCCCGCCGCGGGTGCGGATGCCCAGCCCGGCGCGGGTCATGGCATGCCCCATGGCCAGCACCCAGGCCATCATGTCGGTACCGAAATCGAACTCGTGTGGATCCTCGGCGGCGGCGACGACACGCACGCCTTCGCTCACCTCGTCGGTGGACGGATGGGTGCTCGGGTCGGTACCCGTGGGCTGTCGGGACAGCACCACGACCTCATGGCCGGCCTCGGCCAACGCGGTGGCCAGGTGATGCACATGCCGGCCCAGGCCGCCGACCACCACCGGCGGGTATTCCCACGACACCATCAGGATCTTCATGCGGGCGCACCTTCGGCCAACGGGGTCATCGCGGCAGCCGCCTCGCGTCCAGCGCGCCGAACAACCCGTCGGCACGGTTCCAGTCCTGCGCCAGGCGTTGCGCGTGATCGCGGCGCCCGGCGGCCAGCGCGGCCGCGATCTCGCGCGTCGCATGGGCATGCAGGTGCGCGCGGTAGCGGGCGTACTCGGCCGCCGAGTCCTTACTCACCATGAAGGGCCAGTCGCTGGAAACGGTCAGCAGGGTCTCACGCAGGATCTGGTCGGCCACCCGGTCGCGGGCGTGCGGCGCATCGGTGGCATCCAGTGCCTTGTCCACCGCCGTCAGCGCGGTGTCCACCACCTCGGCATTGAGCTGCACGATATCGGCCACCTTCTCGCCGTTCCACACCTGCCAGTCCTTACCGGAACCCCAAGAGCTGGGCGGCAATTCGACGGCACTGCCGACGAAGCCGGCCTCGATGGCATCCGAGAGCGTGCCCACCCGGATACCGGCGGCGGGCAGCGCCCGCAGCAGCCGCTCCAACCACAGCGGGCCCTCATGCCACCAGTGGCCGAACAGCTCGGTGTCGAACGCCGCCACCACATGCGCCGGCCGCCCGGTACGCTCGCCCTCCTCGAGCAGGCGGCGGCGCACCACCTCGACGAAATCGGCCACATGGGCGTCCACCGCGCGGTCGGCGCGCTGCGGGTCGTACGGGGCCTTCTCCGCCGAGGGCACGTTCCGGCCGGTGACCCGGGCCGGTTTGAGCCCTGTCACGTGGTCGTGGGTGTGGAAGTCGCGGTAGGCGGCGTGGCCGGGATAGCCGGACTTCGGCGACCACACCCGATAACTGACCTGCAGATCGCGGCCGAAGGCGATGACGTTCGATTCGCCGACCGGGCGGCCGACTGCGGTGTCGCCGTGCAACGAGGGCCCGTCGACCATGAAATGACTGACACCAGCTGCGGCATAACCGGATTCCATGCCCGGCGCGTACGCACACTCCGGTGCCCAGATGCCCGTCGGGGTGTGGGCGAACCGGTGCGCGGCGTCGGCGAGGCCCTCGCGCAGCGCGAATTCCCGCAACCGCGGGTGCAGCAGCGGCTGGAACGGATGGGCCAACGGCCCGCCGAGCAGTTCGATGGTGCCACCGTCGATGAGCCCGCGCAGCAGCGGGCTGGCGCCGTGGCACCACAGCGAGCCGAACTCGTCGAGTGCCCGCTCGGCAGCGTCGAACTCGTGAATCCCGAACGCGCGCATGGCTTCCGGCGCCGCGAACGCGGTTCCGGAGCGGACCGTGGTGGCTTCCAGCGCGCGCAGCTGCCAGTTGGACAGCCAGTGCCGCATGCCGTCCAGGCAGTACGGGTCGTCGAGCTGAGCGGTCACCACCGGCGTCATGCCCAGGGTGACCAGGTGCCCGCGACCCTCGGCCGCCAGTGTCCGCAGCACCCGAACCAGCGGCAGATAGGACGCCGCCCAGGACTGGTAGAGCCATTCCTCACCGACCGGCCAGCGGCCGTGGTGGGCCAGCCACGGCAGGTGGGTGTGCAGGACCAGGGTGAACAGGCCAGGTACCGGCTCGCTCATGGCCGGATCGCGATCGCCACCAGGTCCAGGCTGTCGTCGATGTTTCGGGCATCGGTCAGGTCGAAGTCGTCGGTGCCGACCGCGGCCACATCAGCCAGCAGCTCCTGTGACCACGGCGCATCGGCGACCGCGCGGGCGATCTGGGCGTCGATGATGGAACCGCCGTGCCGGGCGTCCATCGCGGCCAGGCCGGCACCGTGATAGACGCCGAGCATCGCCTCCATCGCGAAGCCACCCTGGGTCAACAGTTCGGTCAGCTCGGCGGCGTTCAGTTCGCGGGTGTGGAACGGGTTGAGCGGGGTGTCCCGGCCGGGGGAGAAGGTGATCCGGTTCGGGGTCGACATCATCAACACACCGCCCGGCCGGAGCACCCGGAAACACTCGCCGACGAACTGCGCCTGGTCCCACAGGTGCTCGATGACCTGGAAGTTCACCACGACGTCCACCGACGCGTCGGCAATCGGGAGGTTGGCCAAGTTCCCCAGGTGCATCTGCACGCGCGGGTAGCGCGCCCGGATATGGGCCACCGCGGATTCGTCGTAATCCACGCCGATGACGCGGCGGGCCACACCGGCGATCAAGTCGGCGCCGTAACCCTCGCCCGGCCCGGCCTCCAGAACGTCGCGGCCGACGCAGCGCTCGACCAGTCGCTGGTAGACCACCTCGTGCCGGCGGAACCAGTAGTTCTCCTCGGCGAGGCCGGGAATGGTGCGTTCACCGGTCAGCGGCAGCGAAGGCTGCGCGCCCGGGTTGTCGACCGAACCGAATGTGCTCATTGGAAGGCAGGCTAACCCGTGATGAGGTGTTCGCGAACGGTGCCCGGCGACCGTGAGGTCTTGATAAGCCGATTGAGCAGTTATGGTGTCCTTGCGTGCCGCAAAAGTTACCGACGGGTAACCTGGTGGCCGTTGCGTAATTCGTGATATGCCCAGGCCGGCTGACGGCCTCATCGAGGAGGACGAACCACAGTCATGACGAACATCGTGGTCCTGATCAAGCAGGTCCCTGACACCTGGTCGGAGCGCAAGCTCACCGACGGCGACTTCACTCTCGACCGGGAAGCGGCCGACGCCGTTCTCGACGAGATCAACGAGCGCGCCGTCGAGGAAGCGCTGCTGATCAAGGAGCGCGAGGGCGGCGACAGCACCGTGACCGTGCTGACCGCTGGTCCCGAGCGCGCCACCGAAGCCATCCGCAAGGCCCTGTCCATGGGTGCCGACAAGGCGGTCCACCTCAAGGACGACGGCCTGCACGGTTCCGATGTCATCCAGACCGGCTGGGCCCTGGCCCGCGCGCTGGGCACCATCGAGGGCACCGAGCTGGTCATCGCCGGTAACGAGGCCACCGACGGTGTCGGCGGCGCGGTTCCGGCGGTCATCGCCGAGTACCTGGGCCTGCCGCAGCTGACCCACGTGCGCAAGCTGAACGTCGAGGGCGGCAAGGTCACCGCCGAGCGGGAGACCGACGAGGGCGTGTTCGGCCTGGAGGCCAGCCTGCCCGCCGTGGTCAGCGTCAACGAGAAGATCAACGAGCCGCGCTTCCCGTCCTTCAAGGGCATCATGGCCGCCAAGAAGAAGGAAGTCACCGTCCTGACCCTGGCCGAGATCGGTGTCGAGGCCGACGAGGTGGGCGTGGCCAACGCCGGCACCAAGGTGCTGTCGTCCACCCCGAAGCCGCCGAAGACCGCCGGCGAGAAGATCACCGACGAAGGTGAAGGCGGCACCAAGGTCGCCGAGTACCTGGTCGCCCAGAAGCTGATCTAGTCGCCCGATCCCTCAGACACACACTTAAGGACATACTCATGGCTGAAGTACTTGTGCTCGTCGAGCACGCCGATGGTGCGCTGAAGAAGGTCACCACCGAGCTCATCACCGCCGCCCGGGCGCTGGGCGAGCCGTCCGCCGTCGTGGTGGCCGGCCCCGGCACCGCCGCCGGCCTGACCGACGGTCTGAAGGCCGCCGGCGCCGCCAAGATCTACGTCGCCGAGTCGGCTGACGTGGACAACTTCCTGGTCACCCCGAAGGTCGATGTGCTCGCCGCGCTGGCCGAGTCGGCCGCTCCGGCCGGTGTGGTCATCGCCGCCAACGCCGAGGGCAAAGAGGTCGCCGGCCGGCTGGCCGCGCGCCTGGGCTCCGGCCTGCTCGTCGACATCGTCGAGCTCAAGGAGGGCGCCATCGGCGTCCACAGCATCTTCGGTGGCGCCTACACCGTCGAGGCGCAGCCCACCGGTGAGCTGCCGGTCATCACCATCCGCCCGGGTGCCGTCGAGGCCGCCCCGGCCGACGGTGCCGGCGAGGTCGTCAACGTCGAGGTCCCGGCCCAGGCCGAGAATGCGACCAAGATCACCTCCCGCGAGCCGGTCGTCGCCGGTGACCGTCCGGAGCTCACCGAGGCCAGCGTCGTGGTCGCCGGTGGCCGCGGTGTGGGCAGCGCGGACAGCTTCTCGGTGGTCGAGGATCTGGCCGACGCGCTCGGTGGCGCCGTCGGTGCCTCCCGCGCCGCGGTGGACTCGGGCTACTACCCGGGTCAGTTCCAGGTCGGTCAGACCGGTAAGACCGTGTCGCCGCAGCTCTACATCGCCCTGGGCATCTCCGGCGCCATCCAGCACCGGGCCGGTATGCAGACGTCCAAGACCATCATCGCGGTCAACAAGGACGAAGAGGCGCCGATCTTCGAGATCGCCGACCTGGGCATCGTGGGTGACCTGTTCAAGGTGACCCCGCAGCTCACCGACGCCGTCAAGGCCCGCAAGGGCTGATCGCTTCACGAAGGGCCCCCGGACGCACGTCCGGGGGCTTTTTCGTGCGCGGGACTACGGGTTTTCAAGGGCTCGCTGCGCTGCGCCACGCGGCAGTCTGGACGTATGAAGATCTCAGTTATCGGGGCCACCGGCCTGATCGGTTCGAAGGTGGTCGACCTGCTCACGAGCGACGGACACGATGTCGTCGCCGCGTCCCGCGCATCGGGTGTCGACGTGCTGACCGGCGATGGGCTCACCGGAGCACTGGCGGGTGCCGACGTGCTGGTCGACGTCGTCAATTCACCGTCCCCCGAGGACGGCCCGGCGATTGACTTCTTCACCCGCTCCTCGGCCAACCTGGTTGCCGCGGCCAAGGCGGCCGGCGTCCGCCACTACGTGGTGCTGTCCATCGTCGGCGCGGACACGCTGCCGGAAAGCGGATATATGCGGGCCAAGGTGACCCAGGAGCACACCATCACCGCATCCGGCCTGCCGTACACGATCGTGCGGGCCACCCAGTTCCAGGAGCTCACCGAAAGCATCGTCGCCTGGCTCGACGCCGGTGACGTGGTCCGCGCACCGGACGCGCTCATCCAGCCCGTCGCATCCGACGACGTCGCGGCCGCCGTAGCCCACGCCGCCACCGCGGCACCGCGCGACGGCCTGGTCGAGATCGGTGGGCCAGAGCAGATCACCTTCGCCGAGATGGCTCGCCGTGTGCTGGCCGCTCAGGGGAGCGGCAAGGCCGTCGTCGTCGACGCCGACGCCACCTACTTCGGCGTCCCGTTGCAGCGCGCCAGCCTGGTCATCGGGGGTTCGCGGCAGGAGCACGCCGATGTTCGATGACGAGCGCCGCGACCGACACGTGCCACGGCCATGACCGACTTCGAGGAGCTCGTCCATGCGCGCCACTCCACCCGGCTGTTCCTGCGGGACAAGCCCGTTGCCCGCGAACTACTCGACGAAGCGCTCGCTCTCGCCATGCGTGCCCCGTCGAATTCGAACGTCCAGCCGTGGCGGGTGTTTCTCGCGTCGGGGCCGCGGCGGGACCGCTTGGTGGAGGCGCTGCTGGCGCAGGCCTCCGTCGAACTGCCGGTGACCACCGGGATCCCGGAGAGGTATCTGCCGCTGCGGCAGGAGCTCGGCGGCCTGGTCTACGGCTCGATGGGCATCGCCCGCCACGACAAGAACGGCAGGCGACTGGCCCAGCTGCGTAACTGGGAGTTCTTCCGCGCTCCGGTCGGTGCGGTGGTGTGCATGCACCGCGATCTCGGCGTGGTCGACGCCCTCGGGGTCGGCATGTTCCTGCAGACGCTGCTGCTCGCGCTTGCCGAGCGTGGCCTGGGCAGCTGTGTGCAGGTGTCCATCGCGGCGTATCCGGAGATTCTGCGGGCCCACTTGGGCATCCCGGAGGAGCTCACGGTGCTGTGCGGGTTGGCGATCGGCTACCCGGACCCGGCGTTCCCGGCGAACAACCTGAGCACGCCGCGCAACCCGGTGGCCGACAACGTGGTGTTCGTCGAGTAGCCGGCCACATTTCGTCACTGAGCGTGCACGGACACGTCACGCGCTCGATGCCATCCGGAGACCCGGGTGGGCGACCGTGCTGGGTATGAGCACCGCATCCGTACTCATACCGGCTGATGACACCGACCACGCGGCACCCGCGGTCGCCGGCCCGCGCTACACCCTGCTGCTGTCCACCGACGCCGGCGACATCGAAGCCGCGCAGCGTCTGCGCCACCACGTGTTCACCTCCGAACCCGGATTCACCCTGACCTGCACCAGCCCGGGCTTCGAGTCCGGCCTGGACGCCGACCGCTTCGACCAGTTCTGTGATCACCTGCTGGTGCGCGAGGACATCACCGGCGAACTGGTGGGCTGCTATCGCATGTTGCCGCCGCCGGGCGCCATCGCGGCGGGAAGCCTGTACACCGCAACAGAATTCGACGTCCGGGCGCTCGACACGCTGCGCCCGTCGCTGGTCGAGATGGGCCGTGCGGTGGTGCGCGCCGACCACCGCAACGGCGCGGTGGTGCTGCTCATGTGGGCCGGGATCCTGGCCTACCTGGACCGCTGCGGCTACGACTACGTCACCGGCTGCGTGTCGGTGCCGACGCACCCGGACGGGGAGGAACCCGGCAGCGGGTTGCGCGGCGTGCGCGATTTCGTGCTCCGCAGGCACGGCGCACCGGCCGAGTACACCGTGCGGCCGTATCGGCCGGTGGTGATCGACGGCCGCACCCTCGACGAGATCGATCCACCGGCGCGGGTCAGCGTCCCCGCGCTGATGCGCGGTTATCTGCGCCTGGGCGCCGAGGTATGCGGTGAACCCGCCCACGACCCGGACTTCGGTGTCGGCGATTTCCCGGCCCTGCTGGACAAACGCAAGGCCGACGTGCGCTACCTGAAACGGCTGCGATCGGTCTCCCAGGCCGGCGAGATGGCGGCCGGCGCATGAGCACCCAGCATTCCTGGTTGCCGCAGGCCTCCTGCGATGCCAGCTGCATGCACGCCGGCGCCGCGCCGCTGGGTTCCCGCCCGGCGATCTGGACCCGCACCACGCTGCGCGTCATCGGGGCGGTGCTGCTGATCACCGCCGTTCCGCTGCTGGCGGTGCCGCTGCCCGGCCGCTCGCATCTGCAACGCGGCTACTGCCGACTGATGCTGCGGTGCATCGGCGTGCGAATCACGGTGTCCGGCGGACCGATTCGAAACCTGCGCGGGGTGCTGGTGGTCAGCGGGCACGTGTCCTGGCTGGACGTCTTCGCCATCGGTGCGGTCATGCCGGGCTCGTTCGTGGCACGCGCCGACCTGATCGACTGGCCGGCTCTCGGCGTGGTCGCACGCCTGATGAAGGTCATCCCGATCGACCGGGGCAATCTGCGCCGGCTGCCCGGCGTGGTCAACGCGGTGGCCGCCCGGCTGCGCGCCGGTCACACCGTGGTGGCCTTCCCCGAGGGCACCACCTGGTGCGGGCTGGGTTACGGCCCGTTCCGGCCGGCCATGTTCCAGGCCGCAATCGACGCGGGACGCCCCGTGCAGCCGCTGCGGCTGGCCTATCACCACCGCGACGGCCGCCCGTCCACGGTGCCTGCCTATATCGGTGAGGACACCCTGCTGGCCTCGATCCGGCGCCTGGTCACCGCACGGCGCACCATCGTGCATGTGCAGGTGCAGTCGTTGCAGTTGCCCGGCACCTCCCGCCGGGATCTGAAGGCCCGGTGCGAGGCCGCCGTGCGCGGTGCGACGGTCCGGCGCGGACACGGGCATGCGAGCACAGCGACGGGGACGATGACCGCGGCCTGACCTGCGGGTCCGATCGATGGGCGGGCGGCGGCTATTCTGGAAAGGTTATGACCGCCGTCTATCTGGACCATGCCGCCACCACGCCGATGCACCCGGCTGCTATCGAGGCGATGGCGGCCGTGCTGGGGACGGTCGGTAACGCATCCTCACTGCACACGTCGGGGCGTGCGGCACGGCGGCGGATGGAGGAGGCGCGTGAGGCGCTGGCCGGTCTGCTGGACGCCCGCCCGTCCGAGATCATCTTCACCGCCGGCGGAACCGAGAGTGACAACCTTGCGATCAAGGGCATCTACCGGGCCCGCCGGGATGCGTCGCCGCAGCTGCGCCGCATCGTCACCACACCGATCGAACACCACGCGGTGCTGGACGCCGTCGAATGGTTGCAGCAGCACGAGGACGCCGAAGTCACCTGGCTGCCCGTCGCGGCGGACGGCTCGGTCTCACCCGAGGCCTTGCGCGCTGTCGTCGCCGAGCATGACGATATCGCGCTGATCTCGGTGATGTGGGCCAACAACGAGGTGGGGACCATCCTGCCTATCGCTGAATTGGCCTCCATCGCAGCCGAATTCGATATCCCGATGCACAGTGACGCGATCCAGGCGGTGGGGCATATCCCGGTCGGTTTTGCGGCGAGCGGGCTGGCCGCCATGTCGGTGGCCGCGCACAAGTTCGGCGGCCCGATGGGCGTCGGCGCACTGTTGCTGCGCCGCGACACCGCCTGTGTGCCGTTGCTGCACGGCGGCGGTCAGGAACGCGATGTCCGTTCGGGTACCCCGGATGTCGCCGGTGTCGTGGCCATGGCCGCGGCCGCCCGGGTGGCGGTCGAAGGGCAGGAGGCCACCGCTGCGCGGTTGCGCGCATTGCGTGACCGCCTGATCGGCGGGGTGCGGGAGACCATCGAGGACGTGGACGTCAACGGCGCGCTCGGCGATGGGCGGCTGCCGGGTAACGCCCACTTCACCTTTCGCGGCTGTGAAGGCGATTCGTTGTTGATGTTGTTGGATGCCAAGGGAATCGAGTGTTCCACGGGTTCGGCCTGCACCGCCGGTGTGGCGCGGCCATCGCATGTGCTGGTCGCGATGGGTGCCGATCCGGTGATCGCGCGCGGTTCGCTGCGGCTGTCGCTGGGGCACACCAGCACCGACGCCGACGTTGATGCCGCGCTGGCGGCGCTGCCCGCTGCGGTGCAGCGGGCCAGGGCGGCGGCTCTGGCCAGCGCGGGGGTGCTGTGATGCGGGTCTTGGTCGCGATGAGCGGCGGCGTCGACTCCTCGGTTGCGGCCGCCAGGATGGTGGACGCCGGCCACGATGTCGTCGGTGTCCATCTGGCGCTGTCCAGCGCACCCGGCACGCTGCGCACCGGATCGCGCGGCTGCTGCTCGAAGGAAGATGCCGGCGATGCGCGCCGGGTCGCCGACATCCTGGATATCCCGTTTTACGTCTGGGATTTTGCCGACCGCTTCAAAGAAGACGTGATCGACGATTTCGTCGAGTCCTACGCTCGCGGCGAGACCCCGAACCCGTGCGTGCGCTGCAACGAGAAGATCAAGTTCTCCGCGCTGTCGGCGCGCGCGCTGGCCCTGGGCTTCGACGCGGTGGCCACCGGCCATTACGCCCGGCTGGACGGCGGCCGGCTGCGCCGCGCCGTGGATGCGGACAAGGACCAGTCGTATGTGCTGGGCGTGCTGACCGCCCAACAGCTGCGGCACGCGCTGTTCCCGATCGGCGACACTCCCAAGCCGCAGATCCGCGAGGAGGCCGCCCAGCGCGGACTCGCCACGGCCGACAAGCCCGACAGCCACGACATCTGCTTCATCCCGTCCGGCGATACCCGCGCCTTCCTGGGTGCTCGGATCGGAATCCGGCCCGGCGCCGTCGTCGACACCGGTGGCACCGTGCTCGCCGAGCATGACGGCGTGCACGGTTTCACCATCGGCCAGCGCAAGGGCCTCGGCATCGCCGGGCCCGGCCCCGACGGGGCGCCCCGCTACGTCACCGGGATCGACGCGGACACAGGCACGGTACGCGTCGGGCCTGCCGCCGAACTGGACATCACGACGCTGCGTGGGGAGAAGCCCGTGTTCACCTCCGGCAGCGCCCCCACCGGTCCGGTGGAGTGCGTGGTGCAGGTCCGGGCCCACGGCGGTGTGGTGGATGCCGTCGTCGAGCTGCGCGACGGGCAACTGCACGCCGCGCTGCGCACCCCGCTGCGGGGCGTGGCACCCGGTCAGACGATGGTGCTCTACCGGCCGGACCCGGCCGGTGACGAGGTGCTCGGCAGCGCCACCATCGTGCGCTGAATGGCAATCGAATAGTGTTGCCCGCGTGAGTGTTTTCGCCACCGCGACCGGTATCGGATCCTGGCCGGGCACCTCGGCGCGCCAGGCCGCCGAGGTGATCGTCGGTGAACTGCACGCGCTGCCGCATCTGGCCGAGCTGCCTGCCCGTGGGATCGGCGCGGATCTGATCGGCCGCGCCGGTGCGCTGCTGGTGGACATCGGCATCGACACCGTGCCCCGCGGTTACCGCATCAGTCCCGGTCGCAGCGCCGTACTGCGCCGAGCGGTCAGTCTGCTCGACGAGGATCTCGACGCGCTGGAGGAGGCCTGGGAGAAGGCCGGCCTGCGCGGCAGCCAGGGCCGCACCGTCAAGGTCCAGGTGCCCGGCCCGATCACGCTGGCCGCCCAGCTGGAGTTGTCCAACGGGCACCGCGCGATCACCGACGCGGGCGCCCTGCGTGACCTGGCGGCCTCGCTGGCCGAGGGCGTCGCCGCGCACCGGGCCGAGGTGGCCCGCCGCATCGGTGCCGACGTGGTGGTGCAGTTCGACGAGCCCTCGCTGCCCGCGGCGCTGGCCGGCCGGCTGACCGGGGTGACCAGCATGTCGGCGGTGCATCCGGTCGATGCCCCGGTGGCCGGCTCGTTGCTCGACGGGTGCGCCCAGCATGTCGGCGGTGCGGTGCTGGTGCACTGCTGCGCCCCCGATGTGCCGTGGAAGCTGTTGCAGGGCAGTGACATTCAGGCCATCGCCGTGGATCCCGCGACCCTGGACGCCGCCGACCTGGACGGCATCGGGGAATTCGTGGAGTCCGGGCGCACCGTCGTGCTCGGGGTGGTTGCAGGGACCGCGCCGTCCCGGAGTCCCGCCCCTGAGCAGGTGGCCGGCGCGGCGGCGGCGATCACCGACCGGCTGGGTTTTGCCCGTGCAGTGCTGCGTGACCGGATCGGTATCAGCCCGGCGTGCGGGCTGGCCGGTGCCACCGCGGACTGGGCGCGGACCGCACTGAGCCTGCTGCAACGAGCCGCCGACGGCCTGCATCAGGATCCGGACGCGGTCTAGCCCGCAAACATCGGTTCGCAGTATGGTGAGGTCCGGACGGCGGGGGAGCCCTGTGGATCGAGCGAAGCGGACGATGGCGGCGGGTGACGTTGCGCTCTCGATGTTCCTGCTGGCAGGCGGCATGTCCACGGCCCTCGCCGATGCCCAGCCGGGGGGTTCGGGCGGGCATGCCGGACAGGGCCGCGATGGCCATCGCGGTGATCGAGCCGGCCGCGTCGGCAATGGCGGCACCGTCCGCACCGACACCACCTCGGCGAGCCGGGCCCCGCAGGCGGCCCCGAAGTCGCCGGTATCCAGTTCCTCCGGGTCACGCTCACCTCGCATCGTGCCGGTCTTCGTCGCTCCGAAGGTGACGTTCGGCAACGGCCGCCACCCCGCACCCGGGCCGGGGATGGACTCCGTGCCGCAATGGCAACAGACACAACCTGAAGCTCCGCTCCCGCCGCCGGTGGCCGTGGTGCCCCAGCCGGCCCCCCTGGGTATCCCGCAACCGGCGCCGCGCCCCGCGGCCCCGCTGGATCTGTCCGCGCGACACGCCTGGGACAGCAACCGGCCCGGGCAGCCGTGGACGTCCTGGTTCGGGCTGGCCGGGCTGCTGCTCACCCCACTGGCCGGCGCGGCCTTGGGGTACCGCCAGGCGCGTGCCGCCAAGCTGGCCGCCGGGTTGGTCGTGCGCTGACCCATAGAATCGTTACCGGTGGTACCGGATACCCAAGGTCATGACGTAGGTTGGCTGCATGGACAACCCACCCGATCTCCCCGGCGTGCAGCACCGCTATCTCGACCTCGGGTCCGGTGTGACGATCCACGTCGCCGACGCCGGCCCCGCCGACGGACCGCCGGTGATGCTGGTGCACGGTTTCCCGCAGAACTGGTGGGAGTGGCGCCGCCACATCGAACCGCTGGCCGCCGACGGCTACCGGGTGCTGTGCCCGGACCTGCGCGGCGCCGGGTGGAGCTCCACCCCACCGGGCGACCGCTACTTCAAGAACGACCTCGCCGATGACCTGGCCGGTGTGGTGGACGCCCTCGGCGTCGGTCCGGTGCGCCTCGTCGCCCATGACTGGGGTGGTCCGGTCGCGACCATCTTCATGCTGCGCCACCCCGAAAAGGTGGCGTCGTTCATGGGCATCAACACCGCCGTGCCGTGGCTCAAACGCGATCTCACCGCCTTCGCCAACATCTGGCGGATGTGGTACCAGATCCCGATGCTGTTGCCCGTCATCGGCCCCAAGGTGATCGCCGACCCGAAGATGCGCTTCTTCCGGCTACTGGGCTCCTGGGTCGGCGGTGATTACGTCACCCCCGACGAGGACATGGACTTCTACCGGGCGTGCATGGCGCGGCCGGCTTATGCCGTCGCCGGCTCCAAGTGGTATCGCACCTTCCAGGCCCGAGAGGCGGCACGCTGGATGCGCGGCGAGTACGACCAGCACCACGTCACGGTCCCGGTGCGCTGGCTGCACGGCACCGACGATTCGGTGCTGACTCCCGAACTGCTGCGGGTGCTGCCCGAACACTGCGCGGATTTCGACCTCGAACTGGTGCCCGGTGCCGGGCACTGGATCATCGAGCAGTGCCCCGAATTGGTGCTCGACCGGTTGCGGACGTTCTTGACGGTGGGTGCCGCAAAGCCGGTGTGAATCAAGACCTTTCGTCGAGCGCTCGAATCAGCTTCTTGCTGGCGACCAGCCGGAACGACGCGTCGACCAGTTCGCGCACCTCGCTCCAGTCCACCGTGCCCGCGGTCAGGTCCAACCCGAGCCAGCCGAACGGGCCCATATAGGCCGGGAAGAAGAATCGGCGATCCTGTTCCAATGCTCGACGGTCGGACTCGTCGACCTTGACCAGCAGTGCCGACGGGTAGGGGAGCATCCCGCGCTCGGTCTTCACGTTGCCGCCGAACATGGCGAACATCTTCGGCGCGCAGAACACCGGCCGGCCCCAGGACACCTTCTCGAAGGCCTCCGGGAACCCCAACGCGATGGCGCGGACCTCGGCCAACCCGAAGTCGTCGTCGCCGAACATCACCGGATGCGGCACGGAACGCAGTCTATCCAGCGCCGCGAGAGCTGTCGGCGGCCTCGACTAGCCTCACACGGGTGAGCTCATCGGACTCTGAGGTGCGCGGCCGCTGGCAGGAACTGGCCGAGGAAGTGCGCGGTCACCAGTTCCGCTACTACGTCAAGGACGCGCCCGTCATCTCCGATGCCGAGTTCGACGCGCTGCTGCGTGAACTGCAGGCGCTGGAGGAGGCGCACCCGGAGCTGCGCACCCCCGACTCGCCGACGCAGCTGGTCGGCGGCGCGGGCTTTGCCACCGACTTCGCCTCGGCCGACCATCTGGAGCGGATGTTGTCCTTGGACAACGTCTTCGACAGCGACGAGTTGTCGGCCTGGGCCGCCCGGATCAGCGCCGAAACCGGCGAGAACACCGAGTACCTGTGTGAACTGAAGATCGACGGTGTCGCGCTGGCGCTGGTCTACCGGGACGGCAGGCTGGTGCGCGCGGCCACCCGCGGCGACGGACGCACCGGTGAGGACGTCACCCTCAACGCCCGCACCATCGACGACATCCCCGAGCGCCTGACCGCCTCCGACGAATTCCCGCTGCCTGCCGTCCTCGAGGTGCGCGGCGAGGTGTTCTTCCGGCTCGCCGATTTCGAGGACCTCAACGCCGGCCTGGTGGCCGAGGGGAAGGCACCGTTCGCCAACCCGCGCAACAGCGCGGCGGGGTCGCTGCGGCAGAAGAACCCGGCAGTCACCGCGCGACGCCGGCTGCGGATGATCTGCCACGGCCTCGGTCACGTCGAGGGGGCGACGTTCCCGTCACTGCACGACGCCTACCGCGCGCTGGGCTCGTGGGGCCTGCCGGTGTCCACCCACACCACCCGCGTGCAGGGCATCGCCGCGGTGGCCGAGCGGATCGGCTACTGGGGTGAGCACCGCCACGACGTCGAACACGAAATCGACGGTCTGGTCGTCAAAGTCGACGACGTGGCGCTGCAACGCCGGCTGGGCTCCACCTCCCGGGCGCCGCGCTGGGCGGTGGCCTACAAGTACCCACCCGAGGAGGTGACCACCAAGCTGCTCGACATCCGGGTCAATGTCGGGCGCACCGGCCGGGTCACGCCGTTCGCCTATATGGAGCCGGTGAAGGTCGCCGGGTCGACGGTGGGGCTGGCCACCCTGCACAACGCCTCGGAGGTGAAACGTAAGGGTGTGCTGATCGGTGACACCGTGGTGCTGCGCAAGGCCGGTGACGTGATCCCCGAGGTGCTGGCACCGGTGGTCGACCTGCGTGACGGTACCGAGCGCGAATTCGTCATGCCCACAACGTGTCCCGAATGCGGCACCCCGCTGGCACCCGCCAAGGAAGGCGACGCCGACATCCGCTGCCCGAACACGCGCAGCTGCCCGGCGCAGCTGCGGGAGCGGGTGTTCCACGTCGCAGGCCGAGGCGCCTTCGACATCGAGGGCCTGGGCTACGAGGCGGCGACGGCGCTGCTGCAGGCCGGGGTGATCGCCGACGAGGGCGACCTGTTCACCCTCACCGCCGACGACTTGTTGCGCACCGATCTGTTCACCACCAAGGCCGGTGAACTGTCCGCCAACGGCAAGCGGTTGCTGGCCAACCTCGGTAAGGCGAAATCCCAGCCGCTGTGGCGGGTGCTGGTCGCGCTGTCCATCCGTCATGTCGGGCCGACCGCCGCGCGCGCCCTGGCCGGTGAGTTCGGTGATCTGGACGCCATCGTGGCGGCCTCCGAGGAACGGCTGGCCGCCGTCGAAGGTGTCGGCCCCACCATCGCCGCCGCGGTCAAGGAATGGTTCACCGTCGACTGGCACCTGGACATCGTGGAGAAGTGGCGCGCCGCCGGCGTGCGGATGGCCGACGAACGCGATGCCGGTATCGAGCGGACCCTGGAGGGGCTGTCGATCGTGGTGACCGGGTCGTTGACCGGTTTCTCGCGGGACGAGGCCAAGGAGGCCATCCTGGTCCGCGGCGGCAAGGCGGCCGGCTCGGTGTCCAAGAAGACGGCGTACGTGGTGGCCGGTGACGCCCCGGGCTCCAAGTACGACAAGGCCGTCGAACTGGGGGTGCCGATCCTCGACGAAGACGGTTTCCGCGCGCTGCTGGAGAACGGTCCCGACGCAGGCTAGTTTGCCGCTGCCGTGCACCGGTTACCCCTCGACGACGACGAGAGGGGACCAAGCATGGCGATCTGCGCCACGTGCGGCAACGATTACGACAAGGCCTTCACTGTCAGCTGGGGTGACGACAACAGCGCCACCTTCGACAGCATCGAATGCGCGGCGGCCAAGGTGGCGCCCGAGTGCGCGCACTGCGGCTGCCGCATCCTCGGGCACGGCATCGAGACGCCCGAGGCGATCTTCTGTTGCGCCCACTGCGCTCGCAAGGACAGCAACGCCGACGTCAACGACCGCTATCCGGTGCCTGCCGGAGCCTGAGCCTCAGCGCAGGATGGTGGCCACGATGCCGGCGAGATAACCCAGCCGGGCCACCTCCGACGGTCGGAAGGCCGGTCCGCCGGGGCGGCCGAGTAGGACCGCGGTGTGATGGTCGCCCAGCGGCGCGGCCGCCAGCGTGGTGTCGATATCGCGCCACACCTGCGGTACCCACTCCGCGGTGCCGTCCAGCACCGCCGCGTGCTCGATCGGCAGCCAGGGCGCGGATTCGGCCAGGGTCTCGGGCGCGCCGGGGCTGCCGACGACGGTCTGCAACCCGGCCTCGGTGTGGCGCAGCACCGAACACCAGCCCACCCGAAGCACTTTCGGGGCTTCGTCGGCCAGTGCGCGCAGCTTGTCGGCGCGGTCGCCGGCGGCGGCGATGTGGTCGATCAACTCGAGTTCGCGATGCGCTTCCAGCAGCCCGGTGTGCGGCCGGATGCTGTCGACGTACACGCCTTGGATGTGTTCGGCGGCGGTGATCAGCGCGTCGGGCATCGAGCCCACGGGCAGGTCGACCACCAGATCGTCGATCGCGTAGCCCGCGCCGCGCTCGACGACGTCGAGGGACAGGATGTCGGCGCCCACCGAGCCGAGCGCGACGGCCAGCGAGCCGAGGCTGCCCGGTCGGTCCTCCAGCTGGACCCGCAGCAGATATGACGGCACGGCCAACACCTTGTCACAGCGGCCGGGGAGCGGCGAATCTGGAGCGCGGCGGCAGCGACTAGGCTGCGTTGTCGTGTCACAGATCTCCCGGGACGAGGTAGCCCACCTGGCGCGGCTGGCCCGTCTAGCCCTGACCGACGGCGAGCTGGACAGCTTCGCCGGCCAGCTCGACGCCATCCTGGCGCATGTCGGCCGGATCCAGTCCGTCGACGTCACCGGCGTCGAAGCCACCGACAACCCGCTCAAGAGCGTCAACGTCACCCGCCCCGACGAAGTGGTGCCCAGCTTGGACCAAGACCAGGCCCTGGCCGCCGCGCCGCGCGCCGAGGACGGTCGCTTCGCCGTGCCCCGCATCCTGGGAGAGCCCGAATGACCACCGAACTCATCAGGCAGGACGCCGCCACCCTCGGCGCCCGCATCGCCGCCAAAGAGGTCTCCTCGACCGAGGTGACCCAGGCGCATCTGGACCAGATCGCCGCGACCGACGAGCGCTACCACGCGTTCCTGCACGTCGGGGCCGAGCAGGCGCTGGCCGCGGCGGCCGAGACCGACCGCCGGGTGGCCGCCGGGGAGGCACTGCCCTCGCCGCTGGCCGGGGTGCCGCTGGCCCTCAAGGACGTGTTCACCACCACCGACGCGCCGACCACCGCGGGATCCAAGATCCTGGAAGGGTGGCGCTCGCCCTACGACGCGACGGTCACCGCGAAGCTGCGCGCCGCCGGCATCCCGATCCTCGGCAAGACCAACATGGACGAGTTCGCGATGGGGTCGTCCACCGAGAACTCGGCGTACGGTCCCACCCGCAACCCGTGGGACACCGACCGGGTGCCCGGCGGCTCCGGCGGCGGCAGCGCCGCGGCGCTCGCCGCGTTCCAGGCTCCGCTGGCGATCGGCACCGACACCGGTGGCTCCATCCGGCAGCCGGCCGCGCTGACCGCGACGGTCGGCGTCAAACCCACCTACGGCACCGTCAGCCGCTACGGCCTGATCGCGTGCGCGTCGTCGCTGGACCAGGGTGGCCCGTGCGCGCGCACCGTGCTGGACACCGCGCTGTTGCACCAGGTGATTGCCGGGCACGACCCACGTGACTCCACCTCGCTCGACGCCCCGGTGCCCGATGTGGTGGCCGCGGCCAAGGCCGGTGCCGCCGGCGACCTGACCGGCGTGCGCGTCGGCGTCGTCAAGCAGCTGCGCGGGGAGGGCTACCAGCCCGGCGTGCTCGCCTCGTTCAACGCCGCGGTCGACCAGTTGACCGCGCTGGGTGCCGAGGTCGTCGAGGTGGACTGCCCCAACTTCGACCACGCGCTGGCGGCCTACTACCTGATCCTGCCCTCGGAGGTATCGAGCAACCTGGCCCGCTTCGACGCCATGCGGTACGGGCTGAGGGTGGGCGATGACGGCACGCGCAGTGCCGAAGAGGTGATGGCGCTGACCCGGGCCGCCGGATTCGGGCCGGAGGTCAAGCGCCGCATCATGATCGGCACCTACGCACTGTCGGCGGGCTACTACGACGCCTATTACAACCAGGCGCAGAAGGTGCGCACGCTGATCGCACGTGACCTGGACCGGGCCTACCAGAGCGTCGACGTGCTGGCCACCCCGGCCACCCCGTCCACCGCGTTCCGGCTGGGGGAGAAGGTCGACGATCCGCTGGCCATGTACCTGTTCGACCTGTGCACCCTGCCGCTGAACCTGGCCGGGCACTGCGGCATGTCGGTGCCGTCGGGACTGTCGGCCGACGACGGCCTGCCGGTGGGCCTGCAGATCATGGCGCCCGCCCTTGCCGACGACCGGCTGTACCGGGTGGGGGCGGCGTACGAGGCCGCCCGCGGCGCGCTGCCGACCGCACTGTAACCGTGGTGGCCACGGTCCGCGCCGGTGCGCCCCGACGGGGCGGAACTGGCAGGATCTAGATCATGCGTATTGGCGTGCTGACTGGTGGTGGTGACTGTCCCGGGCTGAATGCGGTGATCAGGGCGGTGGTGCGGACATGTGACCAGCGCTACGGGTCGTCGGTGGTCGGCTTCCTCGACGGGTGGCGCGGTCTGCTGGAGGACCGCCGCATACAGCTGGCCAACGACGACCGCAATGACCGGCTGCTGGCCAAGGGCGGCACCATGCTGGGCACCGCGCGGGTCAACCCCGACGCCCTGCGCGCCGGCCTGGACCAGATCAAGCAGACGTTGGAGGACAACGGGATCGACGTGCTCATCCCGATCGGCGGCGAGGGCACGCTGACCGCGGCGCACTGGCTGTCCGAGGAGAACGTCCCGGTGGTCGGGGTGCCCAAGACGATCGACAACGACATCGACTGCACCGACGTGACCTTCGGGCACGACACCGCGCTGCAGGTGGCCACCGAGGCCATCGACCGGTTGCACAGCACCGCCGAATCGCATCAGCGGGTCATGCTCGTCGAGGTGATGGGTCGGCACGCCGGCTGGATCGCGCTGAACGCGGGCATCGCCAGCGGGGCGCACATGACGTTGATCCCCGAGCAGCCGTTCGACGTCGAGGAGGTGTGCCGCCTGGTCAAGAAGCGTTTTCAGCACGGCTCTTCGCATTTCATCTGCGTCGTCGCCGAGGGGGCCAAACCGGCGGAGGGCACCATGTCGCTGCGCCAGGGCGGGTTGGACGAGTTCGGCCATGAGAAGTTCACCGGGGTGGCCCAGCAGCTGGCCCTCGAGGTGGAGAAGCGCATCAAGAAGGACGTCCGGGTGACGGTGCTGGGCCACGTGCAGCGCGGTGGCACCCCGACCGCCTATGACCGGGTGCTGGCCACCCGCTTCGGGGTGAACGCCGCCGATGCCGCGCACGCCGGCGAGTTCGGGATGATGGTGTCGTTGCGCGGTCAGGACATCGGCACGGTTCCGCTGGCCGACGCGGTGCGCCAGCTCAAGCTGGTGCCGCAGTCCCGCTACGACGACGCCGCCGAGTTCTTCGGCTGACGGGGCGTTTTTCGGCAGGCGGGCCCCCACTAGGATCGACGCCATGTCTGTCGATACCGCCGAGCTCCTGGACTACGACGAGGTCATCGCCGCCTTCGACCCCGTCATGGGTATGGAGGTGCACGTCGAACTGTCGACCGCCACCAAAATGTTCTGCGGATGCGCCAACGAATTCGGCGCCGAGCCCAACACCCAGGTCTGCCCGGTCTGCCTGGGGCTGCCCGGCTCCCTGCCGGTGCTCAACGAGGCCGCCGTCGAATCGGCGATCCGGATCGGGCTGGCGCTCAACTGCTCCATCGCGCCGTGGGGGCGGTTTGCCAGGAAGAACTACTTCTACCCGGACCAGCCGAAGAACTACCAGATCAGCCAGTACGACGAGCCGATTGCGGTCAACGGCTACCTCGACGTCCCGCTGGACGACGGCACCACCTTCCGCGTCGAGATCGAGCGCGCGCACATGGAAGAAGACACCGGCAAGCTGACCCACCTGGGCAGCGACACCGGCCGGATTGCGGGGGCCACCACCTCACTGGCCGATTTCAACCGGGCCGGCGTGCCGCTGATCGAGATCGTCACCAAGCCCATCGAAGGCACCGGTGAACGGGCGCCCGAGATCGCCCGCGCCTACGTCACCGCGCTGCGCGATCTGCTGCGCGGCCTTGCCGTCTCCGACGTCCGGATGGATCAGGGGTCGATGCGCTGCGACTCGAACGTATCGCTGAAACTCAAGGGCGCCAGCGAGTTCGGTATCCGCACCGAGACGAAGAACGTCAACTCGCTCAAGAGCGTCGAGGTGGCGGTGCGTTATGAGATGCGCAGGCAAGCGGCGGTGCTGACCTCGGGCGGCACCGTCACGCAGGAGACCCGCCATTTCCACGAGGCCGGCTACACCACGGCCGGGCGCAGCAAGGAGACCGCGCAGGATTACCGGTACTTCCCGGAGCCCGACCTGGAGCCGGTGGCGCCCAGCGCCGACCTGGTGGAGCGGCTGCGTACCACCATCCCCGAACTACCGTGGCTGGCGCGCAAGCGGATTCAGCAGGAGTGGGGTGTCTCCGACGAGGTGATGCGCGACCTGGTGAACAACGGCGCCGTCGACCTGGTCGCTGCGACGGTGGCCAAGGGCGCCTCCAGTGAGGCGGCGCGCGCGTGGTGGGGCAACTTCCTGGTGCAGAAGGCCAACGAGAGCGGCGTGGAATTGGACGCGCTGCCCATCACACCGGGGCAGGTGGCCGCCGTGGTCAAACTGGTCGACGACGGAAAGCTGTCTAACAAGCTGGCCCGCCAGGTCGTCGAGGGGGTACTGGCCGGCGAGGGCGAGCCCGAGCAGGTGATGAACGACCGCGGACTCGTTGTGGTGCGCGATGATTCGTTGATCCAGGCCGCCATCGACGAAGCGCTGCAGGCCCAACCCGATATCGCCGAGAAGATCCGCGGCGGCAAGGTGCAGGCCGCCGGCGCCATCGTCGGCGCGGTGATGAAGGCCACCAAGGGCCAGGCCGACGCCGCGCGGGTGCGCGAACTGGTGATCGCCGCGTGTAGTTAGGTCTTGTCGGCGTTACTACGCGGGAAGCCGCCACCGGACGGGAACAGCGGGAAGACCACGTCGTCCAGCTTCTCGGCGTCACCGGAGGTCTTGTTGATGGTGCCGCCCCAGACATTGCCGTCCGGGGACACCGCCAGCGCCCAGGCATGACCGTGCTGATCCTGGCGCACCACCTCGGGCTCACCGGTCACCGCGCCGGTGTCCGGGGCCATCCGCACCGCGACCGTCTGTTTGGTGTTCACCAGGTTGACCAGCACGGCACCGTCGAGTGCGGCACAGCCGGCCACCCCGGGCTTGTCCGGCCAGCTCCACACGGTGGACACCTTGGAGTCCTTGCTGATCTTCTGCAGCCGGTCGGCGGTCGGGGTCCGGTCGGTGACGTAGAGCGAACCGTCGGCCGGGTCCATGCACATCGAGCCCGCCGCGCCCATCCCCGATAGCGCGGTGGTCGGCGGGGCCTGGTCGATGGTGGTCGGCTGCTCGATGCGCAGCACCTTGCCCGCCAGCGAGGCCGGGTCGTTGGCCAGGGCAGGGTTGCCCGCATCCCCGGTCTGCACCACCAGCGTGGTCGGGCTGGTGAAGATCAGCGACCCGGCATTGCCGGTCGCGCCTTTCGGGATGCCGGTCAGCAACGGCTTGGGCACATCATCGTCGGCGATGCGGATCACCCGATTGTCGGTGGGAGTGCTGATGTAGGCGTACATCAGCCGGTCCTGCGAATAGGTGGGGGACAGCGCGATGTCCAGCAGGCCGCCGTCCCCGGACGGGTCGACCGGGATGACCACCTTCACCGTCGGCTCGGCCTTGGTCGAGACGTTCTTCACCGCGCCCGTGGTGCGCTCGGCGACCAGGGCGGACTGGCTGTCCGGAAGCATGATCAAGCCGCTGGTGCTCTCCAGGCAGCCCTGCATGACGCCGGGGGCCGGGCATGCCTTGGGGAAGGGCGTGCCGGGCAGCGGCGGGGGCGGCGGCGGTGACGACGAGGGCGGCGCCTCCATCTGCGGTTCGGTGGTGAACGGCTGCGACTGGGCGTCGTCGAACCGGGCGCAACCGGCGCCCACCACCATCACCGCGCACAGCACCGCAGCGCTACGAAGCGCCGCCAGCGTCGGCCCGCCCTCTCTCATGCAGGCCAGACTACGGATGGTTTCGTCGGGCGCGCCATGAAGGTGCCCACCTCCGGCCCGGCGTGGTGCTGTGTCACGAGTGTGTATCGGTGTGGATACGTGGGCATTTGTACCGTGCCAATCCCGAGTCTGGGCGTGTCTTGCACTTACCCTGGCAACCGTGACCGCTGAACCTCATGACGTGACCGATTGGCAACGGCCGGCGTCGGCGCGGCTGGTCGACCCAGAAGACGACCTTCCCTCGTCGACGTACGGGGGCGATTTCGAGACGACGGCGATCCCGCGGTACGACACCAGCGGGACCGCCAAACCCGAACAGCCGAGCTATCAGCTACTCGGCGAGCCGGAACCGCTGCCCTATGCGGCGCCCAACCCCTATGCGGCGGCGCCGGTCGCACCGGCGGTTCCCACCGAGATCGAACCGCTCGACGCCGATCAGCGCATCCGCGCGGCCCGTCGGCGCGGTACGGCCGACCTGGGCCTGTTGCTGCTGCGTGCCGGGCTGGGTGCGCTGCTGGTGGTGCATGGCCTGCAGAAGGCTTTCGGCTGGTGGGGCGGCTCCGGCCTGGGCGGATTCCAGGGATCGTTGACCGAGCTGGGTTACCAGCATGCCGGTCTGATCACCTACGTCGCGGCCGGCGCGCAGATCGGTGCGGGCGTGTTGTTGGTGCTCGGGTTGTTCACCCCGCTGGCCGCCGCTGCCGCGCTCGCCTACCTGATCAACGCCCTGCTGGCGTCGATCGCCGCGAGCCCCGATCACAGTTTCGTCAGCTTCGTCGTGCCGTCCGGGCATGAACATCAGGTCACCCTCGTGCTGGTGGCCGCGGCGCTGATCCTGACCGGCCCGGGACGCTACGGGCTGGACGCCGGCCGGGGCTGGGCTCGTCGCCCGTTCGTCGGATCGTTTCTGGCGCTGCTGCTGGGCGTCGGGGTCGGCGTCGGGTTCTGGGTGCTGCTCAACGGCGCCAATCCGATCGCGTAGTCACTCGTAGGGGTTGGGCACCCGGCCGCCGCTGGCCGCGGTCAGCAACGGCAACGTCGAGAAGGTGACCGCGGGCAGCACCAGTTCGCTGCCGTCGGTGAGCCGGGCTCGGGCCCACGAACTCTTGGTGAAGCGCAGCCCGTCGATCTGGGACCAGTCCACCGTGCGGCTGTGCAGCAGTGTGCGGGCGGTGACGTGCTCGCGTTCGGCCACCGTGCGGTACCGAATGATCGCGGCCGACAACAGGATCGGTAGGACCAGCAGCACCGCGGTATAGCTGGGCCAGGCGAAGATCAGGGCCAGCAGACCCAGGGTGAAAAAGCCCACCCCGAAATGGGCCATCGGGGAGATGCGGATGACGACATCGGTCTTCGCACGCGCGGAACTCACGCCCACCATCTTCGCATCGCGTTCTCCGGCCACCGCCGCCCGTCGTGCTCGGCTGGGGCAATTTGACCTTTGACCAGTACGCGGGCTACCGTCGGTTGTTATGCAGACCCCCGAGATTCTCGTAGTACTTGGTTGGCGCGTTGATGCCGCGCTAGCCCTCACTCGGGCATAGCACACAGCATCGACGCGCCAACCCTCGTACAGCGGCTCCCGCTGACGGGGGTTTTTTGTTTGCCCTGATGTCAGACCAGCACTTCCCCAACCGATCCCATCCCAACCCCGAGACGAAGAGGACACCGTGAGCGCTCCCACCACGCGGCCCCCCGAATCCGCCCAGCGCGCGAATGCCCAGGTGGCGCCGGCCAAGACGGCGCCCCAGGCCAAACATGTTGCGCCCGTTGAACTTACCGGCGCCCAGTCGGTTGTTCGCTCCCTGGAGGAGATCGGCGTCGAGGTGATCTTCGGGATCCCCGGTGGGGCGGTGCTGCCGGTGTACGACCCGCTCTACGACTCGCAGAAGCTGCGCCACGTGCTGGTCCGGCACGAGCAGGGTGCCGGGCACGCCGCCAGTGGATACGCCCATGCCACGGGCAAGGTCGGTGTGATGATGGCCACCTCGGGTCCGGGTGCCACCAACCTGGTCACCCCGCTGGCCGACGCGCAGATGGACTCCATCCCGGTCGTCGCCATCACCGGGCAGGTCGGGCGCGGCCTGATCGGCACCGACGCCTTCCAAGAAGCCGACATCACCGGCATGACGATGCCGATCACCAAGCACAACTTCTTGGTGCGCGACGGCGACGACATCCCGCGGGTGATCGCCGAGGCGTTCCACATCGCCCAGTCCGGTCGGCCCGGCGCGGTGCTCGTCGACATCCCCAAGGACATCCTGCAGGGCCAGTGCACCTTCTCCTGGCCGCCGGTGATGGATCTGCCCGGCTACAAGCCGAACACCAAGCCGCACAGCCGGCAGATCCGCGAGGCCGCCAAGCTGATCGCCGAATCACGCAAGCCGGTGCTCTATGTCGGTGGCGGCGTCATCCGCGGTGAGGCGACCGCCGAGCTGATGGACCTGGCCGAACTGACCGGCATCCCGGTGGTCACCACCCTGATGGCGCGCGGCGCGTTCCCGGACAGCCACCCGCAGCACATGGGTATGCCGGGCATGCACGGCTCCGTCTCCGCGGTCGCCGCACTGCAGAAGAGCGATCTGCTGATCGCCCTGGGCACCCGCTTCGACGACCGCGTCACCGGCAAGCTGGAATCCTTCGCGCCCGACGCCAAGGTCATCCACGCCGATATCGACCCGGCCGAGATCGGCAAGAACCGGCACGCCGACGTGCCGATCGTCGGGGACGTCCGCAACGTCATCAGCGACCTGCTCGAGGTGCTGCGCCGCGAGGGCACCACCGCCGCGTCGCTGAAGCTGGACAGCTGGTGGGAGTACCTGTCCAGCATCAAGGCGACCTACCCGCTGAGCTACGGCCCGCAGAGTGACGGCAGCCTGAGCCCCGAGTTCGTCATCGAGAAGTTGGGCCAGATCGCCGGGCCCGAGGCGCTCTACGTCGCGGGCGTGGGCCAGCACCAGATGTGGGCCGCCCAGTTCGTCAAGTACGAGAATCCCAAGACGTGGCTGAACTCCGGCGGTCTGGGCACCATGGGCTTCGCCATCCCGGCGGCCATGGGCGCCAAGTTCGCCAGGCCCGAGGCCGAGGTGTGGGCGATCGACGGTGACGGTTGCTTCCAGATGACCAATCAGGAATTGGCCACCTGCGCCATCGAGGGCGCGCCGATCAAGGTGGCGCTGATCAACAATGGCAACCTCGGCATGGTGCGGCAGTGGCAGACGCTGTTCTACGAGGAGCGCTACAGCCAGACCAACCTGTCGACGCACAGCCACCGGATCCCGGATTTCGTGAAGCTCGCCGAGGCGCTGGGTTGTGTCGGATTGCGTTGTGAGCGAGCAGAAGATGTCGAGGACGTGATCAACCAGGCGCGGGCCATCAACGATCGTCCGGTGGTCATCGACTTCATCGTCGGCGCCGACGCGCAGGTGTGGCCGATGGTTGCCGCCGGCACCAGCAACGACGAAATCCAGGCCGCACGAGGCATCCGGCCGCTGTTCGACGACGAAGGAAACGAGGGACACGCGTGAGCGCAACGACCCACACCCTGAGCGTCCTCGTCGAGGACAAACCCGGTGTCCTGGCCCGGGTCGCGTCGCTGTTCTCGCGGCGCGGGTTCAACATCCAGAGTCTGGCCGTCGGTGCCACCGAGCAGAAGCACCTGTCCCGGATGACCATCGTCGTGCAGGTCGAGGACTTCCCGCTGGAGCAGGTCACCAAGCAGCTCAACAAGCTCATCAACGTCATCAAGATCGTCGAGCAGGACGAGGAGCAGTCGGTCTCCCGTGAGCTCGCGCTGATCAAGGTGCGCACCGATGCGGCCACCCGCAGCCAGGTGATCGAGGCGGTGAACCTGTTCCGTGCCAAGGTGGTGGACGTGTCCACCGAGTCCCTGACGATCGAGGCCACCGGCACCCCTGCCAAACTGGAGGCGTTTTTGCGGGTGCTGGAGCCGTACGGGATCCGTGAGATCGTGCAGTCCGGCATTGTGTCCCTGTCGCGCGGTCCGCGCGGTATCGGTACCGCCAAATAGCTTCACAACGAACGAAGAGACAAAGGTAAGGAAAAGTCAGTGGCAATCGAACTGTTCTACGACGACGACGCGGATCTGTCGATCATCCAGGGCCGCAAGGTCGCGGTGATCGGCTACGGCAGCCAGGGCCATGCCCACTCGCTGTCACTGCGTGACTCGGGTGTGCAGGTCAAGGTGGGCCTGAAAGAGGGCTCGAAGTCCCGCGTCAAGGTCGAGGAGCAGGGCCTGGAGGTCGGCACCCCGGCCGAGGTGGCCAAGTGGGCCGACGTGATCATGCTGCTGGCGCCCGACACCGCGCAGGCCGAGATCTTCCGCAACGACATCGAGCCCAACCTGGAGGACGGCAACGCGCTGTTCTTCGGGCACGGCCTGAACATCCACTTCGGCCTGATCAAGCCCCCGGCCAACGTCACCGTCGGCATGGTTGCCCCGAAGGGCCCCGGCCACCTGGTGCGCCGCCAGTTCGTCGACGGCAAGGGTGTGCCGTGTCTGATCGCGATCGACCAGGACCCCAAGGGTGAGGGCCAGGCACTGGCGCTGTCCTACGCGTCGGCCATCGGCGGTGGGCGTGCCGGCGTCATCAAGACCACCTTCAAGGAAGAGACCGAGACCGACCTGTTCGGTGAGCAGGCCGTGCTGTGCGGTGGCACCGAGGAGCTCATCAAGACCGGTTTCGAGGTCATGGTCGAGGCCGGCTACGCCCCCGAGATGGCGTACTTCGAGGTGCTGCACGAGCTCAAGCTCATCGTCGACCTGATCTACGAGGGCGGCATCGCCCGGATGAACTACTCGGTGTCCGACACCGCGGAGTTCGGCGGCTACATCTCCGGCCCGCGTGTCATCGACGCCGACACCAAGGAGCGGATGCGCGCCATCCTCAAGGACATCCAGGACGGCACCTTCGTCAAGCGCCTGGTCGCCAACGTCGAGGGCGGCAACAAGGAGCTCGAGGGTCTGCGCAAGGCCAACGCCGAGCACCCGATTGAGGTCACCGGCAAGAAGCTGCGCGATCTGATGAGCTGGGTCGACCGCCCGATCACCGAAACCGCCTAGTTTTCCTGCGATTTGTGGAGTCTCACCCGTAACCATTACGGGTGAGACTCCACAAATCGCTATGGGGTGGCCTCGTGCCCGTCGCGGCCCGTGGTACGACGGGTTGCTTTCATCTCGGCCTCGAACACGTGGCGCCGGCCGTCCATCAGCTCGTCGCGGACCCGTTTCTCGTGGTCGCGCAACCGTTGCCAGTAGTCGTCGTCGAATTCCTCGACCACTTGGAACGTCCAGCGGCCGCGGATGACGTTGCGGCCGACCATATCGGTGTTCAGCCGCTCGGCAATCTCGGGGTGCCCGGCGCTGCGCAGGGCCTCGGCGGCCTCGCCGAGCAGCAGGTCGGCATGGCCCATCAGCTGGTGGAACGAATAGAGGTGTCCCCGCGCCCGCTCGACGTACTCCAGGGCCTCGGACACCTTGCCGACGGCTTCGACGGTCTCGTCGCTGACGCCGGTCGGGCGGGCGTGCGCGTCGTCCAGCTTCGTCATGACGTCCGCTTCTTCAGCGCATCGGGTTTGTGCACGGCCTCGCGACCGGACTTGTCACTGCGCACCAGGTACTGCGGATCGTCGGAGTCGGCCCTGACCTGACGCCCGGCCGCCTCGGTGTCGGAGGTGATCTTCTTCTGTACCGTGCCGGGCACCGTGGTCCCGTGGCTGCGCCACGACACCTTGTCACCTTTGTGCAAGTCATCACTCATACCGCCCGATATACCCACAAATCCGGTGGGACTCACGGGGCCAGGGCCGGCAGCCGCCGGATCCCGAATTCCCTTCTGAGTACGGTGCGCGCGGCGTAGTACCCGGCCATCCCGTGTACGCCGCCGCCGGGCGGGGTGGCAGACGAACACAGATACGCCTTGGGGATCGGCGTGCTCCACGGATCCAGCCGCGGCGTGGGGCCGGCCAGCGCGCTGAGCATGTTGTTACCGCCCACCCCGATATCACCGCCGACCAGATTGGCGTTGTGGTCGGCCAATCGCGACGCCGGCACGCTGCGCGCCGCGACGACGATATCGCGGAAACCGGGGGCGAATCGTTCGAAGATTGCGGTCACGGTCTCGGCCATGTCCCGCGAAGAGCCGTGCGGCACATGCGCATACGTCCACAACGGACGCCGGCCGCCGCTGTCCACCCGGCTCGGGTCGGCCAGGTGCGGTAGCGCGGCCAGCACCATCGGCCATTCGGCGTGCCGACCGGCGGCGATCTCCGCCTCGGCCAGCGCCATCGCGTCCCGGTCACCGCCCAGATGCAACGTCGGCGCGAGCGCCAACCGGGGATCGGCCCAGGGGATCTCATCGGCCAACACGAAATCGACCTTGGCCACCCCTGGGCCGTAGCGGTAACGGTGCAGGGCGCGGGCGTACCCCGACGGCAGGGCGTCACCATAGATGGCCAGCAGGGCAGTGGGGGCGGTGTCGTAGACCACCACTCCGCCCGGCGGCGCGGTCACCTCGGTGCCGAGCACCAGCTCGCCACCGTGATCGAGCAGGTCGGCCAGCAGCGCGTCGACGACGGCCCGTGATCCGCCGACCGGGATAGGCCAGCCCACGGCGTGTCCGAGGGTGGCCAGCATCAGGCCGGCGCCGCTGGACACCAGCGATGGCATTTGTGAAATGGTATGTGCCGCAACACCACTGAACAATGCCCTGGCGTCGTCGCCACGCAGGGCGCCCCACAGCGGGCTGCCCTGCACCAGCAGGCGCGGTCCGACTTTCAGCGCGGCCGACACCGGCGGGACCGACCGTTTGTCGCCGAGGATGAGCCGCACCACGGCATCGGCGTCCTCGACGAGGGGGCCGAGCAGGCGCCGCCAGGAGGTGCCGTCCTCGAGTTCGGCGCAGGTGCGGGCGATATCTCGATACCCGATGGCGGCCGGCCGGCCGGGTAGCGGGTTGGCATAGGAGATGTCCGGGACGGCCAGCTGTACCCCGCGTGCGGTCAGGTCGTAGTCGGCGAAGAACGGCGATGCCAGCGCCAACGGATGCACGGCCGAGCAGATGTCGTGGCGGATGTCGGGGTACTCGGGGTCGGGCAGGGTGCGCGCGCCGCCGCCAGGGGTGGGTTGGGCCTCGATGACCCGCACCGCCAGTCCGGCGCGGGCCAGGATCACGGCGGCGGTCAGTCCGTTGGGTCCGCTTCCGACGACGGTGACGTCCATGAGCCCATCCTGGGGGAACGCCCGGTGTTTCGTCGAGATTGCCGCCCACTATCCTGACCGCGTGAGTCTTCCCGTTGTACTGATCGCCGACAAGCTCGCCGAATCGACCGTCGCCGCTCTCGGCGACCAGGTCGAGGTCCGCTGGGTGGACGGTCCGGACCGCCCGAAGCTGCTGGAAGCGGTCGCCGACGCCGACGCGCTGCTGGTCCGGTCGGCCACCACCGTCGACGCCGAGGTGCTGGCCGCGGCGCCCAAGCTCAAGATCGTGGCCCGCGCCGGGGTGGGCCTGGACAACGTCGACGTCGACGCCGCCACCGCCCGCGGGGTGCTCGTCGTCAACGCGCCGACCTCCAACATCCACAGCGCCGCCGAGCACGCGCTGGCGCTGCTGCTGTCGGCGGCGCGACAGATCCCGGCCGCCGACGCCACCCTGCGCGAGCACACGTGGAAGCGGTCGTCGTTCTCGGGCACCGAGATCTTCGGCAAGACCGTCGGGGTGGTCGGGCTCGGCCGGATCGGCCAGCTGGTCGCGGCGCGGCTGGCGGCGTTCGGCGCCCACATCGTCGCCTATGACCCCTATGTCTCCCAGGCCCGCGCCGCCCAGCTGGGCATCGAGCTGCTGAGCCTCGACGAGCTGCTGGGCCGCGCCGATTTCATCTCGGTGCACCTGCCCAAGACCAAGGAGACCGCCGGGCTGATCGGCAAGGAGAACCTGGCCAAGACCAAACCCGGGGTGATCATCGTCAACGCGGCCCGCGGCGGCCTGATCGACGAGCAGGCGTTGGCCGACGCGATCACCAGCGGCCACGTACGGGCCGCAGGCTTGGACGTGTTCGCCACCGAGCCGTGCACCGACAGCCCGCTGTTCGAGCTGCCACAGGTGGTCGTCACCCCCCACCTGGGTGCGTCCACCGCTGAGGCGCAGGACCGCGCGGGCACCGACGTGGCCGCCAGCGTGAAGCTGGCGCTGGCCGGCGAGTTCGTGCCCGATGCCGTCAACGTCGGTGGGGGAGCTGTCAGCGAGGAGGTGGCGCCCTGGCTGGATCTGGTGCGCAAGCTGGGCCTGCTGGTCGGCTCGCTGGCCGGCGCCGCCCCCGTGTCACTGACCGTCCAGGTCCGCGGTGAGTTGGCCGCCGGTGGCACCGAAGACGTTGGCATTCTGAAACTCTCGGCGCTGCGGGGCTTGTTCTCGGCCGTGGTCGACGAGCAGGTGACCTTCGTCAACGCACCGGCGTTGGCCAAGGACCGCGGTGTCACCGCTGAGCTCACCACCGCCAGCGAGAGCCCCAACCACCGCAGCGTGGTCGACGTGCGTGCGGTCTACGCCGACGGCGGGTCGCTGAACGTCGCCGGCACGCTGTCCGGGCCGCAGCTGGTGCAGAAGATCGTCCAGATCAACGGCCGCAACCTGGATCTGCGCGCCGAGGGCTACAACCTGGTGGTCAATTACAGCGACCAGCCCGGCGCGCTCGGCAAGATCGGCACCCTGCTCGGCGGCGCCGACGTGAACATCCTGGCCGCCCAGATGAGCCAGGACGCCGGCGGTGACAGCGCCACCGTCATGCTGCGCCTGGATACCGACGTCCCCGAAAACGTGCGCGCCGCCATCGCCGCTGCGGTCGGTGCCACCACATTGGAAGTGGTTGACCTGTCGTGACTTCGACTCCCCTGAACAAGCTGGCCGTCATCGCCGGCGACGGCATCGGTCCCGAGGTCATCACCGAGGCGCTGCGGGTGCTCGACACGGTGCTGCCCGGCGTCGATCGCACCGAGTACGACCTGGGTGCCCGCCGCTACCACGCCACCGGTGAACTGCTGAACGAGCAGACCATCGAGGAACTGCGCGGCTACGACGCCATCCTGCTCGGTGCCATCGGCGATCCGTCGGTGCCCAGCGGTGTGCTGGAGCGCGGGCTGCTGCTGAAATTGCGCTTCGCCCTTGATCATCACGTCAACCTGCGGCCCGGTCGGCTGTACCCGGGTGTCACCAGCCCGCTGTCGGGGGTGACCGGCATCGACTTCGTCGTCGTACGCGAAGGCACCGAGGGGCCCTACACCGGTAACGGCGGCGCACTGCGCGTCGGCACCCCGCATGAGGTGGCCACCGAGGTCAGCGTGAACACCGCGTTCGGGGTGGAGCGCGTGGTGCGGGATGCGTTCGCGCGTGCCCAGGCCCGCCGTAAGCACCTGACGCTGGTGCACAAGACCAACGTGCTGACCTTCGCCGGCAGCCTGTGGTCGCGCATCGTCGCCGAGGTCGGAACGGAGTACCCCGACGTCGAGGTCGCCTATCAGCACATCGACGCGGCCACCATCCACATGGTCACCGACCCGGGCCGGTTCGACGTCATCGTCACCGACAACCTGTTCGGCGACATCATCACCGACCTGTCGGCTGCGGTGTGCGGTGGGATCGGATTGGCCGCCAGCGGCAATATCGACGCGACGCGCACCAACCCCTCGATGTTCGAGCCGGTGCACGGTAGTGCGCCCGATATCGCCGGGCAGGGGATCGCCGATCCGACCGCCGCGGTGATGAGTGTGGCCCTGCTGCTGGCTCATCTGGGTGAAGCCGACGCGGCAGCCCGGGTGGACAAGGCGGTTGCCGAGCACCTGGCGACCCGCGGCGATGCGAAGCTGTCGACCAGTGCGGTCGGCGACCGGATCCTCGCGCTGCTGTAGTCGCCATGGGCGCCGTCGCGACGCTGCGCCGGCAGTGCTGGCTGTTCGCGATCGGGTCGGCCTTTTTCGCCACGGCGACCGTCCCGGGATTTTCCGCGCTGGCCGGCTCCGGGGCGGCGAACGCGTTGTGTTTCGTCGGATCCTGGTTCTTCACCACCGCCGCCTGGATGCAGTTGCGGCTGTCCGACGACGGTGTGCCGTGGTGGTCCTCGGCCGTGCAGTTCGCCGGTACCGTGCTGTTCAACGTCAGTACCGGTGCGGCGGTGTGGGCGCACACGGTGCTCGGGGAGCGCCGTTATGTGTGGGCCCCGGACGCCACCGGGTCCGTGGCGTTCCTGATCTCGGGTGTGCTCGGTGTCGTGGTGGTCGGCTGGTGGGCGCCCAAATCGGTTGACTGGCAGGCGGAGTGGATCAACCTGGCCGGTTGCGTCGCATTCGGGGTGTCGGCGTTGGCGGCGTTCGTCACGAAGGCCGGGGCGACGGTGGATGCTCCGCTGGCCAATCTCGGTACGTTCTTCGGGGCGCTGTGTTTCCTGGTGGCGGCGCTGCTGATCCTGCCGGGTAAGCAGGATCAGCAGCGCGCGACCTAGACTGCCGCGAGCGCGTCGGTCGTCGCCAACGCCTGCGCCACTCCGGAGATGATGGCGGCCAGCCGGATCGCCTCGAAGATGACGGTGCGGTCGACCCCGGCATCGCGCAGCACGGTCTCGTGCGCGGCCAGGCAATGCCCGCAGCCGTTGATCGCCGAGACGGCCAGCGACCACAGCTCGAAATCCTCTTTGGCCACACCGGGATTGGCGATGATGTTCATCCGCAATCCGGCCCGCAGATCGTCGTAGCGTCCGTCGAGCTGGCCCTTGGTGCGGTAGAACACGTTGTTCATGCCCATGATCGCCGCGGCGCCCAGTGCAGCGTGGTAGGCCTCCTCGGACAGCACGTCGAGCGCGTCCTCGGAGATCTCGCGGAGCAGTCGCCGTGATTTCGTCGCGGCGGCCGTCGCGACGAAGGCCCCCCACAGCTGTTGTTCGGACAGCTCGGTGCTGCGGGCGATGCTGCCGAGGTTGAGCTTGAGATCCTTGGCGTACTCGGGTAGCGCCTCTTTGATGTTGTCGATACTCATCGCGATACCTCAGACCGCCTCGGCCAGCAGCTCACCGGCGTTGATGGTGGGGTCGCCCTTGCGCCAGTTGCAGGCGCACAGTTCGTCGGACTGCAGGGCGTCGAGCACCCGCAGCACCTCGTCGACATTGCGGCCGACCGACCCGGCAGTCACGGAGACGAACTGGATCTCGTTGTTGGGGTCGACGATGAAGGTGGCCCGGTCGGCGACGCCCTCGGAGTTCAGTACGCCTGTTGCCGTGGACAGCTCGCGCTTGAGGTCCGACAACATGGGGAAGGGCAGCTTCTTGAGGTCTTCGTGCTGGGCCCGCCACTGGAAGTGCACGAACTCGTTGTCCACCGACACCCCGAGTACCTGAGCGTCCCGATCGGCGAATTCATCGTTCAGCTTGCCGAAGGCCGCGATCTCGGTGGGGCAGACGAAGGTGAAGTCCTTGGGCCAGAAGAACACGATCCGCCATTTGCCGGCGTGGTCGGTGCTGGTGACCTTGGTGAAGTAGTCGTCGGGTTGCTTGGCATCGACCTTGGACAGGTCACCGCCGATGACGGCAGTCAGGTCGTACGCGGGGAATTGATCACCGATGGTGAGCAACGGCATCTCGAACGCCTTTCTAAACTGGAACAGTTCCAATGTTTACTGCCTTGATTCTGCGCGTCCGGCGGAGGCCCGACAACACCTCCCGCCGTGATTGTGGACACATACACAGCATGAAACCGGATGTGCAATAGCTTCTTTGGTGCTTCGATGAGTTCCTGTCCGTCTCACGCGCACGCTCGAGCCGTCCTGGGCCGGGTCGACGCAGCTGGGTCCAGATCTGGCCGGCGCAGTGCGCGCGATCCGGGATCGACACGAGCGGGTGTGAGTCGTGGGCAGCCTCAACCTTGTGCAGACCTGCTGCGCGAGAAGCTCTTTGATCGTCTGGACCTGTGGATGCACTCCATCGTGCTGGGCGCCGGCAAGAAGGTGTTCGACGATGGCGCGGTGCCCGCGAACCTCATCCTGCTGCAACCACCGGCCGCCAGCCCGAAGGGCACCGTGCATCTGCGCTACGCACTGGCCGACGGCATCCCCGAAACCAGAGATATGACCGACTCAAACGACCAATGAGGCGTCACAGCTGCAAGAGGTGATGGGAGGGTACGCCTCGCAGCGATAGGCTGTCACTATGGCTGGTGAAAGGTTGTTTGTATCGTCTGATGGGCTCGATGCCGGAGCGGGTCGCTGCGACGACGCATCCGCTTCGGCATCATCGGGCGCGAAGATTCTGCAGAGTGTGGCGGTCGAGTCGGGCATCTTCGGTGATTTCGATGCGGCACATAGCTTTCACCGGGTGGCCAGTGAGGTGCATGCTTACCACGTCGATAAGTTCAACGGCCATGCCGACGATCTGACCAGCCTCGGAGGAAAGGGCGAACGAGCCGCGGACTGGTTCACCCGTGACGATGAGACGTCGGCTGACGCTATCGGGCTGCAGATGTAGCCAGGCTTGGGCTGATTGCGGGACACATCTAAGTGGGGGAATTCAGGCACTTCACCCGGGCTGAGCTTGCCGGTGAGGCGGGTGTCGATCCATGGCAAATCGGGCGGGGATTGAAGGCTGGGGACCCGGCCAAGATTGATGCCATCGCCGATAGTGTGCACCGTGCAGGTGTCGCGGCCGGTGAAGTCGACGGTGATTTCGAGGACGCGCGCAGACAGTTTCGCGACGCTTGGGTGTCCGACGGAGACCACAGTCCGATCGACGAATCCGCGATTGTTCAGCGAATTCTGGCTTCGGTTGGGGGGCATGCCGATCAGCTACGCATGATCGGCATCAAGTATGAGCAGGTCGCTGCGGCGTTGGCCAAGGCGCAGAGGGCGGCAGATGCTGAGATCGGTGTGCTGGAGCAGCAGCTCCGCGCGGTCGACGCCCAGATGGATGCGGCTGATCGGCTGGCGCCCACCGATCCGACCGCTGCGCAGCGCACCTTGAAGGGTGCAAGAGCGCTCGCGGTCCATTTCGTCCTGAACGCCGGTGCCGACGTTCAGGCCAGTCGCGAAGCGTATTCAGCCGTCCTCTCTGAAGCGTCGACCGTGTTGAAGGCGAACGGCGCGCCACAGATTCCCGACATGCCGGCGCCGCTGTCTCCGCAACAACGCCAGGACGACAAGCGCCGAGAGAACCAGATCCAAGCTTTCCGAGAAGTGTTTGGGCGCGCGCCGGTGTCCCAGTCTGACTGGACTACAGCGGCGGCACTCGATCCGCACAGCTACGAGCCGAAGAACCAGGGTGTCCCGCCAAACATCGTCGTCGGTCGGATAAGGCCGGTTCGTGGGCAGGGGGTGGTACGCACCAATCTGTTCATACCGGGAGAAAAGGCGTGGACTCCCATCGGTGACAACCTCGGAGATAATCGAGGCTTCGACTCGAGTGCGGGACCCGAAGAATCGCGCGTGACCATCTACACCGACTACGACAACGGAATTGTGGTAGCTCGACAGAATCCATCGGTGATGCAGACACCGGACGGGGCTCAAGTCCAAACGGGTCATCCCGATGTGCGCGTCAGCCAGAACCCGAACGGATCTGTTCTCATTCAATACCGCGCCGCCGATCCGTTTTCGCCAGGCGGGGAGGAAGTTGCCAAGTCGACCCCGTGGAATGTCAACGGCGAGTATGTAATCAAACCGACGCCGGACGGGCCGATTGTCGGTGGAACAGTCTCAGACTTCCCTGCAGTGGAGGTTTACAACGATAACCGTGGACGTGTGACTGATCTTGGTCAGGTGATGCCGCAGAACACCTCGGTATTCGGTCCGCTGGCCGGATTGCCGTTCTCTCAGACGCTTGGGCCGGGCTTGATGGGAGAGTTCCCAGACACTGTCGTTCCCGGCCCATCGACTGGACCTGCGCCGGTAGCGTTTCCAGGCGCCACGCCCCACATGCCGCCAGTGATGCAAATCCCCGTTCCGACGGTCATTCCGTATCCGTCGGTGGCATTGGGGCCGGTAGAGTCCCCACCCAGTGTTCCGATCGGAAAGTGAGTGTGACACCTCGCCCATAGAAAGGCTTGACGATGAACTCGGATGACCTTTGGGCTGGAACTGCCTGGACCCGCGGTGTCCTTGCCGGTGCCGTCCTTGGGGGACTCGGCTGGGGACTGTTTGCTGCCCTGACGGTAGGAGCGCGCGGTGATCAGTCTCACCTGGATGCGGTATTCGGCCGCTATCTGACTGTTGCCGGTGGCATTTCAATGATGTGTCTGGTCATCTCGGGTCTGCTTGCCCGGACTCGGGGCTTGCGCGCACCGGCGGTAGCGCTCGTCGTCGCCCCAGTCAGTGGCTGGCTTGTCCTCGGCCTGCAATATGTGCAATCACTGGTGCTGAGATGACGACACGCGTTGGAGTTTGCCGACTCATGTGCCTGCAGACCGGTTACGTAAGGGTTGACGATGTCATTCGAACGTGAAAATCGGCTCGACCCGAAGTCGATTCGTCGGGTTGATCCAAGGTTTCTGTTGGGCGGCTACGTGTTGGGGTTGTCAGCGATGTCACCGGCTCCACTGGTCTATTACTGGCTTCTGGCACCTGTCGGTGCCTTGCTTGCCGGGGGTGTGTGCGTGCTAGCGAGTCTGGCCCGTCCACGGTTTGCAGACGCAGCCTGGGGGGCCCTGATTGCGGCCTTATTTGGGCTGGTGGCGGTGTTGGTCCTGTTCTTCTTGGCTGCCCGCGGGTGATGTGAATTGAACCGCGGGTGATGTGAATTGAAAAGGTGTAAGTCCATCTGCTCTACGCTGTTGCCACGCTATCGCTGGGCACCATCGGGATGGCAACCACCGGGAACAAGGCGCACACCGCGAATGCCGCTGGATATCCGAACACTCCGATCAGCGCGCCGAACAACGGCGCGGCGGCGGCGGATGCCAGGTGCTGGCTGGTGTTCTGGGTACCCAGCGCGCGCCCACTCCAGAACGGACCCGCGATCTCGGCGATGGCGGTGAAGGCCAATCCGTTGTCCGACACCGTGATCACCGAGGCGATCACCACCAACGCGACGCTGATGGGGGAGTGTAGCCAGTCTGTCACGGCCAGCAGTGCCATCGACGCCGCGGCGCCGGCGGCGATGGTCCGGATCGGCCTCAGCCGCGACCCCGTCACGTCCGACCAGCGCCCGGCGGCGATCCGTCCGGCCGCACCGAGGATCTGGGCGACCGTCACCAGCAGCCCTGCCGAGGCCGCCGACCATCCGCGGGAGGTCATCAGCCACACGAGCGTGAACGTCCACACCACCGATTGCGGCACCACCAGCAGAACGGAGACGGCATGGATGCGCCACAGCACCGACGATCCCCGGTAGGGGTTGGCCAGGTGCTCGTCGGGGGCTTCGGCACGTGGTGGTCGCGGCGGATCGATCACCCCGACCAGGCACATGACCGCGGCCAGCGCACACACGATCGCCGGGAACAGTAATGCCGTTGCTACGCCGTGAGATTCGGCCAGCCGAGGAATGATCAGCGCGCCCAGCCCCACGCCCAGCGGGGTCGCGGTCTGCCGGATGCCCATCACCAGACCGCGTTGTTCGGGCGGGAACCAGCCCACCACCAGCCGCCCGCTCGCGGAATTGCTGCTGGCCGCGGCCATCCCGCCGAGCAACAGGAAGGCCCCGACTGCGATCAGGGACTGCACCGAGGCCGCGGCGAAAGCCGCTGCGGCAGTGAGTGCCGAGCCCAGCGTGAGCACCAGGCGCTCACCGAACCGGTCAACGACATAGCCCCACAGGATCAGCGTGGTCACCATGCCCAGGCTGGGCATGGCCGAGAGGGTTCCCGCGCGCGCCAAATCAAGGCCGCGTTCGGCGTGCAGCGTCGGGATCAGGAATGCGGCCCCGTTGATGAAGACGTTGGCGCAGGTGGTCGCGGTGAGCGCGATGACCAGCATGGACCAGCGACGGCCGGTGCCGATAGTCGTGGTGGGCATATCGCCATGGTGTCACGTTCGTCCCAATATATTGAACGCGTATCTCAAAATATGAGATACGCGAGAACTGTCATAGCCTGGGCCGGTGAACCTGCGCAGACTGGCCGGCGTCGTGCTGGCATTCGGGGTGGTGGCCGCAACGGCGACCGCAACGCCGACCGCGGCGGCCGCCGCACCCGAGTGGTCCGGCTTGGATGCCCGCCATTTCGCTGCCCCGATCCCGGCGCCGGGCAACCTGATCGAGTCTGTGGAGCTGAACCCCGCGCTGAGCGTTCCGGGGGCCGCGCAGGCCTTCCGGATCCTGTATTCGACAGTGAACCAACATGATTCGCCCGCGGTCAGCACCGCGGCGGTGTTCGTGCCTGCCGGCCGGGCGCCCGAGGGTGGCTGGCCGGTGATCGCCTGGGCGCACGGCACCGTCGGGTTGGGGGACGACTGCGCGCCGTCGGCGCAGCCGCGCAGTCAGCGCGACAACGAGTACCTGTCGCACTGGCTGGACCAGGGGTACGTGGTGGTGGGCTCCGACTATGCCGGGCTGGGCACACCCGGGCTGATGAGTTACCTCAACAGTGTCTCGACCGCGCACAGCGTCGTCGAATCGGTGATGGCCGCGCATCAGTTGGACCTGCCCCTGTCGCCCAAGTGGGCGCTGGTCGGTCAATCGCAGGGTGGCAGCGCCGCTGTCAACAGTGCTCGCTGGGCCACCGAATTCAGCCGCGGCGCCGGCCTGGACTACCGCGGGGTGGTGGCCACCGGCACCCCGTTCAATGTGGAATCCATCGTGAAACAGGCCGGGCCCGATATGACCCTGCCGCCCAATATCGGCCCGGCCGCCAACAGTTACACCGCCTACATTCTGGCGGGGCTGCGCGACGCCAGGCCCGATCTGGGCATCGACGGCGTGCTGACCCCGGCCGGGCTTGCCGCCGTGCAGCAAGCCGAGACGCTGTGTAAGCCGGCATTGGACGAGGCACTGGCCGGCATGACGCCGACCGGCTTCTTCCGGGCGCCGCTGGCATCGCTGCCCGGGCTCGACGACGCGCTGGACTCCTACCTGGGCACGCCCACCGACGGGTACGACCGCCCGATCCTCCTCGGTGTGGGACTGCGCGACCGCGACGTGCCACCGGGGATGTCCATCGCGCTCGACGAACGGCTGCGGGCCAGCGGTCAGGATGTGACGTTGAAGGTCTACCCGGACGAGGACCACTCCGGGACGGTCCTCGCGTCGATGGCCGACTCCACCCCTTTTCTGGCGGCGCAGTTCGCTCACTAGGCTGGGCCAATGCGTCTTGGTCGAATCGCCAGTCCCGACGGCGTCGCCTTCGTAGTCATCGAAGGCGACCCGAACTCCGATGCGGTGTGCCGCGAGATCGCCGAGCAGTATCTGTCGCGCAACCCGACGTTCACCGGCCGCAGCTGGCCGCTGGCCGATGTGCGGCTGCTCGCGCCGATCCTGGCCAGCAAGGTGGTCTGCATGGGCAAGAACTACGCCGCGCATGCCCGTGAGATGGGTGGCGAAGCGCCCGAGGATCCGGTGATCTTCCTCAAGCCCAACACCGCCATCATCGGGCCCAATGTGCCCATCCAGCTGCCGGCCGACGCACACCCGGTGCACCACGAGGGCGAGCTGGTGGCCGTCATCGAACGGCCGTGTAAGGACGTGCCGGCGGCGAAGGCCGCCGACTACATCCTCGGCTACACCATCGCCAACGATGTCTCGGCGCGCGATCAGCAGAAGAAGGACGGCCAGTGGATGCGGGCCAAGGGGCACGACACCTTCTGCCCGGTGGGCCCCTGGATCGAGACGGCGGTGGACCCGTCCGGGCTGGACCTGCGCACCGAGGTCAACGGACAGGTGCGTCAGGACAGCAACACCGCGCTGTTGCTGCACGACGTCGGGGCGATCGTGGAGTGGGTGTCGGCCGTGATGACGCTGCTGCCCGGCGACCTGATCCTCACCGGCACCCCCGAGGGGGTCGGCCCCATCGAGGACGGTGACACCGTGAGCATCACCATCGAGGGCATCGGTACCCTCACCAACCCCGTTGTGCGTAAAGGAAAATAGACGATGGCTGTGCGCGTACGTTTCTGTCCGTCACCGACCGGTACTCCGCACGTCGGCTTGGTGCGCACCGCGCTGTTCAATTGGGCCTACGCCCGGCACACCGGCGGCACCTTCGTGTTCCGCATCGAGGACACCGACGCGGCCCGCGACAGCCAGGAAAGCTATGACGCGATCCTGGACGCGCTGCGCTGGCTCGGGCTGAACTGGGACGAGGGAGTCGAGGTGGGCGGGCCGCACGAGCCGTACCGCCAATCGCAGCGCGCCGATATCTACCGCGACGTGATCGCCCAACTGCTGGCCGCCGGAGAGGTCTACGAGGCGTACTCCACCCCGGAGGAGGTGGAAGCCAGGCATATCGCGGCGGGCCGCAACCCGAAACTGGGCTACGACAACTTCGACCGCGACCTGACCGACGAGCAGCGGGCGGCGTTCGCGGCCCAGGGGCGTAAACCCGTGCTGCGGTTACGGATGCCCGATGAGGACCTGTCCTGGAATGACCTGGTCCGTGGACCGGTGAGCTTTCCGGCAGGCTCCGTGCCGGATTTTGCGATCACCAGGGCCAGCGGAGATCCGCTGTACACCTTGGTCAATCCTGTCGACGACGCGCTGATGAGAATCACCCATGTGCTGCGCGGTGAGGACATCATGCCGTCCACTCCGCGCCAGATTGCGCTCTACCGCGCGCTGATGCGGATCGGGATCGCCGAGTGGGTACCCGAATTCGCGCATCTGCCAAGCGTTCTGGGCGAAGGCAACAAGAAGTTGTCCAAGCGTGACCCGCAGTCCAACCTTTTCCTGCACCGCGATCGCGGGTTCCTCCCAGAGGGGTTGCTCAACTATCTGGCCCTGCTCGGCTGGGGTATCGCCGACGATCACGATGTGTTCAGCCTCGACGAGATGGTGGCGGCGTTCGACGTGGTGAACGTCAACTCCAACCCGGCGCGCTTCGACCAGAAGAAGGCCGACGCCATCAACGCCGAACACATCCGTGCCCTCACGCCGCAGGAGTTCACCGCGCGCCTCGATGCCTATCTGGGCGCGCACGGGCACGACACCACCCTGGACGACGCCGCGTTCGCCGAGGCGGCCGCGCTGATCCAGACCCGCATCGTGGTGCTCGGCGACGCGTGGGAGCTGTTGAAGTTCTTCAACGACGACGCCTATGTACTCGACGACAAGGCGGCGGCCAAGGAACTCGGTCCCGACTCCGCACCCGTCCTGGATGCCGCGCTGACGGCCCTGGGCGATCTGGCCGAGTGGACCACCCCGGCCATCGAGACGGCGCTGAAGGCGGCTCTGCTGGACGGACTTGAGCTCAAGCCCAGGAAGGCGTTCGGCCCTATCCGCGTGGCCGTCACCGGTGCGACGGTGAGCCCGCCGCTGTTCGAATCGATGGAATTGCTCGGCGCCGAGCGCAGTCTGGCCAGGTTACGGGCGGCGCGGGGTGGGGTAGCCGGGCGCTAGACGGGCCGGTGTGAAAAGCACTCCGAAATCTTTGGTAGTCTGCTCGTCGGCCCGGAAAGCGCGGGTGGGCGGACCCCCACCACGTGATTCGGATCGAAAATGCCTGTGACCTGCGGTGATAGGCAGCCCTTGGGGTATGGTGTAATTGGCAACACAGCTGATTCTGGTTCAGCCATTCTAGGTTCGAGTCCTGGTACCCCAGCCAATGCAGTACGGTCCGGCGATTAGGTCAGCACCAGCTCGTCAGCTATGCTTTCCCTCCGGATCACGTTCTAGCCCCCGTCGTCTAGCGGCCTAGGACGCCGCCCTCTCACGGCGGTAGCGTGGGTTCGAATCCCATCGGGGGTACAACGGGAAAGTCCCGGGACTGCGAAGTCCCGGGACTTTCGTCGTATCGGGTCTTCGTCGTATCGGGTCAGAGGAATCCGACGGGCTTGCGGCCGGGCCCGACCGACGGCTCGGGATCCGAATTCAGTGTCCCGCTCAACAGCTCGTAATAGATGTCACGAAAATCGGTCGTGGTCTTCAGGTCACCGTCGTCGAGGTCGGTGAGGCTGGGCTCGTCTCCGTAGAAGCCGCCCTTGACCCGCGGGCCGGCGATGAAGACCGGACCCGAGGTGCCGTGGTCGGTGCCTTGCGAGGCGTTGGCTCCCACCCGGCGACCGAACTCGGAGTACACCATCACCACCACGTTGCGCCCATGTGCGCTGCGTCCCATCTGCTGCAGAAACGGCGCCAGCGCGTCGTCGAACGCCTTGAGCAGCCGTTGATGCTCGCCCCGCTCGTCGGCGTGGGTATCGAAGCCGCCGAGAGTCACCATGTACACCCGGGTCGGGACACCGGCCTTCACGCACTGGGCGACCAACTCCAGGTCCTCGGCCAGCTGCTGGCCCGCGGTGACGGTCGGATCGGGCAGCGGTTTGTCGGTGAACGCACTGAACGCCGAATCGGTTGTCTTGTAGGCCTGATAATTGGTGCGCACCGCCGCCATGGCCGGTGAGTCCCGGGGATCGGGATTGCTGAGCGCGTCCAGGGTGTCGGCCACATCGTCGGGGATCTGCGGGATGCTCACGGATAGGCCTGCCGCGACGTGCTTCTCGCCGACAGCCAACGGAGGTAGCACCGACCCCACGTTGACCGCGCGCAGCGGATCGTCGCCCGTGCTGTCCAGCCAGCGTCCGATCCAGCCCGATGACGCGGGCGCGGTCGGCGAAGCGGTCTGCCAGATGTCCATCGAACGGAAGTGGCTGCGGTCCTGTTTCGGGTAGCCCACGCCGCGCACGATCGCCAGCTGGTTGTCCGCCCAGATGTCCTTGAGCCCGGTCAGGGCGGGGTTCAGTCCGAGCCGGCCGTCGAGGTCGAGAACCTCGTGCGGTGCGAACGCCAGATCACGGCGCGCATCGTGATATGCGTTGTCGGTGACCGGGATCACGGTGTTGATGCCGTCGTTGCCGCCGTAGAGGGTGAGGATCACCAGGATGCCGGCATCGGTGGCCAGCGGGCGCTGCTGCCCGTGGTGCAGCAGCTGGGGCAGCGTGACGGCTGCGCCCGACAGCACACCCGCGGCCCCCACACTGGCGATCAGGAAATTGCGTCGGTTCATCTGGAGGTTGTCCCGAGTTCCGTGGAACTTCGGTGGCGGCCCGGTGAGCATCAGGCTGCGCTCACCTGATCATTGTGCACGACGGGTCCGACAGATTGGGCGAACTCACGCTCAAGAGCGGCGCGCAGTGCCGCGAGGTGCAGGTGACCGTTG
>NZ_JAPFPY010000080.1 GCF_026240945.1 Mycolicibacterium sp. J2
TGGGCCACCCCACCGAACGCATCATTTGTCCGGGTCTTGACCTCCACGAACACCACCGTGGCACCCTCGGCCGCAATCACATCCAACTCGCCGTACCGGCACCGCCAATTACGCTGCAACACCCGCAAACCCAACGACTGCAGATGCCCCGAAAACCCCTGGCTACCAAGCCATCAACTGTGCCTTCGGCGATCTCGTCGTGCGATCGAACTCACCCAGAACCGACACGGTCGCCCCATCCCGAAGCACCTCGGTCAGTTCTTCCGCGAGCCGGCGCAATGCGCGCGGTGAGGGCAGGTCGACCTCGATCAGCACCAGGTAACTGTTCGTTTCCCGGATGCCCCTGGCGCTGAGTAACTCGCAGGACAACACGTTGCCGACGCGCCCGACCCGCCGGCGCGGCAACGACTCCAGAAACGGCCTCACCGAGGCGAGCAGCGCGTCGTGCTGGTCAGCGAGTGCGCCGCCGGTTGCAGCCCGGATCGAGAGTGCCCACGTCGTTGTCATGGCGACAAACGTAGGGCGAGGGATCCCGCCCGAAACGAGTAGTCGACTACTCGCCCTCAGGCCAGCGCGTCGAACTTCCGTCTGGCCGTCAGGCCAGCGCGTCGAACTTCCGTCTGGCCGTCAGGCCAGCGCGTCGAACAGCGCCGCCAACTGGCCCGGCGACACCGCGACACCACACTGGCCGCGCAGCGACGTCAACGGGCGGGCGATGTTCTGCAGGTCCAGGAATTCACCCGGGTGCCCGACGAAGTAACCCCTGATCGCGGCGGTGGCGTCGGGGGTCGACTGATTGCCGGCCGCTGTCAACACGTCGTTGGCGCCGGGGTGCGCGTCCAGATAGGCCCCGGCCTGGCTGAGCACGCCGCTGGCGGTGGTGGCAAGGCCGCTTGCCGAGCACGGATCAGCGGCAGCGGCGGTCGGGGCGGCGACGGTCGCGAAGACGGCGGACGCGCTGAACAGGAGGATGGCAATCGGCTTCATCGCTCGATCCTATGGATTGGCTGCGACTGCGCGCAGCCTTTGCGCGCACCGGATCGCACGCGCGGCGAACTTGAGTTCCTAATGGATGTCAAGCGACGTGTTGGCTCGTAGGGTGGGTGTTGGCGGGCCTGGATGTTGGAGCGCTTGGCGACTCCTGTGACTCCTGGCCCGCCGCCTGCTTGCGGCGGACTCGCATGCGGTGGTGCCGTACGTGGTC
>NZ_JAPFPY010000081.1 GCF_026240945.1 Mycolicibacterium sp. J2
CCATGTGAGCATGAGAAAGCGGGCCTCCTTCGATGGAGCAACTGGCGTCAGACACCAGCAGCTTCGAGGGAGGCCCGCCCTTCTCGGCGGAGCCACACGGGTGGGGAATTTCGATGAGCGTCAGTGGGGAATTTCAGTGAGCGCGGTCAAAGGTGCCTACCGTGGTAGTGGTGGTCCTTGCAGTATTTGCACCAGAACTGTAGCTGCGAACCATTCGTGGTGGGCCACGCGTAGATGACAGGAAAGCGCAGAAGCTCTCGGTTCATGTCGTCGGCAAGCGCCTCCAACTGATCGCGTTCAGCCACTGATAGGTCGAAGTTGATCCCGGCAGCTGCGTTTGCCGCCGCGATCCTCCGCGTGGGCCTTGGTGTTGGCATGTGACGTTCGGTGGCTGGCAAGAAGCGCACCGCTGACGCGGCGCAGCATGTGTTTCTTACTGCTGGCCGCCCTGTCGTCGCGCCTGAGCAGCCTGCTGAGCCTGCGCGATGGCCGCTGGTGACTGGTACACGTCATTCAAAATCTCGCCCATGAGTCGGATAACCAGCTGCGATTCCTCGGCGCTTATCGGATCGACAAAGTCCCCATGGGCCATCTCGTTGCCTAGCTCCCGGACTCCGTGGGCCGCATCTTTGATCATGGCGCGAATCAACCCTCCGTTGGCCATCGCTTCGATTTTGTTGTACAGCGTGCCAGTAGTAATGCCCTTGTCCTTAGCCGTTGCCTCAATAACAGCACGGGCAAGCATGATCGCCGCCCGATAGTGCTCACAGCTGTGACACTCGTAAGCCTCTTTCGCGGCCTCAGCTATGTGGGCTGGAACGTCGGGATAGTCCGTGGTCTCTGTCACCGACGGACGCCACCTGAGTTCGTCACCACGGACGGTTTCAACGAATTTGTACAAGGGGACACTCAAGGTGCCGGGGTTTACGAAATTGAACAACCCCACCGAAATACCACTGCAGACAGAACATTCATATGCCGCACATGCCAGTTGTTGCCGCCGTACACCGGCTTCTGGACCCACGAACCGGTTGCGTCCAGCAGAGTGGCGCCTCTCTGTGTCAAGTAGTGGTGTTGGCGTCGCGGAGTAGTTGTCGGTAGACGGTGTCGGAAAGTCGTCTCTTGAGGCAGCGCATCGCTTCGCTGTGACTCTTGCCGTTGGCGCGTTTGCGCAG
>NZ_JAPFPY010000082.1 GCF_026240945.1 Mycolicibacterium sp. J2
CACTCGGGACTGGGTTACCGCACGCCAGCCGAGTACGCTGCCGTCTGCAGGTGTACCCACACCCCGATGGCCTGCAGCATCAATTGAATCTGGATCACACCACCCCGACTCCAGAACCGGGTGGACTCGGAAACGGGGACTCGCCACCCCGACTCGTCCCATCGATCCGACCATCTCATTGCGGCCGAGTGCGTGCACGGATCTCCTTGACCGAAAATGAGATCCACGATCGGAGTGCACAATGCATCCGGTCACCTCGCGGCGGCGGGCCACCGCATTGCGCAGAGCGGTGGTGGCCGATCGGGACTTCATCCGGGAGTCGATGCTGCAGCCCACGATCCGGTTTGAGAACACGTCCTTAATCGCACAGAGGTAGAGCTTGCCTTCACCGGTTCGGTGTTCGGTGATGTCGCTGAGCCACAATTGATTTGGTGCATCATCAGTGAAGTTGCGTTCGACGAGATCGTCGTGGACCGGTGGTCCGACTTTGCCGTTTTTGCCGCGCTTCTTGCCGAAGACGTCCACCACTGATTCTGGGTGCAGATCCGCCAGGCGGTGCGCTCGGCCATCGGCTCACCGGAATCGCGGGCCTTCTCGACCAGGTAGCGGTAACTGAACTCCGGGTCGTCCTTGTGCGGCGGCGACCGTTGGTGTCGCGCTGAGACCGCTTCGCTGCCCTGTCTACGACCGTACTGAGTGTGATGCGCCAACTTCTTGACGGCGGACCGAGTTCGTCTGGTCTTGCGGTTCAGCCTCTCCCCGCGGCCTGTGGATGGATCGGTGATTGGGGATAACTGGGTTTGGTGAGGGCCTGCCGGACCGGTTGTGTCGGGGGTGTTGATCAGTCTTTGATCCATGGAGACATGGAGTCGCGCCGAGATCGGGGCGTTGGGGGAGCGGTTGGCGGTTGAGCATCTGCAGTCGTTGGGTTTGCGGGTGTTGCAGCGTAATTGGCGGTGCCGGTACGGCGAGTTGGATGTGATTGCGGCCGAGGGTGCCACGGTGGTGTTCGTGGAGGTCAAGACCCGGACAAATGATGCGTTCGGTGGGGTGGCCCAGG
>NZ_JAPFPY010000083.1 GCF_026240945.1 Mycolicibacterium sp. J2
CGCACCGTCGGTGTCTCGGTAGAGCGCGACTGCGTCCCGTTTGAACTCGTCGGGATAATTTTTCCTTGCCATCGTGGACCGATCATCTCGCTTCCCCCGCCAATCTTGCGGGATTCAGCGTGTCCAACACTCGGGGTCAAGGCCCCACGTCGTCTTCGGTGAACGCCTTACTGTTCGCGAACGCTAGTTCCTCCAGTCCATACTGCGTTCCGGCCAACGAGGCCCTGATTTCGAAGATGTCACCGTCTACCACTTTCCAAGGCATCTCATCATCTGTGGATTTGATCGCGTAAACACGTTGCTTAAGTTGATATTTGGTCATCTATCATCTCCTTGGTATTGTTACTTACTTACTTAATTCCCCACAGCCCGAACACAATCCACGCGATACCACCGACCACGATGAGCGAAGCGCCGACGATGATGGCCATGTCCCGGAGGACTAGGAGGAAGGTCTTCATGCTGTCTCTCCCTCTACTTGCTTCAGCTCGTCTACGACGCGGAGCGTTGCTTCCTTGAGTTCAAGTCCAAGGTGCAGCCATGGTGTGTCCTTGTCCATCAGGGCTTTGTGGCGCTGTACGAACTGAAACGAGGCAAGGTCAGCTTCGGATACTCTGCCTGCTGCCAAAACATCTGAAAGCTTGGCGACCCTTGATGAGTCCGTCATCGCGCACCCTCCACCACCCGCCAGTGGATCGTCGCGACAGTCGTTGAGTGGCTGCACTTCCGGGTCGCGTCCTTCTCGACGAGCCCGACCTTTAGTAGGTCGTTTCGCCTAGCAGTGATCTGGTTGATGTCCCACTTGCTGCCTTTGGAGGTGAATTTCAAGGAGTAGTCTAGTATTTCGCGATCACATAGGGATCGGTCGTGCATCTGGATCACCGTGAGGGCGACGGGGCCTTGACCCCGGATGGTGGACACGGGATTTGGATTAAGCAGCTTCTGGCAGCGTAGCGGTTGTGTGGGTGTTTTCGTAGCTGGCCGGGCTGGAATAGCGGCAGCGGGAGTGCCTGCGTTTCAGGTTGTAGCGGACCA
>NZ_JAPFPY010000084.1 GCF_026240945.1 Mycolicibacterium sp. J2
ACCGCCTGACCAACCGCCGAAAGGCCCGACCCGAACATCACAGGAAAAGCTGGGTAGACCAGCAACTACCGACTGCCCACGATCTGGGGCCATGACAAAAATCAGCCCCAAGAACCTCAACAGGGTCGATCCACGGATCGAGGCTAAACGCCCAGATGCTGCGACCGCAGGGGGTTTCTATGTCGTACCAACCGCCATACTCGCCTCCACCCGTAGGACCATGGCATCACCAGAGCCCGCCCCCGAATCAGTGGCCGCCGGCGCCGCCACGCAAGCAGGGTGTTCAGCTCACCCCGAAGGTGCTGCTAATCAGTGGCGGCATCTTCGCAGTGGTGGTGGCAGTCGTCGTGGGCTTGCTTGTCTTCGCCAAGTCCGATTCATCCACTGCGAATGGGCACATTAGTGATAGCACCAGTGGCCACAGTCTTACAGGATCGCGTGACGACTGGCTCGCTGCAGTTTGCAGCCCCGGTAGCATCCACACTGGCGGCGGCCGGATCTCCTTCCAACATGCCACCGGCGAAAACTCGTGTATGTCAAGCTCGGTCACCCAATCTCCAGTGCTGGCTGGGCAGTGGGACTCAGAACTCATGATGCAGAACGACTTGATCACCTTTGCGTTCACTGACTACGCACACGCGACCACCGACAACAACGAGTTCATCGCTTTCGCTTCCATTGGGCCTAACCCAAAGGCAGCTCTGCAACCGCTGACTGAGTTCGGCTTTGAACTCGACACACTTCCCAGACGGCATTAAGCGGCACGAATTTAAGCAGCCCTGCTCCTGGACGCCGAAGCATCAACAGGAGACAGGGCTGGGCTAGTAGGGATGGATGGATAGGTTGCGTGGCGATCACGCGCTGGGTTGTACTGGCTGCTGACCGTTGTTGCGCGGGTGGCGTGTTCCCGGTGAACGAGTCCAGCGCGTTCTAGAGTCCTGTAGCCCGATGGTGGGCGAGAAGGGACGATGAACGTATGGCTGGTCGGAAGCGGAACTCCGCAGAAGACATCGTGCGCAAACTGCGCCGCGCGGACGAACTGG
>NZ_JAPFPY010000085.1 GCF_026240945.1 Mycolicibacterium sp. J2
GCTGGACGGATTTACCTATCCAACTCCCTACAGGCTTACCCCAGTATTACCACTGACTGGTATGGCTACCTTCCTGCGTCACCCCATCGCTTGACTACTACCAGAGAAGGTCCCACGCAGCCGGCGACTTTCCGCTCCCGAAGGATTAGATAGGCCACCATTTGGGTGGTTAGTACCTCTGATTCATCATGGGCGCGCACACACGGGTACGGGAATATCAACCCGTTGTCCATCGACTACGCCTGTCGGCCTCGCCTTAGGTCCCGACTCACCCTGGGCGGACTGGCCTGCCCCAGGAACCCTTGGTCTTTCGGCGGGCAAGGTTCTCACTTGCCTTATCGCTACTCATGCCTGCATTCTCACTCCCACACCCTCCACAGCTCCATTACCAGGCTGCTTCACTGGGTGCAGGACGCTCCCCTACCCAACGATTACTCGTTGCCGCGGCTTCGGCGGTGTGCTTGAGCCCCGCTACATTATCGGCGCACAATCACTTGACCAGTGAGCTATTACGCACTCTTTCAAGGGTGGCTGCTTCTAAGCCAACCTCCTGGTTGTCTTCGCGACTGCACATCCTTTTCCACTTAGCACACGCTTAGGGGCCTTAGCCGGCGATCTGGGCTGTTTCCCTCTCGACGCACGGAGCTTATCCCCCGCCGTCTCACTGCCACGCTTACACTTACCGGCATTCGGAGTTTGGCTGACGTCAGTAACCTTGTGAGGCCCATCGGCCATCCAGTAGCTCTACCTCCGGCAAGAAACACGCAACGCTGCACCTAAATGCATTTCGGGGAGAACCAGCTATCACGGAGTTTGATTGGCCTTTCACCCCTACCCACAACTCATCCCCTCAGTCTTCAACCTAAGTGGGTTCGGGCCTCCACGCGGTCTTACCCGCGCTTCACCCTGGCCATGGGTAGATCACTCCGCTTCGGGTCCAGAACACACCACTACACCAGCCAC
>NZ_JAPFPY010000086.1 GCF_026240945.1 Mycolicibacterium sp. J2
GGGTTTTTCCTGGTGTGGACGGTTGCTGTTGTCGCCCTGCTTTGGTGGTGGGGTGTGGTGTTTGATTTGTGGATAGTGGTTGCGAGCATCTCGCATACAAGAAGGCTCCGGCTGGGGTTCCTCTGGTTTTTCTGGGGGTTCTGTGGTTGGGGTGTTGTTGTGTGTGTTTGATGTGCAATTTCTTTTTTCTTTTTCTGGTTTTTTGTGTTGTAAGTGTTTAAGGGCGCATGGTGGATGCCTTGGCATCAGGAGCCGATGAAGGACGTGGGAGGCTGCGATATGCCTCGGGGAGCTGCCAACCGAGCGTGGATCCGAGGATGTCCGAATGGGGAAACCCAGCACGAGTGATGTCGTGTTACCCAACGCTGAATATATAGGCGTTGGGGGGGAACGCGGGGAAGTGAAACATCTCAGTACCCGTAGGAAGAGAAAACAATTGTGATTCCGTGAGTAGTGGCGAGCGAAAGCGGAGGATGGCTAAACCGTATGCATGTGATACCCGGCGGGGGTTGTGTGTGCGGGGTTGTGGGGCGTTTCTTCTCTCATCCGCCGATGAGGGCAGCAGTGATAAAGGTGTGTGTTAGTCGAAGGGTCTTGGGATGGCCTGCCGTAGAGGGTGAGAGCCCCGTAGGTGAAAACGCATGCTCTGTTGTGGAACTGTCCCCGAGTAGCAGCGGGCCCGTGAAATCTGCTGTGAATCTGCCGGGACCACCCGGTAAGCCTGAATACTTCCTGATGACCGATAGCGGATTAGTACCGTGAGGGAATGGTGAAAAGTACCCCGGGAGGGGAGTGAAATAGTACCTGAAACCGTGTGCCTACAATCCGTCAGAGCCCTCGCTTGCGTGGGGTGATGGCGTGCCTTTTGAAGAATGAGCCTGCGAGTCAGGGACATGTCGCGAGGTTAACCCGGGTGGGGTAGCCGTAGCGAAAGCGAGTCTGAATAGGGCGTATCCAGT
>NZ_JAPFPY010000087.1 GCF_026240945.1 Mycolicibacterium sp. J2
ACTCCACGCCGTGGTGGTGGCGAACGGCCGGCAGGCCACTCTCGGAGTCAGCCCGAAGGCGACAGGTGTACGACGAGCCAGACCGATCACCACCACAGGGAGCATCGCTGCAGGCGGCGCATCCCCGCTCGAATTCAACAAGTTGGTGTACGGGTCGGACCTGATCAGCGGTACCGGCGTGTCGTAGCCGAGTGATTGAAGGTCATCGCGTGATTCTTCGAGGGACCGACCAAAGTCACTCGAGCAAACAAGGAACACACGCGATGACCGCTGCCCACAATATCGACCTGCCTACCGTGCTGGCCGAACGACTCACCACCACCCACCCCGACGTCCTGCGAGACCTGCTCGCCACGTTCATCCACACCCTGATGGGCGCCGAAGCCGACGCCCTGTGCGGCGCCGGATACGGCGAGCGTTCGCCGCAGCGCACAAACTCCCGCAACGGCTACCGACACCGCCAATTCGACACCCGCGCAGGCACATTGGATCTCGCGATCCCCAAGCTGCGGCACGGATCCTACTTCCCGGACTGGCTGCTGGAACGCCGCAAGCGCGCCGAGCGGGCCCTGACCACCGTGGTCGCCACCTGCTACCTGCTCGGGGTCTCGACACGGCGGATGGACAAGCTCGTCGAGACACTGGGCATCACCAGCCTGTCGAAGTCGCAGGTGTCGGTGATGGCCAAGGAACTCGACGCTGCCGTCGAGGCCTTCCGGACCCGGCCGCTGAACGCAGGCCCGTACACGTTCGTGGCCGCCGATGCCCTGGTGCTCAAGGTCCGCGAAGGCGGCCGGGTGGTCAACGTGCACGCCCTGATCGCGGTCGGGGTGAACGCCGAGGGCTACCGGGAGATCCTCGGGATCGACGTCACCACCGCCGAGGACGGTGCCGGCTGGCTGACGTTTTGGCGGTCGCTGACCGCCCGCGGCCTGACCGGGGTCAAACTCGTCACCAGCGACGCCCACGCCGGCCTGGTGGCCGCGATCGGCGCCACCCTGCCCGGCGCAACCTGGCAGCGCTGCCGAACGCACTACACCACCAACCTGATGGCGATCACGCCGAAAGCCTCGTGGCCGTGGGTGCGCACCCTGCTGCACTCGGTGTTCGATCAACCCGACACCGAATCAGTTGCCGCCCAATACGACCGGATCATCGACGCACTGGCCGACAAGCTCCCCAAGGTGGCCGATCACCTCGAAGCCGCCCGACCGGACCTGCTGGCGTTCACCGCGTTCCCCAAGCAGATCTGGCGCCAGATCTGGTCGAACAACCCCCAAGAGCGACTCAACAAGGAGATCCGGCGGCGCACCGACGTCGTGGGCATCTTCCCCGACCGCGACGCCCTGATCCGTCTCGTCGGGGCCGTGCTGGCCGAACAACACGACGAATGGGCCGAGTCCCGGCGCTACCTGGGCCTGGAGGTCCTGAGCAAATCACGCACCGTCAACGACACCCCGACAGAACAGGAGGCCACCCCCGCGGCACTGACCGCCTAAACCAACACCATTGAAGAATCACACGACGACGCCGTACACCACGCCCCTGGACTTGACCCACGAACCTGGCCTCGCCGATCAACTGGTGACCAGTGGTGCCCTTGCACAGCCAACAGCGGTGATTCAACATGGGACGAAAGTAATGGCCGAGTCCGACATTTAGCCTTGGTGTGGGTCCGCGGGCGGGCCGAACGTCCGACCGGGACACTCCGGTGATCCCTGAATTTTGAGTGGTCGCCCGCGGTCCCGGTGTCTGGTCGAGCGGTGTCCTTGTTCGGGAACTTGGAGCCAGCCGATGG
>NZ_JAPFPY010000088.1 GCF_026240945.1 Mycolicibacterium sp. J2
CACGCCGTGGTGGTGGCGAACGGCCGGCAGGCCACTCTCGGAGTCAGCCCGAAGGCGACAGGTGTACGACGAGCCAGACCGATCACCACCACAGGGAGCATCGCTGCAGGCGGCGCATCCCCGCTCGAATTCAACAAGTTGGTGTACGAGTCGGACCTGATCAGCGGTACCGGCGTGTCGTAGCCGAGTGATTGAAGGTCATCGCGTGATTCTTCGAGGGACCGACCAAAGTCACTCGAGCAAAGAAAGAACACACGCGATGACCGCTGCCCACAATATCGACCTGCCTACCGTGCTGGCCGAACGACTCACCACCACCCACCCCGACGTCCTGCGAGACCTGCTCGCCACGTTCATCCACACCCTGATGGGCGCCGAAGCCGACGCCCTGTGCGGCGCCGGATACGGCGAGCGTTCGCCGCAGCGCACCAACTCCCGCAACGGCTACCGACACCGCCAATTCGACACCCGCGCAGGCACATTGGATCTCGCGATCCCCAAGCTGCGGCACGGATCCTACTTCCCGGACTGGCTGCTGGAACGCCGCAAACGCGCCGAGCGGGCCCTGACCACCGTGGTCGCCACCTGCTACCTGCTCGGGGTCTCGACACGGCGGATGGACAAGCTCGTCGAGACACTGGGCATCACCAGCCTGTCGAAGTCGCAGGTCTCGGTGATGGCCAAAGAACTCGACACCGCCGTCGAGGCCTTCCGGACCCGCCCGCTGAACGCAGGCCCGTACACATTCGTGGCAGCCGACGCCCTGGTGCTCAAGGTCCGCGAAGGCGGCCGGGTGGTCAACGTGCACGCCCTGATCGCGGTCGGGGTCAACGCCGAAGGCTACCGGGAGATCCTCGGTGTCGACGTCACCACCGCCGAGGACGGTGCCGGCTGGCTGACGTTTTGGCGGTCGCTGACCGCCCGCGGCCTGACCGGGGTCAAACTCGTCACCAGCGACGCCCACGCCGGCCTGGTGGCCGCGATCGGGGCCACCCTGCCCGGCGCAACCTGGCAGCGCTGCCGAATGCACTACACCACCAATCTCATGGCGATCACGCCGAAAGCCTCGTGGCCGTGGGTGCGCACCCTGCTGCACTCGGTGTTCGATCAACCCGACACCGAATCAGTTGCCGCCCAATACGACCGGATCATCGACGCGCTGGCCGGCAAGCTCCCGAAGGTGGCCGATCACCT
>NZ_JAPFPY010000089.1 GCF_026240945.1 Mycolicibacterium sp. J2
CGCCTGACCAACCGCCGAAAGGCCCGACCCGAACATCACAGGAAAAGCTGGGTAGACCAGCAACTACCGACTGCCCACGATCTGGGGCCATGACAAAAATCAGCCCCAAGAACCTCAACAGGGTCGATCCACGGATCGAGGCTAAGCGCGGGCACGAAAGCAGAGCCGGGAATAACCGGAGCCATCGGTGACGCTTTGGACTCCGTGTCCGATATGCCATTGCCAGAAACCGCCCTCACAGTTCTCCGCAAGCCGAACCCCGCTGTCATGGCGACGGTCACCTCGGACGGCCGCCCGGTATCGGTAGCGACCTGGTACCTCATCGAGGATGACGGCCTACTCATGCTGTGCATGAACGCCGACGAGGTTGTCCCGGGTCTCGTAGAAATTGAGGTGGCGGTCCCCCGCTCGTGACCTGCCGTGTGGTAGGTGTCGGGCGTTCCGCCAAGAACACCAGGAGAAGGGGACCGTCATGAAGAAGAGTAGCCAGAACCGGGCCGGGGACGCGA
>NZ_JAPFPY010000009.1 GCF_026240945.1 Mycolicibacterium sp. J2
GCCACCGCCGAAGGGCTGTCGCTGACCGTCGCGTTGGAGCGACTGCTGGCCGTGGAGGTCGAGGCCTCCACCGCCCGTCGGTTGGCGGGCCGGCTGCGGTTCGCCTGCCTGCCCATCCCGGCCACCCTCGATGACTTCGACGTCGACGCCGCCGCCGGGATCGACCGCAAGCTCATCGACGAGCTGGGCACCTGCCGCTACCTGGAATCAGCGACCAATATCCTGCTCATCGGCCCACCCGGCACCGGCAAGACGCACCTCTCGGTCGGATTGGCAAGGGCCGCAGCGTATGCCGGCTATCGGACCTACTTCACCACCGCCGCCGATCTGGCCGCCCGCTGTCATCGCGCCGCGATCGAGGGGCGCTGGGCGACCACCATGCGGTTCTTCGCCGGCCCGACGCTGCTGGTGATCGACGAACTGGGGTACTTACCGTTGCCCGCCGAGGCCGCGTCAGCGTTGTTTCAGGTTGTCTCCCAACGGTATTTGAAGACCAGCATCGTGATCACCACCAACCGCGGCGTGGGAGCCTGGGGAGAGATCCTCGGCGACACCACCGTGGCCGCCGCCATGCTCGACCGCCTCCTGCACCGCTCCGTAGTCATCAACCTCGACGGCGAGTCCTACCGGCTACGCGATCACCACGCCGCCGCGGAAACCCTGCGCCGAACAACCACCGGCACCCACCAACAACTACACTGACCGCTGCTCACAGGTGAGGAATTTCGGCGAGCACAGCCGGGGATTTTCGATGAGCGCGGTCAGCCGCGATCGCCCTCGCCGCACCGGCCGGGGCCGCACCGGCCGGGGCCGCACCATCGGGTCCACCCTGCGAACCCCTGGGCGCCGGCGCCACCATCTGCCAGACCGCCGGTCACATCCTGGTCAGTGTGACCCCGACGATCACGGCTCCCCAGGCTCCTCAGTTCAACGGCTGGGTGGGCATGGTGCACCACCCTTAGCGCAGCGGCAGCGCGCGGCTAAGAAGAACGCTGATCCGTCCCGTAGTACCGCCCGAGCACGTGCTCACGCAGTTCGTCGAACTCCCCGGCGAGGATGGCGGCGCGGATCTGATCGACCAGCCGGATGGTGAAACGCTCGTTGTGGATGGTGCACAACGTGGACGCCAGCATCTCCTTGGCCTTGAACAGGTGATGGATGTAGGCGCGGGTGTAGTGGGCGCAGGTGTAGCAGTCGCATTCGGCGTCGATCGGGGTGAAGTCCCTGCGGTAGCGGGCGCCGGTGATGTTGTACCGGCCGCGCACCGAATACACGGCGGCGTTACGGGCCACCCGGGACGGCGACACACAGTCGAAGGTGTCCGCGCCCGCGGCGACGGCGGCGAACAGGTCGTCGGGTTCGCTGATGCCCAGCAGGTGCCGGGGTTTGTCATCGGGTAGTTCACTGGTGACCCAGCCGACGATGGTGGCCAGGTTCTGCTTCTCCAGTGCGCCGCCGATGCCGTACCCGTCGAAGCTCAGACCTTCCGCAGGACCTGGACCGTCTCCGATCCCGACCAGGCCGCGCGTCGCCTGCCGGCGCAGATCCTCATACTGCGCGCCCTGTACCACCCCGAACAACGCCTGGCGCGGCTTGTCCGGCCTGGCTGCGGTGAGCTTGTGATGTTCGACCAGGCAACGCACCGCCCAATCATGGGTGCGGCGCACCGACTGCTCCTGATAACCGCGGGTGTTCACCAGGGTGGTCAGCTCGTCGAACGCGAAGATGATGTCGGCTCCGAGCTGATGCTGGATCCCGATCGACACCTCGGGGGTGAAGCGATGTGACGAGCCGTCGATATGGGAACGGAAGGTGACGCCGTCCTCGTCGACGTGTGCCAGCCGCTCCTTGCCCTCGGCGATGATGTCGTCGCTCTGCAGCCGCGTCGCATCCATGGCGAGCACCTTCTTGAAACCGACTCCCAACGAAAGCACCTGGAAGCCGCCGCTGTCGGTGAAGGTGGGCCCCGGCCAGTTCATGAAGGCACCCAACCCACCGGCCTCGTCCACGATATCGGGCCCGGGCTGCAGATAGAGGTGATAGGCGTTGGCCAGAACAGCCTGCGCACCAATCTCTTTCATCGTCTCGGGCAGCACGGCCTTGACGGTGGCTTGGGTGCCGACGGCGATGAACGCCGGCGTCTGGATATCGCCATGCGGGGTGTGGATGACCCCGGCGCGGCCCTGGCGCCCGGGCAGCTGCGCCCGCACCTCGAAATACTGCTCGCTCACCCGGACATTCAATCAACAGCGAAGTCCGCGTGTTCGGGCCCTGTCGGTCGTAGATTCACCACATGAGGACGCGATCGGTGATCGGCACCGCACTACTGGCCGCCGTGACGGCCGCCGCCGCCGCATGCTCGTCGTCCCCGCCGCAGGCCACCACCCCGCCGGGTGCACTGAGCCCGGGGACCGCCCAGATCACCATCGACGGCCGCGACGCCGGCACCACCCATGCGGTCCGCTGCTCCCCCGCCGGGTTCCTCACCACCATCAGCACCGGCGACGACACGTCGGGGATCAGCGCGATGGTGTCCAACGAGGACGAGCTGTCCGCGGAGTCGGTGAGCTTCCGCGACGTCGGCGGATTCACCGGCAGCTATAACGCCGGTCTCGGTGAACCCGCCGCCACGGTCACCATGACCGGACGCACCTACGACATCGCCGGCACCGCCACGGGCTTCCGGACCGACAACGCCAGCTTCACCGCCCAAAGCCGATTCACCGTGAAGGTTGCCTGCTGAACGGGGTATTACCCGTCGGTGATCCGCAGTCGAGTATTTCGCGCATAACGGTATCTATGAGTCAGCTGAGCACCATACTGCTCTCGGATCATCAGGCGATCTTGAAACGGATCGCACAACGTAAGGAGATCAGTGGTGAAACGTGAACTCGTGGTCGCCGTGGGCGGTGCGGCAATAGTCATCGCCGGACTGGCCGGCTGTTCCTCGGATGACAAGAAGTCCTCCAGCTCCTCGAGCTCGGAGAAGACCACCACCTCGGCGGCCGCCACCGCGACCGCGACGGGCTCGCCCACCGCGACGTCCGGTTCGGGCGCCACCAAGGTCACCATCGACGGCGCCGACCAGACCGTGAACGGCTCGGTCGTGTGCGCCACCATGGGCGGCAACGTCAACATCGCGATCGGTGAGGCCGCCACCGGTATCGCGGCCGTCCTCAGCGACGGCGACTCCCCGACCGTGACGTCCGTCGGCCTGGGCAACGTCAACGGCGTCACCCTCGGCTACCAGGCCGGCGCCGGCCAGGGCGAGGCCAAGGCCGAGAAGGACGGCAAGACCTACAAGATCAGTGGTACCGCGACCGGTATCGACATGGCCAACCCCATGACCCCGGTGAACAAGCCGTTCACGATCGAGGTCACCTGCCCCTGACGGCATTCCCTGCCAGCACCGACGGCGACGTCCCCACCCGGGGCGTCGCCGTTGTCGTCGGAAGTCAAGCAGGGACGGTGTAGCCGCCGGCCGACTGGCGCAGCTGCCAGATCTGCGCCGGGCACAGCTCGTTGACCGCCTGGTTGATCAGATAGGCACCCTGGTAATAGTCCGAGGTGTGGAAGTCCGCTTTCACCTGCTCGACGAGCTGGCCGTAGGGCATCAGCGCGGCCACCCGGTCACAGATGCTGTTTCCGTAGCCGACGGCGGCGTCGGCGTTGGGAAAGTTGTAGCCCGGCCGCACCGTGACGTTCACCAGATAGGCGACGACGTCGGCGTGCGCGGCGGGGGCGGGCAGGGTTGCGGTCCCGACCAGACCGGCAGCGACCGCGCCGGCCAGCACCGCTGCTCGAAGTACGCGCATGGCAGCACTCTAGCTGCGTGAGCAGCGGCGCGGAACCCGATCAGGGACGGCCGCAGACCGGCGCCGGCGTGGGGTGCCGGCGCTGATGCCGCCGCAGACGTGCCAGCAACACGCGCCGGTGCACCTCGAAGGACAACGACAACGGGTCACGCCACATCGCCGGCCTCTTACTGGGGTTCGTCATGATGACTCCACTGTGACACAGGTCGGCCACCAATTCTTCTGCCGCGCGGGATCTTTGACCAATCTCACCACGAACAAGACACGGTGGTTAACGGACGCCGACGACGCGCACACCGCGGCGTGGCGCGGATGTGTCGAAAACCACACAGCAACGTCACCGCGCAGTAACCTGCGGTTCAGGTGGCGCCGCGCCGGCCACACCTCAGCAGCTCTCGCCTGACCCATTCCAGCCCCGCAACCGCGGACACATGTCAAGATCGGGTGCGGGGTCGTGCCAGAAAGGGTCCGTTGTGCAGCACTTCTCGAGGTGGGTGAGCGCCGGTCTGCTCACTGTGGGATTGTCCGCCGCGCTGCTGGGCGGGGCAGGCCTCGCCACCGCGGATACCGGTGCCCCGGCCACCGACTCGACGTCGTCCGCTGCTTCGTCGGAGCCCTCGTCGGGACCGGCCACCGGCGCGAGCGGGACGGAGCCGTCGGACACCAAACCGGTCGAGGCCGCACCACCCAAGAAGAAAAAGAAGAAGAAGCCGGGCACCTCCTCTGAAGCCCGCCCCACGTCAGGATCCGATACCGACACTTCCGGGTCCGCCGCGCCCAAGCCCGAATCCAAGGCCGAGCCCAAGCTGGCGCCCAAGTCAGAGGCCGCCGCCGCGCCCAAGACCGTGTCAAATTCCGCGCCGGACGTCGCGACCAGCACTGCCAAGCCCACGACATTACGGTTGGCCCAGGACCCGGTCACGCCGAAAGCGGTGGCCGCGCCAGCCAATCCGATCACGGTGGTGGCCAGGGCCGTCACCAATCTGATCACCAATATCGGATCCGCCGCCATCAACGCGTTACAAGCGCTGGAGAGGTTCGTCACCGGGCCTCCGGTGCTGCCCGCCAAGAGCACGGTCACGGTCGGCTCGTCGACGATCCTGCTCGGCAACGGCCAACGCGTGCAAGCCAATTGGTACTTCCCCAAACCCTCGGAGGCCGGCGCGCCACCGGAGAAGATGATCCTGTTGCAGCACGGATTCTTCGCGCTGGGACCGATGTACAGCTTCACCGCGGCGAACCTGGCCGAGCGCACCAACAGTGTCGTCGTCACCCCGACGCTGTCGTCGAACTTCTTCGCCGCCGATGACCGGTGGCTGGGCGGCGCCGGGATGGCAGTCAACATCGCCGACCTGTTCCGCGGGGACCGCGCGGCGTTGACAGAGAGCGCAGTGGCCGCCGGGTACGCCACCCGGTACGGCCTGGACCCCGCGACGGCCGCGCTGCCCAGGAAGTTCGCGCTGGCAGGGCATTCCGCCGGTGGCGGCTTGGTGTCGGGGGCGGCGGGATCGCTTGCCGCGAGCGACGACGCCGCCGATCTGGTGGGTGTCATCCTGCTCGACGCGGTACCCACCGGCAACACCCTCAAGGAGGCCCTGGCGCAGCTGGACGCCTACCAGGGCCGTGGGGGTCAGTACATCCCGGTTCGCGAGATCGGGGCCCCGCCCAACGCGTTCAACTTCATCAGCACGGTCAATCAGACGCTGTCGGCGGCGCGTCCCGATCGGTTCAACGGGTTGGTGCTCGCCGGCGGCGTGCACATGGACTCGATGCGGGGCGGCAACTCGCTGATCCAGTTCGGCGCGCAGCTGCTGGCCGGTGTCCCGCAGGCGCAGAATCCGCCCGCGCTCATCGATCTCGCGGTGGGGTGGCTCACCGATTGGTTCGCCGGCGACACGGCCAAGGGCGATGATCTGGTGCCCGGCACGATCCTCGACATCCCCACCCCGAAGGGCACGGCGCACGGCCGGGTGATCGGCACGGCGCCGGTCCTGGCACCCGCCGCCACGACGACGGCGGCGTGAGTTCCGTCTTCCAAGGATCTTCCAACCGCGAATCCCTAGCTTCCTCGTGATCGCACACCGCTTCATGAGGAAGGTTTCCACCGATGACCGAACAAGCACTGCCGCAGGGGGCAGCGACCACCGACGCCGCCGCGTACACACCATGGCTGACGCGCGTGCTGGCGTTCCTGATCGACTACATCCCCTACGGGATCGTCCTGGGGATCGGCTACGCCGGCGAGGCGATCGGCTCGGCAGTTTTCCTGCTCTCGGCGGCGATCGGGGTGGCCTACCTGGTGTGGAACTACGGCTACAAGCAGGGCACCACGGGGTCCAGCATCGGCAAGTCGATCATGAAGTTCAAGGTGGTCAGCGAGGCGACCGGGCAGCCCATCGGGTTCGGCATGTCCGTGGTGCGCCAGCTCGCACACGTCCTCGACGGCCTCATCTGCTACCTCGGCTTCCTGCTCCCCCTGATCGACGCCAAGCGGCAGACCATCGCCGACAAGGTGATCAAGACCGTCTGCGTGCCGGTGGCCTGAATACGAGAAACCCCCGCCGAACCGGGTCGGCGGGGGTTTCTGCTATGGCGGTGGCGGAGGGATTTGAACCCTCGGACGGGGGTTACCCGTCACACGCTTTCGAGGCGTGCTCCTTAGGCCGCTCGGACACGCCACCGGGAGGCAGCTTACCGGGCGAGTGCGGATGGCCCTAATCGCGCCGTTTTCTGCCCCAGGGCGGTGCCCGGCGACCGATCACGACCCTGCCGAAGAAAGCGGCGCGTCAGCGCTGGCGGGCGAAGAACTCCTCCAGCGGCGCCGCGCACTCGGCGGCCAGCACCCCGCCGCGTACCTGCGGACGGTAGGTCAGCCGGCGATCGCGCACCACGTCCCACAACGATCCGACCGCCCCGGTCTTGGGCTCCCACGCCCCGAACACCAGCAGGCCCACCCGCGCCATCACGATGGCTCCGGCGCACATGGTGCAGGGCTCGACCGTGACCGCCAGCGTGCAACCCTCCAGTCGCCACCCGTCACCCAGCCGGGACGCGGCCGCCCGCATCGCCAGGATCTCGGCGTGCGCGGTCGGATCGCCGAGTTCCTCGCGGGCGTTGGCGGCGCGGGCCAGCTCGGTGCCGTCGGGGCCGAACACCACCGCGCCGATCGGCACATCCCGCGGACCGGCCAGCCGAGCGGCGTCCAGCGCCTGCCGGATCAGCTGTTCCTCGGTCACCGACCGATCTTGTCGAGCACCGCGGAGAGCTCCGACTCGAAACCCATCCGCTGCGCGATCGCGGTGATCTGCTCCTCGATCTCCATGTCGATATCAGAGACGATGACCCCGAGCACCCCTTCGGGCAGCCCGATGTCCGCGAGCACACCGAGGTCGCCCTCTTCGAACGGGTCCGCCTCCTCGAGGTCCTCGTCATCGAGGTCGGCGTCGAGCTTGTCCAGGACCTCGGCGGCAATGTCGTAGTCCAGTGCCGCGGTGGCATCCGACAGCAACAGCCGGGTCCCGGCCGGGGCGGGCCGCACGATCAGGAAGAACTCGTCATCGACGTCGATCAGTCCGAAAACCGCTCCGGCGCTGCGCAACTCACGTAACTCGGTCTCGGCGGCGGTCAGGCTGGTCAGCACGGCTCGACGCATCTGCGAGCACCGCCACTTGCCGTCCTCACGGACGACGGCGACACCGAAACCCTCCGGCTGGTCGGCAGCTTCCTGCGCCGGCGCACGCTGTGCTCCCATGGTGCTAACGCTAGTCGCAGACCACGGGCTTTGACCACCTAATGACCGGCGCCCGGAGCGTATGCCAACCTTGAACGGTGACCGACACACCGGTGTGCGTGCTGGGGCTGGGACTGATCGGTGGCTCCCTGATGCGCGCCGCCGCGCAGGCGGGCCGTCAGGTCTTCGGCTACAACCGATCCGTCGACGGCGTCGCGGCCGCCCGCCTCGACGGTTTCGACGCCACCGCGGCACTGGACCAGGCGCTGACCCGCGCCGCCCAGACCGATGCGCTGATCGTGCTCGCCGTCCCCATGCCCGCCCTTTCGGGGCTGCTCGACCACATCGGCCGCATCGCCCCGGACTGCGCATTGACCGACGTGACCAGTGTGAAGGGCGCGGTCCTGCGCGAGGTGCGCGAGCACGGGCTGCTGTCCCGGTTCGTGGGCGGGCACCCGATGACGGGCACCGCGCACTCCGGCTGGGCCGCCGGCAACAACGACTTGTTCGCCGGAACCCCGTGGGTGGTCAGCGTCGACGACCACGTCGATCCGCAGGTGTGGGCGGCGGTGATGAACCTGGCGCTGGACTGCCGGGCGTTCGTGGTGCCGGCCCGCTCCGACGAGCACGACGCCGCCGCGGCCGCGATTTCGCACCTGCCGCATCTGCTGGCCGAGGCGCTGGCCGTCACCGCCGGCGATGTGCCGCTGGCATTCGCGCTGGCCGCGGGGTCGTTCCGGGACGGCACCCGGGTCGCGGCGACCGCCCCTGACCTGGTGCGGGCCATGTGTGAGGCCAATTCCGACGAGCTGCTGGCCCAGCTGGACCGCACCCTCGAGCTGCTCACCCAGGCCAGGGCGCACCTGGCCGCGCAGACCTCGGTGGCCGACTTGGTGGACGCCGGCCATGCCGCCCGCGTCCGCTACGACAGCTTCAGCCGGCCCGACATCCTGCACGTGACGATCGGCGCGCAGAACTGGCGTGAGGAACTGGCCGCTGCCGGCCGGGCCGGCGGGGTGGTCAGATCCGCTCTGCCAGTCCTGGATAGTCGAGGATGAAGCCGTCGGAGTCGACGGTGATGGTGGTTTCGGCGATCGGCGATGTCAGGCTGATGCCGGCACCCTCGCCGGTGCTGCTGTAGCTGATGGTCTCCAGCTCGACGGTGAGTTCCGGCAGCCGCACGTACACCACCGGCAGGCTCAGCGCGTCGCTCCGCTGGTGCAGCCCGGTGCGCCGGATGGGCAGCGCGTTGAAGAACGGGCTGAACACCACGTCGACGTCGAGCGCGCCCGCGTAGGCGGCCCGCCTGGTCTGGTTCTGGTGGTCCTGCACCAGCCACATGTTCTCTTCGTCGCGGGCGATGGACAGCTGGCGTTCCCGCTCGGCGAGCGTCATGGTCAGCGACAGCCGTTTGGTGGCACCGGCCTCGTCGGTGACCAGATCGTAGGAGGCGCTGAAGGCCGGATGTGACTCGGTGGCGGCGGCCACGATGCGGCCGTAGGCCTTGATCCGGTTGCCGGACAGCTGGACCCGAACCGACTCCATGCGGGGCAACTCGTGGGCGCGCCAGGTGAGGATCGCCGGCCATGCGCCGTCGGACTCAGTGCCTGATTGAGGGGCTGCGTCAGTCACCTCTCTACCGTAGGCGACGCGCCCCTGGCTTCGTAGCCGCGTTCCGAACTCCGACCCCGCACGGGCCCCGATCGTGATTCGAGCGCGACCTCGTCGTCGATCAGCGGCTGGGGCAGCCGCCGCCATCGGCCGACCCCCGGCTGCGACAACCACACCGCGAAGGCCAGCGCGGCGTCCAGGATCAGCGCCAGCGCGGTCACCATCAGGGCACCCACCAGCGCGATGTGGAATTGCCTGATCTTGATGCCGTCGATCAGGTAGCGGCCCAGCCCGCCCAGGCTGGCATAGGCGGCGACGGTGGCGGTGGCCACGATCTGCAAGGTGGCGGTGCGCAGCCCACCCAGGATGAGCGGCAGCGCGTTGGGCACCTCGACCCGGGACAGCACCTGGCGTTCGGTCATCCCCATGGACCGCGCGGCGTCGACGACAGCGGCGTCGACGTTGGCGATGCCGGCATACGTCCCGGCCAGCAACGGCGGGATACCCAACAGCATCAGCGCGACGGTGGGCGGTATCAGTCCCAGACCCCACAGCAGCACCCCGAGCAGCAGGACACCCAGCGTGGGCAGGGCACGCAGCGCGTTGACGCCGGTGACCACCAGGAAGGTGCCGCGGCCGGTGTGCCCGATGAGCAGCCCGACCGGGATCGCGACCAGCGCCGAGAACAGCACCGCGATCGCGGTGTACTGCAGGTGTTCGGCGATCCGGATGCCCAGCCCGGCCGGGCCGGACCAGTGCTCCGCGGTGAAGATGTAGGACAGGGCCTGCTGCAGGAAGTTCATCGCGCCCCCGCCGTGGCCCGGGTCCAGGGAGTGATGACCTTGCCCGCCAACAGGATCAACGCGTCGATCACCACGGCCAGCACGAAGATGGCGATGATGCCTGCGATGATCTGGCCGCTCTTGTTGGCCTGATAACCCTCGGTGAACCAGGTGCCCAGACCGCCGATACCGATCACCGACCCCACCGACACCATCGAGATATTGGTCACCGCGACCACCCGCAGGCTGGCGATGAGCACCGGAACAGCAAGGGGCAGTTCGACTTTTACGATGCGGGTGAAGGGCCGGTAGCCGACGGCGGTGGCGGCGTCCAGCACGTCGGCGGGTACCGCGTCCAGCGCCTCGGGCACGGCACGCACCAGCAGCGCGGTGGTGTAGAGCGTGAGGGCGACGATGACGTTGGCCTCGTCGAGGATGCGGGTCGGGATGATCAGTGGCAGCGCCACGAACAGCGCCAGCGACGGGATGGTGAAGACGATGCTGGCGATCACCGTGATGGTGCGGCGCGGCACGGTGGTGCGCTGCACGGCCGCGCCCAGCGGTATCGCGATGAGCAGTCCGAGCACGATCGGCACCAGCGACAGGCGCAGGTGGATCAGCGTCAGCGCCCACGCCTTGTCCAGATGGGTCAGCAGATACGTCACTACCCGACCTTCGGCACCCGGCGTTGTCGTTGCAGGGCCGCCAGCACGTCGTCGGCCCGGATACCGCCCAGCAGCCGGCCGTCGTCGTCGACGGCCACTCCCAGCCCCGACGGTGAGGACAGCGCGGCGTCCAACGCCTGCCGCAGCGAGCCGTCCGGCGGGAAGAACGAGCCTCCACCGATCGTGCTGTCGTACAACGCACTTCCCTTGCGGTGGACGTCGACGCCCTCGGCGTTGATCCACGCGAACGGCTTGCCGTCGGCGCGGATCACCAGCAGCCACTGCCCGGGATCGAGCTGCTGGGCGTCGATCTCGGACTCGGGCACCTGAGGGATATCGTGCAGCGGCAACCCGTTGCCCTCGAAGAACTGCAGCCCGCGGTAGCCGCGGTCGGCACCGACGAAACCGGACACCAGCTCGTTGGCCGGATTGGACAGCACGAACGCCGGCTCGGCGTACTGCTGCAGCACCCCGCCCCGGCCGAACACCGCCACCTTGTCCCCGAGTTTGACCGCCTCGTCGATGTCATGTGTGACGAACACGATGGTCTTGCGCAATTCGCTTTGCAGCCGCAGGATCTCGGTCTGCAGCTCTTCGCGCACCACCGGGTCGACGGCGCTGAACGGTTCGTCCATCAACAGGATGGGCGGATCGGCCGCGAGCGCCCTGGCCACTCCGACGCGCTGCTGCTGGCCACCGGACAGTTGGGCCGGATAACGGTTGGCGAGTTTGGGGTCCAAGCCGACCCGCTCCAAGACGCGCAGCGCGGCTTTGCGTGCGGCACGCCGTGTTTCGCCTTTGAGCACCGGTACGGTGGCGACGTTGTCGACGACCCGCTGATGCGGCATCAGCCCGGCGCTCTGGATGACGTAGCCGATGCCCAGCCGAAGCTTGACGGGGTCCACCTCGGTCACGTCGTTGCCGTCGACGGTGAGCGTGCCCGACGTCGGTTCGATCATCCGGTTGATCATCCGCATCGAGGTCGTCTTGCCGCAGCCCGACGGCCCGACGAACGCCGCCAGCGTGCCCTCCGGGATGTCGAGGGTGAGATCGTCGACCGCGACGGTGCCGTCCGGGTAGGTCTTGGTGACGTTGGTGAAGGTGATCATCGGACACTCACTTGCCGGGAAGGGGTTTGTCGAAACCGTTGTCCGCGATCCACTTTCCGGCCGCCTCGTCGGGGTCGACCCCCTTGTTGCCCTCGACGGAGGTGTTCAGGTCGATCAATGCCGCGGTGGACAGTTTCGCGCTGACGGCGTCGAGTACGGACTTCAGGTCGGTGGACAACTTCTGTGAGGCCACGAGCGGCACCACGTTCGCGGCGAGGAAGACACTCTTGGGGTCCTCCAGCACCACCAGCTTGTCGCGCACGATGGCCGGTGAGGTGCTGAAGACGTTGGCGGCGGTGATGGCCCCGCTGGTGAGAGCCTGCACGGTGGCCGGGCCACCGCCGTCACTGATCGCCACGAAGTTGGCCGGGGAAATGGTCAACCCGTACTGGTCTTTGAGGCCCACCAGGCCGGTCCGACGGGTCTGAAACTCCGACGGGCCGCCGACCTTCACCTCGGCCGAGTGGGCGGCCAGGTCGGCGATGGACTTCAGCTTCCAGCGTTGTGCGGTCGCCGCCGAAACCGCCAGGGTGTCCTTGTCCTCGGCCGGGGACGGGTAGGTGATCGACAGGTCCCCCGGCAGCGCCTTGAGCAGTGCCAGCAGCACGGCGTCCGATGTGGTTGCCGTGCTGGCGGCATCGAAGTACTGCAACAGGTTTCCGGTGTACTCCGGAATCAGGTCGATGGAGTGATCCTGCACGGCAGGGATGTAGGTTTCGCGGCTGCCGATACCGAACTGCCGTTTGATGGTGAAACCGTTGGCCTCCAACGCCTGGGCGTAGATCTCGGCGATGATCTTCGACTCGGTGAAGTCGGCCGAGCCGACGGTGATGGCCTTCAGATCACCGGAGACGGTGCCGCCGCCGAGGGGGTCGGCGCTACCGCACCCCGCGCTCAGCACGGCGAGCAACGTCGCGATGACGAGCCAGACCGCCGTTGTTCCCCGTCTGCAGCGCATACCGTCCCCTCGGCCATGCCGACTGTGATGCCTGGCAATTCCCACGACAGTAACGGGCCAGGGCGCGACATGCCGAGCTTTGATTCACCGTGAAGTAGTTTGCTTCCGGCGCCGGAGGGGCAAGGATGGGGGCATGAGCAACGATCCGATCGCGCCGGACCCGCTCCCGGAACCGCCGGCCGACCTGCCCCCGGCGGCTCCACCGGAGGACGCGGTGAAGTTCACCAGGGCGGCAGCACTGTGGTCATCGCTGATCGTCGGCTTCCTCATCCTGATCGTGCTGCTGATCTTCATCGCGCAGAACACCGATCCCGGCACCTTCCACTTCCTCGGCTGGAACTGGTCGCTGCCGCTCGGGGTGGCGCTGCTGCTGGCCGCGGTGTGCGGCGGGTTGCTGGCGGTGCTCGTCGGTGCCGCCCGGATCGTGCAGCTGCGCATCGCGGCCCGCAAGAATCTCAAAGCCGCCCGACGAGCCGGGTAATCCAGCGCCGCCCGGCGAGCCGGGTAATCCAGCACCGCCCGGCCGCTAGACCAGCCGCAAACCTTCGGCGATCAGCGGTGCCACGGTTGCCCCGACGACGGATTCCTGGCCGCCCTCCCTGGCCCGGAAGTCGATGCCTGCCGCGATGATGGCCAGCTTGAAATAAGCCAGGGCCATGTAGAAGTCCCAGTGGCTCAGTTCCTGCCCGCTGGCCACCGCATAGCGCTGGGCCAACCCGTCGGCCGACGGCAGCAACGGTGACGTCCAGGCCGCCTGCATGCCCAGCACGTCGTCGAAGTTCGGGTTGCGGTACACGCACATCAGGGCCGCGTCGGACAGCGGGTCACCGAGGGTGGACAGTTCCCAGTCCAGCACCGCACGCACGATGGTCGGGTCTGAGGCGTCGAGGATGGTGTTGTCGATGCGGTAGTCCCCGTGCACGATCGAGGCCCGCGAGCTGGCCGGGATGCCTTGCGCCAGAGCAGAATGCAGGCGCTTAACGTCGTCGTCGCGGGGGTCATCGGGCAGCCGGACCAGATCCCACTGCGAGCCCCAGCGCCGCACCTGGCGCTCCAGGTAGCCCTGCGCCTTCCCGAAATCACCCAGCCCGACGGCCTGCGGATCGACGGCATGCAGATCGGCCAGCACCTTGATCAGGGCGTCGACACAACCCTCGATCACCGTCGCGTCGCCGAGGGCCTGCAGTTCGTCGGCGCTGCGCACCACCTGGCCCTCGACATTCTCGACCATCTGGAACGGTGCGCCCAACACCGAATCGTCGTTGCGCATCGTCACCGCGCGCGCGACCGGCACTCCGGTGCCGGCCAGCGCGGCCACCACCTTGTACTCGCGGGCCATATCGTGCGCCGACGGGGTCAACCCGTGCAGCGGGGGCCTGCGCAGCACCCAGGCCGACGCGTCGTCGAACACCCGGAAGGTCAGATTGGACCGGCCGCCGGAGATCAGTTCGGCGCGCAGCTCGCCGGAGCGGGGAATCCCTTCGGCACGCAGATGGCGGTCCAGGGCGTCGAGGTCAAGTCCATCCAGAGAGGTCACCGGAACTGTTTACCACCGCACATTTCGCGGCAGCAGATCCCATACGTGTTCGGTGCCGTTCACGGCCGCAACGGACAGCTTGCCGCTGCGTGAGGCCAGCAGCCGGGTCACCGAGGCGTAGTCGACGTGGAACGACAGCAGCCGCTCCGTTCCGAGGATGTGATGCAGCAGGACGTTGATGACGCCGCCGTGGCTGAACAGCACCACGGTGTCGTCGTGGCCGGCCGCGGCGATCAGATCGTCGACGGCGGCAACCACCCGGGCCAGGAACTCCTGCTCGTCGACACCGGTGGGCAGATGCCCGGCGGCCAGCCGAGCCAGTTCCTCGGGGTTCTCCTGTGCGATCTGTTCGATCGGCACGTAATGCGACATGTCACGGTCGTACTCGGCTAGCCGTTCATCGATGTCGACACTCAGCCCCAGCTTGTCGGCGAGCGGGCCCGCGGTCTGCACGGCGCGCCGCTGCGGGCTACTGACCAGCCGACCGACCGGGAATCGCGACAGCGCATCGGGCAGGCGCGCCGCCTGCGCGATGCCCTGCTCGGACAGCTCGGGATCGGAGCCCTGGCCGGGCTCGCTGCGCAGCGGGAGCGCATGTCGGACCAGAAGCAGTTGCATCGTGCCACCATAGGGCCGCATACCGAGGAGGTCCGGAGATGGGTTATGCCGACGAGCTGTTCGATCTCACCGACCGGGTCGTGTTGATCACCGGCGGCAGCCGCGGACTGGGCCGGGAGATGGCCTTTGCGGCCGCCCGTTGCGGGGCCGACGTGGTGATCGCCAGCCGCAACCTGGAATCGTGTGAAGCCACCGCCGCAGCAATCACCGCGGAGACCGGCCGAGCCGCGCTGGCGCACCGGGTGCATGTCGGGCGGTGGGATGAGTTGGAGCCGTTGGCCGATGCCGCCTATGGCCGGTTCGGCAAGGTGGACGTGCTGGTCAACAATGCCGGCATGTCGCCGTTGTACGACTCGCTGGGCTCGGTGAGCGAGAAGTTGTTCGACTCGGTGGTGAACCTGAACTTCAAGGGGCCGTTCCGGTTGACCGCGCTGATCGGCGAGCGGATGGTGGTCGCCGGCGGCGGGTCGATCATCAACGTGAGCTCGTCGGGATCGCTGCGACCGGATGCGTCGATGCTGCCCTACGCGGCGGCCAAGGCCGGCCTGAACGTGTTGACCGAGGGTTTCGCGAAGGCGTTCGGGCCGACGGTGCGGGTGAACACCCTGATGGCCGGTCCGTTCCTCACTGATGTCAGCAAGGCCTGGCCATCCGAGGACCCGGCCGGCTTCGCGCACCTGGCATTACAACGCGCCGGCGATCCGGCCGAGATCGTCGGCGCCGCACTGTTTCTCATGTCGGATGCGGCCAGCTTCACCACGGGGTCCATCCTGCGCGCCGACGGTGGGCTGCCCTGATCAGGGGGTGATGATGGCGAAGCCCGGGTCGGGCCGGTCCATGGCACCCAACAGCTGCGCCAGAGCATCGGCCGCACCGGTGAATTCGACGCCGGGTGAGTCGGTGTCACCCGCGGCGAACGCCAACAGCCGGCCCTTGGTGGCGAACGTGGCGGTGGCCGTGGCGGTGGCCGGATCTGCCGGGGCCTTGCGGTGCACCAGCACCCCGTTGCGCAGCGTCAGCCGGTAGTCGGTGCCCAGGTCGACGAACGTCACGTCGATGGTCAGGTCCAGATCCCAGGCCCGCGGACCGTTGATGTTGATGGCGAAGGTGTCGAACATCTGCTCGGGGGTCAACTGGGCGAGCACCGTCGGTGATGTGGTCTGGGTGGGGGTGCCGAAGTTACCGTCACGCAGCTCGGTCGCCCCGGACAGGAAGAAGTTGCGCCACACCGCGTTCTCGGCGCCGTACGCCAGTTGTTCCAGGGTGTCGGCGTACAGTGCGCGGGCGCCGGCATGATTCTCGTCGGTGAAGATGGCATGATCCAGCAGCGTTGCCGCCCAACGGAAATCGCCGTCATCAAAGGCCTGTTGCGCCAGCTCGACGACGCGGTCCAGACCGCCGATGGCCTGCACGTACCGGGGCCCGATGGCCTCAGGCGGATGCTGCCAGAGTCGGCCGGGATTACCGTCGAACCAGCCCATATAGCGCTGGTACACGGCCTTGACGTTGTGGCTGACCGAGCCGTAGTAGCCGTGGGTGTGCCACGCCTTCTCCAACGCCGGTGGCAGCGCGAAGTTCTCGGCGATCTCGATACCGGTGAACCCCTGGTTGAGCTGTCGCAAGGTCTGGTCGTGCAGGTAGGCGTACAGGTCCCGCTGCACAGACAGGTACTCGACGATGTTGTCCCGGCCCCAGGTGGGCCAGTGATGCGAGGCGAACACGACATCGGTGCGGTCGGCGAAGGTGTCGATGGCCTCGGTGAGGTAACCGGCCCAGCCATGCGGGTCCCGCACCAGCGCACCACGCAGGGTCAGCAGGTTGTGCAGGTTGTGGGTGGCGTTCTCGGCCATGCACAGCGCCTTGAATTGTGGGAAGTAGAAATGCATCTCGGCCGGCGCCTCGGTGCCGGGCGCCATCTGGAACTCGATCTCGACGCCGTCGACGGTGTGCGTCTCGCCGGTGTGGTGGATGTCGATGGTGGGGACGATGAGCGCCACCTCCCCCAGCGACGGGGCCTGCCCGAGCCCGCACCCGACCTGGCCTTGCGGCCCGCGAGCCAGCACCGCTCCGTACATGTAGGCGGCGCGGCGGGTCATCGCGGTGCCGGCGTAGACGTTCTCCTGCACCGCGTGGTCGGTGAACCCTTCCGGCGCGATGACGGCTACCTTTCCGGCGTCCACATCGGCCTGCGAGGTCACACCCAGGACCCCGCCGAAATGGTCGACGTGGCTGTGGGTGTAGATCACGGCCGTGACGGGCCGATCCCCGCGATGCTCGCGATACAGCGCCAACGCCGCGGCCGCGGTCTCGGTGCTGACCAGCGGGTCGATGACGATGATGCCGGTGTCGCCCTCGATGAAGCTGATGTTCGACAGGTCCAGGCCGCGCACCTGGTAGATCCCTGGCGCGTCGTTGCCCGTCGCTCCGCTGGCCCTGGTGACCTCATACAGCCCCTGCTTGATGCACAGCTGGGACTGCCGCCAGAGGCTCGGGTGCACCGAATCCGGCGCCTCGCCCGCCAGGAAGGCATAGGAGTCGTTGTCCCAAACGACTTTTCCACCGGCGCCGGTCACCACGCACGGATCCATCGCCCCGATGAACCCGCGGTCGGCGTCGGCGAAGTCGCGGGTGTCGTCGAATGGCAGGCCGGTGCGGTGCCCGCGGTTGGCGGCGGCGATGGTGGCGGTGGGCGGCTTCTGCTCCATGGACACGAACCATGCCATGCGCGGCGGTTCTGCGCGCCGGATTACAACCGGTGCAGGGTGACGTTTTCGAGCGCGCCGTCGGCCAGCGTCGCGGTCAGGTACGTGCAGTGCGGCTGACGCCGCCGGTCGGTCGGCGAGCCCGGGTTCAGCAAGCGCAGGCCGGTGGACGCGGTCGCATCCCAGGGGATGTGACTGTGCCCGAAAACCAGCACATCGGTATCCGGGTAGAGCCGCGCCATCCGCTCGTCACGCCCGGCCGCCGCCCCGGTCTCGTGCACGACGGTGAAGCGCAGGCCGTGCAGCGTCGCGTCGGCTCGTTCGGGCAGCCGGGCCCGCAGTTCGTCCCCGTCGTTGTTGCCCCAGCACGCCAGCAGCCGCCTCGAGCGCGACTCCAGTTGATCGAGTAGGTCCGGGGACACCCAGTCACCGGCGTGGATCACCACATCGGCGGTGTCGACGGCCGCCCAGACCGCGGCGGGCATATCCCGCGCCCGTTTGGGGACGTGGGTGTCCGCGATGAGGAGCAGGCGCACGGCACCACCGTAACGCGGTGCCGGAATGTGAGATGAGTGCGCCCGAAGGGATTCGAACCCCTAACCTTCTGATCCGTAGTCAGATGCTCTATCCGTTGAGCTACGGGCGCTTGGTCGTGCCTGGTACTGCTATTCAACTATCCGGCGGAGGCGAGAGGATTTGAACCTCCGGTCCCCTGTAAGGGGGACAACTCATTAGCAGTGAGTCCCATTCGGCCGCTCTGGCACGCCTCCTGAACGATCTGAGGGTACCGGACCCCCGGAACCGCCGAGCGCACAGATTACACAGGCCGGACGGCGGAAGGCAAAGCGCGACCTCGGACGGCCACAACGGCACCCCTAGAATGGCCGGGTGACCGCCCGCCTGCGCCCCGAGATGGCCGACCTCCCGGCTTACACGCCGGGCCGCACGGTGCCCGGCGCCATCAAGATCGCCAGCAACGAGACGGTGGACGGACCGCTGCCCAGCGTGCGCGAGGCCGTCGCCGCCGCCATGGACACCATCAACCGGTACCCGGACAACGGCTACCAGGACCTGCGCGAGCGGCTGGCCAAGCATGTGGACTTCGCGCCAGAGCACATCTCGGTGGGTGCCGGCTCCGTCAGCCTGTGCCAACAGCTCATCCAGATCACCGCGTCGGTCGGCGACGAGGTGATGTTCGGCTGGCGCAGTTTCGAGATCTACCCGCTGCAGGTGCGCACCGCGGGAGCCACCCCGGTACCGGTGCCGCTGACCGACCACACCCACGACCTGGACGCCATGCTGGCCGCGATCACCGACCGCACCCGGCTGATCTTCGTATGCAATCCCAACAACCCGACCTCCACCGTGGTGGATCCGGCCGAACTGGCGGCATTCGTCGCCGCGGTACCGTCGGACATCCTGGTCGTCATCGACGAGGCGTACGTCGAGTACATCCGCGACGGACTGCTGCCCGACAGCCTGGCACTGGTGCGCAACCACCCGAATGTCGTTGTGCTGCGGACCTTCTCCAAGGCGTACGGGTTGGCGGGCCTGCGTGTCGGGTACGCCGTCGCCGATCCGGGGATCGTCACCGCGCTCGGCAAGGTCTACGTCCCGTTCACCGCGACGACGGTGTCGCAGGCCGCCGCGATCGCCAGCCTCGATGCCGCCGACGAGCTGCTGGCCCGCACCGACAAGGTGGTTGCCGAACGCAGCCGGGTCAGCACCGCGCTGCGCGAGGCCGGGTACGAATTGCCGCAGTCCCAGGCCAACTTCGTCTGGTTGCCGCTGCCCGGCCGCACCGACGAGTTCGTCAACGCCGCCGCCGAAAGTCGCATCGTGGTGCGCCCCTACGGCCAGGACGGCGTGCGGGTCACCGTCGCCGCTCCGCACGAAAACGACGCCTTCCTGGCCTTCGCCCGGGAGTGGATCTCGTCCCGAGGAGGACACACGTGAGTGCCCGCAACATCTTCGAAGAGCTCAAGCGCCGCGACGGCCAGATCGCCGACGCCGAACTCGACGACTTCTGGTCGACGCTGCCGCCCGCCGATATCGAGTTCATGCTCGGCGAGTGGAAGGGCGGTGAATTCCAGACCGGCCACAAGGCCAATGGATTCATGAAGCGGCTCAACTGGTTCGGCAAGACGTTCAACTCCGTCACCGACGCCAAACCACTGGTGTGCCTGGATGCCGACGGCAACAAGTTCTCCAACACCGAGGCGATGAACGGCGAGGCCAGCCTGTGGCTCGAGGAGTTCCGCGGTGAGGCGACGGCCACCATGGTGTACGACGGCAAGCCCGTGCACGACCACTTCAAGGTGATCGACGACAACGCCGTGCTGGGCATCATGAACGGCAAGGGCGCCGTGGTGGACGGGAAGTATCTCTACTTCTATCTGGAACGCGTGTAACCGTGCGGCGGGCACTGGCGGCAACGGGCCTGGTAGCGGTGGCACTGCTGGCCGGTTGTGCGCGCACCACCGAGGGGTCGGTGGCGATGACCACCGAACCAGGACCCGCCCTGACCACCCGACCGTCCACGCCGGCCACGTCGTCGGCACCGACCACCACCCGCCGCGCGCCGGGCGGGTCGACGGTGCCCGATGTGCCCGCGCCGCCGAATGCCCTGACGATGAAATGCTCGGACTACACGCAGCTCGACGAGGCCTCCCAGAAGGCCGTCGTCAACGCGATCCTGGAGCAGGAGCAGTCAATCCTGACCCCGGACAGCATCGACGTCGCCAAGACGCTGGCCGACGCGGTGTGCCAGTTCCTGTCCGACAGCACGGTCAGCGAGGTGCTGCTCGGGGGACCGGTTCCGTAGCGCGTTAGCCTTCACGACATGGCTTACGAATCCGTCACCGTCGACATCGCCGACCACGTCGCACGGGTCACGCTGATCGGGCCGGGCAAGGGCAATGCCATGGGCCCGGCGTTCTGGGACGAGATGCCCGACGTGTTCGGCACCCTGGACGCCGACCCCGAGGTCCGGGCGATCGTGCTGACCGGGTCCGGCAAGAACTTCAGCTACGGGCTGGATCTGCCCGCGATGGGCGCGACGCTGCCCGGCCTGGACGCCGGCGCCAAGGCCCGCGCCGACTTCCACACCAAACTGCAGCGGATGCAGGCGGCCATCTCCGCGGTCGCCGACGCCCGTACGCCCACCGTCGCCTCGATCCACGGCTGGTGCATCGGCGGTGGCGTCGACCTGATCAGTGCCGCGGATATCCGGTATGCCAGCGCGGACGCCAAGTTCTCGGTGCGGGAGACCAAACTGGCGATCGTCGCCGACGTGGGCTCGCTGGCTCGGCTGCCGCTCATCCTGTCCGACGGTCATCTGCGGGAACTGGTGTTGACGGGCAAGGACATCGACGCCGCTCGGGCCGAGAAGATCGGTCTGGTCAACGATGTCTACCCCGACCCCGAGGCCGCGCTGGCCGCCGCGCACGCCACCGCCGCCGAGATAGCGGCCAATCCACCGCTGACGGTGGCCGGGGTGAAGGACGTACTCGATCAGCAGCGCATCGCGCGGGTGTCGGAGAGTCTTCGCTATGTGGCGGCCTGGAATTCGGCGTTCCTGCCGTCGAAGGACTTGGCCGAGGCGGTGACCGCCATGTTCCAGAAGCGGCCACCCCAGTTCACCGGCGAATAAGCGTTCCACAAATTACATCGACGTGAGTCGCGACATGGTCACGGATGGATATCCATCGATGCACCGCTAGCCACATCGGCCTCACCGGACACTAGCGTCACAGCTGTACACGTGCAGGCGTCGTTCCGGCGTCCGCCCCTGAAAGGTGTGACATGTCGCGGCGTCGTCGAATTGCCCCGCTGCCGGTGGTCGTGGTGACCACCGCCGGACTGTGCGCGGCGATCGGCGGTACACCGACGGCGCTGGCCGAGCCGTGCACCGGTGCCGCGGCGGCCGCTCAGCCGCCCGCGGGCACCGGGGCCATCCCGGAAGCGCCCGTCAACGGTGGCCCGCCATTGGGCCACAAGCCATCCGGCGCCAACGACAACGCACCCCTGCCGCGGCTCGGGCAGTTGACCCGGTCGCTCATCAGCGCACTGACCCCGCAACAGGTTCAGCAGCAGGCGGCGGTGGTACCCACCCCGAAACCGACCAAGACGGCGGCCCCCGCCCCGCCGCCGGCGCCCGCGGCCGCCCCGATGCCGGCTCCGGGTACCGCGTTGATCGGCTGGGTCACCGGCCCGGAGAGCTCGAACAACACCATCGCCAAATACTCCATCACCGGCACCGACCTCGGAATCATGTGGGACAACGGCAATCCCGGAAACCACCAGGTGCTGATGGCCTTCGGTGACACCTACGGGTACTGCAGCACCCCGCAAAAGCAGTGGCGCTACAACATTTTGATGCGCAGCCAGGACACCGCCCTGGCCAACTCCGTCGCGGCCTCCAGCGCGCCGTCCTGGCGGCCCGGTCTGGCCAAGCAGATCATCAACAGCATCGGCTGGGCCCCCGTCGAGAAGGGCATCATCCCGACCGCCGGGATCTCGGTGGGCGGCAACCAGTATGTGAACTTCATGTCCATCAAGAACTGGGATGCCGACGGCCGCTGGTCGACCAACTTCTCGGCCCTGGCCGTCTCACCGGACAACGGTGAGCACTGGGGCGTCTACCCGAATACCGTGCGCACGCCGTCCCCCGACAGCATCGACCGCGTCGGATATACACCGGGCAACGAGAACTTCCAGATGGGCGCCTTCATGAAACCGGGCCCCGGCGACAACTACCTGTACTCGTTCGGCACCCCGCCAGGGCGCGGGGGTTCGGCCTATGTGGCCCGGGTGCAACCGGCCTTCCTGCCCGACCTGAGCAAGTACGAATACTGGAACGCCGACAACAACGCCTGGGTGCCAGGCAATCCGGCTGCGGCCACCGCGGTCATCCCCGGACCACTCGGGGAAATGTCGGCGCAGTACAACACCTACCTCAAGCAGTACGTGGCGTTGTACTGCAACGGACTCAACGACGTGGTGATGCGCACCGCGCCGGCCCCGCAGGGACCATGGGGACCGGAGGCCATGTTGGTGTCGCACTCGGAGTTCCCCGGCGGGATCTACGCTCCGTTCCTGCATCCGTGGTCGACGGGAAAAGTGTTGTACTACAACCTTTCCCTGTGGTCGGACTACAACGTGATGCTGATGCGCACGGTATTGCCCTAACCGGCGGTCACACCTCGATACGCGACCCGATGATGACGGTGCGGTCCAGTGGCAGCGCGAAATGCTCGGCAGCGTCGGCGGTGATATGCGACGTGGCGATGAAAAGCCTTTTCCGCCAAGGTGCCATCGTGTCGGCCGGGCCGGGGATCAGCTCGAGTTTGGACAGGTAGTAGGTCGCGTCGTCCGCGGACAGCGGCCGATCGCCGAACGGCAACGGGCCCAGCAGCCGCAGCGCCGCAGGCACATCCGGCTGATCCATATAGCCGTATTTGGCATTGACGAAAATGATGCCGTCATCGGTGTAGCCGAGATTGTCGATGGTGATTCGATCCTCGTCGGCGATCCGCGGCACCGGCTGCACGTCCAGCGACATGATGATGGCCTGATCGTGCAGCACGTGATTGTGTTCCACGTTGGAACGCATGGCCAGAGGCGCCGTCTCGCCGCCCCGGTTGAGGAACACCGCGGTGCCCGGAATCCGGATCGGGGTGCTGCGGTCGGCCGCCAGCTTGTCGACGAAGGCCTGCAGCGGTCCTTCGGCCTTTTCGCGCGCCGCGGTCACCACTTCGCGGCCGCGCTGCCAGGTGAGCATCACGGTGAACGCGGTGATGGCGATGAGCAACGGCAGCCACGCCCCGTGCACCAGTTTGGTGAGGTTGGCCGCGAAGAACATCAGATCCACCACCAGCAGTGCGCCGCCGCCGCCGACCAGTAACCACATCGGGGTGTGCCACCGGGCCCGGGCCTGATAAAGGAACAACAGCGTGGTGATGGTGATGGTGCCGGTGACCGCCATCCCGAAGGCATACGCCAGGGCCGCCGAGCTGCGGAAGGCGAACACCAGCGTCAGCACCGCAACCATCAGCACGCCGTTGATCCACGGCACGTAGATCTGGCCGATGGACGACTCCGAGGTGTGGGCGATCCGCAGCCGGGGCAGGTAGCCCAGCTGCGCGGCTTGGGCGGCCACCGAGAACGCGCCGGTGATGACCGCCTGCGACGCGATCACCGTGGCCGCGGTGGCGAGCACCACCATCGGGATCCGCGCCCACTCCGGGGTGAGGATGAAAAATGGTGCGCTGACGGTGCTTTCGTCACCCAACAGCAGCGCGCCCTGCCCGAGGTAGCTGAGCACACAGGCCGGCAGCACCAGCCCCAGCCACGCCGCGACAATGGCCGGTCTGCCGAAGTGACCCATATCGGCATACAGCGCCTCGGCGCCCGTGACGGACAGCACCACGGCCGCCAGCGCGAAGAACGCGATGTGCAGATGACCGGCCATGAAACCCAGCGCGTAGGTCGGCGACAGCGCCCGCAGGATATCGGGGTGCGCGACGATCCCGGAGATCCCGCAGGCGCCGATCGCGAGGAACCAGGCGATCATCACCGGTCCGAAGAACCGGCCGATGGTGGCGGTGCCGCGCCGCTGCACCGAGAACAGCGCCACGATGATGACCACCGTCAGCGGGATGACCCAGCGGTCCAGTCCGGGCTCGACCACCTTCAGCCCCTCGACCGAGGACAGCACCGAGATCGCCGGGGTGATCATGCTGTCGCCGAAAAACAATGCGGCACCGAACAGCCCGAGGCCCGACAGCACGGCGGCGGTCCGTTCGTGACCGGCCGGGCAACACCGGCGCACCAGCGTGATCAGCGCCATGACCCCGCCCTCGCCGTCGTTGTCGGCGCGCATCACCAACGTGACGTAGGTGAGGGTGACGATGAGCATCACCGACCAGAAGATCAGCGACACCACGCCGTAGACGTGCGGGGCACTGATCGGCACCGGATGCGGATCGCCGGGATCGAACACCGTCTGAATGGTGTAAATGGGGCTGGTGCCGATATCACCGAAGACCACGCCCAGCGCGGCGATGACCAGCGGTGGCCGCAGGGACTGCGCAGGAGGGTGCACGGAACGTATTGTGCCCTGCAGGGAGGTTGCTGTGGCCGAACGTGTCAACACCGAGTTCCGCAGTGCCGGCGAGCGCTGCGATGCCTGGCTCTACCGTCCAGACCAGCAGAGCAGTGAGCCGGTACCGATCATCGTCATGGCCCATGGTCTCGGCGGCACCAAGGCCATGCACCTGGACGCCTACGCACAGCGGTTCAGCTCGGCCGGCTACCTGTGCCTGGTGTTCGACTACCGCCACTTCGGCGACAGCGCGGGCGAGCCCCGCCAGCTACTCTCGGTGCCCGGCCAACTCGCCGACTGGACAGCGGCCATCGCACATGCCCGTTCCCTGCCGGGCGTCGATCCTGATCGGGTCGTGGTCTGGGGCACCAGTTTCGGCGGTGGCCATGCCTTGACGATGGCCGCTCGCGATCGCCGGCTCGCGGCGGCCATTGCCCAGTGCCCGTTCACCGACGGCATCGCCTCGGCGCTGGCGGTCGACCCGTTGACGAGCGCCCGGGTCACCCTGGCCGCGGTCCGCGACCGGCTCGGCGCGATCCGCGGCGCCCAGCCCCGCTACCTGCCCTCGGCAGCGCCGCCCGGAACGCCGGCGTTCATGAGCGCGCCCGACGCCCTGCCCGGCATCACGGCACTCGGGGCCGAGGACGACCACTTCGACAACAGGATCACCGCGCGGTCCGTCTTCGACGTCCTGTTCTATGCGCCCGGCCGGCACACCGCAGATATCCGCTGCCCGGTCTACGTGGCACTGTGCGACCCGGATACCGTCGCCCCCAACCGCACTGCCCGACGGCAGGCCGTCCGGGCGCCGTCGGCCGAGGTGCACACCTATCCCGTCGGGCACTTCGACATCTATTTCGGCGAGCACTTCGACCGGGCCGTCGGCGACTATCTGGAGTTCCTGGGACGGCACGTGCCGGTGGCAGCGCCGTCGGTGACGTGACGCGGGCGTCGGGACACCGGCGCGACCGGTTCTAAACTTGCCGTGTGCCACGTTTTTCGATCGACACCCACTGCGCGCGGTGCTTGCGCACAGCACCGCCGGATGATGATCCCGAGCAAGCCTCGTGGACACCGCTGATCCTGAATTCGCGCTGGTCGTTCGTGGTCGAATGCCCCAACTGCGCACCGGGTTCGACGAAGCACAGGTTTGGCCGTCGATCTTTTGGCGGTGGCGGAGGGATTTGAACCCCCGGACGGTGTTAGCCGTCTCTCGCTTTCAAGGCGAGTGCATTAGGCCGCTCTGCCACGCCACCGCCGTCAAGAGTAAGCGGTCTACACCCGACCGAGTCTCGCGGGCGGGGCATCGGCCATCAGTCCCGCGCTGATCCGGCGGCAGTTCTCCCCCACCGCCGCCATCTGCGGCCGCGACAGCCGCCCCAGATAGTGGGTGCGCACCCCGTCCCCGTAGGTTTCGAGCGCCTCCTTGAGCAGCGCGCGTCCGTCCTCGGTGATGGTGGCCAGCACCCCGCGGCCATCCTCCGGGCTGGCCACCCGCTTGACCAGGTTGAGCTTCTCCAAGCGGTGGATCTGTCGGGTGACCCGGCTGGGCAGCGACATCAAGCTGTCGGCGAGATCACCCATCCGGGCCGACCCCGTCATCGAACGATCGAGGATGTCGAGTAGACGCACGTCGTTGAGCGTCAGCCGATGCGCTTCCACCAGCGAGCGGTTCAGCGTTGCATAGAGCCGGAGCGCGGAGTCCAAGAAGTTTTGCCAGGACCTCTGCTCGGCGATATCGAGACCGGGCATCGTGCTGGCGGTGCGCCCGGCGATAGTGCCTTCCATCGCGCCATCGTAAGGCTCTACCACCGAGTAACGTTCACCGAATGCGCGCCATCCTTGCAGAGTCAACCGAACGTATGACAATTCAAGTAGTTCCCGACGTCGCAGCTCACACCCACCAAGTTGTGATCCGCGTGGCGGCCGCCGGCGTCAACCGCGCCGATTTGCTGCAGGCTGCCGGCAACTACCCGCCACCGCCCGGAGCGAGCGACATTCTCGGGCTCGAGGTGTCGGGCACCATCGTCGAGGTGGGCAGAGAGGTCACCGAGTGGTCCGTCGGCCAAGAGGTATGCGCTTTGCTGGCCGGGGGCGGCTACGCCGAGTTCGTGGCGGTTCCCGCCGAACAGGTGATGCCGGTTCCCAAGGGGGTCGGCCTGCACGAGGCCGCTGCCCTCCCGGAGGTGGCGTGCACGGTCTGGTCCAACCTGATGATGACCGCACACCTGGATCCCGGCCGGCTGCTGCTGGTGCACGGCGGCGCCAGCGGTGTCGGCAGCCACGCCATCCAGGTGGCCCGCGCGCTGGGCAGCCACGTCGCCGTCACCGCCGGCTCCGCCGAAAAGCTCGCGGTGTGTGCCGACCTGGGCGCCGATATCACCATCAACTATCGGGAAGAGGATTTCGTCGAGCGGGTGCGCGCCGCCGGGGGCGCCGAGGTGATCCTCGACATCATGGGCGCGAAGTATCTGGACCGGAACATCGACGCGCTCGCCGACGGCGGCCGGCTCGTCATCATCGGGATGCAGGGCGGGATCACGGCCGAACTCAACATCGCCAAGTTGCTGGGCAAGCGGGCCGGCGTCCTCGCCACCGCCCTGCGGTCGCGCCCGGTCGACGGTCCCGGCGGGAAGGGCGCCATCGTCGCGGAAGTGGTGGCCAACGTGTGGCCACTGATCGCGGCCGGCAAGGTCAGGCCGATCGTCGGCGCCGAACTGCCACTGGAAGAGGCGGCGCGGGCGCACGCGCTGCTGGCTGCCGGCGACGTGCACGGCAAGGTGCTGCTGCGGGTGAGTTAGCCGTCAGCCCAGCGAGGCCAGCGCGCGGACCAACTGATCGACCTCGGCCGTCGTCGTATAGGGGGCCAGGCCGACGGTCACCGCACCGCCGATATCGCTGACCCCGATCAGGTCGAGCACCCGTGAGGTGGGGTCGGTGCTGGCCAGGATGCCGTTGTCGGCAAGTCGCTGCAGCACCCGCGCGGCAGGCACCCCCTGCACTGCGAAGCTGAGCACCGGGATGCGTTCGGCCGGGCTGCCCAGCACCATCACCAGCGGCAGCGACCGTAACGATGCCAGCAGGTAGGCGAACAGCCGGTCCATGTAGGCGGCCGCGGAATCCATTGAGACACCGAGTCTTTCGCGCCGCGTACCCTGTGCCGACTCGTCCAGGGAGGCCAGGTATTCGATGCTGGCCACCACGCCGGCGAGCAGTCCGTACTGGTGGGCGCCCATCTCGAGGCGCGCCGGCCCGGTGGCGTGTGGATCCAGCGAGACCGAGCCGAACATGTCGATGACCGCCGGATCGCGGAACACCAGCGCACCGATCGGCGGCCCACCCCATGCCACCGCGTTGAGCGCCACGATGTCGGCGTCGATATCGTCGATGTCGATCAGCCGGTACGGCGCCGCCGCCGAGTGGTCCACGATCACCAGCCCACTGTTGGCATGGACCAGCTTGGTCACGGGTTCCAGGTCGGTCAGGGTGCCCAGCGTCGACGACGCCGAGGTGATGGCGACCAGCCGAGTCGGCTTGGTGATCAGGCTCTCCCACTGCCAGCCCGGCAACTCGCCGGTCTCGACGTCGACCTCGGCCCATTTCACCTTGGCGCCGTATCGATTCGCCGCCCGTAGCCACGGCAGGATGTTCGCCTCGGCGTCGAGGCGGGTGAGCACCACCTCGTAACCGAGGCCCACCCGGGACGAGGCGGCATCCGACAGCGAGGTGAGCAACACGGCACGGTCGGCGCCCAGCACCACGCCCTCCGGGCGGGCCCCCACCAGATCGGCGATGGCATGCCGCGCCGCCGCCAGCACGGCGGCGCTGCGCCGGGCGGAGGGATGCGGACCCGACGCCGAGGGCATGGACCCGCGGAAGGCCGTCGACACCGTGGTCGATACGGAATCGGGCAGCAACATCCCGTTCGGGGCGTCGAAGTGCACCCAACCGTCGCCAAGTGACGGGTGCAATCCGCGCACCCGGGCGACGTCATATGCCATGCAAGCCACCTTAGAACGTCTGCGATTCGGCCAGACGGACACAGTTCAGGTAAGTGCCCAGCCGCGCCCCACGGTCCCGGCCCGGATCACTTCGGCAGCCATACTAGTGCAGTGGGCTTGTCGTTCGGGGTGCTAATTGCCCTGCTGTTGCTGGTGTGCCCGGGAGCAATCGTCGCGCGGGCGGCGGGCCTGACCTGGCCCAGCGCAGTCGCGGTCAGCCCGGCCGTGACGTATGGCGTTGTGGCACTGGCGATCGTCCCGTTCGGCGCCGTCGCCGTCCCGTGGAATGGGTGGACCGCACTGGCCACCTTGATTGTTGTGACCGCCGTCACGTTCTTTTTGCGAAAACTGCTCGCCCGGTTCGGCGACGCGGAGGCCGAGGCCCTCGCCTCCGCCCGTGGCCCTGCCCTGGTGGTGGCCGCCGGCGTGCTGCTGGGCGCGGCGCTGATCCTGCTGGCCGCGCTCAAGGGCCTGCCGAATTGGCAGTCGATTCCCAGCAACTGGGATTCCGTGTGGCACGCCAACACCATCCGATGGATCCTCGACACCGGCCAGGCCTCGCCCACCCACATGGGCGAACTGCGCAATGTCGAAACCCACGACGCCCTGTACTACCCGTCCACCTTTCACGCCCTGGCGGCGGTGTTCAGCCAGGTCAGCGGGTCCGCGGCGACCACCGCGTACACCATCAACTCACTGCTGGCGGCCATCTGGCTGTTTCCGGTCAGCGCCGCCGTGCTGACCTGGCTGATGCTGCGCCGGGTCACCAGCCAGTGGCGCACCGCGGGGTGTGCGGCCACCGCGGCCGCGCTGTCGGCGAGTTTCACCGCGGTCCCCTATGTCGAGTTCGACACCGCGTCGATGCCCAATCTGGCGGCCTACGGGCTGGCGGTGCCGGCCGCCGCGTTGACCATCTCGGCGCTACGCCACCGGGACCGGATCCCGTTGGCCGTGGTCGCCGTGGTCGGGGTGTTCTCCGTGCACATCACCGGGGGCGTGGTGACGGTGTTGTTCGTCGCGGCATGGTGGCTGTTCGACGGGCTCTGGCGGCCGGTCCGCGGCCGGCTCATGGACTTCATCACCCTGCTGGTCGTCGGGGTGCCGACCCTGGTTCTGCTGCTGCCCCAGTTCGTCGGGGTGCTGCAGCAGGCCGAGATCATCGTCGGGCATGCCTTCGTCACCCATGAGGGCAAGAAGCGGGGGCTGATCGACGCGCTGGTCCAGCACACCCGCCACCTCAACGACTTCCCCATCCAGTGGTTCCTGATCGTGGTCGCCGCCGCCGGTGCCGTGGTGCTGCTGTACCGCCGGATCTGGTGGCCGCTGGCGATCTGGCTGCTGCTGGTGGTGTCGATCGTGCATTCGTCGGCACCCTTCGGCGGCATCATCGGCACGCTCACCGGCCGGTTCAGCGACCTGTTCTACAGCGATCCGCGCCGGCTGTCGGCGGTGGTGACCATGCTGCTGACCGCCGCCGCCGGGATCGGGCTGTACACCGTGGTGGCGCTGGCCTTGTCCCGGGCGCGCCGGCTGACCGGCCGCGGTACCCCACGGCTGTGGTACTCCGCGACCGCCGCGGTGCTGGTGGCCGTCGCCGTGGCCAGCGCCTGGCACTACTTCCCGCGGCACCGCTTCCTGATCGGCGACAAGTACGACCAGGTGATGATCGACAACAAGGACTTGGAGGGGTTCGCCTACCTGGCCACCCTGCCCGGCGCGCGGGACACCCTGATCGGCGACGCCAACACCGACGGCACCGCGTGGATGTACGCGGTGGCCGGGCTGCATCCGTTGTGGACGCATTACGACTATCCGCAGCAGCAGGGGCCCGGCTACCACCGGTTCATCTTCTGGGCCTACGCCGACGACGCCGACCACGATCCCCGGGTGGCCGAGGCCGTACACGCGCTCAACATCCGCTACGTGCTGACCAGCACCCCGGTGGTGCGCGGGTTCGTGATGCCGGACGGACTAGTGTCACTGGACAAGTCGAAGTCGTGGGCCAAGATCTACGACAACGGAGAGACGCGCATCTACGAATGGCGCGGTGACGCTTCGTCGACACGGACGAACGGCTGAGGACGGGGTACGAGGAAGGCCATGACGATCAATCCCGACGACGAGAACATCGAGATCCTGGCGGGCGAGCCGGGCACACCCAGCGGTGAGGACGACAAGTCGCTGACCGACCTGATCGAGCAGCCGGCCAAGGTCATGCGGATCGGCACCATGATCAAGCAGCTGCTCGAAGAGGTGCGCGCCGCACCGCTGGACGACGCGAGCCGCAGCAAGCTGCTGCAGATACACCGCAGCAGCATCAGCGAACTCGAGGACGGCCTCGCGCCGGAACTCCGGGAAGAGCTGGAGCGGCTGACGCTGCCGTTCACCGAGGACGCCGTGCCCACCGACGCCGAACTGCGCATCGCGCAGGCCCAGCTGGTCGGTTGGCTGGAGGGCCTGTTCCACGGCATCCAGACCGCGTTGTTCGCCCAGCAGATGGCGGCGCGTGCCCAACTGGAGCAGATGCGCCAGCTTCCGCCGGGCATGGTCCAGCAGCGTGGTCCCGGCCACCCCGGCACCGGGCAGTACCTGTAGCCGATTTGCATGAGTAGACCGCATATCGAGACCCGCAATGCGTGGGTCGAGTTCCCGATCTTCGACGCCAAGTCGCGTTCGCTGAAGAAGGCTTTCCTGGGTAAGGCCGGCGGCGCGATCGGGCGCAACGAGTCCAACGTGGTGGTGATCGAGGCGCTGCGGGACATCACCCTGTCGCTGGAGATGGGCGACCGGGTGGGCCTGGTCGGGCACAACGGGGCGGGTAAGTCGACGCTGCTGCGGCTGCTGTCCGGCATCTACGAACCGACCCGTGGTTCGGCGACGGTGCGCGGACGGGTGGCCCCGGTGTTCGATCTCGGCGTCGGCATGGACCCGGAGATCTCGGGATTCGAGAACATCATCATCCGCGGGTTGTTCCTGGGGCAGACGCGCAAGCAGATGCTGGCCAAGGTCGACGAAATCGCCGAGTTCACCGAGTTGGGTGATTACCTGTCGATGCCGCTGCGCACCTACTCCACCGGTATGCGGGTACGGCTGGCGATGGGGGTGGTCACCAGCATCGACCCCGAGATCCTGCTGCTGGACGAGGGCATCGGTGCCGTCGACGCCGAGTTCATGCACAAGGCCCGCAAGCGGCTGCAGGACCTGGTGGCGCGCTCCGGAATCCTGGTATTCGCAAGCCATTCCAACGAATTCCTGGCCCAGCTGTGCAACACCGCGATGTGGGTGGACCACGGCACCATCAAGATGACCGGCGGCATCGAGGAGGTCGTCGGTGCCTATGAGGGTCCCGACGCCGCCCGGCATGTGCGCGAGGTGCTCGACGAGAACGCCCGGTCAGACTCGGCCAATGGCTGACACGGTGGTCGCGGTCGTCGTCACGCACCGCCGCGTCGACACACTGGCCGACTCGCTGGCCGCGGTGTGCGGCCAGGACCGCCCCCCCGACCACCTGATCGTCGTCGACAACGACGCCGACGACCGGGTACGCACCCTGGTCGAAGACCAGGTGGTGCCGTCCACCTATCTGGGTTCGCACCGAAATCTGGGCGGCGCAGGCGGTTTCGCGCTCGGGATGTTGCATGCCCTGGCGCTGGGTGCGGACTGGGTCTGGCTGGCCGACGACGACGGCAGACCGGCCGATGCATCGGTGCTCGGCACGTTGTTGGCTTGTGCCGCAAAGCATTCGCTGGCCGAGGTATCGCCGATGGTATGCGATATGGACCAGCCGGAACGGTTGGCGTTCCCGCTGCGCCGCGGGCTGGTGTGGCGCCGGCGAGTGTCGGAGCTGCGGGAAGGCCCCGGCGATCTGTTGCCGGGTATCGCCTCGTTGTTCAACGGGGCATTGTTCTCGGCTGCGGCGGTGGAAACCGTTGGCGTTCCTGATCTTCGGCTGTTCATCCGCGGTGACGAGGTGGACCTGCACCGCCGACTGGTGTTGTCGGGGGTGGCCTTCGGAACCTGCTTGGCGGCGACGTATCTGCATCCCTACGGGTCCGACGAGTTCAAGCCGATTCTCGGTGGGCGCATGCATACCCAGTACCCGGACAACGACGTCAAGCGCTACTACACCTACCGCAACCGCGGGTACGTGCAGGCTCAGCGCGGGCAGCGCCGGCTGATCCCGCAGGAGTGGGTGCGGTTCGGCTGGTACTTCCTGATCACTCGCCGTGACCTTGCCGGGCTGCGGGACTGGGTGCGGCTGCGGAAGCTGGGGCGGCAGGAGAGATTCGAGAGGTACGAGAGCCAGGGCGAGCGAAGCGACGGGAGGATAATTCAGTGACGTTCACCGACGCGGCAGCACAATCCAAGACCTTCGCCCGCGCCTGGGGTGATCTGGTGTCCGGTTTCGGCAAGCGTGAGCTGTGGCTGCACCTGGGTTGGCAGGACATCAAACAGCGGTACCGGCGCAGCGTGCTCGGCCCGTTCTGGATCACCATCGCCACCGGCACCATGGCCGTCGCGCTCGGCGGGCTGTACTCGCAGTTGTTCCATCTCAAGCTGGCCGAGCATCTGCCCTATGTGACCCTGGGCCTGATCATCTGGAACATGATCAACGCGGCCATCATCGAGGGCGCCGACGTGTTCATCGCCAACGAGGGCCTGATCAAGCAACTGCCAACGCCACTGAGCGTGCACGTCTATCGGCTGGTGTGGCGCCAGGTCCTGCTCTTCGCGCACAACATCATCATCTTCGTCATCATCGCGATCATCTTCCCGCAGCCGTGGAAGTGGACCGACCTGATGTTCATCCCCGCGCTGGCCCTGATCGTGGCCAATTGTGTCTGGGTGGCACTGTGTTTCGGCATCCTGGCCACCCGGTATCGCGATATCAGCCCGCTGTTGTTCAGCCTGGTGCAGCTGTTGTTCTACATGACGCCGATCATCTGGAACGACCAGACGCTGCGCGACCAGGGCGCCGGCGGGTGGGCCAAGATCATCGAGTTCAACCCGCTGCTGCACTACGTCGACATCGTCCGGGCGCCGCTGCTCGGTGCCGATCAGGAGCTGCGGCACTGGATCGTGGTGCTGGTGTTCACCGTGCTGGGCTGGCTGATGGCGGCGCTGGCCATGCGCCAGTACCGCGCCCGGGTGCCGTACTGGGTGTAGTTCGGCCGTTCACCTGGGCGCCACCGCAGATTCGGCTCCGGCGCGTTGAATGGGCCGCAGCGCACCTCTGACCTCCCAGATTCCCAGGAGCAGCCATGACCGACGTCATCAACGGCGAAACCACCACACCCGCACCGGAAAACGTCATCGATGCCGAACTCATCCCGCTGGACGCTCCGGCAGAAGTGAAGCGGCCGGCGTTGGCGCTGCGGGAGGTGCTGGGCGGCCAGCTCGCGGCCGGGCACAACCTGTCCGGCGAACTGGTCACCGTGGCCACCGACACCACCGCCGCCGTGGTGGAAGCCCCCGCCAAGGTGATCGCCGCGATCCGCGAGGGCGCCACGCTGCCGACCGCGTTCGGTGAGACCGGCGACGCCGTGCAGGCGGCCGTCGGCGACGCCGGGACGCGGCTGCGCCACGCCGTCGGCGAGTACGTCGGCCAGCAGGCCACCCTGCCCAACGCCGTCGTCACCGGTGCGGCCGAAGTGGCGGCCTCGCTGATCCGGGCCCACGGGTCGCTGGCCGCCTCGGCCGTGGACGGCGTCTTCGCCGTCGCGACCGTCGCCGGCACCGGCGGCGACGTCCGCGATGCCATCGATCAGGAGTGGAGCGAGCTCAACGCCGCCGCGGTCGCCGCGCGCGACGCCGTGCAGGCGCGGGTGGCGGCGGCCCGCCAGGGCATCCGGGACGCGATCGCCTGACCCAGGCGCGAGCGTGAACTCGTGCCCGACGGATCGCCGATTCATCGCACACGAGTTCACGTTCGGCGCGGGAGGTCAGCGGCGCGGCGCCTTCATCCGGGTCGCCACGTTGAACCGGTTCCACGTGTTGATGGTGACGGCCAACGCGATCACCTGCGCCAACTCTTTCTCGCTGAACACGGCGGCGGCCTTGGCGTACACCTCGTCGGAGACGTGTCCATGGTGCAGTTCGGTGATGGCCTCGGTCAGCTCCAGGGCGGCGCGCTCACGTTCGGTGAACAGGGTCCCGGCCTCCTCCCAGGCCGCGACGAGGGCCAGGCGCTGCTCGGTCTCGCCGTGCTTGCGGGCGTCGGCGACGTGCATGTCCAGGCAGAACGCGCAGTGGTTGAGCTGGCTGGCCCGGATCTTGATGAGCTCGCCGAGGGTCGGGTCGACATCCTTGGCCGCGGCGCCGGACAGCTTCATCATCGCGTCGTAGAGCTCGGGTGCGACCTTGTAGATCTGCACACGGTCGATGGCGGTGGGGTGCTCGAGTGTCTGTGTCATGCCTGCAACGCTAGCCACCAAAGACCCATCTACATGGTTCAATTCGATGGTGACTTTGTGGGCCAATTCGGGTGCGCGGGACCTGCATCTCGACCTGCGCGAGGTCATCACCCCCGGAGCCCGGGGCGCCAGGGAACTGCTGCTGGACGCCCTGCGCGAGGCGGTGCGGTCCGGGCGGCTGTCGGCAGGCACCATGCTCCCGCCGTCCCGCACCCTGGCCGCCGATCTCGGGTTGTCCCGCAACACCGTCGCCGACGCCTACGCCGAACTGGTCGCCGAGGGCTGGTTGGCATCGCGCCAGGGCGCGGGCACCTGGGTGGTGAGCACCGGCACCCCGACGCTGCCGGCCCGGCCCCGCGGCACCCCGGGCGCCCCACGACACAACCTGATGCCCGGCTCCCCCGACGTCGCCGCGTTCCCGCGCTCGGCCTGGCTGGCGTCCACCCGGCGCATGCTGGCCACCGCACCGAATGAGGCTCTGCGCATGGGCGATCCGCGCGGACGCATCGAATTGCGCACGGCACTGGCCGAATACCTGGCCCGGGTGCGCGGGGTCCGCGCCACACCCGACCAGATCGTCATCTGCGCCGGCACCCGGCACGCCGTCGAGATTCTCGGCCGGGCGCTGGGCGGCCCCTTCGCAGTGGAGGCCTACGGCCTGTTCCTGTTCCGCAATGCACTTGCCGCCCAAGGTGTCTCGACCGTACCCGTCGATGTCGACGGCGACGGCGCCGTCGTCGGGGCACTCTCCGACGGTGTCCGCGCCACGCTGCTCACCCCCGCACACCACTTCCCGCACGGGGTGCCGCTGCACCCGGCCCGGCGCACCGCAGCGTGTGAGTGGGCGCACCGCACCGGGGGTTATGTCATCGAGGACGACTACGACGGCGAGTTCCGCTACGACCGCCAACCCGTCGGGGCGGTGCAGGGCCTCGACCCGGACCGGGTGGTGTACTGCGGCTCGGCCAGCAAGAGTCTGTCCCCGGTGCTGCGGCTGGGCTGGATGGTGGTACCCGGTGAACTGCTCGACCCGGTGCTGGCGGCGATGGGCGGTGACCAGTTCCACGTCAGCGGGCTCACCGCCCTGACAATGGCCGACTTCATCGCGCACGGCAGTTATGACAAGCACATTCGCCGCATGCGCCTGGCCTACCGGCGCCGGCGCGACCGCCTGGTCGCCGCGCTGGCACCGCTGGGCGTCGGCGTGAGCGGACTGTCCGCCGGGCTGCACCTACTGCTCACCCTGCCCGACGGCACCGAGGCCGAGGTGGTGCGCCGGGCCGGGGACGCCGGTATCGCATTGTCCGGCTTGGCCATGCTGCGCCACCCGGACGCCGGGCCGGGCACTCCCGTGCGGGACGGTGTGGTGGTGAGCTTCGGCACTCCGGCCGAGCACGCCTTCGGTCCCGCCGTGGACGCCTTGTGTGACGTGCTGGCCGGGATCAGTCGGTGAGCGAGCGCAGCTCTCGGCGGACAGGTTCGCCCGCGCGGCGTCCTCCCACAGCCGCCTGCCCCGCTCGGTCCTGTACAGCGACGGAGCCGCCAGCAGCGCGCGGATGACCCGTGCCCGACCTGCCCGGAAGTCGGCATCCGCGACGTGCCCGTATTCGGCCCGCACCCTGGCGCTGTTGGTCCGGTACTGCTGCGGCGGGAGCCCAAGTACGGCCAGGTCGGCGTCGGAGAGCACCTGTCCGTTGCGGTCATCCTCGGCCGGATCGTGCTGGACCGTCAGCCGCACCAGCCGGGCCACCTCCGCAACCAACGCCGGAGCCAGCCCGAGCGCGGTGAGATCCGACTCGGCGAGCCGGGCGCTGTTCTCTTCGTCGTCGGGCGCCCCCGCGTACACGGCGTCGTGATACCAGGCGGCCAGCCGGACGGCGTCGAGGTCGTCCGCGACGTCAGCGGCCTCAGCGTCCTCGGCGAGCTGATCCACCGCTTCCAGCACGCCGCGCAGGTGGGAAAGGTCGTGGTAGCGGCGATGCGGCTCGGTCCACCTGGCCAACAGCGCAGTACCCGTGGCGTCGATGGCCGGCGCCGCACTGTGCCGCGTCAGCAACCGCCGCCACACCTGGAGCAGATCGGTCACGCGCACATTGTCGCAGCAGCCGGCGCGGTTAAGCTTCGCGGCGATGACTGAGTCAGCACCTCTGAGCCTGCGCACCCAGGCGTGGCGTTTCCTGGTCACCGGTGGCCTGTCCGCCTGTGTGGACTTCGGGCTGTACGTGCTGTTTCTCTCGGTGGGGCTGCAGGTCAACGTGGCCAAGACGTTGAGCTTCATCGCCGGCACAACCACCGCCTACCTGATCAACCGGCGGTGGACCTTCCAGGCGCCGCCCAGCACGGCGCGCTTCGTCGCCGTCGTCGCGTTGTACGCGCTGACCTATGCGGTGCAGGTCGGCATCAACTATGTGTTCTATCTCAAATTCGCCGGTCAATCCTGGCAGGTGCCGGTGGCCTTCGTGATCGCCCAGGGCACCGCCACCGTTATCAACTTCGTGGTGCAACGCGCGGTGATATTCCGGTTGCGCTGAATCCGCCCGGGTAGCCGGACCGGTATCGTCTGGCACTGATATGTCTACCGACCTTCCCCTTACGCCCCGATCCCTGACCGGGTTCGGCAAGACAGCGCCCAGCGTCGCGCAGGTGTTGTCCACCCCCGACGTCGAGGTGATCGCGGCGGCCGTCCGGCAGGTGGCCGACGCCGATACCGCCAGTCCGTCCTATCTGCGTCGCGGCATCGTGGCCCGCGGTCTCGGCCGCTCCTACGGCGACCATGCCTGCAACGGCGGCGGGATCGTCGTCGACATGACGGCGCTGCACCGCATCCATTCGTTGTCGGCCGAGACGGCCATCGCCGATGTCGATGCCGGGGTGAGCCTGGACCAGCTGATGAAGGCCGCGCTGCCGTTCGGATTGTGGGTTCCGGTGCTGCCCGGCACCCGGCAGGTGACCGTCGGTGGCGCCATCGGCTCGGACATCCACGGCAAGAACCACCACAGCGCGGGCAGCTTCGGCAACCATGTGCTCTCCCTGGACCTGCTGATGGCCGACGGTGAAGTGCGCACGCTGACCCCCGAGGGGCCCACCAGCGAGTTGTTCTGGGCCACCATCGGCGGAAATGGCTTGACCGGCATCGTGATCCGGGCCCGCATCGCCATGACCCGGACCGAAACCGCGTACTTCATCGCCGACGGTGTCGCGACGGCGGACCTGGACGAGACCATCGCCGTGCATTTGGACGGCAGCGAGGACAAGTACACCTACTCCAGCGCCTGGTTCGACCTGATCAGCCCGCCCCCGAAACTGGGCCGCGCCGCGGTCAGCCGCGGCAGCCTGGCCAGGCTCGATCAACTGCCGAAGAAGTTGGCCAAGAATCCTCTGAAATTCGATGCGCCACAGCTTCTCACGGTGCCGAACATCTTCCCGATCAGCGCCATGAACAAGCTGTCGTTCACCGCCATCGGCGAGGTGTATTACCGGCTCGGTGGCACCTATCAGGGCAAGATCTTGAACCTGTCGCAGTTCTACCACATGCTCGACCTGGTCAGCGGCTGGAACAACGCTTACGGCCCAGCAGGTTTCGCGCAGCACCAGTTCCTGGTACCGCCCGATGCGCTGGACGAATTCAAGGACATCATCCGGTGGATCCAGACCAGCGGGCATTACTCGGCGCTCAACGTCTTCAAACTGTTCGGCCCCGGCAACAAGGCGCCACTGAGCTTCCCGATGGCCGGCTGGAACGTCGCCATGGATTTCCCGATCAAACCCGGCGTCAACGAGTTCCTCAACGAACTCGACGACCGCGCAATGGAATTCGGTGGCCGCGTGTACACGGCGAAAGACTCTCGGGTCAGCGCCGAGAAGTTCCACCGGATGTACCCGCGCATCGACGAATGGATTGCCGTGCGACGCAAGGCCGATCCGAACGGCGTCTTCGCCTCCGATATGGCTCGCCGTCTAGAACTGCTGTAGAAAGGCACCCCGCGTAACCATGATCGACGCCACCGGCAACCCGCAGACCATCCTTCTGCTGGGCGGGACATCCGAGATCGCGCTGGCCATCGCAGAGCGGTATCTGCGCAACGCCAAGGCCCGGGTCATCCTGGCCGACCTGCCCAACGCACCCAAGCGTGCCGCCGCCATCGCCCAGCTCGAATCCGCAGGCGCGAAATCGGTGCAGTACCTGGATTTCGACGCCCTGGACACCGCCTCGCACCCGAAGGTGATCGAAGCCGCCTGGGCCGACGGTGACGTCGACGTCGCGGTGGTCGCCTTCGGCGTCCTCGGTGACGCCGAGGAGCTGTGGCAGAACCAGGCCAAGGCGGTGGCGACCGCCCAGATCAACTACGTCGCGGCGGTATCGGTGGGCGTGCTCGTCGGCGAGAAGATGCGCGCCCAGGGCTTCGGGCAGATCATCGCCATGTCCTCGGTGGCCGGTGAACGGGTCCGCCGCTCCAACTTCGTGTACGGCTCCACCAAGGCCGGTCTGGACGGTTTCTACCTGGGCCTGGGAGAGGCCTTGCGCGAGTTCGGGGTTCATGTCCTGGTGATCCGGCCCGGCCAGGTCCGCACCACCACCACGCTCGAGCACTGGAAAGCCACCGGCGCCAAGGAAGCTCCGTTCACCGTTGACAAGGAGCAGGTGGCCGAGCTGGCGGTGACCGCGGCGGCCAAGGGCAAGGATCTGGTCTGGGCGCCCGGGCAGGTGCGGGTGCTGATGTCGGTGCTGCGGCACATCCCGCGTCCGGTCTTCCGCAAGCTGCCCATCTGATGTTGCCCGAGGGGGGAGCGGAGCGACCCCGGAAATGAGGAACACTCTGCTGGCCGCCCCGGCGCGGGTCGTGAGCCAGATGGTGGTCGCGGTCATCTTGTCGGCCACCGTCTCGGCCGTGGCGCTGATCGCTATCGACCGCGTCGAGTGGCCGGCGTACAACTCGTCGAACCAACTGCACGCGCTGACCACCGTCGGCCAGGTCGCCGCCCTGATCGGGATTTTCGGCGCCGGACTGCTGTGGCGGCACGGCCGCCGGGTACTGGCCAGGGCCTCGGCTGTGGTGATGTTGTCCGCCCTGTCGGTGGTCACGCTGGCCATGCCGCTGGGCGCCACCAAGCTCTACCTGTTCGGCATCTCGGTCGATCAGCAGTTCCGCACCGAATACCTGACCCGGCTGGCCGACAGCCCGGCCCTGCACGACATGACCTACCAGGGCCTGCCGCCGTATTACCCGCCCGGCTGGTTCTGGATCGGCGGCCGGCTGGCCGCCCTGACCGGCACCCCGGCCTGGGAGATGTACAAGCCGTGGGCCATCGTCTCGATCACCGCCGCCTGCGCCGTCACCTTCGTGCTGTGGAAGGCCATGATCCGGTTCGAGGCCGCTCTGGTGGTCACCACCGCCACCGCCGTCGTCACCCTGGCCTACACCTCCACCGAGCCGTATGCCGCCGTCATCACCGTGCTGCTGCCGCCGGTGCTCGTGCTGGCCTGGTCGGGACTGGGCGGCAAAGCCAGGAACGGCGGCTGGGGCGCGGTGCTCGGGGCCGCGATCTTCTTGGGCGCCGCCGCGCTGACCTACACACTGCTGCTGGCATACGCCGCCTTCACCATCGCCGTGATGGCCCTGCTGCTGGCGGCAGCGCGGCGCAGCCTCGATCCGCTGCTGCGGCTGGTGGTCATCGGTGTGGTCTCGGGTGCCATCGCACTGATGGGCTGGGGGCCTTGGCTGCTGGCCGCCGCCACGGGCACCCCCGCCGACACCGGCACCGCCCAGCACTACCTGCCCGACGACGCGGCAGTGCTGACCTTCCCGATGTTCCAGACCACCCTGCTGGGGGCGCTCTGCCTGCTCGGCACGGTGTGGCTGGTGATGCACGCGCGTTCTTCCACCCGCGCTGGTGCACTGACGGTCGGTGTGGTGGCCGTCTACCTGTGGTCGCTGCTGTCCATGCTCACCACCCTGGTGGGCACCACGCTGCTGTCGTTCCGGCTGCAGCCCACGCTGACCGTGCTGCTCGCCGCCGCCGGAGCCTTCGGCTTCATCGCAGTGACCCAGGCCGTCACGGCGCGCTACCAGCACCCGGGCCGGCATCTGGTCGCCGTCGCCGCGACCATCGGCATGATCGGCGCCGTCACGTTCACCCAGGACGTGCCCGACGTGCTGCGCTCGGATATCACCGTCGCCTACACCGACACCGACGGATACGGGCTGCGGGCCGACCGCCGCCCGCCCGGGTCCGAGCAGTACTACCGAGAGATCGACGCCCGCATCCAGCAGGTCACCGGCCGGCCCCGGCACGACACCGTCGTGATGACCGCCGACTACAGCTTCCTGTCCTACTACCCGTACTACGGGTTCCAGGGCCTCACCTCGCACTACGCCAATCCGCTGGCACAGTTCAAGGAGCGCTCGGCGGCCATCGAGAGCTGGGCGCTGTTCACCAAACCCGACCAGCTCATCCGCGCGCTGGACACGCTGCCGTGGGCCCCGCCCACGGTGTTCCTGATGCGTCGGGGTGGCCCAGACAGCTACACGCTGCGCCTGGCGGCCGACGTCTACCCCAACCAGCCCAACGTCAAGCGCTACCAGGTGGAGCTCAACGCCGCGATCTTCGACGACCCGCGCTGGGACGTCTCGACGGCCGGTCCCTTCACACTGGCGATCCGACGGTGATGGACGCCGTGGACCTGCCGTTAGCATCACAAGCCGTGACCAACCACCGAACTGCGCGGCTGGTGGCCATCGTCGCCGGTCTGCTGGGCACCGTGCTGGCCGTGGCAACCCCGCTGCTGCCCGTCACCCAGACCACCGCGCAGCTCAACTGGCCGCAGAACGCGACGCTCACCAGCGTCGACGCCCCGCTGATCGGCTACGTCGCCACCGACCTGAACATCTCGATCCCGTGCAGTGCCGCCGCGGGCCTCTCCGGACCGCGCAACATCCTGCTGTCCACCGTGCCCAAACAGGCCCCCAAGGCCGTCGACCGCGGGCTGCTCATCGAGCGGGTGGGCGACGACCTGCTGGTGATCGTGCGCAACACCCCGGTGGTCAGCGCGCCGTTGAGCCAGGTGCTCAGCCCGGCCTGCCAGAAACTCACCTTCACCGCCCATGCCGACAAGGTCACCGGCGAGTTCGTGGGCCTGGTGAAAGCTCCGGACAGTGACGACCCGGGCCAGCCACTGCGCGGTGAACGCGGCGGCTACGACTTCCGCCCGCAGATCGTCGGCGTCTACACCGACCTGTCCGGCCCCGCCCCGCCCGGCCTGACCTTCTCGGCCACCATCGACTCGCGCTACAGCAGCTCGCCGACGTGGATCAAGATGCTCGCGATGATCCTCGGGGTGGCCGCCACCGCCATCTCGCTGATCGCCTTGCACCGCCTCGACGTCGCCGACGGCGTGCGGACCCGCCGCGTCCTGCCGCCGCGCTGGTGGTCGATGACTCCGCTGGACGGCGTGGTCACCGCGATCCTGGTGTGGTGGCATTTCGTCGGCGCCAACACCTCCGACGACGGCTACATCCTGACCATGGCCCGGGTGTCCGAGCACGCCGGGTACATGGCCAACTACTACCGCTGGTTCGGCACCCCCGAGGCCCCGTTCGGCTGGTACTACGACCTGCTCGCGCTGTGGACGCACGTGTCCACCGCCAGCGTCTGGGTCCGGCTGCCCACCCTGGTGATGGCGCTGGCCTGCTGGTGGGTGATCAGCCGCGAGGTGATACCCCGCCTGGGCCGGGCCGTGAAACGCAGCCGCGCGGCGGCGTGGACGGCCGCGGCCATGTTCCTGGCCTTCTGGCTGCCCCTGAACAACGGCCTGCGCCCGGAGCCGATCATCGCCCTGGGCATCCTGCTGACGTGGTGCTCGGTGGAACGCGGGGTGGCCACCAGCCGGCTGCTACCGGTCGCCATCGCCACCATCATCGGCGCGCTGACCCTGTTCTCGGGCCCTACCGGGATCGCCGCCGTGGGTGCCCTGCTGGTGGCCGTCGGGCCGCTGCGCACGATCGTCGCCGCGCACACCTCGCGCTTCGGGCGCCTTGCGCTGCTGGCGCCGATCGCGGCGGCCGCGACCGTGACGATCATCCTGATCTTCCGCGATCAGACGCTGGCCGGTGAGATCGAAGCCAGTACCTTCAAGTCCCTGGTCGGGCCCAGCCTGAGCTGGTTCGACGAGCACATCCGCTACGAGCGGTTGTTCACCACCAGCCCGGACGGCTCGGTGGCCCGCCGCTTTGCCGTACTCACTCTGATTCTGGCGCTGGCGATTTCGGTGGCGATGTCGCTGCGCAAGGGCCGCATCCCCGGCACCGCTGCGGGTCCGGCGCGGCGCATCATCGGCATCACCATCATCTCGTTCCTGGCGATGATGTTCACCCCGACCAAGTGGACGCACCACTTCGGCGTGTTCGCCGGCCTGGCCGGCTCGCTCGGCGCATTGGCCGCGGTGGCGGTCACGGCGGCGGCCATGCGCTCCAAACGCAACCGCACGATCTTCACCGCTGCGGTGCTGTTCATGACGGCGTTGTCGTTCGCCACCGTGAACGGGTGGTGGTACGTCTCGAATTTCGGTGTGCCGTGGTCCAATCAGTTCCCCGAATGGCATTTTGGGTTCACCACGATGCTGCTCGGGCTTTCCGTGCTGGCCTTGTTGGTGGCCGCGTGGCTGCACTTCTCCGGCCAGGACCGCGCCAACCGTCCAAGGCCGTGGTCCCGGTTCACCAACGCGCCGCTGGCGGTGGCGGCCTGGGCGGTGGTGATCTTCGAGGTACTGTCCCTGACCCTCGGGGTCACCGAGCAGTACCCGGCGTGGTCGGTCGGCCGGTCCAACTTGGACGCGCTGGCCGGCAAGACCTGCGGCCTGGCCGACGACGTGATGGTCGAACAGGATCCCAACCTGGGCATGCTGCTGCCGGTCGACAAGCCGATCGGTGCGGCACTGGGCGGCACCACCGCCCAGAACTTCGGCCCGAATGGGATTCCTGCGGACGTGTCGGCCGATCCGGTGATGGAACAGCCAGGCGGCACCAACTTCGCCGATAACGACAACGGCCCGGTCACCGCGAGCGAACCCGGCACCGAAGGCGGCACCACCGCCATTGCCGGCGTCAACGGTTCCAAGGCCCGGCTGCCGTACAACCTCAACCCCGCCCGCACCCCGGTGATGGGCAGCTGGCGCCCCGGCGCCCAGCAGCCCGCCGCGTTGCGCTCGGCCTGGTATCGCCTGCCTCCGCGCGGCGAACGCGGGCCGCTGCTGGTGGTCGCCGCCGCCGGCCGGTTCGATGCCGGTGAAGTGGTGGTGCAGTGGGCCACCGACGAGCAGGCCGCCAAGAACACCCCCGGCGGGGCACTGGGGTTCGCTGATGTCGGTGCCGCGCCCGCATGGCGCAATCTGCGCGCACCCATGTCGGCGATCCCCGAGGAAGCGACCCAGATCCGGCTGGTGGCCACCGACGACGACCTGGCACCCCAGCACTGGATCGCGGTGACCCCACCGCGGATCCCGCACCTGCGCACCCTGCAGGAGGTCGTCGGCTCGACGGATCCGGTGCTGTTGGACTGGCTGGTGGGACTGGCCTTCCCCTGCCAGCGTCCGTTCGGCCATCAGTACGGCGTCACCGAGGTACCCAAGTGGCGGATCCTGCCGGACCGGTTTGGCGCCGAGGCAAACTCGCCGGTGATGGACTACCTGGGCGGCGGGCCGCTGGGGATCACCGAGTTGCTGCTGCGTGCGACGCCGGTGCCGACCTATCTGAAGGACGACTGGTTCCGTGATTGGGGATCGCTGCAGCAACTGAGCCAGTTCTACCCCAACGCGGTCCCGGCACGTATCGACCTGGGCACCGCCACCCGCAGCGGCTGGTGGAGCCCGGCACCGCTTCGGCCTTCCTGAAAATCCTTGACAGTGCTCTGATCTCGTTCTAAGCGGGCGTTAAGGAAACGGCCGCACTGCGGCGCGCCCGCTATCGTGGAGCCAGGGCTGCACAACTGGTGAGTCGTGATTGTTTGCTGACAACGATGTCACGCACCACGATCGAGGACAGACGAGACAGGGATTGCGTGGTAATGGACGTCGTGCTGGGGATAGCGCTGACCGTCGACAGCGTGCGATTGGTGCTGGTCGACGAGTCCGACGGCACCCTGATCGATCAGGACACCTTCGACATCGACCGTACCGGCGGTGTCCAAAGTGCCACTGTCACAGAACATGTCGTGAATGCGGTACTGGGAACGTACGGGGTGGCCGCCGCCAACGGACACACGGTGTCACGTATCGCCGTCACCTGGACCGACGACGCCGCCGAGGACGCCGGGTTGCTGGTGGAGGCACTCGACGAGGTCGGGATGCCGAATGTCGTTGCGGTGACAGGTTGCGACGCCGCCGAGACGTTCGTCGAAGTGATGGCGGAGGCCGCCGGTGAGACCTGCGCGGCCGCCTGTCTGATCGAGGGCAGCCGGGCGCCGGTGGCGTATATCGCCGTGATGCATGCCTCCGCGGGCGGAGTGCGACGGATGCGCAGTCTAGTGGTGGACGCCGCCGATTATCGGCAGTTGGCCCTCGGGGTACGCGGTGCCTGTGCGGAGTGCATCGCAGAAGCCGACCGGGTGGCGGTATTCGCCGGCGGTTCCGCGTCAGGCCTGACGGGATTGCTTGCCGGAGAGCTCAATTCGACGCTGTCGACGCAGGTGATCATCCCGCAGGATGCGACGCTGGCCTTTGCCCGCGGCGCCGCGCTCACCAGTGCCGGAACGTACCGGCGACTCCATGTGGTCGGCGCCCGGGCCGCGATCGCATCCGGCGGCGGCGTGGTGCCGCCCGCGGTGTTCGTGCCGCGCACCGCCAAACTGATGGCCATCCCGGGACTGACAGACGTTCCCGAGCCACCCACCGTCGCGACCGTCCCGGACCACGCCCGGCAAGTGCGGACGCTGCAGGCCGTCGTCGGCGGCGGCGTGCTCGCCTTCGTCGCCGCGCTGTCCGTGTACGTCGGTAGCCAGATCCGCGATACCGGTGAACAAACCACGCAAGCCAAATCCCATCCGGCAGAGGTCGCCCCGGCCGCTGCCATCGAGCCCGCACCGCAGGCGGCTGCCCCGGAGCCCGCACCGCCGGCAGCCGCCCCCGCACCGGCAGCGCCACCAGCTGCCCCGCCGGCCGCACCGGCACCCATGCCGGCGCCGGCCCCCGTCGTGATCCCGGCCGCGGTCACCGCCACGCCGCCGCCGGCACCCGCCGTCCCGCCCAACCCCTTGCAACTACTGGCCGCCGTGGCCGGGCCGCAACTGGCAGCCCTGAATCAGGGCATGCACGGCAACATCCCACCGGTCGCCGACCCGGCGCTGAACAACACCGCGCTGCAGTTGGCGCAGAACGTGGTTCCGCCGGTGATCGACCGGGCGAACCAACCTGTGGATCTGCCGGCCGTGCCGCCGGTGACCAACGGCCCCATCACACTGCCGCCGCTGCGCGACCTCATCGACGGCGTCCGGCCGGACCGCCAGAACGAGGACGCGCACTTCGGTCCGAATGTGCCGACGCCGGACACGCCCTAACTACCAGCCACCCGGGGCGAGCGCAGCGACGGGACAAGCACCCGGGGCGAGCGCAGCGACGGGACAAGGACCAGCGGCGAGCGCAGCGCCGGCGGACGCGCCAGCTCCGGCGGATCCTCCGCCGCTGCCCGCGGAGGCCCCGGCGCCGCCGGCGCCCTAGTGTCGGCCGGCCAGAATGGCTTCGATGTTGCGCTCGGCCAGCGCGGTGATCGACATGTACGGATTGCAGCCGATATAGCCGGGGATCAGTGAGGCGTCGTTGACGTACAGCTTGTCGTAGCCGTTGACCCGGCCGAAGGCATCGGTGGCCTTACCCCGGACGCAACCGCCGAGCGGGTGAACGGTGTTGGAGGCGAAGACGTTTCCGTCGAACAGGTCGTCGCGGTAGTCGACGCCATTAGCCTGGGTGACCTTGTCGAAGACAAGCTTGGCGCGTTCGATCAGGTGATCGGTGTGACTCTGCGGCCAGTCGATGCTGATCGAATCGGACGCCTTGTCGTAGCTGATCTCGGAGCGGTCATCGGTCTTGACCATGACGTAGTAGCCCAAGGCGTTGGTCTCGACCGGCAAGGGCAGCGAGAACATGCTGGCGTACACCGGGTTGTCGGGGTCGTTGCGGCCGTCCAGGTTGATCATGCCCAGCAGGGACTGCTTGGTGCCCACCGGGTCGGAGGCGCTGGTGTTGTGGGCCACCATCACGTCACCGTTGTTGCCGTAGCCGCGGCCGATCTCGTCGGACAGGTCAGGCAGTGTGCCTGTCTCACGCGCACGCAGCAGCAGTTCGTTGGTGCCCAGCACACCGGCCGCCAGATACAGCTGCTCACACCCGAATTCGTCACGGGACTGTTCGGCGCCCCAGCGGTCGATGCGCCGGGTGGACACCACGTACTCACCGGACTTCTCGCGACGGATCCCGGTGACCTCGGTCAGGGGCTGCAGCGTCACCTTGCCGGTCTGCACCGCCGCCGCGATATAGGTCTGGTCCACGCTGCCGTCGCGGCCGTAGTTGTTGCCGAACTGGCACTCCCAGTCCAGCGCCGACAGCGGTACCTCACCGTTGGCCTCGCGCACCATGTAGTCGAAGTTGTAGGCACTGCCGTTGTAGTCGACCTGGTATCCGGCGGCGGCGGCGTACTGACGGCCGACGCGGGCGTACTGGAAGTAGGGCGTCTGCTCGAACCAGTCCATGTTGCGGTAGCTGATCCGCAGCGCGGCCTTGGCGCGCTCGACATAGGTGCCCAGGAATTCGGCCGGGTCGATATCGGGGAAGGCCGCCCGCACCTGGTCCGGTGTCGGGATGGCCGCGATCGCGGCATTGACCATCGAACCGCCGCCGACACCGGTACCGCGGAACACGTGATGGGCACCATGGGTGACCTTCTCGCAGATACCGGCTTGCTTGGGCTGGGCGGACGGGTTGTGAGCGGCGACCGCGGAGATGGACACGCCCCGGTACGACGTCACGATGCTGGGCGGGACGTCGTCGAACCAACCCGCCCGGGTGTCGGCAGGCAGCATCTTGGTGAACCGTTTACCGTCGGCGTCGGGGGTGTCCCACAGCCGGCCGCGCTCCAGCACCAAGGTCTGCACCCCGGCCTGAGCCAACCGCAGCGCACTCACTCCGCCGCCGTAACCGCTGCCGATGACGATCGCGCCGTAATGCTTGCGCGAATCCGGACGATGTTCCGATCGGGACAGCAGGTATGCCCCCGCACCGGCGCCGCCGAGCACGATTCCGGTGGTGACGCCGAGAAATTTACGCCTTGTCAAGTTAACTTGCGGTAATGTCACAAACACCTCTCAGCAAATAGCCCCCTGGTTGTCGTCCGCCTTTGCTCGACGCACGATTCCAGGTTATAGTCACCACAGCTAATCGTTCGATCCAATGGCAGGGACATGACGTGGCAGATCACGAGGGCCTCCGCACGCCGAGGTGGCGTGATGCGAAGCGATACCTCTGGCTGCTGAGTGCCATTGTCCCCGGCCTGGTGCCCTTGGCGTGGCTACTGGTCCAACTGACCGGCCAGGACGTGTTCTGGTGGGTGGGGCCGGCCATGGCCTTCATGATCATCCCCGTGCTGGACCACCTGGTCGGAACCGCCGAATCCGAGGAATCCGAGCACACCCTGGAGTGGCTGGAAGACGACGTCTTCTACCGCTGGGTCACCTACCTCTACCTGCCCAGCCAGTATCTCTCGCTGGTGTTCGCCTGCTGGCTGTGGAGCGGCGGCGGTTGGATCACCATGACCTGGCTGGACAAGGTCGGGCTGACGCTCACCGTCGGAATTGTGGGCGGAGTCTCAATCAACGCCGCACATGAGCTCGGTCACCGGCGCGCCGCCGCCGAACGCCGGCTCAGCAAGCTCGCCCTGGCACAGACCGGCTACGGCCACTTCTACGTCGAGCACAACCGCGGCCACCACGTGCGGGTGGCAACCGTGGAAGACCCGGCCAGCGCGCGGCTCGGCGAGACGGTGTACCACTTCATCCCGCGCTCGGTGCTGGGCGGCCTGCGGTCGGCCTGGAACCTGGAACGCAACCGGCTGGCCAGGGCCGGCAAGTCGCCGTGGACGCTGCGGAACGAGGTGCTCAACGCCTGGTTGTTGGCCGCCGCGATCTTCATCGGACTCAATGTGTGGTTCGGCCCCGTCGTCGCCCCCTGGCTGATCGGCCAGGCCGTGATCGGGGTGTGCCTGCTGGAGTCGGTGAACTATCTGGAGCACTACGGGTTGCGCCGGCAGCGGTTGGCCTCCGGCCGCTACGAACGGGTCGGCCCGCAGCACTCGTGGAACAGCAACACGCTGATCGCCAACGTGTTCCTGTTCCATCTGCAGCGGCACTCCGATCACCACACCAATCCGCAGCGTCGGTATCAGACGCTGCGCCACGCCGACGAGGCGCCACAGCTGCCGTTCGGGTACGGCACGATGCTGGTGCTGGCCTGGTGCACACCGATCTGGCGCCGGGTGATGGACCCGCGGGTACTCGCCCACTACGACGGCGACATCAGCCGGGCCGCCCTGCATCCGGCCCGGTAACGCATCGGCGAAAGTCGAACCCGAAAAGTCGCACACCGCCGCGGGTCGCCAGGCCGGGCCCATAGCTACGTCGCATACTCTTGAGCCTCGTGCCCGCCAGGACTGCCCGACTCGTCGCCATCATCGCGGGCATCGTCGGCCTGCTGCTGTGTGCGCTGACGCCGCTGCTTCCCGTCAACCAGACCACCGCCACCATCACGTGGCCGCAGGCCACCAGCGCCGACGGGTTCGTCGGCGACGTGACCGCTCCGCTGGTCTCCGGCGCCCCGCTGGCCCTCGACGTCTCCATCCCGTGCCAGGCGATCGCATCGCTCCCGGCTTCCGGCGGCCTGGTGTTCTCCACCATCCCGCCCGGCGGTATCGACGCGACCCGTAACGGGCTCTTCGTGCGCGCCACCTCCGACACCGTCTTCGTCGCCTTCCGCGATACCGTCACCGCCGTCGCGCCGCGTGCGGCCGTCGGCTCCGGGGCCTGCAGCACGCTGCACGTCTGGGCCAATTCCGGCGGCGTCGGTGCCGACTTCGTGGGGATCCCGGGCGCCACTGGCACCGCGGCCGGGGAGAAGAAGCCGCAAGTTGCCGGGATCTTCACCGACCTCAAAGTCGCACCGCAGCCCGGTTTGAGTGCCCGGGTGGACGTCGACACCCGGTTCATCTCCCAGCCGACGGCACTCAAGGCCGTCGTGATGGCCATCGGCCTGCTCAGCGTGCTGATCTCGATCGTGGCGCTGGCCCTACTGGACCGCGCGGCCGGGCACCGGGTACGCCACAGCTGGGCACGGTTCTGGAAGGTTGGCTGGGCGACCTGGCTGGCCGACGCAGCGGTGATCGGTGGGCTGCTGGTATGGCATGTCATCGGCGCCATCTCGTCCGACGACGGCTACAACCTGACCATGGCCCGGGTGGCCGACCAGGCCGGCTACGTGGCCAACTATTACCGCTACTTCGGCACCTCGGAAGCCCCTTTCGACTGGTACCAGGCGGTGCTCCAACACCTGGCCAGCGTCAGCACCGCCGGGGTGTGGATGCGGCTGCCCGCGCTGCTGGCCGGCATCGGCACCTGGATCCTGCTGTCGCGCTGGCTGATCCCCCGGCTCGGGCGCACGCTGGCGAACAATCGGATCGCCGTGTGGACGGCGGCCGCGGTGTTCCTGGCTGCCTGGTACCCGTTCAACAACGGATTGCGCCCCGAACCCCTGATCGCCTTCGGCGTGCTGGCGGTGTGGGCCCTGGTGGAGTACACCATCGCAGCCCGGCGACTGTGGCCCACCGCAGCCGCCATCGTGGTCGCGGTCTTCACCGTGACGCTGGCGCCGCAGGGGCTGCTGGCACTGGCCCCGCTGCTGGTCGGCGCCCGGGCCGTGGTGCTGGTGATCCGCGACCGCCGTGCGGTGCTGCCCGCCCTGGCGGTGTTCGCGGCGGCGGCGTCGTTCATCGCGATCGTCGTGTTCCGGCGCCAGACGCTGGCCACCGTCGCCGAAGCGGTCCGCATCAAGTACACCGTCGGTCCGACCATCTCCTGGTATCAGGAGTTCCTGCGCTACTACTTCCTCACCGTCGAAGACAGTGTGGACAGCTCCCTGACCCGGCGTTTCGCGGTGCTGACGATGCTGCTGTGCCTGTTCGGCATGATCGCCGTGTTGCTGCGCAAGGGCCGCATCCCCGGCCTGGCCGGCGGTCCCACCTGGCGGCTGATCGGCATCTGTGCGGGCGGGCTGCTGCTGCTGACGTTCACGCCGACCAAGTGGGCCGTGCAGTTCGGCGCGTTCGCCGGCATCGCCGGGTGCTTCGGCGCGGTGACCGCATTCACCTTCGCGCGGGTGGGTCTGCACAGCCGCCGCAACCTTGCGCTCTACGTCACCGCGCTGCTGTTCGTGCTGGCGTGGGCGACCTCGGGAATCAACGGCTGGTTCTATGTAGGGAACTACGGGGTGCCGTGGTTCGACCGGCAGCCGGTGCTGGCCGGTCAGCCCGTCACCACCATGTTCCTGGTGCTGGCCATCGCCACCGGCGTGCTGGCCGGCTGGCTGCACTTCCGCATCGACTACGCCGGGCACACCGAGGTGGCCGACACCCGCCGCAACCGGGTGCTGGCCTCCACCCCGCTGCTGGTGGTGGCCATCATCATGGTCGTGCTCGAAGTCGGCTCCATGGCAAAGGGTTTCGTCCAACGCTATCCCGCCTACACCACCGCCAAGGCCAACTTGTCGGCACTGAGCTCCGGACTGTCGCACGCCAGCTGCGCGATGGCCGACGACGTCCTGGTCGAAGCCGACCCGAATGCCGGGATGCTGCAACCGGTTCCGGGCCAGACGTACGGCCAGTACGGTCCGCTCGGCGGGGAGAACCCGGTCGGCTTCACCCCGAACGGGATCAGCGACACCCTGGAACCGCCGAAACCCGTGGTGGCCAACCCGGGCACGGTGAACTCCGACGGCTCACCCAACAAGCCCAATGTGGGCATCGCCTACGCCGCCGGTACCGGCGGCGGTTACGGGCCCACCGGAGTGAACGGCTCGAATGTGTTCCTGCCGTTCGGGCTCGATCCCGCCCGCACCCCGGTGATGGGCAGCTACAAGGAGAACTCCACCGCCGCCAAGGCCACCTCCGCCTGGTACCAGCTGCCGCCGCGCACCCCGGACCGGCCGCTGGTGACCGTCGCCGCGGCAGGCGCCATCTGGTACTACGACGAGGAAGGCGACTTCCACTACGGCCAGTCGCTGAAATTGCAGTGGGGCGTGCACCGGCCCGACGGCAGCTATCAGGCCCTCAATTCGGTACAGCCGATCGACGTGTTCGCCCAGTACGCTTGGCGCAACCTGCGTTTCCCACTGGCGTGGGCGCCGCCGGAGGCCAACGTGGCCCGGCTGGTGGCCGACGACCCGAACCTGTCCGACGACCAGTGGTTCGGTTTCACGCCGCCGCGGGTGCCGCAGTTGCAGACCGCCCAGCAGTTCCTCGGCTCGCAGACCCCGGTGATGCTCGATATCGCCACCGCCGCGAACTTCCCGTGCCAGCGGCCGTTCTCGGAGCATCTCGGGGTGGCCGAGCTGCCGCAGTACCGCATCCTGCCCAACGTCAAGCAAGTGGTGGTGTCGTCGAACATGTGGCAGTCCGCCCAGAAGGGTGGCCCCTTCCTGTTCATCCAAGCGCTGCTGCGCACGTCGACCATCCCGACGTATCTGCGCGACGACTGGTACCGGGACTGGGGCTCGCTCGAACGGTATGACCCGGTGGTCCCGCCCGCCCAGGCGCCGGTGGCCGACATCCAGCAGGGCACCCAACGGGTGTTCGGTTGGAGTAGGCCCGGACCGATCAGGGCCCTGCCGTGAACGGGGTCATCAGCGACGTGAAAGACAACGTGAAGACCACCCGATGGATCGCCATGATCGCCGGGCTCATCGGCTTCGTCTGCGCGGTGGCCACGCCACTGCTGCCGGTGGTGCAGACGACGGCGACGCTGAACTGGCCTGCCGGTCAGGGGACGTCCGGGCAACTGAGCAGCGTGACGGCACCGCTGATCACCCAGACCCCGGTCAACATGACGGTGACGGTGCCGTGTGAGGTGATCAGGTCCGCGCCGCCGGCCGGAGTGATGGTGCTGGGCACCGCCCCGAAGAACGGCAAGCAGGCCGCGCTCAACGCCTTATTCGTCAACGTCACCACCTCGCGGGTGGACATCACCGACCGCAACGTGGTGATCGCCAGCGTGCCGCGCGCGAAAGCCGCGACCTGCCAGCGCATCGAGATCACCTCGTCGGAGCAGGGCACGTTCGCCACCTTCGTCGGGATGCCGGGCGGTGACCAGCGCACCGGCTTCCCCGACCCGAACCTGCGGCCCGCCATCGTCGGGGTGTTCACCGAGCTGACCGGCCCTGCCCCGCAGGGATTGTCGCTGTCGGCGACCATCGATACCCGGTTCACCACCAAACCGACCCCGCTCAAACTGGCCGCCATCCTGCTGGGCATCGTGGCCACCGCCGTCGCCCTGTTCGCGTTGTGGCGGCTGGACCAGCTGGACGGCCGGCGGATGCAGCGGCTGATCCCAACCCGTTGGCGCACCGTCACCGCGGTCGACGGGGTGGTGGTCGGCGGGTTCCTGCTGTGGCATGTGGTCGGCGCCAACTCCTCTGACGACGGTTACATCCTGCAGATGGCCCGCGTCGCCGATCACGCCGGTTACATGTCGAACTACTTCCGGTGGTTCGGCAGCCCGGAGGATCCCTTTGGCTGGTTCTACAACCTGCTGGCCCTGATGACCCATGTCAGCGACGCCAGCATCTGGATGCGGCTGCCGGATCTGGTGTGCGCGTTGGTGTGCTGGCTGCTGCTCTCCCGCGAGGTGCTGCCCCGGCTGGGGCCCGCCGTCATCGCGAGCCGGCCTGCGTTGTGGGCGGCGGGCTTCGTGTTGATGGGGGCGTGGATGCCGTTCAACAACGGCCTGCGCCCCGAGGGGCAGATCGCGACCGGCGCGCTGATCACCTACGTGCTGATCGAGCGGGCCATCACGTCGGGCCGGCTCACCCCGGCGGCCATGGCGATCATCTCCGCCGCGTTTACCCTCGGCATCCAGCCCACCGGACTGATCGCCGTGGCCGCTCTGCTGGCCGGTGGCCGGCCGATCCTGCGCATCCTGGTGCAGCGCCGACGTCGGGTCGGGTTGTGGCCACTGATCCTGCCGCTGCTGGCGGCCGGCACGGTGATCCTGACGGTGGTGTTCGCCGACCAGACCCTGGCAACGGTGCTGGAGGCCACCAGGATTCGCACCGCGATCGGCCCCAGCCAGGAGTGGTACACCGAGAACCTGCGCTACTACTACCTGATCCTGCCGACGGTGGACGGCTCGCTGTCGCGCCGGTTCGGCTTCATGATCACCGCACTGAGCCTTTTCGCGTCGATGTTCATCATGCTGCGCCGCAAGCGAATTCCCGGTGTCGCCCGCGGACCGGTATGGCGGTTGATGGGCATCATCTTCGCGACGATGTTCTGTCTGATGTTCACCCCCACCAAGTGGGTGCACCACTTCGGGTTGTTCGCCGCCGTGGGTGCGGCGATGGCCGCGGTGGTGACGGTGCTGGCCTCACCGGTGGTGTTGCGCTCGGCCCGCAACCGGATGGCGTTCACGTCGGCCGTGTTCTTCGTGATGGCCCTGTGCTTCGCCACCACCAACGGCTGGTGGTACGTGTCCAGCTACGGGGTGCCGTTCAACAACGACAAACCGTCGATCGGCGGGATCACGGTCAGCGCCATCTTCTTCGCGTTGTTCGCCATCACCGCGGTGTGGGCGTACTGGCTGCACTTCGCGCCGCGCAACGGTGGTGAGAGCAGGGTGATCCGGCGGCTCACCGCCGCGCCGGTGCCGGTGGCGGCGGGCTTCATGGTGACGGTGTTCGTGGCGTCCATGCTGTTCGGCGTCGTGCGCCAGCACGGGACCTACAGCAACGGGGAATCGAATATCAAAGCCCTCGCCGGTGGCTGCGGCCTGGCCGACGATGTGCTGGTCGAACCCGATCCCAACCAGGGCTTCCTGACCGCGCTACCCGGTGACTACGGTCCGTTGGGTCCGCTGGGTGGTGTCAAGCCGGTGGGCTTCACCCCCAACGGGGTGCCCGATCACATTGTCGCCGAAGCCATCCGGCTGACCCTGCCGATGCCGGGCACCGATTACGACTGGGATGCCCCGGTCAAGCTGACCGCGCCCGGCATCAACGGCTCCACCGTGCCGCTGCCCTACGGTCTGGACCCGACCAGGGTCCCGCTGGCCGGCAGCTTCGCCAGCGGCCCGGCCCAGCAGGAGGCCCGGCTGGCTTCGGCCTGGTACCAGTTGCCGCCGCCGGACGCCGCGCATCCGCTCGTGGTCGTCACCGCGGCGGGCACCATCACCGGTAACAGCATCTTCAACGGCCTGACCCAGGGCCAGCCGGTGGAACTCGAATACGGCAAACCCGGTCCCGACGGCGCTCCGGTGGCCGCCGGTCGGGTGGTGCCCTACGACATCGGCCCGCTGCCGTCCTGGCGCAACCTGCGGTACGACCGGCGCCAGATCCCCGGTGATGCCACGTTCGTTCGTGTTGTCGCCGAGGACAAGTCGCTGTCCGAGGGCGACTGGGTTGCGATCACCCCGCCGCGGGTGCCGCAGCTGAAGACGATCCAGGAGTACGTCGGGTCACAGCAGCCGGTGCTGATGGACTGGGCCGTCGGGTTGGCGTTCCCGTGCCAGCAGCCGATGCTGCACGCCAACGGCGTCACCGACGTGCCCAAGTACCGGATCACGCCGGACTACAACGCCAAGATGAAGGACACCGACACCTGGCAGGACGGCATCAACGGCGGCCTGCTCGGCATCAGTGACCTGTTGCTGCGGGCTCATCTGATGGCGACTTACCTGAACAAGGACTGGGGCCGGGACTGGGGTTCGCTGCGCCGCTTCGACACCATCGTCGACGCCCCGCCTGCCGATATCGAATTGGGTACGGCCACACATTCGGGCCTGTACTCCCCCGGCCAGATCCGCATCAAGCCCTGACGTTGGTTCCGCGAGCGGCCGTGTTTGCACGCGGCACGCCGGGAAAGTGTGGCAGTTTGGGGCCGCTCGCGGAGTTCAGGTGGGGCGCACCTGCCGCAGCACCTCAGCGGCCTCGGATTGGTAGGCGTGCTCGGCCCAGCCCAGCGGGGTGGCGTCGAAACGCAGATCGGTGACGTCAGGGTCCGCGCCGGCCGCGAGCAGGCGCCGGATCAGCTCCACGTCGCCCGCCCACGCTGCATGGTGCAGCGGGGTGGCCCCTTCGGCATCACGCAGGTTGGGGGCGGCGGGGAATGTCACCGGCCGTAACCGCGCGCCGGAAGTGTCGATCCCATGCCGGGCGAGCAACGCCAGCCGCTCGGCGAAGCCGTGTTCGGCGGCCCAGTGCACCTGACGCCGCCACATCTGCTCGCGGGTCTCCATCGCCTCACCGAGTCGGTGTTCCCACCGACTGGGTCCGACATCGGCCAGCCCGTGGGCGAACAGCAGCCGCAGGTGTGAATCGTCGGCACCGAACATCCGGTTGTACAGCGTCTGCTGATCGGCCGGGTGCGCCCCGCGCTCCAGCAGCAGGGCGGCCAGCTCGTCGGCGTCCGGGTGGCGGGGCTGCCGGCGCGGCCCCTGCTCGCCCTCGCCGAACACCCCGGTCAACACGGTGAACGGGGTGGACATCCCACACCACAGGTAGCCGTCGTCGGGGTCGGCGCCGGCATCGAGCAGGACGCGGGCGGTGGCCAGGGCATCGCCGGGTACTCGGCTGTACGCCACGTAGAGCAACGGTGACCACCGGTACGGGCCGCCGCGCGCGGCTGCCGATTCGGTGCGCAGGTGCTGCCTGACGGCGTCCGGGTCGGCGGCCGCGGCGGCCGACCAGATATGTCTGCCCACCAGATCCGGCTGTGCGGCCAGCAGGTCGGCGGCGGCCTGCCGGCGCGGTGGGGCGTCGGCGTGGTCGTAGCGCAAGACGGCCAGGGCGCAGAACCGGTCCTGTGGCGTCAGGGCGTCTTCGTCCACACCGTCGGGGTCGATGCTGAGGCCGGCGGCCGTGCGCAGGTAACTCACCAGCACCGGCCATCCGGTGAAGCCGTACTGCCGCGCGACTGTCAGCTGTGCATCGTGGAGCGCGAAAGCCTCTCGGCCCAGCGCTGTTTCGGGCCGGGGGTGGTAGTTGCGCACCGTCGCACAGGCGTCCGCGGCGCCGGCGCGCACGGCCCGTTGCAGCGTGCGGGCGTCGGCCCGCAGCCGAACGAGTGACGGATTGGTGGGCAGCGTGCTGGCCATGACGGCCTCCTCTCGAGTGCCCGGCGTCCGCGAAGTCGGGCCGAGAAGAGGTCGGTCCTCGAGGGGTACTGCTGCAGGGGGGCTGGGCCCCTTCGAGCGGACATCGGGCGGTCCTGCGCGCCTGCACCGCAACCTACCCGACTTCGCCGTACCGTCAAGGCATGGCCGACGATGGTTCGACTGCCGGCACCGCCGGCGGTGGTTCGACTGCCGGCACCGCCGGCGGTGGTTCGACTGCCGGCGCCGCCGGCGGGCATGTTCGCCTCGGGACGGCCGTGCTCACCCGCGTGGTGGAGACCATGTTCGAACCGTCGGCCGCAGTCTTCGGCCGGACACCGGCGCAGGCATGGACCGACAACGCCCACCTGCTGGTGCCGACGTTCTACCGGCCCGACACCCAGAAGTGGCGGGTGTCGGTGCAGTCCTGGGTGATCGATGTCGACGGGCTGCGGATCGTGGTGGACACCGGCGTGGGCAACGGCCGCCGCCGGACCATCCCGGTGCTGGATCGACTGGACACCGATTTCCCGGCCGCATTGGTCCGCGCGGGCGTCACCCCGGACAGTGTCGACGTCGTGGTCAACACGCATCTGCACGGCGATCACGTCGGTTGGAATACCTGGCGCCGCGACGATGCCTGGGTACCGTTCTTCCCCAATGCCCGATACCTGTTCCCGGAGGCCGATTTCCGGTTCTTCGAACCCGGCGGCGCCGGCTACGACGAGGCCACCGCGCTGGTGTTCGACGACAGCATCGCTCCGGTGCATGCGGCCGGGCACGTCGAAATGTTCAGCGGCGATTACCAATTGAGCGAATCGGTGTGGTTACGGCCGGCGCCGGGGCACACCCCGGGCTCCTCGGTGCTCTGGCTGGACGCGGGCAAGCCGGCGGTGTTCGTCGGGGATCTCACCCACTGCCCCATCCAGATCCCCCGGCCCGACGACGCGTGCGCTTTCGACGTGGACGGTCCGGTGGCCGCGGCCACGCGACGACGAATCTTCACCGAAGCGGCCCGTCGGCGGGCCGCCGTGGTGCCCGCGCACTATCCCGGGCATGGCGGCGCGACCATCGTCGCCCGCGGGGACGGTTTCATGGTCGATGACTGGCTGGACCTGGACCCGATCTGACCGCGCTGAGTTCGGCCCGGATCAGTCGGGAACTGTTCGCCACCACCGCGACCGAGGACGCGTTGTGCAGCACTGCGGCCAGCACGGGCGACAACGCGCCGCCCGCACCGATGGCCAGGCCGATCGCGTTGACGGCGATGGACATCGCGTAGTTCTGCCTGATGACGGTCACCGCGGCGGCGCCCAGCGAGCGCACGTCCAATAGTCGGCGCAGGTCGTCACTGGCCAACGCCACGTCCGCGGTCTCGACGGCCACGTCCGTGCCGCCGAGGCCCATCGCCACGCCGATATCGGCGGCCGCCAGCGCGGGTGCGTCGTTGACGCCGTCACCGACCATGGCCACCACGTGGCCGCCCGCACGCAATTCGCGCACCACCTCAAGCTTGTCCTCGGGCAGTACCTCGGCGCGCCATTCGGTGATACCGAGCTCCTCGGCGACGGCGCGGGCCGTCTCCTGATGGTCACCGGTGAGCATCACGATCCGGCGCACGCCCGCCGCGCGCAGCGCCGCCAGCACCTCGGTCGCCTCGGGGCGCACCTCGTCGCGCAGGCTGATCAATCCGACCAGCACACCGTCCACGGCCAACAGCAGCGGTGTCTCGGCCTGCCGCTGCAGCCGCGTCACCCATTCGGTGGCCTTCGTGGTGACCCGCACCTTCTCCTGCCGCAGCAGCGCCGGGCTACCCAGCAGCAGGGTTCGTCCGTCGGCGCGGGTCCGCATACCCAATCCGACCAGCACCTCGCATTCCTCGTGCGGCGGGATGACGATGTGACGCTCTTCGGTCGAGCGAATAACGGCCTGAGCGAGCGGATGCCTGGCGTGGATCTCCGAACTGGCCGCATAGGCGAGCACCTCGTCGGGCTGCCAATCCTTCTTGAAGGCAATGACATTGGTCACCACGGGCCGGCCGACGGTCAAGGTTCCGGTCTTGTCGAACACCACCGCGTCGACCTGACCGGCCCGTTCCAGGTGCGAGCCACCCTTGACCAGGATGCCGCGCCGGGCACCGTTGCCGATGGCCGCACTGATGGCCGTCGGGGTGGCCAGGCCCACCGCGCAGGGGCACGCCACCAGCAGCATGGTCATGGCACGGCGGACATCCCGGCTGAGCACCAACGTCACGCCGGCCAACAGGAACGAGGCCGGGACGAACCGCCGCGAGAAGGTTTCGCCGACGGTCTGGATGGGCGCCCGGTCGTGCTGGGCCTCCTCGACCCGCGCGATGATGCGGCCGATTGCGGTCTGCGGTCCCACCGCGGTGGCACGGACCACGATCCGCCCCTGCATCACGACGGATCCGGCGTGCACCGGCTCACCGGCGCGGGTGGTGACCGGCAACGTTTCACCCGTGATCGCCGACTGGTCGATCACGGCGTCGCCGTCGACGATCTGTCCGTCGACCGGCACCGCGACCCGCTCGTGTACGACGACCTCGTCACCGACGGCGAGAGTATCGATGGCGACCTGGACCTCGGTGCCGTCGGCCAGCCGGATCCAGGCGGTGTCCTGGTTCCCGGTGAGCAGATCGGCGATGGCCCGTCGGGTCCGGCGCAGCGTCAGATCCTGAAGGTACTCACCGATATTCAGCAACCACAGCACGGTCAGCGCCACCACGTGCTCGCGGAGCACCAGGCTCGCGACGGTGGCCGCCGACACCAGCACGTCGGTGCCCATGCCGCGCCCGCCCCGCAGTGCGCGCAGCGCCCCGCGCAGGAACGGATAGCCGGTGACGATGGTGACCGCGGTCGCGAACAGCCTGGTGGTCGGACCGAGGATCGGTGGACGCGCCAGCACATACCGCCGGATCCCCAATACCGCGAGAGCCGCGCCGCCCAGGCCCATCCGCATGATGTCCCCGTTGCGCACATCGGCGGAATGCGGGGCTCGGGTCGGCACCGTGGACTTCGGCATGGCCAGCGCCTCGCCGACCGCCGCCAGCAGCGCGCCGACGTCGGCACGAGCCGGCGAATACCAGATCACCACCGCGCCAGTCCGCGGATAGGCGTGTACCGCACGCACCCCCGGCACACGCAGCACGGTGTCCTCGATCAGGACCGCACGCGGGATCTCGTTACGAAAGTCTTGGGCTTGCAACCGGACCCGGCCCGCCGCGGCCGATATGACGGTGGGCATGACGGGAGCCTCAGTGCTCGTGGTCGTGTGCGGCGACCGCGGGTGGCGGCGCCTCCTCACCGATGCGTTCGCGTGCCTCGGCGACCACGTCCCCGACGGCCAGGCGGGCGCGCTCGGCGCGCTCTTCTGCCTTGCGCACCCCACGCAGACCCCAGGCGGTCATCGTCACGGTGGCTTCCCGTGCGGGCAGCTTGGCCGCGGTCTTACGTAGCGCCTCGTACGCGGCCACGCCGACCGCACCGGTCACCACCGTGGACGCGGCCTTTGCCGCCAATCCCTGCCACACCATGAGCCCTTTCGACAATGGTTTTCATTATCTCGGGCGAGAGTACCGATCCGCCGGAAGTTTGTCGACGCCACCCCCTAGTGCGGCGGCCCCAGGTACGGAAAGACATCCAGGGTGTCGGTGTGCGGATGCAGCCCGCTCGGCGGGCACTCACCCTTGGTCAGCGAGGCCAGCCGGTAGTCGATGACGTCGTCGGTGAACACCCTGCCGTTCGGGTACTTCGCAGGTTGAGCCGGGTTGTAGGTGAGCATGTCGGGCAGGATGCCCTCGGCGTCGATCGCGGCGACCGCCTCGTCGTGTGAGTAGCCGCCGGTGTGACCGAGCAGGTGGACGAACTGCGCCAGCCAGCGCGTCCGGTCATGGACCGGTTCGCTGGCGTTGTACTCCTCCTTGGTCTCATCGGTGTTGAAGAAGCTGCTCACCGACGGGTGCCCGGCCCGATCCACGTGCACCAGTTCACCGTCGCGGCGCACGCTGCACCGGCCCCAGATCCTGATGTCCGGTGCGGCACCCAGCTTTACCGTCGGCAGCTCCAGTACCATCGAGCACACATTCGCGTCGATATTGGAATCGACACCTGTCCAGGGCGATTCGCCGCCGAGATGCGGTGCGGTGAAGTTCCGGCCGCCGGTGATGTCGAACAGGTTCTTGATCCCGTCGAAGTCGAAGAAGAACGCATCGCTGCGCGCCCCCGCGAAGAACAGGTATTCGCCCTCACGGGCGATGACGGGCGCCTTGTCGAACGACACCGGTACGGCACCGAAGATCCTCTCGCCCAACGCTTCCGGTGATCGGGCCTGCGCGCCCACCGCGAGGTAGACATCCACCGTCTGGCGGCCCTGCGAGGGCTCGGAGAAGACGTAACTGAATGCGATGTCGTTGCGCAGGTCGCCGTCGTTGTCGATGGCGAGCCGGTAGACGGCCTCAGGGTGTAGAGCGTCGGCATTGGGATTGGCGTTGAGGATGAGCACGGTATTGGCGGGGTTGGCCGGTGACTGGAACGCGTACAGATCGCACAGATCCAAGCGCTGGTCACCGAGTGGTGGGCCGAGGGACAGCCCGGTGAAGTGATTCGACATATCGTCATCCAACTCCGGATCGGTGGCGGCCGCAGGATTTTGGGTCAGGGCCGTACGTAGATCACCCGGCTGCCGAACACGATGTCCTGCAAGGACCTTCGCCGCCGATCCACGGCCACCCACAACAACCCGACGGGCAGCAACACACAGCCGACGGCGCGCAACAACGCGACCGCGGGTGTCAGCCGGTTCCCGCGGCGCCCAGTTACCCGTAACCCCATGGTCACCGACCCCACCGTGCAGCCCGAGACCACCCAGCACGCGGCCAGGTAACAGACGGCGACGACGAACAACACCGCGGTGGAGAACACCGCGCCGACGGTGGGCACCCGGAACGCGGCGGGATGGAACATCAACCGGGTAAGCAGCAGGCCGAGATAGATCGCCGCCATCGCGATCCCGACCACCACCAAGTCGATGACGGCGGCGATACCGCGGCTGACGACACCCGCGGTGCGGGGATCAGACACGCCCGCGGCCCAACAGCCGGTCGACGAATCCGGCCACCAGGTCGTCGGCTCGCTCCCCCTGGCTGCGCACATCGGTCATCACCTCGGCGGTGACGGACTCGGTGGACTGCCGGATGATGGCCTGCAGGTCGATCCCCTCGACGACCTCATTGGCCAGTGCCACCAGATCCACCCTGCGCCGCACCAGTTCGTCGAGATCGAGTTCGTCGAGCACCCGTTCGACCAACTGCACGGCGACGGCGACGATCACCGTCGTCACCGGTTCGATGACCCGCTCACCGCGGGCGGTCAGGCCGGCGCGGGTCTGGTGCAACACCCGGCCGAGCACCGGCAGCCGCTCGGCGCCCCGGTACACCGCGACAACCCCGCCCACCGCGGCGGCGGCCATCCCGGCGGCGAGTGTCACTGTCGGTGGCGACTCATCGGCCATCAGGCTCCGCCGTTGCCGCGCATGATGTCCTCGAGGCATTTCAGCCGGGTCTGATGGGTCTGGTCCACGCAGACCCGCACCGGTCCCTCGGTTTCGGGCGCATAGGTCTGCTCCCCCTCGCTGGGCGTGGCGGCCGGCGCAGACGGCTGCGTCACCTGCTGGCTCAGCGACCAGATGGTGCTGCCCGAATTCGGCATCTGGGCGCAGTAGGCAGGCGCCCCGGACTCCGCGACGCCCGCCGCGCCCAGGGTCGCGCAGTCGGCACCGATCACGACCACCGGGACCGATGGAGCCTGGCCGGGCGGCGGGGCCTGCGGCGGCGGTGCCGGGGTCGCCGTCGGTTTGGCCTGCTGAGTGGGCGGCGCACTGCCGGAGCCGCCGAACGCGCCGAACGCGAACGCCACCGCAGCCACGACGATGGCGACGAGCACGACCACGGCGGGAATCAACAGTCTGGGGCGGGATCTGGTGGGCGCGGTGTGCGCTTTGGCGTGGCGCGGCCCCGACGCTGACACGGCGAGCATGGTGGCGTCGGACCCCGGCGTGCCGATGCGGTGTTCGAGGGCTCGGACGAAGTCCATACACCGGCCGTACCGCTGCGCCGGGTCCTTGGCCAGCGCCCGGTCGAAAACCGGCCCCAGACTGGATAGTTCGGGCCGCCGGGCACCGATGGGTGGTGGGCTCGCGGTCAGATGCTGGCTGATCACCACCGCCGGGTTGGAGTGCTGGAACGGCGGCGCCCCGGTGAGCAGCTGGTAGGCCGTGGCGGCCAGCGCGTACTGGTCGGCCCGGCCGTCGATCTCGGCTCCGGTCAGCTGCTCGGGCGCCGCGTACGCCACCGTGCCGACGGTCATGTTGGTGCCGGTCAGATTACTGGTCTCACCGGTACGACGCGCGATACCGAAGTCCGCCAACAGGATTCGCTCATCGAGTGTACCGGGATTGGAGATAAGGATGTTGGCCGGCTTGACGTCGCGGTGCAGCAGCCCCTTCTGGTGGGCGTAATCCAACGCCTCGGCGACCGCGGTGACGATGCGCACCACCTCGTCGGCGGGCATCCCGTCGGGGTAGCGCTCGGCGAGCAGCTCCCCGGCATCGGTGCCCTCGACGTAGTCCATGGCGATCCACAGCTGCCCGTCGACGTCGCCACGGTCGTGCACCTCGACGATGTGCGGGTGCCAGAGCGTGGCGGCGATATCGGCCTCCCGTTCGAAGCGCCGCCGGTACTCGGAGTCGGCGCACACGGTGGCGCCGAGCACCTTCAGCGCGTCGCGGCGGGGCAGCCGTGGGTGCTGGGCCATGTAGACCTCGCCCATGCCGCCGGCGCCCAGTGACCGTACGACGGTGTAACCGGCGATCACCTGGCCTTCCTCGAGCGGCATGGCCGAAGTGTAATGGCCGATCAGAGCTGGTGTGCCGCATCTCCGCAGGTACGGGTGCGCACCAGGTCAGCGCGGTCCCAGCGGCTCCCGTGCGCCCACCGTCAATGGCGCAGATAGGCCAAGGCCTCTGCGGCGGCGTGGGCGCCACACATGCCGTGCGCACCGGGGCCCGGCGGCGTGGCCGCGGAGCACAGGTACATGCCAGGGATGCCGAGCCGATACGGGTGCAGCGTGGGCCGTGGTCCGAACACGAGCTGGCGGACGTCCTTGGCTCCGGTGTTGATGTCACCGCCGACGTAGTTGGGGTTGTACACCGACATCTCGGTGGTCGACCGGACCGCCGTGCCCACCACCCGGTCACGGAAACCGGGCGCGAAGCGTTCGAATTGTCCGATGATCGCCTCGGTGGCGTCCCCGGCATACCCGGCCGGCACGTGCGCGTAGGCGTACACCGGGTGGACATCGCCGACCGAGCGGCCCGGATCGGCCAGGTACTGCTGGCCGACGATGATGAACGGGCGGGCCGGCATGCGACCGGCCTGGATTTCGCGTTCGGTGGCGGCGATCTCGGCCAACTCGCCACCCAGGTGCACGGTGCCGGCACGGCGGGCGCCCGGGTTGGTCCAGGGCACCCCGCCGTGCACCGCGAAGTCCACCTTGAAAGCGCCCGGGCCGTAACGGAACCGCCGCAGCGCCCGGCCGACCCGCCCCGGCAGCCGGTCACCGAGGATACCGGCGACCGCGGTCGGCGCCAGGTCGAACACCGTCACGTCGGCGCGCGGCAGCTGGTCCGCGGCGGTGATCGCCACCCCGGTCTGCACGGTGCCGCCGAGATCGGCCAGCGTGGCGGCCAACGCATCGGTGATCGCCTGCGAACCGCCCTCGGCGACGGCCCAGCCGTGCCGATGCCCGGTGGTCACGATGCCCAGTCCGATCGCGGAGGTCATCGGCAGGTGTAGCGGGCGGAAGGTGTGCGCGGCCACCCCACCGAACAGCGCGGCGGCGGCCGGCGTCCGGAACGCACGAGCCAGTACGGTGGCCGGTAGCAGCGTCGGCAAGCCGAAACGGGCAAGGGCCAGTGGATGTTTCGGGATGTGCAGCAGCGGTCCCAGGATGTCGTGCTCCAGCAGGTCGTACCGGCTGACCGGCCTGGCGAACAGGGCCCGCCACCGCGCACCGTCGGCACCGAGAGCCGCGGCGGTGTCCTCGACGCTGCGGTACAGCAAGCCGGCTCCGCCGTCGTCGAGCGGGTGTGCACAGTCGATATCGGGCCAGCGCCAACGCAATCCGTGCCGCTCGAGGTCCAGCCCGGCAAGGAAGGGTGAGCCGACGGCCATCGGGTGAATGGCCGCGCAGTGATCGTGCACCAAGCCGGGCATGATCGCTTCCCCGGACCGGACGCCGCCACCGAGCCGATCGGCCGCCTCCAGTACGGTGACCCGCACGCCCGCCCGGGCCAGGGTGATGGCGGCGGCCAGCCCGTTGGGGCCGCCGCCCACCACCACGGCTGTCGTCATCGACTGACTCCGGCCCGCTGCCAGGTGACGTTGAGCGGGATCGGCCCATTGGGCAGCCACGGCTGCTCGTCGACGAGGTCCGCGACATTCCACGTACCACGTTCGATGACGCCGAGAGCCGCGTCGATCACCTTGTACTCCTGGGTCTTCTTGTGGATGGGCTGTGACTCCACCCAGGCTACGACGAACTCGCCGGGTTCGAACTGGGCTTCGGTCTGGATCGCCCGGATCAGGTCCTCGTTGTGGAGGTGCCCGTCACCGAAGTTGAATCCGATGATGGTGTTGCAGGCCATCTCACCCTCGCGAACGGTGCGGGAATCGATATCCGGCAGGCACCGCAACAGCACCGAGTACAGACCGCGCCCCTGGCTGTGCATGGCTCGCCATGCCGTCACCTGTTGGGTGAACACCTCCGCGGTGACCGGGTCCCAGCCGAAATCGATGTACTGGTCGACGGTGTTGGGCGAAGACCGGGTGACCCGGTTGAGCTTCTGTTCTGCCCCCGGGGTGAAGGTCCACACCGCCGAGGCCCAGTTACCCGCGTACTGGCGCATGGCAGGTAGGAAGGACACCAGGTCCGGCCGAAGATTGCCAAGGACCGGGAAGAAGCACAACCCGATCAGGAGCGCCGCCGTGAGCCAGGCCGACGACATGTCCCAGACTGCGTACCCGCCCCAGTTCGGGAAGCCGAGGAACAGGAACACCGTCGCGTAGGCGAACAACACATTCCATTCCACGGGCACTGCCAGCGGGAAGGTCGAGATGATGAACAGGTGGAAGCCGACCATCACCACGACGGCGGTGACGGTCAGCCACGGCCATGGCGACAGCAGCAAGGCCAACGGTGCCGCGATCTCCACGAAGCTGCCGAGGCCGTGTGCCATGAACGTGGACAGTCGCGACGGCCGCAGATCCAGCGGGTAATCCACGTAGTACGCCCGCTTGAGCCATGTGGACGGGATCATCGGGCTGTTGCTCACCATCGGCGGGATGACATTGGTGAAATGCACGCCGAACTTGGAGATCCCGGCCCAGATCCACACCGTGCCGATCAATAGCTTGCCGGCGACGATCATGTCGGTGAACGGCAACGCGGCGAAGAACAACAGGGCAGGCAGGTACTGTTCGCCGCGGGCGGCCAGGAAGATCGTCTTGTCCCGCAGACCGATCAGCACGAGCAACACCATCGGCAGGATCAGCAGAGCCGGATCCACCAGACCGGAGGTGTTGGCCGGCAACACTTTCTGCAGTGAATCGCTCTGCACGCCAGGGGAAACCATGGCGAACACCACACTGACGAGCAGCGCCACGTAGACCGCGACGTCGAACCAGGTACGCCGATCGCCGCCGGTGAAGGGCACCGCCTTCCAGGGCCGCAACCGAATGGTGTTGGGCCGGGCCCAGAACCGGAATCCTCCGGTCATCGGTTTGGTCTTCCCGGCCAGCGGCCCCCAGGATCCGGCCAGGCCCAGCAACTCCAGCAGGATGGTCCACAGAATCAACTTCTGGTACACGATCGGCTGATTCCACCAGCCCGCGACGTGCCAGAAGGCGGGCAGGTCGGACGTGACCGTCGCGATGAGGACACCGCCGAGTGCGTAGAAGAACACCAGTTTGACGATGTAGACGACGTGGATCAGGCGCGGCGTGCCGAGTCCGTGATCCGCCCATTTCAGGGACATGATCCGCAGGCGCTCCCGCAGCGGCAGCCGGAGGAATTCCTCGAGGTCGACCTCGGGCAGGGTGGGCGTGACGAATCCCATGGTGGGCTCCTCGGCGTCGATTCGGGTCAGGTGCGTGGCGCGGCGGCGAGAATTCGGCGCAACGCGGGTTTGTCGATCTTGCCGACGGGGTTCTTGGGCAGCGTGTCCAAAGTGCTGATCTGCACCGGCAGTTTGTATTTCGACAGCGAGGTGCGCAGGTGGCCTTCGATCGCCTCGACCGTGGCGCCGGCACCGGCGTGCAGAGACACGAAGAGCACCGGCTCCTCGCCGTAGGTATCGCTGGCCAGCCCCACAACGGCGGCCTCGGCCACCCCGGGTAGCTGGTAGGCCACCGACTCGATCTCCTTGGGATAGATGTTCTCCCCACCGCGGATGATCATGTCCTTGGCGCGATCCACCAGGACCAGGTAGCCGTCCTCGTCGAAGCGGCCGATATCGCCGGTGTGCAGCCAGCCGTCGACCACCGTCTTCGCGGTCTCGTCGGGCCGGTTCAGGTAGCCGCGCATCACGTTCGGCCCCTTGACGATCACCTCCCCGACCTGTCCGAAGGGCACCTCGGCACCGCAGCTGTCGACGATGCGGATCTGTTGCCCCGGTAGCGGGATCCCGACCGTTCCCGGTTTCCGTCTGCCGTTGAGCGGGTTGCCAGTGCTGGCGCACGATCCCTCGGACAAGCCGTAACCCTCGATGATCGCGATGCCGTAGCGGCTTTCGAACCTCTCCAGCAGTTCGACACTGGCCGGCGCCGCCCCGCAGACGGCGAACCGCACCGAGCTGGTATCGGGTTTCAGCTCTGCCGGCAGCGCCGCAAGCATGGTGTAGATGGTCGGGACCGCCGAGAAGTAGGTCGGCCGTGCCGCTTCGACACGGCTGAAGAAGCTCGCCGGATCGAACCGCCCGGCAATCGTGACACGCCCGCCTGCCAACAGCAGCGACAGCGTGCTCACCACGATGGCATTGACATGGAAGAGTGGCAGGATCAGCAGGCTGTGATCCGCGCCGGTCAGTTCGAAGCCCTCGATCACCATGGCGCACATGGCATCAACATTGCGGTGGTCGAGCATCACCCCCTTCGGCTTGCCGGTGGTGCCGCTGGTGTAGATCAGCAGCGCCAGCGCATCGTCGGGAGTCTCCACCGGCCCCGCCGCCGACGGTTCGGCATCGAGTCGATCCACGGGCAGGACTGGGATGGGTGCATCGACGTCGTGGTCGGCGACCAGGACCACCGCGTGTGAATCCGTGATCTGGTGGTCGCGCTCCGCGGCCACCAGAGTGGGACTGATCGGCGTGACGACACCTCCCAGTCGCCACGCCGCGAACATGGCGACGACGAAGGCGGCGCGGTTGGGCAGCATCACCGCCACCACGTCGCCGGGGCGTACACCGTGGCGGGCCAGGGCCGCGGCGGCGCGCCGGACCGCTTCCAAGAACGCCGCATTCGAATAGGCGACGTGGTCATCGGAGACGGCCATCTCGGCTGGGTCCAGTTCGGCGCGACGGTCCGGCAAGGAGGCGAGCTGCATGTCACGACAGTAGGAAGCTGTGTCATGGGACACACCGTCGGCAACCGATGAAGTCAGCGGCCCAGTTTGTCTTCTGAAGACAAATCGGCGTTCTATCGTTCACACCATGGACCCCGCGGTCGCCGACGCGAACACCACCGTCCTCGATGCCCTCATGCAGCGTCAGGCCGACGTGGCACGGTCCGTGCAGAAGCAGTTGGCGACCGATATTGCCGAGCTGCGGGGCGATGCCGAGATCCTGGACCTGCTGACCGCCAGTGTCGAGAGCAATATCGACACCATCTTCGGCGCGCTGCGCCACGATATATCCCTGGACAACATCGCAGCACCGACCGCAGCACTCGAATACGCCCGCCGTCTGGCCCAGCGCGGGGTCCCGATGAACGCACTGGTGCGGGCCTACCGGCTCGGGCATGCCCTGGTCCTGAACGTCGCCGCCGACGAGATCGGCGCGGCCGTCTTCGACCCGCGGACCGGTCTGGCGCTGTACGAGCGCATCACGTCGATGACGTTCGGCTATATCGACTGGATTTCGCAGCAGGTCGTCGGCGTCTACGAAGACGAGCGGGACCGCTGGCTGACCAACCGCAACAGCACCAGAGCCATTCGGGTCCGCGAGATCCTGGCCGGCACCGACCACGACGTCGACGCCATCACGACCGCGATTCGCTACCCCATGCGGCGAACACACCTGGGCCTGATCCTGTGGTGGCCCCCGTCACGGGCCGCGATACCAACCGCGACGACGGGCTCGCCGAGCTGGAGTCGTTCCTGCGCACCATCGCGGAAAGCGTTGCGCCGCAGAGCTCTCCCCTGTTCGTCGCCGCCGACCAGGTCACCGGCTGGGGCTGGCTTCCGCTGGTGAGCCCGGAAGGGGTGGCGGCGCGGATACGTCACGTGCGCGCTCGCACACCGGGTGCGCCGAATATCGCTTTGGGGAGGCCGCTTCCGGGAGTGGACGGCTTTCGGCGATCACACACCCAGGCGTTACGGGCCCGCGGTATCGCGATGGCGGCCGGGGCGACCGGGGTGGTCGACGCGGACACCCCCGGCCTGGCCGCGGCCGCCCTGCTCGGCGAAAACCTGGACGAGGCCAAGGTCTTCGTCCGAGATACGTTGGGCAACCTGGCCACCGACGATGCGAGTGACGCGCGCCTGCGCGAAACCCTGCGGGTGTTCCTCAAGCACGGATGCAGCTACACCGCCGCCGCCGACGAACTCACCGTCCACTTCAACACGGTGAAATACCGTGTCGGGCGGGCACTCCAACGCCGCGGCCGACCACTGGGCGATGACCGCCTGGACACCGAGTTGGCGCTGCTGGCCTGCCAGTGGTTCGGAACAGCGGTGCTCGACTAGAGCGGCGTCAGGCCGTGCTTGCGCTGCACCTTCTTCAGATTCTGCTTGTCCCGCAACAGGTGTAGGGACTTGCGCAGCAGCAGCCGGGTCTGGTGCGGCTCGATGACACCGTCGATGTAACCGCGCTCGGCGGCGATCCACGGGGTGGCCAGATTGAGGTTGTAGCCCTCGATGAAGTCGGCACGGATCTTCTGCACCTCCGGTGCGGTGGGATCCGGGAAGCGTTTCACCAGCAGCTGCGCCGCGCCCTCGGCGCCGATCACCGCGATCCGCGCGGTGGGCCAGGCGTAGTTCAGGTCGGCCGACAGCTGCTTGGAGCCCATCACCGCGTAACCACCGCCGTACGCCTTGCGCACGATGATGGTCACCTTCGGCACGTCTGCCTCGACGATGGCGTTGAAGAACCGGCCACCGCGCTTGATGATGCCGCCCTTCTCCTCCTCCACGCCCGGCATGGCGCCGGGCGTGTCGACGACGAAGACCAGCGGCAGGTTGAACGAATCGCAGAACCGGATGAATCCGGCGGCCTTGTCCGACGCCTCGTTGCCCACCGCACCGGACATATGCATCGGCTGATTGGCGATGACGCCCACCGGCCGGCCGTCCACCCTGGCGAACGCGGTGATCATGGACGGGCTGCGCTGGTCGGCGATCTCGAAGACGTCACCGTCGTCGAAGATGCGCAGCAGGATCTCGTGCATGTCGTAGGCCTGGTTGTCCGAGTCCGGCACGATGGTGTCGAGTTCCAGGTCGCTGGCCGTGATCTCGGGCTCCAAGCCCGGATTGACGATCGGCGCATCGTCGAAGTGGTTGGGCGGCAGGAAGCTCAGGTAGTCGCGGACATACTGGTAGGCCGCGGCCTCGGACTCGACCACCTTGTGGATGTTGCCGCGCTCGGCCTGCACGTCGGCGCCGCCCAGCTCGTCGAAGGTGACGTCCTCACCGGTGACGTCCTTGATGACGTCCGGCCCGGTGATGAACATGTAACCCTGGTCGCGCACCGCGACGATGAGGTCGGTCTGGATCGGTGAATACACCGCGCCGCCGGCGCATTTGCCGAAGATCAGGGAGATCTCCGGGACCAGGCCGCGCAGCATCTCGTGGCGGCGGCCGAGTTCGGCGTACCAGGCCAGCGAGGTGGCGGTGTCCTGGATGCGCGCACCGGCGGAGTCGTTGATGCCGATGATCGGGCAGCCGACCATGGCCACCCACTCCATCAGCTTGGCCACCTTGCGGCCGAACATCTCCCCGACCGAGCCCTGGAACACCGTCTGGTCATGGCTGAACACACCGACCGGGCGACCGTCGATGGTGCCGTGTCCGGTGACCACGCCGTCGCCGTAGAACGCGTTGGGATCACCCGGGGTGCGGGCCAGGGCGCCGATCTCCAGGAAGCTGCCCGGATCGAGCAGAGCGTGGATGCGCGCCCGCGCCGACGGGATGCCCTTCTTGTCGCGGCGGGCCTTGGCCTTCTCGTCACCGGGATCCTGGGCCAGCGTCAGCTTTTCGCGTAGCTCCGCCAGCTTCTCGGCCGTGGTGGCCGCGGACTGAACCGTCGGGGTTTCCGTCACTTCTTCGCGTCCTTGTCTGCCGTTGCGGCGGCTTGGCTCTCGATACGGTTGATGGCCTCGCTCATATGCGCGCCGACCTTGGCGATATAGGGCTCGTCGATGGCCTGGATGTGCTCGCCACCGATGGGCACCACCTCCAGATCCTTGACCGCTTCACCCCAGCCGCCATCGGGTTGGCGGGTGGCGTAGGCGGGCTCGAACACGATCGCGTCATCGTGATACCGGTCGGCCATGTACAGCGTGACGTGACCGTCGTACGGACGCAGTTCGATGGTGTCCAGGGCCCGGTTGTCCAGGTAGGACGTGCGCTGGTGCTCGACGATGCCGCCCGGGATCTGCACCCCGCTCTGCGCCACGATGTCGAGCACGAACTTCACCTGACCCTCGTCGTCGAGCTTCTCCAGCTCCTCGTACGGAATCTCGGGGATCTCGACGTTGAAGGTGCGCTCGGCGAACCGGGCGTAGCGGTCCCACCGGGCCCGCATCCCGGCCTGCGACTGGTCGATCGGCACGCCGGGGCGCACACAGTCGATCAGCCCGACGAACTGCACATCCGCGCCGTGCTGTTTGAGGCCGATCGCGCAGGCGTACGCCAGCGCCCCACCGAGCGACCACCCGGCGAGCAGGAACGGACCCTTGTGCAGCTCCAGCAGTTTGGGCACGTACTCGGCGGCCCGTTCCTCGATGGAGCCCTCGACCCGTTCGATGCCGTACACCGGGGTGTCGGCGGGCAGCCGCTTGATCAGCGGTTCGTACACCACCGTCGACCCGCCGGCCGGGTGGAACACGAAGAGCGGGACCGCCTTCGATCCGTCTTTCGGCGCCCGCAGCGTCCGCACGAAACCGTCGACCATGCCGTCTTCGAGCTGGTTACGCACGACGGTCGCGAGTTCCTCGATGGTCTTGGCGCCCATCACGTCCTCGACGGTGATGGTGCCCTCGGCGCGTTCGGACAACCGCTGAGCCATCTTCTCGGCGGCCGAATGCTCCAGCGCCGGCAGCTCGTTGAAGATGCCGCCCGGTGATTTACCGGTGACGATCGCCCAGGTGGCGAAGGTGACCCGTTCGGCGGCGTCGCGCGGCGGCACGTCGGCGCCGAGCGCCTCGGTGACGGCCTCCTGGGTCAGCACCTTCGCCGCGGCCGCCGCGGCGGTCGCCTTGCTGGGACCGGTGGGATAGGTCGGCGGAGCCGGGATCGCCGTCGCTGCAACGGTATTCGCGGCAGGACCGCTGGGATCGGTGGGCGGGGCCGGGATATCGGCGGCCGGCGAGCTGTCGGTCTCCTTCTGCGCCAACGGATGTCCGGCCTCGGCCAGCTTGGCCTCCAGCTCGGCCACCGTCGAGGCACCGCCCAGCAGTTCGGCCTGCGCCGCGGCGATCTCTTCGGCGGTCTGCCCCTTCTGGGATTCGGCGATCTGGTCCACCTCGTCGCGGTGCTCGATCGCGTACTTGATCAGTTCCTCGACGTTGTACAGATTGGCGTCACGCACCGCGGTCAGCTGAATCGGCGGCAGGTCGAAGTCGTATTCGACACGGTTCTTGATCCGCACCGCCATCAGCGAATCCAGGCCCAGCTCGATCAGCGGCACCTCCCACGGCAGGTCCTCGGGCTCATAACCCATGGCGCCGCCGACGATGGCGCCGAGCCGGTCGGCCACCGTCTCACCGGAATCCGGTGACCACTTGGCGAACTGCGCGGCCAGGCCGGCGCCTGCGGTCAGGTTGTCCTGCAAGATGGCCGGAGCCGCCCCGTCGGCGACATCAGACCCGGCATCGTCGGGTGCCGGGGCCTGCGCCGCCCCGGCTGCGATCGCGACACCCGTGGCGACAGGCAGTGCGCCGCCGGCACCGTTGCGGGCCACCACCGCGTCGTACACCAGGGTGAACGATTCACCGATACGCGCATGCACCTGCACGGTGGCGCCACCGGGATGGCGGGACAGGGTGGTCACCAACCGGGCCTCGTCACCGGGCACGGCGCGCTGCTCGAATGCCGTCAGCACGGCGTCCGGAAGTACCTGGGTGGCAGCGGCTTTCACCAACACCGCCAGATCGGCGGCCCCGTTGGGGGCGTACTCCCAGACGTGCCTGCCGTCCGGGGTGGCCACGTGGGTGCCCGGCATCAGCACCGAGTTGTCACCCGAGAACCGGGCATCCAGCCAGTGCGGCTTGCGCTTGAACCGGGTGGGCGGGATGGCGGCGAACTCACCGGGCCCGAACAGCGTCCGCGGATCCAGATCGTGGCCGTGCACGAACAGGTGGGCCATGGCCGTGGTCATCGAGTCGACCTCGTCCTGCTTGCGCGCCAGCGTCGCGATGAGCTGCGCGTCGTGCAGGCCCGCGCTGGCGGTGGTCAGGCCGACCTGCATGAGCGCCACCGGGTTCGGAGCCAACTCCAGGAAGGTGGTGTGCCCGTTGTCGACGGCGTTGCGGATGCCGTGGGTGAAGTAGACGCTGTGCCGCAGCCCCTTCTTCCAGTACTCCACGTCGTGAATCGGCTCGGCGCCGGCACGGATCAGCTTGCCCTCGTGCACCGTCGAGAAGTACGCCGTCTGCAGCGGGTGCGGCTCGATACCCTGGATCTCGGCCGAGAGCTCACCCAGCAACGGGTCCATCTGCTGGGTGTGACTGGCGCCCTTGGTTTGCAGCTTGCGGGCGAACTTGCCCTCGGCTTCGGCACGGGCCACGATCGCGTCGATCTGTTCTGGCGGGCCGCCGATCACCGTCTGGGTCGGGGCGGCGTACACGCACACCTCCAGGCCGGGGTAATCCGAGAAGACGGTCTTGATCTCGTCGGCGGAGTACTCGACCAGCGCCATCAGGCGGATGTACTCGCCGAACAGCATGGCCTCGCCCTCACCCATGAGGTGGGCGCGCGAGCAGATGGTGCGGGTCGCATCAGCCAGCGACAGACCGCCGGAGAAGTACGCCGCGGCGGCCTCCCCGAGCGACTGGCCCACCACCGCACCGGGATGGGCGCCGTGGTGCTTGAGCAGTTCCCCGAGCGCGATCTGGATGGCGAAGATCACCGTCTGGACGACCTCGATGGGGTATTCGCAGGTCTCGTTGGTGTAGTCGATGGCGTCGTCGAGGATCAACTCGACCACGGAGTAGCCGCGCTCGTCCTGGATGTGCGCGTCGACCTTGTTGATCCACTCCGCGAAGACCTCGTTGCGCAGGTAGAGGTCCTTGCCCATCTTGCGGTGCTGCGCACCGAAACCGGCCAGCACCCACACCGGGCCGTTGGTGACGGGCCCGTCGGCGGAGATCACCAGCGGGCTCTGCTTACCCTCGGCGATCGCCCGCAATCCCTTGACGGCTTCGTCGTGGTCGTGGGCCAGCACCACCGCGCGGGACCGGCCGTGGTTGCGCCGCGACAGCGACCGGCCGATCGACTCCAGCGACGCGGCGCGGCCGTCCTCGCTGTCCATCCAGTCGGCCAGTTCGGCCGCGGCGGCCTTCTTGCGTGACGTGAGGAAGCCGGAGACGACCAGCGGCACAATCGGTTTCGGCGGCTCCTTGCTCGCCAGCTGCTGGCGGCCGGCCTCGATCAGCTGCAGGGCCGCCTCCGTGAGGCCCGGCAGCTCGAAGGAGCCTTCCTCGTGGCTCGGGTACTCCTGCTCGAACTCGCCGTACTCGTTCATCTGGATGCCGCCGACGAACTCGGCAGCGGTGTCCTCGGACGACTTCTCTTGCACCGCCTCGGGTTCCGGCTCGGGTTCGACCAGATCCGAGGGCAGCACCTCACGCAGCACCAGGTGCGCGTTGGCGCCGCCGAAGCCGAAGCCCGAGACCCCCGCGACGGCGTGGCCGCTGTACCGCGGCCAGTCCGAGACGGTGTCGTTGACCTTGAGGTGTTCCTTGTCGAAATCGATGTAGGGGTTGGGGCCCGCGTAGTTGATGGACGGCGGCAGCTTGTCGTGTTGCAGCGCCAGCGTCATCTTGGCCAAGCTGGCCGCACCCGCAGCCGACTCCAGATGTCCCACATTGGATTTCACCGCACCCAGCAGCGCGGGCTTGTCCGCGGCGCGGCCCCGGCCGATGACCCGGCCCAGCGCGTCGGCCTCGATCGGGTCGCCGAGGATGGTGCCGGTGCCGTGCGCCTCGACATAGTCGACGACGCGCGGGTCGATACCGGCGTCCTTATATGCCCTGCGCAGCACGGCTTCCTGCGCGTCGGGGTTGGGCGCGAGCATGCCGTTGGACCGGCCGTCGTGGTTGACCGCGCTGCCCGCGATGACCGCCAGGATCTGGTCGCCGTCGCGGCGGGCATCGGAAACCCGCTTGAGCACCAGCATGCCGCCACCCTCGGACCGGGCGTACCCGTCGGCGTCCGAGGAGAACGACTTGATCCGGCCGTCCGGCGCCAGCACACCGCCGACCTCGTCGAAGCCGATGGTCACCAGTGGGGTGATCAGCGCATTCACGCCGCCGACCACGGCGACGTCGGCCTCACCCGAACGCAGCGCCCGCACACCCTGGTGCGCGGCGACCAGCGAGCTGGAGCAGGCGGTGTCCACCGACACCGACGGACCGCGGAAATCGTAGAAGTAGGACACCCGGTTGGCGATGATCGCCGTCTGGTTACCGGTGATCGCGTACGGGTGCGTGACCGTCGGATCGGCCAGCGAGAGGTACGAGTAGTCGTTGTTGGAGCTGCCGATGTACACCGCGACATTGCCGCCGCGCAGGCTCGACGCCGGAATCCTGGCGTGCTCCAACGCTTCCCAGGTCAGCTCCAGGGCCATCCGCTGCTGCGGATCGATGTTGTCGGCCTCCATCTTCGACAGCGCGAAGAACTCGGCGTCGAAGCCCTTGATATCGGAGAGGTAGCCGCCCCTGGTCCGGGCCGTGGCCACCCGCTCGGCGATCCGCGGCTCGCCGAGGAACTCCTCCCACCGGCCCTCGGGCAGGTCGGTGATGGCGTCGCGGCCCTCCAGCAGCGCTGCCCACATCTCGTCGGGGGTGTTCATATCGCCGGGGAAGCGGGTGGCGACACCGACGATGGCGATGTCCTCCACGCCTTCCGGGCGTGACCAGTCCTCGTCGTCACCGGTGGCGGGCTCGGGTTCGCCTTCGACGATCACCTGCGCCAGCGCCTCGATGGTGGGATGCCGGAAGGCCATGGTGGCCGTCACGGTGACCCCGGTGAAGTCCTCGATATCGCTGGCCATCGCCACCGCGTCGCGGGAGGACAAGCCGAGCTCGACCATGGGCGCCGCGTCGTTGATGCTGTCGGCCGGCTGGCCGGTCGCGTTGGCGATCCAGTTGCGCAGCCAGTCGCGCATCTCGTTGACCGTCAGGTCAGGGCGCACCGGGCCAGTTTCAGAGTTCTGCGAATTCTCGCTGTTTTCAGTCATTCTCATTCACTTTCGCCGCCGTGCGGCCTGGATGACGGGCCGGTTGTGTGCGGGGGTCAGTCAGCTTCGTCCGGGAAGGCGTTGGCGATCTTGCCGCTGCGCAGGCTGCCGTCGAGGTAGGCGGCCCGGCAGGCCCGCCGGCCGATCTTGCCGCTGGAGGTCCGCGGGATGGCACCGGCTGCGGTCAGCAGCACGTCACGCACCGTGACGCCGTGGCGCACGGCGATCGCGGCGCGGATATCGTCGGCGATCGGACCGATCTCCAGCTTGTGCGATCCGGGCGCCCGCTCCGCGACGATCACCAACTGCTCCGAGGTGTCCTCCGGATCGAACTTGAGTCCGGCGTGGGCGTTTTCGAACACTTCGGCCGGAAGCTGGTTGGCAGGCACCGAGAAGGCCGCGACGAAACCGGTGCGCAGCGCCTTGCTGGCCTCCTGCGCCGAGTACTCCAGGTCCTGCGGGTAGTGGTTGCGGCCGTCGATGATGACGAGATCCTTCACGCGACCGGTGATGTAGAGATCGCCGTCGTAGAAGGCGCCGTAGTCGCCGGTGCGCACCCAGGTGGCGTCATCGGCCGCGCCCTCGGCGTGCGACGGGTTGGTCCGCGACTTGAGGGTGTTCTGGAAGGTCTCGCGGGACTCTTCGGGCTTGCCCCAGTAACCGGTGCCCATGTTCTGGCCGCTGATCCAGATCTCGCCGATTTGGCCGTCGGGCAGCTCGGAGGCGCTGTCGGCGTCGACGATCACGGCCCATTCGCCGATGCCGACCTTGCCCGCCGAGGCCTGGGCCACCGCCTTCTCGGAATCAGCGGGCACCTCGACGATGCTGCCGGTGTTCAGGGCGTCCCGGTCGACGGTGATGATCTTGGGCTCTTCGGACGACGGGGTGGTCGACACGAACAACGTCGCCTCGGCCAGGCCGTAGGACGGCTTGATGGCCTTGGGCGGGAAACCGAACGGAGCGAACGCGTCGTTGAACCGGCGCACGGTGGCCGCCGAGATCGGCTCGCTGCCATTGAGCACGGCCTTGACGTTGGACAGGTCCAGCGGCGCGGAGCCGTCCTTCGGCACGCCGCGGGCGGCGGCGTGGTCGAAGGCGAAGTTCGGGGCCACCGAGATGGTGCCGCCGGTGTCGCCCTCCTTGCGGGCGAGCTCGCGGATCCACCGCTCGGGGCGTCGCACGAAGGCCGCGGGCGTCATGAAGGTGAAGTAGTGCCCGATCATCGGGGCCAGCAGCGCGGTGATCAGGCCCATATCGTGGAAGAACGGCAGCCAGGACAGGCCGCGGTCACCCTCCTCGCCCTCCAGCGCCTCGACGACCTGGAGCACGTTGGTGGCCAGGTTCAGGTGGGTGATCTGCACACCGGTCGGGATGCGGGTCGAGCCGGAGGTGTACTGCAGGTACGCGATGGTGGTCTCGTCCGGCTCGTCGGGCTGCACCCAGGTGGCGGCGACGTCATCGGGCACCGCGTCGACGGCGATGACGCGGGGGCGCTGATTGGCCGGCCGGCTGCGGAAGAACTTCCGTACGCCCTCGGCGGCATCGGTGGTGGTCAGGATGGCCGACGGATGGCAGTTGTCGAGGACCGCGTGCAGACGGCCGACGTGCCCGGGCTCGGACGGGTCGAACAGCGGCACCGCGATGCGACCGCCGTAGAGGGCACCGAAGAACGCGACCAGGTAGTCCAGGTTCTGTGGGCACAGGATCGCGACCCGGTCACCGGGCTGGGTGACCTGCTGCAGCCGGGCCGCGACAGCTTTGTTGCGGGCGCTGAACTGCGCCCAGGTCATATCGCGGGCGACACCGTCGCGCTCGGTGGAGAAGTCGAGGAAGCGGTAGGCCAGCTTGTCACCACGCACCTTGGCCCAGCGCTCGACATGGCCGACGATGCTGGCGCCGTCAGGGAACTTGATCTGACCGTCCTTGATGAACGGGTTATGGAACGGCATCAAACTCTCCTGTCACAGCACGTCGCACGCGGTCGTCACGAGCCCCGGCGATCGTACCGGGGCGCCCGATTCCCCCCTCCGACGACCGCTCGCTGCTCTTAGTTTTCTCTTAATGTTAGGTGACCGAATGTCGCAGGCCAAATCTGGTTACCCGTGAGTCGCAACGAGATTTCATCCGTGTTTGGGATGCGGTGCGTTCTCCACCAGGTTGTGCGCCCACTGCTCGGTCCACTGGGTGGCCGTCTGCCCGTCCAGGCTCCAGAACTGCGGCGTGTTGTACAGCGCGTGTACCGGTCCGGCGGTGCTGCCCAGCAGCGTCTCCAGCGTCTTGGGCAGGTTCCCGACCGAGAACGCCTGCTCCGGCGCCGCACAGATCAGGTCGCCGTTGCCGCAGATCTGGTAGACGCGGTCGTTGAGCGCCCCGAACCCGCCGTCCCGCGGGCCGGTCATCGCCAGGCCGAGCGCCGCCAACATCGGCACCTCGTGCAGCGTGATCTCGGCGCCTTGGCCGGGTGGATTGGCGGGCAGGGTCTGGCCCACCCCGTCCTGACGGCGGCCGTCGGCGATCAACGTCACCCCGAGCACCAGATCCTGGTCGATGGGCCCGCGGCCGTTGCCGATATCGGAGGCGATGTCGCCGCCGATCACCGCGCCCTGCGAGAAGCCCACGATCACATAGCTGGTGAGCGGGCATTTGTTGTTCATGTCGGTGAGCGCCTGGACAGCCTTCTTGGTGCCCTCGGCGCGGGAGTCGTTGTAGGACATCTGGCCGTCGGCGGAGAACGGGTTATGGAACTGCGCGGTGTAGGGCACCGTGTACACCTGCACCCGGTCGGTGCCGAATTGCTGCAGCAGCGGGTTGGTCACGTTGAGCAGCAGCGCGTTCGGGAACTGCACCGGATTGTTCGGATCGAGCGCCGGTGAGGACTCCCAGGTGCCAGGGATGGAGAGGACGTAGACGTCCGGGCAGCTGGCGTCCTGGGATTCCGGGCGCGGCTTGCTCGGCGAGGGACCGGTGCTGGGCACCCCGGACGGCGGCGCGGTGGGCGGGGTGGCCAGCGGTGGGGTCTCGGGCTGACGCAGCCACACCACCAGGGCAGCAACGATGACCGCCACCAGGACGGCGACCGCCCCTGCCGCGGCCACCGCCAGGATCCGGTGTCGTTTGCGGTTGTTGGTCGCCATAGTCGGAAGCGCTCCTCGGTTCGGCTGAATGTCGTCAGGCACTGCTGTCTACCGCCGGGCGCGGGTCAGCAGAGCTGGTCGGTCGCGATGCGAATGTAGTCGGAAGTGACGGCGTTGACCTCACCCGCGGGCGGGGCCGCCGAACTGATGTGGGCCTCCCGGACATCGGCGCGCACCACGGGCAGCACGAAATCCCAGACCGCCTGATCGTTCTGCTTGGCGGCGCGCGCCTGGCACACGTAGGACCCGATGGTGAGCGCGACCATATCGTCGGAAGGGTGCACGCCGGCCGCCCCGAGCGCGTCGAGGTAGGACTGCTGCTGACGGGACATCGGCATGTGTTCGCGATAGCCGCCCGCCGCGCTGGCCGCCGGCGGCGCGATGTTGCCCAACCCGTCGGAAGGCCCGGCCGATTGCGAGGACGGCAGCCCGATCGTCGTGATCACGTCGTCGCTGAACGAGCAGCCGCACACGGCCGCCGCTGTGGAGGCGAGCATCAGCGGGGTCACCACGAACGCGGGTCGCTTTGCCAGACCCGCAGTCCACCGCCGGTTACGCTGCACGGCTCCACGGTACCGGCTGCGCGCACCGGCCCCGGGGGACCAGCGACCGTTAGCGGATCGCGGCCGACAGATCACCGGCCAGGGCCGCCAGTTGCGGGCCCCAGTTGCCCCAGTCGTGCTGCCCGCCGGTCGGGAAGTCGAAGTGACCGTTGCGGCCCCCGAGGGAGCGGTAGTGCGAATAGAACGTGCGGTTACTGCCCTGGGCCTGATCGCAGTATCCGATCATTGCGGCGGGGTCGCTGCAGGTCAGGGTCTGCGGGCTGAACACCCACAACCGGGTGTTGTTGTCCACCAACAGCTGGGCGTGCACGTCCGGGTCATGCCACTTCCACCGACCCAGCTGCGCCGCACCCCACATGGCCTGGGTGTTCACCCCACCGAACTGGGCCATGCCCGCGGTGATGGCACCGTTGAGGAAGGTGTTGGACGGCGTCAGGAAACCCGACATGGAGCCGGCGTAGCGGAACCGGTCCGGGTGGAACTCGGCCAGCGTGATGGCCGCGGTACCGCCCTGGGCGGCACCGACGATGCCGTGCCCGGTGGGCGCCAGGCCCTTGTTCGCGGCCAGCCAGTTGGGCAGCTCGTCGGTGAGGAAGGTCTCCCACTGCTTGCTGCCGTCCATCTCCCAGTTGGTGTAGAGGCTGAACGCCCCGCCGGCCGGGGCGGCCACCGAGATGCCCTTACCGGCCAGGGTGCTGAAGGCGCCGGTACCGACCCAATTGCTCACGTCGGGGCCGGCGTTGAAGGCGTCGAGCAGATACACCGCATGCGGACCGCCGGCCTGAAAGGCGACCGGGATGTCGCGACCCATGGCCGCCGACGGCACCATGAGGTATTCGATACCGTCGGCCTTGGCAGGAGTGTCCACTGCGCCCGACGCCGACCACAGGCCCATCGCCAGCATCACCGCGCAGGCCGCCTGCAGCGTCTTACGGATGGCCGAATGCAGCGCGTGGTTCTCGTCGCTTCGCTCGCGCAGCCTCATGTGCCCACCTCATCTTGATAGCCGATCCCCCACCACCCGCGTTGTAGTGAATCACACCACTGCGGCGCGGCGGTTTCGAAACGGGCCGGAAACGGCCGGCGGCGGCGACCCAGAAGGATCGCCGCCGCTCGGCGTTTCGATGTTTGCCGTCAGGCCCGCGGATCAGGCGGTCGGCACGGCTCCCAGCACACGCTGCATATCCGGCTTCATGGCCTGCAGCTGCTGGCCCCAGTACGGCCAGTCGTGCACACCGTTCTCCGGGAAGTTGAACACCGCGTTGGTGCCGCCGTTGGCGATGTAGGTGTCCCGGAAGGTCTTGTTGGTGCGGATGGTCAAGCCCTCGAGGAACTTCGCGTTGAACAGGTTGCCACCGCTGACGCCGGCACTGAGGTCCGACGGGGTGCCGTTACCGCAGTACACCCACAGCCGGGTGTTGTTGGCGATCAGCTGGTTGATGTTCACGAACGGATCGTTGCGCTTCCAGGCGTTGCCGGGGTCGCCGGTCTTGCCCCACATGTCGTCGGCCTTGTAGCCGCCGGCGTCACCCATGGAGATGTTCACCAGGAAGGGCCACCAGCCCTCGGACAGGTTCAGGAAGCCCGACATCGAGCCGGCGTAGATGAACTGCTGGGGGTGGTAGATGGCCAGCGTCAGCGCGGCCGAACCGGCCATCGACAGGCCGACCGCCGCGCCGCCGGTGGGCTTGACCTGACGATTGGCCTGCAGCCACGCCGGCAGTTCCTGGGTCAGGAAGGTCTCCCACTTGTACGTGGTGCAACCGGTTTTGCCGCAGGCGGGCTTGTACCAGTCGGAGTAGAAGCTGGACTGACCGCCGACCGGCATCACCATCGAGATGCCCGAGCCGTTGTACCACTCGAAGGCGGCGGTGTTGATGTCCCAGCCGTTGAAGTCGTCCTGTGCACGCAGGCCGTCGAGCATGTAGACGGCCGGCGAGTTCGCCCCGCCGCTCTGGAACTGCACCCGGATGTCGCGGCCCATACCGGCCGACGGCACGTCCAGGTATTCGACCGGCAGGCCCGGCCGAGAGAAGGCACCAGCAGTCGCCGAGCCTCCGACAACGCCGACCAAACCGGGCAGTACCGCGGCAGCAGCTGCCGCGACCACCACTCGGCGCGTGGCGCCGCGAATTTTCCCAACGAAACTCATAACTGCTTACCTATCCCATCTGTCGAGTGCCGCACCCGGTCGGTGTGCGCCGGTCCGGGCCGCATTGCCCGTGTAGTCAACCACAAGTCGGTGTAAGTTCTCTCTTTCGGCCAACGCCGGCTCACCCGTTCAGGGTGGCGATCAGATCGGGTTTGAGGGCCTGCAATTGGGCGCCCCAGTACGCCCACGAATGGTTGCCGGCGGGCGGGAACTGGAAGGTCGCGTTGCGGCCACCGGCGGCGGTGTAGCGGTCCTGGAACCGCTTGTTGCTGCCGATCGCAAGACCCTCAAGGCTGTCGGCGTTGAACTGCTGGCCCGGGTCGGCGTTCTCGTCCAGCGGGGTGGAACCGCCAGGGGCACAGTAGATCCACAGCCGGGTGCCGTTGGCGACCAGTTTGCCCACCTGCTCCACCGGGTCGTTGCGCTTCCACGCCGGATCCCAGGGCGGTCCCCACATGTTGTCCACGTTGTAACCGCCCGCATCCAGCATGGCGACGCGGATGGCCTGTTTCATGAAGACCGTCGAGGGGTTGAGGAACCCGGACAGCGATGCCGCATAGCTGAATTGCTGCGGGTGGTAGGCGGCCAGGATCAGGCTCGCCCCACCGGCCATCGACAGACCGACGACACCGTTGCGGGAGGTGGAGACCTGCTTGTTGGCTGCCAACCACTGCGGCAGCTCACTGGTCAGGAACGTCTCCCACTTGTAGGTGTAGCCCTGGTTGTTGAACGTCGACGGCGAATACCAGTCGCTGTAGAAACTGGACTGCCCGCCGACCGGCATGACGACCGAAATGCCGGAGCCATAGAACCATTCGAACGCCGCGGTGTTGATATCCCAGCCGTTGTAGTCGTCCTGGGCGCGCATGCCGTCCAGGAGGTACACAGCACGAGAAGGCGCTGGACTCGCGGTGGGCGCCGCAGCCCCTCCGGCCCCCTGGAACTCGACGCGGATATTGCGGTTCATCGACGGCGAGAACACGTCGAGGTATTCGACCGGCAGCCCTTCGCGGGAGAATGCCTGCGCCGAGGGCGCGGCGGGCAGCAGTACGGCCGCCGGGGCGATCATGGCCACCAGAGCCACGACAGCGGCCCGCAACCATGTGATGGTTCTCACAGCAGCGGTCCTACCCATGTGTCGTCAATCCATTCCGTTTCACAGGCAATGCGATGCGTCGCATGTCGAGGCCGGAGTCCGGTGCGGGGGCCGCTCGCCGTGAACTCACCATTGAGTTCGGGGCCACCACGCTTCCTGTATCGCCACAACATAGCCGCGGCGTTACGCCACCCGCAAAACCACGTGGGCTACGGACCGGTGGCCGGCATCCCGGTGTACGGCGGATTCTTCGGCGGCGGCGCCTGCAGACCGCACCGGTACAGCTCGTAGAGCGGGACCCGGTCGATCCGGTAACTGCCGAACTGCAACGCATGGGTGAGGTTGGAGATGAACAGCCGCGGCGTCAGCTTGCCTCGCACCGAGTTCAGGATCACTTCGGTCTCCGGACACTTCAGCGCCACCTCGGCTTGGGCGATCCAATCCTCGTCGAGATAGGCCGGGATGTACGGGCGTTCCTTGAGGAAGGGTCCTTCGGCGACCGCCCAGTCCGGGAACAGGTTCTTGTCATGACCGATGCGGGCGTCGTCCAGCCGGGCGGTGTGCGCCGCCAGGGTGTTGACCAGACCGATCTGGTCGATGACCCGGACATCGAGGCCGACGTTCATCCCCAGCATGCCCATATTCGTGAAAAAGACTGTGTGCGGCCCGGTTTCACCGTTGCGATAGGGCTTGTCCGGCGGCGGCGGGATGGCCGGGACCACGTCCCAGCGGTCATAGTCGCCGGACGGCAGCAGCAGCGCACCGTCGGGGGTGTTGTTGATGGCGGTGAGCACCGCGCGCATCCGCGGGTAGTCCAGGTAGTCGGCCGCGGTCAGCGGATGGGCGTGGCCGGTGGCCTGCGCATAGAACCGGCGTTCGTCGACGATGCCCGAGTAGGTGACCCGGGTGGCGTCAGCGCCCAATCCGGGCGAATTCGCCGCCCACAGTGACCATCCCGCGATCCCCAGCCACAACACACTGGTCGCCCCGGCCAGCAGATAGCCGGTCCGGCGGCTGACCTTGGTCTCGTCGGGCACCCTGACCGGAATGACCGCGACCGGCGCCAGCACGCAGAACAGGGCCGTGAGCAGGACCCGCCCATGCATGAAATCACCGCCTTGGCGCACCCAGTAAACACCTTGCAGCAGACCGCTTCCGACGATGAAGACCACCACCGCCGTGGGGTTTTGCACGATCCTGGCCACGGACCGACCGGCGGACCCGGAGCGCACGGGTCCGATGGTCCAGGGATGCGACCGACCCCGCACCAGCACCACCGCCAGCAGGATCACCAGCAACAGCGGCACCCACAGCAGATAGGGCCGGTTGAAGTTGGTCAGATACTCGAAACCCTGGCCCCACTTGGAACCCGAGGCATCCTTGGCGATGGCGGTCTGGGGCACCGCGAGGCCGTAATACCCCATCCGAAAGATCTGATATCCCACCGGAAGCGCGCCACCGGCCGCGACGATCAAGGCCCGCCGGCGCCATCGTGGCTCCGCCACCAACATCATCACCAAAGCCAGCCCGCCGATGAGCGCCAGTTCCGGACGAACCAACACACTCAGCCCGGCGACACAGGCCAGCGATCCCACGAATACCGGGCCCTGCCGCCGCCCCTCTGGCAACCTGGGCGCCTGCGACCAGCACACCATCAGCCACCACAACAGACCGAGATAGGCCAACACCAAGCCGTTTTCCAGGCCTGAGGTGGCGAAGTCACGGGCCGGTGGCACCGCGATGTAGACCAGCGCGCCAGCAGGCAACAGCACCGCGGCCCGGCCCTGCAGGCCTGGCGCGTACAGCCGGCCGGTGCCGAGCATCAGCAACACCACGCCGGCCACCGAAAACACCAGCGCCAACGCCAGCGCGACATACTCCAGGCGTACCGGACCGCTGATCCAGCTGGCGACGTAGATCAGGTACGTCCAGAGCGTGGAGGTATTGGACTCGACCCGTTCCCCGGCATTGAAGACGGGTCCGTTGCCGGCCAACAGATTGCGCACGGTGCGCAACACGATCAGCCCGTCGTCGGCGATCCAGCGTCGCTGCCAGGCGCCCCAGCCGAACAACCCGGCAACCACCAGCACCGACAACCACAGGCTGATCCGGACCGACGCGCTGTACCGAAACGACGGCCAACCCGCCAGCCGGGTCGCCACGGCGCGGCCGGCTCGGTCAGCCGAAGTAGACAGCGGCACCGACGGTTCCGATCAACGCCAGGGCAAGCAACTGCAGCACGCGGTCGTGCAGGGCGATGTCCTCGGGTTCGCCCGCGTCGCCGCCGTCGATGTCCACGGCGTAGCGCAGGATCGCGATGGTGAACGGGATGATGGACACCGCCCACCAGGAGGCCGACCCGCCGTCGCGCTCGAAGGCGAACAGGCCGTAACACAGCACCACGGCGGTGGCCGACAACGTCCACACGAAGCGCAGATAGGAGCTGGTGTAGCTCTCCAACGATTTGCGGATCTTGGCACCGGTGCGTTCGGCCAACTGCAGTTCGGCGTAGCGCTTACCGGCGGCCATGAACAGCGAGCCGAACGCCATCACCAGCAGGAACCACTGGGACAGTTGGATGTCGGTCGCCGCGCCACCGGCGATGGCCCGGATCAGGTAAGCCGATGACACGATGCAGATGTCCAGCACGGCTTGATGTTTGAGGCCGAAACAGTAGGCCAGTTGGATGCCGATGTAGACGGCGATGACGACGGCCAGGCTGGGACTGACGACATAGGAGATGACCAGTGCGGCCACCCCGAGCACGACGGCGATGCCGTAGGCCAGCGACTCCGGGACCACCCCGGCCGCGATCGGCCGGAATCGTTTGGTCGGATGCTGGCGGTCGGCCTCGACATCGCGGGCGTCGTTGATCAGGTAGATGCACGACGCGGCCATCGAGAACACCACGAAGGCCACGGCGACCCGGGAGGCCAGGAAGCCGTAGTCGTAGTGCACGTCGGTACCCAGGGCCGCCAGCGGTGCGGCCAGGACCAACACGTTCTTGACCCACTGACGGGGACGCAGCGCCTTGACCAGGCCGCTCGCCAGGTTCTTCGGCGGCCCCAGAGTCGATTCCGGCGCTCCGTCACTCATCGGTTGCCCGCCTTCTTGTCAGCGATGACCTGAACCGCCTTGGCGGTGGCAAGTCCCACCGCCGCGCCGGTGAGCACATCCGTCGGGTAGTGCACGCCGAGCACCAAGCGCGACAACGCCATCGGGGGCACCAGCAGCCATGGCAGGCGCGAGCCGGTGGCTCGGCCGATCAAGACCGCGGCCGCGGTGGTCGAGGTGGCATGCGCGGACGGGAAGCTCAGCCGGCTGGGGGTACCGACGTTGACGGCGATCGCCGGGTGATGCGGGCGTTCGCGTTTCACGACGCGTTTGATCACCACCGCCGCCGCGTGCGCGGCGAAGGCGCCGATCCCGGCGGCCAGCCAGGCGCGCCGGTGTCGCGGCTGCAGCATCGCGCCGAGGGCGGCGACGCCAACCCAACCGGCGCTGTGCTCACCGAAATGCGAAAGGGCGCGCGCGGCCGGGAGTACTCCCGGCCGGCCGGCCAGCGTGGCCTGCACCACCACCAGCGCGGTCTCCTCGCGCGTCAGATCACCGGCCATCTCAGGCCTTTTCCAGGGAGGTGCTGTCGGCATGCGCGTTGAGCACCGCCTCCCACCGCTGCGGACTGGTCAGCTCCGGCAGGGCGGCGCGGTACACCTTGCGCATCCGGTTGAACTTGCGGGCCAACAACGCTTGCCGCTTCAGCGACTCCCGCAGCAGCTCGAACATCTTGGCGCGGTCCCGCTGGCGGTACACCACGCCGCGGCCGTCGGCGGTGGTGACGGTGACCCCGTCCACCTTGCACAGCGAGAACCACCGGGCGTCCTGGGTGGCGACGTTGATCTGCGGGCGCACATGGTGTGCCGGATCGTGCGGCTTGAGCTGGTGCACCACACCGCGGGTCAGGCGCAGCGAGATGGACAGCGGGCTGGTGGGGATCTTCACCTTCTTGCGCCACTTCTTGTCCGAGGGTGTCGGCAGCGCGGTCGCGCTCGGCAGCACCACCGCGTCGGGGTACTGCTGGCGCATGGCCCGCACCTCGGGCAGCGCCGATTCCAGGATGGCGAAGATGTGCTCCGGACCGGCCAGGAAGTCGTCCATCGCCTTGTTCTGGATGGCGACGGTCGAATATTCAAGACAGAGAAGGTGTTTCAACGTCGCCTTGAGGTGGCTGGCCAGCAGGCCCTTGACATCCCCGTCCCAGTGCAGCGCCGCGACCACCAGCCGGTTGCGCAGGTGGAAGTAGGCCTGCCAGTCGATGGCGTCGTCCTTGTCGCTCCAGGCCATGTGCCAGATGGCCGCGCCCGGCAGCGTCACGGTGGGATAGCCGTGCTCACCGGCGCGCAGGCCGTACTCGGAGTCGTCCCACTTGATGAACAGCGGCAGCGGCTGGCCCAGTTCCTGCGCCACCTGCCGCGGGATCATGCACATCCACCAGCCGTTGTAGTCGACGTCGATGCGGCGGTGCAGGATTCGGCTGCGGTAGTGCTCTTCGTCATTGAGCGGGTACTTGGCGAAGTTGTGGTCGTACTCGGTGTTGACCGCACCTGTCCACATGAAGTTGGCGGTGTCGACCATCTCGCCCATGACGTGCAGGTGCGAGGGCTCCTGCAGGTTGAGCATCTGCCCACCGACCAGGGTGGGCACCTTGGCGAAGCGGCTCAGCGCCAGCGCCCGCAAGATGGAATCCGGCTCGATGCGGATATCGTCGTCCATGAACAGGATCTGCTGGCAGTCGGTGGCGTGCAGCGCCTCGTACATGACCCGGCTGTAGCCGCCCGACCCACCGAGGTTGGGCTGGTTGTGGATGGTCAGCCGGTCGCCCAACGGTGCCGCCGCCGCGGCGAATCCGGGGTGGTCCTTGGCCTTTTTGGTGCCCTGGTCGGAGACGATCACCGCGCTGATCACCTCGTCCACCAAGGGGTCCGAGGTGAGTGCGGCCAGCGCGCCGACGCAGTCGGCCGGCCGGTTGAACGTCGGGATGCCGAGCGCGATATCGGCCACGCCGGGTGCCGGGATCGGTGCGAACCAGCCCGCGCTGCGCACCGTCACCGCGGTGTCGGTGGTGATGTCGAACCAGATCCAGCCGCCGTCCTCGAAAGGCTCAAGCCCGATCTCGAACTCGGCAACACCTGACTCGACAATCTCGGTGCCGCCCACCGTGATTCGGGCCCCGGTCGCCTTGGAGCGGTACACGTCGACCCGGGCGCTGCCGGACAGCTCGACCCGCAGCACCACCGATTCCAGAATGGACCAGCGCCGCCAGTAACTCGCCGGGAAGGCGTTGAAGTAGGTGGCGAACGACACCTCGGATTCGGCGCCGATCTCCAGCGTGGTGCGGGTGGGGGTGTGCGCCCGCCGCGCGTTGGTGGCCGACTCCTCGATATAGAGCTTGCGGACATCCAGCGGTTCACCGGGCCGCGGCAGGATCACCCGGGACAGCAGGCTGACCGCCCGGGACTCGGCACCGTCGAGGGCACCGGAGGGGATGTCACTCATGCTTTGCTGCTTTCGTCTGGGGCCGGCAGCGGCGCGCCGTCGCGCAGATGCGGGGCCAGGATGTTGTCGTACATGTTGAGCGCGCTGGCGATCGCCATGTGCATGTCGAGGTACTGGTAGGTACCCAACCGTCCACCGAAAAGCACTCCGGCGCTGGCCGTTTCGGCCCGGGCCCGATCCCGGTAACCGGCCAGCAGGGCTCGGTCGGCCTCGGTGTTGATGGGGTAGTACGGTTCGTCGTCGTTCTCGGCGAAGCGGGAGAACTCCCGCATGATCACGGTCTTGTCGGCCGGATAGTCCCGCTCGGGATGGAAGTGCCGGAACTCGTGGATCCTGGTGAACGGGACGTCGATGTCGTTGTAGTTCATCACCGGGGTGCCCTGGAAGTCTCCGGTCGGCAGCACCTCGGTCTCGAAATCGAGCGTGCGCCAGCCCAGCCGGCCGTCGACATAGTCGAAGTACCGGTCCAGCGGGCCGGTGTACACGACGGGGGCGTCCGGCGACTCCGCCCGCACCTCGTCGCGGACGTCGAACCAGTCGGTGTCCAGCCGGACCTCGATCCGGTCGTCGGCGGCCATGTTCTGCAGCCAGGCCGTGTATCCGTCGGCGGGCAGGCCTTCATAGGTGTCGTTGAAGTAGCGGTTGTCGAAGGTGTAGCGCACCGGCAGCCGGTTGATGATCGCAGCAGGCAGCTCGGCGGGGTCGGTCTGCCACTGCTTGGCGGTGTAGCCCTTGACGAACGCCTCGTAGAGCGGGCGGCCGATCAGCGAGATGGCCTTCTCTTCCAGGTTCTGCGCGTCGGCGGTGTGGATCTCGGCCGCTTGCTCGGCGATCAACGCGCGCGCCTCGTCGGGGGTGAAGTACCGGCCGAAGAACTGCGAGACCAAACCCAGGCCCAGCGGGAACTGGTAGGCCTGCCCCTTGTGCAGCGCGAACACCCGGTGCTGGTAGCCGGTGAACTCGGTGAACTGACGCACGTAGTCCCACACCCTCTTGTTACTGGTGTGGAACAGGTGGGCGCCGTACTTGTGAATTTCGATCCCGGTTTCCGGCTCGGGCTCCGAGTAGGCGTTGCCGCCGATATGCGGCCGGCGTTCGACCACCAGGACCCGCTTGCCCAGCTGGGTGGCGGCGCGCTCGGCGATGGTCAGGCCAAAGAAGCCCGAACCCACGACGAGGAGGTCGAAACGACCGGTGGCAGGGCGCGCGGCGACGCGGGCAGATTGATCGGTCATCGGCAGCAAGGGTATCCGACCGCGCCCCACGCCCCCGAAACGTGGGACGGCGCCACGTACTGGACAGGTCGCAATTCGCTCACGATTCAATATCGTCACTCTAGACCCAGTAGTCACAGCAGTACCATCGTTCACGTTGGCAGACGCTGGTTTTATAAGGCACAGAACCGTTGTCGCCGACGTGTTTCACGCAAAACAACCGCAAACACGTAGTCCATGTATTGAGGAGACTTCCGTGCCGAACCGACGTCGACGCAAGCTCTCGACAGCCATGAGCGCAGTCGCCGCCCTGGCCGTCGCAAGTCCAGTTGCCATTGCTGCGCTCTCAGAACTACCCGCCAAGGACGAACAGCCCCAGCACCGGCAGTTCGTGCAGGCGGCGCTGATCACCGACCTTCCCGGCGAGTTGATCTCGGCCCTGTCCCAGGGGTTGTCCCAGTTCGGGGTCAATCTGCCCCCGATGCCGACGGGGATCCTCACCGGTTCGCCGGCGGCCAGCCCGGTGCTGACGTCGCCGGGCCTGGGCGCCACCGGCCTGACCTCACCGGGTCTGACCTCACCGGGCCTCACCTCGCCCGGCCTGAGCACACCGGGGCTGGGCACTCCCGGCCTGACCTCGCCGACCGGCCTCACGCCGGGCCTGCAGGGCTCGGGGACCACCGCGCCCGGACTCAGCGTGCCGCCGATCAACTCGACGACCCCGTCGCTGACCGATCCGTCGAACACCAACCCGGCGCTGACCGGCGCCACCCCGGGGCTCACCTCGCCGCTGTCGCCGAGCCTGGCCACCCCGGCCAGCCTGGGCACCACGCCAGGTCTGGGCACACCGGGCTTGACCACACCGGGCTTGGGCACACCGGGCCTGGGTGGCACCGGTCTCGGCGCTCCCGGCGAGGTGCCGATCTCGTCTCCGATCGGGCTGGACCCGATGGCGGGCACCTACCCGATTCTCGGCGGCGATCCGAGCCTGGGCCTGGGTGCGCCCGCAGCCACCAGCGGTGGCGGCGGACTGCTCGGCGACCTGAACAGCGCGGCCCAGCAGCTGGGCGCCGGACAGGCCATCGACCTGCTCAAGGGCATGGTGATGCCGGCCATCCAGTCGGCCATCAAGCAGGCGGCCCCGGCGGCGGCCCCGGCCGCGGCAGCCGCCGCACCGGTTGCCGACGCCGCCAGCACCGCGGCCAGCACGGCGACCGGGGCGGTCGCCCAGGTCGCTTCAGGCGCGGGCGCCTGATCTCAAGCCTGTCACCGAACGGCACCGCAGAAGCCATTCCGGCTCTGCGGTGCCGTTATGTGACGGCCGGAATTCGTATCGTGTCGAAACTCTGGTAACAGAAGTCCCATACGTAACATCAGGGCGTGTTACGTCGTCGCCCTGCACCGTCACTGCTGCTCTCCGCAGTCGTCGGCACGGTCGTGATCCTGCCGTGGGCGATCAACGGCGTACCCGAGACCGACAAGCAGCCCCCGGTCGCCATCAGCCAGCAGCCGTTGAACGACGTGCGCGGCACCGATGCCGCCGGGGAGACCATCAAGGAAGTCCACCAGGACACCCCGTTTTCCTTGGTGGCGATCACCGCCGACGACCTGGACGGCACCACCGCGCGGGTGCGCGCCAAACAGCCCGACGGCTCCTGGGGTCCGTGGTACGAGACCGAGACCCTGGACGGGGTCGGGCCGCAGGGTAAGGCGACGCACGGCACCGAGCCGGTGTTCGTCGGCCGCACCACGACCGTGCAGATCGCGGTCCGTCATGCGGCGCCGCCACCCGCACCGGTGAAACACGACCTGGGCTACATCCCGGCCAATGTCGAGCAGCCACTGCCGCAGAACGTCAACGCCGTGCTGATCAGTCCGCCCAAGGCGCCGATCGACGTGCAGTTCAACCCGCCCGCGGCCGCCACGACCATTCCCGGCCAGCCACCGAACATCATCAGCCGCGCCCAGTGGGGTGCCGACGAAGCGATGAAATGCGGCGCTCCCATCTACAACCAAGGGGTGCGGGCCGGCGTCGTGCACCACACAGCCGGCAGCAACGACTACCTGCCGGAGGACTCCGCGGCCATCGTCCGCTCGATCTACGAGTACCACGCCCGCACCCTGGGCTGGTGCGATATCGCCTACAACGCCCTGGTGGACAAGTACGGGCAGGTGTTCGAGGGCCGGGCGGGCGGCATGGACCGTCCTGTGCAGGGCGCCCACACCGGCGGCTTCAACACCGACACCTGGGGTGTGGCCATGCTCGGCGACTTCGACACCGAGCCGCCCACCCCGATCCAGTTGCGCACCACGGGCCGGCTGCTCGGCTGGAGACTGGGACTGGACCACGTCGACCCACTCGGCACCGTCACCCTGACCTCGGCCGGCGGTGACTTCACGAAGTTCCCGCAGGGCGCTGTCGAGACCTTGCCCACCATCTTCACGCACCGCGACGTGGGCAATACCGACTGCCCGGGCAACGCCGCCTACGCCCTGATGCCGGTGCTGCGGGATATCGCCGCCCGGTTCAACCGGCCGGCCGGGCCCGCCGATCTGGTGGACACGCTGCGCGGCGGCGCGATCTTCGCCAAGTGGCAGGCGATGGGCGCCGACAAGGGACCGCTGGGTATGCCGACCTCACCGGAGGCCGCCGGCGACGGCACCGCCCGCTATGTCACCTTCGACCGCGGCGCCATGTACTGGTCACCGGTCACGGGTGCCCAACCGGTGACCGGCGCCATCTACGACGCATGGGGCGCGCTGGGTTTCGAACGCGGCGCACTCGGCCTGCCGACCAGCGGCGAGATCGCCGAGCCGCAGTGGATCGTGCAGAACTTCCAGCACGGCACCCTGAACTTCGACAGGGAGACCGGTGCGGTCACTCGGGTCACCGACGGCGTGCCGCTGAAACTGCCCCCGCCGAATCACTCGCCCATCCAGGTGGAGCGGTTCACCCCGATCGACGCGCGCTGAGCGGTCGCCCCCGCCGGATTGCGGTCACATCCACCAGCGTTCGAGCACCCGGGCCACGCCGTCATCGGCGTTGGTGGTGGTGACCTCGTCGGCAACCGCCACCGCTTCGGGATGCGCGTTGCCCATGGCCACCCCGTGCCCGGCCCAGCTCAACATCGGGATGTCGTTGGGCATGTCCCCGAAGGTCACCACGTCCTCGGCGGCGATGCCCAGCGGTCCGGTCACCTCCGCGATGCCCGAGGCCTTGCTGACCCCGCGTGGCGTCACCTCGATCAGACCGTTGTTGGTCGAGTAGGTCAGATCCCCCTGGACGCCGACGTAGGGTGCCAGCGCCGCGGCCATATCGGCGCTCTGCGCCCCGGCCTTACGGATCAGCAGCTTGACCGCCGGGGCGCTGAGCAGGTCCTCGAGGGATACCTCGGTGTTGTCCGGGTTGAGCCAGGCGTGTTCGTAACCGGGTGAGCTGACGAACTGCGGGGTCGCGGCGTCGTGCGCGCTGCGGCCTACCCGTTCCACCGCCAGCCCGGCACCGGGGATCACCGAGGTGGCGATATCGGCCAGCGCGGTGAGTATCTCGGCCGACAAGGTGCGCGCCGACACGATCCGGTCGTTGGCGGCGTCATAGATCACCGCGCCGTTGGCGCAGACCGCCATCGGGGCGAACCCGAGCTGCTCGACCACCGGCGGCACCCAGCGCGGCGGACGGCCCGTGGCCAGCACGAAATGCGTCCCGGCGGCCACGGCGGCGCGCACGGCGGCGCGGGTCCTCGGCGTGACGTTCTCGTCTTCGTCGAGCAGTGTGCCGTCGACGTCCGTGGCGATCAGAGCGGGCAACATGGCGTGCCTCCCAAGATTCAGTGTCTCCCGAGTTGTCTACGGCCCCGCTCGGCCAGCTCGATCTCGTCGAGACGGGCGGCTTCCTCGGGGGTGGGCGCGCCGCCGCCGAGCCGCCGCGGCACCCAGTGGGCGCCCGCAGGATGCGGGTAGTTCTCCTGTACGGCATGCAGCAGTGACTGCATCGCGTGGCGCAGTCCGGCCATGATCTGATCGACACCACCGTCGGGTTGCAGCGCCGGACCCAACGCCACCGTGATGGGGATGTGATTGCGGCCCAAGGCTTTCGGATGATCCTTGGTCCAGATGCGGTGCGCTCCCCACACGATGAGCGGGATGATCGGCACCTGTGCCTCCAGTGCCATCCGCGCCGCCCCGGTCTTGAACTCCTTGAGCTCGAAGCTGCGGCTGATGGTGGCCTCGGGATACACCCCGACCAGCTCGCCGGCACGTAGACGTTCGACGGCGATCGGATAGGCCGCACCGCCTGCGCTGCGGTCCACCGGGATGGTGCCGGCATGTTTGATCAGGAAGTGGACCCCGCGCACGTCCTGCATCTCGGCCTTGATCATGAACCGCATCCGGCGCTTGCTGGCCGTCGCCGCCAGTGCCGCAGGCAGGAAATCCACATAGCTGGTGTGGTTGATCGCGACCACCGCTCCGCCGGCCCGCGGGAGGTATTCCAGCCCCTGGAAATCCAGCCGGGTGCCGGTGACGCGCATCGCCGTTCTCCCCGCGATTTCGAGGGAACGAAAGACCGGCTCCATTCGCGCTACTCCGGCGCCTCACCGGCGCGCTGGGCCCGGCGGGCCGCCTTCTCCGCCGCCTCTTCGGCATCCATCCGATCGGCCTCGGCCAGCGTCGGGGCACCACCCCCCAACCGGTGCGGCACCCAGTACTCGCCCGCCGGATAGGGCCCGTAGTCGTCTTGGACCTGCTCCAGCAGATGTTGCATGCGCGAATGCAGCAGCGCGGTCAGCTCGGCGGCCGGCAAGGTGGGGTAGATGGGCTCGCCCACGGCGACCGTGATCGGCACCTTGGGTCGCCACATGTTGCGCGGATGTCCCTTGGTCCAGACGCGTTGGGCGCCCCAGACGATGTGCGGGACGATCGGCACGTCGGCGGCGATGGCCATCCGCGCCGCCCCGGACTTGAATGCCTTGATCTCGAAGCTGCGGCTGATGGTGGCCTCGGGGTACACCCCCACCAGCTCCCCGGCCTTGAGTGCCTGACAGGCAGCGGTGAACGACTCGGCGCCGCTGTCGCGGTCCACCTCGATATGACGCAGGCTGCGCATGATCGGGCCGCTGATCTTGCTGTCGAAAACCTCTTTCTTCGCCATGAACCGGACCTTGCGGCCCCGGTGCTGCAGATACGCGGGCAGCCCGGCGAAGGTGAAGTCGAAGTAGCTGGTGTGGTTGATCGCGATCACGGCACCCCCGGTGACCGGGAGGTGCTCCACCCCGGTCACGGTGAACTTCAAGCCCTGCAACCGCCATACGAGGCGAGCGGCTTGGATGACAGTCCCGTATACCGGCTCCACAGTGCACAGCGTAGTGCGGCAGCGGTCACCCGGCGGCTCCGGTTACCCTGATACCGCACGGCTGTAACCACGTGAAAGGGTATTTGTGCAGGTCACGAGTGTGGGACACGCAGGCTTCCGGATCGATACGACGGCCGGCAGCATCTTGTGCGACCCCTGGGTCAATCCCGCGTACTTCGCCTCTTGGTTCCCCTTCCCGGACAACAGCACGTTGGACTGGGACGCCTTGGGCGCCTGCGACTACCTCTACGTCAGCCACCTGCACAAAGACCACTTCGATCCGGCGACGCTGCGCGACCACGTCAATAAGGACGCCGTGGTGCTGCTGCCGGACTTCCCGGTACCAGATCTGCGCCGCGAGTTGGAGGCCCTGGGGTTCCACCGCTTCGTCGAGACGACCGATTCGGTGAAACACACCGTCAGCGGGCCCAAGGGTGAGCTGGACGTGATGATCATCGCGCTGCGGGCGCCCGCCGACGGCCCGATCGGCGATTCGGGGCTGGTGGTATCCGACCGCGTCACCACCGCGTTCAACATGAACGACGCGCGACCGATCGACCTGGACATGCTGGCCCGCGAGTTCGGCCACATCGACGTGCACATGCTGCAGTACTCCGGCGCCATCTGGTATCCGATGGTCTACGACATGCCGGCCCGGGCAAAGGAGGCCTTCGGCATCCAGAAGCGGCAGCGCCAGATGGACCGCTGCCGTCAGTACATCGCCCAGGTCGGCGCCACCTGGGTGGTGCCGTCGGCCGGGCCGCCGTGCTTCCTGGATCCAGAGCTGCGCGACCTCAACGACGACCACGGCGATCCGGCCAACATCTTCCCCGACCAGGTGGTGTTCCTGGATCAGCTGCGCGCCCACGGTCACCACGGCGGACTGCTGATGATTCCCGGATCGACGGCGAATTTCACCGGCTCGCAACTGGATTCGCTGACCCATCCCGTCGACGATCCGGAGTCCATCTTCACCACCGGCAAGGCCGCCTACATCGAGGCATACGCGCAGCGGATGGCCCCGGTGCTGGCGGCGGAGAAGGCGGCGTGGGCACCGGCCGACGGCGAGGCCCTCCTGGAGCCGCTGCGGGCCCGCTTCGAGCCGATCATGGCCCAGTCCGATCAGATCTGCGACGGGATCGGGTACCCCGTCGAACTGCGGCTACCCGGGCCGTCGCGCACCGAGACCGTCGTGTTGGACTTCCCGAAACGGGCTGTGCGTGAGCCCATTCCGGATGAGAAGTTCCGGTACGGATTCGAGATCCCGTCGCAGCTGGTGCGTACCGTGGTGCGCGACAACGAGCCCGACTGGGTGAACACCATCTTCTTGTCCACCCGGTTCCGCGCGTGGCGGGTCGGCGGCTACAACGAATACCTGTACACGTTCTTCAAATGCCTGACCGACGAGCGGATCGCCTACGCCGACGGCTGGTTCGCCGAGGCGCATGACGACAGCGCCTCCACCGTGCTCGACGGCTGGGAGATCCAGCGCCGCTGTCCGCACCTCAAGGCGGACTTGTCCAAATTCGGTGTGGTGGAAGGTAATACACTGACCTGCAATCTGCACGGCTGGCAGTGGAACCTGGAGAACGGTCGCTGCCTGACCGCCAAGGGCCACCCACTCAGGAGCGCCAGAACGTCATGACCGCGGCGGTGTCGTACGACGACGGGCTGATCCAGCTGGATCGCCAGGCCCTGACGCTGCGGCGCTACCACTTCCCGTCCGGGACATCGAAGATCATCCCGGTGCAAGCGATCCGGGGTTACAAGACGGAGTCGCTGGGCCTGGTCTTCGACCGGTTCCGGATCTGGGGGCCTTCGGACGACCCCCGCCGCTGGCTGCCACTGGACGTGTGGCGGCCGATCAAGTCGACCCTGATCGTGCTCGACGTGCCGGGTACCCGGCCCAGCCCGGCGTTCACCCCGCTGCGGGTGAGCGAGTTCGTTTCGGTGTTGGACGAGCTGCTGCACCGAGAGTGAGGGTCAGGCCTCCAGCCGGGCCCGCACCGCGGCCAGCCGCTGCGCCAGCTCGGCCTGCCCGATCACCCCGCGCACCAGCAGCGAATGGGCCAGCGACATCAGCTGGTTCTCCGGGTACGGCAGGTCGGCATACACCGTCGCCGAGAGCGCGTCCTCCTCGTCGCGGCGCTCCTTGAAGTCCGGGAGGTCGGCCCGGTCGCACTCGGCGCGGTCGAGCGCGTCGCACAGCCCGTCCAGGCTCGTCTTCCACGGTGGGACCGGGTTCTGCACACCGTATTTCGCGGCCATCCGCGACCACACCTGATTGCGCTCGACGATGTCCGCCAGCGGCTCGGGCGGGGTGCTCATGCGCCGTTGGGGTGGATCGCGGGCCGGGTCTCCACGACGACGTTCGTCGTGACCCCCGCCTTGGGCAGCGCGACGCCGATCAGACAGTCGCGGGTGACGATCTCGGCGAGCTGGTCCTGGGTCCAGCCGTCGGTGCCCTCGGGGCGCAGCGGCATCACCATGAAGCGATGCTTCTGGTTCGAATCCTGCACGCGCACTTCGATATCGTCGTCCAGGTAGAGGCCGAACTCGGAGAGCACCTGCCGGGGCCAGCGCACCAGCCGGCGCCGGTAGTTGGGGGTGCGGTACCACTCGGGCGAGTTGCCCAGGATCGGCCTGGGATAGCAGGAACACAGCGCGCACACGATCACGTGGTGCACGCTCGGGGTGTCGGCGAGAATCTCGAAGGCCGTGAAGTCGCTGGGCGTGCCGAACCCGGTCGGTTCCAGCCAGTCGACCCCTACTTCTTTGCTCGCGGTCATCGGTTCGGCCAGCGCCAGCGCCTTGAAGTCCGGATCCAGCCAGGCCCGCGCCACCAGCCGCGCCGCCGGGGTCGGCCCGATCTGCTCGGCGAATTCGGTGAACCGGCGGTGCTCCTCGGCGGTGAAAATGCCCTTCTCGATGCACAATTCGCGCAGCGCGATCTCCAGCACCTCGAAGTCGGTGATCTCGTCGACCATCGGCTTCACCGTGCGGTCGTGATCGTGATCGTGATCGTGCATCAGGCGCCTCGCAACCAGTGTTCGGGGATCTCGGTTCGCAGGGTGTCGGTCGGGGAGCCGGTGTAGTCGTCCCACAGGTCGGCCTGCTTGAACTGCACAACGTAAAACCACTCCGGCTGGGCATCGGAGCGGGCCCACGTCTCGTCCTCGGCGGCCGGACTCTCGTAGGCGACGACGGCGATCTCGCCTTCGGCGCCGCGGCAGTATTCGGGGGTGCGGGTGTAGAACAGCACCGGCAGTTCGTCGCGCACCACCACGCGGTCACCGACCGCGAACTTGGGGTCACCGGCCCGACCGGCGTAGACCTGCGGGTCACCCTTGCCCACCGCGTGGATGTGGTGCTCGTTGCGCTGGACCTGCGCGCCGTCGCCCGCACTCTTCGGCTCGGCCCGTAGCTGTGTGCCGGCCAGGCCGTCGGCGTAACGGTCGCGTACCTCGATCATCCGCTCGGTGAGCTCGGTGAGCCCGATGTGGTGTTTCTCGATCAGCACCCGCGCGACCGACAGCAGCCAGCGACCGTAGTAGGGGAAGCCTTGGTACACGGCGCGTCCCACGTCGACGTTACCGATCCGGCGGCGTTCTTCGGAGAGCCAGATGCCGCGCCAGGCAAGCACTTCGCACATGACATAGGTCATGTGTTCCCAGTACTCGTAATCCTTGTTGACGTAGCGCATCGGGGCGTCGGGTTCACCGCCGACGTCGTGCACCGGTTTGGTCAGCGCGACGATCCGCCCGTGATCCATCAGATCGGGATAAGGCGCATCGGGGATCTCGGGAAAAGCCGATTTCAGCCGGCCCACCAGATCCAGTTGTGCAGCGCGTTCGGCGGCCGTACTCATGCGTGTTCCCCCTCAGCAAGCGGCAGGGCCATCGCTTCGGGGTCAAGTACAGCGCACATCGGGGCGCCGCGAGGGCGGAACCGCCCGGATTGGCCGGCCGGCGCTTCGCTCAGCGAACCTTTTGGCGCAATTCGGAGCACGCGTCGGACGCGGTGTCGTACACCCGCACCACCGCCTCGTCGCCCGGCGACAGATAGGTCGACTCACCCAACGCGGTGTAGCGGGTGGCGCCGATCCCGATAAGCACGTGCTCGGGGTGTCCCGAGGCCACCATCAGCGCGCCGACATCCTCCAGCGGGGTGTCGGGTGCGCCCTTCTGGTTGGCCAGCCGTTCGGTGATCCAGTCCAGCAGGACCTCGCCGTAATACGAGTAGCCCAGCAGCGGACTGTCCACTCCGTACTCGTGCTCAGCACCGGCGGCGGTGTGCAGGTGGCACGACAGCCGCATGGTGGCCGTCGGGCCGTCCGGGGTGAGGTCGTGCGCCTCGAAGAACTGGCGCGCAACACCTTTGGAGGCCGGTCCCCAGTTCTTCTTGTGGCTGATCTTCGGTGCGCCGGGCCGCCGGATGGAGCAGTCGTTGAATGCGCCGAGGGCGAACGGGAGTAGCGACACCACGGTGTCGCCCTGCCAGGTCACCTCGCAGGCCAACCCGACTTCGGGTTCGATCTGCAGGTTCAGCGGCTCGTCACTGGCCGGCAGGGCGATCTCGTCGTGTGACAGCGGGAACTCGCCGAGGAACGTGTCACTGCCCGGCGCATACCACGGGAAGATGCCCTTCGGGGCATTACCGACCGATGCCACGTTCGTGAAATCGACTGCCTCCCCCGCCTGTTCGAGATGGCCGGCGAAATTGCCCGCCACCCCGAAACCGAACCAGTTCCGCAGCTCCGCATCGTCGAGTTCGATCACGCTGTCAGCACCTCCGTACCGAGATAGGGCACCAGCGCGGCGGGCACCCGGACACTGCCATCGGGCTGCTGGTGGTTCTCCAGGATCGCGACCAGCCACCGGGTGGTGGCCAGGGTTCCGTTCAGGGTGGCGGCGATCTGCGGTTTGCCGTCGTCGTCGCGGTAGCGGGTGGACAGCCGGCGGGCCTGGAAGGTCGAGCAGTTCGACGTCGAGGTGAGTTCACGGTAGGTGCCCTGGGTGGGCACCCACGCCTCACAGTCGTACTTGCGCGCGGCCGACGAACCCAGATCGCCGGCGGCGACGTCGATCACCCGGTAGGGCACCTCGATGGCGGCCAGCATCTCGCGCTGCCAGCCCAGCAGCCGCTCGTGTTCGGCCTCGGCGTCCTCGGGCTTGCAGTAGACGAACGCCTCGACCTTGTCGAACTGGTGCACGCGGATGATGCCGCGGGTGTCCTTCCCGTAGCTGCCTGCCTCGCGCCGGAAGCAGGACGACCAGCCGGCGTAGCGCAGCGGCCCGCCGGACAGGTCCAGGATTTCGTCGGCGTGATAGCCGGCCAGCGGCACCTCCGAGGTGCCCACCAGGTACAGGTCATCGTCGTCGAGGTGGTAGATCTCGTCGGCGTGGGCGCCGAGGAACCCGGTACCGGCCATCACCTCGGGCCGCACCAGCACCGGCGGGATCATCAGCGTGAACCCGTTGGCGGTGGCCAGCCGGACCGCCAACTGCAGCAGACCCAGTTGCAGCAGCGCGCCCTGACCGGTCAGGAAGTAGAACCGCGACCCCGACACCTTGGCGCCGCGCTCCATGTCGATCAGGCCCAGCGCCTCGCCGAGCTCGAGATGATCCTTGGGCGACTCGATGGCCGGCGGCTCGCCGACGGTGTCCAGCACGACGAAGTTGTCCTCGCCGCCGGCAGGCACCCCGTCCACGATGACATTGGCGACGGCCAGATGCGCAGCGGCGAAGGCACTCTCGGCCGCGGCCTGCGCCGCTTCGGCGGCCTTGACCTCCTCGGCGAGTTGCTTGGCGCGCTCGAGCAGGGCCGGCCGCTCCTCGGGGGAAGCCTTGCCCACGGATTTGCTGGCCGTCTTCTGTTCGGCACGGAGATTGTCGGCGGCCGAGATGGCGGCGCGGCGGGCGGTGTCCGCATCCATCAGCGCATCCACCAAGCCGGGGTCCTCGCCGCGGGCGCGCTGTGAAGCCCGCACCCGGTCCGGTTCGTCACGCAGCAGCTTGAGGTCGATCACGGCGGTAACCCTACTGTGCCGCCCGCGTCGGCAGCGTCGACCCGGGGGGCCGCATGCCACAACCACATAACGTTACAACCGCATCACTTGTCACAAGCCGTGACACGCCTGCCACAATGGAGCCGATGTTGGACGCACCAGAGCACCCGCAGCCGTCCCTTGACGAGGGGCCCCCGCCGCCCGCGTCACGGCGGCTGGCCTGGTTGCGTGACGCTCAGCTCACCCCCACCCGGCGCGCGTTGCTGCTGACCGCCCTCGGCGGGCTGATGATCGCCGGTGTGATCACCGTGCTGCCGGACACCGCGGCCGGTGGGCGGCTCGCCGGCCTGAGTTCGGGCTCGGGTGGGTTGGCCCGGTCCAACAGCACCTTCGACCATGCCGGCAGCGGGTCGTGCCTGAACTGGCCGGACCGGGTGCCCGATGCCGCCCAGATCGTGGACTGCACCACCGAGCACCGGTTCGAGGTGGCCGAGGCCATCGACCTGCGCACCTTCCCGGGCACCGAATACGGTGCCGACGCGGCGCCGCCGTCGCCGGCGCGCATCCAGCAGATCAGCCAGGAGCAGTGCCAGAGCGCGGTCCAGCGCTATCTGGGTGACAAGTACGACCCCAACGGCCGGTTCGCGGTGAGCCTGTTGTGGTCGGGGGAGAAGGCCTGGCGACAGAACGGCGAGCGCCGCATGTTGTGCGGCCTGCAATTGCCCGGGGCGGACAATCAGCAGCAGGCCTTCCAGGGCAAGGTCGCCGCGGTGGACCAGTCCAAGGTGTGGCCCGCAGGGACCTGCCTGGGCATCGACCCGGCCACCAACCAGCCCACCGACATCCCGGTCGACTGCGCCAGCCCGCACGCGCTCGAGGTCACCGGCGCGGTCAACCTCGCCGAGAAATACCCCGCCGGCGTGCCGCCCGAACAGGAACAGGACGCCTACGTCAAGGACACCTGCACCAAGATCACCGAGGAGTACCTGGCGCCGCTGAAGCTGCGCACCACCACGCTGACCCTGGTGTACAGCACCATCTCACTGCCCAGCTGGCTGGCCGGCAGCCATCAGGTGTCCTGCAGTATCGGCAGCACCCTGGGCAACGGCGGCTGGTCCACCCTGCTCAACAGCGCCAAGGGCGCGCTGACGATCGACGGCCGGCCGCCGGTGCCGCCGCCGGACATCCCCGACGAGCGTCTCAACATGCCGGCCATCCCGCCGCCGTCGATCGACCTGTCGCAGAGCCAGTCCTCGAGCGGCTATGACTCCAGCCAGTCCTCGCAGTCGACCCAGCAGACCCAGTCCAATCAGCACCTGCCCGGTCAGTCGACCCAGACACCGGCCACCCAGAGCAGTCAGCCGTCGACCCCGGCGCCCGCGCCGGGCAACACGTTCCTCAACGGTCCGCCGCCGCCCGGCGATGCACCGCCCGCCGATGGGCAGGCTCCGGGGGGCGCCCCGCTGGACGGACCGCCGCCGCCCGGGGATGCGCCCGTCGCGCCGCCCGCAGCGCCGGCCGGCCCGGCACCCGGTCCCGCGGAGCCGGTGCTGCCGCCGGTGCAGTGACGCACCTGATGCCGGTACCGATGAGCCGGAAACGGTTCGACGAGTTGGTCTCCGATGCACTGGATCTGATCCCGCCGGAGTTGGCCACCAGCGCCGACAATGTGGTGTTTCTGGTGCAGGGCCGCCATCCCGACGAGCCGGATCTGCTCGGCCTCTACGAGGGTGTCGCACTCACCGAGCGCGATTCGTCCTACGGCGGATACCTGCCCGACACCATCACCATCTACCGCGATGCCCTGCTGGAGATGTGCGACACCGAGGAGCAGGTGGTCGAGGAGGTGGCGATCACCGTCGTGCACGAACTGGCGCACCACTTCGGCATCGACGACGATCGGCTGCATGAGCTGGGTTGGGGCTGAGGAGTCTCCCCAACCCAGGGCGAGCGAAGCGACGGGGGAAGACTCCGGGGCGAGCGAAGCGACGGGGGGTGGACTCCGCGTGGGAACCCCGGCTTGTCAGTGCGCGGTGCTAAGAACGAATCATGAGGACCAGCGCGGAGCTGCACACGGGTGCGCACTGCCGCGAGTGCGCGGACGGCCTCGTCCACTGCCACGGAACGGTGATCGTGCACATCGGCCGGCGGGCCGAATGCACCGAGGATTGCGGTGATCCCGAGATGGAGCACACCTACACCATCGACTGCATGGCTGTCGGGTGCGGTTGTGCCGAGGATCAGCCCATCGGGTCTGGCACGCTCTCCTCGGGCGATTTGTCCGCGTAGAACGGCGGGGCCAGCTCGCCCCACTGCACGCAACTCCACCGCCCGTCGGTGATCGGGCTGAGCACCACGCTCTCGGTGTTGGCCAGGTGGTGGTCCAGCGCGAATCGGCCGTCGACTCCGGCCAGTGCCGCGGCCACCAGCCGGATGGCCGCGCCGTGGCTGACCACGACGATGTCGTCGCGCCAATCGTGGTCGTCGAGGTGTTGGATCCGCAGCTTGGTCAGCACCGGCACGATGCGATCGAGCACCTGCTGTCCGCTCTCGCCGCCGGGCATCGAGGCATCGAGATCGCCGAGCTGCCAGCGCCGGTAGACGCTGTCGAACTGTTCGATAGCGGCCTCGTCGGTGCGGTCCTCGAGGTGACCGACCTGCACCTCGTAGATGTCGTCGAGCTCGCGCGGCGCCACTTCGAGGTGGCCGCCGATCCCGGCGGCGGTCTGCCGCGCCCGGGTGGCAACCGAGTGGGCGACGACCCCGATCGGCTGTTTCCAGTTCCGCGCGAAGGTCCTGGCCTGCTCGTGCCCCAGCTCGGTGAGCTCGGCACCGGGCGGCCGGGTGTCCAGGCGCTTCTCGACGTTGCCGAACGACTGCCCGTGCCGGACCAGTACCAGTCGCCCGCTCACAACCGCTCCCCCCGCCGCAGTGCCGCCAGCCATCGCGTCGCCTCGCTCGAGGCCGGTGGTACCGCCCCGACCGCGGCACCGGTCGGCCAGGACCCCAGAAAACGAACGTCGGCACAACGCCGGTGCAGCGCCGTGAGCGCCTCCGCGACGGCACCGTCGTCGATATGCCCGACACAGTCCAGGAAGAACTTGTAGGTGCCCAATTCGGTTCGGGTGGGCCGGGATTCGATTCGGGTGAGGTCGATGTCGCGCATCGCGAACTCGGTCATCGCGGCCACCAGCGCGCCGGGCTCGTTGTCCAGCCGCAGTACCACCGAGGTGCGGTCGGCGCCGGTGCGCCCCGGCGGCGGCGCCGGCCGCCCGACCAGTACGAACCTGGTGCGGGCGTTGGGTTCGTCGACGACGTCCGCGGCGAGCACGTGCAACGCGTAGCGTTCGGCCGCCAGCGCCGTGCTCACCCCCGCGTCGGCCCGGCCGGCCGCGACGTCGGCCGCGGCGGCGGCATTGGACTGCGCGGGAATCACCGTGGCCCGCGGCAGTTCGGCGGCCAGCCAGCGCCGCACCTGCGCGGCGGCGACCGGGAAGGCCGCCACGGTGGCGATGTCCGGAGCGGCATCACCAGTCGCGCCCGCCCGAGTGACGATGCTGAACGCCACGTCGAGCGTGTGCTCGGCGAATATCTGCAGGGCCGGTCCGGCGGCCAAGCCGTCCAGGGTGGGCAGCACGGACCCCTCGATGGAATTCTCGATGGGGACGCACGCGTATTCGGCGTCGCCCGACCGCACGGCATCCAGCGCCGCGGCGGGGCTGTCGTAGCCCACGGGCGTCACCTCGGCGCCGGACGGATCGCTGCACGGGATCATCGCGCCGGCCACCATCTGCAGCAACGCCGCCTCGGTAAACGTCCCCTCCGGTCCGAGATAGGCGATGCGCGGCACGTCTTCACCCTAGTGGCTCGTGCGGTCTGCCCTGTCCGAGCCGAGAGGAAAACCTTGCGACCCAACCGTCGATGTAGTTAAGTAAGGCTTACCTCACTAACGGAAGGTGTATCGGATGACGACTGTGGTGGCGGCACCGACGACGGCCGAGCGGATCCGCAGCGCCTGCGCGCGGGTCGGCGGAGCGATGGTTGCGGTCGACGGCCTGGACCCCACCGCCACCCCGGTGCACCATCTGTTGGCAGACGGTTCGGTCGCGATCACCATTCCCGCCGACGGCGCGCTGGCCGGTGCGCTGGCGTCGGCGGGCGCGGCCGGTATGCAAGCGGTACTGGAGATGACCGACTATGCGCCGCTGCCGCTGCGCGAGCCGGTGCGCGCCCTGGTGTGGATGCGTGGCCGCCTGGTGCCCGTGCCCGCCGGCGACGTGGGCGGCCTGCTCGACCTGATCGCCACCGAGCACCCGAATCCCGCTCTGCTGCAGGTGAACAACGGCGCGCCCACCCATGGTGAGACTCCGTACGCGTTGGTCCGGGTGGAAATCGAGTCCGTGGTGGTCGCCGACTCGACCGGTGCCGAGTCGGTCGGTGTGGGCGCACTACTGGAGGCGCGGCCCGACCCATTCTGTGGCCTGGAGTCCTGCTGGCTACGCCACCTGGAGTCGGCGCATCGCGATGTCATCGACCGCCTGTCGGCCCGGCTGCCGATGACGCTGCGCGGTGGCCAGGTGCGGCCGTTGGGCCTGGATCGCTACGGCGTGCAGCTGCGGGTCGAGGACGAGACCGGCGACCACGACGTCCGGCTGCCGTTCGCCAAACCGGTCGACGACGTTGCCGGGCTGAGCCAAGCCATCCGGGTTCTGATGGGTTGCCCGTTCCTCAACGGACTACGCGCGCGCCGGATCTGAGGTCACGCCGCGCGGCCACTAGCGTGGCTGCGGTGACCGAACCGGACCCGCTGCCCCGGCGCACCCTGCGCATCGAGGTCTTCGTCGTCCTCGCCGTCACCTTCGGGCTCAGTGCCTACACCGCGCTGCTCGACCTCATCGAGGCCGTCCTGCTGGGCCTGGCCGGCAGGCGGGTGGCTCTCAATCAGCGCCGGTCCCCGTTCGACCTCATCGACTTCGGCCTCAACATGGCTTCGGTCCTGCAGCTGGTGGCGTGGGGAGCCCTGGGGCTGTACCTGTTGTGGCGCAGCGGGTTCGGGCCCCGCCGCATCGGCCTCGGGCGTATCCGCTGGCATCCCGACGTGACCGGCGGGCTCGGACTGGCCGCACTGATCGGTCTGCCCGGGCTGGGGCTCTACGTAGCGGCCCGGGTACTCGGCCTGAGCGCGGCCGTCGAACCAGCCCAGCTCTACGACACCTGGTGGCGCATTCCCGTGCTGTTGGCACTGGCCTTCGCCAACGGCTGGGCCGAGGAGATCATCGTCGTCGCGTTCCTGATCACGCGGCTACGCCAGCTGCGCTTCAATCCGGCGGCCGTGTTGGCGATCTCCGCCGTGCTGCGCGGGGCCTACCACCTGTACCAGGGTTACTCCGCGGGCCTGGGCAACGTGGTGATGGGGCTGGTGTTCGGTTACGTCTGGATGCGCACGGGCCGATTGTGGCCACTGATCATCGCGCACGGACTGATCGACACCGTCGCCTTCATCGGCTACTCATTGGCCGCGGGCCACCTGGCCTGGTTGACCTGACGATGCGGCGGCGGCCAGTACATTCGCAGCTGTGAACGACCAGCGGCCACCCGGCCAGGAGCCGCCGCCCCACCGACGGCCGGTGCCCCCGCGGGAGCCGTCACAGGTCATCCGTCGCCCGCCCGGGTACCGACCGGCACCGCAGTGGCCACCCCAGCCACCGACACCGCACCGGGCACCACCGCAGCCGCCGCCCCCGCCACCAGTACGCCGCGCACCGCCGCCACCCGCTCCCCCGCGCCAGGCCGCTCCCCCGCCCGCCAAGCCCGCCAAGCCGCGCCGGCGGGGTCGGGTACGCCGCGGGCTCGCCCTGCTCACGGTGCTGGTGCTCATTGCGCTGACGGCCGGCGTCGCCGGTGCGGTGTGGTTCGACACCACCCTGCAGCGCGTGCCCGCGCTGGCCGATTACCCCGGTCGACCGGCGCCCGGCAAAGGTGTCACCTGGCTGCTGGTCGGGTCGGACAGCCGGCAGCACCTCTCGCCCGAACAACAGGCCGAGCTGGCGACCGGCGGCGATGTGGGTAACGGCCGGACCGATACCATCCTGCTGATCCATATCGGCGGATTCGGCTCGGGCGTACCGACCACGATGGTGTCGCTGCCGCGCGACTCCTACGTCGACATTCCCGGACACGGCAAGGACAAGATCAACGCCGCCTTCGCCATCGGCGGCGCGGCGCTGCTCGCGCAGACCGTGGAACAGGCCACCGGCTTGCGGCTGGACCATTACGCCGAGGTCGGGTTCGACGGTTTCGCCGAACTCGTCGACGCGGTCGGAGGTGTCACCATGTGCCCCGCCGAGCCGATCACCGATCCACTGGCCGGTATCGATCTGCCGGCCGGCTGCCAGGAACTCGACGGCCGCAACGCCCTGGGCTTCGTGCGCTCGCGCGCCACACCGCGCGCGGACCTCGACCGGATGCTCAACCAGCGGGCCTTCATGTCGGCGCTGTTGCGCCGGACCGCCAGTCCAGCGGTGCTGCTCAATCCGCTGCGGTGGTACCCGATGGTCCATGCGGTCGGCGCCGCCCTCACGGTGGATCAGGGCGGCCACGTTTGGGACCTGGCCCGATTGGGCTGGGCCTTGCACGGCGATGCGGTGACCACGACGGTGCCCATCGGCGAATTCACCAGCAGCGACTCCGGCGCGGTGGTCGTCTGGGACACCGAGGCCGCGGGCCGCTTGTTCACCGCACTCGCCGCCGACACCGCGGTTCCCGCGGATGTGCTCAATCTCGGATCGTGACCGCCAGCAAACTTTTGAGTACACCCTCAGCGAGGGGTAACTGGAATCACTACAGTTAGGAAACGCTTACCTCGGTAAGGCTGACCTTCACTGACATGGCCCCTGACCTGCGCTATTGTCATGATCATGACCGACGCGAGCGCTCTCGACACCAAGTTCAACACCCTCCTGCGGGAGCAGATCCGGGCCGAGTTCACCGCCTCGCAGCAATACATCGCCATCGCCGTGTACTGCGACGGATCCGATCTTCCGCAGCTGGCCGCGCACTTCTATGCCCAATCGGTGGAGGAGCGCAATCACGCCATGATGCTCGTCCAGTACCTCCTCGATCGTGACCTGGACGCCGAGATCCCCGGCATCGACGCCGTGCGCAACTCCTTCGAGAGCCCGGCGCAGGCGCTGCGGCTGGCGCTGGACCAGGAGCGCACGGTCACCGAGCAGATCAGCCGGCTGGCCAGCGTGGCCCGGGACGAGGGCGACTACCTCGGCGAACAGTTCATGCAGTGGTTCCTCAAGGAGCAGGTCGAAGAGGTGGCCACCATGTCGTCGCTGGTCCGGATCGCCGAGCGCGCCGGAGCCAACCTGTTCCACCTGGAGGACTTCGTCGCCCGCGAGCTCACGCGCGGCGCCGCCGATCCCGGCGCACCGAAGGCTGCCGGCGGCAACCTCTAATCCCGGCCCGCCCCGGCGAGACCGTTCTGCAGCCAGTCCTTGGTTCGGCCGGGGTGATTGGTCGCGACCCACCCCACCCCGATGTCCCAGCAGTACCGCACGTCCTCGTAATGGTCGACGGTCCAGCAATACAGCGCCCGGCCCTGGGCGGCGGCCCGGTCGACGAGTTCGGGGTGCTCACGCAACGTGGCGATGGACGGACCGACGGCGGTGGCGCCCACTGTGGTCGCCGCGCTGCCGCCGAGATAACGCGACGTCTCTCCCAGCAGCACGGTGGGCAGCATCGGCGCCGCCCGCCGGATCCGCCATACCGCCGCGGCGGAGAACGACATCACCACGGCCCTGGCCAGATCGGCCGAGGCGGGCGCGGCGATACCGTACCGGTGCAGCATCGCCAGCACCTTGCTCTCCACCAACGCGCCATAGCGCACCGGGTGTTTGGTCTCGATGAAGAGTTTGACGGGCCGTTTCCAGTCGAGCACCAACGTGATCAACGCGTCCAGAGTCAGCAGTCCGGTATCGCCGGTGGCGCCGCTCTCGCGCCAGCCGGTATGCCAGGACCCGAAGTCGAGTTCGCGTAGCTGCGCCAAGGTCATCTCACTGACCAGCCCCGTGCCGTCGGAGGTGCGGTCGACACGGCGATCGTGCACACACACCAGATGGCCATCCCTGGTGAGCCGCACATCGCATTCGACGCCGTCGGCGCCCTCTTGCAGCGCCAGCTCGTAAGCGGCCAGTGTGTGCTCGGGACGCTCGGCCGACGCGCCGCGGTGTGCGACGACGAAGGGATGGCGTTCGGCCGCCGGTCCCGGTGTCGGTTCCGATTCGGCCGGCCCAGCGGCCCCGGCGTCGCCCGCGGTCATATGGCTATGCTGCCGGGTTCTGGTCTTCGTTCTCAACCGGTGGCGCGGAATCAGCGTCCGGCGGCGGGGATTGCTCGTCGTGCGGGCCGGTGGCCACCATCACCCAGCGCTTGACGGGCCGGTCGACCGGCCTGCTCTCGAAACCCTGGAAGACCTGGAACACCAACACCACGGCGGCCAGCGCGAGCAGATAGGCGATGGTGGTGGTCACCGTGTTATTGGCGATGCCCTGCGCATCGCTGACGAAGCTCGTCGCAATGGACATCACCGACACCACCGTGCTGAAAACCCAGGTGATCCACCACGCTGTGATCCGCAGCCCCGTGCGGCCCTCTGCCCGGGCCAGCTCGATGAGAAACACCGGCGCCCAGAACAAGTTGACCAGTGGCACCAGGCAGCCCGCCCACAACTGCCATTTCGACCGCGGATCCGTCCCGCCGTTGTGCGCGAACACACCGGCCCGACGAGCGATCAGCCAGTTTGTCAGCACCACCGCGGTCACGATCACGCCGAACAGCGCCAGCGCGCTCGCGACCACGCCGGCCCATGTCACCACCGCGGCAAGCACGGGATTGAGCAGCACCGACCGATTGATCAGCAGCAGGGCATAGCGCGCAATGTGCATCACCGCGGCGAACGCCAACAGTGCCATCGTGGTGACCAGCGTGGCCCGCACCATGGTCGTGGACGGACCGCGAACCGCCGCGGTGTCGACGACATCGCCGGGGGCGTGTTCACCGGGCGGCCCGTACAGGCTCCAGCGCGGGACGCTCGCGTAGCGCGGCGTGGCCCCCAAGGGGCGGCGTTGGCGGCGGGGTGGTGGAGCGGCGCCGGGGCGCACCGCGATCCATTTGAACCCCTGCGGCAGTGCGCCGGGCTGGCGCGGGCCGGACGGACGGCTCGCGCCGGCCGGTGGCCGCCAGCGCGGATCAGGGTTACCCGGCTGCGGCGGGACAGGCGGCACCACACCGGGAGCCAACAGCGTGCCCCGGCACCGTGGGCACCAGACCCGCTGGCGATCGCGGACATTCCACCGCGTCCCGCACTGGGCGCAGACCTGAATCACCGGTCCAGCCTACGGCGTGCTCAAACCGTGCCCGCGGTACCGCTGTCGGTGGTCACCGGCCGTCCGGCCTGCGCCCACGCCAGCATTCCGCCGGTCACGTTGATGGGTTCGAACCCTTCCCTGGCCAAGTATTGGGCCACCCGCAGGGACCGCCCGCCGGCATGGCAGACGACATAGAGCGTCGCGTCGCGGTCGATCTCGTCTATCCGCGCAGGCACGTCGCCCATCGGAATGTGCTGGGCACCGGCGGCGTGGCCACGCTGCCATTCGTCGTCCTCACGGACGTCCAGCAGCACCACTGCGTCGCCAAACTGCAGGGGGACGTCCTTCACGTCGGCATGCGCCACATCACCGTCAGACATGAGCACTCATTGTGGTCGGTCCGGTTGAAGGGCCAAGGCGTCGGGTCATGGACTCCATGCTGGCATGGGGCCGAGCCCCCTGTTCCGGTTCAGTTCCGGTTCAGCGCCGGTTCGGCGGTCACAGGGCGGCCGGCTCGCCGTGACAGCAATGATTCATCTATCCACAGTTTCCACAGGTTCATCCACAGGCGCTGAGTGCCACAGCACCGCCGCACGCACGCGACTCAGCGGTCTGGCTGTGGATAACCTGATCCCCGGGCAGCACTGTCATCAACAGGTCGGGGCAGCACTGAGCGAAAAAGGTTGCTCGGCTAACTTTTGCGCAAAATCTGTCGACCAAGCTGTATTCCCACCGCCGCCCGTTTTCAAACATGTCGACCGGGTAAGGCTCCGGATTTCCCGCGGGGCAGCTAAGGGTTTATGATCACCGTCACCACAAACGTGTGACAGATCTCACTGGGGGATGTTTCGAATCGTGCAGGTCAGGAGCTTGTGATGGCAGCGCACCCAATCGGTCGAGGATCAGCCGTGCCGCCGTCGGACTGGCAGGGGACATCGCGGATCTACGGCAATCAGGCCATGGCATGTCTGCGCGCCGGCGTGATCGCACTGGTCCTCCTCGCGGTGCTCGCCCTCATCGTGTTGACCTGAGTTACAGACTCGACGACGGCGAGTTTTATTCCCCGTGTGCGGTAATGGCACACGTCCTTGCGGTGTCAGCAGTGATCGGGCAAGGATGGTGTTGAGCTTGTTGTCGAGATTCCCGACGCCGAACTCCACCGCGATCCACCAGACACGGATCGCATGACCGCGGATCACATGACTAGGAAGGAAGCCGGTGGCTGAATACACCCTCCCGGAGCTTGATTACGACTACAGCGCCCTGGAACCCCACATTTCCGGACAGATCAACGAGATCCACCACAGCAAGCATCACGCCACGTACGTCAAGGGCCTGAATGACGCGCTGGCCAAGCTCGAGGAAGCCCGCGCCAAGGACGACCAGTCGGCCATCTTCCTGAACGAGAAGAACCTGGCGTTCCACCTCGGCGGGCACGTGAACCACAGCATCTGGTGGAAGAACCTCTCGCCCAACGGCGGCGACAAGCCCACCGGTGAGCTGGCGCAGGCGATCGACGACCAGTTCGGTTCGTTCGACAAGTTCCGCGCGCAGTTCACCGCCGCGGCCAACGGCTTGCAGGGGTCGGGTTGGGCGGTGCTGGGTTACGACAGCCTTGGCGACCGGCTGCTGACCTTCCAGCTGTACGACCAGCAGGCCAACGTGCCGCTGGGCATCATCCCGCTGCTGCAGGTCGACATGTGGGAGCACGCCTACTACCTGCAGTACAAGAACGTGAAGGCCGACTACGTCACGGCGTTCTGGAACGTCGTCAACTGGGCCGACGTCCAGGACCGGTTCGCCAAGGCCACCACCAAGACCGGTGGTCTGATCTTCGGCTGAGCCTGCCGGCTCGCCATCCGGGCCCCGCACGCCATCGCCTTACCGGGCGGCGTGCGGGGCCCGTCGCATTTGGCACTCGTGTCCTCTTGCGTGCTAGCCAGGTCCTGCCTCATCCTTGGCGGATCGACCCACAGCAGTGTCGTCAGCGTTCCAGCACTGTCGGGAGGCCAGATGGAGACCGGACCCCAAGGGGCGGTGGAGATCGCCCCATTCCATGCTCGTGGTTGTTTGAAAGGTTTTGTGGTTTCCGGACGTTGGCCGGACTCCACCAAGGAGTGGGCTCAGCTGCTGATGGTAGCGGTGCGCGTCGCCTCGATGCCCGGATTGCTCTCCACCACAACCATATTCGGCGTCCGCGAGGAACTCCCCGAGCAACCCGCCCCGGGCACCGTCGGCCTGGTCCTGGCCGAAGGCACGGTGGTGGGTGAATCCGCTGTTCCCCCAGGCTTTTTCGCCGAGCGCCAACCACCGGCGCTGCTGATGCTGCATCCGCCTTCGGAAACGACACCGTCGTTACCCGAATGCACCGGCGCCGCTTCGGGTTGCGTACTGCTACCCGGCCTGCCGCATCTAGGCCTGGAACACCGGGCGGCCTGGGTGGAAGCGGAGTCCGACGGGACGATCACCTCGATGGTCAGCCGTGTCGGCGTGGACCCCATCAGCCATCCGGATACCGCCATACTGGCAATGCTGCTTGCCGCATAACGCTTTTCGCATTGCGTCGCAACAAAAGTACGGGCACCCGAATCCATCGCCTGAGGTGGCGCCGTTGCCGCGCAACGGTTATCGTCGGTGACATCAGCGAAGGGGAGTAGCCCCCAATCGTCGTGTCGACATACTGGTGGCGCACCTCCACGTGCGCCAACCCGGCCGGCGAACCGCTCCTCCATCCGAGGGCGGTGGGCGAGACCTTCGACCGAACGCCCGCAGACCGTCAGCACATGGTCGGCCGGCGCCGCGTCGAAAGGTCGTCCCCGTGCTCAGTGCCGCACTCGTCAGTCTCGGAGTGGTCTTCGTCGCCGAATTGGGCGACAAATCCCAACTGATCACCATGACCTACGCCCTGCGGCATCGTTGGTGGGTGGTGCTCTCCGGTGTCGGCATCGCCGCCTTCCTGGTGCACGGACTGTCCGTCACCATCGGCCACTTCCTGGGGATGTCGCTACCCGAGCGCCCCATCGCCTTCGCCGCCGCCATCGCCTTCCTACTCTTCGCGGTATGGACCTGGCGTGACAGCCGCGCCACCGATGACGACTCCGACGAGGTCCGGGTGGCCGAACCACGGTTCATCGTGTTCGCGGTGGTCTCGTCGTTCGTCCTGGCCGAACTCGGGGACAAGACGATGCTGGCCACGGTCGCGCTTGCCAGCGACCACAACTGGGCGGGCGTCTGGATCGGCGCGACGATCGGCATGGTGGCCGCCGACGGCGTGGCGATCGCCGCCGGGACACTGCTGCACCGCCGGCTCCCGGAACGTTTCCTGCACAGTATGGCGGCGGTGCTGTTCGCGCTGTTCGGGCTGTGGATCCTCTTCGACAACGCCCTGCACCTGCCGTGGGTGGCCGTTGTGGTGACGGGCACGGTCGCACTCACCGCGGTGGGGACCGCACTGGTCCGGTACCGGCGCGCCAAGGGCGGCTCCACCGGCAGCGGTTCGTCGGCACGGGATTCGTCGCCGGAATATCGCTGAATCACCCCCGGCTACTGTCATCCGATCGGATGACAGTAGCTCGTCGACACCCTTGCCCTCTTCGCTACGTGGCGCGACGGAATCTTCTGCCGATGACGACCCATATTTCGCCAGTGCCAGCAGCAAATCGACTTTTCCGCTTTGCTGCAGACCGTACCCGCGGCCGAGTGAGGACCCCGGCCCCGCTGCGACAACGTGTCGTAGGGGATCAGTTCGGGCAAAACAACGCATACGTCATTTTTTTGTTAACCGGACCGGCGGTCCTGGGTTTCCGAAACTACCTGCCGTGCTGCTGGGGGGCCTAGCGGCGTATGCTCGAACTGCATGGTCCGACTTTTAAGTGGTTTGCACTTGGTTGTGGCGACATCACTCGCTACGATGATCAGCAAATACGAGACTGGCGTGCAACACTCGTGAGTTATGTGGAGGAAAGTTAGATGAGCAAGACGTTCGCCGCCCGGCTGAACCGGTTGTTCGAGACGGTTTACCCGCCGGGGCGCGGCCCGCATACATCTGCTGAGGTCATCGGCGCACTGAAGGCCGAGGGCGTGACGATGTCTGCTCCGTACCTCTCACAGCTTCGGTCGGGTAACCGCACCAATCCTTCGGTTGCCACGATGGCCGCCCTGGCCAACTTCTTCCGCATCAAGCCGGCGTACTTCACCGATGACGAGTACTACGAGAAGCTCGACAAGGAACTGACCTGGCTGGCCAACATGCGGGACGAGGGCGTGCGCCGCATCGCCGCTCGTACCGTCGGACTGTCGCCCGAGTCGCAGCAGGATCTGGCGCTCAAGGCCGACGAGTTGCGCCGCAAGGAGAATCTCGACAGCTGACCAGGCCTCGTCTGGTCGCCGGAAACGGTGTCACCGCGCGTTCAGCGCTCGGTGGCACCGTTTGTGCGTTCTGACCCTGTGCGTTCTGGACCGACGCGTTCGAGTTCGCAATACTGCTCGGCGATCGCCAGGATCCATTCCCGGTCGGAGAAGGTCGCCGGCTGCCGGAGCCAGTTGAGCCCCGGGAACTCGGCGTTGGCCGCATCGCGGCCCGCACCGCGACCGTCGTAGATCCATTGGGCGATGCCCCTGGCCTGCTCCTCCGCCGGGACCGGGGGACCGTCCAACTCGGCGATATCGGCGAAGTCCACCACGTCGTCGGAATCGTCGGGAGCCGCGGATCCGTTCGACTCGACCCGCCTGCGGAGGGCTTCGGCTGCGGTGGCCTCCAGGTACAGCGAGTCCGAAATGAGCGACATCTGTTCGGCCACCCGGAACAACAGCGGCCCGCGGGGCCGCACGCCGATGCCCACATCAGGGTGCCGCAGGCTCAGCTCCGCCAAGAGCGGCGACACCGTGCGCAGTTCCCGGCGGGCGCCGAACCAGTCTTCGACGCTGGGCAGCAGGGAGCCGCCCGCCACCACCAGCATCGCGCAGCCCAACAGTGTCGCGGCCGAGCCGACGCCGAGCAGCCCGGTGGTCCCCACCGCCCTCAACAGGAAAAAGGCGCTGGCCAGCACGATCAGCACGATGCCGATGCTGAACACGAACAACGCCCGCCCGCGCCGGGTCCGGTTGGAATGACGCATGCCGGCCCAGGCCACCAGCGTCAGCGCCAGCAGCACGTAGAGCAGGGGCAGCAGCCATGCCGACCATCCGCCGGCGGATCCCAGATTGCGGCGCAGGTATTCCTCCGGGGCCATCTCGGGTTCCTGACCGGAGACGAAGAACGCCACCATGGTGACGACTGCGATGACGGCCGCCACCACGTACTGGGCGATGGCGATGCGCCGGATGGTGGTCGGCTTACGGTCGGAGGCGACCGTGGTGATCATGACGCAGCTGCCCGCCGCGCAGGAGATGAGCGCCACCTGGCTCAATGCCACGGCGATGTTGGGCCAGTGCAGTGCGGTGTCGATGAGCAGGGTCAGCGGCTGCCAGTTCAAGGCCGCGACCGTGCCGAGGCTGCCCAGCGCCAGGATCATCGCGCTGCTGACCAGGGATTGCTTGTTGACCAGGGCCCATCCGATGCGCAAACCGGTCGCCAGTCCCAGCAAGCCGGCGAGCACCCAGACGATCAACCAAACGCCTCTCCGAGCCGCACCTGCACCATCGACGAACGATCCGACGGCAGTCGGCCGAGTCGATAGATCAACAACGCTGCGAAATCCTCTGCCTCCTGCTCGGCATCCTCCCCGGCCGGGCCCATGCAGCCGGTCCGTTGGTTGAGCATGTAGCCGATGAGGTCGGACCCGGCCAATTCCGTCGCTCCGAGGGCCGCCTCCACCACTGGGATGCCGTCATGCCCCAACACCAGGTGACCGAGCTCGTGGGCCAACGTGCGGTCCCACGCTGGCAATCCCTTCTGGATGAGGAAGACGTCGTGGTCAGCGTACTGTCGCCACTGCCCGCACACCCCGGCCGGAAGCTCCGCCATCTTGAGTTCGATCGGCCGGCCGCGGTCGGCGCTGACGGCCTCCACCAAGCGCGGCACGGACACCTCGCCTTTTCGCGGGGCCAGGTCCAGAACGGCACTGACAGCTTTGGTCACGCGGCGACTAGCAGGCATTTCGACCTCCTTCCGATGCTTCCACTATGGTGCCGCAACGCGGCACAGGCGAGCGATTCCGGTCAACTGGTGAATCTGGCCGACCGTCGGGAACTCACAGTCAGCGCCGAGCGCGCCTGTCGGTAGCCAATGATCCCACCCGCAGCGGTGAGCAACATCATTCCGGTGACTCCCGGAACCGCCACGGCAACCACATGCGGGGTGTCGGCCGTGCGCAGGTAGTCGCCGTAGCCCGCGCGGTAGGACGCGGGCACGACGGCCCTGTCGACCACCTGGGCAGGTGGGCGCGGTGGCGGTGGCGGGGACGCAACGCGGACGGGCGGTTCCGATGGCGGCAAGGCGGATGGTGGCAGGGCGGATGGTGGCAAAGTGCCGCCGGCTACACCGGATCCGCCGGCCACGGCGGGCGGCACCGGCAGCTCGATCACGGGCACCACAGGCGGTGGGGCGACGATCACGGGCAGTGCCGGTACGCCGTTCCGGGTCGGTGTGGGTAACTGCATGACCGGCGGGCGTACCGGCTTGACCGTCGGTGGCTTCGGTGCGGCACTGCCGAGTCCCCCGTTGCGGTGGCCGGACTTCGTCGCCCCTGGCTTCGGCCACCACCACGGTAGGCAGTGCTTGCCCTGCTGGTCGCAATCGTCCGGATCGTCCGGGTTGTCTGGGTCGTCCGGGTCATCCATGTCGCTCGGTCCGCCGGGGTTTCCCGGGTCCGCAGACGTCTGCGGTTCACCGGCGGACGCGCCCGGGGTGCCGGACAGACCACTTCCGGTCGTTTCGGGTTGTTTGCTGGGATTGCCCGTCGCGGAGCCCGCAACCGCCTTGGGCGGAGTGTTGTCACGTCCGTTGCCCACGGTCACGCGGGGCGGCTGCGGGTGCTCGCCCGGCCGATGCGGATGGGTGCGGTCGGCACTGCCCGGGTCGGGTTCGGTGGCGCCGGAAGACGCGTCGCTCGAGCTATCACCGGTGGCGCCGGCACCGCCTGCACCATCGCTTTCGTCCGGGCCGGCAAACGCGACCGCACCGCAGGCACTACCGACGAACAGGCCAGACGCGACCAGACAGGTTGCCGCCGCGACTCGCATCCGCGACATCACGTCGTCACCCCCTCTCTGCCCCACACACGCGCGGCGGCAGAAATTTACCCGATTGTCGCATATTGCGGTCAAAATGTTTGCTGCAGAGGGGGTCACGCTGGTGCGGAAGGACACCGGGGGCCGACGCGTGGTACGGGCGATAGTGTTGGCCACACTGCCGTCCGGTGATCGCGGCAGTCGACGACATACCGGGAGGCAACGCCGATGGGCCTGTTCACGCGACGCAAGAGCCGGGCGACCCGCCGGGCCGAGGCCCGCGCCATCAAGAAGGCCGCCACGAAGAAAGCCAAGTTGGAGGCCAAGCTCGCGGCCAAGAACGACGCCCGCCGCTACAAGGCCGACCGCAAGGACCAATCCCGGGCGCTCAAGGCCCAGCTGCGCGCGCAGCGTAACAGCGACCAGGCCGCGCTGAAGGTTGCCGAGGCTCAGCTCAAGGCCGCGCGTGAGGGCAAACTGCTCTCACCCACCCGGATTCGCCGCACCCTGACCGTATCGCGGCTGCTGGCACCGATTCTGGTGCCGCTGGCCTACCGCGCCGCGGTGGCCGCACGCGGTTTCCTCGATCAGCGCCGCGCCGACCGTCTCGGGGTTCCGCTGAGCCAGCTCGGCCAGTTCTCCGGGCACGGGGCGGCGCTGGCCGCCCGGATCGCCGGTGCCGAGCAGACGCTGCAACAGGTGGCGGCCAAGAAGCCCAAGGACGCAGAGACCAAGCAGTTCGTCACTGCGATCACCGATCGGCTGACCGACCTGTCGGCAGCGGTCACGGCCGCCGAGAACATGCCCGCCCAACGCCGCGCCTCCGCCCACGATGCGATCAGCGCGCAGCTCGACGGTATCGACGCCGACCTGCTCGCCCGGCTCGGCATCGGCTGAGCCAGCCCACCATGACCGCCGCACCGCCCCGCCGGCCCGCGCTGTTGCGCGGTGTCGCCGTCGGGGCGCTGACGGCCGCGCTGGCACTGGCCGCGCACGGCACCGCTGCGGGAGTCTTCCCTGGAGGTGCGGCCGTCGGCGCGCTGCTGGTGTTGGCGGGCGCCGTGGCAGCGGTCGCCGCTGTTGCCCGCGGTGGTGTGGTCACCTTGGCGGCGGTGCTGGCGGCCGGCCAGGCCGTCGGCCACCAGCTGCTCGGTATCGACGGCCATTCCCATCTGCAGGTGAATCCGGCAGCCATGCTGGTCGCGCACGTCATCGCCGTCGGCGCCGGTGCGCTGCTGGTCGGTGCGGGGGAACGGCTGTGCGCGGCACTGTCGCGCACCGTTGCGGCCATCACGGGGCCGCGATCACCGCGGGTGCCGTTCACCGCGGCGGCCCATCGCAGCGCCGGTCAACCGCTGCAGTCGGCCCTGCTGGTGCGGGCATCCATATCGCATCGGGGTCCACCGGTTGCGGCCTGACCGCCCAACCGACCCTCGACCCAGAAAGCCCACAACCGAAATGCGTTATCCCCATCGGGCGCCCGCGCGCGCCCTCCTCACGCTGGCCGCGGCCGGCGCCGCCCTTCTGACCGCCGTGCCGGCATCGGCACACGTTCACGTCGACGCCGACGACGCCCACCCCGGCAGCACCGCCGTGCTGACCTTCCGGGTGCCCGGCGAATCCGAAAAGGGAGCATTGACAACACAATTCAGTGTGACCTTGCCGAATGTCGCCTCCGCGCGCACCGAACTGATGCCGGGCTGGACCGCGCGGCTGGACCGCGACAACGCCGCGGGCACCGTCCGGTCGGTCACCTGGACGGCCACCCCGCCGGTCGGCATCTCCCCCGAGCAATTCGGGTCGTTCAAGATTTCGGTGACCCTGCCGAACCAGGACAACGTCACCTTCCCGGCCACCCAGACCTATTCCGACGGCACCGTCGTTCACTGGGATCAGCCGCCGCTGCCGGGTGGCGGCGAGCCCGAATACCCGGCGCCGGAGCTGTCCCTGACCGGTACACCCGAGGCCGGGCACTCTGCGGCCCCTCAGCCCACTCCGACGGTGGCCGCGGCCGCCCAGCCTGCCGCCGAGCCGGCGGGCCGAGCGGACAACGGTGCCCGCTGGCTGGCCGGTGGAGCGCTCGCGCTGGCCGCGGTCGCCGTGGCGGTGGCGCTGATCGGACGGCGGCGCGCATGAGGTGGCGGGCCCTCGGGCTGATCTCCGCCGTGCTGGCCGTGGCGGCGCTGCTGGGTGCCGGGGTTGCCTCGGCGCATGCGGTGCGGGTGTCCAGCGATCCCGCTCCCGACGCGGTGCTGACCGCCGGGCCGACCCGGATCACGGCCACCTTCAACGAACAACTGCAGACGGCGTTCGCGTCGATGACCCTGGTGGGCCCGGACGGCAACCTGTGGTCGACGGGCGAGGCGCGGGTGCAGGGTCCGGCCGTCGAGGTCGACCTGCGCCCGCTCGGCCCGGCCGGCACCTACACCGCCAACTACCGGGTCACTTCCGCCGACGGCCATGTCGTGAGTGGGTCGTGGTCGTTCCGGTTGACGGTCGCCGGCACCGGGACTCCCGGCCCGCCGGTGGCCGCACCACGCTCCGGTGCGGACGAATTCCCGATCTGGCCGTTCGTCGTCCTCGCCGTGGCGATCATCGGAGCGGGTGCGTGGTGGAGTCGGCGCCGGCAGCCGTGAGAAAGGCGCTCGCCGGCGCCGCCGTCCTGGCGGTGGGTCTCGCCCTGTCCTGGGCGTTGACCTATCCGCGGCCGGCGCTCGCCGCGACCGTCACCCGAGCCGCGGCCGATATCGGTGCGGTGCTGGTGCTGGGACTGGCGCTGGTGCCGGCATTGGAGACACCGCGCTACCGGAACGAGCTGGCCCTGCGCAGTTCGTCGGCCCTGGTCGTCGCGGTCGCGGTCTGGCTCACCGCCGAGCTCATCAGATTGGTCACCGCGGCCGCCGCTACCGCGGCGGTCCCCCTTGATGCGCTCGGCGCCCGGACCACCGTCGATTACGCGATGTCGACGGTGGCCGGGCGGGCCGACCTGATCTGCGTGGTGGCCGCCGCACTGGTTGGTGTGCTCGCCGTCACGGTGCGGACGCCGGCGGGGGGCGTGGCGGTCGCCGGCATCGCCGCGATCGGCACCACGGCACGCACGCTTGCCGGCCATCTCTCCGAGAACGCGTTCGGCGGCGTCGCGGTCACCCTGCACGCGTTGGCGGCCGCGGTGTGGTGCGGCCTGCTGGCGGCACTGGTGCTCACCGTCGGACATCGGGGCCGGTGGGCCCGCATGCTGCCGCGGTTCTCGGCGCTCTCGCTGTGGTGTGTGGTGGTGCTGCTGGTTGCCGGCGTCGGCAGCGCGGCGGTGACGCTCGACGGACCGGCGCAGTTGTGGAGCACCGGTTACGGTCGGCTGCTCTTGGCCAAGGTGCTGCTCACCGCTGCGCTGATGGTGTTGGCCTGGCGCAATCGGACCGGCTGGTTGCCCTCTGCGCGCGGACATCGGGTGACGGCGGACGGTTCCAGCAGGCGGTCCTACCCGGAGCTGGCCCTGATGACGGTGGCGTTGACGCTGGCGGCGGCGCTGGCGGTCTCCGGATAGGGACGGCCCGGCTGGCATGATGGAGCCACTGCCTGTGCGAAACAGCGAAGGAGCGCCCCCCATGGCCGACGAGCCGGACCGGCCCGACGAGACACCGACCGAGCAGCCGCCGGTCCCTCCCGCCAAGAAGGTTCCCGCGAAGAAGGCGCCGGCGAAGAAGGCTCCCGTGAAGAAGGCCACACCGGCAAAGAAGGCCGCACCCGCCAAGAAAGCGGCACCCGCGAAGAAGGCGGCTCCCGCCAAGAAGGCCACTCCGGGAAAGAAGGCAGAGCCACCCGCCCCCGAGCTGCCGTCGCCGGTCAAAGAGGTTGCAGCGCAAGCGAAATCGACTGTCGCCTCGGTGCCCTCCCCCTTGACCGCCGTACCGTCGGCCGGTCCTGATCAGTCCCGTCTGCCGGTGGTGGCGGCCGTGGCGGCCGCCCTGCTTGCCGTGCTGGTGGTCTACCTCGCCCGCCGAGGGTCCGAAGAGAACTGAGCTGCCTCGCTAGCATCGACGGCGTGAGCATCGAACCCCGCGCGACCGCCGACCTGGTCGACGAGATCTATCCCGACGTCCGCAGTTGTGATCTGCAGCTGCAGAACTACGGCGCCCGCGCCGCTTTCGCCGGCCGGATCACCACCGTGCGCTGCTTCCAGGACAACGCCCTGCTGAAGTCGATCCTGTCGACGCCGGGCGACGGCGGTGTGCTCGTCGTCGACGGTGACGGCTCGCTGCACACCGCATTGGTCGGCGACATCATCGCCGGCCTGGCCAGCGACAACGGCTGGGCCGGCATCATCGTGCACGGCGCGGTGCGTGACGCCTCGACGCTGCGCACCATCGACGTCGGGATCAAAGCCCTGGGCACCAATCCGCGTAAGGGCACCAAAACCGGTGCGGGAGAGCGCGATGTCGAGGTCACCTTCGGCGGGGTCACGTTCGTCCCAGGCGATATCGCCTACAGCGACGAGGATGGGATCGTGGTCGTCTCACCTTCTTGAGCCGACCAAGCACCGAGTCCCGCATCTCCATGGGAGATGCGGGACTCGGTGTCTGTCAGTGCCTGTCGAGCCGTCAGACCTTCGCCGGTGCGCGGTGCTTGGTGAAGTGCAGCGACTCCTCGTCGACCTTGCCGTACCGGATGGTGCGCAGATCGATGAAGTAGTTCTGCTTGAGCCGCCACGGCGCCCTCGAGCCGGACTTGGGCAGGGTGTCCATGGCGCGGCGGAAGTAGCCGGGGGTGAAGTCCATGAACGGTTCTTCGCCCACCGACGCACCGGGATGCTGCGGTTCGACGCGGTCGAAACCGTTCTCGTCCATGTAGTTCAGCACCCGGCAGATGAACTCGGACACCAAGTCTGCCTTCAGCGTCCAGGATGCGTTCGTGTACCCGAAGGTGATGGCCATGTTCGGCACACCGGAGAGCATCAGGCCCTTGTAGGTCATCGACTTGGTCAGATCGATGGGCTCACCATTGCGCAGTGCCTTCGCGCCGCCGAACAGCTGCATGTTCAAACCCGTTGCGGTGATGATGATGTCGGCCGCCAGCTCCTCACCGGAGTTGAGCTTGATACCCGTCTCGGTGAACCGGTCGATGGTGTCGGTGACGACGTCGGCCTTACCCGAGCGGATGGCCTTGAACAGATCACCGTTGGGCGCCAAGCAGACTCGCTCATCCCACGGGTTGTAGCGCGGGCTGAAGTGCTTGTCGTAGTCGAAGCCTTCGGGCAGACGGCGCGTTGCCATCTCACGCAGCGCCTTCTTGAACACAGCCGGGAACTTGCGCGCGAGCTGGTACTGGCCGGTGCTGTAGGCGATGGCCTTCCAGCGATTGACCCAGTGCGCGAGGTTCTTTGGCAGGTACTTGTTGGCCTGCGCCGCCACCGGATCCTCCAGGGGCAGCGACCCGATGTAGGTGGGCGACCGCTGGAGCATGGTGACGTGGCCGGCTCCGCCGTCGACCAGTGACGGGATCAGCGTCACTGCTGTCGCACCGGAACCGATGACGACGATCTTCTTGCCGGTGTAGTCGAGATCCTCTGGCCAGTGCTGCGGATGGATGATCTGGCCCTTGAAGTCCTCGGACCCGACGAACGTCGGCGAGTAGCCCTGGTCGTAGTTGTAGTAGCCGCTACACACCGACAGGAAGGACGCGGTGACCTGCTTCTCCTGTCCGTCACTCTCGATGGTGACGGTCCACCTGTTGTCGGCGTCGGACCAGTCGGCGGCGGTCACCTTCTGGCCGGTGCGGATGTGCTTGTCGATGCCGTTCTCGACGGCGGCCTCGTTGATGTAGTTCCAGATCGACGGGCCGTCGGCGATGGAGCGGGCCGAGGTCCACGGCTTGAACCGGAAGCCGAGGGTGAACATGTCCGAGTCGGACCGGATGCCGGGATATTTGAACAGGTCCCAGGTGCCGCCGATGTTCTCGCGACGTTCCAGGATGACGTAGCTCTTGGACGGGCAGCGCTGCTGCAGGTGCCAGGCGGTGCTGATGCCGGAGATGCCGGCACCCACGATCACGACATCGAAGTGTTCGTTCATGGGACCGACGGTATCAACACGGCGTCGAGTCGGTCAACAGTGTGTCGAGATTTCCGACATGGCGTAAAGTCGGCTGGGTGACCATCGCCAGCCAGGCCCGCGCCCCCCGCGGCCGCCGCTCTGCCCGGCCCTCCGGGGACGACCGCGAGCAGGCGATTCTCGCAACCGCGACCCGACTGCTGGAAAGTCGGGCGTTCGCCGACATCTCGGTCGACGATCTCGCCAAGGGCGCGGGCATCTCCCGGCCCACGTTCTACTTCTATTTCGCCTCGAAGGAAGCGGTTCTTCTCACCCTCCTCGAGCCCCTCATCACGCTGGCCGACACCGGGTTCGACCACGCCATGGACAGCATGCCGACCGAACCGCGCCAGGCCATCCGGCGCGGCATCGAGATCTTCTTCAGTTCGTTCGGGTCGCATCCGGCCACCGCACGGGCCGGTGTCGAAGCGGTGACCACCAGCCCAGAGTTCCGCTCCACGTGGCAGGGCCTGATGCGGAAGTGGATCGCGATGACGGCGGCGCTCATCAAGGTCGAGCGCGAACGCGGTGCGGCACCGGAGACCATTCCCGCGCTGGATCTGGCCACGTCGTTGAACCTGATGAACGAGCGCACCATGATGGCCACACTGGCAGGCGAGGAGCCGGCCGTCGAGCACGACAAGGTCGTCGAGACCCTCACCCATATCTGGCTGACCAGCATCTACGGCACTCAGGCCTGATCTGTCGGACCCCGATGCGAACATGTGTTCGTGTCAGTGCCGGTTCCGGTCGCGAGCATTCTGCACGCCGACCTCGACTCGTTCTACGCCTCGGTGGAGCAACGAGACGACCCGACGCTGCGTGGGCGCCCGGTCATCGTGGGCGCCGGGGTGGTGCTCGCGGCCAGTTATGAGGCGAAGGCCTACGGGGTGCGCACCGCAATGGGCGGCCACCTCGCCCGCCGACTGTGTCCCCACGCCGTGGTGGTGCCGCCGCGCATGTCGGCGTATTCGGCAGCCAGCCGCGCCGTGTTCGACGTCTTTCACGACACCACACCCGTGGTCGAACCGCTGTCGGTGGACGAGGCGTTTCTCGATGTCTCGGGACTGAGCCGGGTAGCGGGGACGCCGGTGCAGATCGGGGCGGCGCTGCGCGATCAGGTCAGGGAGCGGGTGGGGCTGCCCATCACAGTCGGTATCGCACGGACCAAGTTTCTCGCCAAGGTCGCCAGCCAGCAGGCCAAACCCGATGGCCTGCTGCTGGTTCCGCCCGACCGGGAGCTGGCGTTCCTGCACCCGTTACCGGTGCGCAGCCTGTGGGGCGTTGGCGCCAAGACAGCCGAGAAGCTGCAGATCCACGGAATCCACACCGTCGCCGACGTGGCCGAACTGAGCGAGACGGCACTGGCCGCGATGGTCGGCGGCGCGATGGGGCGGCAACTGTTCTGCCTGTCCCGCAACATCGATCGACGCCGTGTGGTCACCGGGGTACGGCGACGGTCAGTGGGCGCTCAGCGGGCTCTGGGGCGGGCCGGGAACACCATGTCGCGGGCCGAGATCGATGCGGTGGTCGTCAATTTGGTAGACCGGATCACCCGCCGGATGCGAGCCGGCGGGCGTACCGGTCGCACCGTGGTACTGCGGTTGCGTTTCGACGACTTCGGCAGGGCCACGCGCTCACACACCCTGCCCAGGGCGACCGCGTCGACAGAGGTGGTGCTGGCCGCTGCTCGGCAGCTGGTCACCGCGGCGGGGCCGGTGATCGCCGAGCGCGGCCTGACGCTCATCGGTTTCGCGGTATCCAATATCGACCGCGATGGTGCGGCCCAGCTGGAACTACCGTTCGGCGGGGGTGGTGACCCCGTCGCGATCGATGCCGCCGTGGACCGGGTGCGCGAACGATTCGGGAACGCGCTGCTGACCCGTGGAGTACTGGTCGGACGCGATCCGGGGTTGGAGATGCCGATGCTGCCGGATTAACCGAGCTGCGCCGCGACGAAACCGGCAAGCAGCACCACGAATCCACCGATCTCGCCGACCATCAGCGCGGTCATACCCGCATGCAGACCGGGGGCCGGTTCGGCGAACTGGTTGGTGGTGTCACGACGCATCCCGTGCTGCACATAACTGGCGATGGCGACCACGAAAAAGAAAACCAAAACCATTGCGGCCGTGAGGTTCAGCCAGGTGGGCCAGGCGCTGAGTTCGACGAAAACGGCGACCACGAGCGCGGCGAAGGAGTACAGCAGGGCCGCGCGGTGGGCGATGTCGACATACGGATGGGCCGCATGATCCGGGCTGGTGGCGATCTGCCTGTACTTCCACGCCCCCAGGATCAGTGCCGTCAGGAAGATCAGGCCGGTGGCCAACAGCGTGACGACGGTATCGATGCCCAGATGCGCTCCCACCGGCCCGAGTCTAGGAAGCCGCCCACGCCACGAGCCGCTCGGCCGGCCAGGTGTTGACGATCCGGTCCTCGGTTAAGCCCGCGTCGAGCGCCCGCTGCGCGCCGTATCCCAGAAAGTCGAGCTGTCCGGGCGCGTGGGCGTCGGTGTCGATACTGAACACGCACCCGATGTCGATCGCCAGTGCCAACAGTCGATCCGGCGGGTCGCGGCGTTCCGGACGCGAGTTGATCTCGACGGCTACCCCGTTGTCGCGGCAGGCAGTGAACACCGCCTCGGCGTCGAACTTGGATTCCGGCCGGATGCCCCGGCTGCCCTCGACCAGCCGACCGGTGCAATGCCCGAGCACAGTGGCCTGCCCACCGGAGACCGCCCGGACCATTCTGCGCGTCATGGCGTCGGCGTCCATCGCCAGTTTGGAGTGCACGCTGGCCACCACGATGTCCAGGCGCTCCAGCAGTTCGGGCTCCTGGTCGAGGCTGCCGTCGTCGAGAATGTCCACTTCGATCCCGGTCAGAATGCGCATCGGCGAGAACTGTTCGCGCAGTTCGTCGATCACATCGAGTTGGTGCCTCAGCCGCTCGGGTGACAGCCCGTTGGCGATGGTCAGCCGCGGCGAGTGGTCGGTCAGCGCGCAGTATTCGTGGCCGAGGCGCTGGGCGGTGGCCATCATCTCGGCGATCGGCGCCGACCCGTCGGACCAGTTCGAGTGCAGGTGCAGGTCTCCCTTGAGCGCCGAACGGATGTCCCCGCCACCGAGATCTGTTGCCTTTGATCGTAATTCGGCCAGGGTTTCGGGTTCGCGGCCCGCCCAGGCCTGCGCGATGACCTTCGCGGTTTTCGGGCCGACACCGGGCAACGACTGCCAGCCGTTGGTTTGGCCCAGTCGCTCGCGCTGCTCGTCGGTCAGCGCCTCGATCACGTCAGCTGCCTTGCGGTAGGCCATCACCCGCCGGGATTCCTCGCGTGCCCGGTCCTTGTAAAAGGCGATCTCGCGCAGAGCGGTTACCGGATCCATGAATTCCAGTGTGCCGCGAAAGGTGCACCAGCACACGCGGACGAGTTGTTAGGCTGCTCGCCGGGGGGTGGTGTCGGATGGGTGATGGCGGCGGCGATCTTCTCAAAGATCTGTTCGACCTGGGCAACGGCATCCGCAGTGGCATCCAGGACGTCCCCCAGCTGTTCCAGGATGTGATCAACCTGGACGCACACGGTGCGCTGACCGACGGCCGCAAGGTGGTCGGCGACGTCGGCGATGTGCTCAACGGCCTCGGCGGGCTGGGTATGGGATTGACGGAGGTTCCCCGGCAGATCGCGGAGAACTACGCCCGCTCGTGGATCGGCAAGCTCGCGGATTCCCAGATCCTGTCTGCCGCGCAACTCGCCATCGAAGCGGCTCGCGCCACGACGGGATCGGGCGATCCCGAGGACGGCAACGGCTACCGGGAGTCGGCGACACGGATGCAGAAGGTGGTCCAGACCCTTGCGGACGCAGATCCTCGGGGTGACCGGTGGAACGGAGCGGCCGCCGAAAGCTACGCGCACACCAACAGTCGACATCGCAGCCACGTTTCGGACGTCCAGGTCGCCGACGAGGCAGTCGGCGCGATCATCGCCACCGAAGCTGGCCAGGTCAGCCGCACTCGCAAGACGCTGGATGACACCAATCAATACCTGTCGGACTTAGGCGCCGCGACGGCCTGGATGAACTTTGTGCCCGGCCTCAGGCAGGCAAAGATAGTGGCCGACCTCGCTGCTGCTTCGGCGGCCTTGGCGACCACCAACGCCACGATGGCCGTCCTGGTGAAGAACGCCGCCGAGAACGCCGCGCGGATCAACAGCCATCTCGACAAATACGCCGCCGCGGCGGCCGCCACTGCCCAACCTGACCTCCCGCCGGGGCAACAACCGACCGTGGGCGAAGCATTCGTGTCACAAGCAACCGACATCGCCGAAGGTTCCGCACCGGGGAGGCTGAACAATGACAGTTCTTTCGATGTCCCCTCACTGGACGAACCACCGAACACGCCCGGAATCCCCTACGGGTCCACGACGTCAGGAGGATGACCAATGACTGTCGAATCCGACAACCTCCGGGTGTTGACCGAGCACGTGCGAAAACTTGCAGACCAGCAACTCACCGCGGCCGATCAGATCACCGGCGCCAACCGGGCGACCAGCGGCGCCGCCGATCAGGTATCGAACTCACATGGGCTCGTGTGCTTTCTCACCAGCAATGCACTATCGGCCGCTGACGCGGCTCGGCAGTCGGCGGGGTCGGCGCTGCACCGAGTATCCAACGACCTCTCCGACAAACTCACCACTGCTGCAAGCAATTACGACAACGCCGACTACCGCGCGGGACATCGGATCAGCCAGGCCGGCCGGATGTGAGCAGTTCTTCAAACGGGTCGTGGAACGACGATGACGATCACGAGCCAGATGAGGGGCCGTCGGTGTTCGACGCGTTTGCGGCGTACGTCGACACAGACTCCGAAACCGCGGCGGATTTCGATGTGTCAGATCCGGACAACGACGACGCCCTCCTCACCGTCGTGTTCACCGCTAGCAATCCGTCGTTTACGGTTTCGGTGACCGCCTTGATGGACGGCAGGGTGCTGCGCGTCGAATTGGACCCAAAAGTGAGCGCGATGACCGAAGCCGAACTCGCAGAAGAGATCGTCACCGTCTCCACCCTTGCCACCCGTCAAGCCCTTGCCGGCCAGCACCTCGTCATCGCTGCGCTCATGCAACGGCTCGGTCAGGACCCGGCCGAGACCCGCAGCTTCCTTGAGCGCGAATTGCGGCTCCCAGCACCGGATCTGGTGCTCGCAGAGCGCAGCCGGCTGTTCGTGAGCCGATACGCAGAGAGCGAGGAGTTCCCCCGGTGATGAGATCGCTTCCGCAGCCATACCGGCGTATTTGGCTGATCATCGTCGTGGTGTTGTTCGTCGTTCCGACAATCGTGACGGCGGTGGCGATCTTTAGCGGGTACGCGGTCAATTGGTGGAGGTCTGGCAAGGACGCCACGTTTACCCCGGGTACCTGGCACACACCGGTGCAGGCACTTCTGTCGTCCTCGATGTTGGTGCAGCCGACGGCCGGGTGGCGCTTGACGCTGGCCGACACCGGAGTTCCCAACCCTGCGCCGTCGGCTGCCTATCTCTTCGCCAATGATGCCAATCCCTTCCTCTCCGACCCGTACATCGGCAACCTTGGCGATCGGGCATATTTCATGGTTGGGAACATTGGCGCATCTGCACCGCAGTGGTGGCTGGTCGCCATCGACGCGAACAACGGCAGTCGGGCATTTCCGCCCATTCCCCTCGCCGCCAGCGAGTCTCGCCCGCGGTGCTATCTCAACGGACCGGATACCGTGCTCTGCCTGACTGACGGCATCGGCCCCACCACCGCCTGGGTCGTCGACAGCCAGACCGGACTCGTCACCTACACCGGGCCAACCTCCCTGACCGTCTACTCCTCGAAATTCATCATGGAGCAGGTCGGCATCTACGCCGTCGCGACGAAACAAGACCAGGGCGTCTACGGCATCGGACCGACAGCGCAGACCACGTGGTTCGTACCGGGTAGCGGGATGATCTCCGATTCGATCCGCAACCCGCTGGACTTCGAGCCCCCGACGTTGGCCAGTCAAGCAGCCGGGCGCGGTGCTGACCGGCAGATTACCTTCTCCTTGCGGGACGGGACCGTGATTCGGCCCGAGATCGCTGCCGACAAGCAGCAGGGCGACACTGCGATCTACCCAGGGGGATTCGCTGCCGAAGTCGCCACTGCCCGCGACGTCGGTGACATCGAGTTCTTCGACGAGTCCGGAAAACGCGCCGGCCGCAACGGCGTGGCCGGTACCCTCGGCGGCTCCAATGGATTGCCGCTGGTGAACCTGACCGCCGGAGGGTGGGCTCTGTTCAATGCGCAAGGTGAGCTGCTCATGCAGCAGTCGGCGCCGAAACGAGCAGACGCCGCCGTCATCGGCGACTTCTTGGTGGTCAGTGGTGACGAACCGACCGACAACCGCCAGTTCGACATGACCTCCGGCACGGAGATGAAAGCGTGCAGTCTGCCGACAGGTTTTTTCGCGAGCGACGGCAGGGTCGCGCTCGGTTCCGACGGCTATGCCGATACGGGCCGCACCCTCAGGGCTGTCGACCTGTCCACCTGTGGCACCAGGTGGACAACACATTCGCCACCAGGCTCTTTCCGGAAACTGTGGCGCATCAACACCACCCTCGTCCAATTATCCGACGACGGAACAGAATTGATGTCTCTCGTGGCACCCGGGTAGTCCCCGCACACCGATTCACATCAACTTGCCAACAACTACCCGGAATGAATCCCGCGACAGGACTAGTTTTGGGTCGTGTGAGATTCGCTTTCAAGACATCACCGCAGAACACGACATGGGCCGACATGCTGGCCATCTGGGAAGCTGCCGACGACATCGACGTCTTCGAATCCGGCTGGACCTTCGACCACTTCTATCCGATCTTCTCCGACTCGTCGGGCCCCTGCCTGGAAGGCTGGACCACCCTGACCGCCCTGGCCCAGGCCACGAAGCGACTGCGCGTCGGCGTGCTGGTCACCGGCATCCACTACCGCCACCCGGCGGTGCTGGCCAACATGGCCGCCGCGCTGGACATCATCTCGAACGGCCGACTCGAACTGGGCATCGGTGCCGGCTGGAACGAGGAGGAATCCGGCGCGTACGGGATCGAACTGGGCAGCATCAAGGAGCGTTTCGACCGCTTCGAGGAGGCCTGCGAGGTCCTCAAGGGCCTGCTCACCCAGGAGACGACCACCTTCGACGGCAAGTTCTACCAACTCAAAGACGCACGCAACGAGCCCAAGGGCCCGCAGCAGCCGCACCCGCCGTTCTGTATCGGCGGCAGCGGTGAAAAGCGCACCCTGCGCATCACGGCCAAGTACGCCGACCACTGGAACTTCGTCGGTGGTCCGCCGGAGGAGTTCGCGCGTAAACGCGACGTGCTCGCGGCGCACTGCGCCGATATCGGACGTGACCCCAAGGAGATCACCCTGTCCGCACACGTGCGGCTCGGGGAGGACCGCGATTACGCCAAGGTCGTCGCCGAGGCCGCCGCGCTGGGCCAGGAGGGGCTGGATCTGGCCATCATCTATCTGCCGCCGCCCTATGACACCGCGGTTCTCGAGCCGTTGGCCGAGGCAATCCGGGACGCCAAGCTCTGAACCGGGGCGGTTCCCGCAGGGGGCAGGTCACCCTGCGGGAACCGCCGGCCGGTCGAGGGCACCGGTCCCTCTGAATACATCCTGTGCACTCGGTGGCGATTGTGTGCGGCGAAACGCCAGTTTGGTGGTTACCGATTTCGGCACGCACCCACAAACCTGGCGAATATCGGTCGGCCTGAAGCCCCCGCCTCAGGCCCTGATGAAGTCAAACAGGTCAGCGTTGATCGTCTCGGCGTGAGTGGTGGGCATCCCGTGCGGAAAGCCCGGATACGTCTTCAGGGTTCCGTTGGGCAGCAACGCGGCCGACAGCGGCCCCGCATCGGCGTAGGGCACGATCTGGTCGTCGTCGCCGTGCATCACCAGGACCGGGATCTGGATCCGCTTGAGGTCTTCGGTGAAGTCGGTCTGCGAAAACGCCACCACACCGTCGTAGTGGGCCTTCGCGGCGCCCATCATGCCCTGGCGCCACCAGTTCGCGACGACAGCTTCGGAAACCTGGGCTCCCTCGCGGTTGAATCCATAGAACGGGCCCGCCGCGACCTCCCGATAGAACTCGGAGCGACGCGTCGCGACCTGTACCTGGAAGTCGTCGAACACCGATTTCGGCAGACCGCCGGGATTGGCTTCGGTCTGCACCATCAGGGGCGGCACCGCGGCGATCAGCGCGGCCTTGGCAGCACGGTCGGCACCGTGCCTCGCCAAGTACCGGACCACTTCCCCACCGCCGGTGGAGTGCCCCACGTGCACCGCATCGCGCAGATCGAGGTGAGCGACCACCGCCGCCAGGTCGTCGGCGTAGTGGTCCATATCGTGACCGTCGGCCACCTGCGCCGAACGGCCGTGGCCACGGCGGTCATGGGCCACCACCCGGTAGCCGTGATTGACGAAAAACATCAGCTGGGCATCCCAGTCGTCGGCCGACAGAGGCCAGCCGTGGCTGAAGACGATGGGTTGTCCCGAACCCCAATCCTTGTAATAAATCTCGACACCGTCATTGGTGGTGATCGTCGGCATGGCGCCCTTTCTCGTCGGCTCGGTCGTCAGGTCTGGTCATGCTGAACATCACGTCGGGGGTGACGGCGGCGTAGGCGGCCGGCCCACCGGCGCGCAAGATCGGTGCCGCGGCAGCGGTGTCATAGACCCCGTCCACCAGCAGCCTACGGTCGATGTGGACCGCGACCACCTGCCCGACCACCAGCCAGCTCGCCGAGTCCTTACCCTCGAGGTCGGTGAGGCGGATCAGCTGGGTGAGCTTGCATTCGAAGTTCACCGGGCTCTCACCGACCAGGGGCGCCCCGATGAGGCGGCTGTGCTCGGATGTCAAACCACTGCAGGCAAATTCGTCGTCGGCGGCCGGTAGCGAAGCCGACGTGAGGTTCATCGCCTCGGCCAGCGGGCGCGTGGCCAGGTTCCAGACGAACTCGCCCGTCGCCGCGATGTTGGCCACCGTGTCTTTCCACCCGATCGACGAGAATCCGATGAGCGGCGGGGTGTAGCTGAAGGCATTGAAGAAGCTGTACGGTGCCAGGTTGGCGACGCCGTCGGCACTGCGGGTGGAGATCCAGCCGATCGGGCGTGGCCCGACGATGGCGTTGAACGGATCGTGCGCCAGCCCGTGTCCGTCGACGGTTCGGTAGAAGTGCCTGTCGCCGACCACCATCAGACGGCGACCGCTGCTAGCGCGACAGCGATGAATGCCGCGATCTCTTTGGGGTGCGACAGCATCACCAGGTGCGACGAATCGATCTCCGTCGTGGTCGCACCAGCTCGTTGGTAGCCGAAACGTTGTACCTCGGGGTTGATCGCGTGGTCGTCGGCGGCGACGACGGCCCATGAAGGTTTGGTCCGCCACGCGGCGACCGGTGCGGCCTCGACGAATGCGGCGGCGGCCAACGGTCGCTGCGAAACCGCCAGTGTCGCAATGACATCGGCGTCGACATCGGCACCGATCACTGGGCCGAACCGCTCCGGCACCACCGTGACATCGACTCGGGCCTCGCCACTCACCGACGCAGGCACCTGCGTCTGTACCAGCGCCGCCGGCAGTTCCGAGTCCGGGAAGCCGCCCTGCAGTTCGCCCAGGCTCTCACCCTCGTCCAAGGCGTAGCCGGCCAGGTATACCAGGCCCACGACGTTGTCAGCGGCACCGGCCACCGTGATGACGGCACCGCCGTAGGAATGGCCCACCAGCAGGACTGGGCCCTCGACCTGCTCCACGGCGAATCGGATTTCGCGCGCGTCGCCCAAGAGGCTGCGATTCGGGACGGCGGGTGCCAGCACTGCAATGCCCTCGTCCAGCAGCAATTTGGTCAGGGGGCCGTAGGTGGACGCGTCGGCGAATGCGCCGTGGACAAGGACGACCGTTGGCCGAGACATGGGTGTTGCGCTCCTTGGTGAGGTATTGGCGGGCTTCAGCGCCGCAGCAGGTAGGTGTGCTGACCGTCGAGCACCAGTTCGGCGCGCTGATTGTGCACGGTCGCGGCGGTGGTCACGCGACCGAGTTCGCCGGCATCGGACAAGGCAATGATCTCCAACTGTGGGTAGAGGGTGTCACCGGCGTGCACTTCACCCAGGAACCGGCACGACACGCTTTCGAAGCTGACGAACACCTCACCGATAACGTGCGGAAAAAGGGTGGCCCCGGGCGCGGTGCACGCCAGCACCTGCAAGCCGTGCACCACCGGGGCGGCATGTCCATGCGCCCGCGCCCACTCGACGTCGTAATGCACCGGATGGTTATCGGCCGAGACGGCCTGGAAAGCGGAGGCGTGCGCGTCTGTGACGGTCCTGCTCGGCGCGCGAAAGATCTCACCGACCTCGAGCTGATCGAATGTCCTGGGTGCAACCAGCGTGAAGTTATCGGCCGAGAATTCGGATGGCGGCACGCGGTGACTCCCTCGGACGGTTCCTCAAGCCGGTCGGCGTTGACCCGCTGTCGATGACGTGGTCAACGCTGCCCAACCCAGCCGGGCTTGTCCAATCGGAAAAGTCCATGGCGCCATCGCAATTTCCGATGCCCGACGATCTGCGTCGTCGCAGGGCGCTGATAACGATTGGGTAACAGCTGGCAAAATAACGCACCCGTCAGTGACGGGCCGCTTCACGAGCCGGATCAGACGCCGTAGCGCAGTAATTCGGCCTGGGTGATCAGGCGTTCGTGTTTAGCTGGAAACTCGCGGCTCTTCACCGGGTGGCGGAGCCATGACCAGGCGATTCGACTGAAACGAGACCGTGAATACGGGTTGATGTACACGGTAGGAACTCCTGCGGTCGGGCGTATAGCTGCACCGTGGGGTCACTTTACCGCACGACCCCTGCCCACTCATTAGATACCGCTCACAGAGCAAACACAGCGAGGCGCGCCGACTATAAATCGGATGTTTTTCCTGTGACTGGAGTTGCTGGAGTGGCGACGTGCGACCGCTCCGAGACCGCCCTGTGTCGCGAAATTGTCGTTGTTGCGGCGTCGTGCGAGTGCAGACAGCAACAACAACAATCTCGCGACAATCAGGTCACGCGCTCATCGCGACCTAAGGCTCTTCGCGCAAGCGCTCATCGCGACCCAAGGCTCTTCGCGCAAGCGCTCATCGCTGCGGAGCGGCGGTGGGTTTGATCGGTGCCGGCAGCGCCGACTCCCCCATCAGGAAACGGTCCACCGCGGCCGCAGCGGCCCGGCCCTCGGCGATCGCCCACACGATCAGCGACTGCCCACGGCCCATGTCGCCGGCGACGAATACACCGGGCACGGTCGTCTGGAAGTCGTCGTCGCGCGCCACATTGCCGCGCTCGGTGAACTCCACACCCAGATCGGTCAGCAGACCCTCGCGCTCGGGACCGACGAAGCCCATCGCCAAGAACACGATGTCGGCGTCCAGCTCGAAATCGGTGCCGGGCACCTTCTCGAACTTGCCGGCCTTCATCTCGACCTCGTGCACCTTGAGCGAGGACACCTTGCCGTCGCTGCCGACGAACTGCTCGGTGTTGACCGAGAACACCCGCTCGCCGCCCTCCTCGTGCGCCGAGGACACCCGGAACATCAGCGGGTAGGTCGGCCATGGCGTCGAGTCGGCCCGGGTCTCCGGCGGGCGCGGCATGATCTCGAACTGATGCACGCTGGCCGCGCCTTGGCGGTGTGCGGTGCCCAGGCAGTCCGCGCCGGTGTCGCCGCCACCGATGATGACGACCTTCTTGCCCTTGGCGGTGATCGGCGGCTGCCCGTCCGGTCCGGCCACATCGTCGCCCTGCTGCAACCGGTTGGCCCACGGCAGGTACTCCATGGCCTGGTAGATGCCGTCGAGCTCGCGCCCGGGAATCGGCAGGTCACGCCAAGCGGTTGCCCCGCCCGCCAGCACCACCGCGTCGAAGTCCTCGCGCAGCTGCTCGACGCTCAGGTCGACGCCGACGTTCACCCCGGTGCGGAACTGGGTGCCCTCGGCCGCCATCTGCTCCAGGCGGCGGTCGATGTGGCGCTTCTCCATCTTGAACTCGGGGATGCCGTAACGCAGCAGACCACCGATGCGGTCGGCGCGCTCGAACACCGTGACCTCGTGCCCGGCCCGGGTCAGCTGCTGGGCGGCGGCCAGGCCCGCAGGCCCCGAACCGACAACGGCGACCTTCTTGCCGGTCAGCACGTCCGGCGGCAACGGCTTGACCCAGCCCTGCTCCCAGGCGTTGTCGATGATCTCGACCTCGACCTGCTTGATGGTCACCGGATCCTGGTTGATGCCCAGCACGCATGACGCCTCGCACGGGGCGGGGCACAACCGGCCGGTGAACTCCGGGAAGTTGTTGGTGGCGTGCAGGCGCTCGATCCCGTCGCGCCAGCGGCCGCGGAACACCAGGTCGTTCCACTCCGGGATCAGGTTGCCCAGCGGACAACCGTTGTGGCAGAACGGGATACCGCAGTCCATGCAGCGCGACGCCTGCACCTGCAGGGTGTCCTTCGAGAAGTCCTGGTAGACCTCTTTCCAGTCCTGCAGGCGCAGGTCCACCGGACGACGAGCGGGCGTCTCCCGCTGGGTGTGCTTGAGGAAACCGTTGGGATCAGCCACGAGCCGCCGCCATGATCGCCTCGTCGACGTCGGCACCGGCCGATTCGGCCTCCGCGATCGCCGTCAGCACGCGCTTGAAGTCACGCGGCATCACCTTCACGAACTTCGACTGATGCGCCGGCCAATCGGCCAGAATCCGATGTCCGACAGCGGAATCGGTGGCATCCACATGAGCGCTGATCATCCCGTGCAACCATTCGAGGTCAGCGTCGTCCAGTGCGTCAAGATCGACCATCTCCCCATTCACGTTGTTGGGCAAGGACTTGTCCGGGTCGTACACGTAGGCGACACCGCCGGACATACCGGCGGCGAAGTTACGACCGGTGCGCCCGAGGATGACGACCTTGCCACCGGTCATGTACTCGCACCCGTGGTCGCCGACACCCTCGACCACGGCGTGGGCACCGGAGTTACGGACGGCGAACCGCTCGCCCACCACTCCGCGCAGGAACGCCTGCCCGCTGGTGGCGCCGAACAGGATCACGTTGCCGCCGATGATGTTGTCCTCGGCGACATAGTCCGCCGGAGCACTGGCCGACGGGCGCACCACCAGGCGGCCGCCCGAAAGGCCCTTGCCCACATAGTCGTTGGCGTCGCCGCGGACCCGCAGGGTGATACCCCGCGGTACGAACGCACCGAAGCTGTTGCCGGCCGAACCGTCGAACGTGATGTCGATGGTGCCGTCCGGAAGCCCCTCGCCGCCATAGACCTTCGTGACCTCGTGGCCGAGCATGGTGCCGACCGTTCGGTTCACGTTGGCAATCTTGGTGGTGAAGCTCACCGAGGTGCCGTTGTCGATGGCCTCCCGGCACTGGGCGATCAGCTGCTGATCCAGCGCCTTGTCCAACGCATGATCCTGGCTGGACGTGCAGTACAGGTCCTGGTTCATGAACGCCGACTCGGGCTCGTGCAACACCGGACTCAGGTCGAGCTTGTGCGCCTTCCAGTGCTCGGCGGCACGCTGGGTGTCCAACGCGCCCACCTGACCGACCATCTCGTTGACGGTGCGGAAGCCGAGCTTGGCCATCAGCTCACGAACTTCCTCGGCGATGAACAGGAAGAAGTTCTCCACGAATTCCGGCTTGCCGTTGAACCGCTGCCGCAGCACCGGATTCTGGGTGGCCACGCCCACCGGGCAGGTGTCGAGGTGGCAGACGCGCATCATGATGCAGCCCGAGACCACCAGCGGTGCGGTGGCGAAACCGAACTCCTCGGCGCCGAGCAACGCAGCGATCACGACGTCGCGGCCCGTCTTGAGCTGGCCGTCCACCTGCACCACGATGCGGTCGCGAAGGCCGTTGAGCAGCAGCGTCTGCTGCGTCTCGGCCAGGCCCAGCTCCCACGGCGCGCCGGCATGCTTCTGCGAGGTCAGCGGGGTGGCACCGGTGCCACCGTCATGACCGGAGATGAGCACCACGTCGGCGTGCGCCTTGGAGACACCGGCCGCAACCGTACCCACACCGTTCTCGGACACCAGTTTCACGTGAATCCGCGCGGACGGGTTGGCGTTCTTCAGGTCGTGGATCAGCTGCGCCAGATCCTCGATCGAGTAGATGTCGTGGTGCGGCGGCGGCGAGATCAGGCCTACGCCCGGCGTCGAGTGCCGCACTTCGGCCACCCACGGATACACCTTGTGCCCCGGAAGCTGGCCGCCCTCACCGGGTTTGGCGCCCTGGGCCATCTTGATCTGGATATCGGTGCAGTTGGTCAGGTAATGGCTGGTGACACCGAAGCGGGCCGAGGCCACCTGCTTGATGGCGCTGCGGCGCCAGTCGCCATTGGCGTCGCGCTCGAAGCGCTCGACGTTCTCGCCGCCCTCGCCGGAGTTGGACCGACCACCCAACCGGTTCATCGCGATGGCCAGCGTCTCGTGCGCCTCGGCCGAGATCGAGCCGTAGCTCATCGCGCCGGTGGAGAAGCGCTTGACGATCTCACTCGCCGGCTCCACCTCGTCCAGCGGGACAGGTTCGCGGACACCCTCTTTGAACTTCAGCAGGCCGCGCAGCGACGCCATCCGCTCGCTCTGGTCGTCGACCAGCTTGGTGTACTCCTTGAACACCGAGTACTGCCCGGTACGGGTGGAATGCTGGAGTTTGAACACCGTGTCCGGGTTGAACAGGTGGTATTCGCCCTCGCGACGCCACTGGTATTCGCCACCGACTTCGAGCTCGCGGTGCGCCCACTCGTCCGGCCGGTCCAGGTAGGCCAGCTCGTGCCGGGTGGCCACATCGGCGGCGATATCGTCCAGGTCGATCCCGCCGGTGGGGCAGTGCAATCCGGTGAAGTATTCGTCCAGCACGCGCTGGCTGATGCCGACGGCCTGGAACAACTGGGCACCGGTGTAGGACGCCAGGGTGGAGATGCCCATCTTGGACATCACCTTCAGCACACCCTTGCCGGCCGCCTTGACGTAGTTCGCCTTGGCCTGATCACTGGTCAGACCCGTGATGATGCCGCGGTCGACCATGTCTTCGATGGACTCGAAGGCCATGTACGGGTTGATCGCGGCCGCACCGAACCCACACAGCATGGCCATGTGGTGCACCTCGCGGGCGTCACCGGACTCGACGACCAGGCCCACCTGGGTACGGGTGCGCTCCCGGACCAGGTGGTGATGCACCGCGGCGACCGCCAGCAGCGACGGGATGGGTGCCAGCCACTCGTTGGATTCCCGGTCGGAGAGCACGATGATGCGCGCCCCGTTACGGATGGCCTGCGATACCTTCGCGCGGACCTCTTCCAGGGCGCGCCGCAGCCCGGGGCCACCATCGGCGACCGGATACAGGCAGCCCACCACCGCGGCCCGCATACCGTGCTTGCGGCCGCGGATCTCGTGGTCGGGGTCGACGTGGATCAGCTTGGACAGCTCGGCGTTGCGCAGGATCGGCTGCGGCAGCACGATCTGGCGGCACGAGTTCTCGTCGGGGTTCAGCAGGTCGCCCTCGGGCCCGATGACACCCTCCAGGCTGGTGACCACCTCTTCGCGGATGGCGTCCAGCGGCGGGTTGGTGACCTGTGCGAAGAGCTGCTGGAAGTAGTCGTAGAGCATCCGGGGACGCTGCGAGAGCACGGCGATGGGGGTGTCGGTGCCCATCGAGCCCAGCGCCTCGGCGCCGGTCCGCGCCATGGGCGCCACCAGCAGGTTGAGCTCCTCGTACGTGTAGCCGAAGGCCTGCTGACGCAGCACGACGCGATGGTGCGGCATCTTGACGTAGTCGCCGGGCGGCAGATCGTCGAGGTGGAACTGCCCGGCATCCAGCCACTCCTGGTACGGGTGCTCGGCGGCCAGCTCGGCCTTGATCTCCTCGTCGGAGACGATGCGGCCCTGCGCGGTATCCACCAGGAACATCCGGCCGGGCTGCAGACGCAGCCGTTGCACCACCGTCGACGGGTCCAGGTCGAGCACGCCGGCCTCCGACGCCATCACGACCAAGCCGTCCTCGGTGACCCAGATCCGCGACGGCCGCAGACCGTTGCGGTCCAGCACCGCGCCGACGACGGTGCCGTCGGTGAAGCACACCGAGGCCGGACCGTCCCAGGGCTCCATCAGCGAGCCGTGGTAGCGGTAGAACGCCCGGCGGGCCGGGTCCATGTCCTGGTTGCGCTCCCACGCCTCGGGAATCATCATCAGCACCGCGTGTGCGATGCTGCGCCCACCCAGGTGCAGCAGCTCCAGGACCTCGTCGAAGCGCGCGGTGTCCGAGGCCCCCGGGGTACAGACCGGGAAGATCTTGTTCAGGTCGTTGTGGTAACCGAACACGTCGGTGTGGATCAGGGCTTCGCGCGCCCGCATCCAGTTCTCGTTACCGGTGACCGTATTGATCTCACCGTTGTGCGCCACCCGGCGGAACGGGTGGGCCAGCGGCCAGGACGGGAACGTGTTCGTGGAGAACCGCGAGTGCACGATGCCCAGCGCGCTGGTCAGGCGCTCGTCCTGCAGATCCAGGTAGAACGCCCGCAGCTGCGGAGTGGTGAGCATGCCCTTGTAGACCAGGGTCTGCCCGGAAAGGCTTGGGAAGTAGACAGTTTCGCGACCCGGGCCATCCTGGCCGGGGCCCTTGGTGCCCAGCTCGTGCTCGGCGCGCTTGCGGATCACGTAGGCGCGGCGCTCCAGGTCCATCCCGGAGGCTCCGCCGATGAAGACCTGGCGCAGCGTCGGCATGGCGTCACGGGCCAACGCGCCCAGCGAGGAATCGTCGGTAGGGACATCGCGCCAGCCGAGCATCGTCAGGCCCTCGGCCTCGACGATCTTCTCGACGGCCTCGCAGGCCAGCTTTGCGTCACGGGCGGACTGGGGCAGGAACGCGATGCCGGTGACGTAGCTGCCCTCCTCGGGCAGCTCGAAGTCCACCACCGCGCGCAGGAACGCGTCGGGCACCTGCAGCAGGATGCCCGCGCCGTCGCCGGTGTTGGGCTCAGCTCCGGCGGCACCGCGGTGTTCCAGGTTCAGCAGGGCCGTGATGGCCTTGTCGACGATGTCGCGGCTGCGTCGGCCATGCATGTCGGCGACCATGGCCACACCGCATGAATCGTGTTCGTAAGCGGGGTTGTACATACCCCGCGGACGTGAGGAGCCCTGAAAACTCCCGGGCACTGGTCCCATCCGGATACCACCTGACCCTTTACTCTCTTACCCGGCTTGCGCGAAGCCGGGTGTGTTGCTGCCTGCTGTGACCAGCGGCATCCGCCGGCGTTCCGGCCAGGCGATCGCGGTGCCTTTCGTGCAGCATTGAACGACGGCCAGTCCCGCTCGCCTTGAGTTGGGAAAACGATATGACAAGCACTGCCTGACATGCCAACTTAGTCAGACCTAACTCAGCTGGTTGGCGACCCGATGCTCGGGGATGCGCCGCCGCCGGCGCGGACTCGTAAGCTCTTGTGGCCGTTACCCTTTCACCCCCCTGAGGGATACCCTCAGCAACGAGCCGACTGGCCATGGACCCGCATCGCTGTTTGCTGGCATCTGGCATTCACACCTCCAATCAGCTGGAACTATTTCTGATTCATTTGCTCAAACACTGTTCAGATTCTTAGGCATCGGCACACCCGCGCCAATCACTGACCCCACCCGCAACATCAGTCACACTGTTCGCGGCCGCTCTGCCCGCCCCGAGCGCCTACCCACCCGTCGTGCCAAGCTGGCGGCAATGTCTGGTTCAGCGTCTGCTTCAGCAGCCAGCCCCATGACGGGGCCGTTCCCGCCGCACACCGCCCCCGGCCGGTTCGGCATCGTCAACCTGGCCGCCGCCGCGCAGCGCTGCGCCGCGACCATGCCCGTGGCCGGGTTGCGCAATCCGTTCACCGGCGCCGCGAGCGTGGCAGCGCTGGCGGTGCTCGTGGACCACATCGCCGGCTTCGCCAACCATCTGCGCCGCCCGGACGGGCACTGGACGGTGTCCAGCGAGCTGACCATGGAGTTCACCCCCGACGCGCACGCGGTCCTGGCCGCCGACCCGACCACCCCGGTGTTGGCCGAGAGTCGGGCCGTCGGCGCCGCTGCGGCCACCTCGTTGTCGGTCTGCGACCTCAGTCACCGCGGCATCGCCATCGGGATGGGCACGGTCCGGACGTTCTACATCACCGCCTCGGCGTCGGCGCTCCCGGACGACGACGGCCCCGGCGCGCCGGCTGCGGTCCCCACCGCGCTCGACGAGTTGATGGCCGTCGAGGTGGGCGAGGCCGGCGGCCCCGGCCCGCTGCTGGTCCAGCACGCCGAACCGGCGGTGAACAACAGCTTGGGTGCGGTGCATGGCGGCGTGGCCGCCGCAGGGCTGGAACTGGTGGCCGCCGCCGCGCTCAATGCAGGTCGGGCCGACCGGCCGCTGCACACCGCGTCGCTGCGGGTCAACTACCTGCGCCCGCTCATATCCGGTGGCCGCGCGCATTACACCGCGACGGCATTGCACAGCGGACGCAGCAGCGGCGTGGCCGACGCCCAGGCGTTCGACGCCGAAGGCCGGCCGGCTCTGGCAGGTAGGCTCACCGCGTATCTGTGACGCCCCATGGCGATGATCACCGTCGGCATGGCGTATCTTCTGACGGGCCAGACTCCCTATGCCGCCCAGCGTTTCGATCGCGGCAGCGACCCCGAGTCTAGAAACCGTCTCTAATCAGCCAAATTTCGGACACATTGTCCTTTGCTGGGTCCAGCGCGCCACTGGGCGTGCGACTCTCGCGATACGGCATATCCAGCAAAGGAGCTCGTCATGTCAAGACCGACCATGCAACACAGGCTGGCTGCAGAATTCATCGGCACGTTCTGGCTGGTCCTCGGTGGCTGCGGAAGCGCGGTGTTCGCCGCCAAATTCATCGCCGGCGACGGAACCTCATTGGGCATCGGATTCCTCGGAGTCGCCTTGGCATTCGGCCTCACCGTACTCACCGGGGTGTATGCCTTCGGCACCATCTCCGGAGGCCACTTCAACCCCGCCGTGACGCTGGGCGCGGCACTGGCCCGACGGGTGGAATGGTCGGCACTGCCGCTGTATTGGGTGGCTCAGGTGCTCGGCGGTCTGGTGGCAGGAGGTGTCATCTACTTCGTGGCCAGCGGGCAGAGCGGCTGGAGCGCCACGGGCAATATGGCCGCCAACGGTTACGCCGCTCACTCACCCGGCGGGTTCTCGTTGGTGGCCGTGCTCGTCACCGAGATCGTCTTGACGGCGGTCTTCCTGCTGGTGATTCTCGGGTCCACCGATGACCGGGCGCCGAAAGGCTTTGCCGGCCTTTCCATCGGCCTCACGCTCACCCTGATCCATCTGATCTCCATCCCCATCTCGAACACATCGGTGAACCCGGCGCGATCGACCGCGGTCGCGTTCTTCAACGGCGACGGTGCGCCGGCCCAGTTGTGGGCATTCTGGGTGGCTCCCCTGGTCGGGGCGGCGATCGCCGGCGTGGCCTATCCGTTCCTGTTCGGTGTGGCCGAACAGCTCGCCGACCGCCCAGACCGCGACGACGCCCTGGAACAAACCCGCTAGCTACAAGGATTTCAGATCGGGAATGGCCTGGCGCGCACCGAATCTCGGGTTGCGCGCCAGGCCACTGGCCTCGAGTAGCCGAACCGCACGCTGACGGTGCGGGCGCAGGGGTTCCAGCAGCTCGACCATGGCGGCATCGTCGATCCGGTAGCCCAACAACGTCATTCCCACCATGTTGGACAGGTGATAGTCCCCCACCGAGATGGCATCGGCATCCCCGAACGCGCGCTGCATCGTCTCGGCCGCGGTCCACTCACCTACCCCTGGCATCGACCGGAAGCCCGCCGCGCTGCGGCACCGCTCCAGGGCGTCGGCCCGCTGCGCACAGCCGACGATGGTGCGGGCCCGGCCCGGATCGATGTTGGCACGGTGGAACTCCCAGGACGGGATACGCCGCCACACCTCTGCGGTGGGCGGAACCCGCATCCCGGCCGGCGCCGGCCCCGGCGCGGGCGCGCCGAACTTCGTCACCAGCAGGCGCCAGCCACGGAAGGCATCCTTACCGGCCACCCGCTGCTCGATGATCGCCGGGATCAGCGCCTCCAGCACCCGGCCGGTGCGACCCAGCCGTAGGTGCGGCACCCGCTCATGGGCCTTGGCGATCGTCGGCTCGACGGGGTGAAAATCCGAGGCATCGTCGTCGGCGCCGAGCAACGCCGGCAGCCCGTCGAGGAACTCGTCGGCGCCGGGCCCCCATGCCTCGCATTCGGCAACCGTGCGGGTGCTGCTGATCCGGGCCGTCACGGGTCCGCTGTGCATCAGGCTGGTCCGCCAGATGACGCCGTCCACGACGCGAAAGCACGGGTCCCCGAAGCCACGACGCAGCGGCGACAACGTCAGCAGCGGGCTGACGGGCCCGGGGAAAGCCACACTGCCGGTGGGCACCGCACCAGATTACGGGTTTGGCCGATCAGCCCACGACGATGTCGGCCTTGTCCGGGTAGAACGCGACCCGACCCGCGATCGCGGCCACCGCCGGATACGGGTCCTCGTACACCCAGATCGCGTCGGGCACTCCGGCCACGTCGTAATAGCCTGCCTCACCCTTGTAGGGACAGTAGGTCGCGGTGTCGCTGCGGGTCAGCACGGTGGCGTCGACGTCGGCCATCGGCAGGTACTGGACCGCCGGATAACTTGCTTCCTGCAAGGTCACGGCGTTCTGCGAATCGGCGACGACGACGCCGTTCACCCGGACCGTGACGCGCAGGCCGGTGGGTGTGATGGTGATGGGGTGCTGCGGACCGGGCTGCAGCACGGGACGTTCACTCATAGGGTCAACAACGCATCGCCCCGGGCGTGTGATTCCCGCCACCGGCCGGGTTTAGCATCATCGCCATGGTTACCACCGGACCGGCCACCGCAGGCGCCGAGGTCAGTATCGCCGCCTCGCCCGAGGCGGTCTACGCCCTGATCACCGACCTGCCCACGCTCGCCGAACTGGCCGAGGAGACGCACGCGATGGAGTGGGTCAGCGGCCACGCGGTGACCGCCGGGGCGGTGTTCAAGGGGCACAACCGCAATGGCGCCAAGAAATGGACCACCAAGTGCACGGTCACCGCGGCCGAGCCCGGCCGGACCTTCGCCTTCGACGTCAAGTCCACCGGTATGCCTATCGCGCACTGGCGTTACGACATCACGGCCGCCGACGGCGGCGGGTGCACCGTGACCGAGCGAACCTGGGATCGCAGGCCCGGCTGGTTCAAACCGCTGGCCGGGCTGGCCACCGGTATCTCGGATCGGGATACGGCCAACGCCGAACACATCGTGGCCACCCTGGCGAGGCTGAAGGCCAGGGCCGAGTCCACCGGCTAGCGCCGACTCAACGGACCACTTCCCACTCCCGGCTGGCCGACCGCTGGAAGAAGAACACCGTGAACGAGTTGGTGAACCATTGCCACAGCAGGCTGGGCCACCCGATCTCGTGCGCCCGCCGCCCGGTGTGGAACACGGCCAGCCGACCGTCGAAGCGGGTCCGCCCGATGCGGGACAGCCGGCGGAACAGGTCCATATCCTCGGCGGCGACCAGCGATTCGTCGAAGCCGTCAACGGCGTGGAAGGCCTCTGCGGTGATCATCTGGAACTCCCCGCCGGACCCGCCGACGCCCAGGATGTTGTTCTGGAATCGGAATTGCAGCCCGAGCATCGTGAAAACCCACCGGTCGAACCACGTACTGGCCTCGGGCAGCACCCGGTACTTGACGGTCAACGCCACGAGCTTCGAGCGCCGCTTGAACTGCTCCAGTGCCATCCCGAAGAACTCGTCGATATCGGGGATCACCACGTCGGCGTCGAGGAACACGTAGAAGTCACCGCGGGCGACCGCGGCGCCCATGTTTCTGGCCTGCCCGATGGTCTGGCGGGCCGGCAGGTCGTGCACCACGACCCGGTCGGCGTACCGACGACCGATCGCGATGGTGGCATCGGCGCTGTTGCCGTCGGACACGATGACCTCGTGCTCCCCAGAGAACGAGGTCACGTTGCGTAGGGTCCGCTCCAGCGTCTTCTCTTCATTCAGCGTCGGTATGACGAATGAGATCACCGCGCCTCCTCCCTCTCGGCACTGATCAAACAGGGAGTTGCTGCCGATTGGCTGTGGCAAAGCGGGCATCGAACTGTGAGTCATGCGCACCGCCAGCATGTGACTCAGATCATTAGCTATTGCAACATTTTTCGCTGCTGCGCCCATTCGGGAAACCCAACGGTCAGGGCCCGTGGCAAAGTCTCAGAACGCGTAGCGGTGGTACTGCGCCATGTACTTGGTAGCCGGCAGAGCCGACATCGTCCGGGCCATCAATCGCAACGGCAGGGACACCTGCCGGAAACTGGCCGTCTCGAAAGGGGACTGCCAGGCCAGCAGTCGCACTCCGGGCACTGCCGCGACGATCTCATCGGGCAGGTTGATCCCCCAATACAGCGTCGCCCCAGCATTGCGCACCACCGAGTTGGTCCACTGCGCTTTGATGCCCAATCGGCTGAAGGCATCGAATTGCAGTTCGCCGGAAGGGAATCGAGCGACGATGCGCCGGAGCAGCGCCGTACCGTCGGCCTCGGTGAGGTACATGGTCAGCCCCTCCCCGAGCATGAGGACGGGGCGATCCGTCGGAATGTCAACCAGCCAAGCCGGATCGGTGACCGAAGCCGGGATCGCCCGATACCGCGCTGCGCTCCCCCCTCGCCCTTCCCCCGTCGCTGCGCTCGCCCCGGGATCGTCCCGGGAGTAGAGCCGCTCACGCAGCGCGGCGACCTCTGGATAGTCGATGTCGTACCACGACACACCCGGTCCCGGATTGACCCGGAAGAACCGGCTGTCCAGTCCGCAGCCCAGGTGCAGCACGACCGCCTCGGGGTGGACGGCAAGGAACTGACGGGTCCAATCGTCGAAGTGAGCAGAGCGGGTCGTCACAGCAGGTGACCGGCCGGCCGTCATCGTCGTGCGGGTCCAGTCGTAGTCGATGCGGTCGACGATCTGCTTGGCCCAGCGATCGTGCAGGATCGAATTCGGTAGGCCGGCGTCGATCGCCTTGGCGTAGAAGGTGGCGAGCATGGTCTGGGGCGCGCCACGCAGGTCGACCTTGACGTTGTCGGTCACCAACCGAGGCTAACGCCGCCGGTGCCGCACCCCGGCCGCGCTGAACACCCGCCGGCGTGGTGTTCAGCCGGTCTTGCTCTTGCGCCGCGCCTCCCGCAGACCCACCCAGAACCGAGCCGCCTCGCGGATGGCGTTCTCCACCGGCATTGGCTCCCAACCGAGTTCGCGCTTGGCCTTGGCGCAGTCCACCGGGGCTTCGGCGCGCATGAGGCGCACCGAGGCCAACGACAGCTTTTCGTCGGTACCCTTCAGCTTGCCCTTGAGGGTGCCCAGCGCCGCCAACAGATAGGTCAGCGGCAGCGGGATCGATTTCGCCGGCGCGGGCACACCGGCGGCCTCCGCGGCGATCCGCGCCACCTCGGCATTGCTGATCATCTTGTCCGAGATCAGGTAGCGCTCCCCGACCCGGCCCAACGCGGCGGCCTTGATCAGGGCGCGGGCGGCGTCGTTGACGCCGACCGCCTCCAACTCGATTCCGCTCATCACGAAGGGCAACTTGCCGAAGGCGGCGCCGGCGATGATCTCACCGTGTGGGGTGCGGCCCCAGTCCTTTCCGCCGTAGGTGGTGGATACGCACATGGCCACCGCGGGCAGCCCGCGCTCACGCGCGTACTGCAGCACCAGCTTCTCGGCTTGCACGCGTGAGCGCACGTAGGGCGTCAAGCCCCGTTCCGAGATGACGTCGTCCTCGGTGGCCACCCGGCCACGACGACGGCCCACCGTGGCGTAACTGCTGGTGAACACGAATTTCTTGATTCGTGAAGCGATTTCGGGCTCCATGGCGATATCCAGGACGTTGCGGGTGCCGTCGACGTTGGTACGGAACAGCGGGGCCGGATCCCGCAGCCATCCGCGGGTGTCGACGACGCAGTAGTACACGACATCGACACCGGTCATCGCCGCGCGCAGCACGTCGTCGTCCCAGATATCGCCGACGAATCGCTGCACCTGCAAATCGTCGATGCCCACGGTGTTGGCGCCCTCGCGCACCGTCACCCGGACGTCTTCGCCGTCTTCGACCAGGCAGCGCACCACATGGGAACCCAGGTACCCGTTGCCGCCGATCACCAAGGACGTCATGTCATCTGCCCCCTCTGCCCATCTGCTGCATCCAGGCCGCCGCCTCATCGGGCAACGTGCCCAGTTCCTTTGCCTTCTTGCACCACTTCATGGCTGCCGACACAAACCGCAGCGGGTTGTAGATGTCCTCCTGCCGGCGCCACAGGCCGTCACCGGCGTAGGTGACGATCGAGATGTTGGTGGCGCTGATGATGGTGCCGTCGCCGGGATCACGCATCGGGTTGTCCAATTCGCAGATCACCCGGCCGGTGGCCTCGTCGATCACCGTCCACAGGGACGGGAAGGCCGTCATGTGGTTGCCGGGAAAGGACTCCATGGTCTTCCAGATCCACGGGCGCACCTGCTCACGGCCGCGCATGGTGCCGGCGGCGTGCTCGACGTATTCGACATCGTCGGTGTATTGGTCGACCCAGGGATCCCAGTTGCGGGTCTTCGCGGCGCGGTCCACGGTCTGCTCGAAGATCGCGAACGCCTCTTTCAGCTCATCGCGGGTGAACAACCTGCTCGTCACACCACAAACTAGAACACGTTCTAACGACGGTTGTCGACATTTTCACGAACGGCGCGACCGCACCAGGCGCACGATCAGGTAACCAAGGCCCCCGGCGAGGGCCACCGCGGCCAGCCACGGCAGCAGCAGCCCGAATGCCAGCACCACGTTCGACACCGCCGACACCAGCAGGTCCCAGCCGCGCTGCACCTGCCCGAAGAAACCGTGGTAGCGCTCGGGCGCAGGGCCGCCGACCCGCTCGGCGTTGATCTCCACGTTCAGGGTGCTGTAGTCGATCTGAGCGCCCAGCGCCGCGCGCTGTGCCCGCAGGCTGTCCAGGTCCGACTGCCGCTGGGACAGCGCCTCCTCGGCCTTGATCAGCGCCTCGGGGTCTTTGGCGTCGCGCATGATGCCCAACAGCCGATCCACCGATGTCTGCAGCGCGGTGATGCGCGCGTCGAGGTCCACGCGCTGCGCGGTGACATCCTCGGAGGTGATCTGCACACTCTCCACGGTGCCCAGCTTCTTGAGATCGGCCAGTGCGGCATCGAGTTTCGCGGCGGGCACCCGCAGCGTCAGCGAGACGTGCGCGCGGCCGGTACCCGAGCCGGCGTCCTCGGACCGGTTGTCGACCCGGCCGCCCGCCGTCGTCGCGATCTCGGCGGCTCGGTCGGCGGTGCCGGTCGGGTCGGCGGCGGTGATGGTCACCATCGCGGTCTTGACGATGTCGCGCTTGGCGTCCGGCATCTGTGGGGGCGCCAGCGGCGGGCCGCCGCCCGCGTCGGTGAGCTTCGATTCGGGAGCCTGGGGCACCGGAGCCACCGCCGGAGCGGCCGGAGCCACCCGGTCCCCGGCCGGCGGGCCTCCAGCACAGCCGGCGAGCGCCACCAGGAGCACAACCAGGGCCAGAGCCTTTGCCATCACCCGAATGTACCGACTGACTGTGAGTTTGCTTTGAGACCACCCCGGGGCCGGAACGGGAACCAACCTGTCCTCGGCTCGGTTATCTAGATATGACGTACAACAAGAACCCGGCGGCGGTGCAGGCGCTGACCCCCGAGCAGTACCGGGTGACCCAGCGCGACGGCACCGAACGGCCATTCACCGGTGAGTATTGGGACAACCACGAACCGGGTATCTACGTCGACGTGGTGTCGGGTGAACCACTGTTCGCCTCGGTCGACAAGTTCGACAGCGGCAGCGGGTGGCCCAGCTTCACCAAGCCGATCGAGAAGACCAACGTGGTGGAGAAGCGCGACTTTTCGCACCTGATGATCAGAACCGAAGTGCGCTCGGCCGGTGCCGACAGCCACCTCGGCCACCTGTTCACCGACGGACCCCGCGACCGGGGCGGCTTGCGCTACTGCATCAACTCGGCTTCGCTGAGATTCATCCACCTCGACGATCTCGAGGAGCAGGGTTACGGCGAGTACCGGACCCTTTTCACGACCAAGGAGGACAAGTGAGCGACTACCAGAAGGCGATTCTGGCCGGCGGGTGCTTCTGGGGCATGCAGGACCTGATCCGCAAGCAGCCCGGTGTCGTGTCGACCAGGGTCGGCTACACGGGCGGGCGAAACGATCACCCGACCTACCGCAATCATCCCGGCCACGCCGAGGCGGTGGAGATCATCTACGACCCGGCGCAGACCGACTACCGCGCCCTGCTGGAGTTCTTCTTCCAGATCCATGATCCGTCCACCAAGGACCGGCAGGGCAACGACATCGGCAGCAGCTACCGTTCGGCGATCTTCTACGTCGACGACGAGCAGAAACGCGTCGCTCTGGACACCATCGCCGACGTGGACGCGTCCGGCCTGTGGCCCGGCAAGGTGGTCACCGAGGTGGTGCCCGCGGTCGACTTCTGGGAGGCCGAGCCCGAGCATCAGGACTACCTGGTGCGCTACCCGTCGGGCTACACCTGCCACTTCCCGCGGCCCGGCTGGAAGCTGCCGAAGCGGGCTGACGCTAGCGCTTAGTCAGTGTCACCCGTCCACCGCGCTTCGGTGTGTAGGCCACTCCCCTGGAGTGCACCGCCTCACCGGGCGCGGTGGTGGTGGCAATGGTGAAGTGCCGCAGGACGGTTCGCAACACCACATCCATCTCGACGTTGGCGAACACCGCGCCAACGCAACGCCGGGTGCCGCCGCCGTAGGGCACCCAGGCCAGCGGCGGCCGTGTGCCGACGAATCGCTCCGGGTCGAATCGGTCGGCGTCGGCGAACTCTCGCTTGTGCAGCTGGGCCAGGCTCACCATGATCGAATGCCCGTGCGGCACAACCCATTCACCCAGTTGGAAGGTCGGCGCGTAGACGTGCCGTCCGGCGAAGTCGATGACGGTACGCACCCGTTGGGTCTCCAGGATGACCGCCTGACGGTACTCGTTGTCGGTGCCCGAGTCGGCCTCCTCGACGAGCCGGGCCAACACCTGCGGATGCCTGCTGACCCGTTCGAACACCCAGGCCAGGGTGGACGCCGTCGTCTCGTGCCCGGCCGCGAGCAGGGTGAGCAGTTCGTCGGCGATGTCCTGACGTGACATGGCCGTGCCGTCCTCGTAGCCGGTGCGCAACAAGAGCGCCAGCACGTCGTCGCGCTCGGCGAGCCCCGGGTCGGCGCGCACGTCGTCGATCAACCGGCCGACCACCGTGTCGTACTGCCGCCGATACTCGGCCAGCCGCCCCCACGGGGTCCAGCGGCCGAAGTTCCTTCGCGGAGCGGGCAGGGTCGCCACCCGCGAACCCAACGTCACCCAGGGCGGGATGATGCGGCGCAGGTCGTCCAGGTGCGCGCCATCGGCGCCGAACACCGCCCTCAGGATCGCGTTCAAGGTGATCCGCATCATCGGCTCCAGCGTCGGAAACTCCTGACCGACAGGCCAATTCGCCGCTTCGCGCAGCGTCTCCTCTTCGAAGATGCGTTCGTAGTTCTTGATGCTCTTACCGTGGAAGGGCGGGGTGAGTAACTTGCGCCGGCGGCGATGGTCGGCGCGGTCCAGCGCGAACACCGAGCCCGGGCCCAGCACCCGGGACAGGTTCGGCTGGATGTTGCCGACATCGTCGGTGTTGGCCGCGAACAACTGCTTGGCCAGCTGAGGGTCGGCGATGATGACGGTCGGCCCGTAGACCGGTAGGTCGACCGTGACCGCCGGCCCGTAGCGGCGCACCAGGTGGTCGGTCATCTGCCTGCGGAACAGCGCGAAGGCAAAGCCCTGCAGCGGGCGTGCGATGCGCGGGCCGGGCGGAAGGTATGCGGCCTGGCCGGCAGCGGACTGCTGACCGGGTACCTCGGCGCTTACCTCGGTGCTCGTTCGGCTGGCTGTCTCAGTCATGCAGGCTCCAGACCCTACGGTGGTACTGCTCTGTACCACAGGCGTATGCGTTACGGTACTCCCTGGTACCGAACCGGCGCAAGAGTCTGGAGTTGGACATGGCCGCACCCACTGCTCCGTCGTTTCACACCCGCCTACTCGACGGCCTGGCCGCATCCATCGCCGAACGCGGTTACCGCGCCACCACCGTCGCCGACATCGTGCGGCACGCCCGGACGTCCAAGCGCACCTTCTACGGCGAGTTCACCGACAAAGAGCAGTGCTTCGTCGAGCTGTTGCGCGCCAACAACGACGAACTCATCGCGGGCATCCGGGCCGCCGTCGATGCGCAGGCCCCCTGGCGCGAGCAGATCCGCCAGGCCGCGCACTCCTATGTCGAACACATCGCGGCACGACCCGAGATCACCCTCAGCTGGATCCGCGAACTGCCGGCGCTCGGCTCCTCGGTGCGCACCATCCAGCGCTCGGCGATGAGCGCACTGACCGAGATGCTCGTCGACCTGTCCGCCAGCGACGGATTCCGCCGGGCCGGCCTGGCACCGGTGTCGCGCCCACTGGCGGTCATCCTGCTCGGCGGGCTGCGCGAGTTCACCGCCCTCACCGTCGAGGACGGCCGACCGGTGCAGGACATCCTGGAGCCGGCGATCACCGCCTCGGTCGCCGTGCTGGGGGCGCAGGCGTCAGCCCAGGATCAGCCTGGCTGACCGCTCCAGCCGGGGCGCGATATCGGCGTAGGACACATACCCCATGCCGGCCCGAACCAGCGCGCCGGAATACAGCAGTTCCAGCGACTCGATGACGTCGATATCGGTGTCCGGACCGAGCGCGGTCAGCAGCCGCTCTCGGATATCGCGGCCGATGCGCTGGCGCAACACTTCTACGTCGGGATCGCGGGCCAACAGCGCGCTGGTCACCGCGCCGGCGAATTCCGGTTCGTCGGCCACCAACAGCGCGATGTGTCGCAAGACCTCGCTGGCCCGGCCCACTGCGTCGCCGTCGCTGTGTTCGGTGGGCGGCGAGGCCGCCAGCCGACGCCAGAACACCTCGGCGACAAGGTGTTCCTTGGAGGAGAAGTAGGTATACGCGGTGGCGGCGCCGACGCCGGCGTCGGCGGCCACCCGGCGTACGGTCAGCGCGCCGAAGCCCTCGCGATTGAGCAGGTCGATCGCGGCATTGCCGAGTCGCTCGACGGTATCGGCCTGTTTGGCGCTCAGGCGACGCCGAGTCGACTCCACAGCCGCGTCGGACACGTGTCTGGACGCTACTACAACAACCGGGTGCCAGCAACGGTAGGTTGACAGCCATGACTGCAACCGCCCTGCCGCCCGACGCCGCGCGGCTCTTCGAGTTCGCCGAGACGGTTACCGGTTTCATGCCCGCCGACGAGGGCCGCGCGCTCTACGACGCGGCCGTGCGGTATCTGTCCGGCGGCGTCGGCGTCGAGATCGGCACCTACTGCGGCAAGTCCACGGTCCTGCTCGGCGCGGCGGCCCGTCAGGTCGGCGGCACCATCTATACCGTCGACCACCACCACGGTTCCGAGGAGCACCAGCCCGGCTGGGAGTATCACGACACCACGCTGGTCGACCCGGTGACCGGCCGCTTCGACACGCTGCCGGCGCTGCGCCGCACCCTGGACCTGGCTGGCCTGGAGGATCAGGTGGTGCCGATCGTCGGTAGGTCCCCGGTGGTGGCGCGGGTGTGGGGAATGCCGTTGCAGTTCTTGTTCATCGACGGCGGCCATACCGAGGAGCATGCCCAGCGCGATTACGACGGCTGGGCCCGCTGGGTGACGCCGGGCGGTGCGCTGGTGATTCACGACGTGTTCCCCGACCCAAACGACGGCGGCCAGGCGCCGTATCACATCTACCGCCGTGCCATCGACTCCGGCGAGTTCCGCGAGGTGTCGGTGACGCGCTCGCTGCGGCTGCTGGAACGGGTCGGCTAGCGGCCGGAAGCGGCGCAGGCGCAGTCGAATTCGCCTTCGAGTCCACGGGGGAGCCCGGCCCCGCGGAAGATGCCGCTGGCCGGTGTACTGCAGGAAAGGGCGTCGGCGGCGAGGATCATCGCCGCACCGGTCCAGGTGGTGCGTTCCTCGGGCCAGCGCTTGCCGTCGGCGAACACCAGTCCGGTCCAGTACGAGCCGTCTTCTTCGCGTAGATGCTGCATGGCCGCGAACTGTTCGCGCGCCTTGACGCGGGCACCGAGCGCATCCAACGCCATCACCAGCTCGCAGGTCTCGGCACCGGTGACCCACGGCCGGTGATCCACGCACCGGATCCCGAGGCCGTCGACCACGAAGTCGTTCCAGCGCGCGGCGATCCTGGCGTGCGCCGCGGCGCCGCGCACCGCTCCGCCCAGCACCGGGTAATACCACTCCATCGCGTGAGAATCCTTGGGGGCGAAAGCTTCTGGATGATCGGCGATGGCATGGCCGAGCGCTCCGACCGCGACCTCCCATTCCGGCTGCGCTTCGCCGAGATAGCTGGCCAGCGCCAGCGCACACCGGATGCTGTGGTAGATACTCGCACACCCGGTCAGCAACGCCTCGTCCATCATGCCGGCTTCGCTTCTGGCCCAACTGATCTGGCCACCCGGTAACTGCATGCTCAACACCAGGTCGATGGCCCGGCTGACCGTGGGCCACATGTGCACGGCGAAGCGCCGGTCCCCGGTGACCAATACGTGATGCCACACCCCGGTGGCGATATACGCGCAGAAGTTGCTGTCGGTGTTGGCGTCCTCGACCACGCCGTTGCGCAACTGGATCGGCCAGGAGCCGTCCGGCCGCTGAGTGGTGCGGCACCACTCGAAGCCGGCGCGGGCTGGCTCCAACAGCCCGGCGGCCGTGAGGGCCATCAGATTCTCCACGTGATCCCACGGGTCGGTGTGCCCGCCCACCGACCATGGCACGGCGCCATCGGACTCCTGGGTGGCGGCGATGGACTCGGCCGTCTGCCGACACTGCCGGGGCGTCAGCACGCCGGGCACACCGGGAATCTCGTGGCGCCGCATATCAGGCCGGTTTGGTGAAGTACAGCGCCACACTCTTGCCGATCAGCGGGTTGAGCAGGTCCTCGGCGGTGCGGGTCAGCCACGGCCTGCTCATCATGTCCCAGACCAGCAGCTTGTGATAGGCGGTGACCACCGGGTGTGTCGGCTTGTCAACACCGACAGCGCATTTCAGCCACCAAAACGGCGCGTGCAACGCGTGCGCATGGTGGGCATGTGCGAACGTCACGCCGCGCGAGGTGATCTTGTCGCGCAGCTCGTCGGCGCGATAGATCCGGATGTGACCACCTTCGTTGGCGTGGTACTCGTCGGACAGCAGCCAGCACACCTTCTCCGGCAGCCAGCGCGGCACCGTCACCGCCAACGTGCCACCGGGTTTGAGTACCCGGACGAGCTCGGCAATCGCCCGATCGTCGGCGGGTACGTGCTCCAAGATCTCCGAGGCGATCACCACATCGAAGGTGCCGTCGGCATAGGGCAGGTCCAGGGCGTCACCCTTGACCGCCTCCGCACGCGCGCCGGCCGGGGCCTCGCCCTGCTCCCTCATCGCGGTCAGGATGGCGTCCACGTCGTTGAGGTCCTCGACGCTCTGGTCGAAGGCGATCACATCGGCGCCACGCCGGTAGGCCTCGAACGAGTGCCGGCCGGCACCGCAGCCGACGTCGATCACCGAGGTACCGGGGCCGATACCCAGCCGGTCATAGTCGACGGTCAGCACGTCGTCATCCTCTCGATCGCCTTCTCGTACACCGAAACCGTCTGGGCGGCTACGGATTCCCAACTGAAAACGTCCACGGCCCGCCGGCGGCCGGCCGCACCGAGCGCGCGGCGCTGCGCCGGGGAGTCCAGCAGTTCGCCGAGCACCGTGGTGAGCCGGTCGATATCGCCGGGTGGCACCAGCCGCGCACACTCCCCCTCGGCACCCAGCACCTCCGGCAATGCCCCGGCCCGGCTGGCCACGATGGGCGTACCGCTGGCCATCGCCTCCACCGCAGGCAGCGAGAAACCCTCGTAAAGCGAAGGGATGCAGGCGATCTCGGCAGAGGCCAACAGTCCGGCCAGTTCGTCGTCCGGCAGCCCGCTGGAGGCGTGCACGATATCGGAGATCCCGAGCTCGGCGATCAGCTTCTCGGTGGGGCCGTTGGGTTCGAGCTTGGACACCAACTGCACGTCGAGGTTGTGGCGGGCTCGTAGCCGGGCGACGGCGTGCAGCAGATTGCTGACCCCTTTGAGCGGCACGTCGGCGCTGGCGATCGCGATGATGCGTCCGGGCACGCGGTGTTCGGCGGGCCGGAACAGGTCGGTGTCCACCCCGAGTGGCACCACGTGCAGCTGGTCGTCGGACACCCCGAAGTCCTCGGCGATATCGGCGGCCGACGTGCTCGAGACGGTCAGCAGTTCCGGGATGCGGCGGGCCACCCGCTTCTGCATCTCGGCGAATCCGTACCAGCGACGCACCAGTGGCTTGCGCCACCACGCTGCGGCCGCCACCTCGAGCACCCGGTCCCGCGTGATGGGGTGATGCACGGTGGCCACGAGTGGGATGTCCTTGGCGACGCCAAGCAGTGCCGCACCCAGGCTCTGGTTGTCGTGCACCACGTCGAAGTCGGCACGCCGCGCGGCCAGGATGCGCGCGACCCGCATGCAGAAGGTGCGCGGCTCGGGGAAGCCGGCCGACCACATGGTCGCCAGCTCCAGCACATCGATGTGGTCGCGGATCTCGCTGAGATGCGGCACCCGGAACGGATCGGGTTCGCGGTACAGGTCCAGGCTGGGCACCTTGGTCAACGTGACGCGCGGATCGAGGCCCTCCGGATAGGGCTGACCGGAGAACACCTCCACCTGGTGGCCGAGCTCGACCAGTCCACGGGACAGGTGCCGCACGTACACACCCTGGCCACCGCAATGCGTCTTGCTCCGGTAGGAGAGAAGGGCGATACGCACGTCAGCTCGATCCGCTGAACCGCGGCTGGGCCACACTGGACATGTGTCCAGACTATAGTTTGACGAGCTAGCAGACGCAACGCGCCCGGCATGCTCCGTCGGGGCGCGGCAGCACGAAGGCGAACGGGGTGGGGAAGCCCAGGCCGGTCAGCCCGCCGCGCCGGACGGTATCGATCGCGACGGCGCGCACCTGTCCGGAACTCGGCTCATAGCAGTGCAGCCGGCCTTCTCCGGCACCGATGACGAGCACCCAATGCCGCGGGACGAACCGGCCGACGAGCATCGCCACCGGCAAGCCAGACCTGAGCGCGCCCAGCACATCGGCGAGGTCGTCGCGGCCGCCGGGTAGCAACCCGCGGAACACCCGCCACCGGTACCGGACCGGGCTGTGCACGGTGATGGCCCGGGCCACACCCACCGGTGTGGTACCCAGCGGCCGGGGCCAGAGCCGGTTGACCAACCGGTGCACCCGGGCCTGCTCGGCGTAAAAGTGCGGCTCTCGCAGCATCGTGCGGTAGGCCGGGTCCAGCAGCGCGCCGGCCACCACTGCCACAGTGGGGCCGCAGGTGACGCCGTCGCGCTGGCGCAACCCGGCAAGGTTCACCGCATCCAGGCTAGTGGCGAAGGGCTACCCAGACGCCAGCAAAGTACCTACGCTCAGGCAGACAACCGGTACCCCTGGTTTCGAATACAGCTTTCTGTCAATATTACCGACGAGTAAGTACGGCTCCTTCGACGTAGCGGGGTGGGAAATGACGCAACACATCGCAGACGGTGTCTCGATTTCGGCGGCAGCCGGAACCGAGGGCGGGGGTGCCGCGCTCGACCAGGTGATCGGCATGTCGGTGGCGACCGCCATCATCACCGCAGGGCTGCTCTGGATCGGCTATCTGCACCGGCAACGACGCATCACCTGGCTGCAGAACCTGGCCGAGAAGGTCGGCCGCAAGATGAACCGACCGCCCTGGGTGGCGCTGCCCGCGCTGCTGTTCACCTCGACCATCATCTGTGCGATGTTCGGCTTCATCTGGGATGTCAGCCTGCACATCGGCAAGGGCCGCGACGCCGGCCCGTTGGCCAACCCGGCCCACTACTTCATCCTGATCGGCCTGTTCCTGCTCTTCATCGCGGGGTCGCTGGCCATCATCCTGCCCTACGAGAAGCCGGGTCCAGCCGCCGTGAAGATCACCCGGACCTGGTATGCGCCGGTGGGCGGCATCCTGATGGCCGGCTGCGGCCTGTACGCCCTGATCGGTTTTCCGCTCGACGACATCTGGCACCGCATCTTCGGCCAGGACGTCACGCTCTGGGGGCCGACCCACCTGATGCTCATCGGCGGAGCGGGACTATCGCTGGTGGCCACGCTGCTGCTGACGCGGGAGGGCGATATCGCGATGGGCGCCGACGCCCCCGTGCAACGGCGCAGCATTCTGGCGTATCTGGCCTGCGGCGGCCTGGTCATCGGCCTGTCGGTGTTCCCCGTCGAGTACGACTTCGGCGTCGAGCAGTTCCGGCTGGTGCTGCATCCCATGCTGATCGCGGCCGCTGCGGCCATGGCACTGGTCACCACTCGGCTCCTGCTCGGCCGGTTCGCGACATTCGGTGCGATCGCTTTCGCGCTGTTCATCCGCGGTGTGGTGGCCTTCGCGGTCAGCGGGGTGCTCGGTGGGCCGTCCAGCTGGTTCGCGCTCTATCTCGGCTCGGCCCTCGTCGTGGAACTGCTCGGGCTGACCCCGCTGGTCAACCGCCCCGTGTTGTTCGGTGCCGTCGCGGGGCTGGGCATCGGATCCGTCGGGATGTGGCTGGAGTCGTTCTGGATCGACGCCGTCTTCCGCAACCCGTGGCCGCAGAGTATGTGGGGTGAGGCGCTGGCGATGTCGGTGCCCGTCGGCATCGGCATGGGCATGTGCGGCGCCCTGCTGGCCATCGTGCTGACCGGACAGCGGCTGCCGCGCAGGCCCGTCGGGATCGGCATCGTGGTGGCCACGGTCTTGGTGATCGGCGGGGCCGTCGCGAACGGGCTGCATGTCACGGTGCCCGAGAACGCCAGCGCGCAGATCACGCTCACCGACGCACCCAGCCCAGACGGCCAGCGGCTGGCCAACGCCGACGTCCGGATCACCCCGGCGAATCTGATCGGTGACGACCCGGAGTGGGTGTCGATCCTGGCGTGGCAGGGCAAGCTCGATCACGAACGCGGGTTGGTCGTCGATCACCTGGAGAAGGTGGGCCCCGGTCACTACCGTTCGACGCGGCCCATCCCGGTCTGGGGCACCTGGAAGACCGTGCTGCGGGTACAGGACGGCCAGACCATGGCGGCCGTGCCGGTCTTCCTGCCCGCCGACCCCGGCATCGGCGCCGAGGAGACCCCGGCCCTGGCCTCGACGACGCGCGACTTCACCGAGGAGATCAAGGTGTTGCAACGCGAGCGCAATCTCGACGTGCCGTCCTGGTTGTACAGCGCTGCCTCGCTGGTGGTCCTGGTGTGCTCGCTGATCCTGGTGGCCTTGCTGAGTTGGGGTGCGGGACGGATCAATTCGCGCGAGCAGCACAGCACCGCGGAGGCCCGGGAACCCGTCGGACAGTCGTGACCGTTCTCGCCGACCACTCGCTCTGGCTGGCGCTGCCGGCGTTCGCACCGGCCGTCGTGGTCGCCGGCGTGGTCGCTTGGGTGGCCATGCGCGACCGCCGCGCCGGCCCCGATGATGGGCCTGACAGCGAGAACCCAGCTTCGACCGAAGAGGATGACTCAGCGTGAATCTTGTGAAGACACTGACCGCCGCGGGCGCGGTCGCCCTGCTGGTCGCCGGCTGCGGCGGTGCGCCGTCATCGGAGAACACCGGCACCTCCGCCAGCGCCGGCTCGGCGGCCCCGGGGATGACCGACCAGCAGTCCCCGCCGGAGCGGGTGGTCATCGATGTCACGATCGCCGGGGGCAACGTGACGCCGACCAATCAACAGGTCCAGGCGAAGGTCAAGCAGCCGATCATCGTGCGGGTCAACAGTGATGCCGCCGATCAGCTGCACGTGCACTCCAACCCGGAGCACACCTTCGACATCAAGCCGGAGAACGGGCAGGCGTTCCAGTTCACCGTGGACGTGCCCGGCAAGGTGGACGTCGAACTGCACCACCTGGACAAGACGGTCGCGACCCTCACGGTGCAGTGACCGTACTGGCGCACGGGCTCGGTGGTTCCACCGATCTGCCGATCCCGCTGACCTACGCGTTGATCGGGGCGGCGTGGGCGCTGACCTTCACCTTCGCCGTGGTGGCCCTGGCGTGGCGCAAGCCGCGTTTCGATCCCGCGACGCCGGGACGGCCGCTGCCGAGTTGGGTGACCGCATCGGTGGACTCGCCGATCACCAGGTGGACCGTCGGCCTGCTCGGACTGGCGTTCGCGGCATGGGTGACGGCGGCTGCCGTACTGGGGCCGCAGAATTCGGCCAACGCACTTCCTGGCGTGTTCTATGTCCTGCTGTGGGTCGGAACCGTCGCGCTCTCAGTGCTTTTCGGTCCAGTGTGGCGCGCCGTATCACCCATCCGCACGGTGGCGCGGCTGGCCCGGATACGCGGTAGTTCCTACCCCGCGCGGCTCGGTTACTGGCCGGCGGCGCTTGGATTGTTCGCCTTTGTCTGGCTCGAGCTGGCCAGCCCCGACCCCGGTTCGCTTGCCGCCGTGAAGATCTGGCTGGTTGTCTACCTCGGCGTCACCCTCGGGGGAGTGGTTGCGTTCGGTACGCGGTGGTGCTCGCATGCCGACCCGTTCGAGGTGTACAGCGTGGTGGCCTCGCGGTGCGCGCCGGTGCGCCGTAACCCCGACGGCCGCATCGCCCTGGGCAATCCGTTCAACCACCTGCCCACCCTGCCGATTCGGCCGGCGACGGTGACCGTGCTGGCGGTGCTGCTCGGATCCACTGCCTTCGACAGTTTCTCGGCTACACCGGCCTGGCGCGGGTTCGTCGACACACACACCTCCGGTGCCTGGCAGGCAACGGCTTTCAAGACGGCCGGGTTGATGGTCTTCGTGCTGACGGTGGCACTGACGTTCAGCGCGGCAGCCCGGGCGACGGGCGGGGTCGACCGCGACCTACGCCGACGGCTGCCCGGGTTGATGGCGCACTCGCTGATCCCGATCGTCATCGGTTACGTCTTCGCGCACTATCTGACCTATCTCGTCGAGAAGGGCCAGCAGACGGTGTACGCCCTGCTCGGCATGCACGACGCTCAGGTGTATTACGTGCTGTCCCTGCATCCGTCGGTGCTGGCCACGTCGAAAGTACTGTTCGTGGTGCTCGGACACATCGCCGGGGTGATCGCCGCGCATGACTGCGCGCTGCGGGTGCTGCCCAAACGGCATCAGCTGACCGGGCAGCTGGCCATGATGCTGGTGATGGTCGGCTACACCTTCACCGGGCTGTACCTGCTGTTCGGCGGCTAGGCTTTGGGCATGCGAGCCTTGATCGTCGTCGACGTACAACGTGACTTCTGCGAGGGTGGCTCACTGGCCGTGACCGGTGGCGCCGAGGTCGCCCGCGCGCTGACCGGGCTGCTGGGCTCTCACGACTACGACCATGTGGTTGCCACCATGGATCACCACATCGACCCCGGTTCGCATTTCTCCGACGAGCCGGATTACCAATCCTCGTGGCCGCGCCATTGCGTGGCGGGCACTCCGGGGGCGCAGTTCCATCCAGACTTCGACCCGTCGGCAGTCGAGGCGGTGTTCACCAAGGGCGAGTACGCGGCCGCCTACAGCGGATTCGAGGGTGCCGACGCGGCGGGCACCACATTGGCGGCGTGGCTGCGGTCACGCGGAGTGGACGAGGTTGACGTGGTGGGCATCGCCACCGATTACTGCGTGAAAGCGACGGCAGCCGACGCGGCGGCCGAGGGTTTCCGCACCCGCGTGCTTCTCGATCTCACGGCGGGAGTGGCGCCGACGAGTACGGCCGAGGCGGTCGACGCCTTGCGTTCGGCCGGCGTGGAGGTCGTCTAGCCGGGGCCGGTGGTGATTGCCCACCTCCGAGCGACTTTTCAGCGACAACACTCGAACATGTTGGGGCCGTTGGTTTTCTGCGCCATGTGTCGGGGTGCCGGAGTAGGGTGACCATATGTTCGAGCCGGCTTCCCTGGGTGATGCGGAGCTGGTCGCTGCGTTGCGGGACAAGACCCGCAGTGAGGCGGTGGCCGCGTCCGACCGGTTGGCGGTGATCGCCGCGATCGTCGCCCGGCATTGCGATGACGAGGACGACGGAATTGCTCACGCGGCCATCGACGGCTGGGAGTACGCCACCGCCGAGGTGTCGGCCGCCTGCGGACTGACCAAGCAAGCTGCAGCCGGGCAGATGCGTATCGCGGTCGCCTTACGCGACCGGCTACCGAAAGTCGGCGCGCTGCTGGCCGCCGGGGAGATCTCGGCGAAAATCGCCGCCGCCATCACGTGGCGCACCCGCCTGGTGGTCCACGAAGAAGCCTTGCACCTCATCGACGCCGCCCTCGCCGGCATCGCCGCCCATCTGGGGACGTTGTCACAGAAGAACATCGAGGACACCATCGACCTTTGGATCGAGAAATTCGATCCGAGCGCCGTGCCGGGCGCCCGCAGCGCCGCCCAGTCGCGGTATCTGGAATTCGGGGGTGCCGACGATCTCGCCGGCACCGTCGGGGTCTACGGGCGGCTGCTGGCCACCGACGCCGCGGTCCTACGGACTCGGCTCACCGCGATCGCGGCCACCGTCTGCGCCGACGACCCGCGAACCATCGCCCAGCGGATGGCCGATGCGCTGGGTGTACTCGGTGCCGAGCCCACCGCCGACCGGCTGGCCTGCCAATGCGGTAGTCCCGAATGTCCAGCGGCAAGCGAGGACCCGCGCGCGGCCGCGGTCACCGTGTACGTGCTCACCGACGCAGTGCCCGGCCCGAGCGCCGATCATGCCCCGCCCGCACCGCAACCTGGACCCGACGCAGCACCCGACGCGGGGTCAAGCGGTGCAGCACCCGGCCCGCAACCACCGGCCGCACCGCGAGATCCCGAACGGCGAACCACCCCGGGTGTACTGCTCGGTGGGGGCGTCCTGCCCTCCCCCATGCTCGCCGACCTCATCACCCGGGGCGCCCGCATCAAAACACTGCCGAACCCGGCCGACCTGCCGACCGAACCCCGCTACCGGCCCTCGGCGGCGCTGGCCGCCTTCGTCCGCACCCGCGACCTCGTCTGCAGCTTCCCTGGCTGCACCCACCCCGCCCAGCACTGCGATGTCGACCACGTCATACCGTGGCCGGCCGGGACCACCCACCCGGGCAACCTCTCGGCCAAATGCCGCACCCACCACCTACTCAAAACCTTCGGCGGGTGGGTCGACCAACAACACCCCGACGACACCCATACCTGGACCAGCCCCACCGGTCACGCGTACACCACCGTGCCCCTGACTCGAATCATGTTCCCCGACAGTATCTTTTGCACGCCAGCACCGCCGGCACAAGCGATCACCACCATCGGCGACCGCCACCTGGCGATGCCCCGGCGCCGACGCACGCGCGCCGAAGCCCGCACCGCCCGCATCATCGCCATGCGCCGCCTCAACCACGACGGCTATGCCGAACCCCCACCCTTCTGAGGTGATTCGCGCTCCCGCGTCGGATCGACCGGCCGCCCGGTCCACTGCGGCGAACGCCGGTCCAGGTGGGCACGCACCCCCTCGCGGGCATCGTCGTGGGCCATCAGCTGCAGGTGGATATCGGTCTCGCGGGCGCCGACCTGCTCCCGGGTCAGCCCCAACGAATCCCATAGCAGCCGCTTGCTGGCGGCGACCGACATTGGCGCGGTGTTCTCCGCGATATCGCGGGCGAGCTCGAGCGCGGCGGGCAGCACCTGCGCTGCGTCCAGCGCTTGACTGCCCAACCCGAGGGCCACCGCACGGCGGCCGTCGAAAGTTCGTCCTGTCAGCAGGATTTCAGCGGCCACCGACAGCCCCACCAACCGCGGTAGCACCCAGTGCGCATACGCGTCCCCGACCACACCACGACGCACCTGCACCACGCCGCAGCGTGCGTCCGCGGCGAAGATCCGGATATCGCACTGCAGTGCCAAGATCAGCCCGAGGCCGATGGCGGGCCCGTTCACCGCGGCGATCACCGGCTTGTCGAGCGTCCAGGCCGGTACCTCGATCCCGGCGGCGCTGAACCCTGCGCCTGGTTCTGTGAAGGTGCGGTCCCCAGCGCTCAGGTCGGCGCCCGCGCAGAACGCCGGCGGAGTCCCGGTGAGCACCACCGCCCGGATGTCGTCATCGGCGGCACAGCGGCGGTAGGCGTCGGCCAGCTCCTCGCGCATGCCGTCACCGATGGCATTGCGGCGCTCGGGCCGGTTGAGGGTGATGACGGCGACACCGCCGTCGACGTCGAACAGCAGCGTGCGGTACGGGTCCACCACCTCATCATGAGGTACCGATTCCGCACGGCCTTCAAGTACCTCTGTAACAGAGGTAATATGGCAGGGTGGATGTGCACACCGAGCTGGTCACCGAACTGTTCGGCGTGGTCGGGCGGTTGCGCCGCCAACTCCGTCGGTCGACCGGCGGCCGCGGCTTCGACCGCACCGGCCTCAGCCAATCCCAGGCCGAGCTGTTGCGCCTGGTCGGCCGCAACCCCGACATCTCGGTGCGGGAGGCCGCCGCCGAACTGAGCCTGGCCCCCAACACCGCCTCCACCCTGGTGTCCAAGCTGGCCGCCGACGGCCTGCTCATCCGGCGGGTGGACGATGCCGATCGTCGCGTCGGGCGACTGCGATTGGCGACATCCGCGCAGCGCATCGCCGATGATTCCCGGCATGCCCGGCGTGCCGCGCTGGCCGGCGCACTCGACGAACTCACACCCTCTCAAATCGACGACCTGGCAAAAGGTTTGAAGGCCATCGCCGAACTCACCCGGATACTGCAGGAGAGGCAGCCATGACCCCGCCACCCCCGGCCGTCGCATGCCGTCGGCTCACCCACCGTTACGGCCAGTTCACCGCCGTGGACAACCTGGATCTGCAGGTGCGCACCGGCGAGACCATGGGACTGCTCGGCCCCAACGGCGCGGGCAAGACCACCGTCATCCGGGTTCTCACCACCCTCACCCCGGTACAGCACGGCACAGTCGAGATCTTCGGCATGGACTCCCGCCGCGACACCATGGATATCCGGCTCAACATCGGCTATGTGCCACAACAGCTTTCCATCGAGGCGGCGCTGACCGGCCGACAGAACGTCGAGCTGTTCGCTCGGCTCTACGATGTGCCCCGCCGTGAACGGGCCGAGCGCGTGGCCGACGCACTGGCCGCCATGCAGCTCTCCGATGTCGCCGACAACGCGGCCGGGACCTATTCCGGCGGCATGGTGCGGCGGTTGGAACTCGCACAGGCACTGGTGAATCGGCCGTCGCTGCTGTTGCTGGACGAACCGACGGTGGGGCTGGATCCCATCGCGCGCGACAGCGTGTGGGAACAGGTGAGCCGAATGAAAGCCGACTTCGGCATGACCGTGCTGCTGACCACGCACTACATGGGTGAGGCGGATGCGCTCTGCGATCGGGTGGCACTGATGCACCACGGTTGCCTACAAGCCGTCGGCACCCCCACCGAACTGAAGGCCACCGTCGGCGACACCGCCACCTTGGAGGACGTCTTCCGGCACTACGCGGGTTCGGATCTCGAGGAGCCCAGCCAGTCGGGCCTGCGCGAGGTGCAGGCGGCCAGGAGGACGGCCCGCCGTGTCGGCTGAATCCCCCACTCTGGTTCGCGCGCCGCGTGGCTGGCGGCGGGTGCGCGGGCTGGTTGTGCGCATCGGTGCCTTTGCTCTCGTCGAACTGCAGAAGCTCCGGCACGACCGCACCGAGTTGTTCACCCGCATGGTCCAGCCGGCACTGTGGCTGCTCATCTTCGGCCAGACGTTCAGCCGACTGCACGTCATCGACACCGGCCACGTCGACTACCTGGCGTTCCTGGCCCCTGGCATCATCGCCCAGTCGGCGCTGTTCATCTCGATCTTCTACGGCATCCAGATCATCTGGGACCGGGACGCCGGCATTCTGGCCAAACTGATGGTCACCCCTGCCCCGCCGTCGGCGTTGGTGACCGGTAAGGCGTTCGCCGCCGGTGTGCGCTCGGTGGTCCAAGTCATCGGGGTGGTGGCCCTGGCCTATCTGCTGGGCGTGCACATGACCGTCAATCCGCTGCGCATCCTCGGTGCCATGGTGGTGGTGCTGCTCGGGTCGGCATTCTTCGCCTGCCTGTCCATGACGCTGGCCGGGCTGGTGCAGCATCGGGATCGCCTGATGGGTATCGGCCAGGCCATCACCATGCCGCTGTTCTTCGCCTCCAACGCGCTCTACCCGGTCGACATGATGCCGAACTGGTTACGCTGGCTCTCTGCGGTGAACCCACTGAGTTACGAGGTGAACGCGCTGCGCGGCCTGCTGATCGGGACACCCACCAACGGCTGGGTCGATATCGCGGTGTTGGTCGCCGCCGCGGTGCTCGGCGTCGCCAGCGCGTCGGCGCTGCTGCGCCGCCTGGTGCGCTAAGACATATCCTCGCCATATCGGGCGCCCAGCTTCCCGGCGTTGACTGAAGCCATGGAAAACGACAGGGAAATAAAAGAATTCGTAGTCATCGTGCCGAACGCCGGCACATCCGACGGGTACCACACCGTGCGCGCGCTACTGGCCGCCGGGCATCGCGTCGTGGCCACCGACCGGCACACCACCGCGCTGGTGCGCCTGCTGCACGATTCCGACGCCGACCGGCTGTTGTTGCTGGCCGCCGACACCACCGATCCTGACCAGTGGAACCGCGTGTTGGATAGGGCGACAACGCGATTCGGCTCCGTCGCGCTGCCGATGTCAACATGGTCGCAAACCGGGCTGGTCTCTGCTGCACAACCCGACGCCGTATGTCGTCGAGCAAGCCGGGTTCCGCTCACCGCGTGAACCAAACAAACCCTTTGTCGTTCCACAGTGCCGCGTCGGCAGGCAACGGCACTGGAGCAGCTGACCGCCTCACCGATACCGGCCCTTTCGCCGGGATGCGTGCACAGAGCTGAGCGATACCGCCGCCGGACCACCCAGCGTGCACGTCGGCCGATACCCGAAACATCACGACCTGCTGCGTTCTCAGCAAAGAATGATGCGTCGGTGCGCGCACCTTGGGCCCTACCGACGTCGATCACCCGCTGGGACAACATCGTTGGCATGTCACCGATTCACCCCGCCCCTTCGCCGACCAGCCGCTAGCATCCGATTCGCCATTGCTTGCGGAGGCGTCAATTAAAGGAAGGCGAGTGGGGATGGGTCAAGAGAACGGGTGTCCGCGATCGGACGGAGTCGATCATCGGCGAGCGCACCATGCGCGGAAGTGGCTGGGGGCCGGCGCCATGACTCTGGGTGTGGGCGCCGCCATGGTCGGTGGCGCCGGCGTCGCAGCGGCCGATACCGGAGCAGGCGATGGATCCTCGACCAGTGCCGGCGCCGGTGAATCCGCCGCAAGCTCGTCGGCTCCCGCGAACGGCACCACCTCGACAGGCGCACCGAAGAAGAAAAACAGGGGTGCGGTCAACGCCACGAAGTCCGCCACGCCGACCAAACCTCGCCCCAAACCGGCCACGTCTTCGACCGACAGCGCCTCATCGACCACCTCGGGGGTATCCCAACCCGCCACGGGTTCCGAGTCGGCTGTCTCCGAATCCCAGTCCGCTGAAGTGGATCCCGCGACGAGCACCCCGCCGGCAGCGACGAAGGGGCACAAAAGAGGTTCCAAGACCTCGTCGACGACCAAGCCTGTCACGACGCTCAAGAGCAACTCCACCGCTGAGTCCGGCACCGGGGTGAACGGTGCGTCCGCGGCCACCGCCCAGGCGAGTGCGACCACTGCGGCCACACCCCCCGCCTCGGCGTCCGCCACGACAGCGGTCGCCGCGGTGACCGCCAACCCGACGGTGTCGACGGCCGCGACGGCGCGGTCACCGATTGCACTGCCCACCCCGAACAAGCTTCTGAAGGGACTTCAGGACTTCGGGCGCAACGTCTACCTGACGGTGACGAACCAGATCTACGGAGTCCGGCGCAACCTGGAGACCCTGCGCGACGACCTGGGCAACGTGTTGGGCATCACCCGAAACGTCATCACAAAGGCCCTGCCATACGGCAACCCCGCGTTGAACACGCAGTATTTCGTACGCGCGCAAGACTATTTCTCGTCGGCGCTGGCGACCGTGGCGATGGCGTACGGGCAACTGACCGGCACCACGCCCGACCTCCAGGACTTCATCGACCGTGCCCAGACCGTCGACAGCCTCTTCTACACCAACCACAAGATCTACCTCGGGCCCGGTTCCACACAGTTCGTCACCCCTTCGGACAGCTATGAGCTGTTGCAGGACAAGGGTGTCCGCATCATCTCCCGTAGCTACGGGATCTACCAGGGCGACAAGGCCTTCAACGATCTCGCCAACGGTCTGCAGGATGCGAGCAAGGCCATGATCGTGACCATCACCGGTCCGGTCACCGGCTACCAGGGCACCGGCTTGAAGACGGCCACCGTGATCGGCGTGGACAATGTCAACGGCACTGTCACACTCAACGATCCCACCAGGACCGACGGCCAAGGCCTCACGATGAGTGTCGACGACTTCATGGATGCCTGGGGTAAGCAGCGGTACCAACTGGTGACGACGCAGCTGGCGAGCGCGCCGCTGACCCCGCCGCCGACGCCCGGTACGACCAGGCTGGCGTGGTCACTGCCCGCGCCGGACAGGATCGGCCAGGCGCTCCAACACGCCGCAACCGCGCTCGCTCAAGCGGTCGTGCACCAGATCGACGGCGCCCAGGACAACCTGTCGACCCTGGGCTTCGATGTGGCGCGCACATTCGGTGTCGCCGATTCGCACGCGATCGCCGCGCCGTCGCCCGGTGACCTCGAGTACGGCAATTACAGTGCCAACCTCCCGTATTGGGTCTACCAAGGCAATTACGGCACCTGCGCTCTGATGGCCACCGCGGCGGTCATCGGTCAGTTCACCAATCCCGACCCTGCCGATATGGTGGCGCTCGGCCAACAGATCATCAACATGGCCGAGTCGACCGCCAGCGGCGTTCAGCAAGGGGCCATGTACGTCGACGGTAGGGGTGGCACTGCGCTGGAAGACGTTGTCGGCCTGTTGAACATGAACGGGTTGAATGCCGACTACACCACCTATCTCAAGGGTGAAGACGAATTGGCCAAGGCGAACCTCATCGCGGCGCTCAATCAGCAGCAAGGCGTCATCGTCGGCGTGAACAACGCCGTGGTCTACAACGCGTACACCCGCCAGTACTTCGGGCAGGACGAAACCTGGTACCCCGAAGATGCCAATCCACAACTCAATCACGCGGTCGTGGTACTCAGCGTCAACCTGACCAAGGGAGTGGTCTACCTGAACGACAGCGCACCGCCGCACGGACAGGGACTGGCCGTACCCATCGACGAGTTCATGAAGGCCTGGAAGACAGGCGGATTCGCGACGGTGACGGCCGAGCGTCCACTGGGCTGAGACGCGAAGACGCCCGCGGTGGGATGGTCAACTCGGCATCCCACCGCGGCTGTCACTGCCGGTGCCCGATGCCAGGTCGTACACCGTCGTCGACCCGATCACCGTGGCCGGGAAATGGGCCGCCACCCACTGCGCGATATCCCCGTGGGCGCGGGTGTTCAGTGACGGCCCGTGCCCCGCCGCCTTCTCCACCAGGTAATAGCCGATGCGATGGTGAGCCACGTCGTCCTGGAACTGGCCAAGGGTCGGCGCGGGATCGGTACCGGAGAAACCACCGATCGCCATCACCGCGGTGTGACTGGACAGTTCCAAACCTGCTGCCGCGCTGGACCGTTCGACGGCCGCCGACCACGTGGCGTGGCTGGCCGCCAACAACGCATCCAATGCCGGGGTGTCCGCGTTGCGGCCCCACCCACCGCCGGCGTCCTTACCGGCCCGGTGCGGCCCCACCGTCGGCCCACCACCCTGATGTGCGCTGGCAGCGGTGGCCACCGCGTAGGCCGCCGGACCGAGCAGGGCAGCGCACACACCGAGCACCAGCGCCACCCGCGCGGCGACGGGCCGGCCGATCCAGCACGCCAGAACCGCGACCGCCAGAACCCCGACCGTCACTCGGATCCAGTGTTCCCAGTGCGGATTTCGGTGCAGTAACCACCACCCCCATGCCGCCGTTCCGGCCAGCAGCGCCGTGAAGCCCAAGCGCCCGAACCAGCCGTCGCGGCGCACCCACATCCGCCGCACACCGATGGCGTACATGGCGGCGACGGCGGGTGCCAGGGACAGGCAGTAATAGGCGTGCACGGTGCCGTGCATCAGGCTGAGCACCACACCGTCGACCACCATCCAACCGCCGAACAGGATCGCGGCCGCCCGCACCCGATCGGTGCGCGGAGCCCGGCCACGTTCCACCAGGACGAGCACGATGGCCAGTAACGCTCCCGGCAGCAGCCAGCCGATCTCGTAGCCGAACTCACCGTTGAACAGTCGGGTCAGACCCTGCGATTGTCCGCCCCAGCCACCGAGGTCGCCGCCTTGGCCACTCATCGAGCCGAACGTCATGGCGTTGTGCCGGCCCAGAATTCGGGCAATACCGTTGTAGCCCAGGACCAGGTTCATGAAGTTGTTGTCGGTGGAACCGGCCAGATACGGCCGCGACGACGCCGGCCACACCAACGTCAGCACCACATACCAACCGGCCGACACCACAAACGCCACCAACGCCCCCAGCAGGTGCAGTAACCGCGATCGCCATGCCACCGGCGCCGCGACCAGGTACATCACCCCGATCGCCGGCATCACCATCAACCCCTCGAGCATCTTGGCCAGGAACGCAAACCCCAACGCCACCCCGGCCAACACCATCCACCGCGCCCCATGGCGCTCCAGCGCCCGCACCGCGCAATAGGCCGCCGCGGTCATCAACAGCACCATCGCCGCATCCGGATTGTTGAACCGGAACATCAACACCGCCACCGGCGTCAACGCCAACGCCGCACCGGCCAACAACCCCGCCCACGGCCCCGCGACCCGGCGCACCGCCCCATACAACAGCGCCACCGACCCCACAGCCATCAACGCCTCGGGCACCAACATGCTGGCACTGCTGAACCCGAACAACTGACCCGAGAGCCCCATCACCCACTGCGACACCGGCGGCTTGTCCACCGTGATGAAATTGCGCGCATCCAGCGACCCGAACAGCAACGCCTCCCAGTCCTGCGACCCGGCCTGCGCCGCCGCCGCATAGAACTCATTGCCCATCCCGTTGACCGTGATATGCCACAGATAGAACACGGCCGTCCCGATCAGCAGCACGGCAAGCGCGGCGCGGTCCCTCAGGTTGGTCACATCGAACAGTCAGCCATCCCGACCGTGAGCGGACCTGTGGGCCCGTCGTGAACCAGCTGTGCGCGCCTTACCCTGCCGCAAGCCGGGTGACCGCCCCCAGCGGGATCGGTAGCCAGTCTGGTCGGTACCGGGCTTCGTAGCCCACCTCGTAGACCGCTTTGTCCAGCTCGTACGCCGCGAGCACCGCGGCCTGCTCCCTCGGGTCCGTACCGGTGACGGTGGCGTAACCCGCGCAGAATGCGGCGCACTGGGTGTCCACCCAGTCGCGAGCGCCCCGCGCCGCGTAGTCATAGGACCGCAGCATTCCCGCGATATCGCGCAAGGCGTCGTCTCGCCGGCGGCGCTCGGCCAGCGGCTGCCCGGGCTCCCCCTCGAAATCGATGATCAGCCAGGTGGTCGGCGTGCGCAGCACCTGGCCGAGGTGCAGGTCGCCGTGAATGCGCTGCACGGTCGACGTCGCATCGGTCAGTGCGCGGTACCGCGCCTCGATCCGCGGGACGACGTCGCGCAGTTGCGGAACCGTGGCGGCCGTGGCGTGCAGCCGCCGGATCCAGGTATCGACGGGGAACGCTGCGGCCTCGGTGCCGAGTGTCGCGGCCAGCGCGGTGTGCACGGTGCCGACCGCCTCACCGAGTCGGTGGGATTCGGCGGTGAAGTCGGTTCCCTTGTCGGCGGCCGCCAGTGCCAGGTCCCAGCCGTCGGTCGATCCGGCGGCGAAGGTGGTCAGCATGCCGAGCGCGTACGGCTCGCCACCGGCGGCCAGTTCGTAGCTGCCCAGCAACGGCGTGACGTGCGGGTTTCCGGTCAACGCGCGGGTCAGTTCGATATCCGGGTTGATACCGGGGATGACGCGCCGGAATACCTTGAGGATGGCCCGATCGCCGAACACCACACTGGTGTTGGATTGTTCGGCGCCGAGCCGGCGGCCCGCCCGGTCCGCCGGCAGTTCGGCACCCGGTTCCCTGACGAACGAGACCGGGCCGACCGACGCCGACGACGCGATTAGTTCCAGCAGGACACCGGCGGCGGCCGGGTCGGCCATCGCGTCGTAGCCGACGCGTTCAGCGTCAGCGTCGTAGCCGATGCGGGCCGCGGCATCCCCCGAACCCCAGCGCACCAGGACCTGATACTGCTCGGCCGACTCGTCGGTGTACTCGGCGTCGAGCAGTGCCAGCTCGAGGTCAGGTGCCAGGGCGACGACGTGTTCGGCCCTCACCGCGCTCAGTTGCCGGCCACGTCCCGCGTACCACCGCTGCTGGGGCAGCCACGTGTCGAACGGAAGATTCACTCCTCGTTCGTACCCGACCGCCGTTGTTCGTACACACCCGCAGGTTCTGGGTATGGTGCCGACGTGGCTGACAAGTTGCGTGACCACGGCGACCCCGGGGATGCTCCGACGATTCCGCCGGCGCTGACGCCAGTCGTCAACGACAGACGGCCCTCCGCGGCCGAGGAGGCTCGCACCATCGCGGCGTCCACCAACGCCGGCACGCTGGCCACCCTGACCGTCGACGGCGACCCGTGGGCGTCGTTCGTCACCTACGGGTTGGTCGGCGGCGCCCCGGTGCTGTGCGTGTCCAATCTTGCCGAGCACGGCCGCAACCTGGCCGGGGATCAGCGCGCCAGCATCGCGATCGTCGCGCCCGATCGGCCGGAGGACCCGCTGGCGTCGGGCCGGATCACCCTGGCCGGAGTGGTCACCCGACCCGACGGCGCCGACCTGGTCGCGGCCCGGCAGGCGCACCTGGATGCGGTGCCCGCGGCGAAGTACTACATCGACTACAGCGATTTCACGCTGTGGGTGCTGCAGGTGCACCGGGTGCGCTGGGTCGGCGGCTATGGCCGGATGGACTCCACCAGCGCGGCGGAGTACGCCGCTGCCCAACCCGATCCGGTGTCCCCGCACGCCGCCGGCGCGGTCGCCCACCTCAACGCCGACCATGCCGACGCCCTGACGGCCATCGCCCAGACCCTCGGCGGATATCCCGACGCCACCGCCGCCACCTGCACCGGCGCGGACCGATACGGCCTCGACCTGCGGGTGCTCACCCCCCGCGGGATGGCCTACACCCGGGCTGGTTATCCCGAGCCGATCGACGCCATCGACGAATTGCGCGCGGCCGCAGTGGAACTCACCCACAGGGCACGCCGGGGCTGATCGGCCTGGTCAGGGTGCAATACGATTCGGGTATGCAGCGTCCGGACACCTGGCAGGCAGCCTTCGACCTGATCCGTATCCGCGCCCACGAGCGCCGCGAGGAGCCGTTCCGGCTGGTCAGTGGCCAGTTGAGCCACGACTACATCGACGGCAAGTACGCCATCGACAACGGGGAACGGCTCACCACCGTCAGCCGCGCGGTCGCCGACCTGGCGGAGCTCAACGGAATCGAGTTCGACGCCGTCGGGGGCCTGACCATGGGCGCCGACCCGCTGGCGCACGGTATCGCGATGGTCACCGGCAAGGCCTGGTTCTCGGTGCGCAAGGAGCAGAAGCAGCGCGGCCGCGAACAGTGGATCGAGGGCACCCGACTGTCATCGGGTGACCGGGTGCTGTTGGTCGACGACGTGATCAGCACCGGCGGCTCGACCAAGAAGGCGTACGACCGGGTTCTACAGGCCGGTGTCACGGTGACCGGCGTGATCCCGATGGTGGACCGCGGCGACGTGGCGGCCGAACTGTTCGGCGGCCTCGGGGTGCCGTTCGTCGCGCTGGTCACCTATCGGGATCTGGGCATCGACCCGGTGCAGGCGGTCTAGAAGCGCAGATTGCGCAGCAGGTCGTACACGCCCGCGATCCACAGCAACAGCGGGATCACCGCGGCGATCGCGGCGCCGTCCAGCAGTTCCAGGATGCGTTTGGTGACCGGCGAGACGCGGTGCACACTGTCGGTCGCGCCGATGATGATCAGGGCGACCCCGGCGACCGCCACGTAGATGGCGAGCACCAGCCACGCCGAATCCGGGTCCCACAGGCACAGCCGGATCATCACACCCGTCGGCACCACCACCGCGACGGCCAACAACGCCCAGGCGCACCAGCGTTCGGCGTACAGGCGGGACCGGAACCCGCTCACCGCGGCCACCAGACCGGCCACGATCAGACTGTGGATGAAGAAGTGGCCCTGCTCCACCACCGCGATGGCACCGGCCGCCAGCACCAGCGCACCGGCGGTGAGGAACCCGTTGAGCAGTTGCTTGGACAGGTGGCTGCGCTCACTGAGCCGCGCCGCCGATTCGGGGACCGACGCGATGATCGCCTGCCACGTCGGGCTTTCCTCGTCGGCGGCGTCCGGGCTGGAGATCGGGTCCAGCAACTCGTCGTTGGCCACCGTCTCGCCCGGCGCCGGGATGGGCGGCAGCGCGATCCGGGCCACGGCGACGGTCATCTTGGCTGCATTGGTGACCACGATGAGCCCGAAGGCGATGGCGCCGGCCGGAACCCATTCCTGGGCGCCGTACCCGTAGGCGATGGCCGCCGCGGTCAGCGCCGTCGAACCCACCGCCAGGAACGATGCCAGTTCCGCCCGCCGACGCGGACCCCCGCGGGTGGCCAATGCGTAGAGCAGTAGGACGCCTGCGGCACCGGCGAGCTGCGGCGCCCCGAGCCCGTCGGCGTCCCTGGGCAGCGGCACCGCCAGTGCGACGGCACCCGCCAGCGCGGGCAGTGCCGCCACCAACAGGCTTTCGGCCATGTCGATGTTGCCGAAGCGGTTCTTCGACAACAGGCTCCCGCCGAGCAGCCCCACCCCGAGCACGCCGAGGGCCACCGCCCACCACCAGTCGTGCCCGGATCGGGTCCATGCCACCATGGCGGTGCAGACGACGACGGTCGTGACGGCCGGAAGGGCAAGGCCGACAAAACGATTGAGGGCCGAACGGTCGAATACCGGTGACTCGTCGAGCACCGCGATGGCGTCGATGACATCCTCGACCAACGGCCGGTAGCGCTCGGTCCGGCTGACAGATACCAACGTCAGCAGCGATCCGTCCACCACACCCGCGTCATCCAGTGATTCGGTGCCCTTCAACGGCGGGGCGCCGGGGCGCGCGAACGCCCACTCGCCCTGCGCCTTGAAGTCGAATCCGGCCAGCACATCGGCCGGGGTGTCGTCGAGCAGGTCGGCGAGCACCGCCACGGTCTCGTCGATGTACGTCTCGATCGGGGCGGCCGCCGGGAGCACCAGATCCGTCATCCGTCGGCCGGTCAGGATCGTGACGCGGGTGGTCGACGGACGACCCGGCGTCACGCTCGTGGGGGCGGACGCGGGTGCAGCGGGGCCGGCTGACGTGGCGGTCAACGACGTTCGAGGCGGTCGAAGTCGTCGGACAACGCGGCGGCCAGTTCGAGGACCCGGCGCTGGAAGTCCTTGCCGAGCAGGTCCAGCTGGATCTCGGTGCCCGCGGCGATGTGCTTGTCCCACGGCAGCACCACCACCCGCCCGGGCGCGACGTGCCGTTCGAACTGCTGCACCAGGTCTTCGACGTCGATATTGGTCTTGCCGGGCGTCACGTGGTTGATGACGACGCAGGAACGGCCGAGCAGATCCTGGTAACCGTTCTGGCGCAACCAGTCCAGGGTGACGGCGGCTTGGCGGGCGCCGTCGATGGAGGCACTCGCGACGATCACCAGGCCCGAGACTGTGGACAGCACGGCACGCGAGGCCGGCTGGAACAAACCGGCACCGCAGTCGGCGAGCACCAGGTTGTAGTAGCGCGAGACGATGCCGACCGCGCCCTTCCAGTCCTCGTCGTTGAACTCACGCCGAGCCGCGCTGTACTCCTCCGAGGACAGCACCTCGAGGTTGGCGCCGTTCATGCTGGTGTAGGCGCGGATGTCGTTGTAACGCGACAATTCCTTGTCCGACAACAGATCCGAGATCGTCGCCGCCGATTGCCTGCCGGCCCGATCGGCGAGGTTGCCGCCGTCGGGGTCCGCGTCGATCGCGAGGATACGGTCACCGCGCACCCGGCTGAGCGACGAACCGAGCGCCACGGTCACGGCGGTCTTGCCGACGCCGCCCTTGAGCCCGAACACACCGATTTGGTAGGAGTCCCTGGCATTGCGCCGGATTCGCGCATGCAGGTCCATCTCGTAGACCTCGTCGGGCGACAGCCCCAGGTTGATCCGCGTGCACAGGTACAACCAGTGCCGCCAGCCACGCTGGGATGGCATCTTGACGGCGGTGCGCACCCCGACGTGCGACAGCGCGTCGATGGCTCGGTGGTTGCCGATGGTGGCCGCCGAAGTGGGTGCGGGCTGGGCCGGGATGGGTTGGCTTTGCGACCAGACCGCTTCGGGAGCCTCGGCGAAATGCTGGCTGGGCGCGGGCGCGGCGGCGGCGCGCGGCGGCGGCGCCGGCGCGGGACGCTGCTGCTCGTGCCGGGCGCCGGCGGTCTGGGCGGGCGGCGGCGTGCGCAGCATGCCGTTCTGAGCGCGCTGCGGGCCGGAGTGCTGAGTCGGCCGCATCTGCTGGGTGATCTCCGCCTCGCGCGGTGCCGGCACACCGGATGTCTGGGTCTGTGTGGGTGCGATCGGCATCGAGGGCGGGGTCACCTCGGTCGCCCTGGGCGCGGACGCGTGGATCGGCATCGGCGGCGTGGCGGCCGCAGCCGCACCCTCGGTCTCGCTGGTGGCCTCACCGTCGGCTGGGCCGGCGGAATGGAAGAGCTTGCGACACACCACGAATCGGACCATCTTCTCACCGACATCGCGTCGCCACCACCGGCCCTCCAGGATGCGATCGGGGCGGGCCAGGGTGTCGGTCATCGCCGCCACCTCCGGGTGCGGCGCGCCGAACACGTCGAGGATGCCCTGGGCGGTGAGATCCCGCGCGACCTGCTCCCAGACGATGTCGCGCAGCTCCGGCTGCGGAATGTTCGGCCGGATGCCGAGCGCGATCGGGAAGTCCATCAGATTGAGCCGGTCGGCGATCACCAGCATGCCGTCGATGGTGACCTCGACGGCGACCACATCGTCGTAATGGGTTGGTTCACCGTGCAGCGAATACGGGCCGGTCATCACCGCGCCCCCGGCATCGACTGTTCGAAGACGACGGCCGATGTCTGGTCGGTGTGGTCGTACCGGGCAGCGGCGTCACGCAGCCGATGGCCCATGTCGTCCGAGACGGCCGCCATCCGCAGTCCGGCTTCGGCGCGGACGGCCTGCACGGCGGCCAGCGCGCCCGCGGTCGCCGACGCGGCGGGGCCGTGGGTGACGGCCACCGCGGGTGTCGTCGACTCGGGCAGTTCGGTGGCCGTGGTGAGTTGGTGGGCGGCCTGCTGCTGGGCGCTGGCCAGCGCGTGCAGCCGCGCGCTCACGACGTGCAGATCATCGGACACGTTCCCTACCTCCCCATGGCGGACGGTCGCGCGGCCGCGTCCGGTACGCGCGTATCGTCCGCGTTCACCGTAGCCGTGCGGGAGCCACCCGTACCACTGTCTTCGGCAGCCGAATCGATCACCTGCTGCGGCATGGCGGAGTCAAGGGCCGCCGGCTCGGTCGGCTCGGCCTCGTCGTCGCCGGCATTTTCGGGTTCCGGGTCGGCCGCGGCGCCCTGCGCGACGGCTGCGACGACCGCGGCCACCGCGCCGCCCGCGGGCGCAACCAGGGCGGTCAAGGGCGCCGTCATAGCGGCCGCCAGCGCGGGCACCACGCCCGCGACCCCGGCCAGACCCACCAATCCGGCCGCCGGATTCGGCTGATCCCGCTGCGCGTCCGTCCCGGCGGCGGCCCGGCTGTCTCCGGTGTCCTCGAGCGCTTCGGGGCCCCGGTCCGAACCTTCGGCAGTCGACGCGCCGTCGGTTCCGACGTGGGCGAGCCCACCGGCCGACCGCTGCGGTGCCGGCGCACCGAGCATGCCGCCCATACCGTCGAAGTCCGCCTCGTCGTATACCGGGCTTCCGGGTCCGGGTCCGCCCTCGAACTCCCCGTCGGGCAGGAGCGCCGTGGCGGCAATGGCCTGATATCGGTCGACCAGGGCACGTAGCCTCATCGCGTTCGCGGCGGCCTCCGCGCGCATGTTCTTCAGTTCGCATTGGGCCGATGTCAGGGCCGTCTGGACCGCGGCGAATTCGACGACCACCTTGGCCGCCTCCCCGTACCGCGGCATCAATCCCAGCCATTCGGTGTATCGCGACAGCTCACCCAGCCAGTTGTAGAGCTCGACGATCTGCTTGCGGTGAAACGTCACCTGATACGCCTCACCGGCCAGCACCCGGTGTACCTCGTGATCGGTATCGGCGATGGATCCCGTCCGGCCCCGCTGATCGGCGTTCTGCTGCGCGTACGCGTCCGAACCCGTGCCGGTCCAGTCGCCCGCCGGTACCGCGGCACCCAGTTCGGTGCCGACGGCCCGGAACTGCTTGCCGGCCATGCCGAACGCCTCCCCATCCTCCGGGGTGCCGTCGCCCAGGGTGTGGAGCATCTGCTCGAGTAACCGTTGGCCGCCGACGAGGATGGCGGAGCTGGCCGCCTCGAGCAGGTCCTCGGTTCTCTCCCCGGCCCGCGACGGCGCGGGCGGCGATGGGCGCTTGCTCATCGTGCACCCCCCGACCGTTCGGCGCGCCCGAATCTCACTTTGCCAACCTCATTCCGGTCCACCGTGATTCGGCGGCTGACCCCGCCGCCGAAATCGACCATAACAGCGCAACCGCACCCTCCAGTGCACCAATTTCTGAGTGCGATTCACCGCATCACCCCTGCACAGCGCACTGTGGCGATCGTTTCGCCACGGACTTGCCGAGCATCACAGCCGCGCCGCGAACGCCGCACAGGGCACTACCGGTCGCCGGCAGGTCGTTTGCTGGCCGGGTACGCCCACCCGGTCGGCCGGGGCCCGTGGTTGATACTGGTGCTCACGACTGCTCAAGAGGAGGACCGCGGTGAGCGACTGCGACGACGCCTTGCGTCAGGAGCTCGGTTGGACCGGGCCGCAGGAAGCCGATGCCGAGCCGCCCACCACAGCGGCGCAGCTGCCGGCCGCCCCCGTGCCCGCACGCCCGCCGGTCGATTTCGTTCCACCGCAGCCACCGGCCCAGCACCACCGCGGCGACGCCCTCGGTGACACCGGGCCGATCGCCGCGGTGCGCCACGTGTGGCCCCCGCAGCCGGCACCACCTCCGCCGCCACGACCGGCCGAGCCCCGGGTCCATCAACCGGCACAGCCCGGCCATGCGCACCCGGGCCCGTCCTGGCCGCCGCCGGGCCCTCAGTCCTATGCCGACCGCATCCCCGTCCGAGAGCTGATCCCGGATCGACCGGCACCACCGACGAGCGGCTGGCGTCGCATGGTGTACCGGCTCACCTTCGGACTGGTCAATCCGGGGCCGTCTCCCGAGGAGATCCGAGCGGCCGAGCTCGAGGCCGGCATCCGCGGGGTACTACGCGGGCATTACAAGATCGGCGTGATGGGCAAGGGCGGTGTCGGTAAGACGACCGTATCGGCAAGTGTCGGTTCGGTTTTCGCCGAACTGCGGCCCGATGACCGGGTGGTGGCCATCGACGCCGACACCGCATTCGGCAAACTGGGCGCCCGGGTGGACCCGCGGGCCGTCGGCTCCTACTGGGAGCTGGCCGCCGACCAGCATCTGGATACCTTTGCCGACATCCGCAACCGGGTGGGCAACAACGCCGCCGGATTGTTCGTGCTGGCGGGCGAGTCCAGCCCGGCCCGCCGGCGCATTCTGGACCCGGCCATCTACCGGGAGGCCACCTCGCGGCTGGACCGGTATTTCTCCATCTCGATCGTGGATTGCAGTTCCACCATGGATTCCCCGGTCACCCAGGAGGTGCTGCGGGATCTGGACGCCCTGATCGTGGTGTCCTCGCCATGGGTCGACGGCGCGGCGGCCGCCGGGCAGACCATGGACTGGCTGGCCAGTCGCGGGCTGACCGGGCTGTTGCAACGCACTGTCGTCGTGCTCAACGACTCCGACGGGCACGCGGACAAGCGCACCCGCACGATCCTCGCCCAACAGTTCGCCGGACAGGGGCAGGCCGTGGTGGAGGTGCCGTTCGACGGCCGGATCCGACCCGGGGGCGTGATCTCCGGGACCCGGGAGATGGCGCCGCAGACCCGCCGCAAGTTCGTCGAGATCGCCGCCGCGCTGGCCGCGCACTTCCCCCGCACCGACGACCGTCATCGCGAGCGTTTCTGACCGGCGGTCAGTCCCCGTCGATCGCCGCGACAAGCTGTTGCACCGCGGCGGCATCATCGCCCGGCACCGGTTGCTCGGCCTCGATCCGGGCGACGACGTCCTCGGATACACCGGCCGCTTGCGCGGTCTCGGCGATGGTGAGGTTCGATCGCCTACGGGTGGCGTATAGCCGCTGCCCCAGCGTGGCGTTCGAGGCGGACGCCGCCCGCATCGTGAGGTCGTCCATCAGGCTGCGCACCGTGCCCAGCGCCCGGATCAGCGGCGGCGTCACCTGGATGCGGGCAGCGCGAGCGGCCACCGCCTCGAGCTGACGCAGATCCGCCAGCACGCCGGTGGCCCGCGGCACGAAATCCGGATGGTCGGTGGCCGGCAGCGCCTCGATCGTGGAGCCGAACGTGTTCGCCGCCGCGACGACGGCCTGCGCGATCAGCGGGACCTCGTCGGCAGTGGCGCGGCGCTCCGGGGCAGATTCGACGGCATCCCCGCGGCGCAGGCGCTCGATGGTTCCCGGCGGCCACTTCAGCACCGCCTCGAGCTTCGCCCTGGTCGATTCCCGCGGCCAGCTGCGTCCCTTCTCGAAGGCGATCAGGGCACCGGCGTTGATGACGCCATCGGCCGCCAGGCTGCGCTGGCTGACATTGAGTTCGCGTCGCCGCGCGGCCGCGGCGGCGCCCGCACGCGCCATGCCCGGGTCATCGCCAAGGCCGGGCTCGACCACGCGTAAGACCTCCCTAGACCTGCTTCGGTGCCGCAATAGTAGCGAAACCACGGCATCGCTATAGCTAACCGCTACGAATCCACACTTACCGCAGCACCACAAACCGTAGCGGTGCACCGTTTACGGCAGCCTTAGCGGCGCTGACCTCCGAAAAATGCCAGGTAAAACTGTCAAGTCCCCGGCGCCGCGCCACTCGACGGACGTCAAACTGTTGCATCGCTACGGTTAGTGCTCTACATTCATCTCCATCGCGGCAGACGCGCCGCCGACAGAGGAGACACCATGAACGCAATCGGAGCGGACGGGCTGCCCGTCGGCGACTGCACCCGGGACCCTGACCGCTGGACCTCGGCGGCCGACGAAGATGCCAAGGCCATCTGCCGGATGTGCCCGCGCCGCTGGGCCTGCGCCAGAGAAGCCTGCGAACTGCCGCGCGCCGAAGGGCTATGGGCCGGCATCGTCATCCCGGAAAGTGGACGGGGCCGCACCTTCGCCCTGCGGCAGCTGCGCTCGCTCGCCGAACGCAACGGCTATCCCGTCCGCGCCCGCCGGCTCTATCTCGAGTCGGCCTGAGACCGGTCGCTCCCGCTGCCGTATCGAGGGGCCGGTAGCGGGAGCGGCCTCCTCGGCCTGGGTTCGGCGTTCAGCCTTGGCTGTTCAGATTTTGGCCGTTCAGATTTTGGCCGTTCAGATTTTGGCGATGAAGTCCGAGGTGTAAGCCTCGGCCGGCTGCTGTGAACGGTCACTGGGTCGTTCGATGGAAACCCAGGCCCCCGTGGCGCCGGGCTCGATGGCCGAGCGGATGCTCGCGCTCGCATTGCCGGCACCGTCGGTGTGCAGCGGCACCGGCACGACGGCGCAGTCGTTGGAGGCACGCGGCATCTGGAACACCCGAACGAAGTACTGGGCGTCGGGGCGGGCGGTGAGCAATTCGACGTCGACGACCAACGTGTCACCCTCGGTGTGCAGGTGCGCCAGCGGTCGGGCATAACCGGTCGCCCAGGTACGTTCGGCGGGCGTGTAGTCACAGGCGCGCACCGTGCTGGTGAACGGCATGACGGTGGCGTCGGCTGCGGCGACGCCGGCGGTCAGCATGGTCAGCGCGGCGCCCACGCCGACCGCAGCCGCGATCATCGATCGACCCATATGCCCTGACCCTCGTTGGTTACTTGGCGGTAATTTTATCGGCCCCGCCACTGCTGACCGAGGTCTCGTCCCGGTGATGCTGCTCACCACGACCCACCCGGAATAGTCGGCGGGGCGATGCCGTTGAACACTCCGACGGCGCCGGTCATGCCCCGGGTACCACACCACAACCGTCGCTTCGAGCGACCACTTGCCGAGAGGCGACATGCCGGTGCCGTCCCCAAACCTCTCAGCCCCGGCGCACGCCGGGGCTAGTGTTGTCCCGTGAGCAACACCGACGCCGCCCCGCGTGAACTAGACTGCGGCCCATCGCGTTTCACCGGAGTGCTGCATGCTCGTGAAGTCCCGTTGGGCGGTCCGCGGGCCATGCTGGTGCGTCGCACCCTGCCCGCCAAGGAACGCTCCATGGTGGGCGCCTGGTGTTTCGCCGACCATTACGGACCCCAGGATGTGCGCGGTGGCCCGGGGATGGATGTCCCGCCGCACCCGCACACCGGATTACAAACCGTCAGTTGGCTTTTCAGTGGCGAGATCGAGCATCGCGACAGCGCCGGGGTGCACGCCATGGTGCGGCCGGGCGAACTCAATCTGATGACGGCAGGCGCGGGCATCTGCCATTCCGAGGTGTCGACCCCGGCCACCACCGTGCTGCACGGTGTGCAGCTCTGGGTGGCACTGCCGGAGTCCGCCCGCGACGGAGGCCGCGATTTCGCGCACTACGCACCCCCGGCGGTGGCGCTCGACGGCGCGACGGTGCGAGTGTTCCTCGGCGCTCTCGGCGGGCAACGCTCCCCCGTGCGCACCTTCACCGCGCTGCTCGGCGCCCAGCTCGACATGGCACCAGGGGCGACCCTCGTGCTCGACGTCGACCCCACATTCGAACACGGTGCCCTGCTGGACCGGGGCGATGTCGAGGTGGGCGGCATCCCCTTGGCCGTCGCCGATCTCGCCTATCAACCGCCGGGCTGTGATCACCTGGAGATCGTCAATCGCGGTGACGTGCCCGCACGTCTCATCCTGCTCGGCGGTCCGCCGTTTCCCGAGCGGCTGGTGATGTGGTGGAACTTCGTCGGCCGCAGCCACGAGGACATCGTCGCCTACCGGGAGGCCTGGCAGTCCGCCGACGACCGTTTCGGCGCGGTCCAGGGTTACCGCGGTGCGGTCGGTCGGCTCCCCGCGCCCGTGCTTCCGGGGATTAGGCTCAAACCTCGTGAGCGCTGAAGCACAAGTGACGCCCGGCCACAATCGGTTCACCATCACGCTGGACGGTCGCCAGGTCGGGCTCATCGACTTTCACGACCGCGACGGGGTGCGGGTGTTCACCCACACCGAGATCGATCCCGCCTACGGCGGCCGCGGACTGGGCACCCAGTTGGTCGCCGAGACCGTGGCGGCCACCCGTGCGGCGGGACTGCAGATCGAGTCGTATTGCTCGATGGTCACCAACTACGTGGCGAAGCACCCCTGACCGTCAGGCCAGATACTGCGCGGTGCTCCCGCTGATCGGCATGTCCGGCATACCCAGCTTGCGGTGATCCCAGCTGCGCCGCCGCGACTCGCGCACCCGCACACAGATGCGGTTGTTCATCATCTGGTCCACAAAGGGTTTCATCTCGTCGGTGTACGGACCGGTGTAGCGCTCCCACACGCTGATGCCGACGCGAAGGCTGGTTTCCGGGTCGTCGACGATCTCGGCGGTGCCGTCGATGGACACCCCGCGCAGCGTGTTGTAGGTCAGACCGTCCTCGATCATCACGGTGATGGTCGGATCGCGGCGTAGGTTCACCGCCTTCTGCGATTTGGCCTTGGTCTCGAACCAGATCTCGCCGTCCAGCACGGCGTACCA
>NZ_JAPFPY010000090.1 GCF_026240945.1 Mycolicibacterium sp. J2
ACAGAACCCCCAGAAAAACCAGAGGAACCCCAGCCGGAGCCTTCTTGTATGCGAGATGCTCGCAACCACTATCCACAAATCAAACACCACACCCCACCACCAAAGCAGGGCGACAACAGCAACCGTCCACACCAGGAAAAACCCGGTACTCGCGGCCGGCAACCCCCTCCTCGTAAGGCGCGGGTCCCGCAGGGCCTGTTGTCTCAAAGCCCAATAGTGTGCCTGGCAGCCAGCACCCCCCCACAAAGGGAAAGCGCCAAAATGTTTGTTGTTGCACCAGACCCGCCTCCACTACAGAGGTCGAGCCATCCAACGAATCGCCTGCCACTCAGCTGATCCCGCAATTTACGGGGCCGGCGCAGGTCTCGTGGTGCTCCTTAGAAAGGAGGTGATCCAGCCGCACCTTCCGGTACGGCTACCTTGTTACGACTTCGTCCCAATCGCCGATCCCACCTTCGACGGCTCCCTCCC
>NZ_JAPFPY010000091.1 GCF_026240945.1 Mycolicibacterium sp. J2
GGAGGGAGCCGTCGAAGGTGGGATCGGCGATTGGGACGAAGTCGTAACAAGGTAGCCGTACCGGAAGGTGCGGCTGGATCACCTCCTTTCTAAGGAGCACCACGAGACCTGCGCCGGCCCCGTAAATTGCGGGATCAGCTGAGTGTCAGGCGATTCGTTGGATGGCTCGACCTCTGTAGTGGAGGCGGGTCTGGTGCAACAACAAACGTTGATGGAACTGCCAGGCACACTATTGGGCTTTGAGACAACAGGCCCTGCGGGACCCGCGCCTTACGAGGAGGGGGTTGCCGGCCGCGAGTATCGGGTTTTTCCTGGTGTGGACGGTTGCTGTTGTCGCCCTGCTTTGGTGGTGGGGTGTGGTGTTTGATTTGTGGATAGTGGTTGCGAGCATCTCGCATACAAGAAGGCTCCGGCTGGGGTTCCTCTGGTTTTTCTGGGGGTTCTGTGGT
>NZ_JAPFPY010000092.1 GCF_026240945.1 Mycolicibacterium sp. J2
CGGTCCAACGGGAACACGCCATTGAGGAACGTGTCCCACTGCTGAATGGTCAGGGTCCGGTCCTTGCCGTCCACGAGGCTCAGCTCGTTGTCCAGACCTGCGTGAGAAGTGCCCGTACCCACGAACAGGGCGGCAAAAGCCGCCACCATCGCAAGCAGCACCCGACTGAATGCCTTCATGGTTCTCCCTAGTGTGTGGTGGCCTAATACACAGGTGGTGCCGTCCGGGCCGAAGCCCAGACGGCACCCCCGCGCCGTTTATCGCCGAAACGTCAGTTCATGTTCCAGGGCTCGCCGTAGGTGGTGACCGAGTCACCCTCCTTGGCGATCAACCGAGCGAACGGACGCAGCAGCACACCACCGGCAGCACCGGTCACCGTGCCGTGCGCATTCGACACCGCGACCGCGCCATTGGCACCCGACACATCGGTCGAGAA
>NZ_JAPFPY010000093.1 GCF_026240945.1 Mycolicibacterium sp. J2
GTGTACGAGTCGGACCTGATCAGCGGTACCGGCGTGTCGTAGCCGAGTGATTGAAGGTCATCGCGTGATTCTTCGAGGGACCGACCAAAGTCACTCGAGCAAAGAAAGAACACACGCGATGACCGCTGCCCACAATATCGACCTGCCGACCGTGTTGGCCGAACGACTCACCACCGCCCATCCCGATGTGCTGCGCGAGTTGCTCGCCACGTTCATCCACACCCTGATGGGCGCCGAAGCCGACGCCCTGTGCGGCGGCGGATACGGCGAGCGTTCGCCGCAGCGCACCAACTCCCGCAACGGCTACCGACACCGCCAATTCGACACCCGCGCAGGCACATTGGATCTCGCGATCCCCAAGCTGCGGCACGGATCCTACTTCCCGGACTGGCTGCTGGAACGCCGCAAACGCGCCGAGCGGGCCCTGACCACCGTGGTCGCCACCTGCTACCTGCTCGGGGTCTCGACACGGCGGATGGACAAGCTCGTCGAGACACTGGGCATCACCAGCCTGTCGAAGTCGCAGGTGTCGGTGATGGCCAAGGAACTCGACGCTGCCGTCGAGGCCTTCCGGACCCGGCCGCTGAACGCAGGCCCGTACACGTTCGTGGCCGCCGATGCCCTGGTGCTCAAGGTCCGCGAAGGCGGCCGGGTGGTCAACGTGCACGCCCTGATCGCGGTCGGGGTGAACGCCGAGGGCTACCGGGAGATCCTCGGTGTCGACGTCACCACCGCCGAGGACGGTGCCGGCTGGCTGACGTTTTGGCGGTCGCTGACCGCCCGCGGCCTGACCGGGGTCAAGCTCGTCACCAGCGACGCCCACGCCGGCCTGGTGGCCGCGATCGGCGCCACCCTGCCCGGCGCAACCTGGCAGCGCTGCCGAACGCACTACACCACCAACCTGATGGCGATCACGCCGAAAGCCTCGTGGCCGTGGGTGCGCACCCTGCTGCACTCGGTGTTCGATCAACCCGACACCGAATCAGTTGCCGCCCAATACGACCGGATCATCGACGCGCTGGCCGGCAAGCTCCCGAAGGTGGCCGATCAC
>NZ_JAPFPY010000094.1 GCF_026240945.1 Mycolicibacterium sp. J2
GCCAGTTCGTCCGCGCGGCGCAGTTTGCGCACGATGTCTTCTGCGGAGTTCCGCTTCCGACCAGCCATACGTTCATCGTCCCTTCTCGCCCACCATCGGGCTACAGGACTCTAGAACGCGCTGGACTCGTTCACCGGGAACACGCCAGTCGACCCTACTATGAAGCGCTGCTTTGGCCTGATCGAGGGTTGGGTACACGGGCCTTGACCCCGGATGGTGGACACGGGATTTGGATTAAGCAGCTTCTGGCAGCGTAGCGGTTGTGTGGGTGTTTTCGTAGCTGGCCGGGCTGGAATAGCGGCAGCGGGAGTGCCTGCGTTTCAGGTTGTAGCGGACCAGCCA
>NZ_JAPFPY010000095.1 GCF_026240945.1 Mycolicibacterium sp. J2
GAAAGCGGGCCTCCTTCGATGGAGCAACTGGCGTCAGACACCAGCAGCTTCGAGGGAGGCCCGCCCTTCTCGGCGGAGCCACACGGGTGGGGAATTTCGATGAGCGTCAGTGGGGAATTTCAGTGAGCGCGGTCACAGGAGGGGGTCGTGGCCGGCGAAGAGGGTTTGGAAGTCTTTCCCGCGGTAGCAGGGCCCGTTGTCGGAGACCAGCGCGATGGGGGCCGGTGCTGTGCCGATGATGTTTTCTTCGGCGTCGAGGACGTCCATGTCGCCTCGGTCGATCCGGAGGTCGGCCAGGTTGAGTACGCG
>NZ_JAPFPY010000096.1 GCF_026240945.1 Mycolicibacterium sp. J2
CTCTCGCATTCCGGGAAGTGGCGCGGCTATCTGGCGCCGAGCGAGGATCAGCCGCATCTGGTCGCCGGCTTGGACCGTGTCACCCGCGGCCTGGGCGGGCTGACCAGGGTGTGGCGCTTTGATCGGATGGCTACGGTGTGTGACCCCGGCCCGGGTCGGGTGACCGCGTCGTTCGCCGGGGTGGCCAAGCACTACGGCGTGGCGGTGGCGATCTGCCCGGCACGGCGCGGCAACCGCAAGGGCGTGGTGGAGAAGGTCAATCACACCGCCGCGCAACGCTGGTGGCGCACCCTGGCCG
>NZ_JAPFPY010000097.1 GCF_026240945.1 Mycolicibacterium sp. J2
CTTCGGGAGCGGAAAGTCGCCGGCTGCGTGGGACCTTCTCTGGTAGTAGTCAAGCGATGGGGTGACGCAGGAAGGTAGCCATACCAGTCAGTGGTAATACTGGGGTAAGCCTGTAGGGAGTTGGATAGGTAAATCCGTCCAGCACGTATCCTGAGAGGTGATGCATAGCCGATTGAGGCGAATTTGGTGATCCTATGCTGCCGAGAAAAGCCTCTAGCGAGCTCACACACGGCCCGTACCCCAAACCAACACAGGTGGTCAGGTAGAGAATACTAAGGCGTACGAGTGAACT
>NZ_JAPFPY010000098.1 GCF_026240945.1 Mycolicibacterium sp. J2
GGCGTCGACGTCGAAGTCATCGAGGGTGGCCGGGATGGGCAGGCAGGCGAACCGCAGCCGGCCCGCCAACCGACGGGCGGTGGAGGCCTCGACCTCCACGGCCAGCAGTCGCTCCAACGCGACGGTCAGCGACAGCCCTTCGGCGGTGGCCTGGTCGAGCACCGCGGGGAGTGCTTCGGCGGCCGCCACCAGTTTGAGTTCGGCCAGGTGCGAGCGCAGCTGCTGATAACGGCTCGCCGCCGCCGATGGCGATTCCTCGGCCGTGGTGGTCTTGCCGGTGCGTGGAGTGGGAGTCATTGGA
>NZ_JAPFPY010000099.1 GCF_026240945.1 Mycolicibacterium sp. J2
ATAGTTCACTCGTACGCCTTAGTATTCTCTACCTGACCACCTGTGTTGGTTTGGGGTACGGGCCGTGTGTGAGCTCGCTAGAGGCTTTTCTCGGCAGCATAGGATCACCAAATTCGCCTCAATCGGCTATGCATCACCTCTCAGGATACGCGCTGGACGGATTTACCTATCCAACTCCCTACAGGCTTACCCCAGTATTACCACTGACTGGTATGGCTACCTTCCTGCGTCACCCCATCGCTTGACTACTACCAGAGAAGGTCCCACGCAGCCGGCGACTTTCCGCTCCCGAAGGATTAG